>NZ_JAKNUW010000023.1 GCF_023155805.1 Micrococcus lacusdianchii | reverse complement strand
CTTCCGATCTCGGGCGGCGCGCCGCGAGCCGCGCGCAGCGCACGGCGGCCCCGGCCTCGGCGGCGCCGTAGACCCCGGACACGGCGGCGGCCACGCGCTGCACCCGGTCCCGGCGGACGCGGGATCCGGCGTTCGGGTCGGGCAGGGCGGCGGCGGCCAGCGCGGCCGCCATGACGGGGCCGTAGACGCGGCCCCCGAGAGCCAGGGCGGAGGGCCTCAGTCGCAGCGCCCTCTCCTGGGAGCGGGTGAGCGGGGCGGTCGGGAAGAGGGACGTCGTCATGGCGCCATGGTCCCACGGGCCCGACTCTGACCCACCACAGCCTTCGGGGGCGTTTTGCGTCGGCATGGACGCTCCATGCCGACGCAAAACGCCCCCATAGCTGGAGGGAGGGAGGGAGGGGAACCGTCGGGTCACCGGCCCACGAGGTGCAGCAGGCCGGCGAGGGCGGCCCGCACGCCGGTGGTGAGCGTGGGCTCGATGAGCGGGGCGAACTGCGGGGTGTGGTTCGCGGGGTTCTCCGCGGGGTCGGTCGCAGCGAATCCGCCCAGGAACCAGGAGACCAGGGGGACGTCGATGGCGTCCGCCAGGGCACCCACGTCCTCGGACCCCATCATCTGGGGCACCTCCACGATGCGGTCCTCGCCCAGCTCCGCCCCGATCGCGGCCATGACCTGCCTCGTCGTGCCCTCGTCGTTGTGGGTCCGGGGGAAGGAGTTGTACCGCTTGATCTCCGGCTCCGGGGCACCCGACGCCTGGGCCTCGGCGTGCAGGATGCGCCTGATCGCCGCCGCCGCCGTGTCCCGCACCTCCGGGGTGGGGGTGCGGACGTTGAGAGCGATCTCGGCGGAGTCCGGGATGATGTTCTCCTTCATCCCGGCGTGGAAGGCCCCGACTGTCACCACGGCCTTGTCCGCCGGCGCGATCTCCCGGGAGACGATCCCCTGCAGACGGGTCACGGCGTGCGAGGCGAGGAGGATGGGATCGATCGCGCGCTCGGGCATGGACCCGTGGGCGCCCTTGCCGCGGAAGGTCACTCTGAAGGAGTCGGCCAGACACATCGCGTCCCCGTGCGCGTAGGCGATCACCCCGGCGGGGGCGGGCCTCACGTGCTGCGCGATCACGGCGACCGGTCGGGGGGCGCGGTCCCAGAGGCCGTCGTCCAGCATGGCCCTGGCCCCGGCCGCCGTCTCCTCGCCGGGCTGGAAGACGAAGACGACCGTGCCGTGCCACGTCTCGGGGTTCCGCGCCAGCACGCGGGCCGCGGTGACCGCCATGGCCACGTGCGAGTCGTGCCCGCAGGCGTGCATGGCGGGGACGTCGGTGCCGTCGGGCAGTGTGCCGCGCGCGGTGGACTCGTACTCGACCCCGGAGTCCTCCTTCATCGGCAGGGCGTCAGTGTCCGCCCGATACGCGATCACGGGTCCGTCCGTGGCGTCCGGGTGGCGCAGGATGCCGACGACGCCGGTCCCGCCCACCCGCTCGTGCTCGATCCCCAGCTCGTCGAGGCGTGCCTCGACCCACGCGGCCGTCCCGTGCTCCTGCATGGACAGCTCTGGGCTCCGGTGCAGGTGGACGTACTCCTCGTGGAGGTCCTGCGTCAGCTCCTCGTCCAGGCGCAGGGCCTCGGGCAGGGGGCGGGGGCGGTGCGGACGTCGCTCACGCCCGCAGCCCGCCCTGCCACAGCGCGGCGAACGGGGTCTGCCCGGACACGGACTGGCGGATGCCGGCGGTCACGAACTCCTTGGCCCGGCGCGCCGCCTCGAGCGGCGTGGCGCCCTTGGCCAGCTCGGCGGTCACGGCGGCGGCCAGCGAGCAGCCGGCGCCGGAGACACCGGCCTCGCCGATCTTCGGCTCGGAGAGCACCTCCACGGTGTCCCCGTCCACGAACACGTCGACGGCGTCGGGGCCCTCGAGGTGCATGCCGCCCTTGGCGAGCACGGCGGCGCCGGAGATCTCGTGGATCCGCCGCGCCGCGGCGATCAGGTCCTCCGCGGTGCGCACCGTCATGCCGGAGAGCTGCTCGGTCTCGAAGTGGTTGGGGGTGGTGAACGTGGCCAGGGGGAGCAGCTCGGCCGTGAGGGCCTGATCCGTGTCGAGGGCGTGGCCGGGCTCTTGGCCCTTGCAGATCAGCACCGGGTCCAGGACCACGTGGTCCCACGTGTGGCCGCGCAGGGCCTCGGCCGTCGTGCGGATGGTCTCCGGGGAGCCCTGCATGCCCAGCTTCACGGTGCGCAGCGCGTCCGGGTAGTCGCCCAGGACCGCCTCGAGCTGGGCCCGCTGGACGTCCTGGGGGACCGCGAAGAACCGATGGTCCCAGCCGGCCGCCGGGTCGAAGGAGACGATGCAGGTCAGGGCGACGATCCCGAAGACGCCCAGCTCCTGGAACGTCTTGAGGTCCGCCTGGGCGCCGGCGCCGCCGGTGGCCTCGGAGCCGGCCACGGTGAGGGCGAGTGCGGGGGTGGTCTGCGCGGTGGTCATGTCGGACATGGTAGTGATAGGCCCATGCTCGAGATCCTCACCGGCACGGGCCTGGCCACCTCGGCCGGGCTCAACGCCTTCATCCCCCTGCTGGCCCTGGGCCTGCTGGACCGGTTCACCCCGGTGGTGGAGCTGCCGGCGGCGTGGTCCTGGCTGTCCTCGGACGTGTCCCTGTGGATCCTCGGAGTGCTGCTGGTCGTCGAGGTGGTGGCGGACAAGATCCCGGCCGTGGACTCCGCCAACGACGTCCTCCAGACCCTGGTCCGGCCGGCGGCCGGCGGCATCACCTTCGCCTCCGGCGTGGGCGCGGAGACGGTCACGGTGCAGGACCCGGACACCCTGCTCAGCTCCCAGGTGTGGGTGCCCATCGCGATCGGCGCGGTCCTCGCCCTCGTGGTGCACCTGGCCAAGGCCGGGACGCGCGCTGCCGCGAACACCGTCACCGTCGGCGCGGCGGCGCCTGTGCTCTCGACGGCGGAGGACGCCTCGGCGCTCGCCCTCACCGCCGCCGCCCTGTTCCTGCCGGTGCTCGTCGTCGTGGTGCTGGCCGCCGTCGTGGTGGCGCTGTGGCTGATCGCACAGCGCGTCAGGGCGGGACGGCGCGGCGGACGCGGTGCGAGCATGGCCGCATGATCCTCATCAACCTGAAGTTCACCGTGAAGCCCGAGCTCGCCGACCAGTGGATGGACGCCGTCGCGCAGTACACCGCGGACGTCCGGTCCGAGGAGGGCAACCTGTTCTTCGAGTGGTACCGGCCGGTCGAGGGCGGGGAGAACGAGTACTTCCTGCTCGAGGGCTTCACGGAGGAGGGGGCGAAGGCCCACGTGGAGTCCCCGCACTTCCAGGAGGGCATCGACGCGATGCGCCCGCTGCTGGCGAGCACCCCGCAGATCATCTCCGAGCAGATCGGCGCCGAGGGCTTCGGCCCGATGGGCGAGCTCCAGGTCGACTGACAGCGGCCCCTGTCATCCGCGTCACATCCGGGACTAGCGTGGGGCCATGAGCGCCGCGCATCAGACCACCCCCACCCCGTCCATCCCGTCCGGGCAGGACCTCGGCCCGCGGTGGGCCACCCGCACGGCCGACCACGCCGACCCGGGGGACCGCCGCGCGATCCGCGTGCTCTCGGAGCTGGCCTTCGGATCATCCGCGGAGGCGGACCTGGTGGAGGAGCTCGCCGCCGGCGGCGAGGGGTGGCTGCCCCAGTACTCCCACGTGGTCATGATCGGCGCGGTGCCCGGCACCGACCTGCACTCCGATCCTGAGGGCCACGGCCTGCTGGTGCGCGCCCACGTGGACACCGATCCCGTACTCGCCCTCGCCCCGCACGCCGTGCTCCCCGAGCACCAGGGCCAGGGCGCCGGCACCGCGATCGTGGAGAGCCTGCTGCAGGCCGCGCGCGAGGACGGCGAGAGGGTCGTGGTGGTCTACGGCTGGCCCGAGTACTACTCGCGCTTCGGCTTCCGCCCCGCCGCCGAGGCCGGGATCACCGCGTCCTTCGCGACGCAGCCCGAAGCGCTCCAGGTCCTCGTGCTGCAGGAGGGCGCCCGGACCCCCTCCGGCGAGTTCCGCTACCCGCCGGCCTTCGGCGCGGAGAACGCCCAGGTGGCCGGCCGCGCCTGAGCGCCGGTCAGGCGAGCAGGCGCCGCACCGCCGCGAGCGTCTGCTCCGCCTCGCCGGGGGCGTGGGTGAGCCGGGTGACCACCGTGGTGACCTCGGCGCGCAGGGCGGCCTCGGCGTCGTCGTCGGGGGTGCGCAGCCACGCGCGCAGCGCCCGGTTGTGGACGGCGACGACGGCGGCCGCCAGGCCCGCGGCCACCCCGCCCCGCTCGGGGGCGTCCGGGAGGGTGCCGGCGAGCCAGGTGGAGAAGAGGACCTCGTAGCGGTGCGAGGTGAGCAGCTCGCGCGTACGCAGGGCCTGGGAGCCCCGCAGCAGCCGGGCGCGGGCGCGGGCGCGGGCCGGGTCCTGCACGTGGTGCCGGAAGACCTGGACCACGGCCTCGGCAAGCGCCTCGTCCACGGACAGCGCCGTGCCGCGCAGGAACGCGTCCAGCCGGTCCAGCAGGGCCGCGTGGTCGGCGAAGACCACCTCCTCCTTGCCGCCCACGTGACGGAAGAAGGACGCCCGGCTCATCCCCGCCTCACGGGCGAGCTGGTCCACGGTGACGGCGTCGTAGCCCTCCTGGTCCAGCAGATGGATGAGCGCGGTGAGCGTGTCCTCGGCGGGAGTCATGCCGGTCATGGTGTCACGCCGCCGAGGCGGGGTGAGACGGGGTGTGGCAGAGGTGAGACGCGGTGTCAGCGCTCGTGTAGCGTGGGTCACGACCCTTCTCCCGCCGCGACCCGGAGGCCACCATGACCGAGCAGCTGCCCACCGCCGAGCCCGCCTACGACGTCACCGGTCCCCTGGACACGGACGCCTACGCCGTCTTCGCCGACCTCTCCGAGGAGGACCTCGCCCTACAGAAGGCCGCCCGGGCCTTCCTCACGCCCGAGGTGCAGAAGACCCTGCAGGACGCGTGGGACAAGGGCGAGTACCCGACCCAGCTCATCGCCGGGTTGGCCGAGGCCGACCTGCTGCGCGACGGCGTCGAGATCGACGGCCGCGCGACCCCGTCCCGCCTGGCCTCGGGCCTGGCCTCCATGGAGCTGTCTCGCGTGGACGGCTCCCTCGCCACGATCGTCGGCGTTCAGGGCGGCCTGGCCATGCGCTCCATCCAGATGTGCGGCTCCGCGGAGCAGAAGCAGAAGTACCTGCCCGCGATGGCCGCAGGCCAGCTGTTCGGCGCATTCGCGCTGACCGAGCCCACCCACGGCTCCGACTCCGTCTCCCTGCAGACCACTGCGACGCCCGTGGACGGCGGCTGGCGGATCGACGGCCACAAGAAGTGGATCGGCAACGGCGCCGCCGGCGGCATCACCGTCACCTGGGCCCGCTCCACCGAGGACGGTCAGGTCAAGGGCTTCATCGTCCAGCAGGATGCCGAGGGCTACAGCGCCGAGGTCATCCGCGGCAAGATGGCGCTCCGCGCGATCCACCAGGCCCTCATCACCTTTGACGGCGTGTTCGTCCCGGAGGCGGACGTCCTGCCGGAGGCGACCTCCTTCAAGAGCACCGCCGCGGTGCTGTTCGCCACTCGCCTGGGCGTCGCCTGGTCCGCCGTGGGCCATGCGGTCGGCTGCTACGAGGCCGCCGTGCAGTACGCGAATCAGCGCGTGCAGTTCGGGCGCCCGCTGGCTGAGTCGCAGATCGTCCAGGAGCGCCTGGCCCGCATGCTCTCCGAGCTGACCCAGGTCCAGCTGCTGGTGCTCCGTGCCGCCCAGCTCGAGGACGCCGGCCGCCTCACCGGCCCGCAGGCCTCCCTGGCCAAGTACTCGGCCACCCGCACCGCCCGCTCGATCGCTGCCAACGCCCGCGACCTGCTGGGCGGCAACGGCATCCTGATCCAGAACGAGGTGGGCAAGCACTTCGCCGACCTCGAGGCGATCCACACCTACGAGGGCACCGAGACCGTTCAGGCCCTGATCGTGGGCCGCGACATCACCGGCAAGGGCGCCTTCGCCTGACCCGCCCCGGCCCCGCACGGGCCGGCCCGACCCCCATGACGACGGTGCCCCCTCCCGCGGGGAGGGGCGCCGTCGTCGTCCGCGCGGGCAGCACATGACGGGACCCGCGCCCCGGCGGGCGTGACAGGGATGCGGACCTTGGACCAGGATGGGGGCATGACCGTGACGCAGAGCACAGCCGCCGCGCCCCTGGATGCACCGGCCTCCGCCGGCGCCCGCCCCCTGACCCCGCTGGCCTTCCTGGGCCGCGCGGCCGCCGTCTTCGGGGAGCGGGAGGCGGTGGTCTACGGTTCCCTGCGCTGGGACTACGCCGCGTTCGCCGCCCACGTCCAGTCGCTGGCGCGGGCGCTCACGGCCCGGATCGAGCCGGGTCAGACCGTCGCCGCGATCCTGCCGAACGTGCCCGCCATGCTGGCCGCCCACTTCGCCGTGCCGCTGGCCGGAGGTGTCCTGTGCGCCCTCAACCCGCGCCTGACCCCGCGCGAGCTGGAGTACATCCTCGAGCACTCCGAGGCCCGCGTGGTGCTCGCTGACGGGGACGTCGCCGTGGAGGTGCGCGGCGTCCTCGAGCGGATCGGCACCGGCGCCGCGGTCGCCGAGGTGGTGGACGAGCAGGCGGGCCACGCCCTGCCCGACGACGGACGGCTCACCTACGAGGCGCTCGTCGCCGAGGGCGCGGACGGGCCCGACCTGCCGTGGACGGTGGATGGCGAGGACGCCCCGATCACCCTGAACTACACCTCCGGCACCACCGGCCGGCCCAAGGGCGTGCGGTACTCGCACCGCAGCGCGCACCAGACGGCCCTGGCCAACGTCCTCACGCAGCGGTTCACGGGCGCCACCCGGTACCTCTGGACGCTGCCGATGTTCCACTGCAACGGCTGGACGCGGCCGTGGGCGGTCACCGCCGTCGCGGGCACGCACGTGTGCCTGCGCGCCGTGCGGCAGGAGCCGCTGTGGCACGCGCTGGACCACGAGGGCGTCACCCATCTGTGCGGCGCGCCGATCGTGGCCGCCATGCTCATCGAGGCCGAGCAGGCCCACCCCGTGGACCGGGAGATCCGCATGGCCGCCGCCGGGGCCGCGCCGCCGCCGTCGGTGATCGCCGCGCTCGAGGGGCTGAACATCACGCCGGTGCACGTCTACGGGCTCACCGAGACCCACGGCCCCTTCACCATCTGCGAGCCGCAGCCCGACTGGGCCGGCATGTCTCGCCTCGAGCGCGCCCAGGTGATGGCGCGCCAGGGCGTGGCCATGCCGCTCGTGGGCGAGGTGGCCGTGGTGGACCCGGACATGGACCCGGTGCCGGCGGACGGCACGACCATGGGCGAGGTGGTGATGCGCGGCGAGGGCGTCATGCTCGGGTACTTCAAGAACCCCGAGGCCACCGAGGAGGCCTTCCGTGGCGGCTGGTTCCACTCCGGGGATCTCGGCGTGCTGCACCCGGACGGGTACGTCCAGCTGCGGGACCGTGCCAAGGACATCATCATCTCCGGCGGGGAGAACATCTCCTCGATCGAGGTGGAGGGCGTGATCTCGGCGCACCCTGCGGTGACCGACGTCGCCGTGGTGGCCGTGGCCGACGAGCGCTGGGGCGAGCGTCCCGTGGCCTACGTGGTGTACCGCTCCGGTGCGGAGCGGCCGGACGAGGAGGAACTGCGCGCCCACTGCCGGGAGCGCCTGGCCGGGTTCAAGGTCCCGGACCGGTTCGTGCCGGTCGAGGAGATGCCGCGCACGGCCACCGGCAAGATCCGTAAGAACGAGCTGCGGGAGGGCTGAGCGGTGCCGGTGAGGTGAGGCGATGCGGGAGGGGACAGCCGGGCCTCCCTCCCTTCCCCTCCGCGAACCAGTGGGTAAGGCCCGGGTTACGTGCCGTTGGGGGCGCTACTCACTGGTTCGCGCGGATCGGTGGGCCGGGCACCGCGCAGCGTCATGACCTCACACCGGCACGCCCCGCTGCGCGAAGGCCGAGGCGACGTCTGCGAGGAAGTCCTGCCTCCCGCGCGTCGTGAAGAAGGACGCCGCCACCCGGATGACGAGCCACCCCTCGGCCTGCATGCGGCGGTCGCGTTCGATGTCGCGCCGCCACTGGGCGAGGTCAGTGCGGTGGTGGTCGCCCTCGTACTGGACGCAGATCCGCGGCTCGGCCCACAGGAGGTCCACTCGGGGGTGTGAGCCGTCGGCCAACTCCACCCGGGGGTTGACCGCGGGCTCGGGGAACCCGGCGTGCACCAGGGCGAGCCGCACGAGGGTCTCGGGACGGGAGTCGACGCCGGGGCGCATGTGCTCGAACGCCTCCCTCGCCCGGCGCCCGCCGCGCAGGCCGGCCGCCAGGGCAAGTCGCTCCGCGAGCACCTCCCGCGTGTATCGCGGATGCGTCCCGGGATCGCGCTCGGCGGCGGGGCCGTCCGCGGACTGCATCAGGCTGTCCCCGGCCGCGACCAGGTCGTCCGCCCCGAGCCCCGCGGCCGCCAGGGCGACGAGCGTCGCCACCGGCGTGGCGACAGCGATCCCGGCCCGGTGCACCACCCCCGTGCGCTCGGAGCGCTCGTGGCCGACCACGCCGGACCGGGTCGGGGCGCCGCCGTGGACCCGACTCCGGCTCAGGTGCACGAGCTCCGTCTCCCACTCCGGCGGCAGCCACATTCTCCACAGGCGCGCCGCCGTCGTATGCGTGGCCACGGAATGCGGGCACGCCCGCTGGTGTGCGCGAACGAGATCGGCGTATGTGGGGGTCGCGTCCGCGCGGCAGCGCAGTCCATGACCGACGACGACGAACGCCTTCCCTCGCAGCTGCTTCCGGGTCAGGCCGTGGGCGAGGGCCTCCGGCACGGAGAAGATCGGCGGCAGGGACGGGGGGCCGGTGTGGTCGGGGTCGAGGCGGAGGTCGAGGTCGGGGTGGTCGAGGTCGGTGTGGTCGAGATCGGCTGACGTGTTCGAGGCGACTGCCATGCCGCCCAGAGTGAGGCAGTCAGGGGCTCAGGCGGGGCGGCGGGCCACAGGATGGGGACGTTCTGGGTGGGGCGGAGCCCTGTGCAGGACCGACGGTGGCACTGCGGGCCCGGGCGGACGCGTCCGGAGTCCCGCGCTGAGGCCGAACCGGCAGCCGGCCGGCACAGCCGCCGCCACCGCCGTTCGTCACCGCGACCCAGTGAGAATGGCCCACTCCGGGGGTGAATTTCGGGCGCTACTCACTGGTTCGCGCGAAGGGGTGGGCGCTACGCACTGGTTCGCGCGAAGGGGTGGGCGTTGCTCTCTGGTTCGCGGGCGAGAGTGAGCGCGAGGGGGCCACCGCCACCGCCACCTCGCCTCACCCCTTCGGTGCGTAGTACCGGCCGAGGGTCTCGGCCTTGAGCTCCGCGAGCGTGCCGTCCTGCATGGCCGCACGGATCCGGTCCACGAGCGAGACCGTGAACCGCTCGTTGTGGATGGAGACGAGCGTGTGCGCCACCATCTCCTTCGCCTTGAACAGGTGCCGCAGGTACGCGCGGGAGTAGTGGGCGCACGTATAGCAGTCGCACTCGGGGTCCAGCGGGCCGAAGTCACGGCGGTACTTCGCCCCGGGCAGGTTGTAGCGCCCGTCGCGGGTGTAGAACGCGCCGGTGCGGGCCACCCGGGTGGGGGAGACGCAGTCGAAGGTGTCGGCGCCGTTCTCGACGGCGGTGAACAGGTCGTCGGGCTCGGAGATGCCCAGCAGGTGGCGCGGCTTGTCCTCGGGCAGCTCCTGCGCGCACCAGCCCACGATGGTCCCGAGGTTCTCCTTCTCCAGGGCCCCGCCGACGCCGTAGCCGTCGAAGCCGGTCGTCACGCCGTCGAGCTCCCCCGCGGCCGGGAACTCGGCCCGCATCGCCGCGAGGTCGCGGCAGGCCTTGCGGCGCAGGTCCTCGTACTGGGCCCCCTGGATCACGCCGAACAGCGCCTGGTACGGCCGCGCCGCGCGGACCCCGGTGAGGCGGGCATGCTCGTCGAGGCAGCGCTGGGCCCAGCGGCGGGTGCGCTCGAGCGCCTCCTCCTGGTAGCCGCGGGAGTTGTGCAGGGTGGTCAGCTCGTCGAAGGCGAACATGATGTCCGCGCCGAGGTTGTGCTGGATGCCCACGGACACCTCGGGGGTGAACCGGTGCCGGTCCCCGGTGAGGTGGGACTTGAACCAGACGCCGTCGTCGTCGACGTTGGCCAGGCGCTCCTTGCCGGGGGCGACGGCGTCGTCGGCGCCCTGCCCCTCGGGCGCGCCGGGGCCCTTCATGTCGATGACCTTCTTGAATCCCGAGCCGAGACTCATCACCTGGAAGCCGCCGGAGTCCGTGAAGGTGGGGCCCGGCCAGTTCATGAACGCACCGAGGCCGCCGGCCTCGTCCAGGAGGTCGTCGCCGGGCTGCAGGTACAGGTGATACGCGTTGGCCAGCAGCGCCTGTGCGCCGAGCTCCGCCATGGATTCGGGCAGCACGGCCTTCACCGAGGCCTGCGTCGCGACGGGGATGAACGCCGGCGTCTGGATCCGCCCGTGCGGCGTGGTGATCACGCCGGTGCGCCCGAGCGGGGTGCCGTCCGCACCGCCGGTCTCCAGCCGGTGCGTCACCTCGAAGCCGAACTGCGAGGGATGCGCGGGGGCCTGCTGGGATGGGGACGAGGGCGACTCGGGGGAGGGCATAGGTTCAGGGTAGTCATGGAGACGGACGGGCACTGTCCCTGGAGTGGCGGGAGG
This sequence comes from Micrococcus lacusdianchii, assembly GCF_023155805.1. Classification (GTDB taxonomy): domain Bacteria; phylum Actinomycetota; class Actinomycetes; order Actinomycetales; family Micrococcaceae; genus Micrococcus; species Micrococcus lacusdianchii. The sequence goes on along the minus strand of NZ_JAKNUW010000023.1, from coordinate 9,838 downwards.
CGTACGATAGTCAATACGGGACGCGCCGTAAGGCGTCTTCCGTCCAACCGAGCCCCCGCCTCAGTGCGGGGGCTTCGTGTGTCTTTGGGTCAGGGCCGCCATACGTACGAATGCTCGAGTACCGAATCGAGTGAGGCACCGATGTTCTTCATGCGACGCGCCGCCTCCCGGTGATCCTCCTGGACGTGGCGCCTCCGCTGCTCGAAGTAGGTGAGCATATCCACGGCCTGCAGCAAGCGACTGCGGTTGGACGGGCCGAAGTACATCGTGTCCAACAGGTGGTGAAGTTTTCCATCGCTCAGCCCTTGCACGGCTCTCGAACGCATCCGGTGGTACGCGGTCCTGCTGTCTTCGCGGAGGTGGTGGTCGTCGGCGATGACTAGGAGTCCTTCAGAGACCAACCGACTGCGCCGGTGGACGCGGTTGAGGAGATGACTGGAGGCAACGACGTGAGGTTCTGCGGCCTCCCAGCCGCGGCGTCGACGGAGTCCGTCGACGTCTACTCCTTGCAGGCCGAACCACGGTGAGTGACGGCAGATGAGTTCCACCGCTTTCTGGCTCGCCCACGCCCGTACGCCCGGTTTCAGTTCCGCCCAGCCCTCCTTTCCCTGGAATATGGCATGACCGTGGAACTCAAGACCGGCCGGGACCGAGCCCGGGTGCGCCTCGCGGAGTCGGGCATGCAGAGCATCGAGGTCCCGGTCGATGGAGCGAATCTGCTCAGCGGTGACCACGAGGGCTCCGATGTAGTAGACCCCGTCCTGTTGCTGTTCCGACTCGTCCAGGTAACAGATGCGCATAGGTCTCGCCCCTCCGTCGTCTCCGGCGTTCAGAACATCCCACGCTGCTCGGAACCGGGGTCCCGCTTGATCGTCTTGGGAACCTTCCGTTCGGCCGGGGTCGGTTCGGGGAGTTCGTTCGCCGGGATCAGGTCTCCGGCGAGGATCTCGTCCAAGAGGTCTGCCTGGTCACCGCCCAGTGACACGGTCTCGGTCAGCACTCGGAGCAGATCGAGCAGCTCGTCGTTCCACTCGTCTGCCCACTCAGTGGGGCGGATACGGTCCAGCGGGGTGGCTGCCTTGCCGGCGGCGCGGCCGATGCCGGTGGCCGTCCTGGCACCGAGCCACTTGTCCAGGATGTTCATGCCGGACACGGCGAAGGCCCTGACCTCCGGGCTCACGCCGGTGACGACGCCGTCCCCCACCTTTAGTCGCTGGGTTGCAGGGTCGTAGGACACGGCCCGTGGGGAGGCAGGCAAGGCCGTCACGGGGGCTTCCCAACCCAGGCCAGGAATGCGGGGTACGCGGCCGGCGGGACGGCCTACACCAGTGAACCGCTCCCCGTAGGTCTGCAGCCACAACAGACGTTCACCCAGCTTCACGGCACGGGTGAACAGGTCAGGGTCGGCAGTCAGCGGCACGCGGACGGAGCTGCCCTCCAGGGCTTCGTCGAACCGCTGGACGTAGGCGTCATGGCCGGCGATGCCCATGACGTAGGCGGCCAGGTCCTCCGGTGTGACCTCCCGGCCGTAGCGCTCCCCCAGCAGCGGGAGCAGCTCGCCGGTGACGTTGGGCTGAGTGGCCTCAGCATCCCGGTAGAGCGGGATGACGTCCTTGCCGCCACGGTTGTTGTAGTAGTGCAGATCCGGCACCGCCGTCGCCACGGTCACGGCGGGGCCACCGCTGATGCGGGCTGTCCTAGGGGAGATGAGGAGCACCTGTCGGTCCGACAGCGCTTGCCAGAGGGCGGGGCTGTCCGTCTTCGCCAGCCGGGGGTCGTCGAAGGTCCACTGACGGTCGAAGGAGCGCCACGCCACCCGTGTGATCGGCCGGTGCTCAGCGTCGGCGGGCAGCGCCGCCAAGGGGGTCAGGCCGCTCACGGCGGTGTGGATGGTGCGCCCAGAGTGGCCCGTCACATACTTCTCCGCACGGGCGTCCGCGGACGGGTCGGCCAACAGCTCGCGCCACCGCCGTCGCAGAGTGTCCTGATCCGGGGCCACGGGCCAGGCGCGGTTGTACTTGATCCCCGGCTGCTGCCAGGGGAAGAGGTCCGCCAGGGCGGGCATGGCCGCCCAGTCCTCCCCGCCGCTGGCCGGCGCCAAGGGGTCGCCCGCCCCACCGGGCAGGCGCTCCCACAGGGCGTCGCTGGGATCCAACCGGGCCACCTCGTCCAGGGCCGCGAACTTCTCCGCGCGCGTGCCCCGGAAGCGCCGGTAGTACACGGACGCTTCCCGGGCGGCCTTGCCGGTGCGCACCAAGGTCACGATTGCCACCGGGGTCTGGATGTCGAAGACGTTCTCCTCCTGGCGTGCCCCGCGGCCCTCGCCGCCAAGGTCCATCACCCAGATCTCACTGGCCGTCCGACGGGCCAGATCGCGCAGGCCCACAAAGGCCGGGCCGGTCAACCACGAGGACGCCGTGATGAAGGAGATGATCGCCTGGTCCCCGGGGTCCTGCTGGAACGCCTTCCAGATGGCCCACCGCCAGAAATACACGTACAGGTTGTAAAGCGAGGCCTGGGCGGAGAAGATCACTCCCTGCTCCTGGGCGGGCCCGATCACGTCGTCGAACAGGGCGGCATCGCCGTCGCCGTGCTCCACCCAGCCCCCGGTGCCGGACGTCACCCGGTCATACGGCGGGTTGCCGATCGCCACCGTGATCCTCCGGTCCCGCTTGATCCGGCGCGCCGCCTCCGCGGCCTCGGCCAGCACCCGCGCGTCACCGAACAGTCCCGTGGGCATGCCCGCGGCCGGGTCCTCGAGCGTGTCCGTGAGGTAGACGCCGATTTCCTCCGCCTGAAAGGCCTGCCCCTGGGCCTCCGCGAGCCGCTGGCCGATCCGCAGGTGCGCCACCGAGTACGGTCCGGGGAGCAGTTCGAAGGCCAGCAGGTTCTTCGTGAGGTTCTTGGCCACCTGGGCCACCCCCGCCGGACCGCGTTCCTCCCGGGCCGTCGCCTCGGCGCGGTCGATGATGGCCAAGGGATACGTCCCTGAGCCGGTGGCCGGATCGAGCGTCACCACGGACGGTGCCCCGAAGCCGAGCGCCTGGCCGAACTTCTCCCGCAGCAGGGCGTCCACCACGCGCACCTGGCACGCGACGACGCTCAGCGGCGTGTAGTAGACGCCCGCCCGGTTGCGGGCCGCCGGATCGTAGCGCTGGAGGAAGTCCTCGTAGAACCACAGCCACGGCTCACCGCGGGAGTCCGTGGACCGCTCGATCGCGGCCACATCCATGCTGGAGACCAGCCGCATGATCGCGCCCACGTGGGGGCCGATGAACTCCATGAGAGCGGGAATGCCCAGGATCGGACCGAGCGACGCCGCCAGCACGTTGCGGTGCGCCGTCTCCAGGGCATGCTTGGCCTCCTCCAGCGTCACGACGCCGTCCGCGTTGCGGTCCGCCTGGCCGGACAGCCCGGCGATCGCCATGGAGTACGCGACGACCTGGGCGACGTCGCCGGCGAACTGCTCGTCCGTCGTCGTCTGGTGGACGGTGTGATCCCAGGCCGTCTTCGCTTCGAGGACGGCGGCGTGCCGGTGCTCCAGGCCCTCCGCGAGGCGTTCACGCAGGAAGCGGGCGAGCGGGGCCAGGCGGTCGGCCAACTGGCTCACCCGGGTGATCGGCCGGGGCTGGGCCAGGGTGAACTGCTCCAGGACGGTGCGCAGGCGATCCGCGTCCCAGCCTGCGGCGCCGTCGATGGGCAGCGACGCCGTGTCCACGTGGGCACCGGACACGTAGAGGGCGATGTCGTCGCCGTTCGAGACGAGGAGCGCGTCCAGCTGGGAGAGCAGGTCCCACTGGCCCTTCTCCCGGCCACGCCACTTCTCCCCGAGCACCGTATGGCCGGGCGCCTTGAGCTCTGCCCATCCGCAGGGGCGGCCGTCGATCAGAGCGGCGAAGTCCGGACGGACCCCCTCCAGCTGGGCCTCACGGAGCAGGCTGAGATCTCCCAGGCCGACGGCGGTGGCGAACGCGCGGAGGAACTCCGAGACGGGCACCGTCAGCTGGGCCTCCGGCTCGGCGGAGACCCCGGTGGCGGAGGCGAGGCGGATGTCACGCGCGTAGGCGTTGGCGAGCTGGACGAGAGGGGCGTCGTTCATGGGACCTGTCTTCGCACGGCGGGGGTGATGGGGCTGACTCTAACCGGGCGGCGGCGGCCCCCGCCTCAGCCCTCGGCGCCGCGGTGGAGGCTGTTCGACGCGGTGACCGCCGCGAAGACCACCGTCTCGGTGCAGAAGTAGGTCGACTCGTCATGGGGGGTCGCACCGATCTCCGCCTCCAGGAGCCCGGCGTGGTGCAGACGGTTCAACGCCTCCCAGACGTGGAAGAAGTCCCGCAGCTCCGGCCGGGTGCCGCCACCCGGGTGCCTCGAGGCGGGGAACCGCTCGAGGGCTGCGTCGAAGCTCGGCAGGGTCAGCGAATCGTGCTGGAGGCCGGCGATCAGGGCGGCCACCGCGTCGGGGCCGACCTCCGGATGCGTCACCTCACCGCGGCCGACCAGCCACGCGGAGACGCCGAAGAGGACGAGCTGGTAGACGTCGTCCATGTCCTCCAGGTCGGTGGGGGAGCCGAGCCGGGCACGCCGCCCGTCGACCACCACCGCTCCGGCGAACAGCAGCGCTGTCCACGCGGCCTCCAGCAGGGGGTCGTCCCACATGCTGCGCACCCCCGCGGGCCGTTCCAGCGCGGTCAGCACGTCGATGACGTCCTTCCGCCGCAGAGCCTGCGTGTCCGTCACCTGGACCGGGCCGTCCGCGACCTTCGAGAGCAGCGCCCGCGCAGCCCGGGTGAACGGCAGCTCCTTCGCCGCACGCTCCGCCGCCGCCTTCCGCTGCGCCTCCTCGGTCGCATCCCAGTCGAGTGGCCGCAGCGGTGGCAGGAACCAGGGCATGCCCGGCGCGACGCCGCCGTGCCGGGCCCCGAAGGGCTCCGCGTCCGTCCCACCCCGGCCCGGGATCGGCAGGGGGCGCGACGGCGGCGCGCTCAACCGACCGGTGTCCGTGAGCTCGATCCGCTCAGCCTGGGTGAGGCTGTTGTGCCAGTCCATGAGAGCGGCGACGTCCTCCTGCGAGGACAGGTCCATCCCGTGCCCCAGGCCGTACTGCAGGATGTTGCCGCCGGCGGAGCGGCGGGAGCCGTCGTCGGCGGCCTCCACGACGTCGAACTCCAGGTCCGCCAGCGCCCGGCGCAGCTCTGCGGGGCGCAACGAGGAGCTGTCCCACAGCCGTTCCACGATCAGGAAGTCGCAGAAGGCGGCGAACTGGGGGACGAGGAGCATGCGTTCCTCGCGGGCCGCGATGGTCTTGCGGGGGTGCACCTCGGTGAGGAGGGTGCGGACCAGCGGCTCCGTCCAGCGGGTCGGGGACGGGGAGCCCAGGTAGTCGGCTTTGAGGTGGAGCAGGGTCTCCACCGTGGCCACGGTGTCGTCCGGGTCGAGTTCAGGCCGCATGGCGGGGAGCCACGCTCGGAAGGAAGAGAGCAGCGCCGAGGGAGGACTCATGGGTCCAATGTAGAGCCAGCCCTCACCCGTACACGCGGCAGAAGTTCTCCAGGATCAGCGGGGCGAACGGGGTCGCGGCCGAGCGGATGGCGGCGAACATGGCATCGGCCTCGTCCGCGGAGAAGTAGCCGTGGTCCGCGTAGATCTCCAGGCGCTGGAGCAGCCCGGCCTGATCCAGCTCGGGGTGGAACTGGGTGGCGTACAGGTGCTCGCCCACCCGGAACATCTGCACGGGGCAGGCGCGGCCCGTGGCCAGCAGCACCGCGCCGGGCGGCAGTTCGCGCACGGCCTCCTTGTGCCCCACGTACGCGGTGAACTCGCCGGGCATGCCCTTCAGCAGCGGGTCGGCGGCACCCGCCTCGGTGAGGGTCACGGGGATGGGCCCGGGCAGCTCCCGGTACGTGGTGTCGACGACGCCGCCCGCCGCCCGCCCCAGCGTCCCCACGCCGTAGCAGCAGCCCAGAAAGGGGGTCTGCCGCTCGATCACGAGGGCCATCAGCCGGCCCAGCTCGGCCTCCACGGCGCGCTGCAGGTCCGACTTCGACTCCTCCGGGTCCGATCCCGTGAACGGGCTGCCCGGGAGGATCACCCCGGCCACGTCCGCCAGCTCCGCATTCCAATCCACGACGCCGGACGCCGCCTCCGCCTCGACGTCGTCGCCGAGCTCCGCCCCGGCCAGGGCCGCGGCGCCGTCCGTGGCGTCGTCGACCGACCGGTCCGCGCCGACCGCCACGACGCGGCGGTCCAGGCGCATCACGCGCAGCCGGTCCCCGGGGTAGCCGCCGAGCCGGCGGACGGACTCCTCCTCGGCGGCCGCGGCGTCGCCCTCGGGTCGGGTCTGGACGAGCAGGAAGGGGCGCGGGGCGGCGTCGTCGCCGGGGCGGGCGGGGGTGGAGCTGGTCATCGCGCCAGAGTAAAGCCTGGGGAGCCGTGGATCGCCGTCCGCGGCGTCGCGTGTTGCGTCAGCGAAAGCGCTTCGGGGGCGCCGCCGGGGTCAGGCGCGGGCGGCCTTCGCGTCGAGATCCTTCGCCAGCTGCCGCAGCGTCCCCAGCTCGCGGGCGATCCGCGAGTCGAGGTCGGCGTCGGTCAGGGTCTGGGACCCGCCACGGCCGCGCAGGTACAGCAGCTGCGCGAAGCGGGCGCGGCGCCAGCGGTACTCGGCCTCCTGGTCGCGGGTCTGCAGGGCCTTGGAGATCTCCCGCTCGTACAGCTGCGGGGCGTCGAGCTGGCGCTGGCGCACCTCGAGCACGCGGGCGGCGCGGCCGGGCTCGGAGGGCACCTCGTCCGCCTCCTTGAGCCGGGCCCCGAGGTTCGCGGCCGTGATGTGGTCGCCCTCCTCGCGCAGGATCAGGGCCGCCAGCCCGAGCGCGGCCTGGATGGACTTCCAGCGGCCCACGGCCCCGTCCCACGGCAGATTGGTCAGCAGGCCGAGAGTGGAGAGCGTGCCCTCGGTGTCCTCGTGCAGCAGGTACATGCGCTCGGCCATGCCGAACACATCCTCCAGCTGGGACCCGGAGCGCAGGTTCAGCCCGTGGGACAGTCGCGCGGCGGTGGCGGTGAGCTCCACGTCGTCGAGGTGGCGCTGGCCCACGGCCACCACGCGGGCCTCGGACGAGCCGGCGTCCACGGGGGAGAAGGACGTGTCCGCGGCGGCCTTCACCTCCTCCGGGCGATCCGTGCGCACGCGGATCACGGAGCCGTGCGCGATCCGCACCTCGCGCCCGCCCTGCAGCGTGGCGATCACGAGGGCGGGCGTGCCGAAGTCGTCCCGCACCACCCGCGTGGAGGCCACGGCCGGGGCGGGCTCGCCGCGGCGCGTGAGGAAGGAGTCGCCCGGCTGCACGTCCTGGGCCTTGAGATGGCGGAGGTACCCGCCCGAGATCGGTGTCATGTCAGCGTCCCCATCCCACGTGGGCCAGGGCCTGGCGCACCAGGTTGCCGCGGCCTCCGATGAACTCCGCTTGGACGTCCTCGCGCAGGGCCTCCTCCGGCGTCAGCCACGTCAGCTCGAGCGCGTCCTGGCGCGGCTCGCACTCGCCCGTCACCGGGACAACGTAGACGAGGGACACGGCGTGCTGCCGCTCGTCCGTCAGCCCCGTCTCGGACGGGGCCGGGAAGTACTCCGCCACGGCGCACGGCACGATCGACGGCGGCAGCTGCGGGAACGCGAGCGGCCCGAGGTCCTTCTCGAGGTGGCGCATCAGCGCCGCCCGGATGGTCTCCCGGTACATCACGCGCCCGGACACGAACGTGCGCTGGAACTGCCCCGTCTCGTCCGCCACGTACAGCAGGCCGATCTCGGAGACGTAGCCCAGGGCGTCGAGCCGCACCGGAATGGCCTCCACGTAGACCATGGGGAGCCGCCGGCGGGCCTCGTAGAGGTCCTCCTCGGACAGCCAGCCCGGATTCGGGTCGGGGGTGCGCACGCTCATGCCCACTGTTCTACCGGAGAAACCCGCCGGGGGCACGTCCGGTGGTCGCCGCTCCGCTCACCGCGCACCTCGCCCTCGTCACGCCGCCGACGCCGCCGCCCGCCTACGCTGGTGCGCATGCCCTCCTTCCGTGCGCGCCTGCAGATCGGCGACGTCCTGCCCGGCCATCGTCCGGAGGACGTGATGGACGCGGCCGAGGCCGCCGTCGGGGCCACCCACGAGGTCGCGGCGAAGGACGTGGAGGTCGTCGCCCGCGTGCCGAGGATCGTGCTGCGCTTCACCGTCCCTGCGTCCCACCGCTGCGCCGAGGACGAGGAGGCCGCCGCGGTGGGTGCGCGCATGGCGGAGGCGGTGGGCGGCGTCGCCACCACGGGCCGGCTGGACGTGCTGCGGCGTGAGGGTGGCCGCTGGCTGCCGGTGCCGACCGGCCGCTGACGCAGGACGGACCTCAGGCGGCCCGCCGGGGGCCGGCCGCATCCTCCTCCAGCTCGCGCACCCACGTGCGACGGAGCAGCACCGCCAGCAGCAGTCCCAGCGCGCCGAACGCCGCGGACAGTCCCACCGCCGCGCTCGTGTGCGAGCCCACGGGGGCCGGCAGCAGACGCGGCAGGGCCAGGCACAGCAGGGTCCAGGACATCCCCAGGGCGAGACCCGCGCGGCCGCGGTCCTCGAGCGCCAGGCGGAAGCCGCCCAGCAGGACGGCCCACACCGCGAGCGTGCCCAACAGCGCCGTCGGCAGCCACGGCAGGGCCGCCCCGACGCCCACGAGCGCGGCGGCCACGGTGGTGGGGGCGGCCGCCAGCAGCACGCCGGTGAGCGTCCCGAGGGCGCCGTCGGTGCAGAACCGCGCCGCGCCGGTGCGGGCCGGCGCGGCCGTCAGCCGGCGCAGCACCACCACCATCAGCGCGAGGGCGGCCAGCCACACCACGCAGTCCAGGCCCCACGGCACCAGGACGGCGAGGGGGAACCACGCGGCTGTCAGGACGAGCGCGGCGGCCACCGGCCACCGGGTGGCCCGCTGCCGGGTGGCCGCACCCTGCCGCGGCGCCCACTGGTGGAGCGTGTACAGCCCCAGCAGCGCCCATAGCGCGGGCCACACCGCCGGGTGCAGGAAGAAGAGGGAGAGCACGGTGGCGTCCGCCCGGTACCGACCGTCGTGGGCGGCGCGGTAGGAGCCGGCGTCGAGGGCCTCCAGGCCGGGCACGAGACCGGCCAGGCCCAGGCCCCAGGCGCCGGCCAGCACGAACAGGGCGAACGCGGCCGTCACGCCGAGCTGGGCCAGGCGGTCCGGGCCCGTCGCGCGCCCGGCCTCCTCGGCCGGCCCGGACGGCGGTGTGTAGCCGGGCACCAGGGGGAACGCGGGGGCCGCGGGGCCCGCCGACGGCCGCACGCCCGCGGACATGGCCTGCACGGCCGCGGCCTTGGTGGCCAGGCGCTCGCGGCGTCGCCACTCGGGCAGCACCTGCCGGGCGCGGGCCAGCAGGGCGGCGTCGTCGAGGTCCTCCTCGGGGGAGGACAGCGCGGGACGACGATCCGGGGCGGGGACCAGCTCCGGCCCGTCCAGCTCCCGGGCGGCGAGCATGAGGGCGCGGGTCTCCCGCGCCTGGTGGGCGCGCAGGGCCTCCGCCGCGGCGGCGGCCACGCGCTCGGCCTCGGCGCGACGACGGTGGGCGACCGCCGTCCCGACGGCCAGCCAGCGCTCCGCGGCCACGGCCGGGTGCCGGCGCCGGCGGGCCAGCTCCTCCCGGCGTGCGCGCTCGGCCTCCTGCCGGGCGAGCTCCTCGGCGCGGCGACGCTCGGCCTCCTCCCGGAGTCGGCGGGCCTCCTGCTCGGCCGCCGCCCGGCGCCGCTCGGCCTCGGCGCGGGCCTCGGCAGCGGCGCGCTCCCGCTCGCGCTCGGCGGCCTCC
>NZ_JAKNUW010000022.1:3840-23698 GCF_023155805.1 Micrococcus lacusdianchii | reverse complement strand
GACTCGTACAAGTCCACCGCCCGCTGCCGGAACTCGTCCGTGTAGTTCTTCCTAGCCATCCCTTGGATTCTCGCTTCCCCATCATCGTGCTGGAATCAGCGTGTCCAAGATCAGGGGTCAAGCGCCGCCAGCACCACGGAAGTACCCCGACGAGCTCCGCGAACGCGCCACGCGGATGACGCTGGAAGCCCGTCAAGACCCCGCCACGAGGACCGGAGCGTTCCGCCGTGTGGGAGAACAGCTCGGGATCAATCCCGAGACGCTGCGCAACTGGGTCCGCCAAACCGAGATCGACCACGGCCACCGCCCCGGGATCACGACCAGCGAGGCCGCCCGGGTGGCCGAGCTGGAGAAGGAGAACCGTGAACTACGGCGGGCGAACGCGATCCTGCGCTCGGCGTCGGCTTTCTTCGCGGCGGATGCTCGAGACGCCCACAGCGCTGATCGTGGACTACATCGACGAACACAAGCACGAGTTCGGTGTCGAGCCGATCTGCACCACACTGACCGCAGCAGGCACGCAGATCGCACCGAGCACGTATTACGCGGCGAAGACACGTCCTGTCTCGGCCCGCCGTCTGCGCGATGAGCAGCTGCTCGCTGAGATCCGCCGGGTGCACGAGGCCAACTACGGGGCCTACGGGGCCCGAAAGGTCCACGCGCAACTGCGGCGGGAGGGCCTGCAGGTGGCCAGGTGCACGGTGGAGCGGCTCATGCGAGCCGCAGGCCTGCGCGGGATCAGCCGCGCGAAGGGCCCGAGGACCACGGTCCCAGGCCGCGGCCCGGATGAGCGTCAGGACCTGGTGCAGCGCGACTTCACCGCGGCGGCTCCGAACCAGCTGTGGGTCGTAAGACATCACCTACTGCCGCACTTTCAGCGGATGGGTGTACGCCGCGTTCATCATCGACGTGTTCTCCCGACGGGTGCTGGGCTGGCAGCTGTCGAAGTCGCTGCGCACGGACCTGGCCCTGGATGCCCTCGAGATGGCGTTCTGGACGCGTCAGCGTGCAGGCCAAGACGTGGCCGGGCTACGGCATCACAGCGATAAAGGAGTCCAGTACGTCGCCGTGCGATACACCCAGCGGCTCGCCCAGGCCGGCGCAGTCGCCTCAGTCGGCTCGACGGGGGACTCGTATGACAATGCCCTCGCGGAGGCGTTCAACTCGCTGTTCAAGGCGGAGCTGATCCGGAACAAGGGGCCATTCAAGTCCATCGAGGGCCTGGAGATCGCGGTCGCGGAGTACATCGACTGGTTCAACCATCGGCGTGTGCACGGCGAGATCGGGATGGTCCCTCCGGTCGAGTTCGAGGACGTCTACCATCATGAGAATCCCGTGCCGGCGCCTGCCGGGACGGCACTTACGAGCCTCTAACAAACCCGGGGCGATTCAGACAATGCGTACTTGGGTTCATAGGCAGGGCTACACGAAGCAGCACCAGATCGGGGTTGCACTTCTTCGCCACTGTGGTGTGAACATCTGATTGCCTGATTTTCATTGCCCGCCTGCCCTCGCGCACCGGCGAGGGCAGGCGGCTGTTCGAACGGAGTTCTTCATGGCGGGGTCGGTACCGATTCACGGAATGCGCAGCGCAGCTGTGGCTTGGTTGGTTGAGGCAGGGGTGGACCCGGCGGTCTTCCATCCGCGACAGAGTCCAGTGTTCAGCGAGAATTCTTTCTCCGCGGGCCGCGATGACTTGGATGATCTTTGGGGTACGGGCGCACGGATCAGCTGGTTGGGCGGGCCGGCCGTCTCACTCGGGGGGTGGCCCCGGAGCGCCGCAGGCTCAGCAATGGCTCACGTCGCGACCTTCCACCTGGGCGATGCCCACTCTGCGCTCGGGGATCCGAAGGAGCGCGGCTGGCCTGACGAAGCCGCGGAATTGTTGCCGGAGGACGGGTACATCCAGGTCTTCCATGATCTGGAGACCTATGGATATGAACCGGACGACGTTGAAGCGCGAGGTTGGCTGGTCACATGGCACGCGGACGACCCCAGTCAGGCCCGTCCACCTCTCGTCGAATGCGATGACGACTCCAATGCCCCTGGTTCAACGGCTCAGCTCGGATTGTTCTATCCAGGCTGGATGATCCCCTCGCCCCTGGATTTCGACGGGCTGACGGATGGGACGTTCACGGCGGCTGACGCGGCCATCGATGAGCTGGACTCTGCATGGGTGGCGCAGCGCCACCCTGCCCAGCGGGAGCCGCACCCCATTCCTTCCACGCGCTTGCTGGGTCATAGCTCCACCGGGGACTTGGGGCCACGAGAGGAGATCTTGCCCGCCGCGTTGCCGCTGGCGGCCGAGGGCGACGATTACGTCCTCCTCGCCGAGATTGAATCGTGGACCACCTTGAATGGCTGGTTCGGTGACGCCTCCAGTCTGGAAATCTGGATGCGGCGAGATGATCTGCGTGCGCGACGGTTCAGCGAGTGCTGGTGCATCATCCGCACGGATTGACTTCGGCAGGAGCCGCTTGCTGCAGCACGAACGTGGCCTGGGTCCTCAACATAGCAACGGCTCGCGTAGGTCGTGTTGTGGGTTCGTGGCCCTCCTGTACGTTTTTCGCCACTCACCGTGTACCCACGCCTCGCCGGGGGTCCGCATCCGACCTGGTCAGCGGATTGACTGAACTACCCACACGAGGCGAAGGCCCCGGGGCTCACCCCCCCCCCCGCAGACGACGACGCCCCGGCCCGGTCCGCGGGGGACCGGCGCCGGGGCTCCGTTCAGGGGCGCTGCGGCAGGCTCAGCGGGCGCCGGGGCCCTGCTGCACCACCACGGTGGGGCCCTGGCCGGTCTGGCCGGCCAGACGGGCCTCGGCCACGGCCTGCTCCTGCTTGGCGTAGGGATTCACCAGGCCGTCCTCCTGCACCACCGGGATGTTCGCGGTGATCGGGCCGGGCACCGGGGCGGTCCACGGATCCTGGACGGGCTTGGTCAGCTTCCAGATCGCGAGGCCCGCGCCGGCGGCGGCCGCCGCCATGCCGGCCACGATCCAGCCGCGGCCGCCGGAGCGGGACTCGGCGCGGGCCTGCTTCTGCAGGTCCTTGCGGGTCTGCTTGGCGTAGCCCTCGGCGTTCTTGCGCAGGTGCTTCACCGCGTTCTTGTCCCCGGTGAGCTGGATCAGCAGCTGCTCCACGGAGGCCGGCACCTCGACGTCGTGGGCGGCCTTCTCGGCGCGGCCCGCCGCGCCGGCCAGCGCGGCGGCGGCCTGCGGGGCGTACTCGGCGCGGCGGTCCTGGGCGTACTGCGAGGCCTGGGCCAGGCGGTCCTTCACCTGGGGGGCGAGGTCCTGGGAGCGGTCCTGCAGCGCGGCGACGGCGGTGGCCAGCAGGCCCGCGGCCGTCAGACCGCCGGAGGCGGCCGCGTTCTTGGCACCGGTGGCCTTCGCGGCGAACAGCGCCTGGGCGCCCTCCGCCTTCTTGGCCCCATGCTTCTTCGCGCCGCGGACGTCCTTCTTCACGGCGGCGGCCTTCTTGGCCTTCTGCTTGCGGGCCTTCTTCGCGCCCTTGGCGGCGTCCTTGCGGGCCTGCGCGGCCTTCTTCTCCGCGTCCTTCTTGATGGCGGCGGCCTTCTCCTGGACGTCCTGGCCCACGGTCTGGGCGGTGTCCTGGGCGGAGGCCAGCACGTCGGCCAGGGTCGCGCCGAGGGCGCCGAGGCCGCCGGCGACGGCCGGGGCGGCCTTCTCATAGCGCTCCTGCACGGCGGTGCTCACGCGGGCCGAGGTGTCCTTGACGCGCGGGGCGACCTCGTCCTGGGCCAGTCGGCGGCCCTCGGCGGCGGCGACCTTGCCGCCGACGGTGCCGTACGCGGCGCTGACCTCGCCCCACGCACGGGCGTTCTCCAGCTGGGGGGCGGCCCAGTGGCGCAGGGCCTCGGCCTGGCGGGCGAAGAACGTGTCCGCCGCGCCGTCGTGCTCGATCTCGGTGCTCAGGGTCTTGCGGGCCATGGTGCCTCCGGTCTCCTCGTGATGTTCTGTCGGACGGTGCGTCCTCTCTCTCCCCAGGGTAGTGCGGCGCGCAGGATCCGGCACGGTCCGGGCCGACGTCGTCCCGCCACGGGGCGCCGGACCGGGGCACGCCGGGGGATCGGATGGAACAATGGGGCGCATGACCAACGCAACGCACACCGCGACCATCCACACGAACCACGGCGACATCGTCGTCGAGCTGTTCGGCCACCACGCCCCGAAGACTGTGAAGAACTTCGTGGGCCTGGCCACCGGCGAGCAGGAGTGGACCCACCCGCAGACCGGTGAGAAGAACAACGGCGCCCCGCTGTACTCCGGCACCGTGTTCCACCGCATCATCAAGGACTTCATGATCCAGGGCGGCGACCCGCTCGGCATGGGCATCGGCGGCCCCGGCTACCAGTTCGGCGACGAGATCCACCCCGAGCTGCAGTTCGACCGTCCCTACCTGCTGGCCATGGCCAACGCCGGCCCCGGCACCAACGGCTCCCAGTTCTTCATCACCTCCGTGCCCACCGGCTGGCTCAACGGCAAGCACACCATCTTCGGCGAGGTGAAGGACGAGGCCTCCCAGAAGGTCGTGGACGAGCTCAACGCCGTCGCCACCGATCCCCGTGACCGCCCGCTCGAGGACGTCGTCATCGAGTCCATCGAGATCACCGAGGCCTGAGAGCCCCGGTGAGCCTCACCCCGTCTGACCCGCACGGTCCGGACGCCGCGCACAGCACACCCCCGGTGTGCCCGCGGCATCCGGGCCGTGCGGCGTATGTGCGGTGCTCCGCGTGCGGGAGCCCCGCATGCCTCGAGTGCCAGCGGTCCGGCGCCGCCGGCGCCACGCTCTGCCCCGAGTGCGCCGCCCGCGCGCAGGACGGCGGCCCGGGCGGAGCCGCCCTCGCCCAGACCACGACGACGGCGCCCGTCTCCGCCGCGCAGCGTCCCGCCCCTCCGCGGGGCGGCCTGGCGGCCCCGGCCCGGGCGATGCCCGTCACGTGGACGCTGCTGGTGCTCACCGTGGCCGCCTACGCGGCCCAGTGGGCCACCCGGGGCTCCCGGACGGGGGTCACCGAGTCGCTGTGGTACGCCGGGGCCTACACGTCGCCGCTGGGCCTCGAGCCGTGGCGCATGCTCACGTACGCGTTCGTGCACGACACCTCCGGGCCCACCCACCTCGCGTTGAACATGGTGGCGCTGTGGCTGATCGGGCGGGTGCTCGAGCCCGCCCTGGGCCGGTGGCGGTTCCTGGCGCTCTACCTGCTCTCCGCCGTCGGCGGTGCCGTGGCCGCCCTGTGGCTGGCGGATCCGCTGCAGCCCGTGGTGGGGGCCTCGGGCGCCGTCTACGGACTCTTCTCCGCCCTCTTCCTGGTCACCCGGTTCCGGGGCGGACAGGTCGGCTCGATCGCGGTGCTGATCGGCCTGAACCTGGTGATGTCCGTCCTGCTGCCGGACATCTCCTGGCAGGTGCACGTGGGCGGCCTGGTCACGGGCGCCGCGATCGGCGCGGTCTACACGGCTGCGGGCGGCCCGCCGGGGCACGGCGCTGCCGTCCGCGGCGACCGTCCGGGGCGCCGGGCCTCGGTGGGGGTGCATGCGGCCGGCCTCGTGCTGCTGGCCGCCGTGCTGGCGGCCCTCACCCTCTCCGGCGCCGAGCGCCTCGGGATGGCGGCGCTGACCGGCTGAGTCGGCCGTCTTCGTTCACAGGCCCCTGTGCACTGTCGTCCCCGGCTCTGTCCACACCTGTGGACGGGCCCGGGATCAATCGCCGGGTCCGGGCACGGCGGCGCCGCCCGTCATCCACAGGGCTGTCCACACCTGTGGAGAATCACGCGAGTGTCATTCGCTCCAGCGGGTCATCATGAGGAAGCCGACCAGCGCGATCCCGAAGCCCACGAGGATGTTCCCGCCGGCCAGCTGGGGGATCGGGAGCAGGCCCTGGGTCAGGTAGTAGACGACGATCCACAGCAGTCCCAGGATCAGCATCCCGAACATCACGGCCTTGTACCAGCGGGGCAGGGGCGTGGGGCCGGTGTCCACTTCGCCGAGCCCCGTGGTCACCGAGACGCCGCTGCCGCGGGCCCGGTCGCGGGCCTGCTCGAGCTCCTGCCGCTTCCTGCGGGCCGAGTCCTTGCGCTTGCCGGAGGTGGCTGCCACGGTCTTCTCCTCAGCTGCCCGGGTCCGGGCGTCACGGGTGGGTCGTCGTCCCCGGCCGCGCGGGGACGCCACCGGGACGGGGTCCGCGCCGCGCGATACCCTGCAGGGAACAGTCCAGGACCGGGCGCGCCCCGGCCAGTCTAAGCACCCCCGGTCCGCCGGGGGCGGGAGCGAGGAGAGCCGTCGTGAACAGCCAGCCGCAGCCGGGCCGTGAGACGGTCTCCGTGCTCGTCGTGGACAACTACGACAGCTTCGTCTACACCCTCGTGGGCTACCTCGAGGAGCTCGGTGCCCGCACCACCGTGGTCCGCAACGACGCGCTCGACGGCCCGGCCGCCCTCGCGCTCGCGGCGGAGCACGACGCCGTCCTGGTCTCCCCGGGTCCCGGGGCCCCCGCCGACGCCGGCATCGCCCTGGACCTCATCCGCGCCGCCGCGGACGGCGGGCGGCCGCTGTTCGGGGTGTGCCTGGGCCATCAGGCCATCGCGGAGACGTTCGGGGCCACCGTCACCCACGCCGAGTCCCTCATGCACGGCAAGACCTCCCGCGTGCGCCATCACGGCCACGCAACATTCACCGGGCTGCCGGAGACGTTCACGGCCACCCGTTACCACTCGCTGGCGGCGGTGCGGGACACCCTGGACGAGACGGTCCTGGAGATCACCGCCGAGACCGAGGACGGCGTGGTCATGGGCCTGGCCCACCGGACCGCCCCGCTGTGGGGAGTGCAGTTCCACCCCGAGTCCGTCCTCACCGAGGGCGGCCACCGCATGCTCGGCAACTGGCTCGAGTCCGCCGGCCTCACCGGGGCCGCCGAGCGCGGGGCCCGGCTGAGCCCCGTGGTGCGCCGCGCCGGCTGAGGCGCGCTCAGTCCGTGGGGGCCGTGTCCGAGGGGACCGGCTCGACCGGCGTCGTCGGGAGCACGGGGTCCGCGGACGGGGTCGGCTCCGACGACGGCGACGGGTCGCCGGTGGAGGGGCCGGGGGCCACCGGGGTCGGGGCGGAGGTCGGCGGCACGGGCACAGCGGAGGCGGACGGCGTCGGGAGGGGGGCTGGGACCGGAGCGGGGGCGGACGACGGGCCGGTCGGGACCGCGGCGGACGAGGTCAGCGGGGGGTCGGAGGAGACGGGAGACCGTCCCGCGCCCGAGGAGGCCGCCCCACCGGCGGGCAGCGGGGGTCCGGTGGGCGAGGCCACCGGGCCGAGGACCGTGGACATGCGCGGATCGTCCTCCTCCGGCAGCCGGGTGGCCGGGGCGGCCGCGGCGGCGACCGGCGGCGCCGGCGCCGCGAGGTCCCCGGCGGGCGGGACCGTGACCGCCTCCGCCGTGGGGGCCTCCGCCGCCGACGTGATCAGGGTGAGCACGGCGTCGTTGTCCGTGTCCGAGCCGGCGGGCGGGTCCTGGAGGATCACCACCCCGGCCTCCGGGTCGGAGCCGCCCTCGCTCTGGAAGCGCAGCGTCATCTCGGGGGCGAGGACCTCCAGGGTGCGGCGGGCGTCCGCCCCGGTCATGCCCGTGAGGTCGGGGACGTGCATGATCCCGTCGGACACGTGGAGCACCACGGCCGCGCCGGGGGACACCCGGGTGCCCAGCGTCGGCTCCGTCTGCACGAGCGCGCCGCGGGCCACGTCCGCGCTGTGCGTGTCCTCCACCGACGCCACCTCGAGGCCGAGGCCCTCCAGCTCGGAGCGGACCTGCGACTCCGGCATGCCCCGCAGCCGCGAGGGCAGGAGCACCTGCGTGCCTCCTCCCGCGACCGTCACGGCCACCCGCGAGCCCTCCGCCACGCGCGCGCCGGCGGTGGGGTCCGTGCTCACCACCCGCCCGGCCGGGCCGACGGCGCCGGCGTCCGTCCGGACCACGGCCTCGAGTCCGAGACCCGTCAGCCGGGACACCGCCTGCGTCTCCGTGGCGTCCTCCAGAACCGGCATGGTGACGGTGTCCGCACGGCCGACGAGGGCCCACACCAGCACGGCTACCGTCAGAGCGACGGCCAGGGCCGCCAGCCACGGCCAGGACGGCCCCGGGTGCGCGTCGGGCGTGGTCGACCCGGCCACCACGGGCACGGCCCCGGTGGGCTTGCCCGTGGGCCCGAGGGGGATCGCGCCGGTCGGCGGCCCCGCGGCGCCCACGGTGGCCGCCGCGGCCAGCTGCGAGGCGGACGGGGCCCCGGGCACGCCCGACCCGGCCACCGCGTGGTGCTCCGAGGCCGGCTCCCCGTCCGCTGCGTGGTGCTCCGAGGCCGGCTCCCCGTCCGCCGTGACCGCCGTCGGGGCGGGGGAGGCACCCGTGGATGGGACGGGGAAGGCACCCGTGGATGGGACGGGGGACCCGCCGTCGACGTCCGGCGCGGCGGGGAGGGCCTGCGTCCGTGCCTCCCCGGCCCGGGCGTCCTCGGCGCGTGCCGCGGCCGCCTCCAGGTCGGCGAGCAGGGCGGCGGCGTCCGGGTGACGGCGGGCGGGGTCCTTCTCCAGCGCGCGCAGGACGACGGCGTCGAACGCCTCCGGCAGGGACGGGTCCACCGCGGACGGGGCGGGGGGCTCCTCCCGCACATGCTGATACGCGATGGCCAGGGGCGTGTCTCCCGTGAACGGCGGCCGCCCGGTGAGCAGCTCGAACAGCACGCAGCCCGCCGCGTAGAGGTCCGAGCGGGCGTCCATGCGCGCCCCCTGCGCCTGCTCGGGCGGCAGGTACAGGGCCGTGCCCACCACTGCCTGGGTCTGCCCCGTGTGGGCGGAGGTGTCCGACAGCGCCCGGGCGATCCCGAAGTCCATCACCTTGACGGCTCCGGACTGGGAGACCATCACGTTGGCCGGCTTCACGTCCCGGTGGACCACGCCCTGCGCGTGTGCGTGAGCCAGCGCCTCGAGCAGGCCCGAGGTCCACCGCACCGCCTCACGCCAGATGACCTCGCCCTCCTGCAGGCGTTCCCGGAGGGTGTGGCCGTCCACGTGCTCCATGACCAGGTAGGGGCACTCCACAGGGTGCAGCCCGTCGTCCAGGAGCGCGGCCCCCGTGTCGTACACCGACACCACGCACGGGTGGTTGAGCGAGGCCGCATGGCGGGCCTCCTGCCGGAACCGTGCCTGGAAGGCGGGGTCCCGGGCCAGGTCGGGGCGCATCATCTTCACCGCGACGGTCCGGTTCAGCCGCAGGTCGTGGCCGCGGAAGACGTCGGCCATCCCACCGCGGCCGAGCAGTTCGTCGACGCGGTACCGCTCGTGGAGGATGCGCGGCTGGGACACGGGGGGTCTCCGGGGCGGGCCCGTCAGCCGGCGGGCGCCGGGGCGGGATCCTCGTCGGGTCCCGTGGCCTCGGTGCTCGTGGGGTCCGCGGTCGGCTCGGTGGTCGGCTCGGTGGTGGGTTCGGGGGAGGGCTGGACGGAGGGGGACTCGGCGGTCGGAGCCGGATCGGTCGAGGGCTCGGTGCCCGGCTCCCCGGTGGGAGCCGAGGGGTCGTCTGTCGGGGCGGTCGGGCCCTGCTCCTCAGTGGGTGCCGGGCCGGGCGCGGGGGCGGAGGTCTGGGCGCCGTCGCCGTCGTCGGGTGTGCCGGGGGGCGGCTCTGCGCTGGGAGCCGGGTCCGGCGCGGGCTCCCGGGTCCCGCTCGGGGCGGGCGCGGACGGCGCGTCCTGCCCGTCGGAGGCACCGCCGGCGACGATCACCTGGACCGGGGTGTCGAACCGGTGACGCTCGCCCTCGCCGGGCACCACCCGCACCACCTGGCCTGCCGCGCCGTCCGCCGCGGGGTCGTCCACACGGTCCACGGAGAACCCGAGCGTGCGCAGCATCGGGGTGACGGTGTCCACGGGCTGGCCCACCAGGTCCTGCGGGACGGTGCCCGCCCCGGTGGAGACGGCCAGGGTGACGGCGTCCCCGCGCTCGAGCCCGCCCACGGGGTTCACGTCCACCACGGTGCCCTCCGCGGCGCGGGCGTCCCGCTCGGTCTCCTGGACGCTCAGGCCGAGGCCCTCCAGCTCCCGGCGCACGTCTGCCACGGGCCGGCCCTCGTAGTCCTCGGCCCGGATCGAGATCGCCGCGGAGGTGGTCGAGGCCACTCCGGCACCCGCCCGGCCACCCGTGAGGGCCGGCCAGAGCAGCGAGCCGAGCACGGCGAACGCCAGCAGCGCCAGCAGGGCGAACAGGGGCCACCGGTTGCGCCGGCCCGGACGTGCGGTGCGGGGCACGGAGGCCCCGGCTCCGGCGGACCCGGTGGGCGCGGTCGGGGTCGGACGGGTGGTGGGGGCGGGCTCGGCCGCGTGCGGGTCACGGGTGGCGGACACGTCCGTGGACCCCGCTGCGTCGGCGCCGGCCGGGCCGGTGCCCGCCGCCGCCCCCGCGGCGCCCAGCACGGGCAGGGTCGCGGTGCTGGGGGTCCGGTCCACGGTGCGGGTGAGCGGGGCGGTGGCCGCCCCGTCCTGCCCCGTCCCGGGGGCCGGCGCGGCATCCAGCGCCGCGGTCTCCGCGTCGCCGGGGACGTCCATGCCCTCGGCGGCGAGGAACGCCGTGAGCCCCGGGACGGCGTCGACGGCGCCCTCCACGTCCTTGCGGCGCAGTGCTTCGGCCGCCTCGGAGAGCACGGTGGCGTCCGCCGGGCGCTCCCGCGGGTCCTTCGAGAGCATGCACATGATCAGCGCGCGCACGGGCGCCGGCACGGTCTCCGGCAGGGCCGGCGGCGTGTCGTTGACCTGGGCGAGCGCGATCGCGATCTGGGACTCGCCGGTGAACGGGCGGTGACCCGCGAGGGCCTCGTAGCCGATGATGCCCAGCGAGTAGATGTCCGAGGCGCCCGTGGCCTGTTGCCCCGTGGCCTGCTCGGGCGCCAGGTACTGGGCCGTGCCCATGACCTGGCCCGTGGCGGTGAGCGGGACCTGGTCCGCGAGGCGGGCGATGCCGAAGTCCGTGACCTTCACCCGGCCGCTGGGGGTGATCATCAGGTTGCCGGGCTTGACGTCCCGGTGCACCAGGCCCTGGGCGTGCGCGGCGGAGAGCGCGGCCGCGGTCTGCCGGATGATGCTGAGCGTGCGGTCCGTGGAGAGCGTCGAGTCCTTCTCGAGGATCGCGGACAGGGGCTGGCCCGGGACCAGCTCCATCACCAGGTACGCGGAGCCCTCCTCTTCGCCGTAGTCGTACACGTTCGCGACGCCGGGATGGTTCAGCAGCGCCGTGTGCTGCGCCTCGGCGCGGAACCGGCGGAGGAAGTTGGGGTCGCCCGTGTACTCCTCCTTCAGGATCTTCACGGCGGTCATCCGACCCAGGACCTTGTCCCGCGCCTTCCAGACCTCGCCCATGCCGCCGATCGCGATGCGATCGGTCAGCTGGTACCTGCCGCCCAGGGTGATGCCCGACGTCGGCCTCATTCCACCACCACCGCTTCCATGATCCTCTGCATGCTCTCCACCGCCGTCGAATGGGCGGAATCCTCGTTCTGATCCTCGTAGACCACCGTGACGGCCACCTGCGGGTCCTCCACGGGGGCGAACCCGGTGACCCACGTGTTCACGTTCTCCGAGCCGTCCTTCTCCGCCGTGCCGGTCTTCGCCGCGATCCGCAGGGCGTCGGACCGGGCCGCGGAGGCCGTGCCCTCCTGGACCGTGGCCTCCATCATCCCCGCGATCTGCTCCGCCACGTCCTCGTCCATCGCGCGGCCGCGCTCGCGGGGGGCGAACTCGGAGACCACCGTCAGATCCGGACGCCGCACCGTCTCCACCATCTCCGGCTCCATGACCACGCCGCCGTTCGCGATGCCCATGGTCACCATGGTCATCTGCAGCGCCGTGGCCTGCACGTCCCGCTGGCCGATCGCGGACTGGGCGAGAGCGGCGTCGTCCAGGTCCTCGGGGAACACGGACTCGGTGACGGGCAGGGGGATCTCCCCGGAGTCGTTGAAGCCGAACCGCTCGGCGGTCTCCCGGATCCGGTCCTGGCCCAGCTCCACCGCCGCCTGCGCGAACGGCGTGTTGCACGAGTGCGCCAGGATCCAGGTCAGGGTGGCAGAGCCGACGTCGTTGCACGGACCGCCGGCGAAGTTGGACATCTGCGCCGTGGTCCCGGGCAGCGTCCATGTCTCGGGGACCTCGAGGACCTGGTCCGGGGCGTAGTCGCCGGACTCGAGCATCGCCACGAGGTCCACCAGCTTGAACGTGGAGCCGGGGGAGACACGTTGCTCCGCGGCACGGTTGCGCTGCACGTCGAGCCCGGGGGTGGAGACGTACTCGTTCATGGCCCGCACCGCCTCGGTCCGGCTGTGGGAGGAGAGGGCGTTCGCGTCGAAGCTCGGCTTGGAGGCCATCGCCAGGATCCGCCCGGTGGCGGGTTCGGCGACCACCACGGAGCCCTTCGTGCCGTCGGGGATCGCGTTGTACGCCAGCTCCTGGAGCGCCCGGTCCAGGGTGAGCTCCACCTGGTCGCCCTCGGGGGTGGCGCCGGTGACGATCTGCACCGCGCGGTCCAGGAACTGGGAGCTGGAGGTGCCCGCGAGCTGGTCGTCCAGGGCCTTCTCCAGGCCGTCGGTGGTGTAGACGAGCGAGTAGTAGCCCGTCAGCGGGGCCCACAGGGGCGAGTCGTGGTAGACCCGCTGGTACGTGTACGCGTCGCCGGACTCCACGGACTCGGCGATGGGCTCGCCCTCCGCGAGGATCGGGCCGCGCGGCGCCCCGAACTCCAGGACCATCTGCCGGCTGTTCAGCCGGTGGTCCTTCAGGGGCTCGGCCGCCACCACCTGGATCACCGAGGCCGCCACGGCCAGCACCAGGAACATGCCCACCATCACGAGCCACGTGCGTCGGATCGCCTCGTTCACCGGGCCTCACCTCTCGTCGTCGCCCGGGGGCGGGGTCCGGTCAGGGGGAGCTCGGCCCCCGGGTCGAGCAGGCCGGCGCCGGGGCCGGAGGCGTTGACCATGCCGTCCACCACCGCGGGCCGGCGCGCGGCGTGGGAGACCCGCAGCACGAGCGCCAGGATGATCCAGTTGGCCAGCAGCGAGGAGCCGCCGGCGGCGAGGAACGGCGTGGTCAGGCCCGTGAGCGGCAGCACCAGGGTCACGCCGCCCATCACCACGAAGATCTGCCAGGCCATGGTGAACGCCAGCCCGGCGGCCAGCACCTTGCCGAACGCGTCCCGCACGCCGAGGGCGGCCCGCACCATGCGGGTCACCAGGAGCAGGTACAGCACCAGCACGGCGGACAGGCCGACGAACCCGAGCTCCTCGCCGATCGCGGCGAGGATCATGTCCGAGAACGCGAGGGGCACCTGCGTGGGGTTGCCGGCGCCCAGGCCGGTGCCCAGCAGGCCGCCGGAGGCCATCGCGAACAGGCCCTGCACCACCTGGTAGGAGCCGCCGAAGTCGCGGTTGTAGACCTCGGAGTCGAAGGCGTTCAGCCAGATCTGGAAGCGCGCGGTCACGTGCGGCAGGAACAGGAACGCCACCGCCGCCCCGACACCCACGAGCGCCAGGCCCAGCAGGATCCACGATGCCCGCGAGGTGGCGATGTACAGCATGGCCATGAACATGCCGAAGAACAGCAGGGCCGAGCCCAGGTCCCGCTGGAACACGAGCACGCCCAGGGCCACGAGCCACGCCACCACCAGGGGTCCGAGGTCCTGCATCCGGGGGAAGGACACCGGGCCCACGCGGCGGCCGGCCAGCAGGATCAGGTCACGGTTGGTGGAGAGGTACCCGGCGAAGAACACCGCCAGGGTGATCTTGGCGACCTCGCCGGGCTGGAAGGTGCCCACACCCAGGTCGATCCAGATCCGCGCGCCGTTGGCGGTGAGTCCGAGGCCGGGCACCAGCGGCAGCAGGAGCAGGACGCCGGAGGCGGCCAGGAACAGGTAGGGCCAGCGGCGCAGCAGCCGGTGGTCCCGCAGCAGGAACACCAGCGCGGTGGCCACGGTGATCGCCAGCACGGACCACACCAGCTGGGGGGTCGGCCGGGCGGCTGCGGTGTCCGCGCTGAGCCGGTGGATCACCGCCAGGCCGAGCCCGTTGAGCAGGATCGCGATCGGCAGGATGAAGGGGTCGGCGTACCGCGCGCGCAGGCGCAGCACCACGTGGAGCACGAGGCCGGCGGCGCCGAGCACCGTGATCGGTACCCAGGCGGACTCGCCCACGGTGCCGGAGGTGGAGAGCACGCCGAGCAGGTCCGCGCCGAGGGCGACGGCGACCGCCGCCACCAGCAGCAGCAGCTCGGTGGTGCGACGGGGACGGGGCGGGGAGATCACCTCGGTCATGGCGTCCCACCCCCGTCCACGGGCGCGCCTGCGGTCTCCTGCAGCTCGCCGACGATCTGGTCCGCGTGGCCGAGGTCCCGGGCGGGCATGCCCTGCCGGACGCGGTCCTGCGCGTAGGCGGGCAGACGCTCCAGGGGGACGTCAGTGGTCCGGTCCACCCGGGACAGCTCCACCGGCCCGAGGGTCTGTGGGACGCCCTTGAACACCGCCACCCGGCCCTGGTCCTCGCCCACGTAGTACTGGGTCTGGGTCCACAGGTAGCCCCACAGCAGCACGGCCCCCAGGATCAGGGCCAGCAGCGCCGTGAACACGGGGATGAACCAGCCGCGGCGGTACTCCACGGGGCGGTCACGACGACGGCGCCCCCGCCCGGCGCCGGCGTCGCCCGCGGCGGATCCCCCCGGCGCCGGCTCGACGCCGGCTTTGCGCCCCTCCGCGGGAGGCCGCTCCTCCGCTCCCGAGCCCGGAGCGATCGGGGCGGCCACGGACGTGCCGCCCGGGCCGGCGTCGTCCGCGGCCGTGGGAGCGGGGGCCGCCGGGGACACGGGGGCGGAGACGCCCTCGGCGGCGGGGCCGGCCGTGAGGAGGGCGGCGGTCCGGCGGGGCCGGTTCTCCGGCACGGGGCTCTCCCCGAGCAGGGTGGAGGAACGGCGGAGGGTGGCGCCGCGGGTGACCACGGGGATCCGGTCCGTGCGCACGGCGGAGTTCGCGGCGCCCACGAGTACGTGGGGGCGGGCGGCCAGGTCCTCGCGCAGGAGGCGGCCGGAGACGGGCCCGCGCTCCGCTGGGCGCGCGGCGGCCAGCGCGTCCTCGGACAGGTGCACCTCGGGCGGAGGGGCGAGCTCCTCGGGGGTGCCCTCGGCCACCTCGAACACCACGATGGTCACGTTGTCCGGCGCGCCGCCGGCCAGGGTGAGGTCCACGAGGGTGTCCACGGCCTCGTTGAGCGCGCCGGCGCCGGCCAGGACCTCCTGGATGCGGCGCGCGGGGACCACGTCCGTGAGGCCGTCGGAGCAGAGCAGCCACCGTTCGCCGGGAACCACGGGGACCTCGAACACGTCCAGCTCGGGGGAGGCGTCCACGTCCCCGAGCACCCGCATGAGCACGTTCTTGTTGGGGTGGTGCTGGGCCTCCTCGGGGGAGAGCCGGCCCTCGTCCACGAGCTTCTGCACGAACGTGTGGTCCCGGGTGACCTGGGAGAACACGCCGTCCTTCAGGCGGTACGCACGGGAGTCGCCGATGTGCGCCATGTGCAGCGTGGTCCCGGCGAGCAGGGCGGCCGTGCACGTCGTGCCCATGCCGGCCAGCTTGGGGTTGGCGTGCACCAGCTCGTTGAGCACCAGGTTCGCGTTCTGGATCTCGTCCGGCAGCACGGTGGCCGGGTCCTCGTAGCCCACGTCGTCCAGGGGAGCCAGGTCCAGCACGGTGGAGGCACTCGCGACGTCGCCGCCCACGTGCCCGCCCATGCCGTCGGCGAGCACGGCCAGGTGACGGCCCACGTACGCGGAGTCGTCGTTCTTGGCGCGCACGCGGCCCACGTCGGAGCGCGCGGCGTAGCGGAGGACGAGGGGCATGCGGGGTCAGTCCTCGAGGACCATGACGGTCTTGCCGATGCGGAGGGTGGAGCCCGGGCCCAGCGGGAGGGCGCGGGTGACAGGGTCGCCGTCCACGTAGGTGCCGTTCGTGGAGCCCAGGTCCTCGAGGAACCAGCGGGTGCCCTGCGGGAACAGGCGGGCGTGACGACCGGAGGCGTAGTCGTCCTCGAGGACCAGGTCCGCGTCCTCGGCGCGGCCCAGCAGCACGGGGCCGTCGAGGGCCACGGTGCGGCCGGTGAGCGGTCCCTCGGTCACCCGCAGGGTGCGCGGCAGGCGTGGGGCGGGCACCACGGGCGCCGCGGAGCGCGCCTCCGGGGCGGCACGGGGCGCCGGACGGTCCGCGGAGGCGGCGTGCGCCCCGGCGGCGGGCACGGCGGTGACCAGGCCGGCGTCGTGCCGGGCCTGCTCGAGGCGGGTCTTGTTGCGCCGACCCACCACGAGGTCCCGGCCCTGGGACATGACGATCGAGAGGATCAGCACCCACAGGGCCAGCAGCAGCCCGAGGCGGAGCACGGCGACGGCGAGCTCGTTCACTGAGGGGTCCTCCCGTCGGGGGTGTCGGCGTGGAAGGCCATCTCGGTCCGGCCCACGGTGATGCGATCACCCTGGCGCAGCACGGTGGAGCCGTCAACGCGGCGCCCGTTCACGCCGACGCCGTTGCGGCTGCCGAGGTCGATCAGCGTGACCACCGCACCCACCCGCACGAGGCGCAGGTGGCGGCGCGAGGCCGAGGAGTCCGAGACCACGATGTCCGCCTGCTCCGGCGAGCGTCCCACCACCATGTCCTCGAGCGAGATCGGGTGCATCCGGCCGTCGAACTCGAGCGCGGGCACGGCCGGACGGGAGCGGGCGCCCCCGCGGGGCATCACGAGGGTCGCGTCGTCGGGGGAGGCCGCCGCGCGGCGGGGCGCGGGTGCGGTGCGGTGCGGTGCGGCCGCGGGAGCCGGCGCCCGGGAGCCGTCGTCGAGGCGGGAGACGACGTCGATGCGGCCGGGCCGGACGGCGTCGTCCGCGTGGAAGGCCACGCGGACGGAGCCGGGGAGGGAGTACCCCTGGGCCTGGGCGTGACGGATGACCTCGTCGCACAGCTCGCTGGCCAGGGTGCTGCCCCACGTGCGGGCGCGCTCGAAGTCCGTGGGGGCGAAGTGCACCGTGAAGTCGTTGGGCGCCACCGTGTGACCCTCGGACAGGGCGAACGACTCGTCGTCCATCTCCTGCCGGAGGGCGGACGCGATCTCCACCGGCTGCACCGCCCGGGCACCGCCGGCGGCGAACGCGGAGCGCACCGCCTTCTCGAGGCCGCGCTCGAGGTTGTCCAGAAGTCCCACGGACCCGGGCTCCTCTCCCAGAGTGGTCGTCTGTCCGATAGTACGGGTCCGGGCGGGGAGGCGGCGGGGTGGTGACCGGGCGACCGGCCGGTCCGGCCGGCGCGGTGCCCGGGGGTGACTTGCAGGGGTGCTGCGGGTCTGTGTAGGCTGTTCCTCGCTGCCTCGGCAGGTGCCGCGTTTCCGCGGTGCCGGATGAGGAAGCCGCTCGCGCGAGTGGCGGAATAGGTAGACGCGCTGGCTTCAGGTGCCAGTGTTCGAAAGGACGTGGGGGTTCAAGTCCCCCCTCGCGCACCACGGGTTGTTTGTAAGAAGGCCATGGAACGGTTTGTACGTTCCAATCGTGAAGCCCCCGGGAGCCTCGAGTGAGACTCCCGGGGGCTTCTTCGTGCCCAAGGTGGGCCGCCCCGGCGGCACCTTCGACGCTCCGGGCGCCTCCCGGGCCTCATCTGGGCATGGAAAGACCCCCGCGGGTCTGCTCTGGGGCAGGCTCCCGCGGGGGTCTGGGTGTGTCCACGTTGTCCCGTGGCGGCGGCTCTGGGGTCAGGCGGTCTCCCGCCTCTCAGGGGGCAACCCTCCTGGTGGCGTGTACGCGGGCCCGAACTCGTCGGCGCGGGTGAACCCGGCCGTGCGCTCGCGGCGACGGGCACGCTTGACCGGCGCCGAGGACAGCGGCGTGACGCCGACCTGCTCGTGGAGCCAGGCGATGATCTTCCGGGTGTTCGTAGCGGCGACCATCACAGCCAGGGAGACGATCTGCGCGGCCAACCGACGGCAGGGACGAGTGGGGCGACTGGTCCGCATTGCCCGGGGGCTGTCAGTCGCCGTTGCCGTCTGGCACGATTTGGTACATGGACTGGTCGAACCCGGAGAGCGTCGGGGAACTTGTTGAGCGTCTGTTGAATGAGGGGAGCGAGAAGTCGTGGATCGAGTTCAAAGAGAATAACGACAATCCAGAGAAGATCGGTGAATACATTTCTTCACTCTCAAATTCTGCCGCCCTGGAGGGCCAAGAGGCCGGATATTTAGTTTTTGGTGTGCACGACGGAACGCTTGAGCCTGTCGGTACGGTCGTCAATCTTGACAACAAAAAGGTCGGAAATCAGGATCTGAGAATTTGGCTAACTCAACTTATATCTCCGTCGGTGTTTATCGAGTGGGGGCCAGGTACTCTGCATGGTTTTTCCCTGTTCGCGGTGAGGATCGACGCGGCGAGGCAAGCACCCACTAATTTCAGGGGCAAAGAGTACATTCGCGTTGGACCACACACCAAGCCCTTAGGGAAGCATCCCGAAATAGAACAGCGACTTTGGCGTTCGCTGGAGTACACCGCATTTGAAGTGCGTACAGCCAAGTCGAATTTGAATTTCTCCACCGCCATGAGTTTGATAGATCTGGATGCGTACTATGAACTTGAACGCGTATCGCGTCCTCAAAATCACGAGGCAGTCAGAGATGGTCTGGTGTCTGCCGGTGTAGTTAAGAGTTCCATGGACGATCAGTGGCAAATCACCAATTTTGGATCGTTACTCTACGCCAAGAGATTGAGTGATTTTGGACGACTGGAGCGGAAGTCCATTCGCGTCATTCAATATGAGGGCACCTCCAGGGTTCGAGCTAGGCAAGAAAAAGAGTTTCGAGGAGGGTATGCGGTTTCCTTTCTCGAGGTTTTAGAATACATTAGCGCTCTGCT
Source organism: Micrococcus lacusdianchii (assembly GCF_023155805.1). Taxonomy (GTDB): domain Bacteria; phylum Actinomycetota; class Actinomycetes; order Actinomycetales; family Micrococcaceae; genus Micrococcus; species Micrococcus lacusdianchii. The sequence continues at coordinate 4,734 of NZ_JAKNUW010000022.1, read as the reverse complement.
GCCCGCTAGCGAGGTGATTGAAAAGAATGGTCTAAGAATGGATGGCCATTTATTCCCCATGCTCGCGATTCGGGAGCTGGTGGCTAACGCTGTCATCCATCAGGACCTTTCGGCGGTGGGCCAGGGGCCAATGGTGGAAATATTCGACGATCGAATTGAAATATCTAATCCTGGAATTCCACTGCTCGACCCAATGCGGTTCATTGACGGGGCGCCTAGGTCTAGAAATGAACGTTTGGCACGCGCAATGCGACTTCATGGCTTTTGCGAGGAAAGAGGGAGCGGTTGGGATAAGGTTGCCTTTGAAGTGGAGTTTCACCAGCTGCCTTCCCCGGAGGTGTCGGTAGACAATAAAACGACGAAGGTAGTACTGTTTGCGCCCAAGCCCCTCAGGGATATGGATAAGATGGAGAAGATTCGTGCAACCTATCAGCATGCATGCCTAAACTATGTGAGCAATAAGCCTACTAACAATGAATCTGTGCGACAAAGGTTTGGAATGAACAAAAATCAGTCGCCACAGGCCTCAAAAATTATCCGAGACTCCCTCGATGAGGGAGCAATTGTTGCCTATGACCCAACGGTTGGCGTCAAGTCGCTGCGGTATGTTCCATTTTGGGCGGGGGCGCAGGGAAGTGCTGTTTCTGAGTCGCTTAACGAGTGAGATTGATCCGCGGTGGCGCCGGGAGCGGCTGGGAGTTGTGAGGTAACGAACCTGGCCCCCGGTGGTGGGGCCGGGGGGCCTACGTGGGAGTTGCGAGGTAACGAACCTGGCCCCCGGTGGTGGGGCCGGGGGGCCTACGTGGGAGTTGCGAGGTAACGAACCTGGCCCCCGGTGGTGGGGCCGGGGGGCCTACGTGGGAGTTGCGAGGTAACGAACCTGGCCCNNNGTGG
>NZ_JAKNUW010000022.1:0-3752 GCF_023155805.1 Micrococcus lacusdianchii | reverse complement strand
GGCCCCTGGTGGTGGGGCCGGGGGGCCTACGTGGGAGTTGCGAGGTAACGAACCTGGCCCCTGGTGGTGGGGCCGGGGGGCCTACGTGGGAGTTGCGAGGTAACGAACCTGGCCCCCGGTGGTGGGGCCGGGGGCCCACGTGGGAAAACTGCGACCTTAGCGTGGGCACGCCACTGGGGAGCGGTCTCGCGAGCCGCATGATGTAGCGGCCAAGGGGGTCTTACAAACGGCCCACCACGTGGACGAAGGCCCCGGATCATGGATCCGGGGCCTTCGTCGTGTCCGACGACCAGGGGCGGGGTCACCCCCCTGCGGTGTCCGACGAGGCCTTCGCGGCGCCGCCGGCACGCGGGCCCACCCCGTCGGTGTCGTCGTAGATGTCGATGGTGCCGCCGTAGTTGGCCACCCAGACCTCGCCGGAGGGCTCGTCGTAGGTGACGCCGACGGCGTGGACGCCGGCCGGTGCCGTGTCGATGATCTCGAGGGTATCGGCGTCGATCTTGGTCAGCGTGGAGGCGTAGTAGTTCACCACGTAGAGGGCCGTGCCGTCGGTGGAGATGTCCATGGAGCGCGGCTCGTCCCCGGCCGGCGCGCTGTCGAGGACCTCGCCGGTCTCGGCGTCCAGCTTCACGATCTGGTCGGCGCCGGAGAGCGTCATGTAGAGGGTCTTCCCGTCCGGGGACAGGACGAGGTGGCGGGGGTTCTTGCCGGTGTGCATGACCACCTCGGAGGTGCCGGCCTCCAGGTCCACGCGGTAGACCTTGTCCGCCCACATGGCGGTGGCGTAAGCGGTCTTGTTGTCCGGCAGCACGACGATGCCGCGGGGCATGGTGTCCAGGGGGATGGTGCGCTCGGTCTCCCCGGAGGCGGTGTCGAGGACGGTCATGTTCGAGTCGCACCAGTTGGTGACCAGCAGGCGGGACTCGTCCGGGGACAGGGCCAGGTACTTGGGCACCCGGCCCACGCGGTAGGCGGCGTCCCAGTCCTTCTCCTCCACCGAGTACCGGTAGACCAGGGAAGGGGCGATCGCCGAGCCGGCGGTGCAGTTGTCATCCGGTTCCGCGCCCACGTCGTACAGCCCGTACTGGGTGACGTAGGCGAACCGGCCGTCCCGGGTCCACGCGGCCTCCACCGGGGCGCCGCTGACCACGCCGGACAGGCCCTCGATGCCCATCGCGTCCGTGTCCACGGTGTCGTCCAGGGCCTGGACCACCTCGCGGGTCTCGGTGTCGAAGAGCACGACGTTGTGCCGGTAGGTCACGTTGTTGGTGATCATCAGCCCGTGCTGGTTGGAGACCACGGACTTCGGCACCACGCCGGTGCCCTTGAGGGTCTCCATGCGGGTCAGCCCGGTGGTGTTGGACGCCGGGAAGTCGGCCGGATCCACGGAGGGCGCCCCCTCGCCCTGGCCCTCGGCCACAGCGTCCTGGCTGCCGCCGGCCTCGGCTCCGCCGGTGGCGTCGGCTCCGCCGGTGGTGGAGGCGGCGGCCCCGCCGTCCTGGGCGGTGGAGGCGGCGGCGCTCTGGCCGTCCTCGGTCTGCTCAGCGTCCGTGCCGGCGCAGCCGGTGAGCAACAGGCCCATGGTGAGCAGCACGGCGGCGGGCCGCAGTGCCCGGGGACGGGCGGCGTCGTCGGTCTGGTGGACGCGGTGCAGTCGAGCCATGGGGGATCTCCCGGGGGTGAGGGGGCCAGCAGGCAGGCCCGACGGCGCCGCCGGACACAGAGTCAGCATAGCGAGGCGGGCGGGAGGGAGAGGGGCGACGCCGGCGCGACCGGGTCCAGGGGTGTCCAGGGAACTGCCAGGCCGCGTCCGGTCTGCCCCCATCCGCGGTGCCTACGGTGGAACCACCTCATCGACGTGCGAGCGGTGAAGGTGCGAGTGATGACAGCGGCTCCGCGGCCACGGCAGGAGCACGACGGCGTCACTGTGCATGCGCAGCACGGTGTGACATGCGACACTCTGCGGACATCGGCTGCATCCGCAGTCGTCTCGCAACCCCTGGAACGAGGTCCGCGCATGTCGCACTCCGCAGACCCGTCGATGCCTGCCGGCTCCCCGCCGCCGGCCGAGGACCCGCCGCCGCGGCACTCCCTCGGCACCCAGACCCAGGCCATCGACCTGTCCCGCCCCGTGCCGACGGGCCGTCGCTTCGGCGTCGGCTCCGCCGTCTTCTCCGCCGTCGCCGCCGTGGTGGTGGCTGCGGCCGCCTACTTCTCCATCGAGTCGGCCTCGTCCGGCACGGATGTCGAGAGGCAGCGAAGGCTGCACACGACACGCGGCGAATCTTTCGCAGAACCAGCTCCGACACCGTCCGTGCGAAAAGTCGGTTGGGCTACCATCGACCCCGACGAGTGCCGCTAGGGCGTGTCTGAGAATGGATCCAGGGGGCCAGCTGACACCCTGGAAGGCATGTCCCGCTTCCAGATGCTCTCCGATGCCCAATGGGAGTTGATCGCCCCGATGCTCCCGACCCGGACCGGCAGGGCCGGCAGGCCGTTCTCGGACGCCCGCACGATGGTGGAGGCGATCATCTACCGATATCGGTGCGGGATTGCATGGAGGGATCTGCCCGAGGTCTACGGGCCTTGGCAGACCGTGTGGACCTGGCACCGGCGCTTAGCTGAAGAGGGCACCTGGGATGCGGTGCTGGCGAGGCTGACCGCCGCCGCGGACGCCGAAGGCCTGATCGATTGGTCGGTCTCGGTGGACTCCACGATCGCCCGCGCGCATCAGCACGCGACGAACATCACCCGCCTCACAGGGGGATGGGTCGAACTACAGGAATCTGCATGAGGAGCCGGCCGATCACGGCATCGGGCGCTCCCGGGGAGGGCTGAGCACGAAGATCCATCAGCTCGTCGATGGGACCGGGCTGCCGCTGGTCAGCCTGATCACCCCCGGCCAAGCCGGGGACTCCCCGATGCTGCTGCGGGACTGACGCACGTACAGGTGACATACGATCTGTGGTGTTCCCACACCACAGGGAAGGATGTGCACCATGCCCGCCCCCTACCCCAAAGAGTTCCGCGATGATGTCGTCCGGGTCGCGCAGAACCGTGAGCCCGGCACCCATCTGAAAGACATCGCGAAGGACTTCGGCATCTCCGAGTCCTGCCTGACGAACTGGATTCGCCAGGCCGATATCGAAGCAGGCAACAAGCCCGGCACCACGAAGGCCGAGGCCGAAGAACTCCGCGCAGCCCGCCGCAGGATCCGGCTCCTCGAGCAGGAGAACGAAGTCCTACGCCGCGCCGCGGCCTACCTCTCCCAGGCGAACCTGCCGAAAAAATGATGTACCCGCTCGTGTCCGAGCTCGCCGCCGACCAGATCCCGGTCGCGGTGTCCTTGCGGGTCCTCAAGCTCGCCCGCCAGCCCTACTACCGCTGGCGGGACCAGCCCGTCGCCGTTTCTGAGGTGGAGCAGGCCTACCGGGCCAACGCCCTGCACGCCGCTCACCTGAACGATCCGGAGTTCGGGTACCGGCTGCTGCGGGACGAGGCCGAGGCGGCCGGGGAGCGAATGGCCGCCCGTACTGCCTGGCGGCTCTGTCGCCAGAACGGGTGGCACTGCGCGTTCGGGGCCAAGCGTGGCAAGTACGGGACCCGCCCAGGCCCACCCGTGCATGACGACCACGTCCGCCGGGACTTCTCTGCCGAAGCTCCGAACCGGCTGTGGCTGACCGACATCACCGAGCACCCCACCAGTGAGGGCAAGCTCTACCTCTGCGCGATCAAGGATCTCTACGCCGGCA
>NZ_JAKNUW010000021.1 GCF_023155805.1 Micrococcus lacusdianchii | reverse complement strand
CCCGTACCCACCCAGCGACGGCCCGTTCTTCACCGGCGGCCGCTCACCCCATCCCTGCAGGCGGGGCAAGTGGACCAGGATCGTGGCCCGGCTCTTGCGCTCGGCCAGAGTCCCGATCGCTGAACGCCCGGTTCCGATGATCAGGTCCCCTTCCCAGTGCCCGGGCACAGCACGATCAGCGGCCTCGGGTGGGCGCTTGCTGAACACCACATCCTCGGTGACGTGGCCCTGGGGCTTGTTCCGGGTGCGTGCCCGCGGCTCGCGCAGAGCCCGCCCGGTGCGCAGGCACGCGACGAGCTCATGCTTGAATGCCCCACGCCCCTGGATGAACAGCGACTGGTAGATCGCTTCATGAGAGATCCGCATGGACCCATCATCCGGGAACTCCAGGCGCAGCCGGCGGCTGATCTGCTCAGGACTCCACGCCGTGGACCACCGCCGGTCCGCCCGGCGCGGTTTCATCTTCCGCCCCTTGAACCTGGGCCCGACCGGTCCTGGCACGGCCACGCCATCGGGGCCCAGGACCACCCCGTTCAGCCGTGCCTGGACGTAGTCATGCAGCCGCTGGTTCGTGGCCAGCTTCGCCGGCTTGGGCCGCCTGGCAGCTTCCTGGGCCTTCCACTGCGCCACGGTGGCCCGGTACTCCTTCCTCCCGGAACGTGTGGCGCAGTTACGGCGCAGCTCACGGCTGATCGTGCCGGGATCACGTCCCAGCGTGCGTGCGATCTGACGGACCCCCTGGCCCTGGGCATGGAGGATCGCGAGCTCCTCACGCTCAGCGAAGGACAGGTACCGGCCGGTGGGCTCGGCCAGGGTTAGTGGGGTCATCCCGCCAGCGTGACGGAACCAGCGCGCCCCGACGGGCCAGGACACGCCCACCGCCAGCGACGCCTCGACCGTGGTGACACCGGTGGCGATCACACGCCAGAACTGGCGTTGGACCTCCCGTGAGGGCTGCGGCCTGCCAGGAGAGCGCATCGGGGCCCGCAAGGCCCGATCCGCTCTCCACTGCCGACGTGTCCCCTCGGGCACGTCACTGATCTTCCTCGCCCAGTCCTTGCTTGCCATCGCCCATACCTCCAGTGATTCAGAGAGGGTGTTGCGACGACCGATTGAATCCACCACGCTGTGGTGTGAACGGTCAGCGCACCAGTCTCCACCTCCGGTATTTCGGTGGGTGGGCAGGTTGATGCGTCAGGCGGAGTCGGGGAGTCGGGTCTAACACGGCTTCGTCCTCGGAGGGTGGACGCTTGGGTGTGTGCTCCTACACCGTCAACGACCACTCACACCCGGCATCGAGGTAGTGGTCTCGAGACGCTGGATGCGCCGGTTGGGACTGCTGAAGGTTCGGCCGACGACGTATCGCTCGGGTACTTCGTCCTCCTCATCCCCGGCTTCCTGCTCTGGGTCCTCTACGGACTGCCCCGACATGACTGGCCGCTCGTCATCCCGAACACCGTCGCCACAGCCGTGGCGCTCGTGATCATCGCCGTCGCCGCGCGACTCAAGCGCAACAGCGCGCGAAGTGCTGAGGTCCGACGAAGCGGCGGTACACGCTAGACGACGTGGCCAGGTATGCGCGAGAGCCGGCGACCCTGACCGAGTGCGGCAACGACGCCCTCACCACGGACGAACTTCAGCCGGCGAGGGTGACTCCGACGTAGGCGATGATGGCGACGAGGATGGTGGAGAGCGCGGCCAGGGCGAAGGGCTTGAGGCCCACCTTGACGAGGTTGCGAATCTTGACGCCGCAACCGAGTCCGAACATCGCAGCAGCCAGCAGACCGGTCTGCAGCAGCCCGCCGGTCGTCAGCACGACGCTCGGCAAAGGGACGAAGGAACGCAGAAGCACCATGGCGATGAACCCGATGATGAACAGAGGGACGATGGGCGGCAGCTTCGAACTCGACCTCTGTTGACCAGATTCGCCTGCCATGCGGCTGAGACGGCGCTGCCGGACGCTGAGGGTGGCCACGACCGGGGCGAGCAGCAGCACTCGGGCGAGTTTGACTATGACCGCGACCGTGAGCGCTCCGCCGCCGATGATGCCGCCGGCCGCGACGACCTGCGCGATCTCATGGATAGAACCCCCGGCCCACATCCCGGCCGTCTCGGAGCCCATGCCAAGCAAATTCGTGATTAGTGGGACGAGGGGAATCATCAGCGTTCCGAAGATCACCACGAGGGCGACCGCAGTGATGGTGTCTTCCTCAGCCTCGTCGTCCGGGTCGGTGACCCCTGCCGCGGCCGCCACAGCTGCCGCACCGCAGATGGAGAAACCGCAGGCGATGAGCAGCGAAAGCCCGGATGGAACCCGTAGCAGCCTCCCGAGGACAACGGTGCCGAGCAGTCCGCCGGCGACAATGCACACGACGACGACCAGCATCGGGGCCCCAAGGTCGAGGATGTCGGTCAGCACCAGCTGGAGTCCGAGGAAGACGATGCCAGCGCGCAGGAGCTTCTTCGCGGAGAAGTCGATACCGGCCGAGGCTGCCGCTGGCAGCCGGAAGACGTTGGCCACGAGTACGCCAAGCACGATCGCGATGATGAGCGGGCTGACTCCCGGCAGCAGCAGGCTAACCCCATACGATACTCCGGCCGCGCCGAGGCAGAGGACAAGACCGGGCAGGAGCGTGCCGACCCGGGCAAGCAGAGTGTGTTCCGGCCGGGCGATCGTAACGTCCTGGTCATGAGTCATGCCTCCATCATTTCCTCGTACCGCTCGCGTGAGTAGAGGCAGATATCGTCCGGGGTACAAGTCACGCTTGTGAGTGGGAGGTGGAAGATGCACAACGAGCCCGACTTGGAGGCACTGCGAGCCTTGGCGCTCGTCGCGAAGGAAAGCAGCATGTCAGCGGCAAGCGCACAGCTGGGCGTGAGTCAGCAGGCGGTATCTCTGCGCATCCGGAAACTGGAAACAGATCTGCGCGTGCGACTGCTGGTGCGTTCCGCACGCGGTTCCCGGCTGACCCCGGCGGGCGAGCTGGTTGTCGGCTGGGGAACAACGCTGCTGACGGCGGCCGACGAGTTCTCGGATGCTGTCGATTCGCTCCGCACGGATCGCGGGAAGATGATGCGGATCGCCGCGAGCCTCACGATCGCAGAACACCTCCTGCCGGAATGGATCGCCCGGTGGCGCATCTCTCTCGGCGATGAGGGCCCGATCGTTCAGCTCACAGCCGCCAACAGCAGCACAGTCGTCAAGGCCATACGGGAGGGAACCGCAGACCTCGGGTTCATCGAGACCCCGACCGTTCCCGCCGACCTTAGGTCGGTCACCGTCGCTCACGACACCATCGAAGTCGTTGTGCAGCACGGTCACCGATGGGCGAAGACGGGCCGAGTGTCCGTTCGTGAACTAGCGGGCACTGGCTTGGTGCTCCGCGAGACCGGAAGTGGCACCCGACAGGCGTTCGAGAACGCCCTCGCCGATGCGGGCTTTCCTCTCGCAGCCGAGCCCGCGGCTGTGCTGTCGACCACGCTCGGCGTTCGCAGCGCGATTATGGCCGGCGTCGCCCCCGGCGCTCTGAGCTCCCTGGCTGTGTCCGAGGACACCCTCGCCGGTCGACTCGTGCGAGTACGGATCAACAATCTCCAGATCACCCGCCCGCTCACCGCCATCTGGGCCGGGACGACTCCGCCGCGTCACGTACGGGACTTCCTGGACGTCACCTCCCTCAACCGGGCGCAGGGCGAGACCTGAATCAGTAGATCTGAGCCTCAGATCAGGCCCACAAGACCGAACTATTATTGAGGTTTTCTCACCAGGGTGGCGAACGTAGCGGTGATGATGGCGCCCGGCGAAGCCTGACTGGCATGGCGTAGGGCCCTCGAGCAGGATGGAAATCGGCAAAAGACCATCCGCTGCAAGGACCCTACGTGTTCACCTACTCTGCCATCTGCGACGTGCCGATCGAAACCCTGGACTACCTCACCGGCCTGCTGCACCGTCACCGCCGGACCCATGATCTGCGCCCGTTTCAGCGGGCTGGCACGGCCCGGACGCAGGCGAAAGGGACTGCTGAAGGTTCGGTTGACACCTGATCTGTGGGGACATGAGGTCCCCGCTGGAAGGATGTCGACATGCCTGCAGCACACCCCAAGGAGTTCCGTGACGACGTGGTCGCGGTCGCCCGTCGTGGCGAGGCCCCGATCGCTCAGCTCGCCAAGAACTTCGGGATCTCCGAGTCCTACCTACGCAACTGGCTCCATCAGGCCGATGTCGAGGACGGCCACCGTCCCGGCGTGACCAAGGCCGAGAACGAGGAGCTGCGCGAGGCGCGGAAGAAGATCCGCTTGCTGGAGCAGGAGAACGAGGTCCTGCGCCGCGCCGCGGCGTACCTGTCGCAGGCGAACTTGAGGCTGGGTCAGAGCCCAAAATGACCTACCCGCTGGTCCGTGACCTTGCCGTCGACGGGATCCCCGTGACGGTGACCTGCCGGGTGCTGAAGTTCTCGACCCAGGCGTTCTATGCCTGGTGCGCCGACCCGGTCAGCGAGCGGGACCTGGTCGACGCCTACGCGATGAACGCCGCGTTCGAGGTCCACCGTGACGACCCTGGGTTCGGGTACCGGTTCATCGCCGACGAGCTCGCCGCGGCCGGGCACGAGATCTCGGAGCGGCGGGTATGGAAGATCTGCTCCCAAGCACAGATCGTCTCCGCCCACGCCCGCACTCGTGGCCGGTGGAAGAAGCCGGGCCCGCCCGTGCACGATGACCACGTCCGCCGGGACTTCTCTGCCGAGGAGCCCAACCGGCTGTGGTTGACCGACATCACCGAACACCCCACCGGTGAGGGCAAGCTCTACCTCTGCGCGATCAAGGATCTCTACGCCGGCAGGATCGTGGGGTACTCCATGGCCGGGCGCATGCAGGCATCCCTGGCCGTGAACGCCCTCGAGCAGGCCGTGGCCCGCCGCGGAGGCACCGACGTGGTGGCCGGGTGCATCGTCCACTCGGACCGCGGCTCGCAATTCCGCTCGGCCCTATTCCAGGACGCCCTGACCGCCCACGGGCTGATCGGGTCCATGGGTCAGGTCGGTGCTGCCGGGGACAACGCGGCTATGGAGTCCTTCTTCGCGCTGCTGCAGAAGAACGTGCTGGACCGACGCGACTGGGACACCCGGGACGAGCTGCGGGCCGGGATCATCACCTGGATCGAGCGGTCCTACCACCGCCGCCGCCGGCAGGTGCGCCTGGGCCGATTGACGCCGGTCGAGTACGAGTTGATCATGGACCACACGCCCGCAGACCCGGCGTGAAGACGACTGTCACCTACACGTGCACCAGTCCCTGCCATGCCGCATGCGTTCCGGGGTCCGGCTTCATCGGGTCCTCAGTAGCTGCTCAAGGTAACGGATTTCGGTTTGTTGGCTGGTGGCGATGGATTGGGCCAGGGCTCGGACGGCCTCGTTGTCGGTTCGGTCCAGGACGGCCTGGGCCATGGTTGTTCCGGCCTGGTGGTGGGAGATCATCAGTTCCAGGTAGAGCTGTTCGGCCTCGGAGCCTTCGGCGTCGGTGAGAGCTTCGAGCTGGGCGGCCGTGGCCATGCCCGGCATTGCTGTGCTCTGTTGCCCAGTGTCGTGCGGGGAACTGTGGCCTGCGTCCTCGTCCATCCAGGCCATGGCGGGTTCGGGAGAGGCCTGGGGCAGGCCCCATATCGAGAGCCAGCCGTACATCTGACCGGCCTGGTGCTGCTGGGTGCGGGCGATGTCGTAGGCCAGTTGGCGGATCTCCGGGTCCTCGGTGCGGTCGCGGGCGAGGAAGCTCATCTCAACGGCTTGCAGGTGGTGAACCTGCATGTCCCGGGCGAAGCCGGCTTCCGGGCTTGCCGCCGATGGGAAGGACGTCACGGGCGCGGTCAGCCGGCCCAGGGCCCAGCCAGCGGCCCCCAGAATCAGGACGATGACGGTGGCCAGCACCACCAACCGCACCGAGTGCCCGGCCCGGCCAGCGGCGGAAGTTTCAGCGCTCACGCCACGCGGCCCGGGCCATCGAGTCCGCCGGTGCAGGCAGCCCCGGGCTCGGGCGCCTCGGGCGATTGCCAGTACTTGGCCACGAAGTCCTCGATCCGTTCGTCATCGGGTGTCTCCACGGCCACTTGGGCGCCCCAGGCGGAGAGCGTGATGGGCGATTCCAAGCCCTCGTAGGGGGAGACCACAGCATAGGTGTCCGGCAACGCCTCCTGCACCGCCGTGATCTCCTCCTCGGTCAGAGCCGAGGGGTCGTAGGCGGCCCACACGGCGCCGTGCTCGAGGGAGTGAACAGCGTTCTCCTTGGGTACCTTTTCCGTGTACACCCCGCAGTTGAGCCAGGTGCTGGCGTGGTCACCACCCACCGGGGGATCTTGCGCGTAGTCCACCGGGCTGTTCACATGCTCGGCATCGAGGTCCTCGAAGGTCTCCAGCCCGGCGATCTCGATGTCCTGGCGGGTCGGCGGCGGAGGGTCGGTGACCACAGCGACGGTCACCAGGGCACCGACCAGGGCGACGGCGGTGACACCGCCAGCCCCCCACAGGACCTTCTGCTTGCGGGCAGCCTTAGCCTCGGCCGCCCAGTGTGCCTGGAGCACTGCAGCCCGGTCCTGCCGCCTCTGATCGGAATTCTTGGCACTGCTCATGGGGGGGATCTCCTCAAAAAACCATTCAGTCCTCGTCAGGAACGAGGATATGCACCGGACCCGCACCGGACCCTGTGTCGTCGTTGTGGGCGATGGCCCAGCGCAACAGGTCCACGGTTGCGGATTCGACCTCTTCGGCATGGCTCAGATCAACGCTGATCGCCCCGTCTGGGGCCAGGGTCCTGGCCTGCTGGATCAGGGGATGCAACCCTTGCTGGTTGGTCTCGGTGAGGTGTCCGGTCACAATCAGCCGCACGTAGGCCCCGTCGAGGTCAATCTCGGAGAGCACGGAAATCTTGTCGCCCATAGACGTGCTCCCTTCGTGTGTACGACTTTCCGGTTCGATGCCTCACCATTTTACTACGAACAATAGTAGCCCCCCACCCACCAGAACCTCGCAGGTCTGCGCGCTGTCGAGCTGGGAAGCGGCGCCGGCATTGAGACCCGGCGCCTTCTCCAGGAGGGCCTGAGCGTCCACACCATCGACGTCGACTCGAGCGTCGAGAAGCACATGAATGAACTCACCACGCTCGGCATCCTCGAACACCGGACGGGCCTCATCGAGGAGTGGGATCCCCTCCCCCACGCCGACCTGATCCTGGCCAATGCCTCTCTGCCATTCATCCCTCGCGCACGCTTCACCTCGGTGTGGGAGCGGATCAAGCACGCCCTGCTGCCAGACGGGATCCTGGCGGTCGATCTCTTCGGCTCCGATGACACCTGGGCCTCGGACCTGGGCACCTACCTCACCCGGAAAGAGGTGGACGAACTCCTCGACACTTTGGAGGTGATCGAACTGAACGAACGCAACGAAGAAGGGCGTGCGTTCGACGGCATCAAGCATTGGCACACCTTCACCGTTATCGCCCGCCGCCCAGCCTGACTGACCCCTCCGCGCCCGACACCTGGCGAGCGAAACCGCGCAAACGGTCGTTTGTGACGCGGGGGCCCGCCATGCGCCGTGTGCGCCACCTCCGGCCCTGTCCGCCCGCCCCATGACTCGCCACAACCAACCCGCCAGAGCGGCAGCCGCCCGCACGTTTCTGGCGAGCCCTGGGGCGCGCGGGGCGCCCACCTGGACACCCAGTGTCACGCCGGCCGGATCCCGCCCGATATGCGAAGAGTTACCCGCACGTCAGGTGGAATCCACGCTGCATCTCGACAGCGAAGGCCCTTGCTTACCGATCCGCATCGTGACACAGTTCACCCCATGATGCAGCAGCAGTGACCCCGTGGGTCCGACGACCCACCACCGGCCTCCCCGCGCGCCCGTCTCGAGCACGGCTCGACGGGTGCCTCTGCGCCCACCCCTTTCTTCAGAAAGCAGTCACCGCATGCCTGACATCATCGAATTCCCCCTGCCCGCCTCGTCGGACGACCCCCACTGGCGGGCCTACTGCCGCCTCGGAGACGAGTACAACCATGAGCTGATCGGCACGACCGAGTGGGACGAGACCCCCACGGACGCGCTCATCCAGGCCGCCGCCGAGACCGACCACACGCAGTGCCGCTACCTGGCGTACGTCGACGGCGAGGCGGTTGGCTACGCCCGCGTCCTGATCAACCACGTCGACGACCCTGACGCGGCCGCCCTCAACGTCTACGTCCACCCGCGGCACCGCGGACGGGGCCACGGCCGCGCGCTGGCCGACAGGCTCGTCCAGGACACCACCGGCAAGACCCGGTTCGAGACCTGGCCCATGACCCCGCCGCCCGTTCCCGGTGCACGGGTCCTCACCCCCTCGAGCGGGGCCGGCGCGGTCCCGGCCGACCACCCCGGGGTGCGCCTCGCCCAGTCCTACGGGTTCTCCCTCGGCCAGGTCGAGCGGGTGAGCCGGTACGACGTCGCCACGCCCGCCGTCGACCCGGCCGAGGCCCTCGGCGAGGCCGAGCGCGTCTCCGCGGACTACGAGGTGCACGCCTGGGAGGGCCCCGCGGACGAGACCCTGCGGGCCGACCTCGCCGTGCTCAAGGCGCGCATGTCCATGGACGTGCCCGCCGGGGACCTGACCGTGGCCGAGCAGACCTGGGACGCGGAGCGGGTGCGGCGCATGGAGGAGCAGATCCTGCTGACCGGGCGCCTCTTCCGGGCGGTGGCGCGTCACCGCGGCACCGGCCGGATCGTGGGTCTGAACGAGCTGGTGGCGCCGCGCTCGCGGACGAGCGGCGCCGTCGACCAGTGGGACACCATCGTGCTGCCCGAGCACCGCGGCCACCGGCTGGGGATGCGCGTGAAGGCCGCGAACGTGGTCGCGCTGCGCGAGGCCATGCCCGAGGCCCGCGCGATCATCACCTGGAACGCCGAGGAGAACCGGCCCATGCTGGACGTCAACGAGGCCCTCGGCTTCCGGCCGATCCTCGTGGAGGCGGCGATGGAGGCGACGGCGCCGCTGCGACGCCCGGCCACCCCCGCGAATCGACTGCAGAAGTGACCCGTATGACGCCCTCATCGGACCCCAGAAGGGTCATTTCCGCAGGGGATCCCCCGGCGCCGACGCGCACCCTCGAGGAGATCTGGCCGCCCTACGGGCTCGTCGTGGAGTCCGGCGACCTCCGGATGACCGCGCTGCGCGAGGCCGACGTGCCGGAGGTGCTGGACGTGGTGGCGGGCGGGATCCATCACCCGTCCTGGACGCCCTTCCTCTTCCCGTGGACGGACGCCCCGGCGGAGGAGATGCCCGCGAACTACCTGCGGTTCTTCGCCTCCACCCTCACCCGCACCGTGGACGGCGGCGTGAGCCTCGAGCTCGTGGTGCGGCGGAACGGCCGGGTGGTCGGGATGCAGGGCCTGAACGGTCCCGACGTCGCCGGCACCCGCCGCCTGGAGACCGGCTCCTGGCTGGGCCTGCCGTTCCAAGGCCAGGGGCTGGGCACTCGGATGCGGCGCATGATGTGCGCGCTCGCGTTCGACGGCCTGGGCCTCGACGCCGTCACCTCCTCCGCGTGGGAGGACAACGCCGCCTCCCGGCGGGTCAGCGAGAAGGTCGGCTACCGGGAGACCGGCCGCGGCGAGGCTGAGCGTCGCGGGGTGCCGACCGGCGAGGTGTTCTTCGAGCTGCGGCCCGGGGGATTCGTCCGCGGGGACGAGCCGGTGCGGATCACGGGAGCCGAGGAGCTGCGACGGTTCCTCGGTGTGGCTATCGGCTGAGGGGGGCCGCCGTCGTCCCCCGCCCCGCGCGCGGCGACTCTCACACCGATCTGTCAGGAACAGCGGCATTGCCCTCCCCCGCCGTGCTTGGTGGACTTCCCTCCACACTCCCAACACCCCCCCTCGGACCCCATCCCGGCCGAGAAACCCCCTGTGAGGACGACATGACCACCTCAGCCCCCCTCTCCCCCACCACCGCACCCGACGACGCCGGCCCCGACGGCGGCTCCCGCCTGATCCTGGTGACCGGCGCCAGCGGGTACGTCGGCGGCCGCCTGGTCCCCAAGCTCCTCGACGCCGGCCACCGCGTCCGCACCACCCGCCGCGACCAGTCCAAGGACCAGCCGTGGTGGTCCGAGCGGGTCGAGACAGTCACCATGGACGTGAACGACGCCGACCAGGTCCGGGCCGCCTGCGAGGGCGTCGACGTCGTCTACTACCTCGTGCACGGCATGGGCGGGGACGACTTCATGGAGAAGGACCGCGAGGCGGCCCGCATCATGCGGGACGCCGCGGACGAGGCCGGCGTCGAGCGCATCGTCTACCTCTCCGGCCTGATCCCCGAGGAGGCGCCCCGCGAGGAGCTCTCCGACCACCTGGCCTCCCGCCTGGAGGTGGAGGAGATCCTCAGCCAGGCGCAGGCCGGCGTGATCACCCTGCGCGCGGCGGTGCTGATGGGAAGCGGCTCCACCTCCTTCGAGGTCATCCGCCAGATCAGCGAGCGCATGCCCCTGCAGACCGTGCCGACCTGGATGGACCACCTCGTCCAGCCCATCGCGATCGTGGACGCGCTCGAGGCCCTGGTGGCCTCCGCCGACGTCGACTCCCCCACCCGCAGCTACGACATCGGCGGCCCCGAGCAGCTGCGCTACCCCGAGCTGCTCTCCCGCTACGCCGAGCTGGCCGGCCTCACCCGGCCCCAGGTGGACGTCCCGCTGCTGCCGACAAAGCTGGTGAGCGTCCTCGCCGGGCGCATGACGGACGTGCCCGCCCCCGTGGTGGAAGCCCTCCTCGACAGCCTGCACCACGACATGGTCTGCCAGGAGCAGGACTTCGTGCGGGACCTGCTGCCGGAGGGCTACGAGCTGATGGGCCTGGACGAGTCGATCCGCCGGTCCCTGGCGGACCCGCGGGAGACCGAGCCCGCGGACCCGGACGCGGCCGATCCGATGGGCCCGATGCCCCACGACCCCTCCTGGGCCGGCGGCGGGGACCAGTCCCTGCTCCAGCGCGCCGCCGAGACCGCCCGTGACGTGCTGCCCGGCAGGGACTGACCGGGCGGCCAGTGGTGGGCGCGTCGTCGGCGTCCCTGCTTGACTGGCTCGACGGCGATCCACTCCCACCCCCGCTTCGTCGAACCCCGGTGACGGCCGGCCGGCCGCCACCCACCACGCCTGAGGAGGGCACCATGACCGACCAGAAGAACCCCGAGATGAAGAACTCCGACGCCCCGGGCGACCAGGACCAGGCCGCCCAGCAGGGGCCCGCCGAGGTCGACGGCCTCGCCGAGAAGGCCGAGCAGGCCGAGACGGAGACCGAGAAGAACGACGACGGCGGCTACGGCCACTGACCCCCGTCCCCACCGACCACGCCCCGGGTGCCGAGCGCATCCGGGGCGTCGTCGCGCCCTAGGAGCTCGCCCTCCCCGAGTACGGCGACCCCTCGCGGCCGCAGCGCGCACCCCGTCCGAGCATCTGTCGCAAGCTCGAGTGGGGCGACGGGCTCTTCTGGCTGGCCGAGGAGCGGGGCCGGCTGGGCGGCACGGTCATGGCCGGCCACGACGGTCACCGCGGCTGGATCTACTCCCTGGCCGTCCGCCCGGACCTTCGGACGCGGGGTGGGGGCACCGCTCTGGTGGCGCACGCGGAGCAGGAGCTGACCCGGCCACGCCACGGCGACGCCGTCATGCAGTTCCTCACCGAGCGGAGCGACGGCCGCCCCACCCTCGGCCCGGCCTCGCTCTACGCCACGTTGAAGAAGCTCAGGGACGCTGGGTTCATCGAGGAGCTCGACGGCGGCGACGCCCGCCGCGGCCAGCGGCTGCCCGGATTCTCCCTGGCCGCCCACGGCTGGCGCTTCGAGGACGCCGAGCCCGAGGACGTCATCTTCGACATGTCCTACGAGACCGACCCCGACGACGACTACTTCGACCTCTTCCGGGCCGCCGGATGGACGCCCGTGCTCACCTACGGCCACATCCACTTCTTCAAGGCCACCCCGGGCACCGCCCCCGTCCACACCGGCACGGAGTCACGACTCGAGGAGGCACTCGACAACCGCTCCCTGTTCCTGCGGTACACCGCAGTGACGCTCGCCGCCGTGCTCCTGGTCGTGCTGGTGATGACGGCCGCCGACTGGCCTCGCGCGGCGATGATGGCGGCCGCGACGCTGAGTGCGGTGGCCCTGGTGTACACGAGTTTCCCGCTCGTCGGCTATCACCGCCAGGTGCAGCGGCTGCGTCACATGTCCGCGGTCTCATGACACCTCACCCCACCGCCCGCGGGCCGCACCCCTGGCCACCCCGAGATGCACGCACGCTACGTTCCCTGCATAGCTGACACAGGGTCGAGACGGGTGTTCCTCGTGGTCATGGCGGTGCTGGTCATCCTGGGAGGTGCGTTCCTCGTGTCCTTCACGAGCTTCGAGTGGCGCGGTCTGCTCGGCTGGGGGCTCCAGCTTCTCGGACTGGCCCTGCTCATGGTCGGAGCGGGAATGGGCAGGACGACGGCCCGAATCGGGCGCCGATGACCACCGCACCCGCCGAGGCGGAGCACACCGCCGTCGTCGACCCGCCGGCCGGCTACCGGGTGCTGGGGTGGGCGCTGGTGTTCGTCACGGCGCTCCCGCTGCTGAAGCCGGAACTGCGGTCGCCGGGCTGCCTGGCGATCGGCGCCGCGAGCCTCGGGCTGGTCGCGTGGCTGGTTCACGCGGCGTTCCTGCGGGCCCGCATCGAGCTGACGGTGGACCCGACCGCCGGCGTGCTCCGCCTCCGCGCGCCGCTGTACTCGCGTGAGGTGCCGCTGGGTCCGCTCGCCACGGTGGAGGTCCAGGACGACGTCGGCCCGGGCGTCTCCTTCGTCAACTGGTCGGTGACCGGGCGTGCCCGCTCCCGCCGCGGCGTGCGGATCGACCTCGGCGGCACCGCCGCGCTGGTCCTCACGACGCACGAGGGGCAGCGGTTCACCGTGGTGACCCCGGATGCCGCCACCGCCGCGGAGCTGCAGGCGATGGTGGTCCAGGCGGCCCGGGAGCACACGACCGCCTGAAACCCCAGCACCCCCCGTCGACTGCGGAAGTGACCCTTATGACGCCCGGAACCGCCCTCAGAAGGGTCACTTCGGCAGTGGATTCCCGGCCGCCGCTCGCACGGCCGCGGTCGACTTCCCCGCACCGGTGACCCCGTAGGACAGGATGCGGCGGGCTCGGCTGACGTCGTCGAAGGAGGCGGAGGGCATGGGTCGATGGGAGCGGCTGTGACACCAAGGCGTGGATCACGTACAACGCGACGGGAAATCATGGCACTGGCGGGAACGCCGCCGCGACGAACGGCGTTGACGGCTCTCCACGGGACCCTTGTTCCCGCCCCGGGCCCCGGATAGTCTTGCCTTCCACCTCCTCCTCGAACCGATCTGGAGAACATCACCCCCATGCGTGCCGGCTCCCCAGCCGACCCTGGTGACAGTCCCCGTGTCACCCCCCGTTCCGCCGCCTCCCGCCACCACGCCGAGGCCGCGCCGCACCGCGAGGGGGTGACGAGCGCATGGACCCCCTCCTCCTGCTGATCCTGGGCACCCTGGTGATCCTGGTGATCATCGCGGCCAACGGCTTCTTCGTGGCCCAGGAGTTCGCGTACATGTCCGTGGACCGGCTGCAGCTGCAGGCAGCGGCCGACGACGGCGACGCGGCCGCCGCCCGCGCCCTCCAGGTCACCCGGCGCACCTCCTTCATGCTCTCCGGCGCCCAGCTGGGCATCACCGTGACCGGCCTGCTGGTGGGCTACGTGGCCGAGCCGATGGTTGGCCGGGCCGTCACCGAGCTCCTCGGCGGCACACAGCTCCCCACCGGAGTCGTCATGGCCGCCTCCACCCTGGGGGTGCTGGCCGCCGCCACCGTGGTGCAGATGATCGTCGGCGAGCTCTACCCGAAGAACCTCGCCATCGCGAACCCCGGACCGCTCGCCCGCGCCCTGGCCCGCCCCACGAAGCTGTACCTGGCGGCCTTCGGCTGGCTGATCTGGGTGTTCGACCGCTCCGCCGAGGGGCTGCTGCGGCTGCTGCGCATCGAGCCCGTGCACGACGTCGACTCGACCGCCACTGCTGAGGACCTGGACCGGATCGTCCTGGACTCGCGGGACTCCGGCAGCCTGCCGGCCGACCTGTCCGTGCTGATCGACCGCGTCCTGGACTTCCCGGAGCGGGATGTGGAGCACGCGATGGTGCCCCGCTCCCGCGTGGACGAGATCGCCCCGGAGATCAGCGTGGGGCAGGTCCGAGAGCTCATGGCCCACGGCCACACCCGCTACCCGGTGGTCTCCGAGGAGCACGAGCCCCTCGGCGTCGTCCACCTCACGGACGTGCTGGCCCGCGGCCGCGACCGCCAGGCGCCCGTCACGGCCCTCATGCGCCCGCCCGTGGTGCTGTCCACGCTCATGCCACTGCCATCCGCCGCGCAGGAGCTGGACGCCTCCGGCCAGGAGCTGGCGTGCGTGGTGGACGAGTTCGGCGGGTTCGTCGGCGTCCTCACCGTGGAGGACCTCGCCGAGGAGCTCGTGGGCGAGCTCACCGACGAGCACGACGCCGAGGTCACCGAGGAGATCGACCCCGAGGGCGAGGACGTCTGGTCCCTCGACGGCGACGTCCCCCTCGACGAACTCGAGCGGACCGTCGGCCACCCCCTCCCCGAGGGGGACGTGGAGACCGCCGCCGGACTCGTGATCGCCGCCCTCGGCCGCCTGCCCGAGGAGCGCGAGACCCTCCGCGTCCCGCTACCCGAGGACCCCCGCGACTTCGGTTCGGACGAGATCCCCGACCGCGCGCTCGAGATCGAGGTGCTCCAAGTCGACCGCCACGTGCCCTCCCGCCTGCGCGCGCGCCTCGTGGAGCAGCCCCGCACCGGCAGCACCGCCGCCGGACACCCCCGCACGGACGCGCCGAAGGAGGCCGACCGATGATGACCGACCCCCTCGTCGTGGTCCTGGCGACCGCCGCCCTGATCGTCCTCAGCGCCCTGTTTGTGATCGTCGAGTTCTCCCTGCTTGGAGCGCGCCGCCACCGCCTGGAGGCCTACGCCGGCCGCAGCCGGGCCGCGCGCGCCGCGCTCAAGGGCATCGACGAGCTGACCCTCATGCTCGCCGGTGCCCAGCTGGGCATCACCCTGTGCACCTTCGCCCTCGGTGCGGTCACCAAGCCCGCCGTGGACGCCTGGCTCGGCCCGCTCCTCACGGGCTGGGGCGTGCCCGCCGCCGTCGCCGGGACGGCCTCGTTCGTCCTCTCCCTACTGGCCGTGACGTTCCTCCACCTGGTGGTGGGTGAGATGGCGCCCAAGTCCTGGGCCATCGCCCACCCCGAGACCGCCGCGAAGGCGGTGTCCCTGCCCGCGCGGGCGTTCGTGTGGGCCGTGCGCCCGCTGCTGCTGTTCGCCAACGTGGTGGCCAACCGCCTCGTGGCGTGGAGCGGCGTGACCCCCGTGGACCGCGCCGCCGCCGGCGGCTACGACGCCGCCACCATCCGCCAGCTCGTGGAGCACTCCGCGGAGGCCGGCACCCTGGATCGGCAGGAGCACACTGCGCTCTCCGGCGCCCTGGACCTGGGGACCCGCACCCTCGATGCCGTGCTCCCCCGGGACCAACGCCCTGTGGCCGTGGCCGCCGGCGCGGACGTCGCCGCGGTGCAGGCTGCCGCCGTCGAGTCCGGCCACCTGCGGATCCTGGTCCGCGGCGCGGGCGAGGCGGGAGGTGCCGCCGCCGACCCGGCCGCGCTGCCCGGCGTCGTGCACGTCCGGGACACGCTCCTGATGGACGCCGCGGACCCCGTGGCGCCCGTGGTGCAGCCGTCGCTCGCGCTGCCCCACACCATGCCCCTCCACGAGGCGCTCGCCGAGATGCGCCGGGCCAGCCGCCAGCTCGTGGCCGTGACCCGAGACGGCCGGTTCGTGGGGGTCGTCACCCTGACGGACGTGCTGCGCGGGGTGATGCCGCGCTCGGCCTGAGACCGGCAGAGGGCCTGCGGCGCCGACGCCGCAGGCCCTCCCCCGGGCATCCGCCGAGGAGCCGCCCACCGGGCGGAAGGCTCACCTCTGCTCGGGCAGCACGTACCGTCCGGTCTTGTCCGTGGCCAGAGCCAGCGAGCTGATGTACTGCCTGTCCCCGTCGGGTCCGGGCACGGCGGAGGCGAGCATGTCCGGGCGCTCGAACTCGAGCCCGGTCACATGGCACGTCAGCCGGTCGGCGGCGGGGTTGCCGTCGGCGTCGAGCATCGGCAGGTCGATGCCGTCGTCGGTCCGCCGGAGGTAGTAGCGGCCACGGGTGGCCACGGCGAGGACCGGCGGGAGCACCAGGGCGATGCCCACGGCGAAGATCGGTGAGAACGGCTGCACCGTGGGGCCGAAGGCGCCGAAGAAGATCGCGATCGAGATGCCGGCCGACACCAGCATGGACACGAAGCCCACGGGGTTCACGGCGTAGAGCATGCCGCGGCGGAACTCCGGCACCTTGGGGGAGATCTTCAAGAGGTACTTGTTGATCGCGATGTCCGAGGCCACGGTGACGATCCACGCCATGGCGCAGTTCGCGTAGAAGCCGAGCACCGTGTTCAGGAAGTCGAACATGTTCGCCTCCATGAGCACCAGGGCGATGCCGAGGTTCACGAGGACGAACACCATGCGTCCCGGGTAGTGCTTCGTGATGCGGGTGAAGCTGTTCGTCCAGGCGAGGGAGCCGGAGTAGGCGTTCGTCACGTTGATCTTGATCTGGGAGATCACCACGAGGACGACCGCCAGGACCATGGCCAGCCACGCCGGCATCATCTCGCGGTACACGCCCAGGAACTGGTGGACGGGCTGGTCGGCGTTCGCGGACGCCAGGGGGTCCAGGCCCGCAAGCAGGTAGACGGCGATGAACAGGCCGGTGATCTGCTTCACCGCACCGAAGATGACCCATCCCGGGCCGGCCAGGATGACGGCGCCCCACCAGGACCTGGCGTTGGCCGCGGTCTTCGGGGGCATGAAGCGCAGGTAGTCGATCTGCTCGGCGATCTGGGCCATCAGTGACAGGCAGACGCCGGCGGCGAGCATGACGGCGGCGAAGCTCGGGCGGCCGTCGCCGGACTCGCCCTGGTACTCGAGGAAGGAGCTGACCGACTCCGGATGCGTCGCCACGAGGTACACCATCGGGACGACCATGAGGACCAGCCACAGCGGCGTCGTCCACACCTGGAGCTTGGTCAGCGTCCTCATGCCGTAGATGACCAGCGGGATCACCATGATCGTGGAGATCGCGTAGCCGGCCCACAGCGGGATCCCCAGCCCCAGGTACAGGCCCTGCGCCATGATCGCGCCCTCGAGGGCGAAGAAGATGAAGGTGAAGGTCGCGAAGATGATGTTCGTGACCACGGACCCGTAGTAACCGAAGCCGGATCCGCGGGTGATCAGGTCCAGGTCGATGTTGTACCGGGCTGCGTAGTAGGCCAGGGGGAACCCGGTGGTGAAGATGATCACAGCGGCGACGAGGATCCCGAGGATCGCGTTCACGGTGCCGTGTGCCATGCCGATGCTCGCGCCGATGGAGAAGTCCGCCAGATACGCGATGCCGCCCAGGGCGCTGGTGGCCACCACGCCCGGTCCCCACTGACGGTAGGAGCGGGGGGCGAACCGGAGGGTGTAGTCCTCCAGGCTCTCCCTTGCTGCGCTCATGGCGTCGCTCGGCGCCGCCGGCCCACCCGGCACGTGGCTCCCCTCCGCCCGGTTCGCCGGCTCGATCCGGCTCGGTGTTGTGTTCACTGACATGACGGCCCTTCTGTTCGACGGACTTCCTTGACGCCTGCGTCCCGCTCAACGTAGGTGCAGCGCATGAAGGGGTCATTCGAGGGCCGTTTCCACCGTGTGACGGATTCGGGCGCAGCGTTTCGCCGCGGTGTCGTCTCTAGTACTTGCGCAGGGCGAGCGGCGGCTGACCGCACCACAGGGCCCTCAGCTGCGCGGCGACGTCCGCGAGCACACGTCCCACGTCGCCCGTGGAGTCGCCCAGCACGCGCAGCACGAGGCCCGGCACCGCGAGGGACGTCACCGCCGCGAGCGCGGGCCCGGCGCAGGCCCGGGCGGCCGCCTCTGCGCAGGCCCGCACGGCCGCCAGGACCTCCTCGTCCGCACGAGGGTCCACGACGACGAGCGACCCGACGTGGCTGTGCCCCTCCAGGACGCCGACGCCGGAGACGCCCCACTCGGGACGGATCAGCAGGTTGTCCAGCAGCACCGGCCTGCCCTGCATCATGACGAGGGTGCGCAGCTGCACCTCCGAGTAGGAGAACCGCTCTCCCCCGGGATCCCACCCCGGGGTCACGATCTCCGTCAGGCACATGCTGGACGTCGGGTGCAGGTCCACCACCGTGTCCTGGACGTACTCCGCGTCCCGGTAGGCGATGAGCTGGTCCGGCACCGTCTCGAGCCGTGCCCCCGCCCCGAGGCGGAGACGGGTCCGCTGGACCGCCGGCCCCTGCGGGGTGCGGTACACCTTGGTGGCGGACTGGGTCGTGAGGAGCAGGGAGGCGCCGTCCTCGACCCTGACGTCCATCTCGTACCGGTCCGCGCCGAGGTACCCGCCACCGGGGTTCACGACGACGAAGCACACCTGCCCGGAGTCGTCGAGCCGATGCGGACGGAGCACGCGGAGCGCCCCCTCGTGGAACTGCTCGACCGCGACCGAGCGGCCCCCGCGCTGGCCGATGCGCAGCGCGAGCCGCCCCGTGCACGCAGCACCGGTCCCCTCCGGTTCGGCATCCGGGCCCGCCGACGGTCCGGCAGCCGTCACCGGCCCTCCAGGTCCAGCATCAGGACGTCGTGGCGGATCCAGTCCAGGACGGTGTCGAGCCCCTCGTCCGTCTTGAGGTTGGTGAAGCAGAACGGCCTGTCCCCCCGGAAGGACCTGGAGTCCGCCGCCATGACCGCGAGGTCGGCGCCCACGTGCGGGGCGAGGTCCGTCTTGTTGATGATGAACAGGTCGGACTTGATCATGCCCTGCCCGGCCTTGCGGGGGATCTTCTCGCCCTGGGCCACGTCGATCACGTAGATGGAGAAGTCCGCGAGCTCCGGGCTGAACGTGGCCGAGAGGTTGTCGCCGCCGGACTCGACGAACACCACCTGGAGATCGGGATGCCGGTCGATCAGCTCCTCGATCGCGGCGTGGTTCATGGACGTGTCCTCGCGGATGGCGGTGTGCGGGCATCCGCCGGTCTCGATCCCGACGATCCGGTCCTCGGGCAGGACGGAGGTCCGGGCCAGGATCTTGGCGTCCTCGATCGTGTAGATGTCGTTCGTGACCGCCGCCATCGAGATCTCGTGGGAGACGGCGCGCGTGATGCGCTCGACGAGCTGCGTCTTCCCGGCTCCGACCGGACCTCCGATGCCGATGATGACCGGATGGCTCATGTGGGGTTCCCTTCTAGCTCATGAACAGGCGGGCATGCTGATGCTCATGCCGCATCTGTGCGATCTCGAGTCCCGGCGCGGTCGCGCCGAAGTGTCGTGGTTCGAGGGCCATGGCCCGGCGGACGGACTCCTCGACGCGCGGACGGCACCGCGTCAGCACGCGCTGACCTGCCGCCTGGCCGAGCGGCACGGCGCGGACGGCGTTCTGGACGAGGGACGTCAGGGTGCTCCACGCATAGGCACGCAGCAGGACCTCCAGGGGCACGCCGAGGTCCCGGCCCACCAGGGCGAACGCGAGGCAGAAGTGGCCGTCGCAGCGTCCCTCGTCCACCTGGTCCCGGTAGGCGGCCACCGCCGGGCCGCCGAAGCCGTCCCGGGAGAGCTCGAGGAGCCGGCGGCCCGTCTTGACGCTGGCCTGCCGGATCTCCCGCGGCACGAGGGCCGCGGTCAGCAGCGCGTCCATCTCCGCGGGCGTGTCCGCCACCCCTGGAAGGTCGCCGTACAGGACCCGGACCACCAGTGCGTCGGTCGTGGTCAGCTGGGTGTCGAGGTAGGCGTCGAGCCAGTCCGCGAGCCCGTGCTCCTCCGTCACGGCCCCGGAGTGCAGGTAGCCCTCCAGGCCGTAGGAGTGGCTGAAGGCCCCCGTGGGCAGCGCCGAGTCCGTCAGCTGCAGCAACGCGGTGAACCAGGACGGGGCCCCGGCGTCCGGCCACGCTTCGTGCGGCGGCTCCGGAGCCGCCGGCGCCGCGCCTCGGCTCAATGTGTGTGCTCCGCATGCCGGAAGGGGACGGGCATCACCCGTTCCTGGCGGTCATGGGGCACCCCGCGCGCCACGAGGAAGTCCGCCACGGTGTGGTCGTACTGGACCACCATGACCTCGGCGCCGTACTCGCTGTCCGCCCCGAAGAACTGGGCCTGCAGGTGCCGGTTGCCCAGGGCGTGGGCGGTGGCACCCATCTCCTCGATGGACCGGGGCGCGATCACGAGGACGTCGGTGGGCTCCACGCCGACGACGACGATCCCCGTCTCGTCCCGCAGCAGCACGTCGCCGTCGCGCAGGTCCGCGGAGCCCGGCGGCAGCCGGATGCCGAGCTCCCGGCCGTGGTCGGTGACCACACGCTGGACGCGCTTGACCAGCGCGGCGCTCGGCAGGACCACGGTCTCGCGGTGACAGGCATCGAGCTCGCGGCGCTCCTCGGCGGGGGCGTCGTGGAGATTGGTGAGGACGGCGTCGATGATCATGGGGTCTCGTCTCAGAACAGGAAGTAGCGCTGGGCCAGGGGGACGGTGTGCACGGGGTCGCAGGTGACCGCCTCGCCGTCGACCGTCACCTCGTAGGTCTGCGGGTCCACCTCGATCCGGGGGGTCTCACCGTTGTGCCGCAGGTCCTCCTTGCGGACGGAGCGGCAGCCGTGCACGGCCCGGACCTCCTTGGCCAGGCCGAGCCGCGCCGGCACTCCGGCGTCGAGGGCGGCCCGGGAGAGGAACGTGATCGACGACGAGGCCACGGCGGACCCGTGCGCCGCGAACGCGTGCCGCATCAGCTGCGGCTGCGGCGTGGGGATGGACGCACTGGGATCCCCCATCACCGAGGCGGCGATCTGCCCGCCCTTGATCACCACGTCCGGCTTGACGCCGAAGAAGGCGGGGTCCCACAGGACGAGGTCGGCGAACTTGCCCGCCTCCACCGAGCCGACGGAGTCCGCGATCCCCTGGGCGAGGGCGGGGTTGATCGTGTACTTGGCGATGTACCGCTTGATGCGTGCGTTGTCCCCGCGGCCGTCCCCGGGCAGGGGGCCCCGGCGCGCCTTCATCGCGTGGGCCAGCTGCCACGTGCGGCTGATCACCTCCGCCACGCGGCCCATGGCCTGCGAGTCCGAGGACATGATCGAGAACACCCCCAGGTCGTGGAGCACGTCCTCGGCGGCGATCGTCTCCGGACGGATGCGGGAGTCGGCGAACGCCACGTCCTCCGGGATGTCCGGGTTCAGATGGTGGCAGACCATCAGCATGTCGAGATGTTCCTCGGCCGTGTTGCGGGTGAACGGGATGGTCGGGTTCGTCGAGGAGGGAAGCACGTGGGAGAGCCCGGCCATCCGGATGATGTCCGGGGCGTGGCCGCCGCCGGCACCCTCGGTGTGGAACGTGTGGATGACGCGGCCGTCGATGGCCGCGATCGTGTCCTCCACGAACCCGCACTCGTTCAGTGTGTCCGTGTGGATGGCCACCTGGATGTCCATCGCGTCCGCCACCGTCAGGGCGGTGTCGATCGCCGCGGTGGTGGCACCCCAGTCCTCGTGGATCTTCAGCCCCACGGCCCCGGCCCGGACCTGCTCCTCCAGGGGAGCGACGGCGCTCGCGTGCCCCTTGCCCAGCAGACCGATGTTCATGGGCCACGCCTCGGCGGCCTGCAGCATGCGTCCGATGTGCCAGGGGCCCGGCGTGACCGTCGTCGCCTTCGTCCCCTCGGCCGGCCCTGTGCCCCCGCCGATCATCGTGGTGACGCCGGACATCAGGGCGGCGGGGATCTGGTCGGGGCTGATGAAGTGGATGTGCGTGTCGATGCCGCCGGCCGTCAGGATCCGGTGCTCTCCGGCGATGACCTCCGTGCAGGCGCCGATCGTGATGTCCACACCGTCCTGCAGCTGCGGGTTGCCGGCCTTGCCGATGCGCTGGATGTGCCCGTCCCGCAGGGCGACGTCCGCCTTGTAGACGCCCGTGTGGTCCAGGATCAGTGCGTTGGTGATCACCGTGTCCGGGATGCCCTCCTCACGGACCACGCGGCCGTTGTGTCCCATGCCGTCCCGGATCACCTTGCCCCCACCGAAGACCACCTCCTCTCCGGGGACCGTGAGGTCGGCCTCGACCTCGGCGAACAGCTCCGTGTCGCCGAGTCGGACGAGGTCGCCTGTGGTGGGGCCGTAGAGGTCGGTGTACTCGCGCCGACTGAGCTCGAAGCTCATCGTCCCGTCCCCTCTCCGGAGCGCGTCGGCTCCCCGGTCGCGGCCTCGGGCCGGCCGCTCCCGGTGGCGGGGTCGAGCGGTCCGTCGATCGCGTTGCGCAGGCCGTAGACCTCTCGGCGCCCGCCGAGGGGGATGAGGTGGACGGTCTTCGGGTCCCCGGGCTCGAAGCGCGCCGCGGTACCGGAGGGGATGTCCAGCCGGCGCCCCCGGGCCGCGTCCCGGTCGAACTGCAGGGCGGGGTTCGCCTCGGCGAAGTGGAAGTGGGATCCGACCTGCACGGGACGGTCCCCGGTGTTCGTGACGTCGAGCGCGAGGGACTCCCGTCCGGCGTTGCACACCACGGGTTCGGGGCTCAGGACCAGTTCACCGGGGATCATGGGCACCTCTCAGCAATGGGGCGGGTCAGCGGATCGGGTCGTGGACGGTGACGAGCTTCGTCCCGTCCGGGAACGTGGCCTCGACCTGGACGTCGTGGATCATCTCGGGGACCCCCTCCATGACGTCCTCCCGGGTGAGGATGCGGGTGCCGTGGCTCATGAGGTCGGCCACGGTCCGGCCGTCTCGGGCCCCCTCCATGAGCTCGTAGGTGAGGACGGCGACCGCCTCCGGGTGGTTCAGCTTCAGCCCGCGTGCCTGGCGGCGGCGGGCCAGGTCCGCGGCCACGACGATGAGCAGCTTCTCCTGCTCTCGGGGCATCAGGCGCATGGGGGCTCCTCCGTTCCGTCGGCACGGGGTGTGCCGGGGCGCCGTCGCGATCCGCGCGCCCGCCGGGCGGGGCGTGGCCGGTCGCGGCAGCTGGACCGAGACTAGGGGCACCGTGTTACGGCGGCGTTATCCCCGCGTATGCGATCGATGACGTCGCAGGTCAGAGCCCCCTCCCCACGATCGGCCACCGGACCCGGCCGGGGGGCCGTGCCGGGCTCGCGGATCCGCGGTTCGCCCCGCCAGGTCCGGCACGTCCGGAACCCGTCCATCGACCCGGTGCATGGGGGCGGGCATGCGCCCAGGCTAGACCCGCGCGACCGCCCGCACCGGTGCCCCGTCCGCGCCGCCGAGCGGGAGGGGCAGGGCGGTGAGGGCGACGCTCGTGACGGACGCCGGCAGGTCGGCGAGCCCACGGAGGTTCTCGATGACGAGGCGGTCGGCTCCGAGCAGCGCCTCGTGCACCGGCAGGGGCGCGGACCCCTCGGGGGCGGTCTCGTCCGGGTTGAGGGTGTCCACCCCCAGCACGTCGACCCCGCGGTCCCGCAGGCGCTCCCCCACCGGGCCGTCGAGGAACGGGTGGTCGAGGTAGGCGGCGTCGCCCCAGAACCGGTCCCAGCCCGTGACGAGCAGGACGATCCGGGCGTCGTCGGGCAGCGCGGCCAGCTGATCCTTTAGCCGTGCCAGGCCGATCCGCTCCCGCGGTGCGAGCCCGGGCACGCGCAACAGGTGCGCCCGGCCGATCAGGCGGGCCACGTCGACGTCGTCCATCATCCGCCCGCCGGCCACCGTGTGGCTGGGGGCGTCCACGTGGGTGCCCGAGTGGGACCCCATGGTCACCGAGGTGACGGCGAACCCGTCGGCGTCGATCCGGGCGGCCGGGGCGAGCCGGATCTGCGGGTCGCCCGGGAACACCGTCCCGCCCGAGGTCAGACGGTGGCTGAGGTCCACCAGCCGCGCGCCCTCCTCACGGACGCTCATGGCCCACCACGTCCGCCAGGTGCTGCGACCGCGCGTCCGGGGCCTCCCGGATGCCAGCGACCTTCGTCCACGCCCAGTACAGCAGCGCGGCCACGGCGAACGTCGGCAGGGCCGCGCCCACCGGGGTCGGGGTGACGAAGTAGAACAGCAGGTACGCGACCGCGCCCAGGATCCAGACCAGCAGCGCGCCGAGGTTCCAGCCTCCGCGGAACCAGTAGGTACCGCCGGAGTGGAGCAGGATGTCCGCCCGGTAGACCCGCCGGCGCGCCACGTAGTAGTCCACGATCATGACGGCGAACACGGGGATGAAGAGGGCGCCGATCAGGGAGAGGAAGGCGGTGAACCGGTCGAGCAGGCCCAGCCATGTCGCCCCGATCACGCCCACCGCGCCCAGGACCAGCGCGGTCGGCACGAACGGCAGCGGCCGGGTGCGCGGCAGCGCGTGGCGCACGGACTCCGTCATCCCGTACATGACCATCGTGTTGGTGGCCATCACCGAGAGGAACATGGCGATCGCCACCGGCGCTCCGAAAGACCCGATGAGCAGGGTCGGGTCGAAGGGCAGGATCTCACCGCCCTCGAGGAGGACGAACGACGCCGCCGTCAGGCCGAGGGCCATCGAGACGACGGTGGACACCGTGTAGCCCACGCCGGCGCCGACCGCGCCACCGGCCTGGGTGCGAGCGGACCGCGTCAGGTCGGCGGAGAGCACGGTCCAGGAGATGGCCGTGGCGAAGACGATGTCGAACACGGTGATGCCGTCGTACCCGGCCGGGTCGGCGGGGATGGCCAGGTACTCCGCGGGCGCATGGGAGCCGAAGGCGGTTATGAAGATCCACGCCATGATCCCGAGGATGACCACGGCGAACAGCGGCTCCACCTTCGCGATCCCCTCATGCCCGAAGATCGCGAGACTCACCACCAGCGCCTGGCAGAGCGCGGAGAAGAGCGCCGGGTTCGAGAACCCGGTCCCCTGCTCCACGAGCGCGTTGAGGGAGATGCCGGCCAGCATGGCCTGCACCCAGGACCACCCCATCAGGATGACCACGTTGGCCACGGCGGGGACGATCGAGCCACGCAGGCCGAAGGACCCGCGGGTCAGGGCCATGGTGTGCAGCCCGGTGCGCACGCCCATGACCGCCACCAGGGTGAGGACGATCGCACCCAGGACCGTGCCGAGGACGATCCAACCCAGGGCCTCGGCGAACGGCACCCCCGGCACGAAGAGCGTGCCGGTCAGCAGGGTGGTGACCACCAGGTTGGCCGCCAGCCAGATCAGTCCGATGCGCAGACCGCCCAGGGCGCCCCGCACGGGCGGGTCGGCCATCTCGTCGGACGAGGGAGCAGAGGGCACGGCGCCGGTCGCGCCCGCGGCGGTGCTCATCGGGCGTCCTCCCCGTCGGTCGCCTCGGCCTCAGCGGGCACCGGGGAGAGGTGCTCATGCACGGCGGTCAGTCGCCCGTCCCGGCGCTCGAAGACGATCGTCTCGCGCTCGCGGTACGTCTCACGGCGACCGTCCTGCTCGGCGGTGGTCTCCAGCTCGTGAAAAAAGACCCCGCTGTCCCGGCCGATCGGCTGCACATGGGTGGTGAGAGAACGGCAGTCGATGACGCGCCACCCCGACGCGCGCAGCTCCCGCCACGCCGAGCGCCAGGCGTCCCGGCCGAGGAGCACCTCCCGGTCCGTGTGGAAGGCGAAACTGCACTCCGGGGCGAACCCGGAGAAGTACCGTTCCTCGTCGTTGGACCGGAACGCGTCCACGATCGCCGCCGCGGCGTCCGTGATCTCCTGCTGGAGCTGATCTGACATGGGGCCTCCTGGACACACGGGGATGTGCGGCACAGTCCACTCCCAGATGCCCCATCCGTCAACTATCCGACCCGCCCCCGTTACCCTTCCCCCATGCCCACCGACACGGTCGCCGCGCTCGACGCCTTCCCCCTCACTCCCCTGCGGGACGACCGCCTCGACGAGGCCGCCCTCCAGCGAATCATCCAACGCCTGGCCGCCGCCGGCGTGAGCGCCATCACCGTGCTCGGCTCCACCGGTGCCGGCGCCTACCTGGACTGCGCGGAGCGGACGCGCGTGGTGCGCCTCGCCGTCGACGCCGTCGGGGAGGTCCCCGCGCACGCCGGGGTGAGCGCACTGCGCACGGCCCACGCCCTCGCCTTCGCCGAGGACGCCGCCGCGGCCGGAGCGCGGGGGCTGCTCCTGGCGCCGCAGTCCTATCAGCCCCTCACCGACGACGGCGTCGCCGGCCTCTACACGGACGTGATCGCCGCCACGGAGCTGCCCGTGGTCGTCTACGACAACCCGACCACCACGCGCTTCACGTTCAGCACCGCCCTCTAGGCACGTGTGGCGGGGCTGACCGCCGGCTGCGACACCTGGTTCTCCGTGATCGCCGGGACCCTGCCGGAGCCCGCGACGCGCCCCTGACCTGCGCATGCTCGCGGCCTGCCGCTAGCGTGGCCCCATGGCATCCCTCTCCGCCACAGCCCAGCCCATCGGCCGCTCCGCGCCCGACCTACACCGCCGCCTGCTGCTGTCCGGGATCCTCTTCGGCGTGGGCGTGGCCGCCTTCGTCGATGAGACGGTCCTCCACCAGCTCCTGCACTGGCACCACTTCTACGACCGCTCCACCACGGCTGTCGGGCTCGTCTCGGACGGGCTCTTCCACGCGTTCGGCTGGTTCGCCGCCGTGGCCGGACTGTTCCTCTTCGCGGACGTGCGCCGTCGGGGCGGACCGGGCGTGAGCCGCTGGTGGCCGGCCGTGCTGATCGGCGCCGGCGCGTTCCAGGCCTGGGACGGGACCGTCCAGCACAAGCTGATGAAGATCCACCAGATCCGGTACGAGGTGATCCCCACGGAGCTGCGGGGCACCGGCCCGTACCCGCCCGTGGAGAACATCCTCGTGTACGACCTCGTGTGGATGGCCCTCGCCCTCGCCTTCCTGGTGATCGGCGTCCTGGTGTGGCGGCGCGGCTCCCGGCAGGCCGCGGCGACCGCCCGTGCATGAGCACGGCCTCGGCGGCGAGTTCGGGGCCGAGGCGGCGAGCGCCCCGTTCCCGCTGGCCGGCGTCGTCCTCGGCGGCGGACTGCTGCTCTTCCTCGTCGCGTACGTGGTGCTCGTGCGCGCCGGACGACGCCGGGGCCGCGCCTGGTCCGACGCGCGCACCCTGAGCGCGGCGGCGGGGGTGGTGGCCGGCGTCGTGGCGGTGGGGCCGCTGGGGGTGGCCGGCCACCACGACTTCACGGCCCACATGTGGGGGCACCTGCTGCTGGGCATGCTGGCCCCGCTGCTGCTGGTGCTCTCCGCGCCCGTGACCGTGGCCCTGCGGGGCCTGCCCGTGGGGGCCGCGCGGCGGCTGTCCCGGGTGCTGTCCACGCCGTACGTGCGGGTGGTGTCCCATCCGGTGGTGGCCGCGGTGCTGAACATCGGCGGGCTGTGGCTGCTCTACACCACGCCGGTGCACGGATGGATGCACGCCTCCGCGGTGGGGCACCTGGTCGTGCACCTGCACGTCCTGCTGGCCGGGTGGGTCTTCACCGCGGCGATGCTGCAGGTGGACCCGGCGCCGCATCCGCACGGGCACCCGCTGCGGGCCGGAGTGCTGGTGGGCTTCCTGGCGCTGCACGCCATCCTCTCGAAGCACATCTACGCGCACCCGCCGGCGGGTGTCGGGGCGGCGGAGGCCCAGGAGGGCGCCCAGCTCATGTACTACGGGGGCGACTACATCGACCTGCTGCTGATCGTGCTGCTGTGCCTCGACTGGTACCGGCGCACGGCGCCGGAGCGGTCCGGGCGGGTGGGGCGCGGGGATTCCGTCGCGCGGGCGACGTGACGGGCCGGCCCCCTCGACCAGACCTCGGACTGTGTGCAGGACCGTGTCCTCAGGACGCGGTCCGGCGCGGAACGGGCGGTCTCACCGGCGCAGCACCGGATCCCCCGACGCTGCCGTCCGCCCTGCTCTCGCGCGGAGCCGACGGCTGCAGCACCATCACGAACAGCGCGATCGCGCCGAGCCCCGGGATCAGGCCCAGGAGCATCCAGATGGGGGTGAGGCCGGCGTCGCTCAGGCGGCGGGCCGTGAGGGACAGCATGGGGACGATGTGCAGCAGGCCGAGGACACCGGAGACGTCGTGGTAGATCGCGGTCATCCAATCCAGGGGCGGGAAGGTGAGGCCGGTGACCCCGACGGCGGGCAACGCGAACCACGGGGCGCCGGGCGCCGACGTCTCCGCCCCGAGGAGCTCGAACAGCACGGTGACCACGATGCTCAGCAGGAACAGGTGCAGCACGGCCCACCAGAACTCCGCGCGTCCGGCTCGGCCGCCGAACTGCGCGTAGCGCCCGTAGAAGCGGCCCACGGCCCGCAGGAACGTCATGACCGAACTCTGGCGCATGGCGGGCGCCACGTCGAGCCCCTGCCGCGCGTGTCCGCACCCCTCGGTATCCTGGCACCCATGCCCTCACCCCGTGGCTGGCAGGCCCAGCACGACGCCGACTACCGCGCCCACTGGCGTGAGCTTGCCGCCCGCGAGGACCCCGACGCGCTCACGTGGGTGGTGCTGGGCGACTCGGCCGCCGTCGGGATCGGGGCCGAGTCCGTGGAGCGCACCTACGTGGCGCAGGTGGCCGAGCGGGTCGCCGTGGAGACCGGCCGGCCCGTGCGTGTGGTGAACCTCGCCGTCAGCGGGGCCATGGCCAAGGACGTGCTCGCCGACCAGGTGCCCCGGCTGCCGGCGAGCGGCGTGGACGCGGTGACCTGCGTCGTCGGCGGCAACGACGTCACGTGGGCCTGGCGGTTCCACGAGGCCGCGTTCGAGGAACCGCTCGATCGGATCGCCCGCGCGCTGCCCGCCGGTGCCATGCTCGGCCTGGTGCCGACATTCCGGATCCCGCCGTTCGAGGCGCGGGTGCGCCGGGCGAACACGGTGGTGCGGCGGGTGGCCGCGCGGCACGGGCTCGGCGTGGCCGACGTGCACACGGCCACGCGGCGGAGGAATCTGAAGCACCAGGTCAGCCGCCTTGCGCGCGACCTGTTCCATCCCAACGGCGCCGGCTACGAGGACTGGGCCGCAGCGATCACCCCGGGGGTGCTCCGGCAGGTGAGGGGCCGGGCGCTCCGCTGATCTGCGCGGCTGCGGAGCGTCACAGGGCAGGAGCCCCTGCGTCCTTGGTATCGGTGAGAAACCCCCTCAGCAGGGCAGCCGTGGCCGCGAGGTGATCGGCCATCTCCCGGCGAGCGCGAGCTCCGTCCCCAGCCAGCACCGCATCGACGATGGCTGCGTGCTGACGGTGCGAATGGGTGATGTTGGGCCCCAACAGGGGAATGCAGTCCAAGAGGCCAGAGACCCGCGCACGTGTCTCCGTTACCGCGGCCACCAGGGACTGGCTTGCCGTCAGTTCGGCAATCGCCACGTGCAGCTGCGCGTCCGCCGCTCGGTAGGCGCCCTCGTCCGCCTGCTCCGCACGCTCCAGGTAGGCCAGCAGGTGCGAGCGGGCGGCTGAGTCGAGCTCTCGGCCCGCCGCGAGCTCCGCCGCACCCGGCTCCAGGACTGACCGCAGAGCCAGGACATCTGCGCACGCCCCGGGGTCGAGCACCCCCCGGCCGCCGGGCTGCGCTACAGGCTGTTGCCGAACAAAGACACCGCCATAGCGCCCCCGGCGGGACTCGAGGTAGCCGATGGACCGCAGTTCCTGGAGCGCGTTGCGCAGAGTGGAGCGGGATATCCCCAGATACTCCGCCAGTTCCCGTTCGGGCGGCAGCTTCTGCCCCGCACGCAGCGCTCCTCCCGTGATCGCCTGCAGCAGGCGCTCCATTGTCTCCTCGAAGGCGTTGCCGGACCGAACCGGTTGCAGCCCCGAATACGGGCTCCCGAAGCCCATAGCTCCTCCCGCCTACCTGGGGACACGCCCTGCGCATGCCACACATGATTCCCAGTCTGCCGCGAAGTCTTCGTACTCGTCGTTCTAGGGCGTGTTGCTCAAGGGTAGTAGCGGGCCAGTGCAGTGTCGCGGCGAGGCTGAGCCCGGCGTGGTAGTTCCGGGCGTACTTGTCCGAGCGCATCGCGATCCCTCGCCACTGCTTGAGCCGGTTGAAGCACCGCTCCACGACATTGCGTC
>NZ_JAKNUW010000020.1 GCF_023155805.1 Micrococcus lacusdianchii | reverse complement strand
GTGGGTCATGAGCGGGCTCTTTCCAGCGGATGGGTTGTTGAGGAACTTCCATCCTGCCGGGCGGGGCCCGCTCGTCTCATCTCAGCCCGGGCCTCGTGCCAAGAACCTCATGACCCACAACACCTAGGCTGGGTCCATGGACTTCCTCATCGTGCTCGTGGTGCTCGGCGCCCTCGTGGCCGTCGGCCTCTGGGCCTTCCGCACCTTCCGCCCGGAGATCGACCGGGCCCGCCGGATCCGCCGCGCCCACCGGAACGGCCTCGACCGGTGACCCCGCCCGCACCCCGCTCCCTGTTCCGTGCCACGGCCCTCGCCGAGGCCGTCACCTGGACGCTTCTGCTCGCGGCCATGGCCCTGAAGTACACCGGCGTGACCGAGGCCCTCATGCCCGTGGCCGGCGGCGTCCACGGCTTCGTCTTCCTCTGCTATGTGGCCGTGTCGTTCGCCGTCTGGATCGACGCCCGCTGGCCCGCCGGCCGCGGGATCGCCGCGGTGGCCTCCGCCGTAGTGCCGTACGCCACGATCCCCGTGGAGCGCGGGCTCGATCGGCGCGGCCTGCTGCCCGGCCACTGGCGCCTGCACGCCGAGCCGGGCACGGCGCGCGGGCCGCTCGAGCAGCTGCTGCGCGTCGTGCTGGCGCGCCCCGTGGTGTCCGTGCTGGCGGTGCTGGCCCTCGTGGCCGTCGTCTTCGTGCTGCTCCTGCAGGCGGGCCCGCCCACCGAGTGGTTCTGAGCGCGGGGGAGCGGTGGCCGGGATCACGGGTCCCGGCTGGCCGTGCGCCCCGATCTCTGTCATACTGATTCGGTTGCTCAAGCGCCGATGCGCTGCCGCCCTCCAGTCTCGAGGCGGCTGCGTGGCCCAGATGTGACAGTCCCCTCCGACTCGCCCTCGCGCGGACGCTCTGCACCAGAGCGACACGCCCGACCGCGTGGACCGGAGGCCGGCGGTGGCGAGGAACCCGGCATGGCCGGATTCGCCCCGCGCGGGTGGGAACAACATGGCCGCCCCCGAGGGGTGGCCGAACAGGGACGTAGAACAGCACACCCGACGAGAGAGGCGTGACGCCATGGCGGGACAGAAGATCCGCATCCGGCTGAAGTCGTACGACCACGAGGTCATCGACGTCTCGGCCCGCAAGATCGTTGACACGGTCACGCGTGCAGGCGCAACGGTGGTGGGCCCCGTGCCGCTGCCGACGGAGAAGAACGTGTACTGCGTGATCCGTTCTCCCCACAAGTACAAGGACAGCCGCGAGCATTTCGAGATGCGCACCCACAAGCGGCTCATCGACATCATCGACCCGACGCCCAAGGCCGTCGACTCGCTCATGCGTCTCGACCTTCCCGCGGACGTCAACATCGAGATCAAGCTCTGAGAGGGAGGTGCTGAGAGACTATGACCAACAACCTGAACGTGAAGGGCCTGCTGGGCACGAAGCTCGGCATGACCCAGGTGTGGGATGAGGACAACAAGCTCATCCCCGTCACCGTGGTCCAGGCCGACGCCAACGTCGTCACCCAGCTGCGCTCCGAGGAGACCGACGGCTACACCGCCGTCCAGATCGCCTACGGCCAGATCGACCCGCGCCGCGTGACCAAGCCGCTGGCCGGTCACTTCGAGAAGGCCGGCGTGACCCCCCGCCGCCACCTGGTGGAACTGCGCACCGCCGACGCCGCCGAGTACTCGCTCGGCCAGGACCTGACCGTCGAGCTCTTCGAGGCCGGCCAGAAGGTCGACGTCGTGGGCACCACCAAGGGCAAGGGCTTCGCCGGCGCCATGAAGCGTCACGGCTTCTCCGGAGTGGGCGCCTCGCACGGCGCGCACAAGAACCACCGCAAGCCGGGCTCCGTGGGCGGCGCGTCCACCCCGGGCCGCGTGTTCAAGGGCCAGCGCATGCCGGGCCGCATGGGTGCGGTCCGCCAGACCACCATGAACCTGACCCTCCACGGCGTCGACGTGGAGAACAACCTCCTGCTGATCAAGGGCGCGGTGCCCGGCTCCAAGGGCCAGGTCGTGCTCGTCCGCAGCGCCGTGAAGGGAGCCTGAGACCATGGCTGAGAACTCCGTGAAGACCGTGCAGGTCGAGCTGCCCGCCGAGATCTTCGACGTGCAGGCCAACGTGCCGCTCATGCACCAGGTCGTGGTGGCCCAGCTGGCCGCCGCCCGCCAGGGCACGCACAAGACCAAGCGCCGCGGCGAGGTCTCCGGCGCCGGCCGCAAGCCGTTCAAGCAGAAGGGCACCGGCCGCGCCCGCCAGGGCTCGATCCGCGCCCCGCACATGACCGGTGGCGGCATCGTCCACGGCCCGACGCCGCGGGACTACGCCCAGCGCACCCCCAAGAAGATGAAGGCCGCCGCACTCCGCGGTGCCCTCTCGGACCGCGCCCGCAACGGCCGCGTCCACATCGTCGAGGCGCTCGTGTCCGGCCCCACGCCGTCCACGAAGGCCGCCAAGGCGGGTCTCGAGTCGCTGAGCACCGGCCGCCGCAACGTGCTGCTGGTGATCGACCGCGCCGACGACCTCACCGCCCTGTCCGCCCGCAACCTTCCGGCGGTCCACACGCTGTACGCCGACCAGCTGAACACCTACGACGTGCTCGTCTCCGATGACGTCGTGTTCACCAAGGTCGCCTACGACGCGTACGTGGCGCAGGCCTCCGGTGCCAAGAAGGAGGATGCCCAGTGAGCGGCTCCATCAACAAGGACCCCCGCGACGTGATCATCGCTCCCGTCGTGTCGGAGAAGAGCTACGGACTGATCGATGAGGGCAAGTACACCTTCCTCGTCGACCCGCGCTCGAACAAGACCGAGATCAAGCAGGCCGTCGAGCGCATCTTCGACGTGTCAGTCGCCTCGGTGAACACGCTCAACCGTCCCGGCAAGCGCCGCCGCACCCGCTTCGGGTGGGGCTCCCGCAAGGCCACCAAGCGTGCGATCGTCTCGTTGAAGGACGGCGCGACCATCGACATCTTCGGAGGTCCGCTCGCCTCCTGAGGCGCAGCGGAGACCACTTAATCGAGGAAGACACACATGGCTATCCGTAAGTACAAGCCGACCACCCCGGGCCTGCGCGGCTCGTCCGTGGCCGACTTCGCAGAGATCACCCGGTCCACGCCGGAGAAGTCCCTTCTCCGCCCGCTGCACAAGACCGGCGGCCGCAACAACACCGGCCGCATCACCACCCGTCACAAGGGTGGCGGCCACAAGCGCCAGTACCGTCTGATCGACTTCCGTCGTCACGACAAGGACGGCGTGCCCGCCACGGTCGCGCACATCGAGTACGACCCCAACCGCACCGCCCGCATCGCGCTGCTGCACTACGCGGACGGCGCCAAGCGCTACATCCTGGCCCCGGCCCGGCTGAGCCAGGGTGACGTCGTCGAGGCCGGCCCCAACGCCGACATCAAGCCCGGCAACAACCTGCCGCTGCGCAACATCCCCGTGGGCACCACGATCCACGCCGTGGAGCTGCGCCCGGGCGGCGGCGCCAAGATGGCCCGCTCGGCCGGCGCCTCCATCCAGCTGGTCGCCCGTGAGGGCAAGTACGCCCAGCTGCGTCTGCCCTCCGGCGAGATCCGCAACGTCGACGTGCGCTGCCGCGCCACGATCGGCGAGGTCGGCAACGCCGAGCAGTCGAACATCAACTGGGGCAAGGCCGGCCGCATGCGCTGGAAGGGCGTGCGCCCGACCGTTCGCGGTGTCGTGATGAACCCCGCCGACCACCCGCACGGCGGCGGTGAGGGCAAGACCTCCGGCGGCCGTCACCCGGTCAACCCCAACGGCAAGCCCGAGGGCCGCACCCGCCGCCCGAACAAGGAAAGCGACAAGCTCATCGTGCGTCGCCGCCGCTCCGGCAAGAACAAGCGATAAGGGAGCTGAGAAGACATGCCTCGCAGCCTGAAGAAGGGCCCCTTCGTCGACCAGCACCTTTACCTCAAGGTCCTGGCCGAGAACGAGAAGGGCAGCAAGAACGTCATCAAGACCTGGTCCCGCCGGTCGATGATCATCCCGGACATGCTGGGTCACACCATCGCCGTCCACGACGGGCGCAAGCACGTCCCGGTCTTCGTCACGGAGGCCATGGTGGGCCACAAGCTCGGCGAGTTCGCCCCCACCCGGACGTTCCGCGGCCACGTGAAGGACGACAAGAAGGGCAAGCGTCGCTGAGCCTGACGGCACAGCACGCTTGACCTTCGAGAGAATCGAAAGAGAGAAGCAATGGAAGCCAAGGCAATTGCGCGCCACCTGCGCGTGACGCCGATGAAGGCCCGGCGCGTCGTCGACCTGGTCCGTGGCAAGCAGGCCACCGAAGCTCTGGCCATCCTGAAGTTCGCCCAGCAGGGTGCTTCGGAGCCGGTCTACAAGCTGGTGGCCTCCGCGGTGGCGAACGCGCGTGTCAAGGCCGACCGCGAGGGCCAGGCCTTCGACGAGGACGCCCTGTACATCACCGAGGCCTTCGTGGACGAGGGCCCGACCATGAAGCGGTTCCAGCCCCGTGCTCAGGGCCGCGCATACCGCATCAACAAGCGCACGAGCCACGTGACCGTGGTCGTCGCGTCCAAGGACGAGAAGGGTGGGAACTGACAATGGGTCAGAAGATCAACCCCAACGGGTTCCGCCTCGGCATCACGACCGATCACGTCTCGCACTGGTTCGCCGACTCCCACAAGGAGGGTCAGCGCTACGCCGACTTCCTCAAGGAGGACGTCAAGATCCGCGAGCTGATGACCGACGGCATGGAGCGCGCCGGCATCTCCAAGGTCGAGATCGAGCGCACCCGTGACCGTGTGCGGGTGGACATCCACACCGCCCGCCCCGGCATCGTGATCGGCCGCCGCGGCGCGGAGGCCGACCGCATCCGCGGCGAGCTCGAGAAGCTCACCGGCAAGCAGATCCAGCTGAACATCCTCGAGGTCAAGAACCCCGAGACCGACGCCCAGCTGGTGGCGCAGGGCGTGGCCGAGCAGCTCGCCTCGCGCGTCGCTTTCCGCCGTGCCATGAAGAAGGCCATCCAGTCCGCCATGCGGGCCGGTGCCCAGGGCATCCGCATCCAGTGCGCCGGCCGGCTGGGCGGCGCCGAGATGAGCCGGTCGGAGTTCTACCGCGAGGGGCGCGTGCCGCTGCACACTCTCCGTGCGAACATCGACTTCGGCAAGTTCGAGGCGAAGACCACCTACGGCCGCATCGGCGTGAAGGTCTGGATCTACAAGGGCGACCTCACCGCCAAGGAGCTCGCGGCCAAGGAGGCCGCGCAGCCCTCCGGCCGTGGCCGTGGCGGCGAGCGTCGCGGCCCGGGCGCCGGCGGCGAGCGCCGTCGTCGCAATGACCGTGCCGAGCGCGCTCCCCGCCAGGAGAACGCCGGCGCCGGCGCCGAGACCTCGGCCGCCGCTCTCGCCGAAGGAGGCAACGCCTGATGCTGATCCCCCGTCGCGTCAAGCACCGCAAGCAGCACCACCCGAAGCGCTCCGGCATGGCCAAGGGCGGCACCACCGTCACCTTCGGCGAGTGGGGCATCCAGGCGCTCACGCCGGCCTATGTGACCAACCGTCAGATCGAGGCCGCGCGTATCGCCATGACCCGCTACATCAAGCGTGGCGGCAAGGTCTGGATCAACATCTACCCGGACCGCCCGCTCACCAAGAAGCCCGCCGAGACCCGCATGGGCTCCGGCAAGGGCTCGACCGAGTGGTGGGTCGCCAACGTCAAGCCGGGCCGTGTGCTCTTCGAGCTCTCCGGCGTGTCCGACGAGGTCGCCCGCGAGGCGCTGCGTCTGGCCATCCACAAGCTGCCGCTCAAGGCCCGAGTCATCCGTCGAGAGGGTGGTGAGTGATCCCATGGCCATCGGTACCAAGGATCTGAACGTCGAGTCCCTGGACGGGATGGACAACGCCCGCCTGCTGGAGGCCCTGAAGTCCTCCAAGGAGGAGCTGTTCAACCTGCGCTTCCAGGCCGCCACCGGCCAGCTGGAGGACTCCAGCCGGCTGAAGGCCGTCAAGCGCGACATCGCGCGCATCTACACGATCCTGCGCGAGCGCGAGCTCGGCATCCGTGGGGATGTCGAGGCGGCCGACGCCGAGAAGAATGAGGAGGCTGCCAAGTGACCGAGCAGACCGCCGCTCCCCTCGAGGGGCGCAACTACCGCAAGGCGCTGCGCGGCGTCGTCGTCTCCGACAAGATGGACAAGACCATCGTCGTCGAGGTCGAGGACCGCAAGAAGCACTCGCTCTACGGCAAGGTGCTGAAGACCTCGAAGCGCGTCAAGGCGCACGACGAGGAGAACACCGCCGGCGTGGGCGACCGCGTGCGCATCGTCGAGACCCGTCCGCTGTCCGCGGACAAGCACTTCCGCCTCGTCGAGATCGTCGAGCGCGCCAAGTGAGTCGGCCCCGGGTCTGACCCGGGTCCACCGGAGGCCGTCCCGTGCACTGGCACGGGGCGGCCTTTTCGGCTACCATTGTGTATTCGTGCGCCCTTTGTTGGCAGGACCATCCATCCTGCGTGCCGAGGGGAGACGCACGACCGTCCCGGATCCGCCTCGGCCCTGCCCTGTGCGCGCATCCGCCGCGCGAGCCTCCCGCTGTCTGAACATGCGGGGCACGGCGAGCCCGAGCGGGGGAGCGCACGATGGGGGAGGGGTAAGCGTCCCCGGGATGACCGTTTCAACCGTTCCGCAAGGCTCGCCCATCAGGGGTGAGAACCGGCGCGACGCAAGGAGATACAAGTGATCCAGCAGGAGTCGCGGCTCAAGGTCGCCGACAACACCGGTGCGAAGGAGATCCTGACCATCCGTGTTCTCGGTGGTTCCGGACGCCGTTACGCAGGCATCGGCGACACCATCGTCGCCACCGTCAAGGACGCCATCCCCGGCGGCAACGTCAAGAAGGGCGACGTCGTCAAGGCCGTGGTGGTCCGCACCCGCAAGCAGTCCCGCCGTCCCGACGGCTCGTACATCCGCTTCGACGAGAACGCGGCCGTCATCCTCAAGAACGAGGGCGAGCCCCGCGGCACGCGCATCTTCGGCCCCGTGGGCCGTGAGCTGCGCGACAAGCGGTTCATGAAGATCGTGTCGCTCGCTCCGGAGGTGATCTGACCCATGGCCAAGATCAAGAAGGATGACCTGGTGCAGGTCATCTCCGGCAAGGACAAGGGCAAGCAGGGCAAGGTCCTGCGCGTGTTCCCGGCCGACGAGCGCGTGCTCGTCGAGGGCGTGAACCGTGTGACCCGTCACCTGCGTGCCGGCCAGAACAACAACGGCTCCACCGAGGGCGGCCTGCAGGTCTCCGAGGCCCCGATCCACATCTCGAACGTGGCCGTGGTGGACCCCGAGACCAAGAAGCCGACCCGTGTGGGCTACCGCTTCGAGACCGTCGAGAAGAACGGCGAGCAGACCACCGTCAAGGTGCGCTTCGCCAAGGCCTCGGGGAAGGAGCTGTGATGACCGAGGTGCAGCAGACCGAGAAGGTCACGCCCCGTCTGAAGGACAAGTACCGCGAGGAGATCCGCGCGTCCCTGCAGGAGCAGTTCCAGTACGGGAACGTCATGCAGGTTCCGGGTCTCGTGAAGGTCGTCGTCAACATGGGTGTCGGCGAGGCCGCCAAGGACTCGAAGATCATCGACGGCGCCGTGGCGGACCTGACCGCGATCACCGGCCAGAAGCCGATGGTCACCAAGGCCCGCAAGTCCATCGCGCAGTTCAAGCTGCGCGAGGGCATGCCGATCGGCACCCACGCCACCCTCCGTGGCGACCGCATGTGGGAGTTCCTGGACCGTCTGGTCACGCTCGCGCTGCCGCGCATCCGTGACTTCCGCGGCCTGTCCGACCGGCAGTTCGACGGCAACGGCAACTACACCTTCGGCCTGTCCGAGCAGACCGTGTTCCACGAGATCGACCAGGACAAGATCGATCGCGTGCGCGGCATGGACATCACCGTGGTGACCACCGCCAAGAACGACGACGAGGGCCGCGCGCTGCTGAAGGCGCTGGGCTTCCCGTTCAAGACCGACAAGTAAGACCTCCACGCCGCAGGTCCCCCACCGGTGAACCGGTGCGGGAAACCACGGCGAGAAAGGGCGGAAGCCCACATGACCATGACCGATCCCGTCGCAGACATGCTGACCCGTCTGCGCAACGCCAATTCGGCCTACCACGACACCGTGTCCATGCCGTCCTCCAAGCTGAAGGTCCGCCTCGCGGAGATCCTGAAGTCCGAGGGCTACATCCAGGACTGGCGCGAGGAGGCCGCCGAGGTCGGCAAGACGCTGACCATCGACCTCAAGTTCGGCCCGCAGCGTGAGCGTGCGATCGCCGGCCTGCGCCGCATCTCCAAGCCGGGTCTGCGCGTGTACGCGAAGTCCACGAACCTGCCCCACGTGCTGGGCGGCCTCGGCATCGCCATCCTGTCCACCTCCTCCGGTCTGCTCACGGACCGTCAGGCGTCCCAGAAGGGCGTGGGCGGAGAAGTCCTCGCCTACGTCTGGTGACGGACGAGACAGAAGAAAGGCTGAACTGACATGTCGCGAATCGGACGTCTCCCGATCACCGTTCCCAGCGGCGTCGATGTGACCATCGACGGCGCCCGCATCTCCGTGAAGGGCCCCAAGGGCCAGCTGGAGCACACGCTGGCCGCGCCCATCACGGCCACCTTCGAGGACGGGCAGGTCATCGTGGCCCGCCCCGACGACGAGCGTGAGTCCCGCTCCCTGCACGGCCTC
Source organism: Micrococcus lacusdianchii (assembly GCF_023155805.1). Classification (GTDB taxonomy): domain Bacteria; phylum Actinomycetota; class Actinomycetes; order Actinomycetales; family Micrococcaceae; genus Micrococcus; species Micrococcus lacusdianchii. Next base: position 24,316 of record NZ_JAKNUW010000020.1, on the reverse strand, counting down.
TCCCGGTCCCTGATCAACAACATGGTGCTGGGTGTCACCGAGGGCTTCTCCAAGGCCCTCGAGGTCGTCGGCACCGGCTACCGCGTGCAGGCCAAGGGCCAGGACCTCGAGTTCGCCCTGGGCTACTCCCACCCGGTCCCCGTCACGTGCCCGGAGGGCATCACCTTCGCCGTCGAGGGCAACAAGGTGACCGTCTCCGGGATCGACAAGCAGAAGGTCGGCGAGACCGCCGCCAACATCCGCAAGCTGCGCAAGCCCGACCCGTACAAGGGCAAGGGCGTGCGCTACGCGGGCGAGCAGATCCGCCGCAAGGCCGGAAAGGCAGGTAAGTGATGTCTACTCTGAAGGTGAAGGGCAAGGGCAAGTTCAACGCCCGCACCCGCCGCCACCTCCGGGTGCGCAAGCGGATCTCCGGCACCACCGTCCGTCCCCGTCTCGTCGTCAACCGCTCCGCGCGCCACATGTTCGTGCAGGTCGTCGACGACACCCAGGGCCGCACCCTGGCGTACGCCTCCACCATGGAGGCGGACGTGCGCGGCCTGGAGGGCGACAAGACCGCCAAGGCCAAGCGGGTGGGCGAGCTCGTCGCCGAGCGCGCGAAGTCCGCCGGCATCGAGGCCGTCGTGTTCGACCGCGGCGGCAACAAGTACCACGGCCGTGTGGCCGCGGTGGCCGACGGCGCCCGAGAGGGAGGGCTGAAGCTGTGACCGAGACCAACAACGAGAAGGACACCCAGGTGAGCGAGACCACCGAGACCACCGTGTCCGAGACCTCCGCGGGCTCGGCCGGCCAGTCCACCGAGCGCAGCGCGGGCGGCCGCGGCGGCCGTGACGGCGGCCGCGGTGGCCGTGACGGCGACCGCCGTGGCGGCCGCCGTGACGACCGCAACCGGCGAGGCGCGCAGGACGAGGAGAAGGACCAGTTCCTCGAGCGCGTCGTGGCGATCAACCGCGTGTCCAAGGTCGTCAAGGGCGGTCGTCGGTTCTCCTTCACCGCCCTCGTGGTGGTGGGTGACGGCGACGGCACCGTCGGTGTCGGCTACGGGAAGGCCAAGGAGGTGCCCGCCGCGATCCAGAAGGCCGTGGAGGAGGCCAAGAAGTCCTTCTTCCGCGTGCCGCGCGTCGGCTCCACCATCCCGCACCTCGTGCAGGGTGAGGACGCCGCCGGCGTCGTCCTGCTGCGTCCGGCATCCCCGGGCACCGGCGTGATCGCCGGCGGTCCGGTGCGTGCCGTCCTCGAGTGCGCGGGCATCCACGACGTGCTGTCGAAGTCCATGGGCTCCGTGAACGCGATCAACATCGTGCGCGGCACCGTGGACGCCCTCAAGCGTCTCGAGGAGCCCCAGGCCGTGGCCGCCCGCCGTGGCAAGGCCCTCGACGAGATCGCCCCCCATGCGATGCTGCGCACCATGGAGAACGATCGTGCCCAGAAGAGCGCGCAGAAGGCAGGTGCCTGATCATGGCTGAGCCCACCCGCAAGAACATCCAGCCCTCGGACGCCACCCTGGTGATCACCCAGACCCGCGGCGTCACGGGCTCCAAGCAGAACCATCGCGACACCCTGCGCTCGCTCGGCCTCAAGCGGATCGGCCACTCGGTCACCCGCACGGCCGACGCGGTGACCGTGGGCATGGTCAACACCGTGCCGCACCTGGTGTCCGTGGAGGAGGTCAACAATGGCTGACAACGACGCCATCAAGGTCCACGACCTGCGTCCGGCCCCGGGAGCCAAGACCGCCAAGACCCGTGTGGGTCGTGGCGAGGCCTCCAAGGGCAAGACCGCCGGTCGCGGCACCAAGGGCACCCAGGCCCGCTACCAGGTCCGCGCGGGCTTCGAGGGCGGCCAGCTGCCCCTGCACATGCGCCTGCCCAAGCTGCGCGGCTTCAAGAACCCGTTCCGCACCGAGTACCAGGTCGTCAACCTGGACAAGCTCTCGGCGCAGTTCCCCGAGGGCGGCGAGGTGTCCGTGGACGCGCTCGTGGCCAAGGGCCTGGTCCGCAAGGGCCAGCCCGTGAAGGTCCTCGGCACCGGCGAGATCACCTCCGCGGTGCAGGTGAGGGCGCACGCCTTCTCCGCCTCGGCAGTGGAGAAGATCCAGGCCGCGGGCGGCTCGACGGAGACCGTCTGATCGTCTGACCAGCACTCAACAGGGCCCCCGGCCCGGGCATTCGCCCGGCCGGGGGCCTTCGTGCTGTGTGTAGACTCGCACGACGGGCCGGCCCCTCGTCGCAGGGACGTCGGCCCTCCTCCTCCGTGCGCGGGGGAGCAGTCCAGCAACCACACCCTGCAGGAGGACACGTGTTCAAGGCCATCGCCCGGATCCTCCGGACGCCCGACCTGCTGCGGAAGATCCTCTTCACGCTCGGGCTGGTGGCCGTCTACCGGCTGGGCGCGTTCGTCCCCTCCCCGGGAGTCGACTACGCCGCGGTGCAGACGTGCCTCGCCGCCGGGTCCACTTCGGGCGGCCTGTACTCGTTCGTGAACATGTTCTCCGGCGGCGCGCTGCTGCAGGTGTCGGTCTTCGCGCTGGGCATCATGCCGTACATCACCGCCTCGATCATCGTGCAGCTCCTGCGCGTGGTGATCCCCCGGTTCGAGCAGCTCCATCAGGAGGGCCCGCAGGGCCAGGCCACGCTCACGCAGTACACCCGCTACCTCACCATCGCCCTCGCCGTCCTGCAGGGGACCACGATGGCCTCGCTCGCCCGCACGGGCGCCCTGCTGAACTGCCAGCTGCCGCTGCTGCGGGACGGGTCCATCCTGTCGGTGCTCCTGGTCGTCCTGGTGCTCGTGACCGGCTGTGTGATCGTGATGTGGCTGGGCGAGCGGATCACGGAGCACGGCGTGGGCAACGGCATCTCTCTGCTGATCTTCGCCTCGATCGCCGCGTCCTTCCCGTCGGGCATCGCCCAGGTGCTCCAGACCCAGGGCTGGCGCGTGTTCGCGATCGTCATGCTCGTGGGCCTCCTGACGATGCTCGCGATCGTGTTCGTGGAGGAGTCGCAGCGCCGCATCCCCGTGCAGTACGCGAAGCGTCAGATCGGGACCCGGACGGTCGGCGGATCCACCACGTTCATCCCGATCAAGGTCAACATGGCCAACGTGATCCCGGTGATCTTCGCGTCCTCGGTGCTGATGCTCCCGGGCATCCTGATCCAGTTCAACACCCCTCAGGACGGCTCGGCGCCGCCGGCGTGGGTGAGCTTCCTGAGCACCTACTTCCAGGGCGGGGACCACCCGGTCTACATGGCCCTGTACCTGCTGATGATCATCGGCTTCACCTACTTCTACGTGTCCATCACGTTCAACCCGCAGGAGATCTCGGACAACATGAAGCGCTACGGCGGCTTCATCCCCGGGGTGCGCGCCGGACGGCCCACCGAGCGCTACCTGCAGTACGTCATCAGCCGCATCACGCTCCCGGGTGCCCTCTACCTGGGTATCGTGGCCATGATCCCGCTGATCGCCTTCGTGGTGATCGGCGCGAACCAGAACTTCCCGTTCGGAGGCACCTCGATCCTCATCATGGTCGGTGTGGGCCTGCAGACGGTGAAGCAGATCAGCGCCCAGATGGAGCAGCGCCACTACGAGGGCCTGCTGCGCTGAGCGCCGCCCCGCCCGTCCACCCCGACAGTGAGGACCACACGATGACCCGCATGCTGCTCATGGGACCCCCCGGCTCCGGCAAGGGCACCCAGGCCACCCGGATCGCCGACAAGCTGGGGATCGTGCCGATCTCCACCGGCGACATCTTCCGCCACAACGTCAAGAACATGACGGAGCTGGGCCGGGAGGCCAAGCGCTACATGGACGCCGGCGACTTCGTGCCGGACGCGTTGACCAATCGCATGGTGGCCGACCGCCTCGCCCAGGCGGACGCCGCGAGCGGCTTCCTCCTCGACGGCTACCCGCGCACCGCGGGTCAGGTCGAGGCCCTCGACGCCATGCTGAGTGAGGCGGGCCTGGCGCTGTCCGCCGTCGTGGAGCTCGAGGTGCAGGACGCCGAGCTGGTGCAGCGCCTCCTCAAGCGTGCCGAGATCGAGGGCCGTGCCGATGACACGGAGGAGGTCATCCAGCACCGCCTCGACCTCTACCACCGGGAGACCGAGTCGGTCATCGAGTCGTACGCCGACCGCGGCATCGTGGCGCGCGTGGACGGCACGGGTCAGATCGACGACGTGACCGAACGCGTCCTGCAGGCCGTGTACTCGGTGCGCGTGGCCACCGGGACCATGCCGGTCATCACCCCGGGCCAGTGGGCCTGACCGCGTGGTCGGCCGCCGCTCCCTGGAGCTGAAGACCACCCCCCAGCTGCAGAGCATGCAGCGTGCGGGGGTGGTCCTGTCCTCGGCACTGGACGCCGCGGTCGCCGCCGCGGCGCCGGGCGTCACCACCGCGGAGGTGGACGCGGTCTTCGCCGACGTCCTCGCCGAGCACGGTGCCACCTCGAACTTCCTCGGCTACCACGGCTTCCCGGCGTCCATCTGCGCCTCCGTGAACGACGAGGTCGTCCACGGGATCCCGGGGGACCGGGTCCTGCAGCAGGGCGACGTGCTCAAGATCGACGGCGGCGCGGTCGTCGACGGCTGGCACTCCGACTCGGCGCGCACGGTCATCCTCGGCTCTTCCGACGCCGGCACCGCGGACCGGGAGGACGAGCGCCTCTCCGAGATCACGCGGGCCGCCCTGTGGGTCGGCGTCGCGGCCTTCGCCTCGGCGAAGCACGTCGGTGAGATCGGCGACGCGATCGACGACTTCGTCACCGAGCAGGCGGGGGCTCCGCTGGGCATCCTCGAGGACTACGTGGGCCACGGGATCGGCTCCGCGATGCACCTGCCGCCCGACGTCTTCAACTACCGCACCGGCCATCAGGGCCCGAAGGTCCGATCGGGCCTCGCCCTGGCGATCGAGCCGATGCTCGTGCGCGGCGGCATCGAGACGCGCATCCTCGAGGACGAGTGGACCGTGGTGACCACCGACGGCGCCCGCGCCAGCCAGTGGGAGCACACGGTGTGCCGGCACGCCGGCGGCGTCTGGGTCCTCTCCGCGCCGGATGGCGGCGCCGCCGAGCTGGCCCGGCACGGCGTCGTCCCGGTCCCCCCGGGGGAGTGACACCCCCTTCGCACGGTGGCCGCGGCGTCGCCGGGCTGGCCCGACCGGACCGAATGAGGTAGCATTGAACGTTGACCGTGCCCACTGCCCTCCGGGTGTCCCGGTGCGGTCGACCCCGTTCCCGTCGTGCGGCCGCCCCGTGTGCGCCGTGCGGCATGACGATTGTGGAGGACATGGCTAAGAAGGAAGGTGTCATCGAGGTCGAGGGCACGGTCTCGGAGGCGTTGCCGAACGCGATGTTCCGAGTCCGTCTGCAGAACGAGCACGTCGTGCTCGCCACGATCTCCGGAAAGATGCGTCAGCACTACATCCGCATCCTCCCCGAGGACCGCGTGGTGGTGGAGCTTAGCCCCTACGACCTCAACCGGGGTCGCATCGTCTACCGCTACAAGTAAGAATCCCCGTCCAAGCGAACGCAGGAGGAGGAGCCGTGAAGGTTCAGCCGAGTGTGAAGCGGATTTGTGACAAGTGCCAGGTCGTGCGCCGTAAGGGCCGCGTGCTGGTGATCTGCTCGAACCCGCGCCACAAGCAGCGCCAGGGCTGATCGCCTTCCCCGCCACGGGGGAGCGACGCCGCGCGTTGACCACACCATCATCCGGCCATGACGGCCGAACAGCAGGGACAGCGGTCGCCCCACGGGGCGGCCGAGACCTCCGGCCGCAGGGGCCGGAGACCGAGGACGGCGGACACCCGCCGCGGACCACGCCGGAACTTCCCCGGCGCCGCGGACCGGGGCCGCGGGGCCGTGAGGCCCACGTCGTTCGGGACGTCCCTGGTGCAGACCCCTGCTGCAGAAGGAATCAGGAGGACGGCCCATGGCTCGTCTTGCAGGCGTTGACATTCCGCGCGAGAAGCGCGTGATCATCGCACTCACGTACATCTACGGTGTGGGCAAGACCCGCGCTGAGGAGACCCTCGCGGCCACCGGGATCGACCGGGACATCCGCGTGAAGGACCTCTCCGACGAGCAGCTGGTGCAGCTGCGCGACCACATCGAGGGCAGCTACAAGGTGGAGGGCGACCTCCGCCGCGAGGTGGCCGCCGACATCCGCCGCAAGGTGGAGATCGGCTCCTACGAGGGCCTGCGCCACCGTCGCGGCCTGCCGGTGCGCGGCCAGCGCACGAAGACCAACGCCCGCACCCGCAAGGGCCCGAAGAAGACGGTCGCCGGCAAGAAGAAGTGACCTGCCGTCCGCGGTGAACCCGGCCTCGTCCGTGGGATCCGCGACGCCAGCACTCTCACCAGCAGCTTTCCCGCAAGGAGAACCCCATGCCCCCCAAGACCCGTTCTGCGGTCCGCAAGCCGCGTCGCAAGGACAAGAAGAACATCACCGTGGGCCAGGCCCACATCAAGAGCACGTTCAACAACACCATCGTGTCGATCACGGACACGACGGGCGCCGTCATCTCCTGGGCCTCGTCCGGCGAGGTGGGCTTCAAGGGCTCGCGCAAGTCGACCCCGTACGCCGCGCAGATGGCCGCCGAGCAGGCCGCCAAGCGTGCGCAGGAGCACGGCATGAAGAAGGTGGACGTCTTCGTGAAGGGCCCGGGCTCGGGCCGCGAGACCGCCATCCGCTCCCTCCAGGCCGCCGGCCTCGAGGTGGGGTCCATCCAGGACGTCACCCCGCAGGCCCACAACGGCGCTCGCCCCGCGAAGCGCCGCCGCGTCTGATCTGAGCGCTGTGTCCGCATCCGCCCCGCGTGGGGCGGATGCGGACAGGTCGTCGACCTGATCCCACCCCCGTCCTCGTTTCCACCCACCGCGTGCGTCATATGGCGGACGCTCGCCGAAAGGAAATGTCCGTGCTCATTGCACAGCGCCCCACGCTGACCGAAGAGGTCGTCTCCGACCGCCGCTCCCGGTTCGTCATCGAGCCCCTCGAGCCCGGCTTCGGCTACACCCTCGGCAACTCCCTGCGCCGCACCCTGCTGTCCTCGATCCCCGGGGCCTCCGTGACCAGCATCCGCGTGGACGGCGTGCTCCACGAGTTCAGCACCGTCAACGGCGTGAAGGAGGATGTCACCGAGATCATCCTCAACATCAAGAAGCTCTCCGTCTCCTCGGAGAACGACGAGCCCGTGGTCGCGTACCTGCGCAAGCAGGGCGCCGGCGTCGTCACGGCCGCTGACATCACCGCCCCGGCCGGCGTCGAGATCCACAACCCGGACCTGCACATCGCCACGCTGAACGCGAAGGGCAAGTTCGACATTGAGCTGACCATCGAGCGCGGCCGCGGCTACGTGACCGCCGCTCAGAACAAGTCCGCGGATCAGGAGATCGGCCGCATCCCGGTCGACTCCATCTACTCGCCGGTGCTGAAGGTGACCTTCAAGGTCGAGGCGACCCGCGTGGAGCAGCGCACCGACTTCGACCGCCTGATCCTCGACGTCGAGACCAAGGAGTCCATGGTGCCGCGTGACGCGGTGGCCTCCGCCGGCTCGACGCTCGTCGAGCTGTTCGGCCTGGCGCGTGCGCTCAACGAGGACGCCGAGGGCATCGACCTGGGCGACGAGCCCGCGCAGGCGGAGTCGTCGGCCGACCTCGCCCAGCCGATCGAGGACCTCGAACTGACCGTGCGCTCGTACAACTGCCTCAAGCGCGAGGGCATCCACACCGTGGGTGAGCTCATGGCCCGCTCGGAGGCCGACCTGATGGACATCCGCAACTTCGGTGCGAAGTCCATCGACGAGGTCAAGGAGAAGCTGTACGAGCTCGGCCTGTCCCTCAAGGACTCGCCGGCCGGCTTCGACCCCCAGGCGCACGCTCACCAGGACGACGACCCGTTCTCGGACTTCTGAGCCGCACCGCACCCCTGACATCTTCGACCCCGCGCCGGGAACGGCGCCGGGTCCCACCCGAGGAGTAACACCATGCCCACCCCCACCAAGGGTCCGCGCCTGGGCGGCAGCCCGGCCCACGAGCGCATCATGCTGGCGAACATGTCCGCCCAGCTGTTCGAGCACAAGTCGATCACCACGACGCTCACCCGCGCCAAGCGGCTGCGCCCGCACGCCGAGCGCCTGATCACCATCGCCAAGAAGGGCGACCTGCCCGCGCGCCGCAAGGTGCAGGGCATCATCGCGGCGAAGTCGCGCACGAACAAGTCGATCGTGCACGAGCTGTTCACCGTGATCGCCCCGGCCATGGCCCAGCGCAACGGCGGCTACACGCGCATCACCAAGATCGGCAACCGTCAGGGCGACAACGCCCCCATGGCCGTCATCGAGCTCGTGATGGAGCCGGTCTCCGGCCGCCAGGCCGTCGTGGCCGAGGCCGAGCGCGCTGCCGCGTCCGCCCCGGCGCAGCAGACCGCTCCGGTCCAGGAGTCGACCCCGGTCGAGGCCGTGGACCCGGCCGCCACCGAGGACGTCACGGTGGAGGAGTCCCGCGAGGCCGCCGCCGAGATCCCGGCCGCGCAGCCCACCAAGGAGGACGGCTCCGCCCCCGAGGGCGCGTCCATCAAGGGCAACGCCAGCTCGAAGAAGTACCACGTGCCCGGCTCGCGCTGGTACGACCAGACGACCGCCGAGGTCTGGTTCGCCACCGTCGACGAGGCGAAGGCCGCGGGCTTCGAGCCTGCGGGCGGCGAGGCCGCCCAGAGGATCGCCGAGTGATCCGACGCCCGGCCGCCATGGCGGCCGGGCCGACGCGAGCGGGCCGTCACCCCCCGGGGTGGCGGCCCGCTCGCGTGCGTGCGGGCGCGACGGGCACCTGGCCGGGCGGCTCCTACGATGGGGGACATGCCCGATCCCGCCGCCGACGTCCGCATCCGCCTCGACCTCGCCTACGACGGCGCCGGGTTCCGCGGCTGGGCCGCGCAGCCCGGTCTGCCGACGGTCCAGGGCGCGCTCGAGGAGGCACTCGAGCGGATCGTGCGGCGCCCGGTGCGCACGGTCGTGGCGGGGCGCACCGACGCCGGCGTCCACGCGCGCGGGCAGGTGGTGCACGCGGACCTCACGGCGGGGGAGTGGGAGGCGCTCGCCCGCGGGCGGGCCGGCGTCGATCCGGCCGAGGCCCTGCTGCGCCGGCTGGGCGGCGTGCTGGGGCCGTGGGACGGCGCCGTCGTCGTGCACGGGGTGCGGCGGGCCCCGGACGGGTTCGACGCCCGGTTCGGCGCGCTCTGGCGGGCCTACGAGTACCGGATCAGCGACCGTCCGCAGACCCGTGACCCGCTCACCCGGCACGGCGTCCACTGGCACGGGTCCCCGGTCGACGTGGCCCTCATGCAGGCCGAGGCCGACGTCCTCCTGGGCCTGCACGACTTCCTGTCCTTCTGCCGCCCCCGCGAGGGCGCGACCACGGTGCGGGAGGTCCTGGACGCGCGGGTCGAGCGCGGACCGGAGGGGCTCGTGACGGTGCGGCTGCGGGCGGACGCGTTCTGCCACTCCATGGTCCGGTCGATCGTCGGCGCGCTCCTGCAGGTGGGGGAGGGGCGACGGCCGCCGGGGTGGACGGCGGGGCGGCTGGCGGCCCCCGCGCGCGACTCGGAGGTGCGTCTGGCGCCGGCCCGCGGCCTCACGCTCGTGGAGGTCGCCTACCCGGAGGATCCCCGGGACCTGGCGGCCCGGGCCGAGGGGACCCGTGCCCGGCGTCCCGCCCTCGACGCCGGCTCCTGAGACCCCCCCGTCCGTTTTGGACCGACATGGGCGGAGCCGGTAGCATGGGCGGACGTTGCGCATGCCCGCACCCGGATGCGTCGTGCCGCGAGTGGCTCAGTTGCATGGCCGTCATCTCGCGCCGCACCCCCGGGGCTCTCGGGCCCGGACGCCTTCCAGCCCTCACCTGGGGGACCGGCGCGCACGGAGAACTGAACAGCACGCCCCCGTCGGACTCACGCCCCGGCGTCGGCGGCTGTGACCGAACCGACCCTGAAGGCAGACAACGTGCGTACGTACACTCCCAAGCCTGGTGACGCCGACCGCCAGTGGCACATCATCGATGCCACGGACATCGTCCTCGGCCGCCTCGCCACCCACACCGCCACGCTCCTGCGCGGCAAGCACAAGCCGACGTTCGCCCCCCACATGGACATGGGCGACTACGTCATCATCGTGAACGCCGAGAAGGTGGCCCTCACCGGCTCCAAGCTCGAGAAGAAGCGCGCCTACCGCCACTCGGGCTACCCGGGCGGCCTGAAGTCCGAGTCCTACGCGGAGCTCCTCGAGAAGAACCCGGTCCGCGCCGTGGAGAAGGCCGTCAAGGGCATGCTCCCGAAGAACTCGCTGGCTGCCCAGCAGCTGACCAAGCTGAAGGTGTACCGCGGTGCCGAGCACCCGCACGCCGCCCAGCAGCCCGCCACCTTCGAGATCGGCCAGGTCGCCCAGTGACCCTCGCGGTCGCCTGAGCAGACCTCTTCCAAGGAGAATCATGAGCATCAACCAGAACGACGACGTGGAGCTGACGAGCTACACCTCCGAGTCCTCCGCCGCCGCCGACGCCCCGGCCGTCTCCGAGCGCCCGGCGCTGACCGTCCCCGGCTCCGCCGTGGGCCGTCGCAAGGAGGCCGTGGCCCGCGTGCGCCTCGTCCCCGGCTCGGGCCAGTGGACCCTCAACGGCCGCACCCTGGAGAACTACTTCCCGAACAAGCTGCACCAGCAGGAGGTCAGCGACCCCTTCACCCTGCTGGAGCTCACCGGTGCGTACGACGTGATCGCCCGCATCCACGGCGGCGGCCCCTCCGGCCAGGCCGGTGCGCTGCGCCTGGGCATCTCCCGCGCGCTCAACGAGATCGACCGCGAGCACAACCGCCCGGCCCTCAAGAAGGCCGGCTTCCTGACCCGCGACGCCCGCGTCATCGAGCGCAAGAAGGCCGGCCTGAAGAAGGCCCGCAAGGCCTCGCAGTTCTCGAAGCGCTGACCCGCTCGCACGCCGGCTGGACCGCCTCCTGGGCGGCACCGGGCCGTCGTCGCCCCCGTGGCCGGTCGCCCCTCTCCGGGGCGGCCGGCCACGGCCGTGTCCGGCGGTAGGATCGGGGGCGTCCGGACGACGTGGTCCGGGACGCAGACGACGAGGAGCCCCGATGGCGGAGAAGACCCCCGACGCCCCCCTGCCCGAGCACGAGCTGGAGGCCCCCGGCGAGGACCATCCCTTCGCGGTCACCCATGACTACGCCGCCGAGGTGGACGAGATCCGCGAGCTGGGGCGGACGCTGGGCGGGGACACGGCGCTGCCGAGCCCCGACCCCCGGGCCTGGCGAGAGGGCTACCCGTACCAGACGAAGCTCAGCCGCAAGAGCTACGAGCGCCGCAAGCGCGAGCTGCAGATCGAGCTGCTGAAGATGCAGCTGTGGGTCAAGGAGACCGGCCAGAAGGTGCTGATCATCTTCGAGGGCCGTGACGCCGCCGGCAAGGGCGGGGCCATCAAGCGCTTCAACGAGCACCTCAACCCCCGCGGCGCCCGGACCGTCGCCCTCGAGAAGCCGACGGACGCCGAGGCGTCCCAGTGGTACTTCCAGCGGTACATCCAGCACCTGCCCTCCGGCGGCGAGATCGTGATGTTCGACCGCTCCTGGTACAACCGCGCCGGCGTCGAGCGGGTGATGGGCTACTGCACTCCCCAGCAGTACCTCGAGTTCATGCGGGAGACCCCGGAGCTGGAGCGGATGCTGGTGAACTCGGGCATCCACCTCATCAAGTTCTGGTTCTCCGTGTCCCGTGCGGAGCAGCTCAACCGGTTCGCGGCACGGGAGACCGACCCGGTGCGCCGCTGGAAGCTCTCGCCCACCGACCTGGCCTCGCTGGACAAGTGGGACGACTACACGAACGCCAAGGAGGCCATGTTCTTCTACACCCACACGGCCGACGCGCCGTGGACCGTGGTGAAGTCGAACGACAAGAAGCGGGCCCGCCTCGAGGCGATGCGCCACGTGCTGCACACCCTGCCGTACCCGAACAAGGACGAGCGGCTCGTGCACACCCCGGACCCGCGGATCTGTGCCCCGGCCGACGTGCTGTCCGAGGTGGACGAGTCTGCCGGCGGCTCCTTCCCGCGCGTGCGCTGAACCGCAGGGGCCCGTCGTCGGCCCCACCGACGACGGCGCCCCCCGTGCGGGGGAGGGGCGCCGTGGCGTCCGGGCGGGGGGCGCTCAGCCCTCGGTGCGGCTGCGGTACTCCTGGTAGTTCTCGGTGTCGATCTCCGAGTCGTCGAAGAGGTTGTCCGCGCCGAAGCCCTCGGTCACGTGGTACTCGCCGGACTCGAGGGAGCGGCGGACGTCCTCGCGCAGCACGGGCAGCTTGGAGTAGAAGGCGTCGCCGCAGCAGCTCGTCTTCACGATGTCGCGGTGGCCGATGATGCGCGACGGCGGGAGGTCGTACTGCTGGCAGATGTAGGAGGCCAGCTTCACGAGCCCGGCGTAGAGGCTCTGCGGCGGGGGGTTGAGCATGTAGAAGCCCTCGCACTCGATCCCGAGGGCGTAGGCGTTGAAGCCCAGCGCGTGCACGCCGAGCATGAAGTTCTGGCCGCCGTGCAGCGTGTACAGGGAGCCGTGGCGCCCCTCCAGCGGGTAGCCGCCTCGGGACATCGTGAAGTGCTGGCCGGAGTCGCCCCACTGCTGGTTGATGTGCTGGCTCTGGACACGCTGGGCGATGTCCACGGCGGCCTGACGGGAGCCGTCCGTGACGTTCGGGGTGGCCGTGTGGTGGATGACCAGGTACGAGGGACGCTCGTACAGCGTCTGCTGGTGGCCCTCCGGGATGCGCGCCCCCCAGTCGATCGTGGAGAGGATCTCGGGGGCCGCCAGGCGGGGGGCGGTCGAGGCGCCACCCTCCTGGTCGGCGGCGGCCGCGGCCGGGGACCCGTCGCCGTCGGCGCAGCCGGACACGACGCCGGCGATCGCGAGGCCGGCACCGCTGAGCACGGCACGGCGGGGCCACGAAGAGGAGGGGATCGGATGAACGGGCATGCGGGGGTCCTTCAGATCGGAGCCGCGGGCGCGGCCCGCGCGGTGGTGACGGGACCGGCGGATGGCCGTCACCGGGGTGATCCTACCGGTCCCGATGCGGGATCGTGACCTCCGGTGAGGCCTTCCGGCCGTGGCGCTGGTGTCCGCGCCGGGGAGCGGCTCGTAGACTCATGCATCATGTCGAGATTGTTCGGAACCGATGGCGTTCGTGGCCTGGCCAACGAGACGCTCACAGTGGAGTTGTCCGTCCAGCTGGCCCAGGCGGCCGCGCCGGTCCTGGGGGCGGAGGCGTTCGCGGCCGGGCGGCGGCCCGTGGCCGTGGTGGCCCGCGACCCCCGGATCAGCGGCCAGTTCATCAGCGCGGCTGTGCTGGCCGGGCTCGCGTCGTCGGGGGTGGACGTCTGGGACGCCGGGGTGCTCCCCACTCCGGCCGCGGCCTTCCTCGTGGGCGACCTCGGCGCGGACTTCGGCGTTATGATCTCGGCCTCCCACAACCCGGCGCCGGACAACGGCATCAAGTTCCTCGCGCGCGGCGGGCAGAAGCTCACCGATGAGCAGGAGGACGAGATCATCCAGCACCTGGAAGGGGAGCACCCGCTGCGTCCCACCGGCGCGGACGTGGGCCGGGTGCGCGTCTTCTCCGATGCGGAGGACCGCTACGTGGTGCACCTGCTGCAGACGCTGCCCCACCGCCTCGACGGGCTCACCGTGGTGCTGGACTGCGCGCACGGCGCGGCCTCCGGCTGCTCCCCGGACGCGTTCCGGGACGCCGGGGCCTCCGTGGTGGTCATCGGCGCGGAGCCGGACGGGCTGAACATCAACGAGGGCTGCGGCTCCACGCACCTGGAGCGCCTCCAGGAGGCCGTGCGCGCGCACGGGGCGGACCTCGGGATCGCCCACGACGGCGACGCGGACCGCTGCCTCGCCGTCGACGAGAACGGCGACGTCGTCGACGGGGACCAGATCATGGGGATCATGGCCCTGGCGCTCAAGGACCGCGGCGAGCTGCGCGACGACACCCTCGTGGTGACCGTGATGTCCAACCTCGGCCTGAAGCTCGCGATGCAGCGGGAGGGCGTCCGTCTGATGGAGACGCAGGTGGGCGACCGCTACGTCCTGGCCGGCATGAAGCTCGGCGACTACTCGCTCGGCGGCGAGCAGTCCGGGCACGTGATCTTCGCGGACCACGCCACCACCGGCGACGGCGTCCTGACCGGCCTGCAGCTGGCGGCCCGGGTGGCGCAGACCGGGACGCCCCTGTCCGGGCTCGCGGGCGTGATGGAGCGGCTGCCCCAGGTGCTGGTGAACGTGCGCGGGGTGGACAAGTTTCGCGCGGGGGAGGACGCCGCGGTGCAGGCCGCCGTGCTCGTGGCCGAGCAGCGGCTCGGGGAGACCGGGCGGGTCCTGCTGCGTCCCTCCGGCACGGAGCCCGTCGTGCGCGTGATGGTCGAGGCCCCGGACGAGGAGACGGCCCGTCGCGAGGCCGAGGTCCTGGCCGAGGTGGTCCAGCGCGAGCTGCGGCTGCACGACTGAGCGACGCGGACCGAGCCCGTCGTGCCGTCCTCACCGCCTCCCCGGCCGCGGCACTGGCCCCTGCTGGCCGCGCTCGCGGCCGCGATGGCGGCGCTCTGGATCCTGGCCGTGATGGCCGTCCAGGCGCCCACCTGCGACCGGGACGGCGTGTCGGCGGACTGGCTGCCCTGCCTCGCGGTCGAGCGGGACGGGGCGCGGACCGGCTGAGCCCCGGGGTGGACGGAGGGCCCCGGCCCGCCTCCCTGGGGAGGCGGGCCGGGGCCCTGTGCGGTGGGGCGGCGCGTGGCGCCGGGGTCAGCGGGCGTTCGGGCCGCCCGGCACCGGGCCGTTGGTCACGGTCCCCGTGCCGCCGCGCTGGGCGGAGAGCAGGTCGCGGATCTCGGTGAGGAGCGCGACGTCCTCCGCCACGGGCTCGGCCTCCGGCTCGATGCCGAGGCGGCGGTTGCGGCGCTCGATCATCTTGTTCATGGGCAGCACGATCGCGAAGTACACGGCGGCGGCCACGAGCAGGAAGTTGACGATCGCGGTGAGCAGCACGCCGAACTTGAGGTCGTTGCCGTTGAGGGTGAGCACGGCGAAGCTGTCGAAGTCCGGTGCCTGGAACAGCGCGGAGACGAACGGCATGAGCACGCTCTCCACGAGGGCATTGACGATCTGGCTGAACGCGGCGCCGATGATGACGGCAACGGCCAGATCGATGACGTTGCCCTTCATGATGAAGTCCTTGAATCCCTGAAGCATTGCGCCAGTGTACGGCGTCGGGTGGTTGACGCGTGCACGGAGGCGTCGCGCGTGGCCGACGTCACAGGCGGAGAGGTGCAGCGGCGCGACTGACGCGCCTGCATCAGACCTTGCGCAGCAGCACGCGGGACACCTCGTGCTGCTGGTTCTTGGTGAGGACGAGCCGCGCGCGGCCGCGCGTGGGCAGGACGTTCTGCAGCAGGTTCGGCCCGTTGATGCTGTCCCAGATGCCCCCCGCGGTGGTGCGTGCGGCGTCGTCGGACAGGTCCGCGTAGCGGTGGAAGTAGGCGCCGGGGTCCTGGAAGGCCCCCGAGCGCAGATCCATGAACCGCTCGATGTACCACTGGCGGATCCAGTCGGCGCGGGCGTCTACGTACACGGAGAAGTCGAAGAAGTCGGAGACGGACAGGCCCGCGGTGCCGTCGGCGCGCACGCGCGGCGGCGCGAGCACGTTCAGGCCCTCCACGATCAGGACGTCGGGACGGTGCACGGTCTGCCGCTCGCCCGCCACGATGTCGTAGGTGACGTGGGAGTACACCGGAGCGCTGACCTCCTGCGCGCCGGACTTCACGTCCGCCATGAACCGCAGCAGGGCGCGCCGGTCGTACGACTCGGGGAATCCCTTGCGCTCCATGAGGCCGCGGGCGCGCAGCTCTGCGTTGGGGCGCAGGAACCCGTCGGTGGTGATCAGCTCCACGCGTGGCGTGGACGGCCAGCGCCGCAGCATCTCCTGGAGCACGCGGGCGGTGGTGGACTTGCCGACCGCCACGGAGCCGGCCACGCCGATCACGTAGGGGGTGCGCTCCGTGCGCTCGCCGAGGAAGTCGTTCGTGGCCCGGCGCAGCGTGCCCGAGGCCTCCACGTGGATCCCCAGCAGGCGGGAGAGGGGCAGGTACACCTCGGCCACCTCGCGCAGGGAGAGCGTCTCGCCGAGCCCCCGCAGCCGCTCCACGTCCGCCTGGTCGAAGGGCTGGTCCAGCTGGTCCGCCAGCCGGGCCCACATGGCGCGGTCCAGCTCCACGAAGGGGGAGAGGTGGGACTCGGCGGCGCGGACGGCGGGGGTGCCGGCGTCGACGCCGGGGGGCGCGGTGTCCATCACCGTCACATCATGTCAGCCTCCGCCCGTGCAGGGCGCATCGGCGTCGGGGAGCGGCGCGGGACGCGGCCTCGTAAGATCGCGGTCACGCGTGTTCTCGTCACCGGCGGTGCCGGCTACCTCGGGTCCCACACCGTGACCACCCTGCTGGACGCCGGGCACGCCGTCCTCGTGCTCGACAGCCTCGTCTCCTCCTCGGAGGAGCCGCTGCGGCGGGCCGCCCGGGTGTGCGGGACGCAGCTCGGCGGGGACCGGCTCGACCTCGTGCGCGCCGACGTCCGCCGTCCCGCCGAGTACCGCGAGCGCGTGCGGGCGTGGTGCCCGCACGCCGTCGTGCACTTCGCGGGACTGAAGTCGCCCGCGGAGTCGGTCGTGCAGCCGGGGGAGTACTACGCGGTCAATGTGGGCGGCACCGCGGAGCTCGCCCGGGTGACGGCCGACGCCGGTGCTCGGGTCCTGCTGTTCTCCTCCTCCGCGACCGTGTACGGGGACGACGCGCCGGTCCCCGTGGACGAGGGGGCCCCGCTGGCGCCCGTGAGCCCCTACGGCCGGTCCAAGGCGATGGCCGAGCAGGTGCTGGTCGACACGCACGCGGCCGCGCCGGAGCAGAGCGTGGCCGTGCTGCGGTACTTCAACCCGGTCGGTGCCCACCCCTCCGGGCTGCTCGGTGAGGACCCACTGGGCGCGCCGGCGAACCTCATGCCGTACGTCTCACGAGTGGCCTCGGGCGAATATGAGCGGCTGCAGGTGTTCGGGGCTGACTTCCCCACGAGGGACGGCAGCGCGGTGCGGGACTTCATCCACGTGATGGACCTGGCCGAGGCGCACGTCGCCGTGCTCGAGTGGATGGCGGCGCGGCCGGCCGGGGACGCGGGCCTGCGGGTGTGGAACATCGGCCGCGGCGAGGGCGTGACGGTGTTCGAGATGGTCCGGGCCTTCGAGGAGGTGACCGGCCGCCGCGTGCCGCGCCAGGTGGTGGGGCGCCGTCCGGGGGACATCGCCGAGTCCTGCGCCGACGTCGCCGCGATCGGACGGGACGTCGGCTGGCGGGCGAGGCGAGACGTCGCTGACATGGTCAGGGACCTGTGGGCCTGGCAGGAGGCCAACCCGGCCGGCTACCGCTGAGCACGCGGCGGCGGGGGCGGGGCGGCCGGGCCGCGGCCGCCGCGGCGACGGTCGACGGCCCCGGCGACCCGGTATCCTCGCTCCCATGTGTGGAATCGTCGGATACATCGGCCACCCGTCCTCGACCCGTGAGCACGATGCTCTCGAGGTGCTCATGGAGGGCCTGCGCCGCCTGGAATACCGCGGGTACGACTCCGCGGGTGTCGCCGTCGTCGCGGAGGGCGAGCTGTACCACCGCAAGAAGGCCGGCAAGCTGGTGAACCTGGCGGCGGAGCTCGAGGCGCATCCCGTGCCCTCCGCACAGGTGGGCATCGGCCACACCCGCTGGGCCACCCATGGCGGCCCCACGGACCTGAACGCGCACCCGCATACGGCGGACGAGGGCCGACTGGCGATCATCCACAACGGGATCATCGAGAACTACGCCGAGCTGCGCGAGGAGCTGCTGGGCAAGGGCGTGGAGTTCCGCTCGGAGACGGACACCGAGGTGGCCGCCCACCTGCTGGCGGACGTCTACCGCACCGACGGCGGCCAGGACCTCACGCGCTCCCTGCAGCTGGCGTCGCAGCGGCTTGAAGGCGCCTTCACCATCCTCGCAGTCCACGTGGACCACCCGGACCGTGTGGTGGCCTCCCGCCGCAACTCTCCGCTCGTGGTGGGCGTGGGCGAAGGGGAGAACTTCCTCGGCTCGGACGTCTCCGGCTTCATCGACTTCACCAAGGAGGCGATCGAGCTCGAGCAGGACCAGGTGGTGACCATCACCGCGGACTCGATCGAGATCACCGACTTCCAGGGCGAGGCGGCCGAGGGCAAGGCCTTCACCGTGGACTGGGACGCCTCGGCCGCCGAGAAGGGCGGTTTCGAGACCTTCATGGAGAAGGAGATCCACGACCAGCCGCAGGCCGTGCAGGACACGCTGCTGGGCCGCACGGACGCCTCCGGCGCCCTCGTGCTCGACGAGCTCCGGATCGACCCGGAGGAGCTCAAGGAGGTCCGCAAGATCATCGTGCTGGCCTGCGGCACGTCCGCCTACGCGGGCACCGTGGCCAAGTACGCGATCGAGCACTGGTGCCGCATCCCGGTGGAGGTCGAGCTCTCCCACGAGTTCCGCTACCGGGACCCGATCATCGACGAGCACACCCTCGTGGTGTCCATCTCCCAGTCCGGCGAGACCATGGACACCCTGATGGCGGTGCGCTACGCCAAGGAGCAGGGTGCCCGCACCCTCTCCATCTGCAACACGAACGGGTCCACCATCCCGCGCGAGTCGGACGCCGTGCTCTACACGCACGCCGGCCCGGAGATCGCAGTGGCCTCGACCAAGGCGTTCCTGGCACAGATCACCGCCGCCTACCTGCTGGGCCTCTACCTGGCACAGCTCAACAAGAAGCTGTTCAGCGGCCAGATCAAGGACATCCTCGCCGACCTGGGGGACATCCCGGACAAGATCCGCGAGATCCTTGACGACGCCGACCCGGTCAAGGAGCTGGCCCGCTCGATGGCGGACGCCACCTCCGTGCTGTTCCTGGGCCGCAACCTGGGCTTCCCGGTGGCCATGGAGGGAGCGCTCAAGCTCAAGGAGCTCGCCTACATCCACGCGGAGGGGTTCGCCGCCGGCGAGCTCAAGCACGGCCCGATCGCCCTGATCGACGACGGCCAGCCCGTGTTCGTGGTGATGCCCTCCCCGATGGACCGCCACTCCCTGCACGCCAAGGTCGTCTCCAACATCCAGGAGGTGCGTGCCCGCGGTGCCCGAACGTTCGTGGTGGCCGAGCGCGGCGACGAGGCCGTCCGCCGGCACGCCGAGGTGGTGTTCGAGGTGCCCGAGACCCAGCCGGTGCTCATGCCGCTGCTCACCACGGTGCCGCTGCAGATCTTCGCGCTCGAGCTGGCCTCCGCGAAGGGCTACGACGTCGACCAGCCGCGCAACCTGGCCAAGTCCGTCACGGTGGAGTGATCCGCCGCTGAGGCCACCGAGGCCTCTCCTGCCGGGCCCGGCCGCCACACAGCGGCCGGGCCCGCGACGCGTCCGGGACGGTGTCCGCCCGCGCCAGTAGACTCCCCGAGGAGGCCCGCCGCACCCGGCGGGCCGCACGACGAGACCCCGGAGAGTCATGCACACAGTGGAGATCGGCCAGCCGTACCCCCTCGGGGCCACCGTGGACGAGACCGGCACCAACTTCGCCCTCGCGGTCTCCCGCGAGGTGGAGGCGGTCGAGCTGTGCCTCGTCGCCGACGACGGCACGGAGACGCGCATCCCTCTCGAGGAGCGGCACGGCACCACATGGCACGCCCACGTGGCGGGCATCGGGCACGGGCAGCGCTACGGCTACCGCGTGCACGGTCCCTGGGACCCCGCCCGCGGCCTGTGGCACAACCCGGCCAAGATCCTGGTGGACCCGTACGCGCGGGCGTTCACCGGCGACTACGAGTGGGGCCAGCAGCACCACTCGTACGACTTCGACGAGCCGGACCGCATCGACACCTCGGACAACCTGGGCACGAGCATGCTCGGCGTGGTCGTCGCCGAGGACTTCGACTGGGGCGATGACGCCCCACCCGCCGTCGAGCTCACGGACACGGTGATCTACGAGACCCACGTCAAGGGCATGACCAAGCTGCACCCCGCCGTCCCCGAGGAGCTGCGCGGCACCTACGCCGGCATGGCCCACCCGGAGGTGGTCCGCCACCTGACCGAGCTCGGGGTGACCGCCGTCGAGCTGATGCCCGTGCACCAGTTCGTCAACGACGCCACCTTGCAGGAGAAGGGGCTGAGCAACTACTGGGGCTACAACACGCTCGGCTTCTTCGCCCCGCACGCCGCCTACGCCTCGTCCCCGGAGGTGGGCGGCCAGGTCCGCGAGTTCAAGCAGATGGTGAAGGACCTGCACGCCGCCGGCCTCGAGGTGATCATCGACGTGGTCTACAACCACACGGCCGAGGGCAACGACAAGGGCCCCATGCTCAGCCTGCGCGGGCTGGACAACGCCGGCTACTACCACCTCGTCGACGGCGACGAGCGGCACTACATGGACTACACCGGCACGGGGAACTCGGTGGACCTCTCCAGCTCGAAGGCCCTTCAGCTGGTGATGGACTCGCTGCGCCACTGGGTCACCGAGATGCACGTGGACGGCTTCCGCTTCGACCTGGCCACCACCCTCACCCGCGTGGAGGGGGAGCGGGGCCCGGACATGTTCTCGGGCTTCTTCGACGTCGTCCGCCAGGACCCCGTGCTGCGCACGGTCAAGCTGATCGCCGAACCCTGGGACGTGGGCTGGGGCGGCTACCAGGTGGGCAACTTCCCCGGGATCTGGAGCGAGTGGAACGGCATGTACCGGGACACGGTGCGCGACTTCTGGCGGGGGGAGCCCGGCACCCTCGGCGAGTTCGCCACCCGTCTGACGGGCTCCGCCGACCTCTACGAGGGCGACGGGCGCAGCCCGGGCGCCTCCGTCAACTTCGTCACGGCGCACGACGGGTTCACGCTGCACGACCTGGTCTCCTACAACGAGAAGCACAACCACGCCAACGGCGAGGACAACAACGACGGCGACGCGCACAACCGATCCTGGAACCACGGCGCGGAGGGGGAGACCGACGACCCCGAGGTGCTCACCCTGCGCGCCCGGCAGACCCGCAACTTCCTCACCACGCTCCTGGTCAGCCAGGGCGTGCCTATGATCAGCCACGGCGACGAGCTGGGCCGCACCCAGGGCGGCAACAACAACGTCTACTGCCAGGACAACGAGATCTCGTGGATCGACTGGTCCGCCATGGACGACTCGCTCGTGGCGTTCACCCGCGACCTGATCGCGCTGCGCCGTGCCCACGCGGTGTTCCGCCGTCGGCAGCACTTCGACGGCCGCCCGGCCGCCCGCGACGTCGACGCCCCCCTGCCGGACATCGTGTGGCTCGAGCCGGACGCCACCGCCAAGACCGAGGACGACTGGGGGGTCGAGGCCCGATCCATCGCGTTCTACCTCAACGGCCACGACCTGCCGCGCCGCGACGAGGAGGAGGAGCCGTACCTCGACTTCTACGTCCTCATGAACGCGTGGTGGGAGCCGGTCCCGTACACGCTGCCCGGCCCGCTCTTCCCCGAGGAGTGGGAGATCATGGTGGACACCTCGTCCCATGTGGCCCCGCACGGCACGCGTCCGCACGTGCACGCCGGCGAGGTCCTCGAGGTGCCGGCCCGCTCCACGATGATCCTCCGGCAGGTCCCCGAGGGCGCATGAGCGCGCAGGCCGACCGGGGGCGCGTCCGCCGTGGACTGCCGCGGTGGGCGCGGGCCCTCTGCGCCACCGTGGCGACCCTGGCGGCGCTGGGACTGGCCTTCGGCGCAGGATGGGCCACGCACGCCGTGACGGAGCCGCACCCGGACGACGCACCGCGCGTGGACGCCCTCCTCGTCCTCTACAGCCGGCCCCGCGTCTATGACGCCGCGATCGAGCTCGCCGCGTCCGGCGTCACCGACCGGCTCTTCGTCTCCGCGTACCTGGGGCCGGACGGGCACGAGAAGCTGTGCGGCGGCCCGGGGGAACGCGACCCGCGGCTGGCCGGCGTCAGCGTCGAGTGCTTCGCGCCCGATCCGGTGACCACCCAGGGCGAGGTCATCCACGCGGCCGACCGCATGCGCGAACTCGGCCTGCACCACCTGGGCGTGCTCACCTTCCACCAGCACGTGGAGCGTGCGCGGCTGCTGGCGGAGCGGTGCTTCACCCCCGAGGAGGGCCGTGTGTCCCTGTACGCGTTCGACGCCGGCTTCGACCGGCTCGGCCGCCTGCAGCACGGCGTCTACGGCGTGCTGGCCTACGGGAAGGCGATGCTCACGCCGGGCTGCGACCAGCAGCTGCCCGGCGTGCTGCAGTGGCCGCTCGACCTGGCCAAGCGACTGCGCGGGCAGCCCGTCGGGGACGAGGCCGGCGCCGTCGTCGTGGGCGCCCGGCGGGCGGGGGCGGCGTGATCGTCGGCGTGGGGGTGGACGTGGTGGACGTCCCGCGGTTCCGGGCGCAGCTCGAGCGCACGCCGGCGCTGCGCGCACGCCTGTTCACCGCGGACGAGCGGGACCTGCCGCTGCGCTCGCTGGCCGCGCGCTTCGCCGCCAAGGAGGCGATCGCCAAGGCCATGGGCGCCCCGCCCGGGATGATGTGGCACCACTGCTGGATCCCGCGCCCGGACCACGGCGACGGCCGCCCCACCGTGCACCTGACCGGCACCGTCCAGGCCCAGGCCGAGGCCCTGGGCATCACCCACTGGCACCTCTCCCTCAGTCATGACGGGGACGTCGCCACCGCCTACGTGGTCGCCGAACGCCGCGCGGCCGAGGAGGAGTCCGCATGACCGCCGATGACCTGACCCACATCGCCGTGACCGGCTCGGCCGTGCGCACGGCCGAGGAGCCCCTGCTCGCGGCCGGCCGCGGCCCGGAGCTGATGCGCGCCGCCGCCTGGGCCCTGGCCGAGCACGCCGCCGCCCTGCTGCGTGAGCGTGGCCCCGTGGCCGGGACGACCGTGGCCGCCCTCGTCGGCCCCGGCAACAACGGCGGGGACGCGCTGTTCGCCCTCGCCTTCCTGCGCCGCCGGGGCGTGGCCGCAGTCGCCGTGCCCGTCCGCCGGGACGACGACGGCGCCCCGCGCTGGCACGCCGAGGGCTGGGCTGCGCTGCGAGCGGCCGGGGGACGCCGCGCCGACGCGGTGCCGCCCGAGGCCGCGCTCGTGGTGGACGGCGTGCTCGGCACGGGCTTCACCGGCGAGTATGAGCTGCCCGCTGCGGCGCGCGCGCTGCCGGCGGAGGCGCTCGTGCTGGCGTGCGACGTGCCCTCCGGCGTGGACACGGACACCGGCGAGGTGCGGGGGGAGGCCCTCCGCGCGGACGCGACCGTGACGTTCGGCGCCCTCAAGTCCGGTCTCGTCCTCGGGGAGGGGGCGGCGCGCGCGCGCACCGTGCACGTGGTGGACATCGGGCTGGGACCTTACCTGCCGACGTCGCCGGCCGCGCGGCTGGGCGTGATGGACGAGGCCGCCGCACGGGCCGCCCACCCGGCCCCCGCGGCCGAGGCCCACAAGTACACGCGCGGCGTGGTGGCCGTCGTCGCCGGATCGGAGCGCTACCCGGGGGCCGCCGTGCTCGCGAGCGCGGGCGCGCTGCACACGGGAGCGGGCATGGTGCACCACGCCGGCCCGCAGACCACCCGGGACCTGGTGCTCGCCGCCCACCCCGAGGCGCTGGTCTCGGCGGAGGGGCCCGAGTCGTCGCGCGCGGACGCCTGGGTGGCGGGCCCCGGCCTGGACACCGAGCACGACGCGCGGCGGCGCTGGGCCGGCGTCCTCGCCGCGCTCGAGGAACGGCCGGAGGCGGCCCTGGTCGCCGACGCCTCGGCCCTGGACCTGGTCACCGCCGCCGAGCTGCGGGCGCTGCGCGCGGCCGGCACGCCCGTGGTCCTGACGCCGCACGCCGGGGAGTGGTCCCGGCTGCACGAGCGCGTCCCCGCGGACGGCGCCGACGCCGCCGACCCGCTCGCGGCGCTGCGGGCGTGGACCGCTGCGCACGGGGCCACCGTCCTGCTCAAGGGTCAGCGCACCCTCGTGGTCGCCCCGGACGGCGAGGCGTGGGCCGTGACCGGCGGCGGGCCCGAACTCGCGATGGGCGGCACCGGTGACGTGCTCTCCGGGGCGATCGGTGCCGTCCTGGCCGCGGACGTGGCGCGGCGCTCGCGGGCGCGCCGGGCCGGGGAGGATCCCGGCCCGGCGCCCACGGCCCGGCTCGCGGCGGCGGCCGCCTGGCTGCACGCCCGGGCCGGGGC
>NZ_JAKNUW010000002.1:87079-235082 GCF_023155805.1 Micrococcus lacusdianchii | reverse complement strand
GCTCGGCGTGAGGCGCTGGCCGTGTGGGTGAACCACTACAACTACCATCGGCCTCATACCTCCTGCGGGGACGCCCCTCCGGCCTCGTTGGCCCCGGCCCGAGTCAACAACGTCATGACCTCTTACAACTAGGTCGCGAAGCGAGATGCCCCGAAAATCGGCTGTCTTCTCCAGCTCAGTGAATGAGAAGTCACGGTGGCCGTTCATGCGGGCCGAGATTGAGGCATGGCTCAGCCCCAGCGCTTCACCCAGGTCTCGCTGGGTGAAGCCACGGAGTGCAAGCCTCGAACGGATGTGTCGGATGAGCCGCGTCTGTCGTGTCATGCGTCCAGTGTTCGCGTAACGCGACACCAGCGTCAAGACCATTGGCCGTATTACGAGAACTGGACGCCCGATCTCAGGACATATGATCTCTCCTCCGCTACCCTGGTCGCATGACTGGAAGAGTGCATGGGAACGGAGACGAGCGATCAGAGCTCATCGCCAGCGAGATTCGCGCATGGCTCGCGCGACGCAAACTGACCCAGGGTGACTTGGCCCGGCATCTCGGGATCGCACGCAGTGCCGTAAGTGTTCGCATGAGCGGGGCTCGGGACTTCACGCTGGTCGAGCTGATGGAGATTGCGGAGTGGCTCGACGTCACTCTGGCCGACCTCTTGGGCCCGGACATTCTCCAGGTACGACGAAGCCCCCACACCGACCTGGTCGGTGCAGGGGCTTCGCGGATTTCAAGAGCTCCTACTGAGCTCCTCCGGTTGGACTCGAACCAACAACCCTTCGATTAACAGTCGAATGCTCTGCCAATTGAGCTACGGAGGAATACGCGTTGCCCTGCGGCTTCCCGCGGGGCAACGGAGAAGAGACTAGCAGAGGGGGCGGTGTGCCGCCAAGTCGGCGCGGGACACCGCCGCGGTGGGGCGCAGGCCGTGTCAGACCGGGCGGGCACCCTCGGCCTCGAGCCGCTCCTTGAGCCTGTCGAGGTACCAGCGGGGCCCGGAGTCGGTCATGATCCCGACGCCGCCGTCGGCGGGCTCCACGGCGTCGGCCATCCCCTGGTCCAGGTAGGCCCACTCCTGCTCGGGCGTCATGGTCAGCGAGGCCGGCGTGGGGCGGGCGGCGGGCCGGGCGGGACGGGTGCGCTGCTGCATGGACAACATCCTGCCCTGCGGGGCGGCGTCATGCCAGGGGCCGAACGGCCCGGCGTCGCTGGCACAGCACTCCCGCACAGTGTTCTCATGGGTTGACAGGTCGGTGGGATGCGTCCCGCCGCACCGACGCACACGAAGACCGCCGATGAAGGGAGTCCCTCCGATGGCTGACCTGAAGAAGACCCTGTCCCTCTCCGCGGGCGCGCTGCTCGCCCTCACCGCCGTCACCGGTTGCGGCACGCAGGCCGAGAATGCCGCCGAGGACGCCGCCTCGGGTGCACAGAGCGCCGCCCAGGACGCCGCCTCCGGCGCACAGAGCGCCGCTTCGGGTGCTGCGAGCGCCGCCACCTCCGCCGTCGGCGCCGCCTCCTCCGAGATGACCGACGACGACGAGTCCTCGGCCGCCTCGGGCGCCGTGGCCGACCCGGACGCCCAGGCCGCCGTGGACGCGGTCCTGGCTCAGCACGCGGGCGGCACCGTCACGGCCCTGGACCGCGACGACGACGAGGACGAGCGCTGGGAGGTGGACGTCGTCGTCGACGACCAGGTCAAGGAGCTGACCGTGGCCGCCGACGGCACCGTCACCGAGTCGGAGACCGACGACGCCGACGACGAGGACGTCGCCCAGGCGAAGGACGCCACGGTGGACGTCACCGCCGCGATCGAGGCCG
Source organism: Micrococcus lacusdianchii (assembly GCF_023155805.1). Lineage (GTDB taxonomy): Bacteria > Actinomycetota > Actinomycetes > Actinomycetales > Micrococcaceae > Micrococcus > Micrococcus lacusdianchii. The sequence goes on along the minus strand of NZ_JAKNUW010000002.1, from coordinate 233,263 downwards.
CTCTCGAGGGCCGCGACGGCCAGGTCGTCGACGAGGTGGAGCTGGACGAGGACGGTGACCGACTCGCCTGGGACATCTCCCTGGACAAGGCGGATCGCCAGGACGCCGACGAGGTCCTCGTGGATGCCAAGACCGGCGAGGTCGTCTCCACCGACGGCTGATCCGCCCCCACGTCGACGGCGGCCCGTCTCCCCTGAGGGAGGCGGGCCGCCGTCGTGCTGGTCGCCTCGCCGCGCGCGGCCGGCCTCAGTCCGCGCGCAGGGCGCGGCGCTTGGCCTCCAGCTCCATGAGCTCGCCATTGATGCGCAGGAACTCGTCGTGGTCCCCCTCGGGCCCGAGCCGCTGGAGCTGGCCGAGCAGCTCCTCCTTGCGGTGCACGATCTGCAGGGCGAAGAGCCGGTTCATGATGTCCCGGCAGTAGCGGTCCACGTCCTCGGCGGTGCGCGCGGGCAGGTCTCGGACCGCCAGTTCGGAGACGGTCCCGGCCACCTCCTCCGGCACGGCGTCCCGCACGGCGTCCACCCACCGCGAGGGCGTGGCCCCCGAGGAGCCGGCCACCTTCACCGCATGGTGCACGGCCGCGTACTGCGGGATGGTGAACCGCGCCTGGTACAGGGCCGTCCATTGCTCGGCGGAGAGCAGCGTGGGGTGCTGGAGCACGACCTCGAGGGACTCGCGCTCGCGCCGGGCAGTCGGGTCGCGCGGGTCCACGGGCACCACGATGGACGGGCGCGGCGCCGCCGGCCGCTCGTCCTGTGCGGGCCGGCCGACCGGGTCGGGGCGCTGCTCGCCCCGGCCCGCCCCGCGGCCGGCCTGGGCGACGGCCCGGTGCACGGCGTTGGGGTCCATGCCCAGCCATCCGGCCAGCTCCCGCTCGTAGCCTGGGCGCAGCACGGAGTCCTTGATGCCGGCGACGATCGGCGCGGCGTGCCGGAGGGCCCCGGCGCGGCCCTCCACCGTGTCGAGGTCGTGGTCCTTCAGCCCGGCCCGGATGGCGAACTCGAACAGGGGGCGGCGGGAGGCGATCAGGGCCCGCACCGCCTCGTCGCCCTTGGCCATGCGCAGGTCGCACGGGTCCATGCCGCTGGGCTCCACGGCCACGAACGTCTTGGCCAGGAACCGGTGGTCCTCGTCGAACGCCTTGAGCGCGGCCTTCTGCCCGGCCTCGTCGCCGTCGAAGGTGAAGATCACCTCGCCGCCCGTGCCGTCGTCGGTGATGAGGCGGCGGGCGACCTTGATGTGGTCCGCGCCGAAGGCGGTGCCGCACGTGGCCACCGCCGTGCCGACCCCGGACAGGTGCGCGGCCATGACGTCCGTGTAGCCCTCCACCAGGACCAGCTGTCGTTCCTTGGCGATCGTCCGCTTGGCCAGGTCGATGCCGTAGAGCACCTGTGACTTCTTGTACAGCGCGGTCTCGGGGGTGTTGAGGTACTTGGGGCCCGGGTCGTCGTCGTACAGCTTGCGCGCGCCGAAGCCGATGGTCGCGCCGGTCATGTCGCGGATGGGCCAGAGGAGCCGGCCACGGAAGCGGTCGTAGAGCCCCCGTTGCCCCTCGGAGAACAGGCCGGAGGCGCGCAGCAGCTCGTCGTCCCGGAACCCCTGGGACCGCAGGTGCTCCAGCAGGTGCGACCAGCCCTGCGGCGCGTAGCCGAGCGAGAACTGCACCGCGTGCTCCTGCGTGAAGCCGCGGCCCGTGAGGAAGTCGCGCGCCGTCTGGGCCTCGGGGGTCGCGAGCTGGGCACGGAAGTACTCGTCCGCGATCTTATTGGCCTCCAGCAGCCGCTGGCGGCGGCCGACCTCGGCCCGGTCCGGGCCCTGGCCATCCTCGTAGTGCAGCTCCACGCCCGCGCGGGAGGCCAGCCGCTCCACCGTCTCGGTGAAGGAGGTGTGCTCCATCTCCATGAGGAAGCTGATGACGTCCCCGTGCTCGCCGCACCCGAAGCAGTGGTAGGTCCCGACGCCGGGCCGCACGTGGAAGGAGGGGGTCCGCTCGTCGTGGAACGGGCACAGGCCCTTGAACGAGCCCACGCCGGCAGAGCGGAGGGTGACGTACTCCTCCACGATGCCCTTGAGGTCGGAGCGCTCGCGGACGAGGTCGATGTCCTTGCGCACGATCAGTCCAGCCATGCCCGCCAGTCTAGGCGCGGGCCGCACCGCGAGGGCCCGCCCTCCACAGGCCCGGCCGGGAGTGACAGGCCCGCTCCGTCGGAATACGTCATACTGATGTTCGCGAATGGCGGCGCGTGCGCTACAGTTGTCGACTGAGGTAAGCCTTGCCTCATCCCGGCGGCATCGATCCGCACCGCCCCGCCCGCCGACGACGCGCCCCGCGTCCCTCGACACAGGAGCCCCCGTGACCGCACGCTCTCCCCTCGCCCTCACCGGCACCGCCGCCGCCCTGCTCCTCGGCCTCACGGCCTGCGCCGGCGGCGGCACCTCCGCCGCCTCGTCCCAGCCGGCCTCCGGCTCGGTGGCCGGGTCCTCCGCGGCCTCCGCCTCCGACACCGCGCAGGCCGGCACCGGCGCGTCCGACGGCAAGGTCACCCTCTACTCCGGCCGCGACGAGAACCTCGTCCAGCCGGTGCTGGACCAGTTCACCCAGGAGACCGGCATCGATGTCGAGGTGCGCTACGACAAGACCGCCGCGATGGCCGCGCAGCTGATCGAGGAGGGGGACTCCTCCCCCGCCGACGTCTTCCTGGCCCAGGACGCGGGCGCCCTCGGCGCCACCGCGAAGGAGGGCGTCCTCACCGAGATGGACGAGGAGACCCTCGAGACCGTCCCGGAGCAGTACCGCGACGACGAGGGCCGCTGGGTCGGCCTCACCGGCCGCGTGCGCGTGCTCGCCTACAACGAGGACACGGTGACGCAGGCCGATCTGCCGGTGACCGTGGCCGAGCTGACCGAGGACGAGTGGAAGGGCCGCGTCGGCGTCGCCCCGACCAACGCCTCCTTCCAGACCTTCGTGACCGCACTGCGCACGGTCGAGGGCGAGGACGAGGCCCGCGAGTGGCTCGAGGGCCTGGCCGAGAACGATCCGCAGATCCGGGAGAAGAACGGCGAGATCCTCGCCGACGTGGACGCCGGCACCATCGACGTCGGCCTGATCAACCACTACTACCTGTACGAGATGGCCAAGGAGAAGGGCGTCGCCCCGGAGGACATGAAGGCCTCCCTGCACTTCTTCGAGGACGGCGACCTCGGCTCGCTCGTGAACGTCTCCGGGATCGGCCTCGTCGGCGAGCAGGAGGACGCGGACGCACAGAAGCTCGTGGACTACCTGCTCTCCGAGAAGGGCCAGCAGTACTTCGTCGAGGAGACCTTCGAGTACCCGATGGTCGACGGCGTCGAGCCCCCGGCCGGCCTGCCCGCACTCGATGACCTCGAGGCCCCGGACGTGGACCTCAATGACCTGGACGACCTGCAGTCCTCCGTCCAGCTGATCCAGGAGTCGGGTCTGCTCTGAGGCCACTCCCCCGCCCCGCCGGCCGCCGCGGCGGGTCCCGCACCCCGCCGGCGCTGACCGCCGCGGCCCTCGTGGCCGCGGCGGCGGCGCTGGTACCGGTGGGATACCTGTTCCTGCGTGCGGCCGAGGGCGGCGTGTCGGCCTGGCTCGACGCCGTCGCCCGGCCCCGGGTGGCCGAGCTCGCCGCCACGTCCCTGGCCCTGACAGCCGTGGTCACCGCCGCCTGCCTGGTGGTCGGGGTCGGCGCTGCATGGCTCGTGACGCGGTCCGACACCCCCGGCCGGCGGTTCCTGGCGGTGGTGTTGGCCATGCCGCTGGCCGTGCCCTCGTTCGTGGCCGCATTCACATGGGTGTCCGTCTCCGACCTGCTGCCGTGGGTGGACGGCGGCCGCCTCGAGGGATTCGGGGCCGCCGCCCTGGTGCTGACGCTCTACACGTACCCGTACGTCTACCTGCCCGTGGCGGCGGCGTTCTCCCGGACCGACCCGGCCCAGGAGGACGTGGCCCGCTCGCTCGGCCGGGGACCGTGGCGCACGTTCTTCACGGTGACCCTGCCGCAGGCCAGGCTCTCGATCGCCGGCGGCGGGCTGCTCGCCGCGCTCTACACGCTCTCCGACTTCGGCGCCGTGGCGATCCTGCGCCTGGACACGTTCACCCGCGCGATCTTCACCGCGCTCGAGGTGGGCTTCAACCGGCAGCTCGCCCTCACGCTGGCCACCGTGCTCGTGGTGCTGACCTTCGTGATCCTGTGGGGTGAGGGGCGCACCCGACGCGCGATCCCCGCCGTCCGCACGGGCCGCACCGTCCGCCGCGCCCCCGCCCAGCGCCTGGGTCCCTGGCGGTGGCCGGCCGCCGCCGGGCTCGCCGCGGTCCTCGTGGCCGCCCTCGGGGTGCCCGGCGTGAGCCTCATCCGATGGATGGGCGCGGGCACGTCCCTGTCCGCCGCCGCGGACCGCTGGCTCGAGGCCGTGCTGGGCTCGCTCAGCCTGGCCCTGGCGGGCACGCTCCTGACGATGCTCCTGGCCCTGCCGGTCGGCGTCCTCGCCGCGCGCCACCCTGGGCGGGTGTCCCGCTGGGTCGAGCACGCGGTGTTCCTGGCCCACGGCCTGCCCGGCGTGGTCGTAGGCCTCTCACTCGTCTTCCTCGGCGCGTCCCTGGCGCGCCCGCTCTACCAGACGACGTGGATGGTCGCCTTCGCGTACGCCACCCTCTTCCTGCCGTTGGCCGTCGCCGCGGTGAGCGGCGCCGTGGCGCAGTCCTCCCCCGCGATCGAGGAGGCGGCCCGGTCCCTGGGCGCGCCCCCGCGCGTCGTGCTCCGGCGGGTGACGCTCCCGCTGGCGGCGCCGGGGCTCGGCGCGGGCGCCGCCCTCGTGATGCTGACGGCCATGAAGGAGCTGCCCGCGACGCTCCTGCTGCGTCCCACCGGGACCGACACGCTGGCCACCCGGCTGTGGAGCGCCACGGGCGTGGGCCGCTACGCCGAGGCCGCCCCCTACGCGCTCACGCTGGTGCTGCTCGCGGCGATCCCGGCGTGGGTCGTGGTGCACCGCACGGGGGTCGTCCCGGCCGAGGGCGTGCGAGCATGAGGACCATGCCCGCCGCCGCCGTGTCCGCCGTGTCCGTCGCCGACCTCGGTGCCTCCTACGGCGCCGCGCCCGTGCTGGCCGGCGTCGACTTCGAGCTCGCCACCGGCGAGCTGCTCGCCGTTCTCGGCCCCTCCGGCTGCGGCAAGACCACGCTGCTGCGCTGCCTGGCCGGGTTCGAGCGCATCGAGGCCGGGCGCATCAGCCTGGCCGGCGACGTCGTCGCGCTGCCCCGCGTGCACGTGCCGGCGCACCGCCGGCAGGTGGCGGTGGTCCCGCAGGAGGGGGCGCTGTTCCCCCACCTCTCCGTGGCGGAGAACGTGGGCTTCGGGCTCCGCCGCCGCCGCCCCGGACGCGTGGCCCGCATCCGTGAGTGCCTCGCCCTCGTGGGCCTGGCGGGCCTGGGCGAGCGGATGCCCCACCAGCTCTCCGGCGGACAGCAGCAGCGGGTGGCGCTGGCCCGCGCCATGGCCCCACGGCCGCCGCTGATCCTGCTCGACGAGCCCTTCGGCGCCCTCGACGCCGCCCTGCGCACCGACCTGCGCCAGGCCGTCCGCCGCGCGCTCAAGGAGGACGGCGCCACCGCGGTGCTCGTCACCCACGACCAGTCCGAGGCCCTGTCCGTCGCCGACCGCGTGGCCGTCATGGAGGGCGGGCGCCTGCGGCAGGTCGGCACCCCCGAGGAGGTCTACGCCCGCCCGTCGGACGCATGGGTGGCGCAGTTCGTGGGCGAGGCGGACCTGCTGCCCGTCCTGGGGACGACGCCGGACGGCCGTGTCCGCACCGCGGCCGGCGCGGTGGCCGGGACCGGGACCGGGGCGCGCGCCGTCGTGCGCCCGGAGCACGTCCGCCTCGTCGAGGACGGCGCCGGGGTGGCCGCCCGCGTGGTGGACGTGGAGTTCCGCGGGCACGAGCACGTCCTCACCCTCGAGCTGCCGGACGGGACCGCGGTGCGGGCCCGGAGCCTGCCCGCCCCCGCTCCCGGCTCCGTGGTGACGGTGTCCCTGACCGGGCCCGTCGCCCTGGTGGACTGAGGGCCCCGCTCCGCCGGCGCTGGCGTCGGCTGGCATGATGTGCCGGTGCCCGTGACCGTCCCTGCCCCCTCCCGCCGCCTGCTCGTGGTGGACAACCGCGACTCCTACACGTTCAACCTCGTGCAGATCCTGTCCGCGCGGGCACGCGAGGCCCACCCAGGGCTCGAGGTCATCGTGGTGGGCGCCGACGAGCCGGCCGCCGCCCGGGCTGCGCTGGCGGACCCGGGCCTGGCCGGCGTCGTGGTGTCCCCCGGCCCCGGTCATCCGGGGCGCCCCGTGGACTTCGCCGTGTCCGGCGAGGTGATCGACGCCGTCCTGGCCCGCGGGGACGGCGCCGATGCCGTGCCCCTGCTCGGGGTGTGCCTGGGGCACCAGGGCCTCGCGCTGCGGTTCGGCTGGGAGGTCGGCCCCGCCCCGGAGCCCCGGCACGGCTGGATCAGCGCTCTGCGTCACACGGGCACCGGCCCGTTCGCGGGCCTGCCCCAGGGCACCCGCGTCACCCGGTACCACTCTCTCGCCGCGTCGCCCGGTCCCGACGCCGACCCGCGCCTCGTGCCGACCGCCTGGAGCGAGGACGGCGTGGTGCAGGCCGTGGCGGTGGAGGGCGCGCCGTGGTGGGGCGTGCAGTTCCACCCGGAGTCGATCGCCTCGGAGGACGGTGCGGCGATGCTGCACGCGTTCCTCGCGGAGGTGGAGCGGCGGCGGCCGGGGAGCGCCCCGGCCGGGGGCACGAGGCCGGATCACCGCGACGAGCGCAGCCGGCCGGATCCCCGGGGGTCCGTCTCACGGGAGCCGACCCCGGACGGCCCGGCGCTGCGCGTGGCCGTCGAGCCGCTCGACGCGGACCTCCTGCGCTCCCTCGGCCACGACCTGCGCTCCGCCTGCCGCGCCGTGTACTCCCGGGCGCTGGCGCGCGGAGTGGGATCCTTCTGGCTCGATTCTGCCCGCACGGACGTGGGCACGGCCCGGTGGTCCGTCCTCGGGGACGCGGTGGACGTCCTCCCGGACGGCCGTCCCCGCGTGCTGCGCGCGGACCGCGCCGACCCTGCGGACCACGCCGCGGACCTGTGGGAGGCCCTCGCCGCCGCGGCCGCGCCCCGACCCGTCCACGGTGGCGAGGGGCTGGCGTTCCGCGGGGGCCTGGTGGGGTTCCTCGGCTACGAGGCGGGTCTGGCCGGTCTCGGGGTGGCTCCGCCGCGGTCCGGCGGGCCCGAGGGCCTGCCCGACGCGTGGTGGGTGCGCCCGGCCCGCTGGGCGGCCGCGGACCACGCGACCGGCACCCTCCACGTGTGCGTCGCCGGGGAGGACCCCGACGACGCCGCCCGCGCCCTGGGCTCGTGGCTCGACGCGGTGCGTGATGCGCTCGCAGTGACGGTCACGGCGTCGCCGGCGGACCGCCGCACCGGTGCGGACGACGCCGCCGAGGCACCCGGGACGTGGCGGCACGACCGCGCCGGATACCGGGACCTCGTCCGGCGCTGCCAGGCCGCCCTCACGGCCGGGGAGTCCTACGAGCTCTGCCTGACCAGCCGGTTCGACGTGGACCCGGACGTCGGTGAGCGCGTCGACCCGCTCGCCCTCTTCCTGGACCTCGCCGAGCGCACGCCCACCCCTTACGCGGCGCTGCTCGAGATGGCCCCGGACGTCGCCCCTTGCCCCGGCGAGGCGGGCGCGGAGGGCGGGTTCGCCGTCGTGAGCGCCTCCCCCGAGCAGTTCCTCTCCGGCGCGGACGGCGTGTACTCGACGAAGCCCATCAAGGGGACGACGCCCCGGCACGCGGACCCCGTGGCGGACGCCGCCGCTGCGGAGCACCTGACCACGGACCCCAAGACGTTCGCCGAGAACCTGATGATCGTGGACCTGCTGCGCAACGACCTGGGGCGGGTGTGCGAGCCCGGCTCGGTGCACGCGCCGGCGCTCATGCAGGTGGAGTCGTACGCGACGGTCCACCAGCTGGTGTCCACGGTCCTCGGCCGGGCCGCCCCGGGCGTGACGCCGGTGGACGTGGTGCGCGCGCTGTTCCCCGGCGGCTCCATGACGGGCGCGCCGAAGCTGCGGTCCGTGGAGATGCTGGCCGGGATGGAGGCCGCCCCGCGCGGGGTGTACTCGGGTGCACTGGGGTTCCTCGGAGCGGACGGGCGGACGGAGCTGAGCATCGTGATCCGCACCGCCGTGCGGGACGCGGCGGGCCGCTGGAGCGTGGGCGCCGGCGGGGCCGTCGTGCTGGATTCCGACCCCGACGCCGAGGCGGACGAGGTCCTGCTCAAGGCGCGCTCGGTGCGGCAGGCGATGGCGCGCGTCGCCGGGTGACCCACGCCTCCCCTCTGACGCTTTGGGGGCGTTTCCTGGCACTATGCGGCACTCACTGCGCCGGAAAACGCCCCCAGAAGGGGATGGGGCGGCCCACTCCGTAGGGTGGAGCCATGATCTCCCCCGCCACACCCCGCACGCCCGCCGGCGTCGACCCGAAGGCCCTGGCCGCCGTCCGGGACCTCGTGGCCCGTGCCGAGCGGCCCGTCGTCCTGACCGGGGCGGGCATGTCCGCCGAGTCCGGCGTGCCCACGTTCCGCGATGCGCAGACCGGGCTGTGGGAGCGGTACTCCCCCGAGCAGCTGGCCACGGAGGAGGCGTTCCTCGCCGACCCCGCGCTGGTGTGGTCCTGGTACCTGTGGCGGGCGCGCATGGTGCGCGGGGTGGAGCCGAATGCCGGGCACCGGGCGGTGGCGGCCTGGCAGGAGCGCGTGCCCGGGCTGACCGTGGCCACCCAGAACGTGGATGACCTGCACGAGCGCGCCGGGGCCGAGGTGCTTGCGCACCTGCACGGCTCGCTCTTCGCGTTCCGCTGCGCCGCGTGCGACGCTCCGGCCGAGGTGGACGTGACCGCGCTCGGCGACGATGACGCCCCCGGCTCCGAGGCCGACCTCGAGGCGCTGCTGCGGGAGGAGCCGCCCGTGTGCGCCGCGTGCGGCACGGGCCGGATCCGCCCGGACATCGTCTGGTTCGGCGAGTTGCTCCCCGCCGCCGAGTGGGACGCGACCTACGCGGCCCTGGACGCGTGCGACCTGTGCGTGGTGGTCGGGACGTCCGGTCTCGTACAGCCCGCCGCCTCCCTGCCGTTCGTGGCGCTGGGGGCGGGGGCGCCCGTCGTCGAGGTCAATCCGGACGTCACCGAGCTGAGCTCCGCCGTGACCCACCGGCTGGCCGGGCCTGCGGGGCTCGTGCTGCCGGCCGTGGTGGGCTGAGGTCGGCGGGTCTGCTCAGAACCAGTCGCGCGTGAACGTCTCGCCGAGCACCAGGGTCCGGTGCCACTCGATCGCGGTGGAGTCCGTCAGCGAGGCCACCTGGTCGATCACCACGCGGGCGCGGGCTGCGTCGTCATCGGCCTCCCGCCAGTCCGCGGCGAACATGGGGTCCAGGTAGCGGTCCCCCGTGGACTGCAGCAGCTCCACGAGCTCGGTGAGCAGCTCGCGCTGGCGGGCGTAGAGCGGCTGGCGCTGCTCCGAGGTCATCACGAAGGCCGCCGCGATGCCCTTCATCACGGCGATCTCATGCTCGGTCTCCGCGGGCACCACGACGTCGGCCCCGTGCCGGGTCAGCGGCTCGTTGCCGAAGACCTCGCGGGTGGCCTCGAACGCCGCCGCGCAGAACCGGCCGATCAGCTGACTGGTCATGTCCTTCATGGCCGCGAGCGCCCGGCGGGTGCCGTCCATCTCGGCGACCCACACCTCCAGGGACTCGAGCCGCGCCAGGGCGGCCTCGATCTCGGCGGGGTCGGCGCGGGGCAGGTACCAGTCCCGGGTGGTCTCGACGACGCGCTGCCGCTGCTCGGCGCGCTCGGTGATCCACCGCAGCTGGAAGGCGGAGTTGACCACGCCGTCCTCGACGTCGTGCACCGAGTAGGAGATGTCGTCCGCGAGGTCCATGACCTGCGACTCCATGGACTTGCGCATCCCCGGAACGCCCTCCCGGAACCAGGCGAACACGGGCAGGTCGTCCGCGTAGACGCCGAACTTCCTGGACCGCTTGCCGTTGGGCTTGAGCGGGGCGTCCTCGCGGACCCACGGGTACTTGCACGCGGCGTCCAGGGCGGCGCGGGTGAGGTTCAGGCCCGCGGAGGAGCCGTCCGGGAAGGACTTCTTGTGCTCCAGCCGGGCCAGCAGGCGCAGGGTCTGGGCGTTGCCCTCGAACCCGCCCACGGCCTCGGTGACGGCGTCCAGCGCCTTCTCCCCGTTGTGCCCGAACGGCGGGTGCCCGAGGTCGTGGGACAGGCACGCGGTGTCCACGAGGTCCGGGTCGCAGCCCAGGGACCGGCCCAGCTCACGCCCGATCTGCGCGACCTCGAGCGAGTGGGTCAGGCGGGTGCGGGAGAAGTCGTCCACGTCCGGGGCGACCACCTGGGTCTTCGCCCCCAGTCGGCGCAGCCCGGCGGAGTGCAGCACGCGCGCCCGGTCCCGCTCGAAGTCCGAGCGGTAGGAGGACTTCTCCGGCTCGGCCAGCCACCGCTGCCGGTCCCACGCGGTGTACCCGGGCGTGGGCGCGGGCCGGCCGGCGTACGGCGGCCGCCCCTCCGGCCCGAACAGCGCCGGCTGGGAGGTGCGGGCCCGCGCGGAGGCCGCGCCGCCCGGCGTCGTGCCCGGCGTCGGTCCCGCCTCAGCCACCGGAGACGTCCAGCTCGGCCGCGGCGATCATGGCCTTCTGCTCGGCGTTGAGCTCGCGGGAGTCGAGCCAGCCGTCGGGCAGGTGCGGGCGCTTCGGGGCGCCGGCCCGGCCGCGCGGGCCCTCGGCGGCCTCGCCCGGGTAGGGGGCGTCCCGGTCCACGCGGTCCAGCAGCTCGCGGAGGGTGGCCAGGTCCGGCACGGTGGACAGCGCGGTGCGGATCTCGGAGCCCACGGCGTAGCCCTTGAAGTACCAGGCCACGTGCTTGCGGATGTCCCGCAGGGCCTTGAGCTCGTCCCCCTCGAAGGTGTCCACCAGCAGCTCGGCGTGCCGGTAGAGGGTGTCCGCCACCATGCCCAGGCTCGGGTGGAACCGCTCCGGCCGGCCCTCGAACGCGGCCTGCAGGTCCCCGAACAGCCACGGGCGGCCCTGGCAGCCGCGGCCGATCACGACGCCGTCCACGCCGGTCTGCTCGACCATCGCGATCGCGTCCTCGGCGGACCAGATGTCCCCGTTGCCGAGCACCGGGATGTCCGGCAGGGCCTCGCGCAGGCGCGCGATGTCCTCCCACACGGCGGTGCCCGAGTAGAACTGGCGGGTGGTGCGCCCGTGGAGCGCGACGGCGGCCACGCCGAGGTCCCGGGCCGTGCGGCCGGCGTCGAGGAAGGTGAGGTGGTCCTCGTCGATGCCGCGGCGCATCTTCACGGTCACCGGGATGTCCTTCCTGGACGCCTCGGTCACGGCCGCCTTGACGATGGAGGCGAACAGCTCCGACTTCCACGGCAGGGCGGAGCCGCCGCCGCGGCGGGTCACCTTGGGCACGGGGCAGCCGAAGTTCAGGTCGATGTGGTCCGCCCGGTCCTCCTCCACGAGCATGCGCACGGCGGCGCCCGTGGTCACCGGGTCCACCGAGTACAGCTGCACCGAGCGCGGGACCTCGTCCGGATCGTGCTTGATGATCCGCATGGACTCGGGCTTGCGCTCCACGAGGGCGCGGGCGGTGACCATCTCGTTGACGTACAGGCCGCCGCCGTACTCGCGGCACAGGCGGCGGAACGCGGTGTTGGTGATGCCGGCCATCGGGGCGAGGACCACGGGCACGTCCACCGTGAGGGGGCCGAGCGTCAGAGGCGGCAGCGTCAGGCGGTCCGTGGTGGGCGCGGCGTGCCGGCCCTCGTGCAGCTGGTCGTCGTCGGCGATCCGGCGGCCCGCGCCGGCGGCCTTCGCGTAGAGGGCGGCGTTCGGGTCGGCGGCGGGGGCGTCGACGGCGGGGGCGTCGACGGCGGGTGCGCCGGGCGTGGCCAGGGCGGCATCGGGAAGGGTGTGGGGAGCGCTCATGTCAAGGGCCATTCTTCCACCCCGGTCAAGCCGACGACGGCGGGCCCTCCGGCGTCCTGGACCCGTCTCAGGCCTGCGCCTGCACCCCGGCGCCCTCGTCCAGGACGGCCTCGATCTCCGCGCCGCCGAACATCTGCGCGGTCTCACGTGCCGAGGGCTGCCCGGCGTCGGGGTCCGCCCCGGCGGCGAGCAGCAGGCGCATGGACTCCACGTCCCCCTTGAAGGTGGCGCAGGTCAGAGGGCGCTGGCCGCGGTCGTTGGCCTTCTCCACGTCCGCGCCCACCTCGATGAGCATCCGCACCGTCTCCGGCTGGTCGTGATACGCGGCGAGGGTGAGGAACGTGTCCCCCGACCCGTTCTGCAGGTCGGGGTTGAGCCCGGCGACGATGTACGCCTCGAGCGTCTCGGCGTCCCCGTCCCGTGCGGCGTCGAACATGCGCCCGGCGAGGTCGAGCATCTCCTCGGACGGCTGGCCGGGCTCGGGGGCGCCCGAGGGGGCGAGCGCGTCGGTGGTCTCCGCCTCCAGGTCCGGCCGGGCGTCGGCGGCGGGAGCGGTGGTCTGGTCCTTCTGCTGGTCGGTCATGACCGCCAGTCTGCCCTGCGGGTCAGGCGTCCGTCCGGGTCCAGGCGGCGCGCATGACGTCGTAGGGGCCCGGCTCGGCGCCCGGGACGCCCTCCGGGACCACGTTCTGCATGACCATCGCCAGGGTCCCGCCCTGCAGCCGGACGGCCACGGTCCAGCCCCAGCCGGAGTAGTCGATGGACACGGCCAGCCCCTCCCCGGTGATCGGGTGGGAGGCCACGGGGTCGACTGCGGCGGGCGCCTCGGTCGTCGGCTCGCCTCCTGCTGCGGTCCCGTCCAGGACCCGGATCTCCGGCGCCTGATGGAAGGAGTCGGCGAACGAGGCGGTGACGCGCCCGTCGTCGTCGGGACGGCCGATCACGAGGTGCCCGGCCTGCTCGCCCTGCTCGGGGTGGGTCCACGTGTAGTCCAGAGCGAGCGCCACGCCCCCGGCGACCGGGGTGAGGCGCGCGCTGGAGGGCCCGGAGGAGAAGTCGTCGCCCGGCAGCAGCCGGAATCCGCAGGTGCCGGACCAGTCGGTGGCAGGGAACAGGCTCATGGGGCGATCCTCCCATCCGCCACGACCGCCAGCTGAGGCAGGATCCGGCACAGGTCCCGCAGGAACGACGCCAGCTCCTCCCCCGCCACCGGCTCGGTCCGGACGCCGAGCACGTCCTCCGGCCAGCCCTTGGCCCACCGCAGCGGCAGCCCGTGGCGTCGCGCGGCGTCCGCCTTGGCCTTCGCCGCCCCGATCCGCCCGCCGCCGGCGCTGCGGGAGATCCTCACCGGGCCGTCCGGGGCGCATGCCGCCTCGGCCGCCTCCCCCACGCGGCGCAGAACGCCGATCCAGGTGGGGGCGGCGCCGTCGTCCTCGGGGTGGGGCGCGGTGACCTCCCCGGGGGCCATGACGACGCCGGCCGTGGCGTGGAAGCGGTCCGCGCGGCAACGGACGGGCGTCACCCAGGCCGCGACCGCGCGACTGCCGCCCTCCGCCGACCGCTCGAGGCGCACCGTGGGATGCGGGCCGGCGACGTCCGCCGCCACCCGCCAGCCGGGGCCGAGCCCCGCCTCCAGCTCCGCGGCGAGGCCGGGGAGCTCGGTGCGGAGGCGGTCGTAGAGCCGGTCGACGTCGGCCGCGCCGGCGGAGCGACGCGTCACCGGGGCTCGCCCGCGGCGCCGTCGAGGAGGGCGAGCAGCTCGGCCGAGCCGGTCATCTGCGCGGTCTCGCGTGCGGTCGGGGTGCCGGCGTCGGGGTCGGCGCCGGCGGCCAGCAGCAGCCGCGCGGACTGCGCGTCCTGCTTGAAGACGGCGCACACGAGGGGCAGCTGGCCGCGGTCGTTGGCGAGGGCCGGGTCCGCGCCGAACTCCAGGAGCATGGCCACGGTCTCGGGGCGGCGGTGATACGCGGCGAGGGTCAGGAACGTGTCCCCGCCGGTGTTCTGCAGGTCCGGGCTGACCCCGCGCCGCAGGAACGTGCCCAGGAGGCCGGTCTGTCCGTGACGGGCGGCGTCGAACAGCCGCCGGGCGAGCTCGAGCTCGTCCTCGTCGACGCGGGCGGGGGTGGTCTGGGGTGTCTCGGACATGCCCGCCAGTCTTGCCGTTCCGGCCTCTGACAGGGGAGGTCTGGGGCCCGTGACGCCGGGAACACCACGCAGTCCTTCAGTGATGAAGGAAATATGACCAAGAAGAACGTGGGATTCCTGAACTTCGGGCACTGGATCCACCGGCCCGGCGGCGAGCCGGACGCGAAGGCCGCGCTGGACGACGTCGTGCAGATGGCGGTGGATGCCGAGGCCGCGGGCCTGGACGGCGCGTGGATCCGCATCCACCACTTCCAGCGGATGTTCTCCAGCCCCTTCCCGATCCTCGCCGCCATGGCCGCCCGCACCGAGCGCATCAGCCTCGGCACCGGCGTGATCGACCTGCGCTACGAGAACCCTCTGGCCATGGCCGAGGCCGCCGCGACGACGGACCTGATCTCCGGCGGCCGTCTCGAACTCGGCGTCTCCCGCGGCTCCCCCGAGGCCGCCCTCGACGGACAGGCCCAGTTCGGCTACGCCCCCGCCGACGGCCAGACCTGGGCCGACCTCGCCCAGGAGCGCGGCCGTTGGTTCCTGGAGGCGATCCGCGGCGCCCGCCTGGCGACGCCGGACCCCTCCTCCGGCTGGTCGTACACCTCCCAGAAGATGCCGGTGGAGCCGCAGTCCCCGGGGTTGGCGGACCGGATCTGGTGGGGCTGCGGGTCCACGGCCTCGGCGGTGCGCGCGGCGCAGGAGGGCTACCACATGCTCTCCTCCACCCTGCTCCTCCAGGACGACGGCCGCCCCTTCCACGTGCAGCAGGCCGACCAGATCGCCCGCTACCTGGATGCCCGCGCGGCGGCGGGCGTGCCGGGAGCGGGCCGCACGGCCGTGACGCGCTCGGCGTTCGTGATCCAGGACGACGAGGACGAGATGTACTTCGGCCGCGAGCGCCGCTCCCAGGAGTCCGCCGGGCATCTCGACGGCGGCGCCGCCCGCTCCGGCCCCACCTACGCGGGCAGCACGGAGGAGGTGGCGGAGAAGCTCGCTGCGGACACCGCGGTGCAGGCCGCCGACTGGGTGCTCTTCGCCAACCCGAACCAGCTCGGCGCGGCGTACAACGCCAAGATCTTCGCCGGCTGGGCGGAGGTGTGGCGGCTGCTCGGCTGGGACCGCTGAGCGCCCGCCCTCGACCGGCGTGAGAGGCTGGCCGGCATGCCCTCTCCGCCCGCCACGGCCGGCGTCGACCGCGCCCGCTGGGCCGCGACCGCCGCGTTCTTCACCAACGGCGCCCTGCTCGGCGCGCTGATCCCGCACTATCCGGGGGCGAAGGCCGCGTTCGGCCTGGACTCCGGTGCGTTCGGGCTGCTGGTCATCACCCTGGCCCTCGGCGCCGCGGCCGCCGGGTCCACGCCGGCGCCGCTGCTCCGCCGGTGCGGCAGCCGCCGGGTGGTCCTGCTGGGCAGCCTGCTCGTGGCCGCCCTCGCCCTGATCGCGGGGTTGGTGATCGACGTCGCGGCAGCCGCCCGTGCCGACGGCGACATGGGGGTGACCGGCAGCGCCTGGCCCGGCGCCGTCTGGCTGTTCGCCGCAGGCCTGTTCGTGGCCGGCGCCGCGGACGCCGCCGTGGACACCGCCCAGAACGCCCAGGGCCTGCGCGTGCAGTCGCTGCTGGGCCGCCCCGTCCTCACCTCGATGCACGCCGGGTGGAGCCTCGGCGCCGCGGCCGGCGCGGGCCTCGGCGCGCTGAGCATCGCCCTCGGCCTGCCCGTGGCCGTCCACCTGGGCCTCAACGGGCTGGCGTGCGCGGTGATCCTCGCGCTCGTCGTCGGCCGGTTCGTCCCCGACGACGTCGGCCCGCACCCGACCTCCGATTCCGCCTCCCCCTCGGGCACCCCCGCCGCGGACGCCTCGGCCTTCCCCACCACCGGCCTGCGCGCCGCGGGGGCGCCGCTGCTGCTCGTGTCCGTGATCGCGATGGGCGGGTTCGCGGTGGAGGAGTTCGGCAACTCCTGGACGTCCCTGTACCTGCAGTCGGAGCGCGGGCTGGACGCGGCGCTTGCCGGGCTCGGAGCCGCCACCCTGCTGCTCGCGCAGTTCGCCGGCCGCGTGGGAGGCGACGCCGTCCTCCATGCGCTGGGCCGGCGGCGGACGCTGACGGCGAGCCTCGCCGTCGTGGTGGTGGGCCTGGTGCTGGCGCTGGGGGCCCCGGCCACGCCGCTGGTCTCCGCGGGGCTCGCGCTGGCGGGCGTCGGCTGCGCCGTGGTGGTGCCCACCGCGTACGCGCTCGGCGACGAGATCCCGGGACTGCCCCGTCAGACCGGCCTGGCGGTGGTGAGCTGGCTCATGCGGCTGGCCTCGATCGGGCTGAGCCCGCTCGTGGGCCTGCTGGCCGTCGGCCTGCCGCTGACCGCGGCGCTGGCCGCCTTCCCCGCGCTCGCCGCACTGGGGCTGGTCTGTTCTCTGCTCATCGAGCGGCCGGCACGCCCCCGGACCGGCGCGCCGACGCCCGCCGCACGCTGAGCACGGCCAGCACGGCGCGCGGCGCTTTGGGGGCGGAACCCGTCGCCTCCTCACCGTGACGGCGACGTGTTCCGCCCCGAGAGTGCGAAGGGGTGTCAGTCGTCGTCGAACTCGCCGGCCAGCGCCTTCGCCGCGAGCTCCTCCTCCGTGGCGGCCTCCCAGACCTCCTGGGCGGCGGAGCCGTTAAGCACCACGAGCAGCAGGCCCACGATGATGTCCGCCCAGCCCGAGGCCGTCAGCGCGGTGGCCCCGGCCAGGGCGATCAGCACGACGCCGGCGATCAGGTCGTTGCGCGCGGCGAGGAACGCGGCCGTGGTGAGGGAGCCGCCGTCACTCCGGTAGCGGGCCAGCAGCCCCACGCACACGAGGTTCACGAGGATCGCGCCGACGGCGGTCCACAGCAGCGCGCCGGCCGCGGGCGGCTCGGGGTCGCCGATCTTCACCACGGCCATGACAAGCGCGGCGATCGCCGGGAGCACGATGATCCCGGCTATGACCTTGCCGACCCTCGCCCGCCGGGCCAGGGACCAGCCCAGGGCCACGAAGATCAGCAGGTTGACGGCGAAGTCCTCGAAGAAGTCCACCGAGTCGGCCACGAGGGCCACGGACCGGATGGACAGCGCCACCGCGATCTCCACCACCATGTACGCCAGGTTCAGCAGCGCCACCGTCAGCACGGTGGTGCGCAGCGCCCGGACCCGGCCGGGGTCCTCCCCGGTCCGCTGCGCGCCGCTCATGCCGGGTCCGTCGCCCAGATGCGCGTGTCCACGAGGGTGAGCGCGGCCTTGGCCCCGATCAGCCCGTCGAGGATCGGCTCGAGGGCCTCCATGGCCTCGTCCACCTCGACCTGCACGGGATGCTGCGCCACCAGCATGGCCAGCAGCTGCCCGGCCGCCACCTGCGCCTCCTCGAGCGGCAGCCCCGGGTCCCAGCCGAGGAACACGTCCGCGGGCGCGTCCTGGCGCTCGGCCGTGTAGGACACGGCGAAGGCGCGGATCGCGCCGCCCTCACTGCGAGGCGCGTCCCGGAGCACGACGGCGCCCGCCGCCCCCGTCTCGGGGCCCAGGATCAGCTGCTGGGCGGCTCCCACGGACATCTCCGAGGGGTCCCAGCCGTGGACCGCGTCGTAGAACGCGGCCACCGCGCGGGTCAGCTCCACCGAGCCGGTGGAGATCTCCTCCAGCACGGCACCGTCGGGGTGATCCTCGTCCCGCAGCGGCGGCAGCGCGATCGAGCCCGGCGCCACCGCCACGCGACGAGACCGCTGCACGGCGGTGAAGCCGGCGGCCACCAGGAACGCCTCGGTGCCGGCCACCTGCGCGGCGTGCTCGCCCCCGGCCTCCTCGCCGGGGGCCTGAGCGGTCACCTCGGGATCGCGCTCGCCGGCCTCCGCCGCGCCGTCCGCTTCGCGGCCCGTCACCACGGGCACGCGGGAGGCGACGGCGAAGCGCGTCTTGAGCGCCGTCGTCGTCACCTCGCCGGCGGCGCGGGCCTGCTCCGCCGCCGAGCGCAGCGCGGCCAGCAGGGCCGAGCCGATGCCGCGGCGGCGGGCCGTGGGGGCCACCTCGAGGTAGAGCCACAGCCGGCGCGGGTGCAGGGACTGCGCGAAGACGGTGCCGGCGCCGACCGGCACGCCGTCGTCCTCGGCCACGAGCGTACGTCGCCACGGCGTGTCCGCGACCGGGGCGAGCATCGCGCGGTCCTGGTGCTGCTGGACGTCGGCCGGGTCGCCCCACACCTCGAGCAGGGCCAGGTCGTCGCCGTCGGCCCACGGGCGCAGGGTCACGCCCGCGGGGAGGGCGGCGGCCTGGTCCGCGGCCCGACCGGCGTCGCTCACGTGCTGCTCCCCGCTCACTTGACCAGGCGCTCGAGCAGGTAGGACTTCACCTGGGACAGGGCCACGCGCTCCTGGGCCATGGTGTCCCGCTCGCGGACGGTGACGGCCTGGTCCTCGAGGGTGTCGAAGTCCACGGTGATACAGAACGGGGTGCCGATCTCGTCCTGACGGCGGTAGCGGCGGCCGATGGCGCCGGAGTCGTCCGTCTCGACGTTCCACAGCCCGCGCAGCTCGGCGGCCAGCGCCTGGGTGGGCTCCTGCAGCTCGGGCTTCTTGGACAGCGGCAGCACGGCGGCCTTGACCGGGGCCAGGCGCGGGTCCAGCGTGAGCACGGTGCGCACGTCCACGCCGCCCTTGGCGTTGGGTGCCTCGTCCTCGGCGTACGCGTCCACGAGGAACGCCATCATCGAGCGGGTCAGGCCGAAGGACGGCTCGATCACGTACGGGGTGTAGTGCACGTCGTTGGCCTGGTCGAAATACTGCAGCTTCGTGCCGGAGGCGGTCGTGTGGCTGGTGAGGTCGAAGTCGGTGCGGTTGGCCACGCCCATGAGCTCGCCCCAGCCCTCGCCGCCGCCGAACCCGAACCGGTACTCCAGGTCGATGGTGCCGTCCGAGTAGTGCGCGCGCCCCTCGGCGGGCACGTCGAAGCGGCGCAGGTTCGCCGGGTCGATGCCCAGGTCGACGAACCAGTTCCAGCAGTCCTCCACCCAGCGGTCGAAGTGCTGCCCGGCCTCGGCCGGCGGCACGAAGTACTCGATCTCCATCTGCTCGAACTCGCGCGTGCGGAAGATGAAGTTGCCGGGGGTGATCTCGTTGCGGAACGCCTTGCCGATCTGGCCGATGCCGAACGGCGGCTTCTTCCGGGATGCGCTCAGCACGTTGAGGAAGTTCACGAAGATGCCCTGCGCCGTCTCCGGGCGCATGTAGTGCAGGCCCTCCTCGTTGTCCACGGGGCCCAGGAAGGTCTTCATCAGGCCGGAGAACATCTGCGGCTCGGTGAACTCGCCGCGCGTGCCGCAGTCCGGGCACACGACCTCGGCCATGGACTCGGGGGCGCGGCCCTTCCTGGCCTCGAACGCCTCCTCGAGGTGGTCCTGGCGGTGGCGCTTGTGGCACGCGGTGCACTCGACCAGCGGGTCGGTGAAGGTGTCCACGTGGCCGGAGGCCTGCCACACGTCCCGGGGCAGGATGATCGAGGAGTCCAGGCCCACCATGTCCTCGCGGGAGCGGACGAAGGTCCGCCACCACTCGGCCTTGATGTTCTCCTTCAGCTCCACACCGAGGGGCCCGTAGTCCCACGCGGAGCGCGAGCCGCCGTAGATCTCACCGGCCTGGAAGACGAATCCGCGGCGCTTGGCCAGGTTGATCACGTTGTCCAGGGGGGACTTGGCAGCCATGGGGGCATCACTTCCGTACACATCGGGGGGCGGGTGGGGATCACGACGACGACGCCGCCCGGTCCGCGTGCGGGGCACGGGCCGGTGTCGGGCGGGTCGACGCGCCCAGCCTACCGGGGACAATGGAGCCCATGACCTCTGCTGACGCCCCCTCCCCCGATGCCCAGCCGCTGCCGATCCGCGACGCGTCCATCCGCCTGGGCCAGGCCCTCAAGCTCGCCTCCCTCGTGGAGGACGGCGCCATGGCCCGGGACGTCGTCCAGGACGGGATGGTCACGGTCAACGGCGAGGTGGAGACCCGCCGCGGCCGGCAGCTGCGCGGCGGGGACGTCGTCGGGTTCAACGGCGAGGAGATCGTGATCGAGGCCGACCAGGGCTGAGCGCCCGGCTCGGGCTCAGCGCACGTGGTGCGCGAGGTACTCCTTCACGTGGCCCAGCTCCTGGGGGCTGATCGCGTGGCCCAGGCCCGCGTAGACCACCTTGGTCAGGTCGGTGTTCGCGGTCAGCCACGCGTGGGACTCCTCGACACGGTGCTCGGAGATGATCGGGTCGGCCTGACCGCGGCCCCAGAAGACCTTCGGCTTCGCCGCGGCGACGGTCTCGTCCGCCGGGAACAGCCCCTCCAGGCCCGCCTCCGCGTGCCGCGGGTCCACCACGAATCCGGACAGGGCGACGGTGCACACGTAGGCCTCGGGGTCGAGCCGCAGCAGAGACGTGGCCATGGCCATGCCCTGCGAGAAGCCGAGCAGGGACACGGTGCGGAACCCCGGACGAACCTCACGGACCCACGCGTCCAGTGCCTCGACCGCGGACCGGACTGCGCCGGCGTCGGCGCCGATCTCCCCGGTGACGGGGTCCTGGGAGAGCGGGAACCAGGCGGCCCCGCCGGTGGACAGCGCCAGCGGGGCGCGCACGGACACCGCGGTGAGGTGCTCCGGCAGGTGCGCGGCGACACCGACGAGGTCGTGCTCGTCGGCGCCGTAGCCGTGCAGCAGGATCAGCAGGTCGTCGGTCCATTCGCCCTCCGGGCGGGACCAGCGGACGGTGGACGGGGCGGGGGCGGAGGAGGTCTCGGTCACGGCGACACCCTACTGGTCGTCTCCCCTGGCCCCGGGGGCACAGGACGGGCACAATGGATCAATGTGAGTGAGACAACCGGTATCGACAACTTCTCCGCCACCGCCCTCGGACAGCCCTGGCGCCGCTTCGTGGCCCTCGGCGACTCCTTCACGGAGGGGATCGGCGATCCCGACCCCACCCCGGAGAACCCCGACTACCACCGCGGCTGGGCCGACCGCGTGGCGGAGGAGCTCTCCCGGCTCACTCCGGCCGGCGAGCCCTTCTCCTACGCCAACCTCGCGGTGCGCGGCCGCCTGATCGACGAGATCGCCGCCGGCCAGGTGGATCCCGCCGTGGCGCTCGAACCGGACCTGATCAGCATCTGCGCCGGCGGCAACGACATCCTCCGCCGCGCCGACCCGGACGACGTCGCCCTGCGCCTCGACGACGCCGTCGCCCGCCTGGCCGAGAGCGGCGCCACGATCCTGCTGTTCAACGTCACGGACATCCGGGACACCCCCGTGCTGGGGCGGATCCGCGGACGCGTGGCGATCTTCAACGAGAACATCCGCACCGTGGCCGCCCGCCATGGGGCGCTCGTGCCGGACATGTGGTCCCTCAAGGAGCTCTCCCGCCCGGAGATGTGGGCCGAGGACCGCCTGCACTTCTCCCCCGCCGGGCACCACACCATCGCGGCCATGGTCCTGGAGACGCTCGGCGTCGAGCACGATCTCGACCCGTTCGTCCCCCGCCCCTCCGTCGAGCGCACGTGGAGCCAGGCGCGCGTCTCGGACGTGCGGTGGGCGCGCACGCACCTCGCCCCGTGGGTGGGCCGCCGGCTGCGCGGCGTCTCCTCAGGGGACGGGATCGAGGCGAAGCGGCCGCTGCCCGCGCCGCTGTTCGGGGCGGACATGCCCCACGGCTCCGACCACACGGAGGACGCCCGGGACTGACCCGGGACGACCTCGGCCCCGGCGCGGCAGGTCCGCACGCCGGCCCCGGGCCTCACAGCTCGAGCGCGGCCTTCAGCTCCTCCGCCACCTGCGCGTACTCGGTGAGGAACCCGTCGTGGCCGATCGGCGAGGCGATCGTGTGCACCGGCACCTCCCCGGGGAGCAGGCTCGCCAGCCGCTCCGACTCGGCCGGGAAGTACAGCCGATCCGAGTCGACGGCGGCCACGAACGCCCGCCCCGGGTACCCCGCGAGCGCGGCCTCGACCCCGCCCCGGCCGCGCCCGACGTCGTGGCTCATGAGCGCCTCCGTGAGGGTGACGTAGGAGCCGGCGTCGAACCGGTCCACGAGCTTGGCGGCCTGGTGGTCCAGGTAGGACTCCACCTGGTAACGGCCCGCCCGCGGCCCGGCGACGGTGCCGAACGGGTCCTCGGCGCCCTGGGCGGCGCGGCCGAACCGGCCCTCCAGCTCCGCCGCGGACCGGTAGGTCGTGTGCGCGATGCGCCGGGCGATGCCGAGCCCTCTCACGGGGCCGGGCCCCGGGTGGTAGTCGCCCCCGGCCCAGTCCGGGTCCAGGCGGACGGCCTGGGTCTGAGCCTGCGCCCAGGCGATCTGCTCGGCGGAGGAGCACGCGGTGGACGCCAGCACGGCCATCCCGCGGACCATGTCCGCGTGGGTCACGGCCCACTCGATCGCCCGGGCCCCGCCCATCGAGCCGCCGATCACGGCCTGCCACGCGGTGACGCCGAGGTGCTCGGCGAGCCGCCGCTCCGTCTCGACGGCGTCGCGCAGGGTGACGAACGGGAAGCGGCTGCCCCAGGGTGCCCCGTCCGGGGCCGGCGAGGACGGGCCAGTCGAGCCGTCGCAGCCGCCGAGCATGTTCGGGGCCACCACGAACCACCGGTCCGTGTCCACGGCACGGCCGGGGCCCACGAGCTCCTCCCACCAGCCCGGGGAGGGGTCCTCGCGGTGGGAGGCCACATGCGCGTCCCCGGTGAGGGCGTGCAGCACGAGCACGGCGTTGGTCCCGTCCGCGTCCAGGGCGCCCCACGTCTCGTAGGCCAGCCGCACCTCCGGCAGGTGCCCGCCGGTCTCGGTGCGCAGCTCCCCCACGGAGACGGTGCCCCGCGTCCCGTGCGGCAGGCGCGGGGCACGGGGCGCCGGAGCCGGCGCCGGGGCCGGGCGCGTCATCGTCGTGGTCATCGCCGGCCTCCACCCTGGCCCTGGGCGTCGACGGCGCGGCCGGCGGCGAGGAAGCCGCGCTCCAGGTCGGCGAGGACGTCGTCGAGGTCCTCCACGCCCAGGGACAGCCGCACCAGTCCCGGGGTGACGCCGGCGGCGCGCTGCTCGTCCTCGGTGAGCTGGGAGTGCGTGGTGGAGGCGGGGTGCACCACGAGCGAGCGGACGTCGCCGATGTTCGCCACGTGGTGGTGCAGCTCCAGCCCGTCCACGAACGCGGCACCCGCGGCCGCGCCGCCGGCGATCTCGAAGGAGACGAACGCGCACGCCCCGCGTGGCAGGTACCGCTGCGCGCGCTCGTGCCAGGGGCTGGACTCCAGGCCGGGGTGGGAGACGGACTCCACCTGCGGGTGCCCCTCGAGGTGGCGTGCCACCGCGAGCGCCGTCCCCACCTGGCGCTCCATGCGCAGGGACAGGGTCTCGAGCCCCAGGTTCACCAGGAACGCGTTGAACGGGGAGATGGCCGAGCCGTAGTCGCGCAGCAGCTGCACCCGCGCCTTGAGCACGAACGCCAGGTTCGCCCCCAGCGGGCTGCCCACGCCCAGGTCCCGGGCGTACACCACGCCGTGGTAGGACTCGTCCGGCTCGTTGAAGCCGGGGAACCGCTCGGGATCCTGGGCGTAGTCGAACCGGCCGGCGTCCACGATCACGCCTGCCATCGCGGCGGCATGCCCGCCGAGGTACTTCGTGGCCGAGTGCACGACGACGTCCGCGCCGTGCTCGATGGGCCGCACGAGGTACGGGGTGGTCAGGGTGCTGTCCACGATCAGCGGCACGCCGGCGTCGTGGGCGGCCTCGGCGACGGCGGCGATGTCCAAGACGTCCCCGCGGGGGTTGCCCACGGTCTCCCCGAAGAAGGCCTTGGTGTTCGGGCGCACGGCGGCGCGCCACTGCTCGGGGTCGTCCGGGTCCTGCACGAACGTGGTCTCCACGCCCACCTTGGCCAGGGTGTGCTTGAACAGGTTCTGCGTGCCGCCGTACAGCGAGGCGGAGGCGACGACGTGGTCCCCGGCGCCGGCCAGGTTGAGGATCGAGAACGTGGTGGCGGCCTGGCCTGAGGCCAGCAGCAGCGCGCCCACGCCGCCCTCGAGCGCGGCGATCTTGGCCTCCACGGCCTCCTGGGTGGGGTTGCCGATGCGGGTGTAGATGGGGCCGAGGTCCTTGAGCGCGAACCGGTCGGCCGCGACCTCCGCGGACGGGAAGTCGTACGAGGTGGTCTGGTAGAGCGGCAGGGCCGTGGCGCCGAAGGCGTGGGGCTCGCCGGTGCCCGCGTGGACCTGGGCGGTGGAGAAGCCCCAGTGAGAGGCGGCGTCGGTGGTCATGGCTGGTCCTCCTGAACGTGTCAGGGGCCGCGGACGTCCACCCCTGCGGCGCCGCCGGGCGGGCGTGCGCTGAGGGAGGGGACGCCGTGGGGCGGCCCGCGCTTGCCGGCACCCCGGGCGGGGGCCAGCCTGGTCGTCACCCGGGGCACCCCACCGCGGAAGGAGGGTTGCCGGTCAGCTCGCCGGGGCCTTGCGCTGACTCTCGTGACCGTGCCGCCATCGTAGCCGTCCCGGGGCGGTGAGAGGTCGGATCGCGACGCTCGGTGACCCGATTTCGTCACGTACGTCACACGCGGATACGCTTCGGCCACGGGGGGAGCGCCGCCGTCAAGACCCGGCCCGCACCCCCTGCTCGCACCAGGCCAGGACCTCGGAGAGCCGGGGAACCGAGAGGATCAGCGCTGTGAACACCTGCCGCATGGACCACGTCTCCTTCGCCGCCGGACCCGAGGGCCTCGACGCGACGGTGGAGCGGATCTCCGCCGCCCTCGGCGTCGAGCGGATCAAGGGCGGGGTGCACCCGCGCTTCGGGACGCATAACGTCCTGTTCCCCATGGCCAACCGCCAGTACCTCGAGGTCGTCGAGGCCCTGGACCACCCGGCCTCCCTGTCCGCCCCGTTCGGACAGCTCGTGCGCGCCCGCTCCGAGCAGGGCGGCGGCTGGATGAGCTGGGCCGTGTCCACATCGGACATCGGCCGCTTCGAGCGCCGCCTGGGGCGTGAGGCCGTCCCCGGCATCCGTCGCTTCCCGGACGGGCGCGAGCTCTCCTGGCGCCAGATCGGGGTGAAGGGCACCCTGGCCGACCCGCAGCTGCCGTTCATCATGCGCTGGGCGGACGGCCAGGAGGACATGCACCCCTCGCAGGCCGCACCGGCGCAGGCCGCGATCGAGAAGGTCGCCATCGCCGGCTCCCGGGACCGCCTCATCGAGTGGCTCGGCGGTGAGCAGGAGGGTGAGACGGACGGGGTCGCAGACGTCGACGTCCAGCACCTCGCCCCCTCGGGCACCCCGGGCATCGTCTCGGTGACCTTCACGACTCCCGCGGGCACCGTCACGCTCTGACCCCTCCCGTCCGCCCGCCCCTCAGCGGTGTGGGCGGTTCCGGGGCGAAACCTGGCTCTTTCCCGGAGTGACAGCACCAGGTTCCGCCCCGAGAGTGCCGCGGGGACGCCCTCACCCGCCGAAGAGTCCCGCCTCATGCAGCATGGGGTACGCCACGAACCCGGCGGCGTCCAGCAGGAAGTGGGCCAGGACCAGCGGCATGACCCGGCGCGTGCGCAGCAGCACGAGCGTGAACACCACCCCCATGAGCGCGTTGCCGATCCCCGGGCCCACGCCCTGGTACAGGTGGTACGCCCCGCGCAGCACCGCGAGGGCGACGACGACGGTCCCCGCCCGCACGGGCAGGTGCAGGCCGGCGTCGCTCACCCGGGGTGAGGCGAGGGCGGGGGCCGGATCCCGGTGCCGTCCGGCGGCACGCAGCTGCTGGAGCCACCCGAGCCGGTCGACGAGCCACGCCCCCACGATCACCTCCTCCACGAGCGCGTGCCGCGCGGCCGAGAGCAGCAGCACGGGGACGTGGTACCAGGTCTCGTCGAGGGCGTTGGCGACGATCGCCGTCGTGATCCCGGCGGCCCGGCCTGCGGCGTACACACCGAGGGTGCCGAGGCCGATCCCGAGGAACAGGGCGAGGCCCCAGACGAGGTCGCGGACGGGGTGGCGCAGGTCCAGGCCGAACGCCCGGAACGGGTTCCGCCCCCGCAGCCACGTCAGGTGCAGCACGAGCAGCACGGGCATCAGTGCGAAGCCGATGTCCAGGAGCTGGTAGGTGAGGTCGAAGCCGGGGCGCGGGCTGAGCGTCGGGTTCAGCACGGTGGTCTGCTCGCCGAGCGGGGCGCGGGTGGCCTTGTCGATCAGCTGGACGATCGCGTACACGGCGCTGCGGCCCAGGGACAGGCCCAGCACGATCGCGATCTCCCACCGGACCACGCGCGCGCTCGGGGCGGGGAGGGCCCGGGGAGCCGGGCGGGCAGCGGGGATGGAGGGGGCGGAGCCGGTCATGCCCGACAGTATCCCCTCCCCTCCTCTCCTCCCCCTCCCCCTCGCTTTCGAGCGCGAAATCGTCCCCTCAGGCCTCCGCCAGGGGCCTGGAAGCACCGATTCCGCGACCGAAAGTGGAGGGGTGGCCGGGCGCTAGCGTGGGGCCCATGACCTCCTCCCCCGCGGCATCCGAGCTCGAGCTGGTGACCGAGGCCCTGCGGCGCCTGCTGCCGGAGGTGACCGACGACGTCGCCGCCCGACTCCGCACCGCCGACTGGTCCGCCGGCCACGTGGTGGAGTCCGGGCAGTTCCACCGGGTGCTCGTGCTGGACGGCGTGGGAGTGCTGCGCATGACCCGGCCGAGCGAGGCCGGGGCGCCTGTGGGCGCGGCGTGGACGCTGGAGGACTCCCCGGCCGCGCACCTGCCCCGCCGCATGGCCCTGCTCGAGGCGCTCGCGGACGCGGGCCTGCCCTTCGCGGTGCCGCGCCCGCTCTCCGCGGTGGTCCGCCAGGACGACGACGCCGGCCGCCCCCTCGCCGCGGCCGTCGTCCAGGCGTTCGTGCCGGGGCAGCCGCACCCGCCCCACGAGGGCGACCCGACCGTCCTCCGCGGGATCGTGGACGCCCTCGACGCGGTGGACGTGACCGCACCGGGCGTCTCCGCGGGCCTGGGCCCGGCGTTCGCGTTCCGGGGTCCGTGGACCGCCGAGCGGGTGGAGCGTCTCGGGCGGCTGCGTGAGTCCCTGCCGGCCGAACATGCCGGAGCGCTCCCGGCGGACTGGGCCGGCGTCGTCGAGAGGATCGCGGCGGCCGTGACCGCGTGGGCCGCCGCGCCCCCGGACGGGCCCGCGCTGGTGCACGGCGACCTGGCCGGGCACAACATGCACTGGGTGCCCGCCCCGGACGGGGCGGACGTGCGGTGGGAGCTCTCCGGGATCCTGGACTGGGACCTCGCCCACGCCGGCGACGCCGCACGCAACGTGGCCTACCTGGGGATCTGGCACGGCGAGGGACGGATCGAGGCCATCGCCCGCACGCCCGCGGAGGCCCGGCGAGCCCGGGTCTGGCTGGGCGCCGCCGCCCTGGACTCCCTCGACGACGCCGCGGCCCGGCAGGAGATCACCGGGCGCGTGCCGCGCTGGGGTCGGCTGCTGCGCAAGGTGCTGCCGAGGATCGAGCGGGCGAGCGCGGCGCTGTGACCCACAACCGACGACGAGGGGCCACGTACCTTTCGCATCCGGGCTGGATTCCCACCATTCGTGGCCCCTCGACGAGGAAGGGGGCGGCTCAGCCCACCCCGAGCCGCTCCAGCACGATCTCCCGCACCCGGCCGGCGTCGGCCTGCCCGCGGGTGGCCTTCATGACCGGGCCGATCAGGGCGCCGACGGCGGCCATCTTGCCGCCCTGGATCTTCGCCACCACGTCCGGGTTGTCCGCGATGGCGGCGTCGACGGCAGCGGTGAGGGCGCCGTCGTCGGAGACCACCGCCAGCGAGCGGGCCTCGACGATCTCCTTCGGCGAACCCTCGCCCTCGGCCACGAAGCCGAGGACCTGCTTGGCGATCTTGTCGTTGATCGTCTTGGCCGCGATCAGCTCCTCGACCTCCACGACGTGGGCGGGGGTCACGCCGAGCTCGGCGACCTCCTTCTCCGCGACGTTGGCCAGGCGGGCGATCTCGCCCATCCACCACTTGCGGGCGGCGGCCGCGGAGGCGCCGGCCTCCACGGTCTCGGCGATCTGGTCCGCCACGCCGGCGTTGACCACGTCGCGGAACTCGGCGTCGGAGAAGCCCCACTCGCCCTTGAGCCGCCTGTTCCGCACGGCCGGCAGCTCGGGCAGCTCGGCGCGGACGCGCTCGATCCACGCGGCGTCCACGTGCACGGGCACGAGGTCCGGCTCGGGGAAGTAGCGGTAGTCGTCGGCGTCGGACTTCGGGCGGCCGGACGTGGTGGTCCGGGTGTCCTCGTGCCAGTGGCGGGTCTCCTGCGTCACGGTCCCGCCCGCGGCGAGCACGGCGGCCTGACGCTGGATCTCATGGGTGACGGCCTGCTGCACGGCGCGCGTGGAGCCCACGTTCTTCGTCTCGGTGCGCGTGCCGAAGCGGTCCGCGCCCTTCTCCATGAGGGACACGTTCGCGTCGCAGCGCACGTTGCCGTGCTCCATGCGGGCGTCCGAGATGCCGATGGCCTTGACGATGTCCCG
This sequence comes from Micrococcus lacusdianchii, assembly GCF_023155805.1. Lineage (GTDB taxonomy): Bacteria > Actinomycetota > Actinomycetes > Actinomycetales > Micrococcaceae > Micrococcus > Micrococcus lacusdianchii. The sequence continues at coordinate 204,533 of NZ_JAKNUW010000002.1, read as the reverse complement.
GATCGCGGTGACGTAGGCGCGGGCCAGCTCGGGGGCCCGCGCGCCGGCGCCGACGATCGGCTTGGTGACGATCTCGATGAGCGGCACGCCGGCGCGGTTGTAGTCCACCAGCGACGCCGAGGCGCCCTGGATGCGGCCCGAGCCGCCCACGTGGGTGAGCTTGCCGGCATCGTCCTCGAGGTGCGCGCGCTCGATCTCCACGCGGAAGACCTCGCCGTCCTCCAGCTCGACGTCCAGGTGGCCGTCGAAGACGATCGGCTCGTCGTACTGGGAGGTCTGGAAGTTCTTCGGCGTGTCCGGGTAGAAGTAGTTCTTCCGCGCGAACCGGCAGGTCTCGGCGACCTGCGCGTCCAGGGCCACGCCCAGGTGGATCGCGTACTCCACGGCCTCGCGGTTGAGCACCGGCAGGGTGCCGGGCAGGCCGAGGTCGAGCGGGGTCACGTTGGTGTTCGGCTCGTCGCCGAACGCGTTGGGCGCCGAGGAGAAGATCTTCGTGGCCGTGTTCAGCTCCACGTGCACCTCGAAGCCCAACACGGGGTCGAAGCGCTCCATCGCCTCCGCGAAGTCCATGGTCTGCTCTGCGTGGCTCATGCCCGGCCTCCTGCCGTGGTCGCGGTGGTGGCGCGCTGCGCGCCCTTCTCCAGCTCGGGGGCCCCGGCCCACACCGGCCCGCCCCGGCGCTGGGCCACGAGGCGTTCGAGCGCGGCGCCGGCCTCGTACAGGCGGGCGTCCTCGCGCGCCGGCGCCATCAGCTGCAGGCCGTAGGGCAGCCCGTCGACGACGCCGCCCGGCACGGACATGCCCGGGATGCCGGCGAGGTTGGCCGGGATGGTGGCCAGGTCGTTGACGTACATGGTCATCGGGTCGTCCGTCTTGGCGCCCAGCTCGAACGCCGGGGTCGGCGCGGTGGGCGTGAGGATGACGTCCACCTGCTCGAAGGCGCGGGCGAAGTCCTCCTGCACGAGCGTGCGGACCTTCTGCGCGGAGCCGTAGTAGGCGTCGTAGTAGCCGGCGGACAGCGCGTAGGTGCCCAGGATGATGCGGCGCTTGACCTCGGCGCCGAAGCCGGCGGCGCGGGTGGCGCCCATGACCTGCTCGATCGTGCCGCCGCCGTCGGGCACCACGCGGTGGCCGTAGCGGACCCCGTCGAAGCGGGCCAGGTTGGAGGAGGCCTCCGAGGGCATGATCAGGTAGTACGCGCCGAGGGCGGCGTCGAAGCTCGGGCAGGAGACCTCCACGATCTCCGCGCCGGCCTCCCGCAGGGCCGCGACGTGCTCGTCGAAGCCGGCCCGGATGCCCGGGTGGAACGCCTCCGCCGGCAGGTCCGTCACGACGCCGACGCGCAGCCCCGCCAGGTCGCGGCCGCGGGCCGCGGCGGTCAGGTCCGCCGGCGCGTCGGCCAGGGACGTGGAGTCCAGCGGGTCGTGGCCGCCGATGACCTGCTGCAGCGCCGCGGCGTCGGCCACGGTGCGGGCGGCGGGGCCGATCTGGTCCAGCGAGGAGGCCATGGCGATCAGGCCGTAGCGGGAGACCGCGCCGTAGGTGGGCTTCACGCCGACCGTGCCGGTGAACGCGGCGGGCTCACGCACGGAGCCGCCGGTGTCCGAGCCGAGGGCGAAGGGGGCCAGGAAGGCGGCCACGGCGGCCGCCGACCCGCCGCCCGAGCCGCCGGGCACGCGGTCCCCGTCCCACGGGTTGCGGGTGATGCCGAACGCGGAGTGCTCGGTGGAGCCGCCCATCGCGAACTCGTCGAGGTTGGTCTTGCCCAGGATCGGCAGGCGGGCCTCGCGGAGGCGGGCCACCACCGTGGCGTCGTACGGGCTGAGCCAGCCCTCGAGCATGCGGGAGGCGGCCGTGGTCGGCTGGCCGCGCGTGACGATGTTGTCCTTCACGGCCACGGGCACACCGGCCAGCGGGTGCAGGGCGTCGGCCTCGGGGCCGCCGGCGGCGCGGATCGCGTCCACCTCGGCGGCGACGGCGAGGGCCTCGTCCGTGTTCACGTGGAGGTAGGCGCGCACGCCGCGGTCGCCGTCGGCGTCGGCGCGCACGTCGCCGTCGTGGGCCGCGATGCGGTCCAGGTGGGCCTGGACGAGCTCCACGGAGGTGGTGGTGCCGGCGCGCAGGCGCTCGGCCATCTGCAGCGCGGTGAGCCGGACGAGCTCGTCGGCGCCGAGGGTCGCGTTCACGTCGAACGTCTCGGTCATGGGGGTGCTCACTCTCCGTCCAGGATGGCGGGGACCTTGAACTGGCCGTCCTCGGAGTCCGGCGCCTGGTCGAGGGCCTCCTCCTGCGTGAGCATGCCGGCCGGCACGTCCTCGCGGAACACGTTCTCCAACGCGATGGGGTGGGACGTCGGCGTCACGTCGTCGCCCGCGGCGGCCTGGACCGCGGAGACGTGCTCCAGGATCTTCTCCAGGTCGCCGGACATCGTGTCCAGCTCCTCGTCGGTCATCCGGATGTGGGCCAGGCGAGCCAGATGCTCCACCTGATCCCGGGTGATCTCAGGCATGGATCTCCTCGTGTGACGGGTCGGGGCGGGGTGGACGACGCCGGCGCGGCGGCGGCCACATCGGGGTCGAGTCTAGTGCCGGGGCCTGGACGGCCGCCGTCACCGCTTCGAGGCGGGAGATCCACCCCACCGCGGCGCTCCGGGCCCGCATGACAGGGATTTCCCGCCCCGAATGGGGTCCCGGTGCCGATGTCCCGCCCGGGGTCAGTCCAGCGCGAGCCGGTAGACGAGGAACGGGCCGGTCTCGTCGGCCGGGTCGAGGTCCGGCACCACGTCCGCGAGGAGCCAGTCCCTCTCCGGGACGCGCACGAAGCCGGCGCGCTCGTACATCCGGTGGGCGTCGGTCATGGAGGGCATGGTGGTCAGCACGACGGCGTCCACGCCCTCCTCGGCGCGGACCCGCGCCACGATCTCGGCCAGCAGGGCGCCGCCCACCCCGCGGCGGTGGAACCGCGGGTGCACGGCGAGCATGCGGAACTCGTACTCCCCGTCGCCGGAGGTCTCGGCCAGGGGCGAGCCGGGCGGGGTGAGCACCACGGACCCGGCCACCTCGCCGTCGACCTCGGCCACGAGCACCTCCGCGCGGCCGGCCCGGTCGGCCACGTCCCTGAGGGTCTTCACGTAGGCGTCATCGGGGGCGATGTGGCCGCCGTCGACATAGGACGCCAGGGTGAGCTCGGCGACCGCCTCGTGGTCCTCGGGGCGCAGCGGGCGGACGAGGGGGCTCATGCGTCGCCTCCGGCGTGCTGGCGCAGCGTGTCCTTCAGGCGGGCGCGGGTCGCGTCCGTGGCCACGACGTAGTCGCGCCGGCGCAGCCAGGCGGTGGGCACGGCCTGGTGGGGGTGGCCGTCGCGCGCCTCGTGCAGCCCCTCGAGGGCGGCCGCCGCCTCCGGCTCCTGCCAGATGTTCACCCAATGCACGCGGTCCCGCTCCTCGGCGGTGAGGACCTTGAGCAGCGTCATGCAGTACTGGCAGCCCGGCCGCCAGAACACCACCACGCCGCCCGCGTCCAGCGTGCCCTGCGCCTGCGCGAAGGGCCGCAAGCGCACGCGGGTGGCGCGCAGGTACGGGAGCATCAGCAGGACCATCAGCACCGCGGACACGATCACGGCGACGTTCTGCCGTGCCGTGCCCCAGGCCGCGAACGCGATCCCCGCGCCGATGAAGACCGCCGGGTAGGCCCACGGGTGGCCGAGCAGGCGCCTCATGCGATCGCCTGCCTCGCGCGGGCCAGGGCGGACGCGTCCACGTCCCCGGCCACCATCCAGTCCGGGTGGGCGGCGCCGTCGCCGGAGGCGGGGCGGGTGACGGGCACGCCGGCCTCCTCCGCCACCAGCGCGCCGGCGGCCCAGTCGTACTCCTGCGTGCCGAACTCGGCGTACGCGTCCAGGGTGCCGTCCGCGACCATGCACAGGTCCAGGGCGGCCGAGCCGATCCGCCGCACGTCCCCGAAGCCCGGCAGCAGCTCCTCGAGGGCCGCCAGCTGCAGCCGACGCCGCTCCGGCTGGTAGCCGAAGCCGGTGGCCAGCAGGCGTCCCGAGCGGCCCGGCACGGGGCCCGTCAGCCGCACCGGCTCCGCCCGGTCCGGGGCGTGGACGCCGGCGGTGGAGGCGTCCACGGTGCTGAACGCCCCGCCGTCGGCAGACGCGTACCAGGTCCGCCCCAGCCCCGGCGCGACGACGGCGCCCGCCAGCCAACGCCCCTCGCCGCGGGCGTCCGGTCCCCACACGGCCACCGAGGTGCAGAACTGCGGCAGGCCGCGGATGAAGTTGGTGGTGCCGTCCAGCGGGTCGATGGACCACCGGAACCCGGAGGGCTCGGCCGGGACGGTGGCCCCGTGCTCCTCGCCCGTGATCTCGTCCTGCGGCCGGTAGGCCGTGAGCACGCGGCGCACGGCGTCCTCGGCGCGGCGGTCGTAGTCGGTGACCCAGTCCGACCCGGAGGACTTCGTGTCCGCGCCGAGCTGGCCCGGCGTCAGCGGCACCGCCGGGTGGTGGTCGGCCCAGCGCTCGCCGAGCACGTCCGCGCCGGCGCGCGCGGCGGCCTTGGCCACCACCAGCAGCCCGGCCGGCGTCGTCCCGGCGGCGCTCACGCCTGCTCCTCCGCGGCCGACGCGGCGTCCTCGGGGGCGTCCGGGCCGTCCTCCGCCTCGGCGTCCTCGTCCTCCCCGCCGAACGCCGCGGGTCCCTCGGCCAGCAGCCGCACGAACCCGGCCTCGTCCAGCACGGGCACCCCGAGCTGCTCGGCCTTGTCCAGCTTGGAGCCGGCGGACTCCCCCGCCACCAGGAAGTGGGTCTTCCGGGACACGGAGCCGGACGCCTTGCCCCCGCGCACCAGGATGGCCTCCTTCGCGGAGTCGCGGGAGAAGCCCTCGAGCGAGCCGGTGACCACCACCGTGACGCCCTCGAGGGTGCGCGGGACGGACTCGTCCCGCTCGTCCTCCATGCGCACCCCGGCCGCGGCCCAGCGGTCCACGATCTCGCGGTGCCAGTCCTGGGCGAACCACTCGATGAGCGCGTCGGCGATGGTCGGCCCCACGCCGTCGATCTCCGCGAGCCGCTCCCGTTCGCCGCCCTCGGCCGCCGCCCGCAGGGCCGTCATGGAGCCGAACGCGGTGGCCAGGGAGCGGGCCGCCGTCGGGCCGACATGCCGGATGGACAGCGCCACGAGCACCCGCCACAGCGGCTGGGACTTCGCCTTCTCCAGCTCGTCGAACAGGCGCTGCGTGTTCGCCGTGGGCGCCGAGGGCCGCTTCGCGGTGCCCGCGGTGAAGAAGTAGGGCTTGAGGGTCCAGGCGCCGGACGGGACCATCCGCCCGCCCACCTTGGTCCGGCCCTCGCGCCACACACGGACCTCGCCGAGTGCGCGCTGGGCGTCCGTCAGCCCGTCCTCCCCGCGTGGGCCCGTGATCTCCTCGGGCGTGCCGGAGGCCAGGTCGAACAGCTGGGCCTCGGCCGTGATCGGCCCGGCACCCTCGGGCACCACGCGCCCCTCGTTCTCCGCCGGATCCGGACCGGGGCCGTTCACCAGCCAGCGGGCGGCCTCCTCGCCGAGCGCCTCGACGTCGAACGCGCCTCGGCCGGCCAGGTGCTCCACCCGCCCGGCCAGCTGGGCGGGGCAGCTGCGCGCGTTGGGGCAGCGCAGGTCCACGTCCCCCTCCTTGGCCGGGGCCAACGGGGTGTCACAGGAGGGGCACTCGGACGGCATGACGAACTCGCGCAGCTCCACGCCCTCGGCCCGCAGCCTCTCGCGCATCGGCAGCACCGGGCCCACCACCTCCGGGATGATGTCCCCGGCTTTGCGCAGCACCACGATGTCCCCGATCAGCACGTCCTTGGCCTTGACCACGTCCTGGTTGTGGAGGGTGGCCATGCCCACGGTGGACCCGGCCACTCGGGCGGGCTCCATGATGGCGAACGGGGTGACGCGGCCGGTGCGGCCCACCGAGACCGTGATGTCCAGCAGCCGGGTGTGCACCTCCTCCGGCGGGTACTTGTACGCCGCGGCCCAGCGCGGTACGCGGGAGGTGTGCCCCAGGTAGCGCTGGTCGGCGAACGCGTCCGCCTTCAGCACGATCCCGTCGATCTCGTGGACCAGGCGGTGCCTTTTCTGGCCGTACTCCTCGATCACCGCGACGACGTCGGCCAGCGCCGCCTCGTCCGCGCCCGCCACCACGCGGGTGTAGGGGCTCACGGGCAGACCCCAGCCGGCCAGCGCCGCGTAGGCCTCCTCCTGCGAGTCCAGCCCGAACGCCTCCACCGAGCCGATGCCGTGGACGAACATGCTCAGGGGACGCTGCGCGGTGACGGCCGGGTCCTTCTGGCGCAGCGCGCCGGCGGCGGCGTTGCGCGGGTTCGCGAAGGGCGGCAGTCCCTCCTCCGCGCGCCGCTCGTTGAGCTCGGCGAACGCCTGCGAGGGCATGAACACCTCGCCGCGCACCTCGAACTCCTCGGGCCAGCCCTCCCCGGACAGCCGCTGGGGCACGTCCTGGATGGTCATGACGTTGCGGGTCACATCCTCGCCCGTGACGCCGTCGCCGCGGGTGGCCGCCTGCACCAGGCGCCCGCCGCGGTACCGCAGGGCCACCGCGAGCCCGTCGATCTTGACCTCCACGAGCCACCGCGGGACCCGCCCCGGGCGCACCTCGGTCAGCGCGCCGGCGGCCCGCAGGAACCAGGCCTCGAGCTCCTCCGGGGAGAACAGGTCCTCGAGCGAGTACATGCGTGCGCCATGGGTGACGGGGGCGAACGCCTCGGAGGCCTCGCCGCCGACCTCCTGGGTGGGCGAGTCGTTCGACACCAGCTCGGGGTGCAGCGACTCGATGTCCTCGAGCTCGCGGTAGAGCCGGTCGTACTCGGCGTCGGAGAGCTCGGGGGCGTCGTGCTGGTAGTAGGCCACGCGCGCGGCACGCACCTGCTCCACGAGCGCGTCGTAGCGCTCGCGCAGGCCCTGCTCGGGGATCTGCTCCTGGGTGGGGACGTGGTCGTCGGGGCCCTCGGCCGGGGCGCGGTCTGCGGTGCTCACCGGGTCAGCCTAGCGGCGGCCCCGGTCACGGCATCAGGGCCCGGGGAAGCCGATCAGCACCACGGTGACGTTGTCCCGGCCGCCACGCCACAGCGCGGCCCCCACGAGACGCTCGGCGGCCGCGGAGAGCGATCCGGCGTCGTCGAGGATCTCGCGGATCTCCTCGTCCAGGAGCTCGCCGGTCAGGCCGTCGCTGCACAGCAGGACGCGGTCCCCGGGGGCGAGGTCGATCTCGGCCACGTCCACCGTGAGGGCGTGGCTCGAGCCCAGGGCGCGGGTGATGACGTTGCGGCGCGGGTGCACGCGTGCCTCCGCCGGCGTCAGCTCGCCGGCCGCCACCATCATCTGCACCGCGGAGTGGTCCACGGTCAGCTGCTGGAGCACGGGAGCGCCCACGGGACGCAGGTAGGCGCGCGAGTCGCCCACGTTGGCGATCGCCCAGCGGCCGCGCTCCGCGTCCAGGCAGGCCAGGGCGGTGAGGGTGGTGCCGGAGCGGCCCCCGCCGGCCTCGATCACGGCCGCGTTGGCCTCGTGGACCAGGGCCCCGAACTCCTGGGGCGTGTGCGCCGTGCCCGGGGCGAGGACCTCCGGCGCACGCCGCTCGAGCAGCTCGACCGCGGCGGCCGAGGCCACCTCTCCGGCCTCGTGACCGCCCATGCCGTCCGCCACGGCGGCCAGCAGCAGCGGATCGCCGACGACGGCCCAGGAGTCCTCGTTCAGCTCCCGGACGGCTCCCACGTGGGTCACCGCCACCGCCTCGGGCTGCGCGGACGTGCCCGCGCCGGTGGTCGGCTGCTCGCTCATGGAACCTCGGGTTCAGTCGGTGATCAGGGGCTGCGCCGAGCCGTTCATGAGGAGGGAGGGGCGGACCTCTCCGAACCCCCGGACGATCCGCGGCGGCTGCGGGACGAGCACGAAGCGCTCGTCCTCGGAGAGGGCGGCCGCGGTCATGGCGTCCACGAGCACGGTACCCGGATCCGCCAGGGACGTCAGCCGGGAGGCCAGGTTCACGGTGGGCCCGTAGATGTCCCCCAGGCGGGAGAGCACGCGCCCCCACGCCAGGGACACCCGGGCCGAGGGCAGCTCCCTGTCCGCCGCCATGGCGTCGGAGAGCGCCAGCGCGATCTCCGCTCCGGCCTCCGGGGTCTCCGCGTTGAACAGCACCTCGTCCCCGACCGTCTTCACGAGCCAGCCGCCGCCGGCCGCGATGATCTCCGCGGCCTTGGACTCGAACCGCTGCACCATGCGGGCCAGCGTCCGCTCGCCCATGGTCCGGGACAGAGTGGTGTAGGAGACCATGTCCGCGAACCCCACCGCACGGGCGAGCGGGAGCGGCGCGTCGTCCTCGGAGCCGTCCCGGCCCTGCTCGGACGCCGCCAGCCCCGCCTCCACGCGCACCGTCAGGCGCTGCACGGCGTTGTTGAGCTGGCGGCGGTACACCACCTGCATCACCTTCTCGAGCGGGCTGATGATCTCCGGCAGGAGGTCGACGGCGGCGCGGCGGGCCTCCGGGTCCGTCCGGCCCTCCGAGGAGATCTGGTCCTCCACCAGCGCCTCGATCTGCCAGACCACCATGCGGTCCGTCATCTGGCCCACGGAGCGGGCCAGGGACACGGCCGTGTCCTCGTTGAGGATGCCCTCGCGGACCAGCTGGAGGACGGCGTCGAAGGCATCCAGGTCCTCCTCGGAGAACACGGTCTCCTCATCCGGCACGTCCGGGTAGCCCAGGGCCCGGGAGATGCGGCGGGCGGCGCCGGCGGTGACGCCGAGGCGGCGGGCCGCCTCCCGGCGGGAGATGGCGCGCGGTCCCACCACGAGGCCCGCGTCGAGGGTGCGCATGGCGCTCGTCCAGCCGGGCTGGGTGACGGGGGCGGGCGTGCGGCGGGGACGCCCGGCGGCGGCGCGGGGGCCGTCCGGCGAGGGCACCACGGGCAGGGGCGCGGTGGCGGGGGTCGCCGGGTCGGGGCGGTGGCGGGTCATCGGGGTCCTCCCCCCAGGTCGGCGGCAGGCCGGGAGACGGTCCGGGCCCGGCGGGTGGCCTCGGCGAGCAGCTCCTCGAAGCGGGCGGCCTCGGGGACATCGGTGAGGCGCCAGTACACCTGCCGGATCGGGTCCTGGAACAGGACCAGCAGGTCGCCGGCGCCCGCGCCGCGGCCGCGGCGCTCCACGTCCGCGATGGCCACCAGCGGCATGGCGCCGTCCGGACCGCCGCCGAGGCCCGTGCGGCGGATCAGGCGTGCGGTGGTGAGCACGGTGCGGCCCGTCAGCCAGCGCAGCAGGGGACGGAGCGTGCCCAGCAGGACGGCCAGCGCGGCCGCGGCCCACAGGAGGGTGTCCAGCCACGGGGCGGCCCGGTCCACGACGCCGGGCAGGTCCGGGCGGGCCAGTACGCCCCGCGCCAGGCCGAGCAGGAAGGCGGTGGCCACCAGGGCGGAGGCGGCGCCGAGGAGCGCGCGGGGATGGCGGCGCGTGCGCACCACCACCTGCTCGCCGGGCTCCAGCCGCATCCTCGCCCACCTCCGGACTGTCCATGCCGGGCGCCCGCCGGGCGTCACCGGCCCCGGCGCACGTCACCCCTCAGGTGGACCACGTCGCCGGCGCTGATCTCGGTCTCCAGTGTCTCACGGCCCCCGGCGGCGGTCCTGACCCGCAGGACCCCTCCGGGGCCCAGTCCCACGGCCTCCCCCTCGAGCGCCGTGCCGTCCGGCAGCTCGGCCCGCACGGACCGACCGGGCGTGCTCAGCCGGGCCGCCACGGGGACCACGGCGAGGTGGGTCCCGTCCACGGGGTCGGCCACGCCGTCCAGTGCCGCGGCGAACGCGTCCGCGGCGGTCACGACGGCGGCGAGCAGCTCCTCCGCGAGGGCCTGCGGCGAGGGCACGGCGGCGGCCGGGACCCAGTCGGCGAGTGCGGTGGCGGTGGCGGCCGGGGGCCCGGCCGGGAAGGCCAGGTTCACGCCCGTGCCCACCACGACGCCGCCGCCCGGGGCCACGGTGGCCAGCACGCCGCACAGCTTGCGGCCGTCCTCGGCGAGGACGTCGTTGGGCCACTTCACATGCGTCGGGGCGCCCCGCTCCGCCAGGAGCCCGGCCACCGCCGACGCCGCCACGAGGGAGAGCCAGCTCCAGTGGGCCGGGGCCAGCGGGCCGGAGGGCCCGGCCGGGCGCAGCAGCACGGACAGCGCCAGGGAGCTCCCGGGCGGGGCCGCCCAGACCCGGCCGTGGCGGCCGCGCCCCGAGCGCTGGTCCGCCGTGGCGAGCGCGTCACCGTGGGCGGGGGCCGGCGTCGTGCCCTCCGTCCTGGACGGGCCCGCCGGCCCGTTCAGCAGGCGCAGCAGGGCGTCCTGTGTGGAGTCCACCGTGTCCAGCCATGTGAGTCGTCCCATTCCTTCAGGTATAGCCGACGTCGGACCGCGCCGCCCGGCCACCCCTCCGGACCCTGCGGCGCACGCGTATCCTCGGGCCGTCCCCGGGTGTCCGCGCGGGGGTTGGACGAGCGGAAGCAGGTGCCCCGTGGAGGAGACCGTCCAGGCCGTGATCGGCGTCGTGATCCTGGTGGTGGAGTCGCTGGGAGCGGCCGCCGTGACGGTGGGCGCCGTGGCCGACGTGGGACATGATCGGGCGCCTGGCGGCCATCGCCGCCATCCGGACGGCGCTCAACCACTTCCTCGCCAAGGAGATCGCCGAGCAGCAGGAGGTCATGGCCCGGGGCGAGGACGTCCTGCCCGCCCGCCCCGCGCGCCGTCGGGCCGCGCGCGTAGACTGACGGCCGCACCCGACCGCCGCATCAGAGCCCCGCGGCGGGCCCGCCCGGGCCTGTCCGCCGCCCCCGCCCCGAGGAGTCCCGCGTGACCGACCCCGACCTCAGCACCACCGCCGGCCGGCTGGCCGATCTGCAGCGCCGGCTCGAGGCCACGGCGGCCCCCGGGGGTGAGGCCGCCGTGCAGCGCCAGCACTCCCGCGGCAAGCACACCGCCCGCGAGCGAGTGGAGCTGCTGCTGGACGAGGGCTCGTTCGTAGAGCTGGACGCCCTCTCCACGCACCGCACCACGGCCTTCGGCATGGACGCCAAGCACCCGGCCGGCGACGGCGTCGTCGCCGGCTTCGGCACGGTGGACGGCCGCCAGGTGGCCGTCTACTCCCAGGACTTCACCGTGTTCGGCGGCTCGCTGTCCGAGCGCAACGGCCAGAAGATCGTGAAGGTCCAGGAGTTCGCCGCGCGCAACGGCTGCCCCGTGATCGGCATCCTCGACGGCGGCGGCGCGCGCATCCAGGAGGGGGTGGCCTCCCTGGCGCAGTTCGCGGACATCTTCCGGAACAACGTCCTGGCCTCCGGGATGGTCCCGCAGATCTCGCTGATCATGGGCCCGTCCGCGGGCGGCGCGGCGTACTCGCCGGCGCTGACGGACGTCGTGGTGATGGTGGACCAGACCTCGCACATGTTCATCACCGGGCCGGACGTGATCAAGACCGTCACGGGCGAGGACGTGGACATGGAGACCCTCGGCGGGGCACGCAGCCACAACGCCACCTCCGGCACGGCGCACTACATGGCGACGTCGGAGGAGGACGCGATCGCCTACGTGCAGGATCTGCTGGAGTTCCTGCCCTCCAACAACCTCGCGGAGGCGCCGGCCTTCGAGCCGGCGTCCCTCGAGGTCACCGCGGAGGACGAGGCGCTGGACACGATCGTCCCGGACTCGGCGAACCAGCCGTACGACATGCTCGAGGTCGTCACCGCACTGGTGGACGACGGCCTGCTGCTGCAGCTGCAGGAGATGTACGCCCCCAACGTGATCACCGGCCTGGCCCGCATGGATGGGATGAGCGTGGGCGTGGTGGCGAACCAGCCGCAGCAGCTCGCCGGGACGCTGGACATCGCCGCCGCGGAGAAGGCCGCACGGTTCGTGCGGTTCTGCGACGCCTTCAACATCCCGATCCTCACCCTCGTGGACGTCCCCGGCTTCCTGCCCGGCACGGACCAGGAGTTCAACGGCATCATCCGCCGCGGCGCCAAGCTCATCTACGCGTACGCGGAGGCCTCGGTGCCGAAGCTCACCGTGATCACCCGCAAGGCGTTCGGCGGCGCGTACATCGTGATGGGCTCCAAGAAGCTCGGCGCTGACCTGAACCTGGCGTGGCCGTCGGCGCAGATCGGCGTGATGGGCCCGCAGGGCGCGGTCAACATCCTGTACCGCCGGGAGCTGCAGGCCGCCGCGGAGGCGGGCGAGGACGTGGAGGCCCGCCGCGCGCAGCTCGTGGCGGACTACGAGGCGGAGCTGCTCAACCCCTACCAGGCCGCGGACCTGGGCTACGTGGACGCGGTGGTCCCGCCGCGCCAGACCCGCGCGCAGCTCGTGCGCGCACTGCGGGCCACCCACCACAAGCGCGAGGCACGCCCCGCCAAGAAGCACGGGAACATGCCGCTGTGAGCGCCGCGCAGCACACCCCGCGCCCGGGCGGGGAGCAGGAGGAGCCCGATCCCGTCCGCCTCGACGGCGCCCAGCTCGAGCCCGAGGAGACGGCCGCCCTCACCGCAGTGCTGGCGCAGATGCGCGCCCAGAGCGGGGCGGCGGTCCCCGAGACGGGCAGGCAGGGCCGCATGCCCCGCCCGGACCGCACCCTCGTGCGCCGCGGCGACCTGGGCCTGTGGGCCCGGCCCGGCCAGGACCAGTGGCGCCGAGCCGTGGGGTGGAGATGAGCAATAGCACTAGGCCCTCCGGAAACGCTGGACGTACGGAGACGGTGGATGGCGGGGAATGGAACGGAGGTGTGGAGGGTCGTCGTTACGTTGTCAGGGCGCATCCGTGGGTTGCCGGAGCGGAAGGTGTGGTCTACGTGGCGAACGGCCTCGGAGCGCCGATCCGCCTCGCAGCCCCCACTCTCTGGGTGTGGGAGGAGCTGCAGCAGCCGCGCACGATCGAACAGGTGCACGCCGCCCTCTTGGACGAAACAGCGGACCCCGACCATGGACGCGCCCTCATTCTCAACCAAGTTCAGGCGCTCTTGTCCCACGGACTGGTGGACATCGTCAGCCCCTCGGGTGACTGACCATTCCCACCCCGGCGTCTGAGGTTTCCTCGGCCACACGGGTAGGGTGTTTCGCGTAGCCCCTGGCGGGTCGGCAAGATGCGCGAGAAGTGCCAACACGAGGCCGTCCCCCACTCTCGATCCGTTGACGAATGCCGAGGAATACCCGTGACCGTACCGCCCCACTTGGACGCTGCTCCTGACTCTTCGGTCTCTCTTAGGGATGTTCTACGGTTCGTCCGGCGCTACTGGCCCGCTCTGCTGGTCGCCCCTCTGGTGGGTGTCCTGGTCACAGCGCTCTGGGCCGCCGTTCAGACGCCTCGCTACACGTCCACGACGTCGGCGGTGGTCTCCATCGGAGCGGGTGAGAACATCGGAGTGGCACTGACCGCGGACAACTTGGCGAAGTCCAAGGCGCAGCAGTACGCCGAGCTGGGTGATTCGCGGGCGCTCGCAGAGTCGGTGGTTCAAGAGCTGTCCTTCTCACTGTCGGTGGAGGACGCCCTGGAGGCTACGGGGGTGGAGAGCACTCGCAACGGCGCCCTCCTCGAGATCAGCGCGGAGGAATCGACCGCGCAGCGCGCGCAGGAGCTGTCCCAGGCCTGGACCCAGGCCCTGGCCGAACGAGTGCAGGACCTCGAGTCCAGCGACACGGCACCTGGCTCATCCATCATCTCGGTCGAGATCCTCGCGGATGCCAACCTGCCCGCCTCTCCGTCGTGGCCGAACATCCCTCTCGTCCTGGCCCTGGGTGCCGGGACAGGCCTGCTCATCGGACTCGGCTACGCACTGGCTCGCCACCTCCTGGACAACCGGATCCGCTCTTCGGCCATGATCGAAGAACGCTACGGACTGTCCATCCTGGGCACGATCCCCCAGGTGGAGCGGTCCAAGAAGGACACAGCGGGTGCGCGGGCCCGAATCTTTGTCGACCAGCAGGCGGAGACACACAACCGTGCCACGTTCCGGACCACGGAGGCCTTCAAGGAGCTCCGCACCAACATCGACTTCCTGCGCCCTGACGACGCCCCTCAAGTGATCACGGTGACATCGGCTCACCCCGGCGAGGGCAAGTCGTCCATCGTGGCGAATCTGGCCGTGACCCTAGCTCAAGCAGGTCGAGATGTCGTCCTTATTGATGCCGACCTCCGTCGGCCGGTCCTCTCGGAGACCCTCGGCCTGGTGGGAGGCGTGGGTGTCACAGACGTGATGCTCGGGCAGGCCACGGTCGAGGAGGTCGCCCAGACCGTCGTCGGCCTGCCGAATCTGTCCTTCATCGGGGCGGGGCGGATTCCCCCCAACCCGTCAGAGATCCTCGGCTCTGACCGCTTCCATGACATGGTCCGCGGTCTTGCCGACAACGCGCTGGTTCTGATCGATGCTCCACCGCTCCTCCCCGTGACGGACGGCGCGATCCTTGCTCGTCGGTTCGACGGGTGCGTCCTCGTTGTCAGCGCCGGCCGGCCCACCGTCGACGAATTGGACAAGGCGATCTCGAACGTACAGAACATCGACGGCGACATTCTCGGTGTTATCCTCAACCGCGTCCCCGCTAGGGGCGCTGAGGCGGCCTCCTACCAGTACTACGGTCAGACCTACTACGGCCGCGAGGACCCCACGCCAACGCGCGAGCAGTGACCATGTCAGCTGCCGATTTCTCCGGTATGAGACCGCCGCCCGCTCCACTCCCCCTCGACGTCGCAGTCGACCTCGCCCATGCCCTGATCCAGCGCCACTGCGATGAGCTCGAGCTCCGGGTCCTCTTCCTGAAAGGTCCGGCAGCTCATCATCAGGGACTTCGTGGGCGCCGCATCTCCACCGACATCGATGCCTTCCTGACGGAAGAGGATGCCCACCGGCTGGAGAGGTCACTGCTGGGCACGGGATGGTCCACCCGACCCTCGGGCATGGAGGGAGTCGCATTAAAACATGCAGTGACACTCGTTCATGAGCACTGGCCGGTTGACATCGACATCCATCATCACATCCCGGGGGTCGCCCCCCTGCCCGGAGAGGTGTTCAACTCCCTCTGGGCGCGACATGACCATGTGGAGCTCGCGCACTGGCGTGTGGACGTCCCGGATCGCGTCGACCACGCCCTGATCCTGCTCCTGAACATCCTTCGGTCCGGCCCGCATGGTGGCTCCGACCCGCGCTTGGGCGTCCTGGCCGACGCCCTGGATGATGACGCGATGCGGACGCTCGACCGCCGGATCGCCGAGTTCGACTGCGGCCCACAGGTCGCCCCGTTCGTGAAGCGGCACGGACGAGGGCTGCTCACGCTCGACACCCGTGTGCCCGATCGCACCTGGCTCCTCTATCAACATCTGGACCAGCCGGCGCTGCTGTGGCTGGACGGGGTGGTCCGCGCTCCCTGGAGGCGGAAGCCCGCGCTCCTGCTGAACGCCGTGCACCCATCCCGGCACGTCCTGTCGGAAAGGAATCTCACTCTTATCGAGGCACCCCGCCGCGAGGTGTTCGCCGCGAGAACCAGGCGGCTGGTCCGGACCGTCGTGCACCTTCCTACGCTCCTGCGGACCTATCAGGTGATCCGCCGGTCATCCCGCGCGCGGGGAGAATGAGTCCTCTCGGGGCAACTCTGACCCGGCCGGTCCTAGGGTTCCTGCAACTCGTAGTGCTCCGGGACGAACGGCGGCTAGGTTCAGACCCGCCTTGTGAGCCACTGAGGAGCACTGAACAGCCACTGGACTCGCAGCAGCTGGCTGAGCCACAACAGCATGAGGGGTCCCCCGACACCGATGACGACGCCGATCAGCAGATGGAGTCCGACCTGGTCGACTCCCAGACGCAGGAGCACGATCCGCGCCGCCGCCATGAAGAGGACGTGCGCAATGAAGACCGCCATGGACCGCTGGCCGATGTACTGGAAAACCTCTGCCCTCCGATCGGCGCGAGCCAGCACACTCGACCAGAGGAGGACGGCGACGACACCCGCGGTCGCAGCGAGGACACCGAGCAGGACATTTACGGCAGTGCGTCCGGCAGCGCCTTCCGTGGGGGTCGTCGCACCGGTGAGGCTCACGAGGGCCAGCATGACGACCGTGGAGAAGACCGCCACGAGGACGGCGACAGGCAGGCTCATTCCCTTGAGGATTCCCAGGAGGCGGTCCCCCCGGACGATCAGGGCTACCCAGAAGAAGAACGCGAGTCCCAGACCCTGTGTCCCGATCACCGTGCCCCCGATGCCCCACATGACCAAAGACCCGAGGGTGACGAGCGTGAGCGAGGAAATGGCGCGGGCGGTGGACCGCCAGGGCTGGACTAGGGCGGACAGGATCATCATTAGGGCTATCCAGCCGAAGAACCAGTACTGCTCTGAGGGGATCCATAGCGTCAGGATTTCGGGCACCGACGTCGGGTGGTTGACCGCGGACGAGAGGGCTAGCTTCGTCCCGCCGCTGATGAAGGACCAGAGCACATAGATCCACAAGAACTCGGCATCCCGCTTCATGGCGTACCGCCATGCGCCGGCTCTGTTCATGCCCCGCTGTACGAACAGGCCTGCCGTAAAGGCGAACACGGAGAGATGGAACATGTAGAGGGAGCGGTCGACTACATTGAATAAGATCGAATCCCCGTCCAGGAGACCCGCAGAGGCCAAGCCTCGCCAAACATGCCCGGCAACAATCGCGATGATGGCAATGCTTTTGGCAATGTCGAGTGACATGTCTCTACGGGTCAACGCCTACCTCCAAATCAAGTCGGTCAAGAGCGGACCTAAAGCCGGTTGCCCACGTCCGTCGACACCATCCTAGGTGCTCTAGGCCATAAGAATCCCGGCCCACTGCCGGACCACTTTGCACCGAAGGTCGTGGTCATGAATCATCACCGTCGCTCCCCTCTTGGGCAGCCCGCCGACTCCAGTGCTCCTCTGTCCCGGGGCTCCGGTTGGACGCAGTCCGATTACCTCCACCGGCTAGCGATGCGGCCGGTGACGCCGTCAGGCATCGGACCTAAGTTCAAAATATTATCCCGACGCATAGCAGGGGTCAGGCATGAGGCTGAATCCGCGGTCTAGACCCTGAATAATCTGGAGGACTATTCTGGAGCAGCGGACTGTAACGGTTGACCCCACTCGCTGGACCTCCATTCCCCGCACCGGCGACCCGCAATATCCCAATGAGTGTAAAGACAGGAACATAGACCTGAGGAACAGATAGGACGTTATCGAAGTATGCGTATATAGCTAGTGCAAAACCCATTGAGTACAACAGGACTCGCTCCGTGCGCTCCTGTCGCCTCGCGACTGCAGCAAACAGCCAAATAATCGCAACAACGATAGCTGCGGTTCCGACAAATCCAAAGTCAACAAGTAGCTGCAAGTAGGTATTATGCGGGGCGACGAAATACTCACGCACCAGGGCCACGTCGGACTCCTGAGACAGGGTCGCATGGGCCCCGGGGCCATACCCGAATACCGGCCTTTCCTGATGCGTCCGCCAGAAGTAGTCCCAAGCCAATTCTCGACCGGACAGACCACCTTGGTAGTCATCCTGGCCTTGCGTTCGAGCCATCACTCCCGGCAAAGCAGTGGCTAAGCCGGCGGTGAATAGCGCCAAGATGGCGAAACGGGTAATAAACGCGATCCTAGTTCGCGTACGCTTGGCAAACACAATAAGCGTAAGAACCACCAGCGATGCAACCAGTAAGGGGCCACGTGCCAGGGTGCTTGCCAGAACCAGGCCGTCAAGAACGAGCAACAGGATGCCCGGCCCCTTCCGGCGCAACCATAGCCACATTGCTGCAATCATGCCAAATCCAGCCAAAGATCCCAAATATGCAGCAGGGAGCCCACCAGCCAATCGACTGGTACCGATGGCATCCACGTCAGTTAGGTCCTTGATGCCGGCAATGTCCAACCCAAAGCCGACGAGAACGGCAAGGAGCGGTGCGACTGCAATCAGAACAGCTACAAACCGCGTCGGTATTTTTTTCCAATTGATGCATAAAAGAAGCCAAGGGACGGCATAGCCAACCGTCGAGCCCAACCAATCGATTAGAGATCGGTCTATCCTGTCAGGCAAAACAGCCCAAATTAAACCCCATAGTACAAATACGGAAACCGCTAATACCGCCGAAGGGGGAGGCCTGCGAAACCCCATGGCCATTCCAATACAGAGAATGCACCCTAACACCAGGGCGCTGAGCAGGGTCGAACCGCTGGCCACACCTGTAAGACTAGAAAGGGTTGCACCTCCCACCGACAGAGAAAGAAAGAGAAGCGAAGTAAGCGCGGCGCGCGTTGCTACATAAATCCCCATAAGGCCGAGAATCAAAATAAGTAAAAGGACAATCCTGGGCTCATGAACCGTCGCAATGCTGGAGACCGCCGCGCATGCGACAATGAGAGACAGCTCCCATAATCGAACTCGCTCCACGCCCCTCCTTAATTTACTCCGGGTCGAAAACAAAAATAATTTCGAATTATCGCCGCGATCGGCTTGCGCGGATATGGGAGCCCCTCACTTACACTGTGTGGTGTCACATGACCGCGCTGGTACAGTCGCGCAACCTGACATGCAGTCCACCCTACTGCAACCAGGTTTGACGTCCTCGGCCGTACGCGGCTGCGCGTGCCGTGCGCCGCGCGCCGTGCAGGATACGATGAGCGGGTTCTTCGCCGCGGATGAGGCGGCCGACGCACTTCAGCCTGAGGATTCTTATGCCGCTCCGCCTGCTTTTCATCACGACCTACAGTCCCCAGGCGCAGGATCTGGGCGGCGCGAGCTGGGTGGACCGCAGGATTCTGGCGAGACTCCGAGAGTCGTTCGATGTGACAGTCATGACCGTGGCGGATCCTGCATCGCAAGACGACCTCCCGCTTGAGGTCCGCAGTCACAAAGGGAAGCTGGCGGCTACGCTGACCCGGATGGTGCTGTTGGGCGAGCCGTACCAGGAGGCCAAGTTCGTCTGGAGCCCGAAGTCGGGGAGGGTGAGAGAGCGAATCCACGCGGCAGCCAAGTCGTTCGACCTGGTGGCCACAAGTCAGTTCCCTGCCCTGCTCCTCGCCGAGCGAGCCGGTCTGACTCCCGATATGCACTTCGCCCACAATGTCGACTGGGAGCTGTCGCGTCACCACGACCCTGCGTTGCTGCGCGTCCTGAGGAACTCGTCTCGGCTCCGGAGCGTCGAAGAGCGTCTGCTCTCGACTCCCCGGCGCGTCTACGCCCTCTCGAAGACCGACGTCGTGAGACTGCGCGAGTGGGGAATCTACGCGGAGCACCTGCCGCTCGCATCCCGAGGTGAACGGCGGGCTCGCTCGGAGACCCGGACGGTCGGTCTTCTTGGCAAGATGTCCTGGCCCCCGAACGCAGAGGCGGTCGATCAGCTCCTCACCTCCATCGTGCCCCGGGTCCGGGAAGCGTCTGGCCGTCCGGTCGGCGTCGTCCTCGCAGGCAGTGGCTCCGAGAAGTACGACGATCCGCGCAGCGGCGTCGTGGGAATGGGCCGTGTCGGCTCTCGGGACGAGTTCTACGATCGCGTGGGCGTGGTCGTCGTCCCCCGTTATGGATCCACTTCCGGTGTCAGCGTCAAGATGCTCGAGGCAATCGAGCACGGTGTCGAGGTCATCGTGCCATCGCAGCTGGCTGAGGACGCGGGCGTGCCGGTGGAGTGGGTGATCACGGCCGACACCCCGGACGAGATGGTCGCCGGGCTCACCGCCCGTCTGGCCGGCACGCGGCTGGCCAGGATGGGAGAGGTCCGCCAGGGGGCTCTGCAGCACACGGATGTGGAATGGCATGAGCCGAGGGCGGAGGCCAGCGAGCCGACCGTCCTTCCCCTGTCCTCCGCGATCCTGGATAACTTCGCACGGGATGACCTGGCAGAGCGCATCATCCCGAGCGACGCCCAGCTGTTGGACGTGGCGTTCGCGGGCGCGGGCCGAGTACAGACAGTGAATCTTCATCACCTCCACTTGCTGGGGCACAATCGGCGTTTCGCCGCGGCGATGCGCTCAGCTGCGCGTGTCACGGCTGATGGGTGGCCCGTCCAGGTGTTCTGCGAACGCGGCCTCGGCGTCGCGACCGCCCGCGTCACCGGGGCCACCTTTGTGGAGAACCTGGTCCACGACCCCCGCCTCCCCGGTCGTCGGATCGCCGTCATCGGTGGGTCACCCGACACCGTGGCGGCCTTCGCGGAGGCGATCCGGGCGCGTGGCGCGCAGGTGACCTATACGAACACGGGCCGTAAGAACGAGTGGGCCCCAGAGCGCATCGCCGGCGAGATCACGACAGCCGGGGGTGCAGACATCGTCCTCCTGGCTGTCACTCCTCCGTTCGGGGACATCTTCGGCATGGAGCTGGAGGCCCATCTGCCCGGCCCGTTCTACATCAACATCGGCGGGGGCTTGGCCATGTTCGTGGGAGAGACGTCCAGGGCGCACCCCCTCGTGCAGTCCGCCGGCCTGGAATGGGTACATCGCCTCCTGCAGAACCCGAGGCGTCTGGCCCGTCGCTACCTCATCGACTGTCCCCCCGTCCTGGTGTCCATGGGGCGGGCTTCGCGCCGCACCGGGTGAGCGTCTTCGATGTCCTTGCCGCTGGGCCAGCCTCAGGGGGTTGTGTCTTCGGGCTTCTTCGGGGACGAAACGAAGAGCGACACAGCTGACCATCCGGCCATCACGGCATAAGCCAGGGTGCAGGCGAGGGCCGCCCCTGCTGCACCGCCGGCTGCGAACAAGAAGAGAAGGAGGACATTCACGACCACAGCCGAGTAGGTGCTGACCGCACGCACTCGGTGATCGCCCTTCACGGTGAGAGCGCCATTCAGCTGGTAGCCCCAGCCCTTCAAGACGCCGGCGATGATCATCACGTAGGCCGCAGGAACTGCCGGAGCGAAGTCCGAGCCGAAGACCAGCGGCACCGCAAACCACATGACGGCGCTCGCCAGCAGGCCGATCCCCACCAGGACGGCCAGAGTGGACCAGGTCAGGCGCCTCAGCTTCGACCAGTCACTCGCGTACGGCGATGTGAACGTCGCGTCACGGAACGGCTTGGCGACGAGAGTGAACACCTCGGCGATGAGGATGCACACCGAGAAGTACCCCACCTCAGTGGGGCCGATCGCGGCCAGAGCGACGAGGGGGATGCCGTTCACCAGCAGGACTCCACCGCTGCCACCCAGGACGGTCCACCAGTCGAGTCTGCCCCCCAGGCCGGCCGTGCAGGGCCGGAAGGACGCAGCCTTCTGCGCCTGCCAACGTCGTACCCGTAGATATGCCAGTCCCACACACTGGGGCAGAACCAGGGTGACCAGGGCCACCGTGAGATCGAGCACGCCGAATGCGAAGGCCATCACCGTCAGAGCGAGACGAGAAGTGACGACCAGGAGCTTCTCCGCTGCCACCCCTCTCAGATCATCACGAGAGAGGGCGATGCCCCGCTCGGCCAGGGCCGCCGCGAACACGCCTCCTGCGATAAGACACAGACCCATGACGAGGACAGACGGAGAGACTGCCAAAGCCAAGTAGACCAGGCCGGCGCCGGAGAAGACCAGGGCGCTTCCCACGTTCAGATAGGCCAGTCTGAGCCGGTGACGTGCACTGAATGCCTGCCACCGAGTCGCGACGATGTCGCTGATACCGAGGCCGAACAGCGACGATGCCGTGAGGATGAGACTCTGCTCGACGGTGAACTCCCCACGGGCCGTCGGGCCCAGGGCCCGCGCCAACAAGGGCGCCGACAGCAAAGAGGCCGCCGGGACGAGGAGGGATGCGACAGCGTTCAGCAGATGATCGCGCCGTCCGATGGTCATGCGGTCCGCAGCCATGTGGGATCCGAGGAACGGAGTGCTTCAGCTCGGCCGCTCAGCCGTCGACGTTCGCGGTCCCAGTCCTGTGACACCACGCGACGGGCGAGGTCAACCGGGCGCTCCACGATCTCCGTCCACGGTGCAAGATGCTGCTCGGCCCCGTACCACGCGAACTGGCCGGTGAATTTGCCGACGTATTCCAGACCGAAGGTGGGCACTCCCTGACTCAGGGTTGCAACAGCAGGGTGCATGCGCGCCGTCACGCAGAGATCGGACTGTCCGAGCGCAGCCTTCGCAGACGCGGCAGTGGAGGGAATCGTCAACCGGACTGAGTCGTCCGCTTCGTGGAGATGGGTCCGGATGGCTTCGAGGAGGAGGTTGTCCCCCGGCTCATCCCGCACGTCGTGCGAGACGAGGGAGATGGCCCACCCTCGACTGATCGCTTCGCGGCAGAAAGCAGCGAATGCCTCCGCCAGCTCGGGGATGGAGCCCCCGAAGTGAGTAGCCAAGTGGGCATTGCCCACCACCGCCATGGTCGGCCGACCATGGCCGCGGCGCCACTGGGCGAGCCTCTCCGATTGTTCGGTAGCCCTGGGTCGCAGGAACATCGCGAGGTCAGGATACGAACTCGCCGTCATGCCTGTGGCTGCTCGAAAGTGCTCCGCTGAGACGTCGTCCCGAAGCGAGATGAAGACGCGCCGATCAAGACTTTGGAGAAGGGAGACGGCGCCCGCACGAGGCTCTTCGCGGAAGGAGAAATTGATGAGGGCCGCACGGAGGCCGGACCGCGCCGCCATATTCAGCAGAGAGACCCTCGTGGCAAGGCTTCTGAGTCCATAGACGCCGTCTGCGTAGTCCGCTCCCAGGACCCATACTTCCCCACCAGGGACCAGAGCCTCGACCGCCCCCTGGTCCATACCCAGTCGCCATGGGCCCACGAAGTCGTCCTCGGACATGACGTCGGGCAGGCCGGACCGATGCCACGGTGCGGGATCACCCGCGACCACCCCGAGCATCCGACGCCCATCCCGGGCGAGCAGGGCATCGGCGCCGAAGGCGAGCGCCTCATCTCCGAACGACCCGAAGGCGGCGGGAACGACGACGCTGACGGGGCCACGGGTGGAAGTCCCCTCGTTGTGGACGGCCTGACGGCGACGGTGCCAGTCGATGGACTGGGAAGCACGCACGACCGCGATGTCCACTGCCCGGCGTGCGACCGCGCTCCGGCCGATAATCTCCTTTGTCCAGCTCATACCTCGCCTGTCGACGTCGTGACCGAAGAATTCCTTGAGGATGGATGTCGTTCGTGGAACGTCATCGCCACCGATGAGCCTAGCCCCCCGGCCCCGGCGATTCGGAGGGGCCTCTCCGCCGTGCCGCGGATGGCCGCCTGAGCAGGCCTGGGACATGGCACCACACCCAAGCGGCAGTCGAAACCACCTAGAGTTTGTGACATGACCCAGACCACACCCGCGCCCGCCGGAGCCCGCACCCCCACCGCCATCGACGCCCTGGCCGAGCGCCACGTCGCCGAGCTGCTCCGTCTGCGTCCCGAGGAGGCCACCGCCATGGGCTTCGCAGGCGGGGAGACCGAATACGGCGACTTCTCCCCCGCCGGGCTCCGCGCCCTGGACGAGCTCAACTCCCGCACCCTGGCCGAGCTGGACGGCCTCGAGCCCGAGGACGAGGCGGACCGCGTCACCGTCGCGGCCCTGCGCGAGCGGCTGGGCCTCGAGCGGGAGATCCACGCCACCGGGCGCGTGGAGCTGAACAACATCGCCTCCCCCGCCCAGGGCATCCGCTCGGTCCTCGACCTGATGCCTACGGACACGGCACAGCAGTGGGAGCACATCGCCGGCCGGCTGGAGAACCTGCCCGCGGCCCTGGCCGGCTACACCGAGTCCCTGCTCGCCGCCCGCGACGCCGGGCACGTGGCCGCCGTGCGTCAGGTGGACATCGTGGTGGAGCAGGCGGAGGCGCACGGGGCTCCCGGCGGGTTCTTCCCCGGGCTCGTGGAGCGGGCCTGCGCGGCAGAGGCCGTGACCCCCGCGCTGGCCGCGCGCATCCGGGCGGGCGCCGAGGCCGGCGCGCAGGCCTACCGGGACTTCGCCGCCACGCTGCGCAAGGAGCTGCGCCCGCACGCCCCGCAGGAGGACGCCGTCGGGATCGAGGCCTACCGCCTGGCCTCCCGCGTGTTCCTGGGCGCCGAGGTGGACCTCGAGGAGACGTACCGCTGGGGCCAGGAGGAGCTGGCCCGGATCATTGCGGCTCAGGAGGCGGACGCGGAGCGGATCCGGCCCGGCGCCACGATCGAGGAGGCCCGCGCGCTCCTCGACGCGGACCCGGCCCGGAGGCTGAAGGGCACGCAGGCGCTGCGGGAGTGGATGCAGGGGCTCTCCGACCAGGCGCTGGAGGCCATGAAGGAGCACTTCGAGATCCCTGCCCCCATGGACCGGGTGGAGTGCATGATCGCCCCCACCCAGGAGGGAGGCATCTACTACACCGGCCCCTCCGAGGACTTCTCCCGCCCGGGCCGCATGTGGTGGTCCGTGCCGGCGGGCGAGGACGAGTTCACCACGTGGGCCGAGACCACCACGGTGTACCACGAGGGCGTTCCCGGCCATCACCTGCAGATCGCCACGGCCATGCTGGCCCGGGACGAGCTGAACCTGTGGCGCCGCAGCTTCTGCTGGACCTCCGGCCACGGCGAGGGCTGGGCGCTCTACGCCGAGCGGCTGATGGACGAGTTCGGCTTCCTCGAGGACGCCGGGGACCACCTGGGCATGCTGGACATGCAGCGCATGCGCGCGGCCCGCGTGGTGTTCGACATCGGCTACCACTGCAGCTTCGACATGCCCGCCTCGGAGGGCGGCGGCGCGTGGACCCCGGAGCGGGGCTACGACTTCCTCTCGAAGCACCTGATCCTCTCCGAGGGCCAGCGCCGGTTCGAGTTCACCCGCTACCTCGGCTGGCCGGGCCAGGCGCCGGCGTACAAGGTGGGCCAGCGGATCTGGGAGCAGATCCGGGCCGAGCGCGAGGCGCGCGAGGGCGAGGACTTCGACCTCAAGGCCTTCCACACACGCGCGCTCCGTCTGGGATCGATGGGCCTGGACACCCTGCGCGAGGCGCTCGCATGACCCCTGCCGACGACGGCGCCCGCCCCTGCCTCGGACGCCTCGCCCTGGTGCTCGGCTCGGCCTCGCCGGGCCGCGCCGAGATCCTGCGGCGCGCCCGCCTCCCCTTCCGCGTCCTGGTGTCCGACGTGGACGAAGAAGCCCTGGGGGCGGCGCGCCCCGAGGCGACCCCGGGCGAACTGGCCCTGCTGCTGGCCCAGGCCAAGGGCCTGAACGTGGCCGAGCGGGCGGCCGCGGAGGGCGTGGACGGCCCCACCCTGGTGGTCGGCTGCGACTCCGTGTTCGAGCTGGACGGCGTGGCCCACGGCAAGCCGTACGAGCCCGAGGTGGCCCTCGAGCGCTGGCGCGCCCAGGCCGGGCGCACCGGCCGGCTCCACACGGGCCAGTGGGCGGGGCTGCTCATGCCCGGCGACGAGGGCGCGGTGCCGCACGCGGAGACGTCCACCTGCGTGGGCGCGGACGTGCGCTTCGCCGACGTGGACGAGGACACCGTGCGCGCCTACGTGGCCACCGGGGAGCCCCTGCTGTGCGCCGGGGCGTTCACGATCGACGGTGCCGGCGCGGCGCTCGTGGAGTGGGTGGACGGGGACCCGAACGCGGTGATCGGGCTGTCCGTGGCGGTGCTGCGCGTGCAGTGCGCGGAGCTGGGGCTGCGGTTCGCCGACTTGTGGGATACCTCCAACCTGGTCGCGTGAGCATCGCCGAACCCCGTGAATGCCTGTGCGGGGGTCCACCACCGCAGTACAGTGCAGAGGAGCATCGGTGCCGTGCGGGCGGCCCGTCCCCCGTCGGCCGAACGGCGCGATGGGCGGGCCCCGGCGGCCGCCCCCCGCCCCCCTCTTCAGGAGCCCCGACCCATGAGCATCAGCAGCGGCCCCCAGGCCACCCCCGCCTCCACCGACGGGGCGGCCCGGCGCTTCTCCCGGGTGCTGATCGCCAACCGCGGCGAGATCGCCGTGCGCGTGGTGCGGGCCTGCCAGGATGAGGGCCTGACCTCCGTGGCCGTGTACGCCGAGCCGGACCGGGACGCGCTGCACGTGAAGCTCGCGGATGAGGCCGTGGCCCTCGGCGGGCAGACTGCCGCGGACTCCTACCTGGTGATGGAGAAGATCCTCGACGCCGCCGAGCGCTCCGGCGCGGACGCCGTGCACCCGGGCTACGGCTTCCTGTCCGAGAACGCGGACTTCGCCCGCGCCGTGGAGGCGGCCGGCCTGGTGTGGATCGGCCCGCCGCCGGAGGCGATCGACGCCCTCGGGGACAAGGTCTCCGCCCGCCGCATCGCGGCCGAGGTCGGCGCCCCGCTGGCCCCCGGCACCACGTCCCCCGTCAACGGCACGGACGAGGTCGTGGCCTTCGCGGACGAGTTCGGCCTGCCCGTGGCCATCAAGGCCGCCTACGGCGGCGGCGGCCGCGGCATCAAGGTCGCCCGCACCCGCGAGGAGATCCCCGAGCTGTACGAGTCGGCGGTGCGTGAGGCCGTCGCCGCATTCGGCCGCGGCGAGTGCTTCGTGGAGCGGTTCCTGGACCGCCCCCGCCATGTGGAGACCCAGTGCCTCGCGGACGCCCACGGCGACGTCGTCGTCGTGTCCACGCGTGACTGCTCCCTGCAGCGCCGCAACCAGAAGCTCGTGGAGGAGGCCCCCGCCCCCTTCCTGACGGACGAGCAGAACGCGCGCCTGGTCGAGTCCTCGAGGGCCCTCCTGAAGGCCGCCGGCTACGTGGGCGCCGGCACCTGCGAGTTCCTCGTGGGCCAGGACGGCACGCTGTCCTTCCTCGAGGTCAACACCCGCCTCCAGGTGGAGCACCCGGTGACCGAGGAGGTCACGGGCATCGACCTGGTGCGCGAGCAGTTCCGGCTCGCGCGCGGCGAGGCCCTCGGCTACGGGGACCCCGAGGTGCGCGGCCACTCGTTCGAGTTCCGTCTCAACGGGGAGGATCCGGGCCGGAACTTCCTGCCCGCCCCCGGCACCCTGACCATGTTCCGGATGCCCTCGGGCCCCGGCGTCCGCGTGGACGCCGGCGTGGTGGAGGGTGAGACCGTCTCCGGCGCGTTCGACTCCATGGTGGCCAAGCTGATCGTCACCGGCGCCACCCGCCGCCAGGCCCTGCAGCGCGCGGCCCGTGCGCTCGCGGAGGCCGAGATCGCCGGCATGCCCACCGTGCTGCCGTTCCACCGTGCCGTGGTGGCCGACCCGGCGTTCGCCCCCGAGCTGCAGGACTCCGAGGAGCCGTTCTCGGTGCACACCCGCTGGATCGAGACCGAGTTCGCCCATGAGATCGCCCCGACCCCGGTGACCCCGGCCGATCCGGCGGCGCGCGAGCCACGGCACACCGTGACCGTCGAGGTCAACGGCAAGCGGGTGGACGTCACCCTGCCCACGTGGGGCGCGGCCATGCATCAGCTCCAGGGTGCAGCCGCGCGGGCCGGCGCGGGCCGGCGTCGTCCCCGTGGCGGGCGGAGGGCCGGCGCCGCTCCGGCCGCCGCAAGCACGGACGCACTCACTGCACCCATGCAGGGCACCGTGGTGAAGGTGGCCGCGCAGAACGGCGAGAACGTGGCCGAAGGCGACCTGATCGTGGTCATGGAGGCCATGAAGATGGAGCAGCCGCTCACGGCCCACAAGGCGGGCGTGATCTCGGGACTGTCCGTGGAGCCGGGCGAGACCGTCTCGGCGGGCGCCGTGATCGCCAGGATCGCGGACGCGGAGGCGTCGAAGGACTGAGCCCCGGAGGCCCAGCGCCCCGGAACACAACGCCCCGGCGACGTTCCAGCGGTCCTGCACCGCTGGAACGTCGCCGGGGCGCTGTCCTGCCCGGATCCCCGCGCGCACGGGTCGGTGGGGAACACCCCTCGTCCTTCTCACATCGTGGACGCCTGGAGACGACGAGACCCCCCTCACCGGCAACGCTCCTACACTGGCGGTCGCTCTGTCTCACATCGTGGTCGCATCCGGCGCCTGCGGTGTCCACTCGCCCCCAGGAGGTCGCATGTCCCACTCCCCCTCCGCCTCTCCCGCGGCGGCCTCCTCTGCCGGAGACGTGCCCCGCTTCCGCGTGATCGTGGCCTCGCTGATCGGCACCTCGATCGAGTTCTACGACTTCTACATCTACGCCACGGCCGCCGTCTCGGTGTTCCCGCTGATCTTCTTCGCGGGCGGTGACGACAACACGGCCCTGCTGGCCTCCATGGCCACCTTCGGCGCGGCGTTCGTCGCCCGGCCGCTGGGCGCCGTCGTCTTCGGCCACCTGGGCGATCGCGTGGGCCGCAAGACCACGCTCATCGGCTCGCTGCTGACCATGGGCATCGCGACGTTCCTCATCGGCCTGCTGCCCACGTACTTCCAGATCGGCCTGTGGGCGCCGGCCATGCTGACGCTGCTGCGCTTCTTCCAGGGCCTGGGGCTCGGCGGCGAGTGGTCCGGCGCCGCCCTCCTGGCCACCGAGTACGCCAAGGACGGCAAGCGCGCGCAGGCGGCCATGTGGCCGCAGCTCGGCGCGCCGATCGGCTTCCTGCTGGCCAACGGCCTGTTCCTCACGCTCGTGCTCGGCTTCGACCACGACTCCACGAGCCCGGTGCTCGACGGCCCGTTCCTCACGTGGGTGTGGCGCCTGCCGTTCCTGCTCTCGATCGTGATGGTGGCCGTGGGCCTCTACGTCCGCGTCAAGCTCGAGGAGACCCCGGTCTTCCAGCGCGCCCTCGACCGTGACCAGCGCGTGAAGGCGCCGCTGGGCGAGGTGTTCCGCCGCAACTGGTGGGAGCTGATCCTGGGCACCTTCGTCATGTACGCCACCTACGTGCTCTTCTACCTGATGACCACGTGGATCCTCTCCTACGCGATCGGCAAGCCGGCCAACGGCTTCCTGGGCGTCCCCTACGCCGAGTTCCTCGTGCTGCAGCTGGTCGGCATCCTGTTCTTCGCGGCGTTCGTGCCGGTCTCCGGCCTGCTGGCGGACCGCTTCGGCCGCCGCCCCACCCTGATCGTGATCTCGGTGCTCATGGTGCTGTTCGGCCTCTCGTTCGGCCTGTGGCTCTCGCCGGAGAACATGGGCGTGGGCGCGGAGCTGAACGTGCCGCTGATGCTGGCGTTCCTGGCCACGGGCATGACGCTCATGGGCCTGACCTTCGGGCCGATGTCCGCGGTGCTGCCCGAGCTGTTCCCCACGAACACGCGCTACACCGGCTCCGGCATCGCCTACAACGTGTCCTCGATCCTCGGCGCCGCGCTGACCCCGTTCATCGCCGCCTGGCTGGTGCAGGAGTTCGACGTCTCCTACGTCGGCTACTACCTGGCCGCCGCGTCGGCGATCACCGTCATCGCACTGGCGCTCTCCCCCGAGACCCGACACACGGACCTCGACACCGTCACCTCGGCCCGCGAGCGCCGCGCCGCGCGCTGACCCCGGCCGGCCACCGCCCGGGCCCCCGCCCGCACTTTCGAACGTGACATCGGGGGAATGGACGCTTTCGGTCGTGAGATAGGCCCTATCTCACGACCGAAAGTCGTCTCTGGGTCAGAGACGCACGTGCAGCCGGCGGGCGGCCTCGGCGATCGACCCGGACATGGACGGGTAGACGGTGAAGGTGTCCGCGAGGTCGTCCACGTGGAGCTTGTGGGTCACCGCCAGGGCCACCGCGTAGATCAGCTCGGAGGCGCGGGGGGCCACCACCACGCCGCCGATCACGGTGCCGGAGCCCTGACGGGCGAAGATCTTCACGAAGCCCTCCTTCACGCCCTGCATCTTGGCGCGCGGGTTGGTGGCGAAGTCCAGCCGGATGACGTCCGCCTGGTAGCGGCCGGAGTCCACCTGCTCCTGGGTGACTCCCACGGTGGCGATCTCCGGGGAGGTGAAGATGTTGGAGGCCAGCAGGTGCGGGCGCAGCGGCTTGAGGGCATCACCGAGCAGGTGGGCGACGGCGATGCGCCCCTGCATGGCAGCCACGGAGGCCAGGGCGAGCTGGCCGGTGCAGTCGCCGGCCGCGTAGATGCTGGGCACGGTGGTGCGGGAGACGCCGTCCACCTTGACATGGCCGGAGTCGGTCAGCTCGACGCCGGCCTCCTCCAGGCCCAGGCCGGTGGTGTTGGGCACGCCGCCCACGGCCACGAGGGCGTGCGAGCCGTCGATGTAGGCACGGTCGGCGGCGCCGTCGCCGGACAGGTGCACGCGCACGCCGTCCTCGGTGCGCTCCACGGACTCGGCGCGGCACCGGGCGGCCACGTCCAGGCCGTTCTTCTGGAAGACGTGCTCGAGAAGCTCTGCGGCGTCGGCGTCCTCGCCCGGAAGCACGTGGTCCCGCGAGGACACCAGGGTCACCTGCGCCCCCAGGCGGTTGTATGCCGAGGCGAACTCGGCGCCGGTGACGCCGGAGCCCACCACGATCAGGTGCTCGGGCAGCTCCTGGAGAGCGTAGACCTGCTTCCAGTTGAAGATGCGCTCGCCGTCCGGCCGGGCGGAGGGCAGCTCGCGGGGACTGGCGCCCACGGCCAAGAGAATGGCGTCCGAGGTGATGGTCTCGGGCTCGGCACCCTCGGCGTCGTCGTGGGAGCGGACGGCCACGGTGTGGGGGCCGGTCACGGTGGCCTCGCCGAGGATCACGCGCACGCCGCGCCTCTCGAGGGCGCGGTGGATGTCCCGGGACTGCTGGCCGGCGATCTCGAGGATCCGGCGGTCCACCTCTGCCATGGAGGCCTTCGGCTCGGCGCCGCCGAGGTCCACGCCGAGGTCGCGGGCCAGGTCCACGCGGCGCATGGAGTCGGCGGTGGCGATCAGGGTCTTGGAGGGCACCACGTCCGTCAGGACGGCGGCACCGCCCAGGCCCTTGCGCTCGATCACGGTCACCGAGGCGCCGAGCTTCGCGGCCACCATGGCGGCCTCGTAGCCTCCGGGGCCGCCGCCGATGATGGTCAGGGACGGGAGGAAGGTGGTGTTCTCGTCAGTCACACCCCCCATTGTGTCGGCTGGGCGCGCGAAGTCCCAGCGGCGCCGCACGCCTACACTGACGGCGTGAACGAACAGAGCACCTCCATGGCCGTGTCCGATGCCGACTCCTCGCCCCTGCGCGGGGACCACCCCGGATTCGCCGAGGCCCGCGCCGCCGCCGCGGTGGTCGCGGAGGCCACGGGCGTGGCGGAGCACCGGATCGCCGTCGTCCTGGGCTCCGGCTGGGGCGAGGCGGCCGAGCTGATCGGCACCGAGCGGGCCCGCGTGGATTTGGCGGACGTGCCGGGCTTCCACGCCCCGAAGGTCCCCGGCCACAACGCCGTCATCCGCTCCGTGGAGCTGCCGGACGACACGCGCGCCCTGGTGTTCGGCTCCCGCACCCACTTCTACGAGTCCCGGGACGCCCAGGCCGTGGCGCACACGGTCCGCACCGCCGCCGCGGCGGGCGCGCGCACCGTGGTGCTGACCAACGGCTGCGGCGGGCTGGACCCGGAGATCGCCCCGGGCACCCCCGTGCTGATCGCCGACCACCTCAACCTCACCGGCGCGACTCCCCTGGTCGGTGCCACGTTCGTGGACCTCACGGACCTGTACTCCCCGCGCATCCGGGACATCGCCCGCGAGATCGACCCCTCCCTCACCGAGGGCCTGTACGTGCAGTTCTCCGGCCCGCAGTACGAGACGCCCGCCGAGGTGCGCATGGCCAAGGCCCTCGGCGGCGACCTGGTGGGCATGTCCACCGCCCTGGACGCGATCGCCGCCCGCCACGCCGGCCTCGAGGTGTTCGGGATGTCCCTGGTGACCAACCACGGCGCCGGCATCCAGGAGACGCCGCTGTCCCACCAGGAGGTCGTGGAGGCCGGGCAGGCCGCCGGACCCCGCATCTCCCGCCTCCTCGCGGACGTCATCGCCCGCCTCTGACCACGGCTGACGACGCCGACGGGCACCCCGCACGACGTCGCCGCCGCCCCGCCGCCCCCTCCCCGCGTCCGCCCCCGTCCCAGGAGCAGTCCCATGAGCCCGACCCTCGCCCTCGACCCGCAGGTGCTGGACCTCGCGCGGCGGTGGTCCCGCGAGGACCCGGACCCCGCCCACCGCGCCGTGCTGGAGGCGGAGCTGGCCGCCGCCGGCGGCGAGGGCCCGGCGGCGGAGGCGGCCCGCGCGTCGGTGGCGTCCCGGTTCGCCGGCCCGCTGGCGTTCGGCACGGCCGGGCTGCGCGCGGAGGAGGGGCCCGGCGAGTCCCGCATGAACCGGCTCGTGGTGCGCCGCACCGCCGCCGGCCTGGGCCGGCACCTGTGGACGGAGCTAAGGGCGGACGCCGCCGCCCCGCTCGTGGCGGTGGGCTACGACGCCCGCCGCGGCTCCGCCGACTTCGCCCGGGACACCGCCGCCGTGCTCACCGCCGCGGGCGCGCAGGTCGTGCTCCTGCCCCGCCCGCTGCCCACGCCCGTGCTGGCCTTCGCGGTGCGCCACCTGCACGCGGACGCCGGCGTCATGGTGACCGCGTCCCACAACCCGCCCACGGACAACGGCTACAAGGTCTACCTCGGCGGCCGGATGACGGACGAGGCCGGGCGCGGCGCGCAGATCGTCTCCCCCGCGGACGCGCAGATCGCCGCGCAGATCCGCCACGACGACTGGACCGCGGACATCCCGATGGCCGAGGCCGGCTGGGAGACCGCCGGTGAGGACCTCGTGGACGCCTACCGCGAGGCGGCGCTGTCCGTGCTCGACGACGAGGCGGACCCCGCCCGCGACCTGCGGATCGTCTACACCCCCCTGCACGGGGTGGGCGGGGAGGTCCTGCCGGGGCTGCTCGCCGCGGCCGGCTTCACGGACGTGCACGTGGTCCCCGAGCAGGCCGAGCCGGACCCGGCGTTCCCCACGGTGGCCTTCCCCAACCCGGAGGAGCCCGGGGCGATCGACCTCGCCCTCGCCCTCGCCGCGGAGGTCCGCGCGGACCTGGTGATCGCCAACGACCCCGACGCCGACCGCCTCGCCCTGGCCGTGCCCGTCCCCTCCCCCGACGACGCCGCCGCGCCCGCCTGGCGCATGCTCTCCGGGGACGCGGTGGGCACGCTGCTGGGCGCGCACCTGCTGCCGCGGCTGGCCGCGCAGGGCCGCTCCGCGGCCAACTCCGTGGTCTCCGCCCCGCAGCTGGCGGCGCTGGCGGAGGCGGCCGGCGTCGAGCACCACCTCACACTCACCGGCTTCAAGTGGATCTCCCGCGCCCCGCACCTGGGCTTCGGCTACGAGGAGGCCCTGGGCTACTGCGTGGCGCCGGACCTGGTGCGGGACAAGGACGGGATCACCGCGGCCCTGGTCGCCGCGGAGCTCGCCGCGCGCCTGGCCGCGCAGGGCCGCACCCTGCTGGACGCCCTCGCGGACGCGGACGCCGTCACGGGCGCCATGCCCAGCGCGCAGGTGGCCGTGCGCGTGGCGGACCTGTCGATCATCACGGACACCATGGCGGCGCTGCGGGCCGCCGGCCCGGCCACCCTGGCCGGGGAGCCGGTGACCGTGCGCCGGGACCTGGCCGCCGGCTCCGCCGCGCTGCCGGCCACGGACGCGCTGCTGTTCGCCACGGACTCCGGCACCCGCGTGCTGGTCCGGCCCTCCGGCACCGAGCCCAAGCTCAAGTGCTACCTGGGCACCCGGGACGCGGACCCGGCCGTGGCCGCCGAGCGCCTGGCGCGCCTGGAGGCGGAGGTGGCCGCGCTCGTCGCCGGCTGAGACCGGGGCCCCGACGCCGCCCGGCCCACTAGGCTGGAGCGCATGACCGACTCCGCACCGCAGCCCTCCACCGCCGAGCTCGCCCGGTACATCGACCACACCCTCCTCAAGCCGGAGGCCTCCCGCGAGGACATCCTCAAGGTCGTCGCCGAGGCGCGCGAGGCACACGTCAAGAGCGTGTGCGTGAACCCCCGCTGGGTGCGCGAGGTGCACGCGGCCCTGGAGGGCTCGGACGTGCTGACCTGCACCGTGATCGGCTTCCCGCTCGGGGCGAGCTCCTCGGCCGTGAAGGCGTTCGAGACCACCCAGGCCATCGCGGACGGGGCGGACGAGGTGGACATGGTCATCGACGTCGCCGCGGCCCGCGCCGGGGACCGCGCCCGCCTCGAGGAGGACATCGACGCCGTGGTCCAGGCCGCGCACGCCTCGGGCCCGGCCGGCGAGGGCGGCGCCCTGGTCAAGGTGATCGTGGAGACGGCGCTGCTGGACGACAACGCGATCGTCCTGGCCTGCGAGGCGGCCGTCGCCGCCGGGGCCGACTTCGTGAAGACCTCCACCGGCTTCTCCACCGCCGGCGCCACCGCCGAGCACGTGGCCCTGATGCGCGCCACGGTGGGCCCGGAGATCGGCGTGAAGGCCTCCGGCGGGGTGCGCAGCCGGCAGGACGCGCTGACCATGATCCAGGCCGGCGCCACCCGCATCGGCGCCAGCTCCGCCCTTGCTATCCTGGGAGACGACTGACGCCGGCTCGCACCGCCGGACGCTTCCCGCACAGAGGAGATTGACGTGATCCGCAACGGCAAGGCCATCGACCACTCGAACCACGGCGGCGTGTGGGGCTCCCTGATCGCCTGGCTGGTGGCCTTCGGGTCCCTCGTGGGCGCGATCTACGCCATGGGCTGGTGGACCTTCGACAACGTGTGGCTCCCCGGTCTGATCGCCCTGGCGCTCGCCACGCTGGCCATGGCCCTCCCGAAGGCCGTCCTGGGCCGCAGCGACACCGTGGACACCGTGGCCATCCACACCCAGCACCCCGTCGAGGTGGGCTCCTCTCACGCGGCCGGTCGCCTGCACCACTGAGCGTCTCGACAGCCCCGCGCCCCGCGGGCGCACCGCGGCCGAGCGCCGCACGGCGAAGGGCGTCCACTCGCAACACCGGAGTGGACGCCCTTCGTCTGGTGTCCATCGCCGCCGTGGTGCTGGGCCACGCCTACCTCGCGGACCTGGCGTTCAGCCGGTACCTCGAGATCTGGCGGATGCCGCTGTTCTTCTTCCTCACCGGTTGGTTCTGGACCCGGCGCCGCCCCGTCCTCCCGGACGTGCGCGCCCGCTTCCGCGCCCTGATGGTCCCCTACCTCCTGTGGTCCGTGCTGATGAGCGCGGTGGTGCTGCAGTGGAACCGGCGGGACCAGCTCGACGGCGAGCACCTGCGCGCCCTGCTCCTCTCGGGCTGGTACGGCGGCGCGGACCAGCCCCCGCCGTGGTGGGCGTTCTGGTTCATCTCCGTGCTGTTCGTCGTCACCGTGCTGCGGCGCCTGCTGGAGCGCCTGCCCTCCTGGATCGCGTGGGCCGTGGCCCTGACGGGCCTGGTGCTCGCCCACGTGATCCCCGAGTCCGGGCTGGCCCGCACACCGCTCGGCGTGGGCCTGGCCCTGCCCTGCCTCCTCTACGTCCTCTGCGGGGAGGCCTTCCGCCGACACGTGGTGCCCCGCCTGCGCCGCCACCGGGCGGCGTTGGGCACCACGCTGGTCCTGGCGGGTCTGCTGGCCGTGCGTCTGGGCCTGCCCCCGCACAACATCAAGTTCGGCGGGTTCGGCACGTTCCTGCTCACCCCCGTGGTGGGGGTGGTGATGTCCGCGGGCATGGTGCTGGTGTTCGGGGCGTTCGTGGAGCGCCAGCTGCGCACGCTGGCCCGGCGCACCGGCACGGGACACGCCCTCCGCTCGGGCATCACCGCCCTGACCCGCACCGGCACCGTGGTGGTGCTCCTCCACGGCCTCGTGCTCATGGAGCTCATGCGCCTGGGCGTGGAGGACGACCTGGTGAAGTTCACGGTGGCCCTCGGCCTGAGCTGGGCCGTGGGCCTGGCCCTGCTGGCCACCCCACTGTCCCGTCCGCTGGCGGGCGTGCCGCAGCAGTGGTTCCCCCTCAGCCCGCCCCTCGCAGGAGACCGTCCATGACCTGGTTCTCACGTCCCCCGATCCGCTCCCCGTTCGCCGCCGGCCCGTCCATGGCCGCTGCGCCCGAGGACGGCGTGTTCCGGATCCTCACGGTGTGCACGGGCAACATCTGCCGCTCAGCGTGGGCGCATCATGTGCTGCAGACCCGGCTGGACGACTCGGTGGGGCCCGGCCGGGTGGAGGTCTCCAGCGCCGGGGTCGCTCCGAACCAGGCTCTGCGTGTCCCGCAGGAGCTGCTGGACCTGGCGCCGGACGAGGAGCTGCGGGCGCGACTGGCCGCGCACCGGCCGCGTCCGCTCAGCGCCCGGAGCCTGAGCGGGCAGAACCTCGTGCTGGCGGCGACGGGTGCGCACCTGGACGCGGTGTTCCGCGAGGCCCCCGCGCTGCTGCACCGCTCGGCCACCCTGCTGGACGCCGGCGCCCTTCTCAGCGGAGCCGACGTCGCCCCGAGCGGGGGCGCCTCCGCCGTGAAGGATGCTCTGCGGGCGGGCCGCGCCGCAGGGCGTGGCCTCCCCCGGGCCGAGGCGGACCTCCCGGACCCGTTCCGCGGCCCGGCGGAGGGGTACGGGCACATGGTGCAGGCGCTCGAGCCCGCTCTCTCGGCGGTGGTCGCCACGCTGGTGCGGGCGATCGACGCACCGGGCGCCTGACGGCGGAACCCCGCAGGCGGTCGGGACTCCCGCCCCGTCAGCCGACATGGACTCCCCGGCCCGAGGCCCCCGCTCACCCCTGGCAGCCCGCCGCCGGCTTCTCGGGGGCGAAGATCGCCTGCACCACCTGCTGCGCCCACTCGAGCAGCGGGACGTCCACGAGATCCTGACCCATGACCGGCTTGGTCTTGGGACGCGGGATGAGGACGCCGTTCAGGGCCGGCTTGAGCTGGGCGCCCTTGTACATGCGGGTCAGGCGCATCTGGCGGGACTCCGGCAGGTCCGCGGCGGGGCCGAACTTCACGTTCTGCCCCAGCAGCATCACCTCGGTGACGCCCGCGGCCCGGGCCCGGTTGCGGAACCGGGCGACGGCGACGAGCGCCTCCACCGGCTCCGGCAGCGGGCCGTACCGGTCCTTGAGCTCCTCCACCACGGCGTCCACGGCGGCGTCGTCCGCGGCCTGGGCGAGGTTGCGGTACATCTCCAGGCGCAGCCGCTCCCCCGGCACGTAGTCGTGCGGCAGGTGGGCGTTGACCGGCAGCTCCACCTTCACCTCGGCGGGCGCGGTGTCCTCCTCGCCCTTGAAGTCGGCCACGGCCTCACCCACCATCCGCAGGTAGAGGTCGAAGCCCACGCCGGCGATGTGGCCGGACTGCTCCCCGCCCAGCAGGTTGCCGGCGCCGCGGATCTCAAGGTCCTTCATGGCCAGCTGCATACCCGCGCCGAGCTCGTTGTGG
Source organism: Micrococcus lacusdianchii (assembly GCF_023155805.1). GTDB lineage: Bacteria > Actinomycetota > Actinomycetes > Actinomycetales > Micrococcaceae > Micrococcus > Micrococcus lacusdianchii. The sequence continues at coordinate 167,325 of NZ_JAKNUW010000002.1, read as the reverse complement.
GTGGCCACGGCCTTGAGGCGCTCGAGGGCCACCTCGCCGAGGGGCTTCTGCGGGTCGTACAGGAAGTACGCGTACGCCCGCTCGCGGCCACGGCCCACGCGGCCGCGCAGCTGGTGCAGCTGCGAGAGGCCGTAGCGGTGGGCGTCCTCCACGATCAGGGTGTTGGCGTTGGCGATGTCCAGGCCGGTCTCGATGATCGTGGTGGAGACGAGCACGTCGAACTTCCGCTCCCAGAAGTCCACCATGATCTGCTCGAGCCGGGCCTCGCTCATCTTGCCGTGGGCGACGGCGATCCGCGCCTCCGGCACCAGCTCGGCGATGCGCTTGGCCACCTTGTCGATGGTGGTGACGCGGTTGTGCACGTAGAACACCTGGCCCTCGCGCATCAGCTCGCGGCGGATGGCCGCGGTGACCTGCTGGTCCGAGTACGGGCCCACCGAGGTGAGCACGGGGTGGCGCTCCTCCGGGGCGGTGGCCAGCGTGGAGGTCTCGCGGATGCCGGTGAGGGACATCTCGAGGGTGCGCGGGATGGGCGTGGCGGACATGGCGAGCACGTCCACGTTGGTGCGCATCTTCTTCAGCGCCTCCTTGTGCTCGACGCCGAAGCGCTGCTCCTCGTCCACGACCACCAGGCCCAGGTCCTTGAACTGCACCTGGTCGGAGAGCAGCCGGTGGGTGCCGATCACCACGTCCACCTCGCCGTGCGCGAGCCCCTCGACGACCTCCTTGGACTCCTTGGCGGTCTGGAACCGGGAGAGCGCGGCCACCTTGACGGGGAAGCCGGCGAACCGGTCGGAGAACGTCTGGTGGTGCTGGCGGGCGAGCAGCGTCGTCGGGACGAGCACGGCCACCTGCTTGCCGTCCTGCACCGCCTTGAACGCGGCGCGCACGGCCACCTCGGTCTTGCCGAAGCCGACGTCGCCGGAGACGAGCCGGTCCATGGGGACGGCCGCCTCCATGTCCTTCTTGACGTCCTCGATGGTGGTCAGCTGGTCCGGCGTCTCGATGAACGGGAACGCCTCCTCCAGCTCGCCCTGCCACGGGGTGTCCGGAGCGAACGCGTGGCCGCGCGAGGCCATGCGGGCCGAGTACAGGCGGATGAGCTCGCCGGCGATCTCGCGGGTGGCGCGCTTGGCCTTGGACTTGGTCTGCGCCCAGTCCGAGCCGCCCATCTTGGACAGCGACGGCGTCTCCCCGCCCACGTAGGAGGAGATCAGGTCGAGCTGGTCGGTGGGCACGAACAGCCGGTCGCCGGGGGCGCCGCGCTTCGAGGGCGCGTACTCCAGCACGAGGTACTCGCGGTAGGACTCCTCGGCGCCGGGGGCGGTGCGCGGGCCGCCGGTGACCTTGCGACGCTGCAGCTCCACGAAGCGGGCGATGCCGTGCTGGGAGTGCACCACGTGGTCGCCGGGCTGCAGGGTCAGCGGGTCGACGGCGTTGCGCCGCTTCCGGGCCAGCCGCGCCCCGGGGGCGCGCGTGCCCGCGGTGCGGTGCCGGCCGAAGAGGTCGTGCTCCGTGATCAGGGCGATCTGCGCGTCCGGGATCGTGAAGCCGGAGCCGACGGGCGCCGTCGCGATGGAGACCCGCCCCGGGGCGAGGTCCGCGGGCAGGGGCCCGTCCACCACGGAGGCCGTGAGGCCGGCCTCCGTGGTGAGCTCGGCGAGACGGCGGGCGGAGCCGGGGCCGTCGGTGAGGACCACGGCATGCCACCCTTCCGCGAGCCGGACGCGGGTGTGCGCGACCATGGCCTCGATGTCGCCCGAGAAGGCCTGCGGGACGCCGAGGGTGGCGCGCAGGGTGGCGGCGTCGGGCAGCAGCTCAGCGTCCGAGACCAGCGCGGTGACGGACCAGAACCCCTGGTCCTGCTCGAGCGCGGCCGCGCGGAGTTCGGCCACCGTGAGGAAGCCGCCCGCGGCGGACTGGTCCGCCCCGGCCACGTCCACCGGGGCGACCGCGCCCTGCGCGGCGCCGGCCCACGCGGCCTGGAGGAACTCCTCGTTGGTGGCCAGCAGGTCGTCGGCGCGGCCGCGCAGGCGCTCAGGCTCCACGAGGACGGTCAGCGAGCCTGCGGGCAGCATGCGGGGCAGCGACGTCATGGCCTCGGCCAGCAGCGGGGAGAGGGACTCCATGCCCTCCACGGCCACGCCCTCGGCGATCCGGTCCAGCATGTCCGCGGCGGCGGGCATGGCCGGGATCAGCTCCTTCGCGCGCCGGCGCACGTGGTCTGTGATGAGCAGCTCGCGGCACGGGGGCGCGTACAGCTCGGAGGGGTGGCCCGAGCCGTCCTCCGTGGTGTCCTCGAGGGAGCGCTGGTCCGCCACGGAGAACCAGCGCATCTGCTCCACCTCGTCGCCGAAGAACTCGATGCGCACGGGGTAGTCCTCGGTGGGCGGGAACACGTCGATCAGCCCGCCGCGCACGGCGAACTCGCCGCGCCGGCTGACCATGTCCACGCGCGAGTAGGCGGCGTCCGCGAGCGCGGCCACCACACCGTCGAAGTCCCGCTCCTCCCCCGTCCGCAGGGTCACCGGGCTCAGCTCGCCGAGCCCGGCCACGAGGGGCTGCAGCACGGCGCGCACGGGGGCGACGACGATGCGCAGCGGACCCTCCGCGTGCTCCTCCGGGTGGGCGAGGCGGCGCAGCACGGCCAGGCGCGCACCCACGGTGTCCGAGCGCGGGGACAGTCGCTCGTGGGGCAGCGTCTCCCAGGACGGGAACAGCGCAGCGGCACCGGCGGGGGCCCAGGCGGCCAGGTCGGTCACGAGGTCCTCGGCCTCGCGGGTGGTCGCGGTGACCACGAGGACGGCGGCGCGCTCGCCGTGGCCCTCGGCCAGCGCCTCGGCGAGGACGGTCAGCAGGGGCGCGCGGGCACCGTCAGGCAGGCCGATCTCCAGTTCGACGCCCCGGGCCTCGAGCGGCCGAGCGGCGGAGGCGGCGGCCGCCTCGAGCGCGCGTTCGGCGCGCAGGCGCGGCAGCAGCGGGGCGAGGACGGGGGTGGTCTCGGGGGCGCTCATGCGCGGACCTCCGGGGTGGCGGTGGAGCCGTCCGTGGCGGCGGGCAGTTCGGTGGTCATGATCTCCCGGATCTCTTCGAGGAAGGCGAGGACGTCGTCGACGCCGCCCACCGGGCCGCCGGCGGTGAGCCGGTCCGTGCCGAGCAGCACCGCGGTGGGGAACGAGTGCAGGCCGAGGGCCTGCGAGGCGGCGCCGGCCGGGTCGGCGAGCACGAGCGACGCGTCGACGGCGCCGCTGTGGATCGCCCCCTCGGCGCCGGGGGCGTGCTGGGGCATGAGGACCCGCAGCCGGACCGGCCCGAGCGCGTCCTTGAACTCGTCCAGCCGCTCGATCACCCGCGCGCAGGAGCCGCACCCCGTGGACAGGCGCAGGGCCACCACGGCCCCGTCCGCGACCAGCCGGTGCAGGCCTGTGTACTCACCGTCCGCGACCACGACGGCATCCGGGAACGGGTGGCGTTCGGGTTCGGCGCCGTCGGCCGGGTCGACGGCGGCCGGGGCCTCGGGCGTGGGCGTCGCCGGGGCGGCGTCGGGTGCGGCCGGGACGGACTCGCGCCCGGCCAGGAACGCGGCGGTCGCGAGCAGCACGGACACGAGCAGGGCCCACGCCCACGCCCCGGCGCCGAAGGCGGTGAGCGGCTGCCAGGCCAGGCCCGCGCCGTGCACCGCCGGCGAGACGATCCCCTCGGCCAGGGCCAGGACGGCGAGGGCCAGGAAGACGATGTTGCGGACCACCGTGGTGCGGGAGATCGGGGCGGCCGAGGCCTCGCCGAAGCAGCCGCACGAGACGCCGTCGTCCTGGGCCCGGACCACGAGCGCGAGGAAGGCGGCGAAGAGGGCCACGGCCACCAGGCCGACGACGGGACGCAGCAGGGTGAAGGGCTGCAGGAGGGCGGCGGCGAGCAGCAGCTCGAGCCAGGGGAACGCGCGCGCCAGGGCGGGGGCCGAGAACGGGCGGGGCACCCTGAGCCGGGTGAACGTGGCCTGCACGTCCTCGCCGGAACGGAGCTTCGCCGTCCCGCTCAGGAGCATGATGAGGGCCACGGCCCAGAGTGCGGACATGGTTCACGCGCCTTTCGGAAGCGGACGACGGGCGGTGCCCCGGACCGGCAGGGCCGGTGCCGGCGATCCCCGGGTGCGGCCCGGCGGCGGGCCGCCCTCCAGCATATAGGCTGGGGATCCGTGCCCCGGGGCCGGCCCGCGTCGCCCGCGACGCCCGGCGCCGCCCTCGGGCACGGCGCGTCGCGAGCCTGCGCCGTGCCGCCCGTCCCCTTCAGGAGTGACCATGGCCTTCAGCGCCCAGCAGACCATCCCGCACCCCCCGACCGCCGTGGCCGAGGCCCTCTTCTCCGAGGACTTCCACCGCTCCGTGGCCGAGTCCCTCGGCGGCTCCCTGGAGAGCTTCTCCCGCACCGGCGAGGGCGACGGCGAGGTGACCCTCACCATCGTCCGGCAGGGCCCCACGGACCGCCTGCCCGAGATGGCCCGCAAGATCGTGGGCGGCAACGCCCGGATCGAGCAGGTCGAGCGCTGGTCGGCCGCCGCCACGGACGGCTCCCGCACCGGCACCACCACCATCACCGTGCCCGCCGCCAAGGCCACCGCGGAGGGGAACCTGCGCCTGGCCGCCGTGCCGGCCGGCACGGAGTACGCCGTGGACGGCGACCTGCAGGTGAAGATCCCGCTGGTGGGCTCCAAGGTCGCCCAGAAGGCCGAGCCGATGGTGGGCAAGGTCGTGGCGCGCGCCGGCCGCGAGGTCTCCGCGTGGATCGAGCGCGGGGGCCGGGCCTGACCCTGACCGCCGCCGGCGACGCCGGCCCGCCGACCTCCCGCCGGGAGCGGCGGGCCCGCGAGGCCGCCCGTGCCGCACGGAGACGGCGAGCGTGGGGACCCGACCGAACTTGAAGTTGCGCGTCCCGCCCGCCCTGGTGGCGGAGGCCGAGGCCGTGGGGGTGCACGGCCTGCGGGAGCACCGGCCGGAGCGGATGAGCGCGGCGGCGATCGCCGCGGCCGACCTGATCCTGTGCGCCACGGAGGAGCACATGCGTCAGGTGTATCGCAGACCCCTTCCGCGGCCCCGAGGAGGGCTACGGGGAGATGGTGCGGCGCATGGCGCCGACCCTGGAGACGATCGCCCTGGCGCTGACGCGGGCGGTGTGGCCCGCGTGAGGCCTGCGCGCCCGGGCGTCAGGAGTTGAAGCGCTGCTGGGCCGCCTCGAGGCCGTCCGCGACGAGGACCTCCACCGCGTCCGCGGCGCGGTCCACGTGGAGGGGCAGCAGCTCCTGCTCGGCCTTCGTGAAGGGCTTGAGCACGAAGTCGGCCACGTCCATGCGGCCCGGCGGGCGCCCGATGCCAGCGCGCACGCGGAAGTAGTCCTTGGTGCCCAGGGAGGCGGTGATGGACTTGAGCCCGTTGTGGCCGCCCTCTCCCCCGCCACGCTTGAGCCGAAGGGTGTCGAACGGGATGTCCAGCTCGTCGTGGACCACCACGAGGTCCTGCGGACCGACGTCGTAGAACTTCGCCAGCGCGGAGACGGGGCGGCCGGAGGTGTTCATGTAGCCCGTGGACATCGCCAGGACCACCCGCGGCCCGCCGATGCCGAGGCGGCCCGTGGCCACCACGGCGCCGGCCTTGTGGCGGGTGAACCCGCCCCCCATGCGGGAGGCGAGTTCACCCACGACCATCTGGCCGATGTTGTGGCGGGTGCGCTCGTACTCCGGCCCGGGGTTCCCGAGCCCGACGACGAGCGTGGTCCCCGCCATGGCCGATCAGTCCTCGGAGCCCTCGGCCTCGCCGGAGTCCTCGCCCTCGGCACCCTCGGTCTCCTCACCCTCGGCGGCCTGCTCCTCCTGGGTGGAGGTGTCGCCCAGGTCCTGCTCCACGACCTCGGAGACGGTGGCGATGACGATCTCGTCCTCGAGCTGCAGGACGGTGCCGGCGGGCAGCTGCACGTCTGTGGCGTACACGTGCTCGCCCGGGCCACGGCCCTCGATGGAGATGGTGACGGACTCGGGCAGGTGGGTGGCCTCGGCCTCGAGCGGCACGGTGGGGTAGTCCAGCACGTAGGTGGTGTCCACCTCGGTGGACACCTCGCCCTCCACCTCGACCGGGACGTCCACGACGACCTTCTCGCCGCGGCGGACCTCGATGAGGTCCAGGTGCTCGACGGTCTGCTTGAGCGGGTGGCGCTGGATGTCCTTGGGGAGCACCATGTGCTCCTCGCCGGCCTCGGTCACCACGGTGAGCAGCGCGTTGGGATTGCGGACGGCCAGGGTGGTCTCCCGGGCCGGCAGCAGCAGGTGGATGGGGTCGACGCCGTGGCCGTACACCACCGCGGGGATCATGCCGGCACGGCGGGCCTGGCGGGCGGCGCCCTTGCCGAAGTCGGTGCGGCGGGTCACGCGGAGCTTGATCTTGTCAGACATCTGGTCCTCCTCTGGTTCTCTCGGCCGCCTCCCCGGGCGGGGCAGCGGGTGTGGCCAGGAAGGGTCTGGAGAGCCGCGCGCGGAGCAGGGCTCACACGGACGCGGCGGCCTCGTCGATCACGGAGCGTGCACTCCCTCGCCTGGGCATCGTCCGCATCATATCACCTGCCGTCCGGCGGCGGAGAAGGGGATGCCTCTGGTGGGCCCGGGCCGCCGGTGATCCGCTCCAGTCCCTAGAGTTGCCTGAGAGCACCATCCCGCACAAGGAGTCCCGATGACTACGCAGCACCTCACCCGTCTACGCGAGAAGGGCGCGATCTCCGTGGCCATCACGGCGGGGTCGGGCGACCTCGTCGTCTCCGGACTCGAGGAGGAAGAGGCGACCTCGTTCGTCCACGCGTGGTCGCGGTGCAGGCCGATCCGATGCGACGGCGAGAGGTCGGACCAGGACCGGGCGGCTCTGGCCTCCATGACGTGGGACCAGTTCCACGAGGAGCTCGTCCATCGGGCCACTGCCCGTGCCATCGAGTCCTGCCGCGGCACCCACCTGATGTTCCACGCTGCCTGCCTGGCGAATCCCGAGACGGGCGCCGCCGTCGTGCTGTCCGCCGCCTCCGGAACGGGCAAGACCACGGCGACCCGCACCCTCGGCCCCGAATACGCGTACCTGACGGATGAGGCAGCCATCGTCGATCCGGGCGACCTGACGATCGTCCCGTTCCCCAAGCCGCTCTCCCTGCTCGGGCCGGACGGCCGTCGGCCCAAACGCCAGGTGGGTCCGGATGAGCTGGGGCTGGGCCCCACCAGGGAGGCGACCCTGCGCTGCGTGGCCGTCCTGGACCGGGTACGGGATGCCGGAACGGAGGTGACGGCGCACTCCGAGCCGATGTCCCTCGCCGACGCGCTGACGCATCTGGTGCCCCAGACCTCGTCCTTGGTCCAGCTGCGACGCGGCCTCGTCGCCCTGTGCCGGACGCTGGACCGGCTCGGCGGTGCCCGCCGGCTCGTCTACGCCGAGGCCGCGGACCTGAAGCCGGTCGTGGACATGCTGCTGGCGGAGGAGCCGCGGCCTGTCGATCCTGCGTGGGACGCACTGGAGGAGGCCGAGCTGGCGGCCACACCGCCGGCGAGCGCCGCCTCGACGGCGGAGACCGATGCCGAGATGGTCGTGAGACGCCGCGCGGCTGTGTGCGGGATCCAACTGGAGGACGGCCGCCTCGCTCTCCTGATGGATCACCAGCTCGTGATCCTGGACGGCCTGGGACCCTCGGTGTGGCTGCTCCTGGACGAGCCCCGCACCATGGCGGGGCTGCTCGCCGAGCTCACCGCAGAGGGCGACGTCCGGGCCGATGCCTCGGCCATCCTGGAGGAGTCCGTGCGCTCCATGCGCGCGGCGGGTGTGCTCGCCTCGCCGTGACCCCCGCGCGGGGGCCTGCTCATGGCGTGCCCCAGCTGCTCGGCGGCCACAGGGTGAAGAACACCTCGCCCACCACGTCCTCGTCGCGGACGAACCGGGCGCAGTCCCCGGCCGTCTCGGCGGGCACGCCGCGGCAGTCGATCACGGAGTCCGCCGAGTTGGAGCGGTGGTCCCCCAGCACCAGCATGGACCGCTCCGGTACCGTGACGGGCCCGAAGCACCGCGGGGAGCGGGCCTGCGTGGACTCGCAGTCCAGCTGACCCGGCACGAACGGCAGGTCCCGATGGATGTACGGCTCGTCCAGCGGCTGGCCGTCCACGAGCACCGCACCTTCGGCCGAGCAGCACTCCACGGTCTGCCCCTCGGTGCCGACCACGCGCTTGACCAGCGCCTGCTCGTGCGAGCGGCCGATCCCGGTGACGTCCCCGAAGGTGCGCACCGCGTTCTCCAGTGCTCCCTCCGGGCCCATGTCCATGGCCCAGTCCTCGTTGGCGGCGAACACCACCACGTTCTGGGACTCGGCCATGCCGTCCGGGTAGGCGGTGCGGTTCACCAGGATGCGGTCCCCCACCTGGAGGGTCTCCTCCATGGACCCGGAGGGCACGGAGTAGACCTTGACCCAGAACGCCTGGACCACGGCCACCACGGTCAGGGCGATCACCACGTTGAGCAGCACCGAGGCCCAGAACGGCAGCCGGGGCCCGGGACGCTCAGCAGCGGCGGTGGCCGAGGACGACGCCGGGGTGTCCGCCTCGCCGCGCGCGGCCGGGGTGTGCGCCATGGCTCAGGCGTCCCCGTCGAAGAGGCTGGTCACCGAGCCGTCCTCGAACACCTCACGGATGGCGCGGGCGATCAGCGGGGCGATCGAGAGCACCGTGAGGTTGTCGAACCGCTTCTCCTCCGGGATGGGCAGGGTGTTCGTCACCACCACCTCACGGGCGCCCGAGTCGCCGAGGCGCTGCGCGGCCGGATCCGAGAACACCGCGTGGGTGGCGGCGATGATGACGTCCTTGGCGCCGGCCTCCTTGAGGATGCGCACGGCGCCGGAGATGGTGCCACCGGTGTCGATCATGTCGTCGATCAGCACGCAGACGCGGCCCTCGATGTCGCCCACCACGGTCTTGGACTCGGCCTTGTTCGGCGTGGTGAGGTCACGGGACTTGTGCACGAACGCCAGCGGCACGCCGCCCAGGCGGTCCGCCCACTGCTCGGCCACGCGGACGCGGCCGGTGTCCGGGGACACCACGGTGACCTGCTCCCCCTCCACGCGGCCCCGGATGTAGTCGGCGAGCAGCGGGATGGCGAAGAGGTGGTCCACCGGGCCGTCGAAGAAGCCCTGGATCTGCGCGGTGTGCAGGTCCACGGACATGATGCGAGAGGCACCGGCGGTGTGGTACAGGTCCGCCACCAGGCGGGCGGAGATGGGCTCGCGGCCCCGGCCCTTCTTGTCCTGGCGCGCGTACGGGTAGAACGGGGACACCACGGTGATCCGGCGGGCGGAGGCACGCTTCATGGAGTCCACCATGATCAGCTGCTCCATGAGGTGGTTGTTCAGCGGCGCCGGGTGGGACTGGATGACGAACACGTCCTTGCCGCGCACCGACTCCCCCGAGCGCACGTAGATCTCCCCGTTGGCGAAGTCGTACGCGCTCATGGGCAGCAGCTCGGTGCCGAGGCACTCCGCGATCTCCTGCGCCAGCTCCGGGTGGGCCCGCCCGGCCGCCAGCACCAGTCGCTTGTCCTCGCTCCGGCTCAGTTCCGTCATGACGTCCCCTGTCCTCAGTTCCCTGCTCGTGTGCGCGGCGCCGTCCGGCACCGCGTTCCATCCTAGGTGCGGGATCAGGCCCGCTCGTCGCCCTCGGCCCGGCCGGGCGCCTCGTCCCGCCCCACGGCGCCGGCCGCGCGCGCGGCGTCGGCGGAGGCGGTGCCCGCCCGACGGGAGACCACCCAGCCGTCCACGTTCCGCTGGTCCACGGCGTTCAGGGCCAGCGCCCCGGCCGGCACGTCCTCGCGCACGGTGGCGCCGGCCCCGGTGTACGCGCCGTCGCCCACGGTCACCGGAGCGATGAACACGGTGTTCGATCCGGTGCGCACGTGGGAGCCGATCACGGTGCGGTGCTTGTCCACGCCGTCGTAGTTGGCGGTGATGTTGCCGCAGCCGATGTTGGCGTACTCGCCGATCTCCGCGTCCCCGGCGTAGCCCAGGTGGGAGAGCTTCGCGCCGCGGCCGATGGTGACCTTCTTGGTCTCGTAGAACGCGCCGATCTTGCCCTCCTCGCCGAGCACGGTGCCCGGGCGCAGGTAGGTGAAGGGGCCCACGGTGGCACCGGCGCCGATCACGGCCTCCGTGGCGTCCGTGCGCTTCACGACGGCGCCCTCCCCCACCGTGGTGTCCGTCAGCGTGGAGTCCGGGCCGATCGCGGCGCCCGTGGCCACCTCGGTGGACCCGTGCAGCTGGGTGCCGGGCTTGAGGGTGACGTCCGAGGCGAGGGTCACGGTGACGTCCACCCACGTGGAGGCGGGGTCGACGACGGTCACGCCCTCCTTCATCCAGCCGCGCAGGACGCGGTCGTTGAGCTGGCGGCCCAGGTCGGAGAGCTGACGGCGGTCGTTGGCGCCCTCGACCTCCCACACGTCCGCGGTGCCCACGGAGGCCACCCGGCCGCCCTCGGCGCGGGCCATGCCCAGCACGTCGGTGAGGTACTTCTCCCCCTGCACGTTGTCCGTGGACAGCTGCGGCAGGGTGCGGCGCAGCAGGGCGGCGTCGAAGGCGTAGATGCCGGAGTTGACCTCGGCGATCTCCACGAAGGAGGAGTCGCCCGTGGACGCGGCGTGGGCCAGGGCGTCCTTGTGCTCCATGATGCGCTCCACGAGGCCCTCGGCGTCCCGCACGATCCGGCCGTAGCCGGTGGCGTCCTCGAGGGTGGCGGTGAGCACGGTGACGGCGTTGCCGTCCGCCTCGTGCGCGGCCACCAGGCCGGCCAGGGTCTGCGGGGTCAGCAGCGGCACGTCGCCGTAGGTCACCACCACGGTGCCCTCCAGGTCCTCCGGGAGCGCGGCGAGGCCCAGCTCCACGGCACGGCCGGTGCCCGGCACCTCGTCCTGGTCCGCGATCGCCAGGCAGGTGATGCCCAGGTCCTGCGCCACGGCCTCGATGTGCTCGGCCACCCGGTCCCGCTCGTGCCGCACCACGGCCACGAGGTGCTCCGGGTCCAGGGACCACGCGGCGGCCAGCGCGTGGCCCACCAGGGAGCGCCCGCCGATCGCGTGCATGATCTTCGGCGTCGTGGACTTCATGCGGGTGCCCTGGCCGGCGGCCAGCACGATCACGGCGGAGGGACGGGCGGTGGGCTGCGTCATGGGCGGGCTCCTGGGCGGTCTGGGGAAGCGGGCGGAGGGCACACGGGAGGGCGTGTCCGTTCCGCCCCTAGGATTCGAACCTAGACTGCACGGCTCCAAAGGCCGGCGTGCTGCCGTTACACCAGGGCGGAGCGCCGCGAGCCCGGGCGCGGGCTCGGCGACGGTCCATCCTCCCACACGGCCGAGACCGTCAGTAGGCGCCGTCCGAGGCGGCCACGGCCTTCACGGTGCGGCCGAGGATCACGAGGTCCCCCAGGAGGGACCAGTTCTCCACGTAGTACAGGTCCAGGCGCACGGCGTCCTCCCAGGAGAGGTCCGACCGCCCGGAGACCTGCCACAGCCCCGTGATGCCGGGCTGGACCAGGAACCGGCGGTGCACGTACTCGCCGTACTGGGCCACCTCGTGGGGCAGGTGCGGACGCGGGCCCACCAGGGACATGTCCCCGCGCAGCACGTTGACGAGCTGGGGCAGCTCGTCGATGCTCGTGCGGCGGATGAAGGAGCCCACCTTCGTCACGCGGGGGTCGTCCTTCATCTTGAACAGGACGTCGTCCTCCCCGCGATCCGAGACGAGCTGGGCCTTGATCTCCTCCGCATCCACCACCATGGAGCGGAACTTGAGCATGGTGAAGGGCTCGCCGTGCAGGCCGATGCGCTCCTGCTTGAACAGGACGGGCCCGGGGCTGGTGGTCTTCACGGCGACCGCCACGGCCAGCAGCAGCGGGGAGATCAGCACGATCCCGATCCCGGCGGAGACGAGGTCGAAGCTGCGCTTGAGGAACGCCTTGGACCGGGACAGGCGAGGGGTGGACAGGTGTAGCAGCGGCAGACCGGCCAGGGGCTGCGTGTGCAGACGGGGGCCTGCCACGTCCACCAGCGCCGGAGCCATGATCAGCGAGACCCCCCGCTCCTGCAGGTCCCAGCCGAGGCGCCGGACCTCCTCCGGGACAAAGGGGTGCCCGGAGGTGATCACCACGGCCTCGATGTCCATGCGGTCCACGTGGGCGGCGAGCTCCTGGACGGTCTCCACGTCCGTGGCGACGGGCACGGAGAGCCAGCCCTCCTCGCGGGGCCGGTAGCCCGGCAGCACGGCGGCCACGGGCTCGTAGCCGGCGCCCGCCTCCGACTCGAGGGACTCGTGGATGTACTTCACGGCCTTCGGGCCGCCCACGAGCAGCAGCCGGCGGCGGAAGTCCCCGCGGTGCCGGCGGCGGGCCACCCAGCCGCGCACCAGGAACCGCCCCAGCACGATCAGCACCACGCCGAGCGGGAGCGCCAGCCCGATGTAGCCGCGCGCCACCTCGAAGGCGACCGCGTAGGACAGGATGGCCACGAAGCCGAACAGGTAGAGCGTGCCCCGCAGGACCCGCTTGTACTCCTCCGACCCCACCCCGAGGATGCGGATGTCCCGGGAGCCGTCCACCCCGAGGGCGATCACCCACGCGGCGCTGAGCACCACGCTGATCAGGCCGTAGTCCACGAACTCCAGGCCGGGGATCTGGGCGATCGAGAAGCCGCCGAACCGCAGCTCGGCGGAGAGGAACGTGGCCAGCAGCACCGCGAGCACGTCCGTCAGCAGGACGAGCCGGGGCAGTCCCTGCTCCCACGGGCGGCCCAGGATGCGGGCGCGCACGGACGACCCTCGGCGGTGCCGCCGGGTCGGGTTCGTGGTGACGTCCTGGGTCATCTCACTCCTCATGGTCCTGGGCGGTCCCCTCCGCGCCCATGTGATGTCCACATTACGTGTCCCTCACCGCTTCCGCTCCCGGGGTGCGGGGTCCCATCCCGGGTCGGGCCGCCGGTCATGCGTCGATCTCGGCGGCCGCGAGCCACTCCTCCTCGAGACCCTCCAGCTCGGCGTCCACCTCCGCCAGCTCGGCGTTGACCCGGCCCAGATCGTCGAACCGCTGCGCCTGGCCCAGCTCGGCCATGCGGGTCTCGAGACCCTCACGGCGTTCCCGCAGACGCTCCATCTGACGCTCCAGGCGCGCCATGTCCTTCCGGGCCTGCCGGCGCTCCGCCTCGGACACCTCCGGGGCGTCCTCGACCCCGCCGCCCATGCCCCGGCAGGTGCCCTCCACATCGTTGCGGCCGCGCGGCGGCCGCGGGGCCGCGCCGGTGCCGGCGTCCATGGCGGCGCGCAGCTCGAGGTACTGCTCCACGCCGCCGGGCAGGCCCCGGACCTTCCCGTCCCCGAGCAGGGCCACCTGGTGGTCCGTGACGCGCTCGAGCAGGTAGCGGTCGTGGGAGACGACGATCAGGGTGCCCGGCCAGCCGTCCAGGACGTCCTCGACCGCCGCGAGGGTGTCCGTGTCCAGGTCGTTGGTGGGCTCGTCCAGCATGAGGACGTTGGGCTCCCCCACCAGCAGCCGCAGCAGCTGGAGGCGCCGGCGCTCACCGCCGGAGAGCTCGGACACCTGGGTCCACTGCCGGGAGGTCCCGAACCCGAGCATCTCCAGCAGCTGCCCCGGGGACATCTCCCGGTCCCCCACCTGGAACGCGGAGCCCTCCCGTGCCATGACCTCGGCCACGCGCAGGTGGGCGACGTCGTCGATCTCCTTCACGTCCTGCGTGAGGGTGGCGGAGACCACCGTCTTGCCGCGCTTCATGCGGCCCGAGTCCGGGGTGAGCCGGCCGTCCAGCAGGCGCAGCAGCGTGGACTTCCCCGCGCCGTTGACGCCCACCACGCCGAGGCGCTCGCCCGGGGCCAGGCGCAGGGTGACGTCGTCGAGGATCTGCCTGTCCCCCAGGGCGAGGCTCACGTCCTCGAGGTCGATCACGTCCTTGCCCAGGCGGGCCGTGGCGGTCTTGGCCAGGGCGACGGTGTCGCGCGGCTCGGGGACGTCCGCGATGATCGCGTTGGCCGCCTCGATCCGGAACTTCGGCTTCGAGGTGCGGGCCGGGGCGCCGCGGCGCAGCCAGGCCAGCTCCTTCTTCATGAGCTGCTGGCGCTTCTGCTCCATGACCTGCGCCTGGCGGGCGCGCTCGGCGCGGGCCAGGATCCAGGCCGCGTAGCCGCCGTCGAACGGGTCCACGGTGGCGTCGTGCACCTCCCACGTGCGGGTGCAGACCGCGTCGAGGAACCAGCGGTCGTGCGTGACCACCACGAGGCCGCCGTCCGTGGGCCGCCAGCGCTGCTGCAGGTGGCGCGCCAGCCACGCCACGCCCTCCACGTCCAGGTGGTTGGTGGGCTCGTCGAGGAACAGGACGTCGTCGTCGCCCGCCAGGAGGCGGGCCAGCGCCACGCGGCGGCGCTGGCCTCCGGAGAGGCCGGAGACCTCCTGCTCGAGGTCCATGCCGGAGAGCAGGCCGCCCAGCACGTCCCGGATCCTCGGATCCGAGGCCCAGACGTGGTCGTCCACGTCCCCCACCACGGCACGGCGCACCGTGTCCTCCGGGTCCAGCACGTCCCGCTGGTCCAGCACGCCCACCCGCACGCCGCCGCGGCGGGTCACCCGGCCGGTGTCCGGCTCCTGCAGACCGGCGAGGATGCGCATGAGGGTGGACTTGCCGTCCCCGTTCCGGCCCACCAGGCCGATCCGATCCCCCTCGTCCACGCCGAGGGACAGCCCCTCCAGGACGGTCCGGGTGCCGAAGGAGATGCCGATGTTCTCGGCGCCGAGCAGGTGGGCCATGAGGAGGGGCCTTTCGAGACGGGCGGGGCGAGCGGGAGGAGCGGAGGGCGGGGGCGTGGTGGGACCGGCGGATCAGAGGACGTGGGCACCGGGCACGGGACCGTGCACGGGCAGGGCCGCCACGCCGGTGCGCTCTTCCACCGCCGTGGCCAGCCGCAGGGCGTCCTGCTCGCTGTGGGCGGCCAGGAGCAGGGTGGGGCCGGAGCCGGAGACCATGGCGCGCAGCGCGCCCTCGTCCATGGCCACGTCCATGACGTCGGAGAGCTCGGGGAACAGCGCGACCGCGGGGGCCTGGAGGTCGTTCTCCATGGCGGTGGCCAGGGCCAGCGGATCCGCCCGGGTGAGGGCGCGGACCACGTCCTCGTCCACCGCGGGGATCTCCTGGCCGTCGGGGGCGCGGCCGGCGGCCCGCAGCTCGTCCAGGGTGCGGAACACCACGGGGGTGGAGAGGCCGGCGTCGGCGGGCAGGAGGACCAGGTGGACCGGCCGGCGGGCCGCCACGGGGGTGAGCTGGGCGCCTGTGCCGAGCCCGACGGCGGCGCCGCCGAGCACGGCGAACGGCACGTCCGCCCCGAGGGGCTCGGCGATCTCCGCGAGGCGGGCACGCGTGAGGCCGGTGTCCCACAGGGCGGCGCAGGCCATCAGGGCGGCGGCCGCGTCCGCCGATCCGCCGCCCATGCCGCCGGCCACGGGGACCTGCTTGGCCACCTCGAGGTCCACGCCGTGGGTCTCCGGGTCCAGGCCCAGGTGGGCGCGGAGGTGCACGGCCGCACGGTGGGCGATGTTCCGCTCGTCCCACGGGACGTCCGCGGTGTCCACCAGGCTGACCTGGCGGGCGCTGGGGCACACGGTGATCCGGCCGTCCGGGCGGGCCGTGGCGGTGACGGTCTCCCGGAGGCTCACGGCCAGGTACACGCTGGCCACCGGGTGGTAGCCGTCCGGGCGCGGCGGCCCCACCCGGAGGGAGAGGTTGACCTTGCCGGGGGCGGTGGCGGTCACGTGCCGGACGGACACGGAGGCGGGCGTGGTCATGGGCAGGCCCCCTGCCGCCGGTCTGCGTCGGGGCGGTGGGCCGCGATCCGCGCGAACGCGGCGATGTCCAGGGACTCCCCCCGGGCCTTCGGGTCCACGCCTGCGGCCACGAGCGCTTCCTCCGCGAGCGCGGGTGAGCCCGCCCACGTGGCCAGGGCGGCGCGCAGCGTCTTGCGCCGCTGGGCGAAGGCCGCGTCCACGGCGGCGAACACGTCCGCCCGTGCCACCGAGCCCAGCGGAGGTTCGCGGCGGCTGAACGCCACCAGGCCGGAGTGGATGCGCGGGGCGGGCCAGAACACCTGGGTGCCGATCACGCCGGCCTTCCGGACGTCCGCGTACCAGGCGGCCTTCGCCGAGGGCACCCCGTAGGTGCGGGACCCGGGTGGGGCGGCCAGCCGGTCCGCGACCTCCTCCTGCACCATGACCAGGCCGTGGCGCAGGCCCGGCAGCTCCGCGAGGGCGTGGAGCAGGACGGGCACGGCCACGTTGTAGGGCAGATTGGCCACCAGCGCGGTGGGGCCGGTGGCGGCCGCGGCCGGGCGGACACCGTCGATCTGCTCTTCAGACAGGGCGAGGGCGTCCGCATGGAGGACCGCCAGATCCGCGGCGCGCTCAGGCCGGAACTCCTGCGCCGTGCGGGGCAGACGGGCGGCCGTGACCGGGTCGATCTCCACGGCCGTGACGGCGGCTGCGGCGTCCAGCAGCCCCAGCGTCAGCGAGCCCAGACCGGGACCGATCTCCAGGACGTGCTCCTCCGGCCCCAGCTCGGCGGCCGCCACGATCCGGCGGATGGTGTTGGGGTCGATCACGAAGTTCTGGCCCCACTGCTTGGTGGGGCGCAGGTCCAGCTCGGCCGCGAGGCGGCGCACGTCGGCGGCGCTCAACAGGGGCGCGGTGGCGGCGGCGTCGGGGGGCGGGACCATGCCGGGGAGTCTACCGGCGGGTCGGACACGCTACGGGCGGGGTCCGCTCCGAGGACCGGCGTCAGAACTCCCCGTACACCGTGCGGGTGCTCGCAGCGACGGCACCGGCCAGATCCGCCACGTCCTCCCCTCGGGCCTCCGCCATGGCGCGCAGGGTGAGCGGGATGAGGTACGGCGCGTTGGGTCGGCCTCGGTGCGGGTGGGGCGTGAGGAACGGCGCGTCCGTCTCCACCAGGATCAGCTCCTGCGGCAGCAGCCGGAGGGCTTCCCGGAGCCCGTCGTTGGCCTTGAAGGTCACCGGCCCGGCGAAGGAGGCATGCCACCCGTGCTCGGCGCAGGTGCGGGCCAGGTCGGGGCCGCCGGAGAAGCAGTGGAACACCACGTGCGGGGGCAGGCCGCCTGCCGCCTTCTCCTCCAGGAGGATGCGGACCACGTCCTCGTGGGCGTCCCGGTCGTGTATCTGCAGCGCCTTGCCCAGCGCGCGGGCCAGGCGGATGTGGCGCCGGAAGGACTCCTGCTGCGCGGCATGGCCCTCCTCCTCACGGGTGCGGAAGTAGTCCAGCCCGGTCTCTCCCACCGCTCTCACCCGAGGGTGCGCGGCAAGCTCCTCGATCACCGCGAACGCCTCCTCGAACTCCCCGCGGGCGGTGAGGCGGGCGGCGTCGTTGGGGTGCAGGGCGATGGCCCCGAGCAGGCGCGGCTCGGCCTCGATCGCCTGGACGGTGAAGCGGGCGGACTCCACATCGCATGCCACCTGCACCGCTCCCACCACGCCCACAGCCTCGGCGGCGTCCATGGCCTGGTGCACGTCCACGTGGACCAGCCCGTCCCGGAAGTCCAGGTGCGTGTGGTTGTCCATCACGGGCACAGGCAGCGGTTCGGGCGCCGGCGGGTACTCCAAGCGACGCTTCTTCCCGGTCTTCTCCTCGCGGGTGTCCCGCCGGGGACCGCCGTCCTTGGCGACGGAGGGTGCGTGAGGGGTCCGGTAGTCCTCGGGCACGGACGGATCGGGGGTCGGCGCGTGATCGGGCATGGCCCCCACTCTACGGACGACGCCGGCCCCGTCGCCTCGCAAGGTGACGGGACCGGCGTCGTCGGGACCGGGCACTGAGCCGCCCGGCGGGATCAGGCCTTCTGCCCGGCGAAGGGGTCGGGGATGCCGACGTACTGCACCGTGGTGTACTCCTCGATGCCCTCGGCGCCGCCCTCGCGGCCCAGACCGGACTGCTTGACGCCGCCGAACGGCGCGGCCGGGTTGGAGACCACGCCCACGTTGGCGCCCATGATGCCGAAGTCGATCTGCTCGGCCACGCGGTACATGCGGGCGGCGTCCTCGGTGAACACGTAGGAGGCGAGGCCGTACACGGTGTCGTTGGCCATCTCGATGGCCTCCTGCTCCGTGGAGAAGGTGACGATCGGTGCCACGGGACCGAAGATCTCCTCCTGCAGGATCGGGTTGCCCTTCTGCACCTTCAGGGCGGTGGGGGCGTAGAAGTAGCCCTCGCCCTCGATCTTCTCGCCGCCGGTGAGGATCTCGCCGCCGGCCTCCACGGCACGGGTGACCAGCTCGTGGATGTCGTCGCGGGCGCCCTCATCCACGATCGGGCCGAGGGTGGACTCCGGGTCCGTGCCGCGCAGCGGCTTGAGGGCCTCCAGCTTGGCCACGAACTTCTGCGTGAACTCGTCCACCACGGACTCGTGCACCAGGAAGCGGTTCGCTGCGGTGCAGGCTTCGCCCATGTTGCGCAGCTTGGCCGCGAACGCGCCCTCCACGGCCTTGTCCAGGTCCGCGTCCTCGAACACGATCAGCGGGGCGTTGCCGCCGAGCTCCATGGAGGTGCGCAGGACGTTGTCCGCGGCATCCTTCATGAGCTTCACGCCCACCGGGGTGGAGCCCGTGAAGGAGACCTTGCGCAGCCGGGTGTCCTGCATGATCGGCCCGGAGATGGCCGAGGCGGAGGAGCCGGCCACCACGTTCAGCACACCCTTCGGCAGGCCCGCCTCCTGCATGACCTGCGCGAAGAGCTGCGTGGTCAGCGGGGTGAGCTTCGCGGCCTTCAGCACCATGGTGCAGCCGGCGGCGACGGCGGGGCCCACCTTGCGGGTGGCCATCGCCAGCGGGAAGTTCCAGGGGGTGATCAGCAGGCAGGGGCCCACCGGCTTGTGGTGCACCTGCATGCGCAGCGCACCCTCGGGCATGATCAGCGTGCGGCCGTAGTGGCGCACGGCCTCCTCGGAGAACCAGCGCAGGAAGCCGTTGCCGTAGGCGACCTCGCCGCAGGCCTCGGCCAGGGGCTTGCCCATCTCGAGGGTCATGAGCAGGGCGAAGTCCTCGGCGCGCTCGTTGATTATGTCGTAGGCGCGGCGCAGGATGTCCGCGCGCTCCTTGGCGGGGGTGCGGGCCCAGTCCGCCTGCGCGGCGCACGCCGCATCGAACGCGGCCATCGCGTCGTCCGAGTTCGCGTCCTGGAGGCTCGCCAGGACCTTGCCGGTGGCCGGGTCCTTCACGTCGAAGGTCTTCCCCGAGGAGGCGTCACGCCACTCGCCGTCGATCAGCAGGCCGGTGGGGACGGAGTCCAGCAGGGCCTTCTCGCGCTCGTCGGTCACGGTCATGGGGCACCTCTTTCGAATCGGTGGAGCGAGGGGCGGCTCCGACGCCGCCCTCCATGAACAAGGAACGGGGCGCAGCGGCGCCGTATTCCGGCGCGGGTGGACGCCGGACCTGATCCGGATCCTAGCGAGGGGCGGGCCTGCGGTCTCGAGTGGGCCCGCCCTCGTGAACGAGCCTCGCCGAGCCACCGAATGACTGTGGCCATGAGGCCTACGCTGGACCCCACAGAACTCGTGGAAGGGTCACATGGGAAGGAACATCACTCTCCCGCCAGACGTGCGCGGCACCGTCTACTTCGTCGACGAGGCGGGATCCAAGGGAAGCCTGGGCACCCACTTCGTGACCGCCGCAGTCAAGACGGATCGGCCGGATCAGCTCAGCAGGAAGATCCTCGAGGTCTTGGACCGGCACCACCGGAACAACCTGAAGGAGATCAAGTTTGCCGGTGCCACCAAGAACAACGTGGTGGTGTTCCGCGATGTGATGACCGCGGCCGTCGACATAGGGTGCGAGTTCGGCGTGTTCGTCCTGGACAAGAGTCATTTCGACCCGTGGGAGGGCTCCGAGACGTGGCGCGGCCACCTCTTCGCCGCGGACCGTCTGCTGAGGGGGATGGTGACTCGCCGAGAGCTGGCCACAGTCCTGACGGATGGCATCTCTGTTCCTGCCGGGGTCGACTACGGAGGAACTCTCATCAATCAGCTGAACGGGCGGTTCGGGAACAAGCGCTTCTTGACGGGTGTGAGTCTCGACTCCCAGACCTGCCCGCCCCTGCAGGTCGCCGACCTCCTCGCGTCAGCCGTCTTCTTCTACCGGAAGACGGTCGCGGACGGTGGCCTCGCCGCCTTCAACGCCAAGCAGAACCCCAAGGGGCAATTGGCCAAGCATGTGGCCGCCGCCTTCGGGCTCGCCACGCTGGACGACGTGAGGCAGCCCAATCTCTCGATCCAGACGTCTCACGAGGTCTCCCTCCGAGAGCTGCGAGGAGCAGTCGTGCCGCAAGGACGGGGCCCCCTCTCCCCACCTGCTGCACCTGCGTAGTACACTCAGAGGACGGCCTTGGACTGGCTTGTCAGCCTCCACCTCGGCCGCACTGGGCCGGACTTTTCAGTCCACACCCAGGATGTCTGCATAGAGAGAGCAGATACAGCTTCTTATCCACTTGCCGCGCCGCCTGCAGCCTTCGGTTGCAGGCGGTTGCTTTGCATGGGCGACGTCAGCGGCCAGTCCGGCCCGCGGGATGGGTGTCACCCCCGCCGCGCGTCGAGCACGGTCTGGTACAGCTCCCGGCTGCGCAGCCCGTGCGCAGCGGCTACCGTCGCCACCGCCTCCTTCAGCCGGGTGCCGGACTCCGTGAGCGCGGCGACCTCCGCCACCACGTCCGCGTCCGACGTCGGGACGACGTCCTCCGCGCGGGCCGGACCCACCAGGAGGACCACCTCGCCGCGGATCCCCTCCCCCGCCTCCCGCTCGGCGGCCCACGCGGCGAGCTCACCGGCCGTGCCACGGACGACCTCCTCGTGCAGCTTGGTCAGCTCCCGGGCCACGCAGGCCGGGCGCCCCTCGCCCAGCACCTCGGCCACGGCCGCGATCGCGGCCGCCGTGCGCTGCGGGGACTCGAAGTAGACCACCGTGCGCGCCTCGGTGCGGATCTCCTCGAGGCGGCGGCGACGCTCGCCGTCCTTGCGGGGCAGGAACCCGTCGAAGGCGAAGCGGGCTGTGGGGAGTCCGGACAGGGCGAGCGCGGTGGTCACGGCGCTGGCGCCCGGCGCGCACGTGACGGGCAGGCCGGCCTCCACAGCCGCGGCCACCAGGCGATGGCCGGGGTCGGAGACGGCGGGCATGCCGGCGTCGGAGACCATCACCACGGTGGCGCCGGCCCGCACCTGGTCCAGCAGGCCCTGCGCGGAGGCGGCCTCATTGTGCTCGTGGTGCGCCATCATGCGCCCGGTCGGGACCACCCCGAGCGCCTGGCAGAGCCGGCGGGTGGTGCGGGTGTCCTCCGCGGCGATCACGTCCGCGGTGGCCAGCAGCTCCCTCAGCCGCGCGGTGGCGTCGCCGAGGTTGCCGATGGGCGTGGCGGCCAGGACGATGCATCCCTCACGACCAACAGCACCCTTCTCCTTCTCCGTGAAGCTCATGGGCCGACCCTAGTCCGAACGTCTCAATCAACCGTGTGGAAGGATCGCCCCATGACCACCGTCCCTCGCATCGGCATCGTCTCCGGCGGTGACGAGATCCGCCTCCGCTTCTACGTCAACCATGCGATCTACGCCCGCGAGCACGGCCTGGACTACCGCGTGGAGACGGGGATCGACCCGCACATCGCCACCAAGTTCGACTACAAAGTCTCCATCATCCGCCGCCTCCTCCCCCACTACGAGTGGCTGGTGTGGATGGACGACGACGCCTACTTCACGGACTTCGAAGCCAGCAACATCACGGATCTGGTGGCAGCGGCCGAGAAGGACGGGCAGGACCTGGTCATTGCCGAGGGGCCCCTGGAGCCCAACGGGTTTTGGTCCCGCATCAACACGGGCGTCATGCTCATCCACAACTCGGGCGTCGGGCGGGCGTTGGTGGAGGCCATGGCCACGGCTGACCTCGCCACGGTGCGCGCCTGGTGGGATGAGGACCGCGACGGCCTGTTCACGAACGGCGACCAGGACCAGATGTGGTGGGCCATCCGCACCGGCGGCCATGAGGACCTCGTGCGGATCGTCGGGCACCACGAGCTGAACTCGCGAGGGCACTACTACGAGCACAACCTCTCGGACGCGTTCGTCATGCACTTCACGGGCTACCCGGACAAGGAGCTCGGCGTGGCCCGATTCGCGGACCGGTTCGGCGTCGGCCAGGAGCTGGTCCCCGAGGCGCTGCTGGACAAGTACCACGTGCGCACCCGCAGCCCGCTCGCCGGAGCCGCGCGTCGCCGTCGAGAGATCCGCACCGATGCCATGAGCGCGGTGAAGTACCGGCTGCGCCCCCACAAGGAGCGCATCCTCGCAGTGGCCGACCGCTTGCCCGCCGGAGTGCGGAGTCGACTGCCACTCGGCGCCTGAAGAGACCCACCGCCCCGGCCCGTAGCATGGGCGCGTGTCCGCCTCCGCCCTCGTCACCCGCCCCTCCCCGGACGTCCGGGACGTGACCGCGGCCGAGACCGCGCACCCCTTCGGCGAGGCCGCCCTGCGTGCCCGACTGGGCGTGGAGCGCACGGTCCGCACGCACGCGCACTGGCTGGTGCCGTTGCTGATCACGGTGCTGGCCGCCGTCATGCGGTTCACCAACCTGTCCTTCCCGGACCGGCTGATCTTCGACGAGACCTACTACCCCAAGGACGCCTACTCCCTGCTGCTCTCCGGCTACGAGCGCCGCTGGGACGAGGACGTGGACGCCGCCTTCGCCCGCGGCGAGGCGCAGCCCCTGGACGAGGCGGCCTATGTGGTCCACCCGCCGCTGGGCAAGTGGCTGATCGGACTGGGCATGCTGGCGTTCGGCCCGGACAACGGCCTGGGCTGGCGGTTCAGCGCGGCGGTGGCGGGCACCGTGTCCGTCCTCCTGGTGACGCTCGTGGCGCAGCGGATGTTCCGCTCCGTGGCGCTCGGCGCCCTGGCCGGTCTGCTGCTGGCCGTGGAGGGCCACCACCTGGTGATGTCCCGGATCGGCCTGCTGGACATCTTCCTGTCCGTGTTCGTCCTGGCCGCGTTCGGAGCGCTCCTGCTGGACCGGGACCACGGCCGGCGGGTACTGGCCCGGCGCCTGGCCACGCAGGTCTCCGCGCACGACGCCGGCACCCGCTCCGCCGACCCCCTCGCCTCCGGCCCGTGGCTGGGGTGGCGGCCCTGGCGGATCGTGGCGGGCGCCCTGCTGGGCGCGGCCTGCGCCGTGAAGCTCTCCGGCCTGGCCTTCATGGCCGTGTTCGGGCTGCTCACCGTGCTGTGGGACATGGAGGCCCGCCGCACCGCGGGCATCCGGGACTGGCTCCGCGCCGGCGTCGTGAAGGACGGCCTGCCCGCCTTCGTGGCGGTGGTGGGCACCGGCACGGCCGTGTGGCTGGCCTCATGGACCGGCTGGTTCCGCTCCGAGGACGGCTACTACCGGCAGTGGCACGCGGACAACCCGCCCGAGGGCCCGCTCGAGGCCCTGATCCCCGGACCGCTGCGCTCACTGGTCCACTACCACCAGGAGTCCTTCCGCTTCCACGAGGGGCTCACCAGCCCCCACGAGTACGGCTCCAGCCCCTGGACGTGGCCCTTCATGGGCCGGCCCGTGAGCTACTACTACGAGGGCGGCGAGCCCGGGGAGAACGGCTGCCCCACGGACGCCGCCCAGGCGTGCTCCGCGGCCATCACGGACATCGCCAACCCCTTCCTCTGGTGGACGGGCCTGATCGCGGTGCTCGTGTGCCTGGCGGTGCTGGTGCGCCACCGGGACTGGCGCGCCGGCGCCCTGCTGGCCGCCTACGTGGCCGGCCAGGTCGTGTGGTTCCGCTGGCCCGAGCGCACGATGTTCTTCTTCTACACGGTGGCCTACGAGCCGTTCCTGATCCTGATGATCGTGCTGGCCCTCTCCCTGCTGCTGCGCCGCGGGCACCGGCCCGGCCCGCGGCGGGGCGGCGTGCTCGTGGCCGCCTATCTCGCCGTCGCCACAGGCGTCTCCCTGTTCTTCCTGCCCGTGTGGCTCGGCGAGCAGATCCCCTCCTCCTGGTGGAGCCTGCGGATGTGGTTCCACAGCTGGATCTGACGCAGATGCCGCACCCCACCCGCCGGGGTCGCTAGGCTCGACCCCGTGCACCAAGAGACCCCCACCACCGAGGCGTCCACGGACGCCGTCGGCATGCCCCCGGCCGAGACCAACGTCACCGACCTCATCCTCGCCTCCGCGGCCGAGGCCCCCGATGCCCCCGTGTACGCGCTGCGCAACGGAGCCGGCGCCTGGCTGGACGTCCGGTTCGACGCGTTCCTGGACCAGGTGCGCGCCGTGGCCAAGGGGCTGATGGCCCGTGGCGTGGACCGCGGGGACCGGGTGGCCCTGTTCGCGGCCACCAGCTACGAGTGGGCGGTCCTGGATCAGGCCGTGTGGTTCGCCGGCGCGGTGTCCGTGCCCATCTACGAGACCTCCTCCGCCCACCAGGTGGCGCACATCCTCGGGGACTCGGGCGCGGTGCTGGCCGGCGTCGGCACCCCCGCCCTGGACGCGCGCACCCGCGAGGCGGCGGCGCTGGCCTCGTGCACGGTGGACACCTTCCCCATGACCCCCGAGGGCCTCGACGAGCTGGTCCGCGAGGGGCGGGACGTCCCGGACGAGGAGCTGGAGGCCGCCCGGGCCGCCGCCACCCTCGCCGACCCCGCCTCGATCGTCTACACCTCCGGCACCACCGGTCAGCCCAAGGGCGCGATCATCACCCATGGGAACTTCGTCGGCGCGTGCATCAACGTCCTGACGTTCGCCGCCGAGGTGGTGGGCCACGGCCACGCGGAGCCCTCCCGCACCCTGATCTTCCTGCCCCTGGCGCACGTGCTGGCTCACGCGGTGCAGGTGATCTGCCTCTACGGCCGCCTCCAGGTGGCGCACGCCCCCTCCACCGCCACCCTGCTCAAGGACCTGGGCTCCTTCCGCCCCACGTGGCTGCTGGCCGTGCCGCGCGTGTTCGAGAAGGTCGAGTCCGGGATTGCCGCCAAGGCCGAGAAGGCCGGCACCGGCCGCATCTACCGGGCCGCCCGGGCCACGGCCGTCGAGTGGTCCGAGGCCGTGCAGGCCCGGGAGCACGGGGAGGGGCCCGGCCCCTCCGTGGCGCTCACCGCGCGTCGGGCGCTGTTCGACCGGCTGGTCTACCGCAAGGTGCGCGAGGCCCTGGGCGGCCAGGTCCGGTACTGCATCTCCGGCGCCTCGGCGCTCTCCCCCGAGCTCATGCACGTGTTCCGCGGCATGGGCGTGCCGATCGTCGAGGGGTACGGCCTGACGGAGACCACCGCCCCCGCCACCGTGAACATCCCGGGCGCGCACCGGATCGGCACCGTGGGCCTGCCCGTGGCCGGCGCCACCGTGCGGATCGCCGAGGACGGCGAGGTCCTGATCGCCGGTCCCGTGGTGTTCGGCGGCTACCACGGCCGCCCCGAGGCCTCCGCCGAGAGCTTCGACGGCGAATTCTTCCGCACGGGCGACCTGGGCTCCCTGGACCAGGACGGCTACCTGCGCATCACGGGGCGCAAGAAGGACGTGATCGTCACCGCCGGCGGCAAGAACGTGTACCCCACGCCGCTCGAGGACATCCTCCGCCGCCACCGCCTGGTGGACCACGCCGTGGTGGTCGGCGACGACCGCCCCTACGTGGGCGCCCTGATCGTGCTGGACGAGGACGAGCTGACCAGCTGGGCCCTGGACCGCGAGCGCAGCCTGACCCTGGCCGAGGCAGCCGAGGACCCGCAGGTCCTCGCCGCGCTGCAGGAGGCCGTGGACGAGGCCAACGAGACCGTGTCCCGCGCCGAGGCCATCCGCCGCATCCGCGTGCTGGACCACGTGGTCACGGAGGAGTCCGGGCACCTCACCCAGTCCCAGAAGCTCAAGCGCAGCCAGCTGATCGAGGACTTCGCGGACGAGGTGGACGCGCTCTACCAGCGCCGCTGAGCGGACGGCGTCGGACGGACGCAGGAGCAGGGCACCGGGCGGACCGCGGAATATCTGCGGCCCGCCCGCCCGTTACGGAGGTGACCTCGACCGATCCGACCGACGGGATCCCATGCCTTCCCTGTTCGACCCCCTGGACCTCGGCGCCCTGCGCCTCGACAACCGCGTGGCCATGGCCGCCCTGACCCGGCAGCGCGCCGGCGAGGACGGCGTGCCCACAGACCTGCACGTGGAGTACTACCGCCAGCGTGCCTCGGCGGGCCTGGTGATGACCGAGGGCGTCTTCCCGGCGTTCACGTGCCGCGCCTTCCCCGGCCAGGCCGGGATCGCGGACGCAGAGCAGGCCGCCGGCTGGGCGCGGGTGGCCGAGGCGGTCCACGGCGACGGCGGGCGCCTGTTCCTGCAGGTCATGCACGGCGGGCGCATGTGCCACCCGGACCTGCTGCGCGGTGCCGAGCCGGAGGCCCCCAGCGCAATCGACCCCGGCGTGCCTGTACGCGGCTTCTCCGGCAAGCTCGAGGGCTCCGTCCCGCGCGCCCTGGAAACCGAGGAGATCCCGCGGATCGTGGCGGAGTTCCGCACCGCCGCCCGCCGGGCGGTGGACGTCGGCGTGGACGGCGTGGAGATCCATGGCGCCAACGGCTACCTGCTGCACGAGTTCACGGCGGCCTCCAGCAACCGCCGCACGGACGCCTACGGCGGCTCCCCGGAGAACCGGGCCCGCCTGACCGTGGAGGTGGTGCGCGCCGTGGCCGCGGAGATCGGCGCCGAGCGCACCGCCCTGCGGATCTCCCCCGAGCACGACGTCCAGGGGGTCCTGGAGCCGGACCGCCAGGACGTGCTCGCCACCTACGGGGCGATCCTGGACGGCCTGGCCGACCTCGACCTGGCCTACCTCTCCGTGCTGCACGGGGACGTCGACGGCGACCTCGTGGCGCAGCTGCGCGAGCGCTTCGACGGCACGCTCCTGCTCAACAGCGGCTTCGCCTCCCCCACCGACCTCGCCGAGGCCCGGCACATCGTGGAGGACGGCCGGGCCGACGCCGCCGTGGTGGGCCGGGCCCTGATCGCCAACCCGGACCTCGTGCGCCGCTGGCGCGAGGGCCTCGAGCTCAACGAACCGGACCCGGCCACGTTCTACGTGGGCGGGGCGCGCGGCTACACGGACTACCCCCTGGCCGACTGAGCCGCGGGGCCTGCGGGGCGCGCTCAGCGCGCCCCGTAGGCGTCCTCCCGGACCCAGCGCAGGCGGGTGGCCTCGAGCTGGGCGCGGCGGTCCTGCGTCAGCTCCCGCCGGCGGCGGCTCGGCCAGCCCAGCACGAGCGTCAGGAGCGCGCCCGCCAGGGTCAGCAGGGCGACGGCGAACGCCGCGTCCACCCAGAACTGGCCCGGGTAGAGCCGGATGAGGGAGTCCGCGGTGGAGAAGGTCCATGTGCCGTCCGCGAAGAACAGCGAGTGGAACCCGGCGAAGAACGCCTCCCACCCGGTGGCGGCCAGCACGCCGAGCCCCACGAGGGCGATCAGCAGCCAGACCGCGCCGGCGAACAGCGCGCGGCGCACCCCGCCCGGGCTGGTGCGGTGCAGGTACCAGGCCAGGGCGGCGCACACCAGGGTGAGCACCACCAGGGCGGCCGTGGCCGCGAGCATGACGATCTTCACGTCCGTCATGTGGGAGACCTCCGCCGCGGTGAAGAGCGGCTGCCCCTCGTGCGTCAGCGAGGACAGGTACCGGGAGCCCGCCGCGTTGCCCAGGTAGTCCAGGCCGGCGGAGCCGTAGTGCATCCGGTCCGCCGTGGTGAACCCGTAGTCGTCCTCGGGGAACCCCGGCCGGTGGTACTCGAGCCACAGGAAGAGCGGGCTGGCCACCAGGCGCACGGCCCCCAGCAGGAGCATGATCGGGGCCAGCACGGCCAGCAGCACCTGCGCGATGCGCGGCCCCGCCTTGGGCAGGCGCGCCTGCTCCTCCGGGGTGGGCCCGTCCGCCTCGGCCACGCCGCGGGAGCCGGCCACGCCGGCCTCCCCCGGATAGCGGTCCGGCGCGTATCCGCCCGCCGGGGCGCTCTCGCGCACCGGCAGGCGGGCCGCCGCGCCGCCGAGCACTCCCGCGGGCGCGGCGGAGGCCGCCGGGGTGGCCCGCGTGAACGCGATGTCCTCGCTCGCCCCCGCCGCGTGGGCCCCGGCACCGGACCCGCCGGCCGCGGCGATGCCGCCACGGTCCATCACCAGGGTCGGGTGGTCCCCGGCGCCGGGGCCGCCCACGCGCTGACGGGGCAGTGCCTGGGTGGTGTCGGCGTCGTCCTCCACGAACGCGCCGTAGTCCAGCCCGGACTCGAAGTCGTCGGAGCCGGCGCGGTCCGCGCGCCCGCCCCCGGGGGTCTGGGAAGCCATGGGAGTCCTCTCCTGCCGGGCCGCCGCGGAGGGCGGCACGGGCTCAGTAGCGGTAGTGGTCCGCCTTGTAGGGGCCAGCCACGTCCACGCCGAGGTACTCGGCCTGGACCTTGGACAGCTCGGTCAGCCCGACGCCGAGGGCGTCCAGGTGCAGGCGGGCCACCTTCTCGTCAAGCACCTTGGGCAGGACGTAGACCTGCTTCTCGTAGTGCTCGCCGGTGAGTGCGCCGGTGCCCGTGGAGCCGCCGAACAGCTCGATCTGTGCCATCACCTGGTTGGTGAAGGACGCGGACATCACGAACGAGGGGTGACCGGTGGCGTTGCCCAGGTTCAGCAGGCGGCCCTCCGAGAGCACGATGATCGAGCGCTCGGACTCGGTGCCGGCGTCGAACGTCCACTCGTGCACCTGCGGCTTGATCTCGGTCTTCACCACGCCGGGCACGCGGGCGAGGCCGGCCATGTCGATCTCGTTGTCGAAGTGGCCCACGTTGCCCACGATCGCCTTGTCCTTCATGCGGAGCATGTCCTCGGCCATGACGATGTCCTTGCCGCCCGTGGTGGTGATGAACAGGTCGCCCTGCTCCACCACGTCCTCGAGCCGGGCCACCTGGTAGCCGTCCATGGCCGCCTGCAGCGCGCAGATCGGGTCGATCTCGGTGACGATCACGCGGGCGCCCTGGCCGCGCAGCGCCTCGGCGGCGCCCTTGCCGACGTCGCCGTAGCCGCACACCACGGCCACCTTGCCGCCGATCAGCACGTCCGTGGCGCGCATGATGCCGTCCGGCAGGGAGTGGCGGATGCCGTACTTGTTGTCGAACTTGGACTTGGTGACGGCGTCGTTCACGTTGATGGCCGGGAACAGCAGCGTGCCCGCCTGGGCCAGCTGGTACAGGCGCATCACGCCGGTGGTGGTCTCCTCGGAGACGCCGCGCAGGGTGCCCGCGGTGCGGGTCCAGCGCTGCGGGTCCTCCGCCAGCGAGCGGCGCAGGGTCTCGAGGATGATCCGGTACTCCTCCGGGTCCTCCTCCGTGGCGGAGGGCACCGCGCCGGCTGCCTCGAACTCCACGCCCTTGTGCACCAGGAGGGTGGCGTCACCGCCGTCGTCCAGGATCATGTTGGGGCCCAGGGCCGGGTCCTCCGCGGCGCCGGGCCACGTGAGGATCTGCGAGGCGGTCCACCAGTAGTCCTCGAGGGACTCGTTCTTCCACGCGAACACCGGCACGCCCTGCGGGTCCTCCGGGGTGCCCTCCCCAACCACGACGGCGGCCGCGGCCTCGTCCTGCGTGGAGAAGATGTTGCACGAGGCCCAGCGGACCTCCGCGCCCAGGGTCGTGAGGGTCTCGATCAGCACGGCGGTCTGCACGGTCATGTGCAGCGAGCCGGCGATCCGGGCGCCGGCCAGGGGCTGGGCCTCGCCGTACTCCTCGCGCAGGGACATCAGGCCCGGCATCTCGTGCTCGGCCAGGCGGATCTGGTGGCGGCCGGCCTCGGCCAGGGAAAGGTCGCGGACCGCGAAGTCGAAGCGCGCGCCGGGCACGGTGGTGCGGTTGGCGTACGCGGGGTCCACGTCGGGGGTCTGACGTGCGGAGGGGGTGGTGGTCATGGGCCCCAGCCTACCGAGGCGCCCGGACGCCGACGGCGGGCCGGGAGCGCGCAGGTCACCGGGCGTCGTCGACGGCGCGGAGCGGACCCTGCGCGGGAGCCTCCGGAGCCGGGACATCGATGCGCAGGACCTCCCAGCCGCGCGGGGCGGTGATGCGGTCCGCGTGCGCGGCGCAGAGGTCGTAGGCGTGGGGCTCGGCGAGCTGGGACAGCGGGCCGATCACCACCTGGGAGTCGGCGTAGTTGTACGTCAGCGTGGCCAGGGCAGGCTCCTGGCACGGCGTCTTGCTGCAGCGTCGCATGGCTCCCACGGCAGATCACCCTACCCGCCCCGCGGGGCCGGGCGTCCTGTGCCCGCTGGCCTAGCATGGGCCCATGTCCGCCGATCCCCTCGCCCCCCTGCCGCCGACGCCCCCGCGCGCGCCGGGCCACGGGCGCCGGCCGGGCCGGCGCCGTGACGTGCGCGGCCGCGGCCTCCGCCACCCCCTGCCCTTCGGGGTGCGCAGTCCGCGCGGGCGCGTGGAGGCCTTCGTGGACGCCGTGCAGTCCTCCGTGGAGCGCCTCGCCGGCCTCGGCGTCCCCGGCCTGCGCCGGGTCACCGCGCGGGTGGAGCGCATCCCGGACCGCCTCGACGACCGCCTGGCCCTGCTCCACGCCCGCGCGGACGGGGACGACGAGGAGCTGTTCGGGCGCGCGGCGACCGACGGGCCGGACGGGGTGGTGCTCACCCTCTTCGAGCGCCCGCTGCGGGAGACCGTGGAGACCGCCGACCTCGAGGACGCCGTCTACGGGGTGGCCCTCAGCCGCTGTGCGGCAGCGCTCGGCGTGGACCCGCAGACCCTCGACCCCTCGTGGGGCCGGGTCTGACCGACCGGGACGACCGGACCAGCCGGACCCGGGACAGCTCAGCCGCGCTCGCGGCGCAGGCGGCGGCGCTCCCGCTCGGAGAGACCGCCCCAGATGCCGAACCGCTCGTCGTTGTCCATGGCGTAGTCCAGGCACTCCTGACGCACCAGGCACGCGGCGCACACCCGCTTGGCCTCCCGCGTGGACCCGCCCTTCTCGGGGAAGAAGGCCTCAGGATCGGTCTGGGCGCACAGGGCGTCCACCTGCCACGCCAGCTCGCCCTCCACGGGCTCCATCACGACGCCGGGCACCGGCTCCCCGCGCTCGGTCCCCTCGGCGCGGGCGGCCTCTCGGCGCGGGGCCAGCTCGGTGACGGTGGCGGCCGGGGTGCCGGCGTCGTCGTCGCCCAGAAGGTCATGGGCGGCGA
Source organism: Micrococcus lacusdianchii (assembly GCF_023155805.1). GTDB lineage: Bacteria > Actinomycetota > Actinomycetes > Actinomycetales > Micrococcaceae > Micrococcus > Micrococcus lacusdianchii. Next base: position 136,018 of record NZ_JAKNUW010000002.1, on the reverse strand, counting down.
GCAGCGCCGAGGCCGCGTCCTCGAGGGAGCCGGGGGCGTCCCCGACGCCGGCGGCGGGGTCGGCGGGGTCCAGGAACCAGTCGCTGGGAACGGCGCGGGAGCGGGAGGCGGCCTGCGCGCGCTCCGCGCGGCCGGCGTCCTCGATCCGCTGCGTGTCCTGCATGGTCAACACCCTCCTGTGGGCCTTGCTCGACGGTCCCGTGGCAGGGGACGGCGCGCGGCGCGGCCCCCGGACTCCCACCAGATTACACGGTTGTCATTCACTCCCCAGCCGGTCCCTGCGGCGCCGCGGAGTGCCACACTGAGGCCATGGTCTCCCTCTCCGCGCCCCGCACCCAGGGCCCGCTGGTCACCCGGCTGGCCGCCTCCCCCCGCCCCGCGCTGCGGCAGGATCCCGCGCCGGACGCCGGCGGCGGCCACGGCTGCGTGGACCAGCGGATCGAGCTGTCCGGCGCCGTGGTCGTGAACTGGGCGGCCAAGGCCGCCGGTCTGCTGCTGGACGAGGGCGTGGGCCCCGGGGAGGCGGTCCTCGTGGACCTTCCGGACCACTGGCTCTCCCGTGCCCTCGCGCTCGGCGTGCTCGTGGCCGGCGCGCGGCTGGACCCGGCCTCGGGCGCCGCCTCGCCCGCCGAGCACCCCGCGGCGGCCGCCGTGCTCACGGACCGCCCGGAGGCGTGGGAGGACCCGGCGCTGACGGTGGTGGCGGTGCGCCTGCCCCGCGGGCTCGAGCCGGACTTCGGGGACGGCTCCGCGGACCCGGCCGTGGTGGACCTCGCCGCGGAGATCCGAGCCCAGCCGGACACCCTGCCCGGGCCGGTGGACCACGTGGTGCCGGACGCGGTCCGGGCGGCCGGTGCCGGCACGGGCGACGGCCAGGGCGAGGGACGAGCGCGGCTGGGCGCCGACGTCGTGCGCGGAACCCTGGAGGAGTGGGACGCGGGCCGCTGCGCCGTCGTGCCGGCCTGAGCCCGGCACGGGGCGCCTCGGGGTCACCGCCCCCCCGGGGCGGCAGCGGTCAGCGGGCGTCGTCCTCGGGGTGCGGCCGGTGGCGGTGGACCCCGCCGGGGCCGCGCTCGGCGTGGCCGTGGAGCACGGGCACCTGGCCGGTGATCACGGCGATGTCGTCGGCGAAGCCGGGCTCCTCGTCCAGCTCCTCCTTGAACACCCAGAAGCGATAGGCGAAGTACCGGAACACGGTGCCGAAGAACAGGCCGACCACGTTGCCGGCGATGAACAGGCCCCCGGGGTCGGTGACGCCCATGCCGTACTGCGCGATGAACACGCAGCCGGCCTGGATGCCCAGGCCGATCGCGTTCATGAGCAGGAACATCACGAGCTCGCGCACCTTGTTGGTGGAGCGCTTGTCCCGGAAGGTCCAGTAGCGGTTGGCCACCCAGCTGAACATCGTGGCGACCACGCCGGCCACGATCTTCGCCTTGACGTTCGAGCCCTCGAGCGGACCGGTCATCATCCACCAGAACACCAGCGAATCGATCACGAACGCGGCGGCGCCCACGGTGCCGAACTTGGCCACCTCGCGCCACAGCATGGACACGACACCGGTGGCACGGCGCCAGAGATCGGACGGCATGGGCTGGGACACCTCGGTTCGGACGGCGGGGTCCGGGCGGCGGTACGGCCGCCCGACGGCTGGGGAACACTGTAGTGCTGGCCGGGACCGGCACCGGCCCGCACAGGGCGGCACGATGGCGATCCTGACGGAGTTCCCAGCCTGCGCCACTAGCCTGGTGCCGTGACTTCCCCTCGACTCGGTGTGATCGGCGGCGGCCAGCTGGCCCGGATGATGGCGGGCCCCGCCGCGGAGCTGGGCGTCCCCTTCCGCGTGCTCGCAGAGGCCCCGGACGCCTCTGCCGCCCAGGTGGCCCCCCATGTGGTGGGCGACCACGCCTCCCTGGACGACCTGCGCGCGTTCGCTGTCACGGTGGACGTGGTCACCTTCGACCACGAGCACGTGCCCACGGAGCACCTGCGCGCGCTGGAGGCGGAGGGCGTGGCCGTCCGGCCGGGCCCGGACGCCCTGCAGTTCGCTCAGGACAAGCTCCTGATGCGGCAGGCCGTGGAGCGCCTGGGCCTGCCGAACCCGGCCTGGGCGCCCGTGAGCTCCCTCGAGGAGGTCCTCGGGTTCGGCGACCGGCACGGCTGGCCGATGATCCTCAAGACCGCCCGCGGCGGCTACGACGGCAAGGGGGTCCTGAAGCTGGACTCCGCCGAGGCCGCCCGCGCCGGCGCCGAGGAGGGCACCCTCGCCACGTGGCTGGGCGCGGGCATCGCGCCGCTGCTGGCCGAGGCCATGGTGCCGTTCTCCCGCGAGCTCTCCGCGCAGGTGGCCCGCACGCCCTCCGGCCGCATCGCCGCCTACCCCGTGGTCGAGTCGGTGCAGACGGACGGGGTGTGCGACGTCGTCACCGCCCCCGCCCCGGACCTGGACCCGGCGGTGGCCGAGGCCGCGTCCGCGGCGGCGGCCCGGATCGCGGAGCAGCTCGGGGTGACCGGCATGCTCGCCGTCGAGCTGTTCGAGACCCCAGGCGTGGGCCCCGGCTTCCAGGTGAACGAGCTGGCCATGCGCCCGCACAACTCCGGCCACTGGTCCATGGACGGCGCCGTGACCGGCCAGTTCGAGCAGCACGTGCGCGCCGTGCTGGACCTGCCGCTGGGGGACACCTCACCCCACGGCCGCGGCACCGTCATGAAGAACGTCCTCGGCGGGGCCCGCGAGGACCTGCACGCCGGCTACGTCGGCGCCATGGCCGCCCACCCCCGGGCCAAGGTCCACACCTACGGCAAGGACGTGCGCCCCGGCCGCAAGGTCGGCCACGTGAACGTGGTGGCCGAAGGCGGGCTCAGCCTGGCCGACGCGGCCCGCGCCGCCGACTCCGCCGCCGCCGTCCTGCGCGACGGCGCCGCGCCCCACCCGCTCGACCCCCGCCCCCTCGACACCGCCACGGAGGCCCGCCCGTGACCGCTCCCGACGCCCCCTTCACCCAGCCCCTCCAGGATGAGGCCCCCGTGGTCTCCGTGGTCATGGGCTCGGACTCCGACTGGCCCGTGATGCGCCAGGCCGCCGAGGCTCTGCGCGCACTCGGGGTCCCGGTCGAGGTCGGCGTGGTCTCGGCGCACCGCATGCCGCACGAGATGGTGGAGTTCGGCGCCGCGGCCCATGAGCGCGGGATCCGCGTGATCGTCGCCGGGGCCGGGGGTGCGGCGCACCTGCCGGGGATGCTCGCCGCGGTCACCCCGCTGCCCGTGATCGGAGTGCCCGTCAAGCTGAAGTCCCTCGACGGCCTCGACTCCCTGCTGTCCATCGTGCAGATGCCCTCGGGCGTCCCGGTGGCCACCGTCTCCGTGGACGGGGCGGCGAACGCGGGCCTGCTGGCCGCGCGCATCCTCGCCGCGGGCGACTCGGACGAGGCCGTCCGGCTCCGCGACGCCCTGACGGCCCATGCCGCGGACCTCAACGCGCAGGCCCAGGCGAAGGGGGCCAGGCTCCGGGACCGCCTGACCGCCGAGGCCTGAGACCGTGCCCTCCTCCCCCCTGTACAGCACCGCGGACCCGCTGCGGGACGCGCGGGCGGCCTCCCCCGCCGAGCGCCGCCGCCGCGCGGGGATCCTCCTGCTGCTCACGGCCCTCGTGCCCGGCGGCGCCCAGGTGGTCGCCGGCAGCCGCCGGCTGGGGCGCGCCGCGCTGCGCGTCACCCTGACCGTGTGGGCCGTGCTGGCCGCCGCGCTCGCGGTGTCCCTGGCCTCCCGCGCCACGCTGATCTCCCTGCTGGCGAACGACGTCGTCCTGATCGGCCTCGGCGCCGCCCTCGTGGCACTGGGCCTGGGCTGGGCATGGCTGTGGCTGGACACCTTCCGGCTCATCCAGGCGCGCCTGCTGGCACCGCGGGCGCGCGCCGTCACGGCCGCCGCCACCGCCGCGGCCGTGCTGGTCACCAGCGGCGGACTGCTCTACGGCGGCTGGGCCTCCCAGGCCGGCCGTGGTGCGCTGGGCAGCGTGTTCGGGGACGGCCCGGCCCTCGCGGCGGCGGATGGCCGGTACAACGTGCTGGTCATGGGCGGGGACGCCGGCGAGGGCCGCACGGGCCTGCGCCCGGACTCCATGCACGTGGTCTCCCTGGATGCCGACACCGGCGCCGCGGCGCTGTTCTCCCTGCCCCGCAACCTGCAGAACGCCCCCTTCTCGGAGGGCTCTCCCCTGTGGCAGGCGTACCCCACCGGCTACGACTGCGGGGACGAGTGCATCCTCAACTCCCTCTACACGGACGTGGAGCAGAAGCACCCTGGTCTGTACCCCGACGCGGAGCACCCGGGCGCCGAGGCCATGATGGACGCCGCAGGCGGGATCCTGGGGATCGACGTGCACGGCTACGCCATGATGGACATGGCCGGCTTCGCCCAGCTGATCGACGCGATGGGCGGGGTGGAGGTGGTCTCCGGCGGCTACGTCACCCACCGCGGCCAGCGCCCCGACGGCGAGTGGGGGGACATCTGGTGGGCCCCCGGCACCCACCGGTTCGACGGCGAGGACGCCCTGGCCTTCGCCCGCTCCCGCAAGTTCGCCACGGACTACGCCCGCATCCGCCGCCAGCAGTGCATGCAGGCGGCGATGCTCGAGCAGTTCACCCCGGCCACCGTGCTCACCCGCTTCCAGGGCATCCTCGACGCCGGCCAGCAGATCGTCACCACGAACCTCCCCCAGCGTCAGCTGGGCACCTTCGTGGACCTCGCGGAGGGGTCCCGGAGGTACGAGATGCCCCGTCTGACGATCGGCGCCCCCGACTTCGGCACCGCCGCGGACCACTTCACCGCGGGCCCGGACTACGACCTCGTCCACCGGCGCGTGGCCGAGACGCTCGACGCCGAGCCGGAGGCGCGCGCCCAGGCGGGGGGCGCCCGGACCGCCCCGACGACGACGGCCGCCGGCGCGGTCCCCGTCCTCACCGTGCTCGCCGCCCCGGCCACAGGCCGGCAGGACGGCGTGGACGTGGACGACCCGGACACCTGGCCGGACGCGCCCTCGCACACAGACGGCCGGCCGTACTCGGCCGAGGAGCTCATGGCGCTGCAGGACGCCGGGCACGAGGCCGAGCTCGTGAGGATCGCCTCGACAAACGACCTGTGCGCCCCCGCCTGACCCGCGGCCCCTCGGCCGGTCTGGCCTACCCTGGGGGTATGCATCTGCTCGACGCGACCGTCCGCGACTACGCCTGGGGATCCCGCACCCTCCTGCCGCGGCTCGAGGGCCGGGAGCCCACGGGCGCCCCGGAGGCGGAGAAGTGGCTCGGCGCGCACCCGGGGGCGCCGAGCGTCGTCGTGGGACCGGACGGGGACGGGCGCGGCCTGGACGAGGTGATCGCGGCGGACCCCGAGGCCATGCTGGGACCAGCCCGACGCTTCGGCCGCCTGCCCTACCTGATGAAGCTGCTGGCGGCCGGGCAGCCCCTGTCGATCCAGGCCCACCCGAGCCTCGGCAGGGCGCGGGAGGGGTTCGCCCGGGAGGAGGCGGCGGGCGTGCCCGCCGCCGCCCCCCACCGCAACTACAAGGACGACAACCACAAGCCGGAGATGATCGTGGCCCTCACGCCCTTCTCCGCACTGTGCGGGTTCCGCCGGCCGGAGGAGGCCACCGCCACCTTCGAGCGCGTGGCCCTCGCCCTCACCGAGTGGGCGGACGGGGACTCGACGCAGGTGGCGGTGGCGGCGCGCCGCATGGCCATGCTGCTCGCGGACGAGGACCTGGAGGGCACCTTCACCGACATCCTCGACCCCGCCTCGGTGTGGACCGCTGAGGGAGGCGTGGACCAGCTGGTGGAGGCCCTGCGCGGCATGCCGGACCTGATCCGGCAGGACGAGGCCCTCGAGACCGCCCTCCAGGTGGCCGAGCACTTCCCCGGGGACCCGGGCGTGGTGGTCACCCTGCTGCTCAACCGCGTGGACCTGTTGCCGGGCCAGGCCGTCCACCTGCCCGCCGGCAACGTGCATGCCTACCTGCGCGGCCTCGGCGTGGAGGTCATGGCGGCCTCGGACAACGTGCTCCGCGGCGGGCTCACGGGCAAGCACGTGGACCTGGCGGAGCTGCGGGCCGTGGTGGAGTTCGAGGCGATGCCCGTGCCCCACACGGATCCCGAGGCCGACGGCGACGGCGTCACCCGCTACCGTCCGCCGTTCGACGAGTTCGAGCTCACCCGCCTCAGCACCGACGCCTGTCCGGACGGCCCGTCCGGGGACGTCACGGACGCCGGGGCGCGGGCACGCGTCGCGGGCCCGGCGATCGCCGTGGCCACCGAGGGCACCGCCGTCCTGCGTGGCGGGGACGAGGCCGTCCGCCTTACCCCCGGCCAGTCCGTGTTCATCCCGGCCGCGCGGACCGCCGAGGCCCCCCTGGCGCTGAGCGCCGAGGGGCACGGCCGCGCCACCGTGTTCGTGGCGGCGCTGCCCTCGGCCTGACAGCCGGAGCCGGCCCCCTGCGGGCCCGGCTCAGCGGGCGGTCACGCGCGGCCCTCGAGCCACTTGGACCACTTCTGCACGTCGTGCTCGGCGTCCACCGTGCGCACGGTGCCCGACTTGGAGCGCATCACGATGGACTGGGTGTGCACCCGGCCGTGCCGGAAGCGGACGCCGCGCAGCAGGTCGCCGTCGGTGATGCCGGTGGCCGCGAAGTAGCAGTGCTCGGAGGACACCAGGTCGTCCGTGGTGAGCACCGCGTCCAGGTCCAGGCCGGCGTCGATCGCCTTCTGCTTCTCGGCGTCGTCCACCGGGGCCAGGCGACCCTGGATCACGCCGCCGGTGGCCTTGATGGCGCACGCGGTGACGATGCCCTCCGGGGTGCCGCCGACGCCCATCATCATGTCCACGCCGGTGTCCGGGCGGGCGGCGGCGATGGCGCCGGCCACGTCCCCGTCGAGGATGAACTTCACGCGGGCGCCGGCCTCGCGAATCTGGCGGACGAGGTCCTCGTGGCGGGGGCGGTCCAGCACGCACACGGTGACCTGGGAGACGGGCTTGTCCAGGGCTTTGGCCACCAGGGTGACGTTCTGCTTGACGGGCAGGCGCATGTCCACGAAGTCCGCGGCCTCCGGGCCCACCACGAGCTTGTCCATGTAGAACACGGCGGAGGGGTCGAACATGGTGCCGCGCTCAGCCACCGCGAAGACGGAGAGGGCGTTGTTGTAGCCCATGGCGGTCAGACGGGTGCCGTCGATCGGGTCCACGGCCACGTCCACGGGGGCGCCGGTGCCGTCGCCCACGGACTCGCCGTTGAACAGCATGGGGGCCTCGTCCTTCTCGCCCTCGCCGATCACCACCGTGCCGTCCATGGAGACGGTGTCCATGAAGGCGCGCATCGCGTCCACCGCGGCCCCGTCCGCCCGGTTCTTGTCCCCGCCGCCCACCCAGGGGCTCGCGGCGATCGCCGCCGCCTCCGTCACCCGCACCAGCTCCATGGCGAGGTTGCGGTCCGGGACGTGGTTCTCGTAGCCGGTCTTCTCCGAGGACGCGCTGGTCATCCTGCTCTCCGATCCTTGAGCTCGATGCGCCGCGCACGGCGGACGCCGGGGCCACTCTGCCCCGGGCCCATCCTATGGGGGCGAGCCGGACGGTGGCAGAATGCCCTCTGATGAGCTCCCCCGCCCCCACCCACGCCCCCGCTCCGCGGCCGGTCCTGACCGTCAAGCAGGCCCAGCGGGCCCGCGCACCCTGGATCGCCATGGTGCTGTCCACCCTGATGGTGCTCGGGATCGCCGCGGCCGTGCTGATGATAAACCAGTCCCCGGCCACCCCGCCGCGCGCGGACCGCGTGGACGTGGCGGCCGCGGCGGCCACCGTGCCGCAGGAGGAGGGGGACCTGCCCGCGCTCGCGCCGCAGGTGCCCGAGGGCTGGACCTCCAACTACGCGCGGCTGACCCGCCTGGACGGCCTGCCCACGTGGGAGGTCGGCTGGGTGGTCACCGAGACCGTGTTCGCGGGCCTGCGCCAGTCGGCCGAGGCGGACCGCACGTGGACCACGCTGCGGGTGGGCACCGCCCCCGCCGTGGGCAGCGTGGAGACGGACGGGGTCACGTGGGAGCACTTCACCCCCCAGGGCACGGACGAGCAGCACCTGGTCACCCGGACGGAGGGCGGCACCGTGGTGCTGACCACCACCGGGGACCGCGCGGTGCTCGAGGACCTGGCCCGCGCCGTCGCGAAGGAGATCCGATGACCGTCACACCCGACCCGAGCCCCGCCGGCGCCGCCGCGCCGCAGGACGAGGCGCCGCGCCGCCCCACTCCTGCGGAGGCGTGGGAGATCCTCTCCGCCGGCAACCGCCGGTTCGTGGCCGGCACGCCCGGACATCCGAACCAGGACGCCGAGCGCCGCCACGGGCTGACCGCGGGCCAGGAGCCGATCGCCGCGATCTTCGGCTGCTCCGACTCGCGCCTGGCCGCGGAGATCATCTTCGACGTGGGCCTGGGCGACGTGTTCGTGATCCGCACCGCCGGCCAGGTGATCGACGACGCCGTGCTCGGCACCCTCGAGTACGCCGTGGACGTCCTGGACATCCCGCTCGTGGTGGTGCTCGGCCATGACTCGTGCGGCGCCGTCACCGCGGCCGTGGAGTCCTACATCTCCGGCTCCATGCCGCCCGGGTTCATCCGCTCGCTCGTGGAGCGCATCACCCCGTCCGTGCTCGCCGGCCGCCGCCGCGGCGTGGAGGAGATCGACGACTTCGTGGCCGAGCACGTCGACCAGACGTGCGACCGCCTCATGGAGACCTCCCAGTCCGTGGCGCGCGCCGTGGCGGAGGGGCGCACCGCCGTCGTCGGGCTGACCTACTCGCTGCACGAGGGCACCGCGCAGCCCGGGCGGGTGCTGGGCGACCTCGAGATCTGAGGCCGCCGACCCGTCAGGAGGCGACCCTGACGGCCCGGTCCCGGCTCAGCGTCGGGCGGGTGCCGGTCCCGCATCCCTGGACCGGGTGCGGCGGCATGCCGCACGCTGGATGGATGGTGCCGATGACCCTCCCCGCCCCGCGCGGGTCCCTGAGCGAGCGCGTGTTCGCCGCCCTGCCCACGGGCCGGACGGCCGGTCTGGCCGACGCGCCGCCGCCGCAGGACGCCAACGACGCCCACGTGACCCTGTGGGCGCTGTATGAGCTGCACTACCGCGGGTTCGCGGGCGTGGCCGACGAGCTCGAGTGGGACCCCGAGCTGATCCGCGTGCGCCGCGGCCTGGAGCGGGACCTCGAGGAGGACTTGCGCGGCCGGGCGCCCGCGTTCCCGGACGGGGAGGACTTCGCCGCGGAGTTCTTCGCGTTCGTCGCGGACCATGACGGCCCGTCGCTGGCCGCGCACATCCAGCGCTCGGCCACGCACGAGCAGGTCCGCGAGTTCCTGCGCCACAAGTCGATCTACCACCTGAAGGAGGCGGACCACACCTCGTGGGTGGTCCCGCGGGTCTCGGACCGGGTCAAGGCGGCCGTCGTGGAGCTGCAGTACGACGAGTACGGCGGCGGGGACCCGAACCGGCTCCACGCGCAGCTGTTCGCGCGGGGCCTGGCCGCCAGCGGGCTGTCCGCCGAGTACGGCGCGTACATCGACGAGGCGCCGGTGGAGATCCTCGAGCAGAACAACGTGATGTCCCTGTTCGGGCTGAACCGGCGGCTGCGCGGGGCCTCCATCGGGTTCCTCGCGGCCTTCGAGGCGACCAGCTCCGGGCCGTCCCGGCGGATGGCCGGCGGGCTGGAGCGGCTGGGCTTCCCCGCCGAGCTGGTGGGGTACTACACGGAGCACGTGGAGGCGGACGCCGTCCACGAGCAGCTGGCCGTGCGCACCATCTGCGGGGCCCTGCTCGAGGAGGAGCCGCACCTGCGGGAGGACGTGTTCTTCGGCGGGTGGGCCAGCCTGCACCTGGACGACCGCTACGCGGAGCGGATGCTGGCGGCGTGGGCCTGATGGCGGACCACGCGGACGAGCCCCCCGCCCACCCGGATGTGGTCCTCTGCCCGAATGGGCCGATCCTGCTGCGCGGCGATCACGTGGTGCTGGACGAGGACGGGGTGGAGCACCGCACATGGCGGCCCGTGAGCGCGGTCTGCCGGTGCGGCACCTCCGCGATCAAGCCGTGGTGCGACGGCAACCACAAGGCGGTGCAGCGCGCCCAGCGGCGCTGAGCCCGGGCGCCTGCGCGGCGTCGGGCCTGGGCGCGGGGGCGCTCAGCGCTGCAGCCGGACCACCACGCCACCGTCGTACTGGCGCGTCTCCGTCAGGCTCAGCCCTCCGGGCAGCGCCCGGACGTGCTCGGCGATGCGCTCGGCCTGATCCGCGTCCCCCAGCTGCAGCAGCGCGGAGCCGCCCGCGGCCAGGTGGCGGTCGATGACCTCCACGCAGGTGCGGGCGAGGTCGAGGCCGTCCGCGCCGCCGTCGATGGCGGCGACCGGGTCCCGGGGGAACCCGCCCGTCTCGGTGGAGCGGACCCACGGCGGGTCCGCGATGACGAGCGGGAAGCGCTCGCCCTCCGCCAGCGCCTCCTCGATCCGCGCCAGCCGCACGTCGACCTGCTCCCCCATGCCGTTGGCGGCGGCGTTGGCGGCTGCGACGTCGACGGCGGCGGGGCTGGAGTCCACCATCACCAGGCGCCGGTCCGTGCCGTGGACCGCGCCGAGGCCGATCTGCCCGGCCCCGGCGCACAGCTCCAGGACCGCCCCGGGTGCGGCGTGGGCGAGCAGCTCCGCCGCCCACGCGGACTGCGCCTGCGTCCACGGCCGGGGCTCGAGCACCCGGTCGTCGTAGGAGATCGTCAGGCCGCGGAAGCGCAGGGTGGTGGGGGCGGTCTCGCTCATGTCCCCATCCTGCCCCACTGGGGGCACGGGGAGGCGCGGGAGGGACGACGACGGGACGACGCCGAGCCGCCGCCGTCGGCCTAGGATGAGCCGCATGGCAGAGAACAACGATCAGCAGTTCCGCATCGAGCACGACACCATGGGCGAGGTGAAGGTGCCGGCGGACGCCCTCTACCGCGCCCAGACCCAGCGTGCCGTGGAGAACTTCCCCCTCTCGGGCAAGACCCTCGAGCCGGCCCACATCCACGCCCTGGCCCAGATCAAGAAGGCCGCCGCCAAGGCCAACGCTGAGCTCGGCATCCTCTCCCAGGAGCGCGCCGACGCGATCGTGGCCGCAGCGGACGAGGTCATCGCCGGCAAGCACGACGGCGAGTATCCGATCGACGTGTTCCAGACCGGCTCCGGCACGTCCTCGAACATGAACACCAACGAGGTCCTCGCCACGCTCGCCACCCGCCGCCTCAAGGACGCGGGCTCTGCGGAGGAGGTGCACCCGAACGACCACGTGAACGCCTCTCAGTCCTCCAACGACGTGTTCCCGACCTCGGTGCACGTGGCGGTCACCGGCGCGCTGGTGAACGACCTGATCCCGGCGTTCGAGCACCTGGCGGAGTCCCTGGAGCGGAAGGCCCACGAGTTCAAGGGCATCGTCAAGTCCGGCCGCACCCACCTCATGGACGCCACCCCGGTGACCCTGGGCCAGGAGTTCGGCGGCTACGCGGCGCAGGTCCGCTACGGCATCGAGCGCGTGCAGTCCTCCCTGCCGCGCGTGGCCGAGGTCCCCCTCGGCGGCACCGCCGTGGGCACCGGCATCAACACCCCGAAGGGCTTCTCCGCCCGCGTCATCGAGCTGCTCGCCGAGGAGACCGGCCTGCCGATCACCGAGGCGCGCGACCACTTCGAGGCCCAGGCCAACCGTGACGGGCTCGTGGAGGCCTCCGGCCAGCTGCGGAACGTGGCCTACTCGCTCATGAAGATCAACAACGACCTGCGCTGGATGGGCTCCGGCCCCAACACCGGCCTCGGCGAGATCGCCATCCCGGACCTGCAGCCGGGCTCCTCGATCATGCCGGGCAAGGTGAACCCGGTGATCTGTGAGGCCGCCATCATGGTGTGCGCCCAGGTGATCGGCAACGACACCACCGTGGCCCTGTCCTCCACCAACGGCGCGTTCGAGCTGAACGTGGGCATCCCGGTGATGGCCGCCAACCTGCTGGAGTCCATCCGCCTGCTGGCCAACACCTCCCGGGTGATGGCGGACAAGATGATCGACGGCATCGAGGCCAACGAGGAGCGCTGCACCTTCCTGGCCGGCGCCTCCCCGTCCATCGTCACCCCGCTGAACAAGGTGATCGGCTACGAGGCCGCCGCGACGATCGCCAAGCACTCCGTGGCCAACAAGATGACCGTGCGTGAGGCCGTCGTGGACCTCGGCTACGTGGAGCGCGGCGAGGTCACGGAGGACCAGCTGGACAAGGCGCTGGACACCATGTCCATGACGCACCCGGGCGAGTGACTCCCGGCCGCGCCTGACGCGGCCGCCGGCACTGCCGACGACGGCGGGCCGTCCTCCTGTGGGAGGCCGGCCCGCCCGCCCACATCACCCGATGGCCAGAGCCACGGCCGCCCCCGCCACCATCGCCGGGCCGAAGGGCAGGGCGGTGGCCCGCGTCGCCCGGTGGAGGACGAGCAGCACCAGGGCGGTCAGCCCGCCCAGCAGGATGGCCAGCACGCCCGCGGCCACCGCCGCGTCCAGCCCCGCCACGCCGGCATAGGAGCCGAGCCCGCCGGCGAACTTCACGTCACCCATGCCGAGCCCACCCCGGCTGAGCACGTGCAGGACCAGCATCGCCGCCGCGTAGCCGAGGCCGCCGAGCAGCACGGAGCCCAGCACGTCCCATCGGCCCGCCAGCACCGCTCCCCCACCCATGGCCGCCAGCCCGCCGGCCCACAGCCGCAGCGTCCACCGGTTCGGCAGCCGATGCTCCCGCAGGTCCGTCCGTACCAGCACCGCGGTGCACGCGGCGAACCAGACCAGCCCCACGCCCCACAGCGCCAGCGTGCCCCACGCGCCCGCCTGCCACGCCCCCTGCCACCACATCATAGGCCCAGGCTAGGCAGCCGCACGCCGGCCGCGCAGCACCAATCCACAGCCGTTTATCACAGCACCATCCCCCATGGCCACCCATCAAAGGTGCAGTTGCATGGTCCGCAACCAAGGAGTAGACTCCCCACATCGGCCACTCGTGTGAGTAGAGCCGATCCATAGACCCATGGCCTCGATCCCGTTTCAAGGGGCCATGGACGCGGGCTTCCTCGGCCCCCAACCCCCTCCGCGGGGCCGAGCACCCCCGCCGGGGGCCGCTGTTCGCAGCGGCCCCCCTTCTCTTTCCCCGTCACCTCGAACCGGACGCGTCGGCTCCACGACGGCGCCGGGGCGGATTCGTCGGACCGTCCACCCCGCCCAGGACGATCCTTCCGTCGGGACCACGGGCCTCCCGTCTCAGGCCCCGCCGTCCTCCAGGAGCTCGGTGACCAGCCCGGCGATCGGCGAGCGCTCCGGCCGCGTCAGGGTCACGTGCCCGAACAGCGGATGCCCCTTGAGCCGCTCCACCACGGCCGCGACGCCGTCGTGCCGCCCCACCCGCAGGTTGTCCCGCTGGGCCACATCGTGGGTCAGGACGACCTTCGAGTTCCGTCCGATGCGGGAGAGCGCCGTCAGCAGCACGGTCCGCTCGAGCGACTGCGCCTCGTCCACGATCACCCACGCGTCGTGCAGGGAGCGGCCGCGGATGTGGGTGAGCGGGAGCACCTCGAGCATGCCGCGGTCCACGACCTCGTCGATGACGGACGCGGACACGATCGAGCCCAGCGTGTCGAAGACCGCCTGCGCCCAGGGGCCCATCTTCTCCCCCTCGCCGCCCGGCAGGTACCCGAGGTCCTGCCCGCCCACCGCGTACAGCGGCCGGAACACCACCACCTTCCGATGCTCCCGCCGCTCCATCACCGCCTCCAGGCCCGCGCACAGCGCGAGCGCCGACTTGCCTGTGCCGGCGCGCCCGCCCAGGGACACGATCCCGACGCTCGGGTCCAGCAGCAGGTCCACGGCCAGCCGCTGGGCCGCGGACCGCCCGTGCAGGCCGAACACCTCCTGGTCCCCGCGGACGATCCGCGCCACACCGCCCTCCCGCACGCGGGCCAGACCGGCCCCGCGGGAGGACGTCAGGCGCAGCCCCGTGTTGACGGGCAGCCGCTCTGCCGTCGGCACCGGATCGCCGGGGCCGACCTCGATGCCGGACCCGGCGACGTCCTGGAGCGGCAGCCCGGCCAGGGGGGCCTGGCCGTCCTCGTACAGTCCGTCCAGCCAGGCGTCCTCCACGGCCACGGGCACCAGGCCGCGCCACCCGGAGTCCCGCACCAGCTCGTGGCGGTACTCGTCCGCGGCCAGTCCGATCGCGGCGGCCTTCACACGCATCGGCAGGTCCTTGGACACCACGGTGACGTCTGCCCCCTCCTCCGCGAGCGCGGCCGCGACCGCCAGGATCCGTGAGTCGTTGTCCGTGCCCCGTATCCCCGAGGGCAGCACGTCCGTGGAGACATGGTTCAGCTCCACCCGCAGGGTGCCGCCTTCAGCGGTGAGCGGGACGGGCCGGTCGAGGTGGCCGTGGCGACGGCGCAGCTCGTCCAGCAGGCGCAGCGCGGCCCGCGCGGTGTGCCCCAGGTCCGGGTCCGCGCGCTTGGCCTCCAGCTCGGTCACCACCACGAGCGGCAGGACCACCTCGTGCTCGGCGAAGTGCAGCGGCGCCCGGGGGTCCGAGAGGAGCACGGAGGTGTCCACCACGTAGGTCCGTCGGCCGCAGGCCCGCCCGGCCCCGCTCGGCTCCGTCGCACCGGACACCGCCCCGTCTCGCGCCGCACCTTCGCGCACCGCATCGTCCTGCGGACCCGTCGCCGTCGTCGTCATGCCATCCTCCTCGCTGAGCACCCACGGGCGGGGCCGCCCGCTCCCGACCCACGCTAGGCGGGTCCCCTGGACCGCCCGGGGAGCGCCCCGTGAACGGCGGGTGAAGCCCTCGGGCACCGGGCCGACGGATCGCCTCCTCCGGACGATGACCCCGGCCGCGTCCTAGACTGGCCGCGACCCCCGCACCCCGCCCAGGAGCCCGCCATGTCCCTGACCCCGCCGCACCGGGAGACCGGCCTCACCGCGGGCCGGCCCCGCCCCATGGACACGCTCGCGGACCGCGCCGGCCGTGGGCTGCTGCGGGCCGTCGCCCCCACCGCGCTCCTGGTGGCGCTCATGTGGGCGATGTTCCTGGTGGCGATCGTGGCCGGTCGCCCGCTGATCGGCGGGCTCGGGCTCGTCCCGCGCAGCGCCGCGGGCCTGGACGGGATCCTGTTCTCCCCGCTGCTCCACGGCGGCTGGCGCCACCTGATCGGCAACACCACGGCCCTGCTGGTGCTGGGCCCGACGGCGGCGCTCGTCTCCCGCCGCCCCCTCGCCCTGCTCGGGGCCGCCTGGCTGCTCTCCGGGGTGTTCACGTGGCTGATCGGCACGCCCGGGGTGCACATCGGCGCCTCGGGGATCGTCTACGCCCTCACGGCGTTCCTGCTCGTGTACGGGGCTGTGGCCCGACGCCTGCTCGCGGTGGCCGTCTCCCTGGTGGTGGCGGTGACCTACCTCGGCTCGTCCCTGATCGGCCTGCTCCCCCAGCCCGGCGTCTCCTGGACCGGCCACCTCTCCGGCGCCGCGGCCGGGGTTCTCCTGGCCCTGGCCTGGGGGCGGGCGGACCGGGCCGCGCGTCGTCTCCTGCCCGCGCTCTGACCCGAGTCCGCGCCCCCGTCCCGGGCGGCGCTCAGGCCCCGAAGCGGCGCTGCCGGCGGCCGTAGTCCCGCAGCGCCCGGAGGAAGTCCGTGCGGCGGAAGGCGGGCCACATGGCCTCGCAGAAGTAGAACTCGGAGTATGCGGACTGCCAGGTGAGGAACCCGGAGAGCCGTTGCTCGCCGGAGGTGCGGATCACCAGGTCCGGGTCCGGCTGGCCGCGCGTGTAGAGCCGGTCCGAGATGGCGTCCACGGTCAGGGCGTCGGCCACGTCCCCGGCGCTCGTGCCGGCAGCGTCCACCTCCCGCAGCAGCTCCCGGACGGCGTCCACGATCTCCAGCCGCCCCCCGTAGCCCACGGCCACGTTGACGTGCACCCCGGTGTTCTGCCGGGTCAGCTCGGCCACGTCGCGCAGGCACCGGGCCATGCGCGGGGGCAGGAGGTCGACGGCGCCCACGGGCTGCACGCGCACGGGCGCACGGTCCTCCCGCGGCTCGGCGAGCCGCTCGGCCGTGGTCATGATGATCTCCAGCAGCGGTGCGAGCTCGGCCGCCGGCCGGGCCAGGTTCTCCGTGGAGAGCATGTAGAGCGTCACCACGGGCACCCCGACCTCGTCGCACCAGCCGATGAAGTCCAGGATGCGCTCCGCTCCGGCCCGGTGGCCCTCCTCCGTGGTGGCGCCGAACGCGCGCGCCCAGCGTCGGTTCCCGTCCACCAGCACGCCCACGTGGTGCGGGAGGCGCTCGGGGTCCAGGCGGCGCGCGAGCCGACGCTCGTACAGGCGGTAGAACGCCTCGGGTCGACGCACGGGGCACCTCGCTCTCCAGGTGGGGCCGGGGTGATCAGGATACGCGGCCGCCTCCGCCCATCGGCGAGAATGGGGGCATGCCACTCTCCGACCACGCGCCGACGAACCGGACCGACCAGCCCCTGCGCTGGCGCATCGAACGCGTCCGGGACCCCGACCACCCCCTGTACAAGCCGCGGCTGCGCGGCTGGGTCCACGCCGTCATGGCACCCCTGGTGCTCGCGGCGGGGATCGTGCTGATCGTCCTGGCGCCCACCACCACGCTGCGGTGGGCCGCCGTGGTCTACACCGTCACGGGGATGCTGCTGTTCGGCGTCTCGGCCACCTACCACCTGGTGCAGTGGAACGAATCGGTCTCCCGGGTGCTCAAGCGCCTGGACCACACCAACATCATGCTCGTGATCGCGGGCACCTACACGCCCCTCGCCCTCGCGCTCCTGCCCCGGGACAAGGGCATGACCCTGCTCACCGTGGTGTGGGTGGGGGCGCTCCTCGGGGTGGCGTTCCGGCTGCTGTGGACGGACGCCCCGCGCTGGCTCTACACCCCCGTGTACGTGGCCCTGGGCCTGGCGGCCCTGCTGTACCTGGGCGACTTCTTCGCCGCGCACGTCCCGGCGGCCGTGCTGATCTGCGCCGGCGGCGCCGCGTACATCGTGGGCGCCGTGTTCTACGCCCTCAAGGCGCCCACGATCCACCGTGAGTGGTTCGGCTTCCACGAGCTCTTCCACGTGTTCACCGTGGGCGGGTTCGTGTGCCACTGCATCGCGGTGTTCCTGGCCTACCTGGCCCGCTGACCCGGGCCGGAACGACGCGCGGCCGCCCTCAGTCGCGGCCGGTGTCCGGGGCCTCGGGCTCGGGGGTGGGGTCCTGGAGGTAGCCGGGGTACGTGCGCTGCAGGCGCCTGAGACGGTCTTCGGCGTCGCTGTCCAGCGGCTCGCCGCCGGCACGGACCTGCGCCGGCAGGTGCCCCTGGTGGCGCTCCACGAGCATGGCCTCGGCCTCCGGGGAGCGCTGCTGCACCCGGCGCACGGAGCGCACCATGAGCCGGATCACCAGGATGGCCATGGCCACCATGAGGGCGGTGAAGAGGAAGCCCTCGATGCCCGGGGTGATGTCCGCCTCGGTCAGACCCGGCTTCAGCGTGGGCTCGGGCACCGCGGGCGCGGGGGCGGCGGACACGGCGGCCGCGAGCGCGGAGGGCAGGGCGAGGGGGTTCAGGAGCATCACGACGTCCGATCCTACCGGCGTGGCCCGGCTGCGCTCAGTCCACGCCGGGGAGGATCACCGCAGCCCGTTGAACAGGTCGTCCTCGGGGGTCGGCGCGAGCACCCGCGACTCGATCAGCGCGTAGTCCTCCCACGGCCACGTGGTGCGCAGCAGGTCGTTGGGCGCGGCGAAGAACGGGCCGTCCGGGTCCACCTGCGTGGCGTGCGCACGCAGGGCGGCGTCCCGCTCGTCGAGGAAGTCAGCCACGGGGACCTGGGTGGTGACCTCGTGGTGCGGGGGCACGAACGGGGGCAGGTGCTCCGGATCCGAGATGTCCTCGCCGGCATCGCGTCGGCGCAGCACCTCCCGCATGGCGTCCATGCGGGCGTACATGGTCAGCCGGGCCTCGAACGGCGACTCCTGGCCCAGGGCCAGGAACCCTTCGTGCAGGGCGCGGAACTTGTCCGGGTTGAACGCCCGGTCGTAGTAGAGCTTGCTGATCTCCCAGGGCTCCCCCGTGCCCGGGTAGGCGTCCGCGTCGCCGGCTCGGCGCCACGCCTCGAGGGTGACGTGGTGGGCCTGGATGTGGTCCGGGTGCGGGTAGCCGCCGGCCTCGTCATAGGAGATGAGCACGTGGGGCCGGAACCGTCGGACGAGCGCCACCAGGGGGGCCGCCGCGGTCTGCAGGGGCAGCTGGGCGAAGCAGTGATCGGGCAGGGCCGGCAGGGGGTCGCCCTCGGGCAGGCCCGAGTCCAGGAAGCCCAGCCACACCTGCTGCACGCCCAGCGCCTGGGCGGCGCGGGCCATCTCCTCCCGGCGGACGGCGGTGATGTCCCGCTCGGCCCGGACCAGGTCGGCGAACGACGGATTCAGAAGCGAGCCGGCCTCGCCGCCGGTGCACGTGACCACCAGGACCTCGGCCCCGGCAGCGGCGTAGGCGGCCATCATGGCGGCGCCCTTCGAGGCCTCGTCGTCCGGGTGCGCGTGGACGGCCATGAGCCGCAGGCCCGTGGAGTCGGGCAGGGGTGCGGAGGCGGCGGGGGAGGGCTCGGACACGGCGTCGGGATTCCTTCCGGGAGACGGTCCCCCGAACGCCTCGGGGGCGGGGCGCGGCGGATAGGCTGGAGGGGATGTCCTCGACCCCCGCCCATGACGCGCACGCGCCGGAGAACACCCTAGCCAACCGCTACGGGGTGGCACACCGCCGCGCCTCTCGCCGGCACCTGCGGATGGCCCTGGGCGCACCCGCCCTGGCCGTCGCCGTCGCCCTGGCCGTGATGATCGGCCTCAACGTCTCGGTGGGCCAGGTCCGGGCCAAGGATGTGGGCTACCAGATCCACGACGCCGGTTCGGCCTCCGTGACCTTCCAGGTGTCGGTCCCCGAGGGGGTCGCCGCCGAGTGCGACGTGGTCGTCCTGGACGCCCAGGCGGCGCCCGTGGGCTTCCGCACCGTGCGGATCGACCCCGGCCCGGAGGTGGACCCCGGCCGGGACGCCATGTACACCGTGGACGTGCGCACCGTGGTCCGCGGCGTCACCGGCCTGGTGGACGGCTGCCGCACCGCCTGACCTGCCGCCCCCGGTTGGGGTGACGTGCGTCGCTTCGGTAGACTGGACCACGGATTCCCCCGCCCCGCCACCCCGGGCCTGCCGATCCTCCGCGTACCGCGGGGGTCGCCCACCCGGCCGGCGGGGCGCTTCGCATCCCCGGCGGCCCCCGGGCCGCCCCGACCCGAGAGGACATCGCCCATGGCCACCACCCCCTCCGACGCCCCCTGGCTGACCCAGGAGGCCTACGACCGCCTCAGCAAGGAGCTCGAGCACATCTCCGGCCCCGGCCGCCAGGAGATCATCGAGCGCATCGAGGCCGCCCGCGACGAGGGCGACCTCAAGGAGAACGGCGGCTACCACGCCGCCCGCGAGGAGCAGTCCAAGAACGAGGGCCGCATCGCCGAGCTCAAGCAGCTGCTCGAGACCGCCCGCGTGGGCGAGACCGGCACCGCGGATGGCACCGTCCAGCCCGGGACCGTGGTCACCGCCGTCGTGGCCGGTGACGAGATGACCTTCCTCTTCGGCAACCGCGAGATCGCCGCCGACGGCGAGGACCTCGAGGTCTACTCTGAGCGCTCCCCGCTCGGCGAGGCCATCAACGGCGCCAAGAAGGGGGACGCGGTCTCCTACACCGCCCCCAACGGCAAGCAGATCGAGGTCACGGTCACGGAGGTCGAGCCCTACACGGCCTGACGCAGGCCCCGCCCGCACAGCGGCCGCGCCCCCACCCCGGGGCGCGGCCGCTGTGCGTTGCTACGCTGATCGCATGCTGACCGCCGAGAAGATGCACCTGGTCCTCACCGCCGAGGACGGCCGTTCCCTCGTCCCCGCCCACCACAGCGTGGCCCTGGCCGCGGCCGCGCTCGCGGACCTGCGCCAGGCCGGAGTGGCGGACCTCGGGGAGACGGCCGGCGTGGACCGTGCCCGGGTCACGGTCGTGTCCGCGGGCACCACGGACCATCCCGTCCTGGACGCCCTCCTCCCCGAAGCGGACACGCTGTCCGGGGAGAAGGTCGCCGCGGTCGTGGGCAAGGGCCGCCCCCGGGCCCGCAAGCCCGTGGTCGCGCACCTCACGGAGACCGGCGAGCTCGAGGAGCACAAGGCGCTCCTGAACACCCGTCACGTGCCCACCTCCCCCACGGCCCGTCAGCAGATCCTCGATCGGCTCTCCCGCGTGCTGACGGAGGGCGGGGACCCCTGCGACGAGGACCTGCTCCTCCTCGGCATACTGCATCGCCTCAACGTCGCCCGCCACCTGCTGCCCCAGGCCCGCGAGGAGGAGGCCTCGCGCCGCGAGTTCACCCGCCGACTCGAGCGCCTCACCCGGGACGACCTGCTCGTGCAGTCCGTGGGGCGCGCCGTGGACCTGACCTCGGCCACCGCAGCCGCCACAGCCGTCCAGCACGGCTGACCGGGCTCAGGTGAGGCGCAGCGGGGCGTAGCCCGCCTCGCGGAGGGAGGTGAGCACGGCGTCCGAATGCTCCCAGCCCTTGGTCTCCATGTCGATGGTGATGTGCACGCCGCCCATGGACAGCTCCGGACCCACCCGCGTGTGGTCCACGCGCACCACGTTCGCGTCCGTCTCCGCGATGATCCGGGAGATCGTGGCCAGCTCGCCGGCACGGTCCGGCAAGGGGATGCGCACCGTCATGTACCGCCCCGCCGCGGACAGACCCGACTGGACGGACTTGAGCAGGAGCATCGGGTCGATGTTGCCGCCGGAGAGGACCGCCACGGTCGTGCCGAGCTCCTGCCCCAGGTCCGCCACACGGCCGGACAGCAACGCGGCCACACCCACGGCGCCGGCCGGCTCCACCACCAGCTTGGAGCGCTCCAGCAGGTGCACCATGGCGGCGGCGATCTCATCGTCCGTCACGGTCACGACGGCGTCCACGAGCTCCGCCACGATCCCGAACGGCAGGTCTCCGGGCCGTCCGACGGCGATGCCGTCCGCGATGGTGGACACGCTCTCGAGGACCTGCACGCGCCCCTCGGCGAGGGAGACCGGGTAGGCGGCGGCGGTGGCCGCCTGCACGCCCACCACGCGGACGGTGCGGCCCTGCTGCCGGGCCCGCTCCTTCATCGCGACGGCCAGACCCGCGATGAGCCCGCCGCCGCCGATGCCCACCACCACGGTGTCCACCGCGGGCAGGGCGTCCATGATCTCGAGGCCCACCGTGCCTTGGCCGGCCACGATCGCCGGGTCGTCGAACGGGGGGATGAAGACCGCGCCGGTCCGCTCGGCGTAGTGCCGGGCCTCCGCGAGCACCTCGTCCACCGTGGAGCCAAACAGCTGCACCTCCGCCCCGTGGTCCCGGGTGGCCTGGAGCTTGGGCAGAGCGACGCCCCGCGGCATCACGATCCGCGCGTGGATGCCCAGCTTGGCCGCGGCCAGGGCCACGCCCTGGGCGTGATTGCCCGCGGAGGCGGCCACCACGCCGCGGGCGCGCTCCTCCGCGGACAGCTGCGCCATCCGGACGTACGCGCCGCGGACCTTGAAGGACCCGGCGCGCTGCAGGTTCTCGCACTTGAGGTGCACCGGCGTCCCCAGGTCCCGGGTCAGGGCGCGGGAGAACTGCAGGGGCGTGGTCTCGGCGACGCCGTCCAGGACCTCGCGGGCGCGCTCGACGTCCTCCAGCCGCACCCCGAGGCCGTCCGTGGCCGGCCCGGCCGCCCCGGACGGCCGCGCCCAGATGCGGGGGGCGCTCACGGGTGCACGTCGGACGCGGTCGAGCCGGTGCGCTCATCGTCGCCCCTGTCCGGGCGGGCCGACTCCGAGTCCGGGAGGTAGGCGTCGAACACATGGGGGTCGCGGTCCGGGTCCAGATGCGCGTTCTTGCGCGCCCCCTCGATGATCTCGGGCTTGAGGCGGAAGGCGGACTCGCCCGCCCGCATCTCCTCGTCCGGGACCTTCGCCTGGAGGGCCTGCACGAAGGCGTTGATGAACGCCAGCAGCGGCACCGCGAACACGGCGCCCACGAGGCCCATGGCCACGGAGCCGGCCGCCACGGCGAGGAACACGGCCAGCGGGTGCAGGGACACGGCCTTGCCCATCACCAGCGGCTGGAGCACGTTGCCCTCCAGCTGCTGCACGAGCACCACGACGCCGACCATGAGCAGCGCGTTGACGAGGCCGTTGGCGGTCAGGGCGATCACCACGGCGATGGCCCCGGAGGCGAAGGCGCCGACCATCGGGATGAAGGAGAACAGGAACACCAGGACCGCGAGGGGGAAGGCCAGGGGCACACCCAGGAGCCAGGCGCCCAGCCCGATGCCGAGGGCGTCGATGGCCGCCACCAGGATCTGCACGCGCACGAACGCGCCCAGGGACTCCCAGCCGGAGCGCCCGGCGACGTCCACGCGGTCCCGGTTGTGCTTGGGGACGAAGGCCAGCAGGAAGCGCCAGATGCGGTCGCCGTCATACAGGAAGAAGATGAGCGTGAACAGGGCGATGAAGGTGCCGGTCAGCACGTTGGCGGCCGTGGAGCCGAAGGCCAGGGCGCCGTCCAGCAGCGTCGAGGAGTTCTCCCGGACGGTGTTCCAGACGTTGTCCAGGGCGGCGGCGTCGAACTGCAGGTCGAGACCCAGTCCCTGCAGCCACGCCACGAGCTGGGTCACGGACTGCCCGAGCTGAGCGGAGAGGTCGGCGAAGCCGGTGACCAGCTGCCGACCCGCCAGGAAGGCCAGGCCCGCCACGACGGCCAGCAGGAGGAGGATGGACAGCAGCGCGGCCAGCACGCCCGGCACGCGCGCCCGGCGCAGGGCCCGGTAGACCGGGGCCATGAGCACGGCCAGCAGGGCCGCCACGATCACCGGGATGATGATCAGGCTGACGTAGCCGCAGACGCGCCAGACGACCCACGCCATGACGGCGATCGCGATCACGCGCCACGACCACGCGGCGGCGACCATCAGCCCGTAGGGGACGTCCTTGTTGATCTTCGTGTCGGTCGAGAGCGTGGCGCTCATGCGGCGTCCTCCTTCGGTGCGGGGGTGAGGCGGGGGGTCAGGCCCCAGCAGGCGGTGAACCGCTCCCCGGGCGCCAGGCGATGGAGGCCGACGCCCGAGTTCAGGGCGTCGGCGGGGGCGGTCAGGGGCTCCACGGCCACGGCCGCCGTGCGGCCGGGCAGGCGGTCGGTGACGAACACGTGGGTGCACGTGAACGCCGGCTCGCTCCAGAGGGTCACGGACCGTCCGTCCGGGGCGGACAGGCGGGCACGGTGCAGGCCGTCGTCGTCCGGGGAGAGGTCCGTGAGTCCCACGTCGAGTGCGTCCGCGCCCACCCGACGCCCGCCGCGGAAGTCGTGCTCGGACCCCGCCACGGGCTCGGCCCCCACGGGGATGAGGCGCTCGTCCGCGCGGATCCAGGACTCCGCCGCGACCTGCAGGGTGAGCTCCTCCGTGGGGACGTCCCCGATCCGCAGGAACGGGTGCGCCCCGAAGGCCACGGGCGCGACGGCGTCGGCGTGGTTCTGCAGGGCCATCGTCACGGTGAGCGCGCCGTCCTCCGCGAGGGCGTACGTCACCCGGTGGGTGAGGCGGAACGGCCAACCGTGCTGCGGGTGGATCTCCCCGCGCAGCGTGACGGCGTGCCCGGAGACCTCCTCCGGCACCAGGTGCGTGTTGCGCAACAGGCCGTGGATGGCGTTCCCGCGGGCGGGCTCGGTGACGTCGAGCACCTGCTCGGCGCCGTCGAGGCTCCACCGGCCGCCCGCCACCCGGTTGGGCCACGGGCTCATCTGGATGCCGTTGCCGGCGGGCGGGACCGTGTCCGGGCCGTAGGGCTCGGTGACGTCGACGCCGTCCACCCGGTAGGTGCGCAGCGCGCCGGCCAGCCCCACCACCATGGCCTCCGCGCCGCCGCGGGCCAGACGGAACTGGGCGCCCGAGGCCGCGGGCGCGCCGAAGCGCGCGTCCTCGGCGGCCGGGAGGGCGGCGCCGGCGGGGCGGGGAGCGGCGTCGGCGGCGGACGCCTCGGGCGGCACGCTCATGCGCGGGTCTCCTTGCGGTGGGGGCGTCGGGCTGGGGGCCGGACGGGCCGGACGGGGATCGCTCCCAATCTACGCCGCTCGGGGCGCCAGACTCGGACACGGCGACGCCCCCGGGCGCCGGGGTGGAGTCCACCGGCGCCCGGGGGCGTCGTCGGGGTCGGCCCGGGAGGGCCGGGGGCGTCAGTCGTTGCTGCGGAAGATCGCGACGATGCGCAGGATCTCGACGTACAGCCAGATGAGGGTGACCGTCAGGCCGAAGGCCACGGTCCAGGAATACTTCTGGGGGGCGCCGTTCTTCACGCCCTGGGCGCCCATCTCGAAGTCGAGGGTGAGCGAGTAGGCGGCGAGGAGCACGGCGATCGCGCCGACGACCAGGCCCAGGCCGCCCTCACGCAGGTTGGCCACGCCGGTCCAGGTCAGGACCAGGTTCAGCAGCATGAAGAGCATGTAGCCGACCATGGCCGCCAGGACGATCTTGGTCATGCGCGGGGTGGGGCGGAACTTGCCGGAGGTGTAGAGCGCCAACATCACGGCGAACACGGAGAAGGTGCCGAGCACGGCCTGCACCACGATGCCCGGGTAGGAGGCCTCGAACACGGCGGAGATGCCGCCGAGGAACAGGCCCTGCGCCAGGGCGTAGGCCATGATGAGCACCGGCGAAGGCTCCCGCTTGAAGGAGTTCACCAGGCCGAGCACGAGGCCCACGATGGCGCCGATGATCATCAGCCCCGGCGAGGACCAGCCGACGACGCCGCCGGCCACCACGAGCACGAGCATCAGGGCGGTCTTGCCCACGATGTCGTTGTAGGTCATGCGGCCGGTCTGGCCGGCGCCCGCGGCGGGCGCGCGGAAGGCGTCCTCCAAGGACTGCTGGTGCGCCGCCTGCTGGGCGGCCTGGCCCGCGCCGAACGCCTGGGCCTGGCCGTAGGGGCTCTGCTGGCCGTAAGGGCTCTGCTGCTGCCCGTACGGGCCGGGGGCGGTCTGCTGGCCGCCGCCCTGGTACCACCCCGGCTGCGGGGCGCCGGCGTGCATCTGCTGCTGGAAGTTCTTCGAGTTCATCACCGGGTTGGCCACGGCTCGCTCCTTCGGGTCATGATCGGCCCGAACACACGGCGTGAGGTGCACTTCACTCGTGTTCCGGGGGTCGCGGTCCAGTCTACCGGGGCGGCCCCGGCCCGCCACGGGTAGGCACCGCCCCGGAGCCGTTCCCGGCCCCCTGTTCACGCAGGGCCGACTTCCTGGGGACACACTGAGAGCGACGGGTCCCGTGCGTGCCCCCGGCGGGACTCGAACCCGCACCACGCCGATTTTAAGTCGGATGCCTCTGCCGATTGGGCTACGGGGGCTGGCCGGCGCCCTCGGACGCCGGGGGTGCCGCACGGCCCCGCCCGAGGGATCGCGGGCGGGGCCGTGCGGTACGGAGGTCAGGCCTTGGCGGCCTCGAGCTCGGGCTTGGTGAACCTGCCCGGCTCCAGCTCCACGCCGGCGGCGGCGCGGAACTCGTTGAACGGGGTGTCCTGCGCGGCGATGGAAGTGGAGTCGCGGCCGAACAGCGTCTCGGCCACCCAGCCCGAGAGGATGCGGAACTTCCGCTCCAGGGTGGGCATCGCATAGCCGTGGTAGCCGCGGTGGGCCAGGAACGCCGGGATGCCGGAGATCTTGGTGCCCAGCGGGTTGCCCACGCCACGGCCGAAGCCCATGCCGGCCACGGTGCCCAGGGACTTGTGCACGTACTCCTGCACCTCGCCCTCGCCGTGGCGCACGGCCATGTAGTTGGCGGCCAGGCGCTTGGCCTGACGGATGGCGTGCTGGGCGTTCGGGACGCAGAAGCCGCCCGGGCCGGCGCCGGTGAGGTCCGGCACCGCGGAGACGTCGCCGCAGGCCCACGCGCCCTCGAGCGCGCCGGCCTCGCCGTCCTTGATCTGCAGGGTGGGGGTGGCCTCCACGCGGCCGCGGTCGTCCACCGGGAAGTCGGTGCTCTTGACCACGGAGTTGGCCACCACGCCCGCGCACCACACGAGGGTGTCCGCGGCGAAGGTGTCCGCCTCCTCCTTGGAGGGCATGGCCACCAGCTTCATGACGCCGTCGGTGGCGTCCCCCAGGGAGGTGTTCAGCAGCACCTCGATGCCGCGGGACTTCAGGTGCTCCACCACGCCCGCGGCCTGCTCCTCGGACACCTCGGGCATGATCCGGCCCATGGCCTCCACGAGGACGATCCGGATCTCCGACTGGGAGAGGCGCTCATTGCGCTCCACGGCGTTGCGGATGAGGTTCTCCATCTCCGCGATGGCCTCGATCCCGGCGAAGCCGCCGCCCACCACCACGAAGGTCAGGGCACGCTTGCGCTCCTCGGCGTCCGTCATCAGGGAACCGGCGTCCAGGCGCTCCAGGATCTGGTTGCGCAGCTGGACGGCCTCCTCGACCGAGCGCAGACCGATGCCCTGCTCGCCCAGACCCGGGATCGGGAACACGCGGGTCACGGCGCCCGCGGTCATCACGATGTCCTGGTACGGGATCTCGAACTCGTCGCCGCCCTCGCCGCGCACCACGGCGGTGCGGCCGGCGTGGTCCACGGACACGACGGCGCCGCGGACGACCTCGGCGTCCTTGAGGTGCGTCTGCAGGTCCACGTTCACGTGGCGGCCCTCGATGTGGCCGCCCACGACCTCGGGCAGGAACGGGTAGTACGTCATGTACGGGCGGGGGTCGACGACGGTCACGATGCCGCCGCGCTCGGCGACCTTCTTCTGCAGCTCGCGGGCGACATGGAACCCGGCGTAGCCGCCGCCGACGATCAGCAGGCGCGGCTTCGGGGACAGATCAGGAGTGGTAGACATGGGGCCCATCCTATGCCCGCGGCCCCGGGCGGTCCCACGCCCGGCGGCCCCGTCAGCGGCGCAGGGACAGGGCGATCCCGTCCAGGATGTCGTGCTCGCTGGTCACCACCCGGTCCGTGCCGGAGACCTCCGCCACCCGCTCCACCACCTGCGACCAGATCAGCGCGCCGGCGCCGATCACGTCCACGCGCCCGGGGTGCATGAAGCCGCGCGCGGCCCGCTCCTGCCGGGTGGCGGCCACGAGCCGGTCCGCCGCCGCCCGGACCACCGCCACGGAGAGCTCGGCCCCGTGCAGGGCGGTCGCGTCGTACTCCGCGAGCCCGAGGGCCTCGGCCGTCACGGTGGTGACCGTGCCGGCCACCCCGACGACGGCCCGCACCCGCTCCAGCGGCAGCCGGGCGGCGACGTCGTCCAGGACGGCGGACACGGACGCGCGCGCGGCGGCGAGCTCGTCCTCCGCGGGCGGGTCGGAGAGCGCGAAGCGCTCGGTGTAGCGGACGCACCCCATGTCCATGCTGACCGCGTCCGCCACGCGCCCGTCCGGGGTGCCCACCACGAACTCCGTGGAGCCGCCGCCGAGGTCCACCACCAGCACCAGGTCCTCGGCGCCGAGCGCGGTGACGTCCACCGCGGAGACCGCGCCCGCGAAGGACAGACGCGCCTCCTCGTCGCCCGAGACCACCTCGGGCGCCACGCCCAGGCGCTCGGACACCCCGGCCACGAAGGCCTCCCGGTTGGAGACGTCGCGGCTGGCGGAGGTCGCCACGAAGCGCACGGTCCCGGCGTGGTGCCGCTTGACGAGATGGGCGTACTCGTCCACCGCGGCGAAGGTGCGCTCGAGCGCGGCGGCCGAGAAGGCGCCGGTGGCGTCCACGCCCTCACCCAGGCGCACCACGCGCATCTCCCGGACCACGTCCTCCAGCGGGGCGTCCGGCGCCGGGCCGTCGGCGTCCTCCGCGCCCGCGGGGCGGGCGATCAGCAGACGGAGGGAGTTGGTGCCGCAGTCCACCGCGGCCACGGTGACCCTCTCCAGGGCCTCGACCCGGGCCAAGTGCCGGACATGCCGGGACAGGTCCTTCGAGGGGACGGGGGCGGACTCGTCCCACGCCCCGGCGCACGCGCACGCCTCGGGGGTCCACCACTCCCGGACGGCAGCCAGCGCCTCGTCGCCGAGCGGGTCGACGCCGGGGCCCGCGGCCAGCGCGTGGCCCACCAGCGCATGGAGGCACTTCACCCTCTCGGGCAGGCCGCCCGCGGAGACGTGGGCGATCTCCGGGACCTCTCCGGTGCCGGCCTCCCGGCCCACCCGCTCCCGCTCGGCCAGGTACGCCTCGTGGGCGGAGCGGTGGGCCGCGGCGAGGGCCTCGTCCTGCGCGAGGCGCTCGTTCATCTCCGCCATCACCCCCGCGGCCTCGAGCCGGGACACGGCGGAGGTGAGCACGGGGTGGGTGAGGTAGAAGGTCGTGGGGAAGGGGATCCCGTTGGACAGGCGCGGGGCGGTGGTGGCCACGAGGGGGTTCCCGCACACGCAGCGCGCACCGATCTCCACCACGTCGCGCACCGGTCGGCCGAGCTGGCGGGACAGCGTGTCCAGATCCTGTTCGGTGACGGTGCGGGGGTTCTCGGTCATGACGTCCTCCGGGTCGGGGGGGGCTGGCTGCGGTCGGGTCATTCGGTGGCGGCACGGACGGCGGAGTCCCACAGGCCCTCCACCCACGGCAGGCGCGCGTTCACGCCGTCGGCCGTGGGGCTCCCGGCGGGCTCCTCCGGCGCGGGCTCCTCCTCGGGCAGGTGCGTGGCGGTGTAGAGGGTCTCACCCGGCATCACCAGGCCGTGCCGCTCCCGGGCCTGCTGGGCCACGTACTGCGGGTCGTCCCAGCGGCGGATCTGCTCCTCATGCTCCGCGTGCAGCCGCTCCTGCTCGGCGATGTCCTGCTCCGTGGCCGCGATCTCCAGCCGCTGGTTGAGCAGGAGCCGCGCGGTGGGCGCCACCAGGACGGCCGCGATCAGCAGCACCGCCACCACCACGAGCGAGCGGCCGGTGATCTGCCGGGCGGGCACGGGCTCGGGCAACGGAGCCCGACGCCGGGCCTCGGCCGCGCGCGCGGCACGCGCCCGATCCTCCGCTCGGTCGTCCTCGAGGCGGCTGCGGGCCGCCCGGGCCGCCGCCCGGCGCTCCTGCATCCGCCGGTGCGCCTCCGCATGCCGGGCGGTCTCCTCCTCGCGGCGCCGCTGGGCGCGGCGCAGGTCGATGACCTCGCCGCCGTCCCGCGACGCGGGCGTGACGGGTGCCTCGTCGGGTTCGGGGGCCGACGTCGTCGGCTCGACGACCGCGGGGCGCGGCTCCGGCGCCGGACGGGCTGCGGGGCGGCGCTGCGGCGCGGGGGCGCCGGCCTCGGACTCCGCGGCCGCCACACGGGGCACACGGGGGCGGCGAGGGCTCATGCCGGGCTCCTTCGGGTCGGGCGGCCGTCCTCGGCGGACGGACGGGACGGTCCGCCGTCGGAGGCGACGGGCGTGCCCTCCCAGGGTAGTCGCCCCGCCTGGGCGGAGACTGCGGGGCGGCGCCGACCCCCGGACGCTGCGGGCCCGCCCGGAGCATGTCCGGACGGGCCCGCGGCGGCGTGGTGGGCGGTCAGCCGCGGAAGCGCGGGAACGCGGAGCGCCCGGCGTACACGGCGGCGTCGCCCAGGTCCTCCTCGATGCGCAGCAGCTGGTTGTACTTGGCCACGCGGTCCGAGCGGGCCGGGGCGCCGGTCTTGATCTGGCCGGCGTTGGTGGCCACGGCGAGGTCCGCGATGAAGGTGTCCTCGGTCTCGCCCGAGCGGTGCGAGATCATGCAGTGGAACTGGTGGCGCTGGGCCAGGGCGATCGCGTCGAAGGTCTCGGTCAGCGAGCCGATCTGGTTGACCTTCACAAGCAGGGCGTTGCCCGAGCGCTCGTCGATGCCGCGCTGCAGGCGGGAGACGTTGGTGACGAACAGGTCGTCGCCCACGAGCTGCACACGGTCCCCGAGGGCCTCGGTGAGCAGACGCCAGCCCTCCCAGTCGTTCTCGTCCAGCGGGTCCTCGATCGAGACGATCGGGTAGTTGTCCACCAGCTCGGTGTAGTAGGCGGCCATGTCCTCGGAGGAGCGCTTCTCGCCCTCGAAGGTGTAGGAGCCCTTCTCGCAGAACTCGGAGGAGGCCACGTCCAGCGCCAGGGCGATGTCCTCGCCCAGGGTGTAGCCGGCCTTCTTCACGGCCTCGGAGATCAGGTCCAGGGCCGCGCGGTTGGACTCGAGGGAGGGGGCGAAGCCGCCCTCGTCTCCCAGGCCGGTGGACAGCCCCTTCTCCTGGAGGACCTTCTTGAGCGTGTGGTAGACCTCGGCGCCCCAGCGCAGGGCCTCACGGAAGGACGGGGCGCCGATCGGGGCGATCATGAACTCCTGGATGTCCACGTTGGAGTCCGCGTGGGCGCCGCCGTTGAGGATGTTCATCATCGGCACGGGCAGCACGTGGGCGTTCGGGCCGCCCAGGTACCTGTACAGCGGCAGGTCGGCGGACTGGGCGGCGGCCACGGCCACCGCCATGGAGACGCCGAGCACCGCGTTGGCGCCCAGCTTGCCCTTGTTCTCCGTGCCGTCGATGTCCAGCATGAGGCGGTCGATCGCCCGCTGGTCCGCGGCGACCTCGTCCTCGAGCTCCTCGGCGATCTCCTCCACCGCGGCGACGGCGTCGAGCACGCCCTTGCCCAGGTAGCGCTCCGTGTCCCCGTCGCGGCGCTCCACGGCCTCGAACTCGCCGGTGGAGGCGCCGGAGGGCACCGCGGCACGGCCCAGGGAGCCGTCGGTCAGCAGGACCTCCACCTCGACGGTGGGGTTGCCGCGGGAGTCCAGGATCTCGCGGGCGTGGATGGCGTCGATGAGGGCCATGGAACGGGTCTCCTTCAGTCGAGGTCGACGTCGCGTGCGCGCGTCGTCGCGGCACGCGTTCAGCGTAGCGTCCGCACCCCGTCGCGGGGCCTGCTGATCGCCCGCCCCGTGCTCAGCCGAGGGCGCCCCAGTCCCCCGTACGGACCCGGGCGACGACGTCGCGCAACGCCCGCTCCGGGTCCAGCCCCGCGGCGCGCGCCCGGCGGACGAGGGCGAACAGCTCCGCCCCGAGGGCGGCCTCGTCCGCCCACGCGGCCGGGGTGTCCGACACCGGCGCGTGGGCGGCCAGCGGGTCCGCCTCCTGGCGCCCGGCGCGGTCCACGACCGCGGCCGCCGCGGCGAGGGCCGGCAGGCGGGCGGGGATCCCGCCGAACCCGGCGTCAGGGGCGTCGGCCGGGGAGGCGGGGGCGGCGTCGCCGTGCGGGGCGTCCGCCGTGGCCCGCTCCCGCCGCTTGGCCCGCTCCCAGGCCAGCTCCACGTCCTCGGGCGTGATCCCGGCGAGCTCCTCGGCCGGGCGCACGCGACCGTCCGGGGTGAACACGAGCGGGTTGCGGCGCACCATCTTGGCGGTGAGCGCCTCGGCCGCGTCGGCCACGCGGAATCCGGCCTCGGACGCAGGGGCGTCCGGATGCCGGGACACCGCGGCGTGCAGGACCACCTGGAACAGGACGTCGCCCAGCTCCCCCGCGAGTGCCGCGTAGGCCCCGTCCGCGCGACGGGCGGCGGTGTCGGCCCACTGCGCGTCCGTGCGGGCGCCGATCTCCTCGACGGCCTCGTAGGCCTCCTCCACGAGGTACTCCGTGAGGGCGCCGTGGGTGAGCGAGCGCGTCCACGGGCAGTGGGTGCGCAGCGCCTCCACCGTGGCCACGAGGCGGTCGACGGCGTCGCTCACCGCGTCCCCGTCCGCCGCATGCGGATCAGGCGTCCGCCTCGTCGTCGTCCTCGGCCGGCAGCGCCTCGAGGACGGGACCGGACGCGCCGGAGATCGCCTCGCTCCAGCCGGCCACGAGGATCTCGGCGAGCTCCTCGCGCTCGTCCACGGACAGGAAGGCGGCCTCGGCGGCGTTGAGCTGCAGGTCCAGCAGCTCGGAGAGGGAGTAGCCGAAGGTCTCGGCCAGCAGGTACAGCTCGTCGGTCAGGGACACGTCCGAGACCAGGCGGTTGTCCGTGTTCACGGTGACGCGGAAGCCCAGCTGCACGAGCAGGTCGATCGGGTGGCCGGCGATCCCGGACTCGGCGTCCACCGCCCCGGTCTGCAGGTTGGAGGACGGGCAGACCTCCAGGGCGATCTGGCGGTCGCGCACCCACGCGGCGGTGGGGCCGAGGTCCACGATCCCGGTGTCCGCGTCCACGGGGACGCCGTCCTCGTCCAGGCCGCCGAACTCCACCCGGATGTCATCCGCGATGCGCACGCCGTGGCCCAGGCGCAGCGCCCGGCCGGAGACGAGCGCGTCCTGGATGGAGGACAGGCCCTCGGCCTCGCCCGCGTGCACGGTGACCGGGAGGTGCTGCTGGGCCAGGTACGTGAAGGCGTCCGCGAAGCGAGAGGGCGGGAAGCCGATCTCGGCGCCGGCGATGTCGAAGCCCACCACCCCGCGGTCCCGGTGGCGCACGGCCAGCTCGGCGATCTCCTGGGCGCGGTCGGCGTGGCGCATCGCGGTGACCAGCTGACCCACGCGGATGATGTGGCCGTCGGCGTCGGCGGCGTCCACCGCCTCGTCGAGCCCCTCTTGGACGGCCTCGACTGCCTCGTCCAGGGTGAGCCCGCCGGCCAGGTGCTGCTCGGGGGCCCAGCGGATCTCGCCGTAGACCACGCCGTCCGCCACGAGGTCCTCCACGAACTCCCGGGCCACGCGGCGCAGCTGCTCGCGGGTCTGCATCACGGAGGTGGTCAGGGCGAAGGTCTGGAGGTACTTCTCGAGGGACTCGCCGTTGGCGTGCTCGGCGAACCAGTCCGCCAGGCCGTCCACGGTGTCGGCGGGGACCTCGACGCCGGCCTCGCGGGCCAGCTCGAGGACGGTGGCCACGCGCAGGCCCCCGTCGAGGTGGTCGTGCAGGGAGACCTTCGGCAGGGAGCCGAGGTCGGTCTCGAGGGGCGAGGGGGCGTCGGCGGAGAGCTGCGGGGAGGTCATGGTCACGGGCCTCACTCTACGGCAGGGCCACGGCCGGCCTCAGTCCAGGACCGCGTGCTCGGCGGGCCCCAGCGTCCCGCCGGCGCGGGCCAGCCGCCGGCGCAGCACGGCCTTGACCCCGCGGTCCAGGAACAGCCCGACGAGGGCTGCGCCGGACACCGAGAGGGCGATCTGCAGGACCGCGTTGTCCAGCCATCCGGCCGTCAGGCGCGCGATGGCGATCGAGTAGGCCGCCCAGAGCCCCGTGGACACCAGGTCCAGCGGGATGAAGCGGGCCAGCGGATAGCGCATCGCTCCCGCGGTGAGGTTGACGGCCACCCGGCCCCCGGGGATGAACCGGGCGGTGAAGAGCAGCAACGCCCCGTGGGCGTCCAGGTTCCGGCGGGCCACGGCCACGGAGGCCTGCGCCCGCGGCTGCCGCATCCACGCGAAGCGCGACGTCCCCACCGCCCGTCCGATCCCGTAGGCGCTGAGGTCCCCCAGGAACGCCCCCGCGAACCCGGCCAGCCACAGCGCGGCGAGCGGGAAGGGCTCCCCGTCGCGGACGATCGAGGCCAGTGCCACGAGGACGGACTCCGAGGGGAAGACGGGCACGACGCCGTCGAGCAGGCACAGCGCGGCCGCCAGCGGCAGGACCCAGGGCTGGGACGCCGCGGACAGGATGAGGGCCTCGACCTGCTCCAGCACGCGCTCAGCCGATCCGGTCCAGCACCACGGAGCGCTCGCGCAGGGCCGCCGCGGCGGCGGCGTCCGGCGCCGCGGAGACGGCCCAGCCGCCCTCGAGGGCCTGGCGGGCCCGGTCGAACCGCTCGGGGGTGTCCGTGTGCAGGGTCATGAGCGTCTGGCCCTTGACCACGCGGTCGCCGGGGCGGGCGTGCAGCTCCACGCCGGCCCCGGCCTGCACGGCCTCGCCCTGACGTTCGCGCCCGGCGCCGAGGCGCCACGCGGCCAGGCCCACGGCCATCGCGTCCAGCTCGGTGAGGACGCCGTCCGTCTCCGCGACGACGTCCTCGGTGTGGGCCGCCGTCGGGAGGGCCGCGCGCGGGTCGCCGCCCTGGGCCTCGATCATCCGGTTCCACACGTCCATCGCCCGGCCGTTGGCCAGGTGCTCGGCCGGGTCCACGTCCGTGACCCCGGCGCCGGCGAGCATCGCGGCGGCGAGCGCCACGGTGAGCTCCACGACGTCGGCCGGGCCGCCGCCGGCGAGCACCTCCACCGACTCGCGGACCTCGAGGGCGTTGCCGGCCGTCCGGCCCAGGGGCACGGACATGTCCGTGAGCAGCGCCGAGGTGTCCACCCCGGCGTCCCGGCCGAGGTCCACCATGGTCCGGGCCAGCTCGCGGGCGGACGCCTCGTCCTTCATGAACGCGCCCGAGCCGCACTTGACGTCCAGCACGAGGGCGCCGGTGCCCTCGGCGATCTTCTTGGACATGATCGAGGAGGCGATCAGCGGGATGGCCTCCACCGTGCCGGTGACGTCGCGCAGGGCGTACAGGCGCTTGTCCGCCGGGGCCAGGCCCGAGCCGGCGGCGCAGATCACGGCGCCCACCTCGGAGAGCTGGCGCAGCATCGCCTCGGTGGTGAGGTCCGAGCGCCAGCCGGGGATGGCCTCGAGCTTGTCGAGGGTGCCGCCCGTGTGGCCGAGGCCCCGGCCGGAGAGCTGCGGGACGGCCACGCCGTAGGACGCCACGAGCGGGGCCAGGGGCAGGGTGATCTTGTCCCCCACGCCGCCGGTGGAGTGCTTGTCCGCAGTCGCCAGCCGTCGGCCGTCGGGGGCCGTGAGGCCGGAGAAGTCCATGCGCTCACCGGAGGCGATCATGGCGGCGGTCCAGCGGGAGATCTCGTCTCGGTCCATGCCGTTGAGCAGGATGGCCATGGCCAGGGCGGACATCTGCTCGGGGGCCACCACGCCGCGGGTGTACGCGTCCACCACCCAGTCGATCCGCGCGTCGTCGATCCGGTGGCCGTCCCGCTTGAGGCGGATGACCTCGATGGCGTCGAACGACTCGGGCGCGGCCGCGCCGCCCGCGGCGGACGGGGAGGAGATGGTCATGGGAGGGTCCCTTCCGGCGTCGTGGCTCGCCGACGGCGCGCGCCGTCGGCGGCCCCAGCCTAGCCACGGACCCGGGGCGTCCGCTGGACGGGCCGGTCAGGCCTCGAGGTCCCCCGGGCCGAACGCCTGCGGGAGGACCTCCTCGATCCCGCGCACCCCGGCCGGGGTGAGCAGCACCATGCCGGGGGCGTGGTGCTCCCAGAGCAGCTGCCGGCAGCGGCCGCACGGCATGATCAGCCGCCCGTCCCCGCCGACGCACACGAAGGCCGTCAACCGGCCCCCGCCGCCCATGTGCAGCTCCCCCACGAGAGCGCACTCGGCGCACAGGGTCACGCCGAAGGAGGCGTTCTCCACGTTGCAGCCGCGCACGGTCCGCCCGTCCTCCGTGAGCGCCGCGGCACCCACCCGGTAGCCCGAGTACGGCGCGTACGCCAGCTCGAGCGCGTCGGCCGCGGCCGCCCGCAGGCGCCCCCAGTCCGCCTCCGTCACCTCATGCGCCGGCACGGCGCCCGCCTCGGCCATCCCTCACTCCTTCACGTAGGGCACGCCCGCCGCGGCGGGCCCGCGGGAGCGTCCCACCAGGCCGGCGACGGCGAACACCGTCACCAGGTACGGGAGCATGGCCATGAACTGGCTCGGCACGGGCGTGCCGAGGATCGCCAGGACGTACTGCATGTTGGTGGCGAAGCCGAACAGCAGCGCCGCGAAGAACGCGCCGATCGGGTTCCACCGTCCGAAGATCACCGCCGCGAGGGCGATGAACCCCTGGCCCGCCGTCATCTCCTTGGAGAAGGACGAGGCGGAGACCAGCGTGAAGAACGCGCCGCCCATGCCGGCCACCGCGCCGCCCAGCAGGACGCTGAGGTACCGGGTGCGGTTCACGGCGATGCCGACGGTGTCCGCGGCCTTGGGGTGCTCGCCCACGGCACGCACGCGCAGGCCCCAGCGGGTGCGGAACAGGCCGAACCAGAGCAGGCCCACGATCAGGTACATGCCGTACCCGAGGATCGTCTGGTCGAACAGGATCGGACCGATCACGGGGATGTCGGCCAGCCCCGGGATGCGGATCTGCGGGAACCGCGGCGGGGAGTTCAGCGTGGACGAGTTGTCCGAGAGCACCGTGGAGAACAGGAAGCTCGTCAGCCCCGCCACGAGCACGTTGAGGACGACGCCCACGATCACCTGGTTGACCAGGTAGGTGATGGAGAACACGGCCAGCAGCCAGGACACCAGCACACCGGCCACGACGGCGGCGATCAGCCCGGCCCACACGCTGCCGGTCTGGGACCCGACGACGGCGGCCAGGAACGCGCCGGCCAGCAGCTGGCCCTCGATCGCGATGTTCACCACCCCGGATCGCTCGGAGAGGATGCCGGCCATGGAGCCGAAGATCAGTGGCACGGCCAGCGTGAACGAGCCGGCGATCAGTCCGGTGAGGAACACGGTGGTGTTGTCCGCCGAGCCCACCACCCACACGAGGAACGCCGCCACGAAGGCCAGGGCGAACAGCCCCGCCAGCCAGCCGGGCACGCGGCGCCCCCGCACCGTGAGCAGCCACGCGGCGGCGGTGGCCGCCGCGAGCACGGCGGTGAGGACCCACGCCGTGGGCCCGGCGGGCGCGGCCAGGTCCGGCAGGACGACCGCGTCCGAGGGGTTGGAGATGCGGAACGTGGCGGTCTCGGCCGGCGCGTTCAGGGAGAACACCAGGAGGGAGACCAGGGTGAAGACGCTCAGCAGGATCGGGACGGACCAGTTCCGGACCGCCACGGTCTGCGGCTCGGCGGCCGCGGGCCGGACGGCGGTCCGGTCCGCGCCGGACACGGCGGGCCGGGGCGTCACGGGCTGGGGGGCGGCGGTGCTCACAGGGCCTGTCCCTTCTCACGGTGCGGGTCGCCGTCCTGCTCCCCCGCCGCGGCGGCGGTGGCGGACACGGCGGCGTCCTGGGTCTGGGCGGACGGGGCGACGGCCTGGCCGGCGGCGCCGGTGACGGCCGCGCCGGCCACGGCCGGCTGGGTCACGGGATCAGCGGTGCCGCGGGCGCGGGCCCCACCCGGGGCGGGCAGGCGGAAGATCGCGCGCACCAGCGGCGGGGCGGCGATGAACAGCACGATCATGGACTGCACCACGAGGACGATGTCGATCGGCACACCCGTCTCCGTCTGCATGGTCACGCCGCCGGCCCGCAGGGCGCCGAACAGCAGGCCGGCGAAGAGCACCCCCACCGGATGGGACCGGCCGAGCAGGGCCACCGTGATCGCGTCGAACCCGAAGGAGCCGGCCACCGAGGTGTTCAGGGAGCCCTCCGTGCCGGAGACGTGCGCCATGCCGGCCAGGCCGGCCAGGCCGCCGGAGAGGGCCATGGCGGCCACGTACGTGCCCTTGACGGACATGCCGGCGGTGCGCGCGGCGTCGGGGTTGGCGCCCACGGCGCGCAGGCGGAAGCCGAGCGTGGACCGGGACATCAGCCACCACGCGAACGCGGTGGCCAGCAGGGCCACGAGGAAGCCGGCGTGCAGGCGGAACCCGTCGCCGAGCAGCTTCGGGAACATCGCGGTGGCCGGCAGGAACTCGGAGACCGGGTTCGTGGTGCCCGCCCGGCGCAGCACCGGCGTGTTCAGCAGGTATGCCAGGAGGTTCACGGCCACGTAGTTGAGCATGATGGTGAGGATCACCTCGTGCGCCCCGGTCCAGGCCTTCAGCATGCCCACGACGCCGCCCCACAGGACGCCGCCGAGGACCGCCATGGTCATGACCAGCAGCAGGTGGACGCCGAGGGGCAGGTCCAGGTGCACACCGAACCAGGTGGCGAACATGGCGCCGAAGATGAACTGGCCCTGCGCGCCGATGTTGAACAGCCCCGCGCGGAACGCGATGGCCACGCCGAGGGAGACGATGATCAGCGGGGTGGCCACCGTGAGGGTCTCGGTGAGGGGCCGGACCATGTCCGCGGCCGTGTCCGCCCGGTAGTTCAGGATCGAGCCGCGGAACAGGGCGGCGTACGCGCCGGAGACGGCCTCCCAGGCCGCGCCCAGGGCGTCCGCGGGCCGGGCGAGGAGGTAGCCGGCGGACTCCTGCACGTCCTCGTCCGTGAGGACGATCAGGACGGCGGAGATGATCAGGGACAGGAGGACGGCCAGCAGGGTGACCATCCCGTTGCCGGAGACGATCCGCCGGAACGCGGACTCCCCCCGGGGTGTGGACGTCCCGGCGGGACGCTCGGCCACGGCGGTGCTCATGCGCGCGGTCCTTCCTGGTCGGTGTCCCCGGCGGTCTGCCCCGCCATCAGCAGGCCCAGGCGGTCGCGCGAGGCGTCCCCGGGCACGATGTCCACGATCCGGCCGTGGTACATCACGGCGATCCGGTCGGCGAGCTCCATGACCTCGTCCAGCTCGGTGGACACGATCAGCACGGGGGTGCCGGCGTCCCGCTCGGCGATGATCCGGTCGTGGAGGAACTCGATCGAGCCCACGTCCACGCCGCGCGTCGGCTGGGAGGCGATGAACAGGCGCAGCCCGTCCACGAGCTCTCGGGCCATGACGACCTTCTGCTGGTTGCCGCCCGAGAGCGAGGAGACGGGAAGGTCCACGCCCTGGGTCCGCACGTCGAACTCGGCGACCCGGCGCTCGGCGAGCTCGCGGATGGCGCGGGGGCGCAGCTGCACGGCCGTGCCCGCCGGGGCGGTGTCGAAGCGGTTCAGCACCATGTTCTCCGCCACGGAGAACGAGCCCACGAGGCCGTCGGTGGACCGGTCCTCGGGCACGTAGCCCACGCCGGTGCGGATGATCCTGCGGGTGCTGCGGCCCAGCAGCTCCTCGCCGTCGAGCCGGACGGACCCCGTGGCCTTGGGCTGCAGGCCCATGATCGCCTCGGTGAGCTCGGTCTGGCCGTTGCCCTGGACGCCGGCCACGGCGAGCACCTCGCCCTGACGGATGCCGAAGGACACGTCGTTCACGAGCACCTGGCCGGTCGGGCCCACCACGGTCAGGTGCTCCACCCGGAAGGTCTCCTCGCCCAGGCGCGGCTCGGCCTTGGCGCGGTGGAGCACGACGTCGCGGCCCACCATGAGCGCGGCCAGCTCGGCGGCGTCGGCGGTGGGGTCGGCGGTGCCGACCACGCGACCGCGGCGCAGCACGGTGATGTCGTCCGAGATCGCCTTGACCTCGCGCAGCTTGTGGGAGATGAAGACCACCGCGGTGCCGTCCGCGCGCAGCTGGCGGATGATCTCCAACAGCTCGTCCGTCTCCTGGGGCGTGAGCACGGCGGTGGGCTCGTCGAGGATCAGGATGCGGGCGTCCCGCACGAGGGCCTTGATGATCTCCACGCGCTGCTGGACGCCGACGGGCAGGTCCTCCACCACCGCGTCCGGGTCCACGTGGAAGCCGTACTGGTCCGAGATCTCCCGGATGCGACGGCGGGTGGCCTCGAGGTCGAGGATGCCGGCGGCGCGCGTGTGCTCGTCGCCCAGCGCCACGTTCTCCGCCACGGTGAACACGGGGACGAGCATGAAGTGCTGGTGCACCATGCCGATGCCGGCGCGCATGGCCTCCCCGGGGCCGGAGAAGCGCACGGACCGCCCGTCCAGGAGGATCTCCCCCTCGGTCGGCTCGTAGAGGCCGAAGAGGACGTTCATCAGGGTGGACTTGCCGGCGCCGTTCTCACCCAGCAGGGTGTGGACGCGGCCGGACTCCACCGTCAGATGGACGTCCTCGTTGGCGGCGAAGGAGCCGAAGCGCTTGGTGATGCCGCGCAGCTCGAGCTTCATGGGGGGCCTTCCTGTGGCGGGGTGCGTCGGACGCGGGCCGGGGCCGGCACCGTCCCCCTTGTGGAGGGTCGGCGCCGGCCCCAGTCTGCCGGAGTCCGGAGCGGCAGAGGGTCAGGACGTCGGGGAGTACTCCGAGTCGACCGTCAGCTCGCCGGAGATGATCTGCTCCTGCAGCGTCTTCAGCTCGTCCTTGGTCTCCTGGGAGACCTCGTCCTCGAAGTCGTGGAACGGGGCCAGCTTCACGCCCTTGTTCTCCAGGGTGCCCACGTACGGGGTGCTGTCGAACTCGCCCTGCACGTCCTGGCCGAGCACGTCGGTCACGGACTGGCCCATGTTCTTCACCACGGAGGTCAGCATGATGTCACCGGCCTCGGTCGACTCGTAGCCGTCCGAGTCGACCCAGATGACCTTGACGTCCTTGCCGGCGGCGTTGGCCTCCTTGGCGGCGTCGATGGTGCCCAGGCCCACGGGCCCGGCCACCGGCATCACGATGTCCGCGCCCTCGTTGATGAAGTTGGCGGTGTTGGTCTTGCCGTTGGCCTGGTTCTCGAAGTCGCCGGTGAAGGAGCCGGTCTTGGCCTCACGGTCCCAGCCGAGGAGCTTGACGTCCTCGCCCTTGGTCTCGTTGTAGTGCTCCACGCCGGCGGCGAAGCCGTCCATGAAGATCGTCACGGTGGGGATCTCCATGCCGCCGTAGGTGGCCACGGTGCCGGTCTCGGTGGTCGCGGCGGCGGCGTAGCCGGCCAGGAACGCGGCCTGGGCCGTGTCGTAGGTGAGCTTCTTGACGTTGTCGGAGAAGCCGTCGTCGGTGACGTCCACGCCGAGGAAGTGGGTCTCCGGGTTGGCCTCGGCGATCGGCCTGATCGCGTCGCCGAGCAGGAAGCCCACGCCGATCACGGAGTCGCAGTCGGCCTGCACCATGGAGTTGACGTTCGGGGTGAAGTCGCCCGGGTCCTGGGACTCGGCCTCGTTGGTCTCGATGCCGTAGGCCTCCTCCGCGGCCTTCAGCCCCTCGTAGGAGGACTGGTTGAAGGAGCGGTCGTCGAAGCCGCCCTGATCGGAGACGATGCAGGCCTTGTAGTCCTCGTTGTCCGAGCCGGCGGCGGCGTCGGCGGTCACGGCGGCGGAGCCGCCCGAGGCGGAGGAGCCGGACTCGGCGGGCGGGGCGCCGCAGCCGGCCAGCAGCAGGCCGGAGGCGCCCAGGAGCGCGGCGGGGAGCAGGAGGGAGCGGCGACGCTCAGACGACGGGGAGACGATGCCCATGGGGATCCTCATTTCGAGAAGGCGCGGTGCGAAGGTCCCTCCGGAGGCGGAGGGCCGATGCCGTGTCCCCGACCGGCACGGGGCGTGGGACGGGTCACAGGCATCCTAGGTGGGAGTTTACCCAAAGTTCGCCTGGCGCGTGGTGCCGATCGGCCTCGGGAGCCCCCCGCCGGTCCGGTCCCCGCGGCCCCGTCACTCCCCGCCAGCGGTCAGCGCGTCGAGGGCCGCGGCGGCGAACACGCGCATGCCCACCCCGATCGCCCGCTCGTCCGGGGCGTAGTCGCCCCGGTGCAGGTCGTACGTGGTGCCGCCCGGCGTGCGGGTGCCGAGGCGGAGCATGGAGCCAGGGACCTCCTGGGTCATCCAGGCGAAGTCCTCCCCGCCCATGGACTGGGGCGTGAGCTGGATGGCCCGGGCCCCCAGCTCCCGACGCGCGGCGGCCTCGATCAGCGCGGTCTCCGCCTCCGCGTTGACCACGGGGGGCACGCCGCGGATGTGGTCCATCCGGACGTCCACGCCGTAGGGCGCGGCCACCTGGCCGACGACCTCGTCCAGGAGGGCGCCAGCCTCCTCCCACACGCCGGCGTCGAGGCAGCGCATGGTGCCCGCGAGGTAGCCGGTGTTGTCGATCGCGTTGGGCGCGGACCCGGCCGCGATCTGCCCCCACACCACGGACACCGCCGAGCGCACGTCGATGCGCCGGGAGAGCACCGCCGGGACGTTGACGGCGATCTGGGACAGGGCGAAGACCATGTCCTCAGTCAGGTGCGGACGCGAGGTGTGGCCGCCGCGGCCCGTGAGCGTGATGCGTAGAGTGTCCGCCGCGGACGTGATGGCGCCGATGCGGGTGCCGATCGTGCCGACGTCGAAGTGCGGGTCGCAGTGCGCGGCCAGGATGCGCGGGACGCCTTCGAGGACGCCCTGGCGGATGACGGCGAGCGAGCCGCCGGGCAGCCGCTCCTCGGCGGGCTGGAAGATGATGCGGACCCGGCCATGGGCGCGGTCCGCGGCGGCCCGCAGCGCGGGGTCCGGGGTGGCGCCGCGCAGGATCCGGGCGAGGGTCAGGGCCGTGCCGACCATGACGGCCGTGTGCATGTCGTGTCCGCAGGCGTGCGCCACGCCGTCGTTCACGGAGACATACGGCAGGGAGGTCTCCTCCTCCACCGGGAGCGCGTCGATGTCCGCGCGCAGGGCCAGCACGATCGGCCCCTCCCCGACGTCCACGTACGCACCGGTGTCCTGCAGGCGCACCGGGGAGAGCCCGTGCTCGGCGAGCGCCTCCACGATCCGGTCCGTGGTCCGGTACTCCTCGTAGGACAGCTCCGGGTGGCGGTGCAGATCCCGCCGCACCCCGGTCACCTCCCGCTCCAGCTGCGCCACGACGGAGGCCACGGACGGAAGGACCACGCGCGGAGCGGGCTCACTGACGACGGACTCGGAGGTGCTCATGGCCCAGCACCCTACTCCGGCCCGCCCGGGCGCGTGCGGAGCCGGGCGGGCGGAGCCGGGCGGGTCAGAGGACGTCGTCGGCGCCGCGCGCCTTGAGCGACTCGACCGCCTTCTTCACGTCCTGGGCGTGCTCCGTGGTGGTCACCAGCAGGGCGTCACCGGTGTCCACCACCACCACGTCCTCGATCCCGATCAGGGCGATCACGCGGTCGGTGTCCGTGACGACGACGCCGGAGGCGTCCGAGGAGTAGACGCGGGGCGTGTCGCCGATGACGGTGATGCCGGACGCGTCCCGCGCGGGGTTCAGGCGGGCGATCGCGGCGAAGTCGCC
Organism: Micrococcus lacusdianchii; assembly: GCF_023155805.1. Lineage (GTDB taxonomy): Bacteria > Actinomycetota > Actinomycetes > Actinomycetales > Micrococcaceae > Micrococcus > Micrococcus lacusdianchii. Next base: position 93,061 of record NZ_JAKNUW010000002.1, on the reverse strand, counting down.
CACGTCGTCCCACGTGAACGTGCCGGGGATGACGGCCACGTCGCCGGCGGTCGCGGCGGGCTCGGCGACCGCGTAGTCGATGGCGGTCTTCTTCAGGCCCGGCCACACCCGCGCCATGACCTCGTCCCGCTGCGGGGTGTCCCAGGCGCGGGCGATCTCCATGATCCCGTCGTGCAGCTCCGGCTCGTTGGCCGCGAGGTGCTCCAGCATGAGTGCCACGGGGGCCACGAACATGCCGGCGTTCCAGAGGTAGCGGCCGGAGGCCACGTAGCGCTCGGCCACGCGCTGGTCGGGCTTCTCCACGAACGCGGCGACGTCGTGCGCGTCCGGGGCGCCCTCGACGCGCAGCCGACGACCGGATCGGATGTAGCCGAAGCCCGTGGCCGGGTGCGAGGGGGTGATGCCGATGGTCACGATCCGGCCCGTGGCCGCGGTGGCCACAGCCTGGGCCACGGCATCCTGGAACACGTCCACGGGGCCGATCACCTGGTCGGCCGCGAAGGACCCCATGATGGTGTCCGGGTCACGCAGCGAGAGGATCGCGGCGGCCAGGCCGATCGCCGCGGCGGAGTCCTTGGGCTCGGGCTCGAGGACGAGGTCCTGCTCCTCCAGGTCCGGCAGCTGCCGGCGGACGGCGTCCTCGTGGGCCTCCCCCGTGACCACCATGACGCCGCGGGCGAGCGGGGCCAGGCGGTCCCACGTGGCGCGGATGAGGGTCTGGCCGGACCCGGTGAGGTCGTGGAGGAACTTCGGCGCCGCAGCACGCGAGAGCGGCCACAGACGGGTGCCCACGCCGCCGGCGGGGATCACGGCGTGGAAGCGCTCGAGGGCGGGCGCGGACGCGGCGTCGCGCGCGGGGGCGGAGGCGGCCGTGGCCGCTGCGGATTCGGTGTTCACGGGCTCAGCGTAGGGAATGGCGCGGACACATGCATTCCCGGGGCCCCACGACCACGGTGGAGGGTCTACCCTGGACAGCAGGAATCCACTCGCATCCGCCCGGTCGGGGCCCTCACGCGACCCCGCCCCCGTTCGGAGCATTCCCCCTGGAGGTATCAACCGTGTCTAGCGCCACTGCGCAGGCCCCGGCCAAGAACGGCCGCGGGACCCTGTACCGGGGCCACGGAGGCATGTGGTCCTGGGTGGGCCACCGCGTCACCGGCGTCGTCATCTTCTTCTACCTGCTCGTCCACGTGCTGGACACGGCCATGGTGCGCGTGTCGCCCGAGGCCTACGACGCCGTCATGGAGTCGTACAAGACGTGGTACTTCGCTCTGGGTGAGACCGCCCTCGTGGCCGCCGTGCTGTTCCATGCGCTGAACGGTCTGCGGATCATCCTGGTCGACTTCTGGAAGGGCGGCACCCGCCACCACAAGACCCTCCTGTGGGTCGTCCTGGCCCTCTGGGCGGTCCTGCTGATCGGCTTCTCCGTCCGTCACCTCACGCTCGCCTTCGGAGGTCACTGATCATGAGCACCCCTGAGACCACCATCGCGGCCCCGCGCACCGGCCGCATCGATCCCAAGTACACCCGCGGCGAGTCGGGCAAGGGCAACTTTGAGATGCTCGCGTGGCTGTTCATGCGGGTGTCCGGCGTGATCCTCGTCGTGCTCGTGTTCGTGCACATCTTCTCGAACCTGATGGTCGGGGACGGCATCTCCGGGATCGACTTCGGCTTCGTGGCCGGCAAGTGGGCGCACCCGCTGTGGCTGTTCTGGGACCTGGCCCTCCTGTGGCTGGCCATGCTGCACGGCGCCAACGGCGTCCGCACCATCATCAACGACTACGCCGAGCGTGACGGCGTGCGCTTCTGGCTCTCGATGATCCTCTACGTGGCCACCGCCGCGATCATCGTGCTCGGCACCCTCGTGATCTTCACCTTCGAGCCCTGCATGGTGGACGCCACCGGCGCCCTGCTCGAGAACTCCCCCGCGATCTGCCGCTGACCGGCCCGATCCGCCGTCCCGGACGCCGGCGTGCACGCCCCACGTGCACGCCGGCCACTGACACTGAGAGAGAGACACCTGAATGCAGGTACACAAGTACGACGTGGTGATCGTCGGCGCCGGCGGCGCGGGCATGCGCGCCGCCATCGAGTCCGGTCAGCGCGCCCGCACGGCCGTGCTCACCAAGATCTACCCCACCCGCTCCCACACCGGCGCGGCCCAGGGCGGCATGTGCGCCGCCCTCGCCAACGTCGAGGAGGACAACTGGGAGTGGCACACCTTCGACACCGTCAAGGGCGGTGACTACCTCGTGGACCAGGACGCCGCCGAGGTGATGGCCAAGGAGGCCATCGACGCGGTGCTCGACCTCGAGAAGATGGGCCTGCCCTTCAACCGCACGCCCGAGGGCAAGATCGACCAGCGCCGGTTCGGCGGTCACACCCGCGACCACGGCAAGGCCCCTGTCCGCCGCGCGTGCTACGCCGCGGACCGCACCGGCCACATGATCCTCCAGACGCTCTACCAGAACTGCGTCAAGCACGACGTGGAGTTCTACAACGAGTTCTACGTCCTGGACCTGCTCATGGTCGAGGAGGAGGCCACCCGTCAGGACGGCACCCCCTACGCGCAGAAGCGCGTGGCCGGCGTCGTGGCCTACGAGCTGGCCACCGGCGAGCTGCACACCTTCCAGGCCAAGTCCGTGGTGTTCGCCACCGGCGGCGCCGGCAAAGTGTACAAGACCACCTCGAACGCGCACACCCTGACGGGCGACGGCATGGCCATCGCCTACCGCTCCGGGCTGCCGCTGGAGGACATGGAGTTCGTCCAGTTCCACCCGACCGGCCTGGCCGGCCTGGGCATCCTCCTCTCCGAGGCGGCCCGCGGTGAGGGCGGCATCCTGCGCAACGCGGACGGCGAACGCTTCATGGAGCGCTACGCCCCCACCATCAAGGACCTCGCCCCGCGCGACATCGTCGCCCGGTCGATGGCCCTGGAGGTCCGCGAGGGCCGCGGCGCCGGCCCGAACAAGGACTACGTCCTGCTGGACCTCACGCACCTCGAGCCGGCCCACATCGACGAGAAGCTGCCGGACATCACCGAGTTCGCCCGCACCTACCTCGGCGTGGAGCCCTACACCGAGCCGGTGCCGGTGTTCCCGACGTGCCACTACTTCATGGGCGGCGTCCCCACGAACGTCAAGGCCGAGGTCCTGCAGGACAACGACACCGTGGTTCCGGGCCTCTACGCCGCGGGCGAGGTCGCGTGCGTGTCCGTGCACGGCTCCAACCGCCTGGGCACCAACTCCCTGCTCGACATCAACGTGTTCGGCCGCCGCGCCGGCATCTACGCGGCCGAGTACGCCGCGCAGGCCGAGTTCGTGGAGCTGCCGGAGAACGGCGAGGAGCGCACCCGCCGGCACATCGAGAGCCTGCGCTCGGCCACGGGCGACGAGCGCGTCGCGGACATCCGCGCCGAGCTCCAGGAGTCCATGGACGCGGACATGCAGGTGTTCCGCGACGAGGAGTCGATCCGCCGTGCTCTGGCGAAGATCGAGGAGCTCCGCCGCCGCTATGAGAACGTCTCCGTCCAGGACAAGGGCCAGCGCTTCAACCTCGACCTGCTCGAGGGCATGGAGCTGGGGTACCTCCTCGACATCGCCGAGGCGATGACCCTCGCGGCACTGGGCCGCAAGGAGTCCCGCGGCGGCCACTACCGCGAGGACTACCCGGACCGCGACGACGCCAACTTCATGGCCCACACCATGATCTACCGTGATGAGAACGCCGAGTTCGAGGGCGTCAAGGGCAACCGGTTCCAGACCAAGCCCGTGATCGTCACCCGTTACCAGCCGATGGAGCGCAAGTACTGATGAGCCACGCAGCAAACGAGACCGCCGCCCCCGCCGCGGGCACCCCGGTGGCCGAGGAGACCTCGGACACCCGTCCGGCGGACCAGTCCTCCCAGGGCGGCGCCGGTGGGATCGAGTCCTTCGACATCGTCCTGAAGGTCCGCCGCTACCTCCCCGAGGCCTCCGAGGAGTCCTACTGGGACGAGTGGCGCCTGACCATGTACGGCACGGACCGCGTGCTGGACGCCCTGCACAAGGTCAAGTGGGACCACGACGGCACCCTGTCCTTCCGCCGCTCGTGCGCGCACGGCATCTGCGGTTCGGACGCGATGCGCATCAACGGCCGCAACCGCCTGGCGTGCAAGACCCTGCTCAAGGACCTGGACCTGTCCAAGCCCATCGTGGTGGAGCCCATCAAGGGCCTGCCGGTGGAGAAGGACCTGATCGTGGACATGGACCCGTTCTTCCAGTCCTACCGTGAGGTCATGCCGTTCCTGGTGGCCAAGGGCCAGGAGCCCACGACGGAGCGCTACCAGTCCCAGGCGGACCGCGCGCGCTACGACGACACCACCAAGTGCATCCTCTGCGCCGCGTGCACGTCCTCGTGCCCGGTGTTCTGGACCGACGGCCAGTACTTCGGTCCCGCCGCGATCGTGAACGCGCACCGCTTCATCTTCGACTCGCGTGACGACGCCGGGGACATGCGCCTCGAGATCCTGAACGACAAGGAGGGTGTGTGGCGCTGCCGCACGACCTTCAACTGCACCGACGCGTGCCCGCGCGGCATCCAGGTGACCCAGGCGATCGCCGAGGTCAAGCAGGCCATCCTGGCCCGCACCTTCTGATCGACCGACGACGGCGGCCCGTCTCCCCCACGCGGGGAGGCGGGCCGCCGTCGTCGTGGAGAGGCCCGCGGGGGTCAGCCGTCGAAGGCGTCCCGGGTGGAGCGGCGGTGCGCCACAAGCAGCCAGACCGCGCAGAGCACGAGCATGGCGAACACGGCCAGCAGGGTGAGGACACCCCCGGCCCCGGCGGCCACCATGCGGCCGCCGTCCACGTTCCAGAACGCGGCGGAGAGCATGCCGACGCCGGCCGCCGCCGTGCCGACCCACCGCGAGGGCCGCCACAGCCGCTGCATCCCCCACACCAGCAGCGCCGTGAGCGCGAGGATCCCGCCAACGGCCGCGGGCACGCCGCCGGCGGGGGTGAGGAAGGCGGCCACGTCCGTGTCCGTCACCTCGACGGCACCCCACGAGCGCGCCTGCAGGACGGCGCGGACATAGCCGGGGTCCGACTGCAGCGCGAGCACTCCGGCGGCGGCCAGGGCGGACACCGCCCCCGTGCCGAGCGTGGTGACCTGGAGCCGACGGACGGGGCCGCGGACGGCGGGCTCGTCGAGGCCGACGGGCCGCTCGGCGGCACGGATCATGGGGTCACGACGGGAGGGCATGGGTCCATCATCGCGCACCGCGGCCGGCCCGGGCCCGGCTGATCCCCTTGCAGGCGTCCCCGAACGGACGATGGAAGGCGCAGACGAACCAGCCGATCGCGGCGGCGGCCAGCAGCCCGGCCAGGGCCACGAGCACGGGCCACTGCGCGGGCGGGAAGGCGAACATCCGGATGGTGGTGAGCAGCGTGGACAGGGTGACGCCGCCGACCACGAAGGCCCCGATCAGTCGGGCGGCCTCGCTGTACCGGGCCACGCCGACGGCCAGCCCGACGTGCACCGCCACGAGGATCCCCGCGGCGGTGAGCAGCGAGGCCTGCGCGGCGCGGGACGGATCCTGCGGCACGGGGCCGATCCCCGCCCCGGGCGCCGTCAGCAGCCGCGCCGCCGCGACCAGCCCGATCACGGCGGTGAGCACGGCGAGCACGCTGCGGATGCGGCGCACGCGCGGGGCGACCTCGTCCGGCGTCGTGGGGAGGGCGGACGGGGCGGTCAGGGGCGACGGGACCGGGGTCTGGGGGGACATGCCTCCATGCTGGCGGTCCGGGACGGGGTCCGGCCAGGTGCGGCCGCGTGGTCTCGCCACCGGCGCAACACCCCTCCCCCGGCACGACGGCGGCCCTGCTGCGTGTAGGCGGCGACATCCTTGTTGAAGGCGTTCACGAGCCACAGGATGTTCACCACGAGGGCGGCCAGCGAGAGCACGGCGCCGAGGATCCCGAGGGGGCTGCTCAGATCGAGGCC
>NZ_JAKNUW010000002.1:0-86992 GCF_023155805.1 Micrococcus lacusdianchii | reverse complement strand
GCGGCCACGCGGCGGCCCTGCTGCGTGTAGGCGGCGACATCCTTGTTGAAGGCGTTCACGAGCCACAGGATGTTCACCACGAGGGCGGCCAGCGAGAGCACGGCGCCGAGGATCCCGAGGGGGCTGCTCAGATCGAGGCCCAGGTCCATGCCGAGCCCGGCGAGCAGACCGGCGGCCAGGACCCCGAGGACGGAGCCGACGACGCTGAGGATGGCGAGCACGATGCCGAGGATCCGCGCCCAGTTCTTCACGGCCTTCAGGCCGAAGTACACGAGGGCGTAGAGGCCCAGGCCCACGAGCAGGGTGGCCACGACGCCGATGACGGATGCCACGCCGGTGAGCTGCAGGGTCTGCTCGATCTCCTCCGGGCTCATCCCGGCCTGCTCCAGCTGGGCGCGCGTCTGCCCCTCGGTGCCCGTGAAGAACGAGGGGATGCTCGAGAGCAGGTACAGGACAGCGGAGAGCAGCGTCAGCTTCAGCAGGGTCCGGAACTTCGCGGGCTCCGCCACCGGGGCGCCGTACTGCGCGTCCGCTCCGTAGGCCGGCGTGCCGAAGCGGGCGCCCACGGGCGGGCCGTACGGATCGGCGGCGGGCGCGCCCTGGGCGGGCTGCCCGTACTGCGGCGCCTGACCGTACCGGGGGGCCTGACCGCCCGCGGAGGGCGGGTCGGCCGGGCTATGGGCGGGGTTCGGGAACTGCGGGTCTTGGTTCGTCATGGTCTCTCTGCTCTCGGGGTGCGATGGGGTGGAGGGTGGCCGGGTGCCGGTGCGGATCACTCGTGGCGCAGGGCCTCGATGGGGTCCTTGCGGGCGGCACGGGCGGCGGGCAGGGTGCCGGCCAGGAAGGCGATGGCCACGATCAGGCCGATGATCAGCAGGAGCGCCCACGGGTTCACGGCGAACAGGACCAGGCCCGTCACCCCGCTGAGCACGCCCTGCGTGAGGACCTGGTTGGCCACCAGGCCGACGGCCACGCCGAGGCCCACACCGATCAGGGAGCCCAGCAGGCCGATGACCACGGCCTCGAGCGAGAACAGGCCGAAGATCTTCCCCCCGGTCATGCCGAGCGCCTTCATCAGGCCGATCTCCCGGGTGCGCTCTTGCACGGCCATGAGCAGGGTGTTGATGATGCCGAAGCTCGCCGCCAGCAGGGCGATGAGCGCGAATCCGTTGAGCACCCAGGTGACCGCGTCGATGATCCCGCGGATCACGCCCAGCTGGTCCTCGAGGGTCTGCGCCTGGTAGCCCTGCTCGCCGAGGGCCGCCTTCACGGCGGCCTCGTTCTCCGGCATGCCCTCCACCGTGACGGTGGCCTGGAAGTACGTGTTCCGCTGCTCCTCGGGCAGGCCCTGCGTGGTCACGTCGTGCAGCCGCTGCTCGAGCTCCGGGGAGGGCACGGGGCCCGAGCCGGACCCGGAGGCCACCTGCTCGGTCACGCCGACCACGATGGCGTCCACGCCGGACTGCGCACCCAGCGGGTCGGAGGCCACGAGGGTGACCTCCTGGCCCAGCACGTCATCGGGCGCGACACCGCCGAGGGACTCCACCCAGTCGGCCGGCACCGTCACCTCGAGGGCGTCGCCCTCCGCGGCGGGCGCGCGGCCCGCGGCGAGGGAGAGCATGTCGATCTCGAAGGAGGAGCCCATGAGCGGCACCTCCCACTTCCGGCCGTCCTCGCCCTCGATGTAGTCGGGCTCCACGAGGCGGGCGGTCTCCACGTCCGTCACGTGCTCGGTGGCGCGGATGGCGTCCAGGTCCTCCTGGGTGAGCAGGGGCAGGCCGAACATCTCCCCCGAGGCCGCCGCGTCCGGGTCGTACTCGGTGGGCTCGCCGCCGGCCACCGTGGAGACCCCGTCCGCCTGCTTCGAGACGGTCAGCTCGTCGGGGGCCCCGAAGCCCTCCACCATGGTGTCCACGTACTTGTTGATGCCGGTGCCCAGACCGCTGGTCAGCGTCAGGGTGAACGCGCCGATCACGATCGCGATCACGGTGAGGAACGTGCGCAGCTTCGAGCGCAGGGTGTTGGTCACGGCCGTCCCGGCCAGGTCCAGGGCCTTCACGCGCGCGCCTCCGTCCCGGTCGGGCCGGGGGCGGCGGACGACGCGCCGACCAGGGAGCCGGCGCGCTCGTCGGAGACGATCCGGCCGTCCTGCATCTCGAGGCGACGGCCGCACCTGGCCGCGAGGTCGTCGTCGTGCGTGACCACCACGAGGGTGATGCCCTCCTCCCGGTGCAGGCCGAAGAGGATGTCCTCCACGGCCGCGGAGGTGGCGGAGTCCAGGTTGCCGGTGGGCTCGTCCGCGAAGAGCACGGTGGGCTCGTTGACCAGGGCGCGGGCGATGCACACGCGCTGCTTCTGGCCGCCGGAGAGGTCCGTGGCCTTGTTCTTCGCCTTGTCCGCGAGTTCGAGCCGCTCGAGCACCGCCATGCCGCGGCGGGTGCGTTCGGCCCGGCCCACGCCGGCGATCTTCAGCGGCAGCACGGTGTTCTCCAGGACCGTCTGGTTCGGGTTCAGGAAGAACTGCTGGAACACGAAGCCGAACCGCTCGTTGCGCAGCTGGGAGATCTCCGCGGCCTTGAGCTGGGAGACGGGACGGCCGTCCATCGCGACGACGCCGGCGGAGGGCTGGTCCAGCAGCGCCAGCAGGTGCATCAGGGTGGACTTGCCGGAGCCGGACTTGCCGACGACGGCCAGGGACTCGCCGCGCTGGATCTGCAGGGTGATGCCCTTCAGGGCGTCGAAGCGGGACGCCCCGCGGCCGTAGACCTTGACGAGGTTCTCCGTCTCCAGGACGGGTTCGGCCCCGGGCGGGACCTCGGCGACCCCGGGGGTCGCGACTGCGGTGGACATGGCTCCGGCACTCCTCTGTCGGTGGGGCTCGCCCCCGCTGCGGCGGGAGCGGGGGCGGTGCATCCATCCTGACAGCCGCGCACGTGCCGCCGCCTCCGCCTCGAGTCGGAGAAACACGACGGCCCGCGTCCCCCGCAGGTCGGGGGCGCAGGCCGTCGTCGGGGGGCCGGTGCGGTCCGGCTCAGCGCAGCGGCGGCAGGAAGCCGACCTTGGCGTAGACGTCCTCGAGCACGGGCGTGGCCACGGCGCGGGCCTTCGCGGCGCCGGCGGCGAGGATGCGGTCCAGCTCGGCCGGGTCGTCCAGCAGCTCCAGGGCGCGCTCGCGCACGGGGGCCAGGCGCTCGACGACGGCGTCCGCCACCGCCACCTTGAGGTGGCCGTACATCTGGCCCGCGAAGCGCTCCTCGAGCGCGGGGATCGGGGTGTCGGTGACCGCGGAGAGGATGGTCAGCAGGTTGGACACGCCGGGCTTGGCCTCGCGGTCGAAGCGGACCTCGGTGCCGTCGTCGGTGACCGCCGACTTGATCTTCTTGGCGGTCCTCTTGGGCTCTTCGAGGATGTTGATCAGCCCGTTGGGGGACGCGGCGGACTTGGACATCTTCGACGTCGGGGCCTGCAGGTCGTAGATGCGCGCCCCGGTCTCCGGGTAGAAGCCGGAGGGCACCACGAACGTCTCACCGTAGCGGTGGTTGAACCGCTGGGCGAGGTCGCGGGTGAGCTCCACGTGCTGGCGCTGGTCGTCGCCCACGGGCACGCCGTGCGGCTGGTACAGCAGGATGTCCGCGGCCATCAGCATGGGGTACGCCAGCAGCCCGACGCCGGCGGCGTCCTGGCCCTGCTTGGCCGCCTTGTCCTTGAACTGGGTCATGCGCATGGCCTCGCCCATGCCCGTCATGCAGGTCAGCACCCACGCCAGCTGGGCGTGCTCGGGCACCTGGGACTGCACGAACAGCACGGAGCGCTCGGGGTCGATGCCGCCGGCGATGTACTGGGCCGCCGCCACGCGCGTGCGCTGGGCGAGTGCCTCCGGGTCCTGCGGGACGGTGATCGCGTGCAGGTCGGGGATGAAGTAGAAGGCGTCGAAGTCCTCCTGCACCGTCACCCAGTTCACGAGCGCGCCCAGGTAGTTGCCCAGGTGCAGGGAGTCGGCCGAGGGCTGCATGCCGGAGAGCACGCGGTGCCGGGCGGAGGCGCCGGCCAGGTGGGCGGTGGCGGCGGCGTCCTGGGCCAGGACGTCCGCGACGGTGGGGCGGCGCGCGCCGGCGTCGGGGGCGGCGTCGGTGGTGGTCTGCTCGGTCATCGTGGTCCTCCTCGGGCCGGTCAGAACTGGTAGTCGGCCACGAGCGGGGCGTGGTCGGAGAAGCGGGTGCCCCACGTGGGGGCGCGGTCCACGACGGCGGAGGTCGCCCGCGCGGCGAGGTCCGCGGTGGCCATGTGGTAGTCGATGCGCCAGCCGGCGTCGTTGTCGAACGCCTTGCCGCGCATGGACCACCACGTGTACGGGCCGGGGACGTCCCCGGCCTGGGCGCGGCCCACGTCCGTGAAGCCCAGCTCGCCGAAGAACCGGTCGAAGTAGGCCCGCTCCTCGGGGAGGAAGCCCGCCTTCGTCACGTTGCCCTTCCAGTTCTTGATGTCCCGCTCGGTGTGGCCCACGTTGAGATCGCCCGTGACGAGCGCGGGGTGGTCCTGGGCGGCGAGCTCGCCGAGGCGGCGGGTCATCTCGTCCAGGAAGCGGTACTTGTCGTCCTGCTTCGGGGTGCCGGCCTCGCCCGAGTGCACGTACGCGGACACCACGGTCAGCAGCGTGCCGTCCGGCAGGCGCACGTCCGCCTCGATCCAGCGCCCGGCCGCGTCGAAGTAGCCCTCCGCGTCGGCGATGCCGGTGCGCACCTGCTCGAGGGGGAAGCGCGAGGCGATCGCGACGCCGGCCCGGCCCTTGGCCTCCGCCTCGGCGTCCGCCACATGGACCTCGTCCCACTCCTGGCCCACGATCTCCGGGACGAGCGTGTCCACGATCGCGCGGGGCGCGCGGACCTCCTGCATCGTGAGCACGTCCACGCCGCGGCCGGCGAACCAGCCGGTCATGCCCTTGCGGTGGGAGGCGCGCAGGCCGTTGACGTTCACGGTGGCCACGCGCACGGCGCCGTCCGCCTTGGGGGCGCCGGCATTGGCGTGCACCACCGGCTCACCCGGGGCCGGCTCCGGCGGATGCGCGGGGTTCCTCGCGGGGGCCTGCCCGGCCATCAGGACACCACCGTCCCGGCCACGGGGCCCTCGGACTCCCCGCGTCCCTCCTTGATCATGTCCCGCGCGTTGGACGCGGTGATCTGGATGGTCTCGAGAGCGCGGTCCACCATCTCCCGGTCCGCGCCGTCGGCGGCGTCGAGCTGCTCCTTCACCACGCGCGCCTGCACCTGGACGATCTTGAAGGAGTGGTCCAGCTTGGTGTCCCGCATCGGGTCGGCGGCGGCGGGGCCGGCCGCGGCGGGTGCGGGCCGCTGCGGGCCGCGCAGGGCGGCCGCGTCCGAGCGCATCTGCTCCACCGTCCGGTCCACCTTCTGGGAGGCGGAGCGCACCCCCTGGCGGACCTGCAGGAACACCAGGACGGCGAACACCAGCCAGGCGGCGGCGATCGCGACCACCAGCCAGCCGATGAGGTCGTTGGCGTTGGCCGCGAAGACGATGGCTACCAGCAGCACGATGATCATCACCGTGAAGCCGGTCGAGCCGATCGCCAGGCCGGCGCGCGGGGCGGCGGCGGGGCGGGACCCGGACGGGATGCTCGGGGGCATGGGCGTGCTCCTCCAGTGGACGACGGACTCGCCCCCATCATCCCGCACCGGCGTGCCCGGCTCCGAATCGACGGCCGCGGTCGGCGTAGCGCCCGCCCGCCGGGCCTAGGCTGGGCCGGTGACCCCCGCCCCCTCCCCGACCTCCGCCGCCGCGTTCACCGCCGGCCAGCGCCGCATGCTGACGGTCCTGCTCATCCCGCTGTTCCTGGCCCTGATGAGCGTGTCCGTGGTGAACGTGGCCCTGCCGGCCATCGAGCGGGACCTCGGCGCCTCCCCCGCGGACCTGCAGTGGGTGCTGTCCGGGTACACGCTGACGTTCGGCGTCGTCCTGGTGGCCGCGGGCCGGGCGGGGGACCTGTGGGGACGCAGGCCGCTGTTCCTGGCGGGGATCTCGCTCTACGTGCTCGGCTCGCTCGTGTCCGGCCTGGCACCGAACCCGGTGTGGCTCACCATCGGCCGCCTCCTGACGGGCGTGGGCGCGGGCGTGTTCAACCCGCAGGTGATCGGCTTCATCCAGACCCACTTCACCGGCCGCGTCCGGGGGCGGGCCTACGGTCTGTTCGGCATGGTCGTGGGGCTCGGCGTCGCCGCGGGTCCTCTGCTGGGCGGTGTGCTCATCGGCACCCTGGGACCCGCGTGGGGCTGGCGCGGCACCTTCCTCATGAACGCCCCGGTGGGCCTGCTCGCGATCCTCATGGGCGCGCTGTGGCTGGCCCCGGACACCCGCGCGCGGGGCGCGGCCGCCTCGGCCCGCGCCGGCCTGGCGGCGCTGGACCCGGTGGGCGCCGTCCTCCTCGGCGCCGCCAGCGTGTCCCTCATGGTGCCGTTCATCGTCCCCGGCACGGGGTGGCTGCTGGCCGCCGCGGCCGTCCTCGGCGCCGCGTGGTGGCTGTGGGAGCGCCGCGTGAAGGCCACCGAGGCCCGCACCGGGGTCGCCCCCATGGTGGACCCTGCGCTGTTCCGCCGCGCGTCCTTCACCATCGGCGCCGCGGAGACCACCCTGTTCCTGGCGACCATGCCCGCCGTGTTCGCGGTGACGGCCGTGTTCCTCCAGCAGGGCCTGGAGTTCACCGCGCTCGCCTCCGGGCTGGCCACCCTGCCCGGCGCCGCCGTGCAGGCCGGGCTCTCCCCGTGGGCCGGCGCCCGCGTGCAGCGGCACGGGCCCCGCCTCGTGGCCCTCGGCGGCGTGGTGGGCCTGGTCTCGCTGGTGCTGCTCTGGCAGACCGTCGAACGCTCCGCGGCCGAGCAGTGGAGCCCCTGGACCGTGGCCGGGGCGCTCGCGGTCATGGCCGTCTCCCAGGCCCTGATCCTCACCACCGCGCAGGTGCTCATGATGGACGACGTCCAGGGGCATGAGGCCGGCGCCGCCGGTGGCGTGGCCCAGACCGCTCAGCGCACCGGCACGGCCCTGGGCCTGTCCGTGGTGATGGGAGCGTTCTACGGCACCCTCGGCTCGGCCGAGGCTGCCGCGAGCGGGACGCCCTCCGCCGTCGCGCACGCGCACGCCGCCTCCGTCGCCCTGCTCCTGGTGGGGGTGTCCTGGGCCGTGACGACGGCGATCGCACTCGCGGACCTGGTGCGCCGGCGTCGCCGGGACCGCGCCGCGGGCGTCAGCGCAGGAACAGGGCGCGCAGCCGACGCGCGGTGAGCCACACTCCGACGGCGGACATCACCACGAAGTACAGGGCGTGGCCCGCGGTCCCCCAGGAGAGCGCTCCGACCGCGAGCGCACGCATGAGCTCGACCGCGTGCCACAGCGGGAACACCTGGATCACCCACTGGAGGGGCTGCGGGTACACGCTCAGGGGGAAGAACGTGGCGGAGAAGAGGAACATCGGCATCAGCACGATCTGGATCCAGTCCATGTGCTGGAACGTCTTCAGGAAGCTGGTGACCGCCATGCCGAGGGACGCGAACGCCAGCGCCACGAGCAGGGCGCCCGGGACCATCAGCACCGCGGTCCACGAGGTCACCAGCCCGCCCAGCGTCATGACGACCAGGAACCCCACCGCGTAGATCAGCCCGCGCAGGAGCGCCATGGCGATCTCCCCGAGGGCGACATCCAGCGGGCCCAGGCGCGTGGCGAGCATGGTCTGGTACGTCTTCGCGTAGCGCAGCTTGAAGAACACGTTCCAGGTGGAGTCGTAGATGGCGCCGTTCATGGCGGACACCGCCAGCAGGGCCGGGGCGATGTACATGCCGTACGGGACGGGCGTGCCGTCCGGGCCGGGCACGTACCCCACGAGGGCCCCCAGGCCGATCCCCATGGACGCCAGGTACAGGACCGGCTCGACGAAGCCGGAGGCGAACACCACCCAGTTGTTGGACCGCAGGCTCAGGAACGCCCGCTCCATCACCGCGCGGACGTTGCCGGAGTACAGGCCCGCCAGCGGCCCCCGGCGCAGCGTGATCTCCGGCATGGGCGGCACCCCGGCCGCGTGCTCCCGCACCACGGACGACGACGCTGTCCCCGACCCGTCGGACACGCTCACCTCGGCGCGCCGCCCCAGGCGCGACGCGCGGTCGGCGCGGGGGCGCGCGAGGGCGTCGCGGTCCGGGGTCCCCGGCCGCCAGCCGAGCCGGCGCGTGTAGATGCGCGCGGCCAGCCACGCGCCGCCCACGGCCAGGACCAGCAGGACCACGAGGTGGAGGACCGTCAGCCACGCCGGCTCGGCCATGCCGTAGGAGAGCACGCGCCCGAGCTGGGCGGCGTGCCACTGCGGGGAGATCCAGCCGATCCAGCGCAGCCAGACGGGCAGCGCCTCGAGCGGGTAGAACGTGGCGGAGAAGAGGAACAGCGGCATGATCACGAGCCGCTGCAGCGTGGCGAACTGCCCCCTGTCCTCCTTCAGGGAGGCGGCGAACGCCATGATCGGGGCGCCGACCGCCAGTCCGCCGAGGGTCGCGGTGAGGATCTGCACCCAGCCCCACGGGCTGTGGACGACGCCGAAGGCGAGCATGACCAGGAAGAACACGAGCGCCTGGAACACGAACCTCAGGCTGACCGCACCGAGGTGGCCGAGCGCGATCTGTGCCGGGGACAGCGGGGTGGCCTGCGCCGCGTAGTAGGTGCGGTGCCACTGGAACCCGCCCATCACCGGGTAGGAGAACTCCACGGCCGCCGTCATGAGGGCGCCCGAGGCCAGGAGCGCCGGCGCGAGGAACGCCACGTAGGACACCCCTCCCAGTGCTTCCTGCGGCATGCCGCCGCCGAACAGCTGGGCCATGCCCAGGCCCATGGCGAGCAGGTAGAGCACCGGCTCGCCGAGTGCACCGACGATCAGCACCGAGCCGTACCGGCGCATGTTCCGCAGCTGGTGTTCCGCGACGTACAGGGCCCCGCGGCGCTTCACGCGCTCCGCGGACTCGGCGGGGGTGTGGGGAGGGCGCAACGGAGCGGGTGCGCCGCCGGAGGCGGCGGGCGGCGGCGTCGTGGTGGCGGCCACGGCTCAGTCCACCAGAGTGCGGCCGGTGAGGATGAGGAACACGTCCTCGAGGCTCGCGCGGCGGGTCAGGGTCGTCACGGGGGCGGGGACGGCGCCGTCGTCCACGAGTCGCTGGACCACCCCGTGCAGGTCGTCGGCGTGCGCGGCGTAGATCAGCACGCGGTCCGGGAGCACCTCCACGCGGTGCACCACGCCCTCGCCCGCATGGGCCTGGACGGCCCGGGCGGCGGCCTCGTTGCGGTCCGCGCCGAAGCGCGCCTCGAGGACCTCGCGGGAGGCGTGCTCGCGGATGAGCTCGGCCGGGGTGCCGGAGGCCATGATCTCGCCGCCGTCCACCACCACGAGGCGGTCGCACAGCTGCTCGGCCTCGTCCATGTAGTGCGTGGTGAGCAGCAGCGTGGTGCCGCGCTCCTTGAGCCGGTAGAGGCGGTCCCAGAGGGTGTGCCGCGCCTGCGGGTCCAGGCCGGTGGTGGGCTCATCGAGCAGGAACAGGGCGGGCTCGTTCACCAGCGCGCGGGCGATCACGAGGCGCCGCTTCATGCCGCCGGAGAGGTCGGTGACCTTCGCGTCGGCCTTCTCGGTGAGCTGGGCGAAGGCGAGCAGCTCGTCCGCCTTGGGACGCAGGTAGGAGTAGGGCAGGCCGAAGTAGCGGCCGTAGATCAGGATGTTCTCCCGGGCGGTGAGCTCCTCGTCCAGGGTGTCCTGCTGCGGTACCACGCCCAGATGCGCCCGGACGGCCGGGCCGTCCTCCTCCGGGTCGATCCCGAGGATCGTCAGCTCGCCCGCGGTGCGCTGCGAGGTGCCGGCCAGCATCCGCATGGTGGTGGACTTGCCGGCCCCGTTCGGGCCGAGCAGGCCGAAGCACTCCCCTGGCCGCACCTCGAGGTCGATGCCCTTCACGGCATGGAAGTCGCCGTAGTGCTTGCGCAGGCCGCGGGCACGGATGACGAGGGGCGGCTCGGCGTCGGCAGAGGACATGACGGCCGCGGCAGGGGTGGGGTGGCTCACATCGGGCCACCCTAGCCCCTCCCGCGGCCGGTCCGCGTCAGCGGTGGGCCCGCTCGCCCGCCCAGTCCTCCGGGGCAGCCGCGCGCTCGGCGGCCTGGACCACGTTGGCCAGCAGCATCACGCGGGTCATGGGCCCGACGCCGCCCGGGTTGGGTGCCATCCAGGCGGCCTTCTCGGCGACCGCCGGGTCGACGTCGCCCAGGATGCGGGCCGTCCCGTCCTCGCCCTCGACGCGGGAGACGCCCACGTCGAGCACGATGACGCCGTCCTTGACCTGCTCCGGGCGCACCATGTGCGCCGAGCCGGCCGCGGCGATCACGACGTCGGCCTGCGCGAGGAGCGCGTCCAGGTCCTCGGTGCCGGTGTGCGCCAGCGTCACGGTGGCGTTGACCTCGCGGCGGGTGAGCACCAGGCCGGCGGGCCGGCCGATCGTCACGCCGCGACCGATCACCAGCACATGCTTCCCCGCGAGCTCGAGGCCGTGGCGGCGCAGCAGCTCGACGCAGCCGGCCGGGGTGCACGGCAGCGGCGAGTCCAGCTCCCCGCCCACCGAGGCCACCAGGCGCCCGAGGTTCATGGGGTGCAGGCCGTCCGCGTCCTTCTCGGGGTCGATCGCCTCGAGCACCGCCTGCGTGTCCACGTGCTTCGGCAGCGGCAGCTGCACGATGTACCCGGTGCAGGCCGGGTCCTCGTTCAGCTCCCGGACCACCGCGAGGATCTCGTCCTGCGTGGCGTCCGCCGGCAGCTCACGCTGGAGGGACTCGATGCCCACCTCGGCGCAGTCCGCGTGCTTGCCCGCCACGTACTTGCGGGAGCCCGGGTCCTCGCCTACGAGGAGGGTGCCCAGGCCAGGGCGTACGCCGGTCTCGGCCAGCGCCGCCACGCGGTCCTTCAATTCGGCCTTGAGGGCGGCCGCCGTCGCCTTGCCGTCCAGCTTCTGCGCCGTCATCGGCCGATCACCACTCCTCGAGGCCGTCGTACAGCGGGAAGTCGCCGGTGAGCTTCACGACGCGGGCGCGCAGCGCCTCGACGTCCGGCGAGGGCTTCAGGGCGGCGGCGATGATCTCGGCGACCTCCCGGAACTCGGCCTCGCCGAACCCGCGGGAGGCCAGGGCCGGGGTGCCGATGCGCAGGCCCGAGGTGGTCATCGGCGGGCGCGGGTCCCACGGCACGGAGTTGCGGTTCACGGTGATGCCGACCTCGTGCAGGATGTCCTCGCCCCGCTTGCCGTCCAGCTGGGACTCGCGCAGGTCCACGAGGACCAGGTGCACGTCCGTGCCGCCCGTGAGCACGGAGACGCCCACCTCGGCCATGTCCGGCGCGGTGAGGCGCTCGGCCAGGATCTGGGCGCCCTGGAGCGTGCGCTCCTGCTTCTCCTTGAAGTCGGCGGAGCCGGCGATCTTGAACGCCACGGCCTTGCCCGCGATCGCGTGCATCAGCGGCCCGCCCTGCTGGCCCGGGAACACGGCGGAGTCGATCTTCTTCTTCAGGTCCTCCTTGGCGAGGATGAAGCCCGAGCGCGGACCGGCGAGGGTCTTGTGCACGGTGGAGGTGACGACGTCGGCGTGGGGCACCGGGTTCGGGTGCAGGCCCGCGGCCACCAGGCCGGCGAAGTGGGCCATGTCCACCCAGAGCCTGGCGCCGACCTCGTCCGCGATCTCCCGGAAGGCGGCGAAGTCCAGCTGGCGCGGGTACGCGGACCAGCCGGCCACGATCACCTTGGGCTGGGCGGCCTTCGCGGCCTCGCGCACCCTGTCCATGTCGATCCGGTGGGTCTCCGGGTCCACCTCGTAGGCGGCGATGCTGTAGTTCTTGCCGGAGAAGTTGAGCTTCATCCCGTGGGTCAGGTGGCCGCCGTGGGCCAGGGACAGGCCCATCATGGTGTCCCCGTGGTCCATGAGGGCCGTCATCACGGCCACGTTGGCCTGCGCGCCGGCGTGCGGCTGGACGTTGGCGTGCTCGGCGCCGAACAGGTCCTTGGCGCGCTGGATGGCGAGGTTCTCCGCGACGTCGACGAACTCGCAGCCGCCGTAGTACCGACGCCCCGGGTACCCCTCCGCGTACTTGTTGGTGAGCACGGAGCCCTGCGTCTGCAGGATGGCCCGCGGCACGAAGTTCTCGGAGGCGATCATCTCCAGGGTGCCGCGCTGGCGGCCGAGCTCGTCCGCGAGCGCCTGCGCGATCTCCGGGTCCACCTCGGAGAGCGGGAGCGTGTTGATGTCGGGCGTGTGGGTCACGGGGGTTCCCTTCGCTTGGGGTCCGCGGCGCGGGCCGCGTCGGTGGCCTCATCCTAGTGTGGCGCGCCCCTCGCGGCCCTCCCCGTGGCCGGCGCGTGATCCCCTCGCCGCACACGAGGAGGCCCCCGCAGCATCACGCTGCGGGGGCCTCCTCGCGGGTCAGGACCTCACGGGGTCACTTGCGGCCCCAGCGGCGGCGCTGCGCGTCCGCCAGCTTGTCCTTGAGGGTCGAGGCCACGGTGCCGGCGGCCTTGCCCACGGTGCGGGCGGCGGAGCCGGCCACCGGGGCGGCCTTCTCGACGACGGTCCCCGCGGTGTCCACCACGGTCTCCTTGATGGCCTCGAACCGGGAGCGGGCCGGACGGCCGGCATCGGTGGAGTCCGCGGCCTCGGCGACGTCGGCGCGTGCCTCGATCACGGCGTCCTCGCCGGTGAGCGGCGTGGTGCCGTAGACCTCGCCCTCGGCCAGGTCCTTCGTGGGGTCCTGGCCGGTGGTGGAGTCCTGGATGTAGGCCGGGGTCTCGTAGATCGGCTCCGGGGCCTCGTGGGCGTGCTCGGGCGCCTCGATCAGGGCGTCCCCGCCGGTGAGCGGCGCGGTGCCCGGGACGGACTGCGCCGGAGCGTCGGACGGGGCGTGGCCTGCGGACGGGGTCGCCGTCCCGGTCTCCGCCTCGGCGGCACGACGCTGCTCCTCGGTGACCTCCACGCGTCCGGGCATGCCGGGCAGGCCCGCCACGGGACGGGACAGGGCCTCCTCCTCCGAGAGCTCCGGGGTCGCGTCCTCGGCCTTGTCCACCGCGACGCCCTCGCCGCCGGCCACGCCGGGCACCGCGGCGCGGTCGGCGTCGGTGGGGGCGCCGAGCGGCGCCGGCAGGTCGACGCCGGCGTCGGCCTCGTCCACGGTCACGCCGGTGCCACCGGCCACACCGGCGGCGGCCAGACCCAGCGGCGCCGCGTCGGCGGCGCCGCTGCGCGGGGCGGACTCCTCGGTCGAACGGCGGTCCACCTCGGCCGCGTCGAACGTGGACAGGGCCGAGGCCGGACGGGCCTCGGCGTCGGAGCGGACCACGTCGTCGGAGGCAGCGGCGGGGCGCGGCGCTGCCGTGGAGCCGGAGGTGGGCTTCTTCTCCGCGGTCTGCGCGTCGAACGTGGCCGCGCCGGCCACGGGGGTCTCCTCGCGGACCTCGGCCCGCTCCGCACGGCGGGCGTCGGCGTCGACGTCGGAGGCGGTCTCGTGACGGTCGTCCGTGGCGCCCAGGGCCCCGCCCTGGGTGGCGGCCGCGGTGGTGGCGGCCGGCTGCGCGGCGGGGTGCGGGGCGGCATCGACGACGGCCTCCTCGCGGCGGCGCGACGACCGCACGGCGGTCGCGATGATGAGGATCACGAGCACCACGATGATGATGCCGATGATCCAGTACAGCGTGCTCTGGGGCATGGTGCGCTCCTCTGGTGTGAATCGGACGCCGCCCCTGCCGGCCGAGCCGGGGATGTGCCGCGCCGCCGCCGGTCCGGCGGTCCTCCCCCGAGGATCCCACATCCGGGGGCCGTCAACCACGTCTTCGCGAGGTCGTACGCCGCCCGCGGGCCGCACTCGTCGATAGCATCGCCGGATGGAGACCGCCCCCGCGCCGCACCGCCTCGTCCTCACCCTCTCCTGCCCGGACCGACCCGGGATCGTGCACGCCGTGACCGGCGCCCTGCTGGGCGAGGGTGCCAACATCACCGAGTCGCAGCAGTACCACTCCCCCGACACCGGGACCTTCTTCCTCCGGGTGGCCGTGGACTCCCCCGCGCCGCTGGAGCGGATCCGTGCCTCCCTGGCCCAGGCGACCGACCGGTTCGACCTGCACCTGCAGGTGTGGGACGCCGACCGCCCCATGCGCACGCTGGTGATGTGCTCGAAGGACGGGCGCACCCTCAACGACCTGCTGTTCCAGCAGCGCACCGGCGGGCTCGCCGTCGAGATCCCGGCCGTGGTCTCCAACCACACGGACCTGGAGCCGCTCGCGGCGTTCCACGGTGTGCCGTTCGTCCACGTGCCCCTGTCCTCCGACCCCGCCGCGGGGCAGTCCAAGGAGGCCGCGGAGGCGCGCCTGCGCGAGCTGATCCGCGAGCACGACGTGGACCTCGTGGTCCTGGCCCGCTACATGCAGATCCTCTCGGACGGGCTGTGCCGGGACCTGGAGGGCATGGCCATCAACATCCACCACTCGTTCCTGCCGTCCTTCAAGGGGGCTCGGCCGTACCACCAGGCCCACGCACGCGGGGTGAAGCTGATCGGCGCCACCGCCCACTACGTCACGGCGGACCTGGACGAGGGCCCGATCATCGCGCAGTCCGTCCAGCCGGTCACGCACGCCCAGACCGTGGCGGAGTTCGTCCGCCGCGGCCGGGACGTGGAGGGCGCCACCCTGGTCCAGGCCGTGCGCTGGCACGCCGAGCACCGCGTGCTCCTGGACGGACACCGGACGGTCGTCTTCGCCTGACCCCCCGCCTAGCCTGAGGGCATGGCACACATCCTCACCGTGCGGGGCGCCACGCCCCGCGTCCACGAGTCCGTCTTCCTGGCCCCCACGGCCGCGATCACCGGCGACGTCGAGATGGCGGAGCGCTCCTCCGCGTTCTACGGGGTCTCCGTGCGCGGCGACTCCGCCCCCATCCGCGTGGGCGAGCGCACCAACCTGCAGGACAACGTGGTGCTGCACGCGGACGCGGACTTCCCGTGCACCCTCGGCGCCGGCGTCTCCGTGGGCCACTCCGCCGTGGTGCACGGGGCCACCGTGGGCGACGACTGCCTGATCGGCATGTCCGCCACCGTGATGAACGGGGCCCGGATCGGTGCCGGGTCCCTCGTGGCCGCGGGCGCGCTCGTGCTGGAGGGCACCGAGGTCCCCGAGGGCTCCCTCGTGGCCGGCGTGCCCGCGACGGTCCGCCGGCCGCTCACGGACGAGGAGCGCGCGGGCCTGACGGTCAACGCCCGCACCTACCTCGAGCTCGCCGCCGCCCACCGGGCGGCGCAGCTGGACTGACCGCCGGCCGCCACGACGACGGGGCCCGCCCCCTCCGGTGAAGGAGGGGACGGGCCCCGTGCGCGTGGCGCGGGTCAGGCGCGGGACGCGGCGTCCCTGGCCTGCGCGGCCTCGATCTGACGGCGGCGGGCCTCCGCGGTGCGGCGGGTCAGCTCGGCACCGGCCTCCGCGTCGCGGGTGAGGTTCTCGCCGGTCTCCGGGTCGAAGAGGTGGATGCGCGTGGTGTCCACCCACAGGCGGGTCGGCACGCCCGGGCGGGCGGTGGACTCCGCGGAGAGGGTGGTCACGACGACGGGGCGCAGCTCGTCCGCGTCGAGGTCCTTCGCCAGAGCGGACAGCAGCTCCGCCACCTTCGGGTCCGGCTCGAACTCGATGTAGCCGTACTGCTCGTGGCCCAGCCACTCCAGGTGGGTCAGCGTGGCCTCGAACTCGGAGCCGTTCGGCCGCTTGTGGTCCTCCACCAGCTCGGCGTCCTGGAAGAACTCCGGGCGCAGGCCCATGAACACGATGTCCCGACCCTCGGCCTTGCGGGCCTTCTCCGCGGGCACGGGGATGTCGCCGATCGGGTAGGACAGCACGTACTGGCCGCCCTGCTGCCGCACGGACACGGGCAGAAAGTTCATCGACGGGGAGCCGATGAAGCCGGCCACGAACAGGTTGAGCGGCTGCTCGTAGAGCTCGCGCGGAGACGCGACCTGCTGCAGCACGCCCTTCTTGAGCACGGCCACGCGGTCGCCGAGGGTCATGGCCTCGGTCTGATCGTGGGTCACGTACACGGACGTGGTGGCCAGGCGGCGCTGCAGCTGCGAGATCTCGGCACGCATCTGCCCGCGGAGCTTGGCGTCCAGGTTGGACAGCGGCTCGTCGAAGAGGAACGCGTCCGCCTCACGGACGATCGCGCGGCCCATGGCCACGCGCTGGCGCTGGCCGCCGGAGAGGTTGCCGGGCTTGCGCTCCAGGTGGTCCTGGAGCTCGAGCACGCGGGCGGCGTCGCGCACCTTGCGGTCGATGACCTCCTCCGTGAGGGAGGAGTCCTTGGACAGGCGCAGCGGGAACGCGATGTTCTCGTACACCGACAGGTGCGGGTAGAGGGCGTAGTTCTGGAACACCATGGCGAGGTTGCGGTCCTTGGGGGCCGCCTCGTTCACGCGGCGCCCGTCGATCAGCAGCTCGCCGTCCGAGATGTCCTCGAGGCCCACGATCATGCGCAGCAGGGTGGACTTGCCGGAGCCGGAGGGCCCCACGAGGATGACGAACTCGCCGTCCTCGATGTCCAGGTTCACGTCCCGGATGGCGTGGTAGCCGTCGTCGTAGACCTTCTCGATGTGGTTCAGGGTGATGGAGGCCATCGTTCAGGGATCCTTTCTCAGGTCTCGCGTGGCGGGCCTCAGCCCTTGACCGCGCCGTTGGTCAGGCCGGCCACGATCTGACGCTGGAAGAGCAGCACCAGGATCACGATCGGGATGGTCACGATGATCGCCGCGGCGGAGATCGCCCCGGTCGGCGACTCGAACTGCGAGGCGCCGGTGAAGAACGCGAGCGCGGCGGGCACCGTGCGGGCGGTCTCGGTGGAGGTCAGCGAGATGCCGAACACGAAGTCGTTCCAGGCGATGAAGAAGGCGATGATCGCCGTCGTGAACACGCCGGGGGCGGCCAGCGGGACGATCACCTTGCGGAACGCCTGCAGCGGCGTGGCGCCGTCCACCTGCGCGGCCTGGTCGAGCTCCCACGGGATCTGCTTGAAGAACGCGGCGAGCGTCCAGATGGAGATCGGCAGGGTGAGGGACAGGTAGGGGATGATCAGGCCGAGCCACGTGTCGTACAGGCCCAGCACGCGCCACATGTTGAACAGCGGCGTGACCAAGGAGATCACCGGGAACATGGAGACCATGAGGGACACGGTCAGCACGAGCTTCTTGCCCGGGAAGTCCAGGCGCGCGATCGCGTAGGCCGCGAGGGTCGCCAGGACCACCGCGATCAGGGTGGCGATCACGGTGATGCCGATCGAGTTCCGCAGCGCGGTGAGGAAGAGCTCGCGGGAGTCGCCCACGAAGATCTCCCGGTAGTTCTCGGTCGACCAGGTGGTCGGCAGCAGCGCGCCGTTGGCGAGGTCCGACGGCGCCTTGAACGACGTCGCGAAGATGGAGAACAGCGGGAACAGGCACCACACGCCGATCACGAGGGCCAGGATCCACCACAGGAGGGTGCCCTGGCCGCGCTTGCCGCGGCGGGCGGTCTCGGGGGCCACGTCGCGGCGGCCCACGGACCCGCCGGCCTCGGGGTGGCGGTCGTCGGTGCCGGGGCGCGTGGTCACCGCCTCCTGCGGGGCGGGGACGGGATTGCCGGTGCTCACTTGGAACCTCCTCGGTCGGCCAGGTCCACCTTGAAGACCTTCACGGCGATGAACGC
Organism: Micrococcus lacusdianchii; assembly: GCF_023155805.1. Taxonomy (GTDB): domain Bacteria; phylum Actinomycetota; class Actinomycetes; order Actinomycetales; family Micrococcaceae; genus Micrococcus; species Micrococcus lacusdianchii. The sequence continues at coordinate 69,221 of NZ_JAKNUW010000002.1, read as the reverse complement.
CATCAGCGCCACGCACAGGAACAGGATCACGGAGATGGCCGAGCCCATGCCGATCTCCAGCCGGCCGATGGACGTGCGATAGGCCAGCAGGGACAGGACCTCGGTGCCGTAGGCGCCGTTGGTCATGATGTAGACGGCGTCGAAGATGCGGAACGCGTCCATCGCGCGGAACAGCACGGCCACCATGATGGAGGCCTTCATGTTCGGCAGGATGACCAGCCGCATGCGCTGCCACCAGGAGGCGCCGTCGACGGCGGCGGCCTCGGTGAGGTCGCCCGGCACCTGGGCCAGGCCGGCCAGCAGGAGCAGGGAGATGAACGGCGTGGTCTTCCAGATCTCGGAGAGCATGATCACGGACAGCGCCGTGGAGCCCTCGGCGAACCAGTTCAGGTCCGCGGTGATGCCCGGGACCCAGCTGAACCAGCTGTTGATGAAGCCCGAGTCGATCGAGAACATGTAGTACCACGCGAACGCGGAGACCACGGTGATGATGCCGTACGGCACCAGGATCATGGTGCGGATCAGGCCGCGGGTCTGCTTGATGGCGTGGTGCATGGCCAGGGCCAGGAGGAAGCCGAGGATCAGCTCGACCAGCACGGTCACCACCGTGATCAGCACGGTGACGCCCAGGTCCTTCCAGAACACCGGGTCGGAGAGGATGACCCCGTAGTTGGCCAGGCCCACGAACTGCTTGTCGTCCGGCGCCGTGAGGCGGTACGTGAACAGGGAGTCGTACAGGGCCTGGAGGATCGGGTACAGGACCACGAACAGCATCACGAAGAACGCGGGACCGGCCAGCAGCCAGCCGAGGCGGGCCTCCGACGTCGCGCGTGCGGACTTCGCGCGCCCCCTCGGGCGGGGCGTGGACTCGACGGCGGTGCTCACAGCAGACGCTCCCCTCGCAGGACTTCCTCGATGAACTGGTCGGTGGCGGCCGGGGTGGTGGCCGGGTCGACCGCCGACGGCGGCGTGAAGCTCAGCTGGATGGCCGTCGAGACCTCGTTGTAGTACGGGGTCTGGGGTCGCGGGGCCGCCTGGTCCAGGGAGTCACGCACGAGCGGGGCCATGGGGTACTGATCGAGCACCTCCGGGTCCTCGTAGGCCTTCGGGTCCGCGGCGGGGTTGCCGTTGTCCCTGAAGTACAGCGCCTGGTTCTCGGCGCTGGTGATGCAGGAGACCGCGTCGTACGCCAGCTCCGGGTGCTCGGACTCGGCGCCGACGCCCAGGTTGATGCCGCCCAGCGGCGGGGCGGACTCCTGCCCCTCCATGGTCTGCGGGTACAGCGCCCAGCCGATGTCCTCCGGCAGGTCCGCCGGCAGCGCGCCGGACTCGGCGCCCTTCAGCGTGGCCGGCCACACGAACGGCCAGTTGACCATGAAGGAGCCGGTGTCCCCCTGGAACAGGAGCATGGACTCGTTCTCGGCCTGCGTGGGCAGGCCGGCGGAGCCGAGGCCCTCCCTGCCGATGGTGGAGATGATCTCGGCGGTCTTGCGGCCGGCCTCGGAGTCCAGGTTGGTCTGGATCTCGTTCGCCGGGGCGGCGGGATCGGCGATGATGCTCTCGCCGCCGCCCTCCACGAGGGCGTTCACCCACACGGTCATGGACTCGGCGCGGTTGCCCTGGACGCCGAGTTCGGTGTCCGTCTGGCGGGCGGCCTCGATGAGCTGGTCCCAGGTCACGGGCTGGGACATGTCCAGGCCCGCCTCCTCCGCGACCGACTTGCGGTACCAGAGCAGCTGCGTGTTGGCCCAGAACGGGACGGACACCATGGTGTCCTTCCACATCGCGCCGGCGAGCGCGCCCTCGAGCGTGTTCGCCTTCGCGTGCTCCTGGACGTCCTGCGGCACGGGGGCGAGGAAGCCCGGCTCGGCCAGCTCGGGGATGAACGGCGGGTCCAGGGACATGATGTCCATGGAGGTGTCGCCGGCCGCGAGCCGCCGGGTCAGCTGCTCGCGCTGGGACGCCGCGTCGTTGGGGAGCATCGACGTCTCGATCGTGTACCGACCGTCCGCGGCGTCCGTGCAGATCTTCGCGATCTCGGCCTGGCCGCCGTCGTCGGGGTTGGTGTACCAGGTGAGGGTGGGGGTCTCCTCCGCCGGTGCGCAGCCGGCCATCAGGAGCGCCCCGGCGGCCGCCACGGAGGCCAGCGTGGCCCCTCGCGCGGCCCGGGACCGGGTCTGTCTCATCGGTGCTCGACCTCATTCTTCCTCGGTGGAGTGTGACGTGGATCCTACCCCCGCGATGACCTGCCCCGCTGTGCGTCACCTCTGGAGTCGGCTGTTCGTCCGGGCGGTGGGCCGGGCGCTCGCGGGGTCCTCGGGCCACGGATGCTTGGGGTAGCGACCCCGGTTCTCCGCGCGCACGTGGGCGTACGGGCCCGCCCAGAAGGAGGGCAGGTCCGCGGTCACCGCGAGCGGGCGCCCGGCCGGGGAGAGCAGGTGGAGCAGCACCGGCTGTCGGCCGTCCGCCACCGCGGGGGTGACACGCGCCCCGAAGAACTCCTGCAGCTTGGCGGCCAGCACGGGGGCGGTGTCCTGGTCCGTGGCCGGGTAGTCCAGCCGCACCCGACGGCCGCTGGGGACCTCGAGGTCCTCGGGCGCGAGCTCGTCCAGCCGCCCCGCCTCGGGCCAGGGCAGCAGGCCGCGCAGCAGGCCGGCCGCGTCCACGGAGCGCACGGAGCGGCCCGCGGCCAGCTCGACGGCTGCCGCCACGGTGAACGGCTCCAGCTCCGCGAGCGCACCGTCCGTCATCTCCGGCCACGGCGCGCCGAGGACGCGGTGCAGCAGGTGCACGCGCCGGCGCAGCCGCTCCCCCGGCCCGGGGCGGTCCGGGGAGCCGCCCTCGATCCCAGCCAGGCCCGCCTCGGTCAGCCGCTCGACGACGGCGTCCCGCGCCGCCTGCTCCGTCACCTCGCCGGGCCCCTCGGCCAGGACGATGCGGCCGAGCAGGCTCCGGTGCCGGCCCACGAGCCGCTCCCCCGACCACGCGGCGACGGTCTCCTTCCGCAGCAGGGCCGCGGCGGCGGCCCGCGCGGTGGCCTCATCGAGCGGGGCGGCCGCCCGGATCAGAGCGCCGGTGCCCGCGGCCTCGCCGGTGACCCGGCCGGCCTCGGCCACGGCGAGCCACTCCAGCCCGCGCAGGGCCTCGGCGCCGCGGGGCAGGGCAGCCCGGGTGCCCGAGGCCAGGAGCCAGGTCTGCGCCCCCGCGACCCGGCGGGCTACGCGTCCGGGCGCGGCGAGGGCCGCGACGGCGCCGACGGGATGGGCGCGAGCCCCCGACGGTGCCGGCCCGACGGACGGCGCGGTCGCCGCGGCCCCCGGCCCGCGGCGGGCCAGACGGGCCAGCCGGTCCGCCTCACGGCGCCAGCGGCGGGACTCCGGGTGCCGCCCGGCGCGCAGGGCCGCCACCAGCGCCTCGAGGTCCGCACCGTCGGGCCGCAGGTCCAGGGCGAGGGCCGCCGTCGTCTCCGCGGCCGCCTCCGCCCCCACCCACGCGGCACCGGCGAGCAGGGCGTGACCGAGGGCCGGGTCGACGGGCAGGGCCGAGAGCGTCCGGCCGTGCTCGGTGACGCGGCCCTCGGCGTCCACCGCGCCCAGGGCGCTCAGCCGGTCAGTGGCGGCGGCCAGCGCGTCGGCGGGCGGATCCTCCGGCAGGACCAGGCCCCGCCCTCCCGGGGCACCCCAGGCGGCGAAGGCCAGGGCCACGGCGTCCAGGTCCGCCACTGCCAGCGCGGGCGTGGGGGCGGCCGGGGCGGCGCCGAGGGCCGCGGCGGAGTGGCATCGGACCACCGTCCCCGGGCCCAGGCGGGCGGCCCGACCGGCGCGCTGGCCGGCCGCCGCGCGGGAGGCCTGCACCGTGACGAGCCCGGCCATGCCCCGTCCCCGGTCCCGGCGGGGCTCGCGGGCGAGCCCGGAGTCGATCACGAGGCGGACGCCGGGCACGGTGAGGGAGGACTCGGCGACGGCGGTGGCCACCACCACGCGCGGCACGGTCGGGTCCGTGCGCCCGGCGAGGGCGGCGTCCTGCGCTTCGGGCTCCTGCCGCCCGTGCAGCACGCGCACCTCGGTGTCCGGGGCGAGCGCGCGGACCCGGCCGGCCACGTCCTCGGCCTCGCCGGCCCCGGGCAGGAACACGAGCGCGTCCACGTCAGGGTCCGCGGCGAGGGCCTCCGCGTGGGCGCGGACGGCCACCCGGGCCACGTGGTCCAGGAACCCCCGGTCCACGCGGCCCTCGGGGGTCAGCCGGGGTGCACCGAACGGCTCGTGCTCCTCCGTCAGGGGGTGCTGCACGGCCGGAGTGCGCACCACCGGCACGGGATCCTCCCCCATGCCGCTGGCCCATCGGTCGGCGAGGGCCTCCGCGTCCATCGTGGCGGACATGGCCAGCAGGCGCAGCTCGGGGCGCAGCTGCCGCAGGTCCGCCAGGAGGGCGAACAGCACGTCCGTGTCGAGGTCCCGCTCGTGGACCTCGTCCAGCACGACGGCGCCGACGCCGTCCAGGCCCGGGTCCGCCAGCAGCCGCCGCAGCAGCAGGCCGGGGGTGACGAACTCGATCGCCGAGCGGCCGGAGCCCACCGCGTCCCCGCGCACGGCGTAGCCGACGGCCGCGTCCGCCTCCGCGCGAGGCAGCCCCGCGGCGAGGAGCGCGGCGTGCAGACGTCGCCACGCCGCGCGCACCGCCACGCGCCGGGGCTGCGTCACCAGGACCCGCCCGCCGGCCTCGGGGGGCAGCCCCCGGGCCACCGCCGGCGGCACCGCCGTGGTCTTGCCCGTGCCGGGCGGGGCGTGGACCACCGCGGACCCGCGCTCCGCGAGCGCGGACTCGAGCTCCGGCAGCACCGCACGCACGGCGAGGTCCGCGGTGAGGCGACCGGCCGCCGTCGTGAGGGCGCGGCGGGCGGCGGGCGCGAGGGCGGCGGGGGCGGGGCAAGGGGTGGTCATCGACCTCCATTGTGGTCCGCGCGCGCCTCCGCGGTGAGCGGGCCCCCGAACCCGCTGTGCGGCGTGGTCGCGCCGACTAGGCTGACGCCATGGAGTCTCCCGTGCAGCGCCGCCTGGACCGCCTCGTCGCCGCCCACCCCGCAGGCGACGACGGCACAGGTGCGCTCGCCGTTGCCGTCGCCACCGTGGGCGGGGACCACTACACCGCCGGTCCGCTCGAGCCCGTCGCCCTGGCGTCCCTGGCCGCTGCCGTGGTGCACGCGCTCGCCGTGGAGGACCTCGGGCCGGAGCGCGTGGGCGAGGCCGTGGCCACGATGCCGCGCGCGGACGAGGCGCACCGCCTCGAGCTCGAGCCCGGCACGGGCCGCCCTCTGAACGCGCTGCAGAACGCGGGCGTGGTCGCCCTGGCCGGCCTGCTCAAGGGCCGAGGCGGGCGCGACCGCGCCGCCCGCCTCCTGCAGCTGCTGGCCGCGCTGATCGGCCGCGAGACCACCCCCGGCGAGGCGGCCGTGCGCGCCGAGTCCCGCGCGCAGCACCACACCCGGGCCGCGGCGTGGCTGCTGCGCTCGGCGGGGACGTTGGACGCGGACCCGGAGTCGGTGCTCGAGGACGTCGCCACCCTGCGCGCCGCCCCCGTCACCGTGGCGGACCTCGCCCTGTTGGCCGGGACCCTCGCCGCCCACGGCGTGCACCCCGTCACAGGCGAACGCGTCCTCAGGCAGGAGACCGTCCGCGCCGTGCTCTCCGTCCTGGACGCGTGCGGCATGGACACCCTGGACGGCGCATGGGCGTTCGACGTGGGCCAGCCCGGCTGGGCCTCCTCGCGCGGCGGCACCGTGCTGGTGGTGGTGCCCGGCCACATGGGGATCGCCGTGCACTCGCCCCGCGAGGCTGAGGACGACGACGTCCTGCCCCGCGCGGCCCTGCAGACCCTGCGGACCCTGGTGCGCGAATTCGAGCTGCACCCCTCCCAGGCCGCCGGCTCCCCCCGCGCGGCCTTCCGCTCGCACTACCGCGTGGACCAGGCCCCCTCGGGGTCCGTCCGCAGCGCCCGCGTGCTCGAGGCCCTCTCCACCCACGGCGACCACGCCCACGTGATCGAGCTCGGCGGACACGTGGGGTTCAGCCAGGTGGACGCCCTCGCCCACGTGCTGCGCACCCTGCCCGAGTCCCTCGAGACCCTCGTGTTGGACATCCGCTCCGTCAGCTCGGTGTCCCACGCCGCGCGCGTGATCGTGGCGCAGTGGTTCGCCGGGGCGCTCGCGGACGGCCTCGACGTGCTCCTGGTGGATCGGGACTCCACCGCCGTGGGGGCGCTGCTCGCCGCCGCCCGGGAGGCCGGCGTGGACCTGCCGGACCCCTGCACCGACGACGACGAGACCCGCCCCGGCTGCTCCGGTGCCGCGTTCCAGTTCTTCGACTCCCGTTCCCGTGCGGCCCAGTGGGCGGAGCAGCGCCTGCTGGCGCGGCACGCCCCCGAGCTGCTGCCGGACTCTGCGGAGGAGGCCGCGATGGCCCCTCTGCTGCAGCACCTCTCAGAAGAGGACGCCCGGACGCTGGAGTCCATGATGGACGAGCGCGTCTACGAGGACGGACAGATCATCCGCCGCGCCGGCCAGCCGTTCGGCGGGATCTATGTGATCACGTCGGGGCGCGTGGAGCTCACCGGCCAGGGCACCGGCGGCCGGCGCGTGCGCCGTACCGTGCTGACCCCCGGCATGACGTTCGGCGAGATGGCCCTCGGCCAGCCGGGCCGGCAGCCCTCCACCGTGCGCGCCCGCGGCCGGGTGACCACCCGCGTGCTCACCGCCCAGGTCATGTACGCCCTCCAGGAGGCCTCCCCGCGGCTGGCCATGGTCCTGTGGGAGGCCCTGGCCCGGGACGCGTACACCGCCCTGAGCCAGCTGATCCGGGAGACCGGCGCGCTGCAGGACTGAGGGCCCCGGCAGCGGACGCGGCCTGCGCGGGCCGCGCCCGCTGCTGAGGTCCTGCCCCACTCCCGGGGCCTCAGCGCCCCAGGGCGTGGCGCAGCGCGTCCTCCAGGCCGGGGGCACGCATGGCGTAGCCGGAGGCCAGGAGCCGGTCCGCCACGGCCTTCTGGTCGGCCTCCACCGTCTCCGCGGCACCCTCGGCGCCGAGCAGCAGGCGGGGGCCGAACCCGGGCACCGGGAGGGCGGAAGGGCGCCGGAGCACGCTCCCCAGGGTGCGGGCGAACTCCTTGGCGGTGACCGGCTCGGGCGCGGTGCCGTTGTAGGGACCCGAGACGGCATCGTCGAGGACGGCGTGCGCCAGGATCCCCGCGATGTCGTCCTCCCCGATCCAGCTCACCCAAGGGCTGCCGTCGTGGCTCTTGCCGCCGCGCGTGGCCATGGGCCCGCCCGCGCCGGCCAGGAACAGCGGCAGCATCTGCTGCAGCATGCCGCCGGCCGGGGAGAGCACGATGCCGGTGCGGACCGTCACCACGCGCACGCCCAGCTCCCCGGCACGCCGGGCCTCGGCCTCCCAGTCCGCCACCACCCCGGCGAGGAAGTCCGAGCCCGGCTCCAGCTCCTCGGCCAGCCCCGAGCCGAACGGGCCCGTGCCGGCGTCGGCTCCGTAGTAGCCGATCGCCGAGCCGTTCACGAGGGCCGGGCGGTCCTCCTGGGGCAGGCGGGCGATCGCGTCCACGAGCGTGCGGGTGCCCTGCACGCGGGAGGCGTGCACGGCCTCCTTGTGCTCCGGGGTGAAGCGCCCGGCGATCGGCTCCCCCGCCAGGTTCACCACGACGTCGGCCTCCCCCAGGGCGCGGTCGTCCACGGTCCCTCGCAGCGGGTCCCACAGGGTGGTGTCCTCCCCGGTGACGGACCGCGGATCCCGGACCAGGCGGATCACGCGGTGCCCGCCGGACGTCAGCAGGGCGCACAGCTGCGTGCCGATCAGCCCTCCGGCGCCGGTGACTGCGACGGTGCGGCGCGGACCGCCGGTGAGCGGGCCGGGATGGGCGGCGTGGAAGTCGAGGTCCTCGGCGAGCACGCGGGCCCGGTAGGCGAACTGGCGGCGCAGCTCGGCCTCGAACAGCGCGTGCGCCTTCGCCGAGGCCGCCCCGCCGACGCCGGGCACCCGGCCCAGCAGGGACTGCGCGGGCAGCGCGTACTCCACGCGGTCCAGCACGACGGTGCCGGGGCGGCCGTCCGCCGTGTCCGCCTCACCGGGGGCCGCGTCCTCGAACAGGTGCGTGTGCACCCACGAGGCCAGCGGCCCGGAGACCATCTCGTCCCGGAACATCCGCCCCTCCTCGTAGGCGGTGTGCCGGGCGAGCCAGGGCAGGCGCGGCGCAGCGGCGTCCGGGAGGCGCCCGGTCACGGCGGAGGGCAGCACGGTCCTGAGGAAGCCGTCCGCCGCGCCCGTGAACAGCCCCAGCGCGCCGGGGGCGGCGATGCGCAGGCGTGTCTCCGACCCCACGGCCAGTCCGTTCGTGGGACCGGACACCAGCTCGGAGGCGAAGGGCGGGTTCAGCCGCTGCAGCGCGCCGGGGTTGGCCATCCACCCCCACACGGTCTCGCGGGGGTGGGCCAGGAGGGTGCGGTGCTCGAACACACGTGTCTGCGTCATGGGCCCACTGTGGCACACGCCCCCGACGCGGCATCAGTGCCGGGCGCGGCACGGGAGAATGGGGGCGACCGACGACGCCGTCCCGTGAGGAAGCCATGACCCATCCCGCCGCGATGCTCCCCGAGCTGCGCTGGACCGCCGCCGCCCTGCCGGACACCGAGATGACCCTCGTGGCGGTCTTCTCCCCCGAGGACGACGCCGTCCGCGCCTCCGGCATCGCCGTCCCCGTCGACGCCGAGCCACCGGCCGCGGCCATCGGCCGCCTGCTGCTGGAGCTGATGGACCGGCTCGAGGCGATCGCCCCGGCCACCGCCGAGCGGGAGATGGACCCGCGGCCCGTCGAGCCGCGGGACGGGGTCGGGCAGCCGGTGGCGGACGCGCTCGCGGCATACGTGGCAGGGGACGTGGGCGCGCTGGCCGGCCTCGCCGTCATCCAGCCCGGCACCGCCTTCCGCCAGGCCGCGTGGGCGGCCCTGCGCCGCGTCGCCCCGGGCGCCCCCGTCACGTACGGCGCGCTGGCCGAGCGGGCGGGCTCGGCCCGGGCGGTCCGCGCGGCGGGCAGGGCGTGCGGGGCCAACCTGGCCGCCGTCGTCGTGCCGTGCCACCGCGTGGTGCCGGCCGCGGGCGGGACGGGGAGCTACCTCTACGGACCCGCGGCCAAGGCCGCGCTGCTGGCCCACGAGGCCCGCCACGCCTGAGCCCGGCCCACGACCCCTCGGTCCGGCGCCCCGGAACGCGGACGCCCCCGGCTCCCTCTCGGGGGCCGGGGGCGCGGACGCTGAGCGCTCAGCTCACTTCTCGAGCTTCGCCATGATCGCGTTGAGCGTCGCGGACGGGCGCATCACCGAGGTGACCTTCTCCAGCTCCGGCGCGTAGTAGCCGCCCAGGTCCACCGGGGAGCCCTGCACGCCGTTGAGCTCGGCCAGGATGGTCTCCTCCTGGGCCTCCAGCTCCTCGGCGACCGGCTTCGCCGCCGCCGCCAGCTCGGCGTCCTCGGTCTGCTGCGCCAGCTCGCGGGCCCAGTACAGCGCCAGGTAGAAGTGGCTGCCGCGGTTGTCCAGCTCGCCGGCCTTGCGCTGCGGGGACTTGCCCTCGGTGAGCAGGGTGCCGGTGGCGGCGTCGAGGGTGTCGGCCAGCACCTGCGCGCGATGGTTGCCGTTGTGCGCGGCCTCGTGCTCGAAGGACACGGCCAGGGCGAGGAACTCACCGAGGGAGTCCCAGCGCAGGTGGTTCTCCTCCACCAGCTGCTGCATGTGCTTCGGGGCCGAGCCGCCGGCGCCGGTCTCGAACAGGCCGCCGCCGTTGATCAGCGGGACGATGGAGAGCATCTTGGCGGAGGTGCCCAGCTCGAGGATCGGGAACAGGTCCGTGTTGTAGTCACGGAGCACGTTGCCGGTCACGGTGATGGTGTCCTTGCCGCGGCGCATGCGCTCCACGGTGAACTTCGTGGCCTCCACGGGGGACATGATCCGCAGGTCCAGGCCCTCGGCGTCGTGGTCCTGGAGGTACTTCTCGACCTTCTTGATGAGCTCGCGGTCGTGGGCGCGGGTCTCGTCCAGCCAGAACACGGCGGGGGTCCGGGAGGCGCGGGCGCGGGTCACGGCCAGCTTCACCCAGTCCTGCACCGGGACGTCCTTGGTCTGGCAGGCGCGCCAGATGTCCTCGGCCTCGACCTCGTGGGAGAGCAGGACCTCGCCGGCGGAGTTCCTCACCTCGACGGTGCCGTCCGCCTCCATGACGAAGGTCTTGTCGTGCGAACCGTACTCCTCGGCCTTCTGTGCCATCAGACCCACGTTCGGCACGGTGCCCATGGTGGTGGGGTCGTAGGCGCCGTTGGCCTTGCAGTCGTCGATGACCACCTGATAGATGCCGGCGTAGGAGGAGTCCGGGATGACCGCCAGGGTGTCCTGGGTCCGGTCGTCCTTGTTCCACATCTGACCGGAGGTGCGGATCATGGCGGGCATGGAGGCGTCCACGATCACGTCGGAGGGCACGTGGAGGTTGGTGATGCCCTTGGCGGAGTTCACCATCGCCACGTCCGGGCCGTTCTCGTAGGCGTCGGCGATGGCCTTGCGGACGCCCTCGGCGGTCTCGGCGTCGAGCTGGTCCAGGCCGGCCTCGATGGCGGCCAGGCCGTTGTTCGGGTCCAGGCCGGCGGCCGCGAGCTGGTCGCCGTACTGCGCGAAGAGGTCGGCGAAGTAGGCCTTTACCACGTGGCCGAAGATCACCGGGTCGGACACCTTCATCATGGTGGCCTTGAGGTGGGCGGAGAACAGCAGGCCCTCCTCCTTGGCGCGCTCGACCTGCTCGGCGAGGAACGCGTCGAGGGCCTTGGCGGACATGAACGTGCCGTCCACGACCTCGCCCTTGAGGACCTTCAAGCCCTCCTTGAGGACCTTCTTCTGCCCGTCCTCGCCCGTGAACTGGATGGTCAGCACGTCGTCGGCCGGGAGGGTCACCGACTTCTCGTTGGCCCGGAAGTCGTCTGCCCCCATGGTGGCGACGGTGGTCTGGGAGTCCTTGCTCCACTCGCCCATCGAGTGGGGGAACTTCTTGGCGTAGCTCTTGACCGCCTTGGGGGCACGGCGGTCGGAGTTGCCCTCGCGGAGCACCGGGTTCACGGCGGAGCCCTTGACGGAGTCGTAGCGCGCCTTGGCGTCCTTCTCCATGTCCGTCTCCGGCTCGTCCGGGTAGTCGGGCAGCGCATAGCCGTCGGCCTGCAGCTCCTTGATCGCGGCGCGCAGCTGCGGCACGGAGGCGGAGATGTTCGGCAGCTTGATGACGTTGGCCTCGGGAGTCTTCACCAGCGCGCCGAGCTCGGCGAGGGCGTCGTCGGTGCGCTGCCCCTCGGGCAGGACGTCCCGGAACGCGGCCAGGATGCGGCCGGCCAGGGAGATGTCCCGGGTCTCGAGCTCGACGCCCGCGGTGCCGGCATACGCGCGCACGATCGGCAGCAGGGAGGCGGTCGCCAGCATGGGCGCCTCGTCGGTCAGCGTGTAGATGATCTTCGACATGCGGTGCTCTCTCCTTCGCACGGGGCGCGGACCACGCCCTGAGAGTCGTGGATGCAGGGTTTCCGGCGTCACTCTACCGGCGGGCGTCCGGCGCCCCAGAGCGCGACACCAGGCCTCCGAGGGCGCCCGACGTCGTGCTGCGACGGATCACCCGTGGAAGAAGTGCCGCGCCCCGGTGAGGTACATCGTGACCCCGGCGGCCTCGGCCTCGGCCACGACCTCCTCATCCCGGACCGAGCCGCCCGGCTGGACGACGGCGCGCACGCCGGCGTCGATCAGGATCCGCAGGCCGTCCGCGAACGGGAAGAACGCGTCCGAGGCGGCCACCGCGCCGCGGGCCCGCTCCGGAGCGCCCGCGCCGGAGACGTTCTCGGCGCCGCCGGCGGTGGTCACGTCCTGGCCGCCGGTCTGCGCGGCGCTCAGGGTGTTGGCACGCTCCACGGCCAGGCGGCAGGAGTCCAGGCGGTTGACCTGCCCCATGCCGACGCCGACGGTCGCCCCGTCGTGCGCCAGCAGCACGGCGTTGGACTTGGCGGCGCGCACGGCGCGCCACGCGAAGGCCAGGTCGGCGAGCGTCGCCTCGTCTGCGGCCTCGCCGGCGACGAGGGTCCAGGTCGTGGGGTCGTCGCCGTCGGCGTCCACGGCGTCGGCGATCTGCAGGAGCATGCCGCCGGAGACCTGCTTGGCCTCCACCCCGTCCCGCGCGAAGCCCTCGGGCAGGGCCAGCAGGCGCAGGTTCTTCTTCGCGGTGAGCACCTCGAGGGCCTCGGCGCCGAAGGAGGGCGCCACCACCACCTCTGTGAAGATGCCCTGGACCTGCTCGGCCATGGCTCGGGTGACGGGGCGGTTGGCGGCGATCACGCCGCCGAACGCGGACACGGGGTCGCACGCGTGGGCCTTGGCGTGGGCCACGGCCACGTCCTCGCCCTCGGCGGCCACGGCCACGCCGCACGGGTTGGCGTGCTTGACGATCGCGACGGCGGGGGCGGCGTGGTCGAACGCGGCGCGCACGGCGGCGTCGGCGTCCACGTAGTTGTTGTAGCTCATGGCCTTGCCGTGCAGCAGCTCGGCCTGGGCCACGCCCGGGGCGGCTTCGCGGTCCACGTACAGCGCCGCGGGCTGATGGGGGTTCTCGCCGTACCGCAGGGTCTCGGCGCGCTCGAGCGCGAAGCCGGCGTAGGGCGGGAAGACGGGGGCGGCCGCGGCGTCGTCGTCCCCGAAGTGGGCGGCGGTCCACGCGGCCACGGCGTTGTCGTACGAGGCCGTGTGCGCGAAGGCCAGGGAGGCCAGGCGGCGGCGGGTGCGCAGGTCGAAGCCGCCGCGCTGGGCCGCGGCCACCACGTCCCCGTAGCGGGCCGGGTCCACCACGACGGCGACCGACGCGTGGTTCTTCGCGGCGGCCCGCACCATGGAGGGGCCGCCGATGTCGATCTGCTCGACGACGGCGTCCTCGTCCGCCCCTGAGCGCACGGTGTCCACGAACGGGTAGAGGTTCACCACCACGAGGTCGAAGGGCTCCACCTCGAGCTCGGCCAGCTGCGCCACGTGGTCCTCTCGACGGCGATCCGCCAGGATGCCCGCGTGCACGCGCGGGTGCAGGGTCTTCACGCGCCCGTCCAGGCACTCCTGGAACCCGGTGACGTCCGCGACCTCGGTGACGGGCACCCCCGCCGCGGCGATGCGCTGCGCGGTGGAGCCGGTGGACACGAGGGAGACGCCCGCAGCGTGCAGGCCCGTGGCGAGCTCCTCCAGCCCGGTCTTGTCGTACACGGAGATGAGGGCCCGCTTCAGGGGGACCTCGTCCAGGACGGTGGTGGCGGGCTGGGCAGAGGACACGGGGGCTCCTTCACGCGGGTCGAGCGCGGTGCGCGCCCCGGCGCAGCACGTGCGCGGACGCCTTCCGCAGGCCGCGCACCAGTCTAGGCGGAGGACGGCGCATAATGGCCGTGACCGGCCCGGGCTCCCGCGGGCCCACCGCCTCGGAGGCTCCCTCGTGCCCTCGTCCGCCCGCCCCTCCCCCGCCGCAGCCGCCGTCACCGGCGAGACCGTGGTCCAGGAGCTGCCCTGGCGCTGGTCCGTGCAGGGCCGCATCTTCCTCATCGGCGGCCTCGGCTTCATGTTCGACGCGTGGGACGTGACGCTCAACGGCGTCATGATCCCGCTGCTGACCGAGGAATGGGGACTGACCAAGGCGGATGCCGCCTGGATCGGCACCGCCAACCTGATCGGCATGGCCGTCGGCGCGTTCGCGTGGGGCACCATCGCGGACCGGATCGGCCGGAAGGCGGCCTTCACGTGGACGCTGCTGATCTTCTCCCTGTTCACGCTGGCCGGCGCGTTCACGGACTCGCTGCTGTGGTTCGCCGTGTTCCGCTTCCTGGCGGGCATCGGCCTCGGCGGCACCATCCCCGTCGACTACGCCCTCGTGGGCGAGTTCACCCCGAAGCGCCTCCGGGGGCGCGTCCTGACCGCCATGGACGGCTGGTGGCCGGTCGGCGCCGCCCTGTGCGGCGTGGTCTCCGCGTGGCTCGTGGGCACGTGGGGCGACTGGCGCCTGCCGCTGCTCGCCATGGTGCTGCCCGCCCTGCTCGTGTTCGTCGTCCGTCTCGGCATCCCCGAGTCCCCGCTCTACCTGATGAGCCGCGGCCGCGAGGCGGAGGCCCGCCACGTCGTCGACAGCATGGTCGAGCACACCGGCGCGGAGCGCCGCGACTACGTCATGCCCGCGGTCGAGCCGCAGCGGGGCGGCGCCGGAAGCGCCCTGACCTCCCAGCTGGCCGCCGTCTGGCGCTTCTCCCCGCGCATCACCGCCGCCGCCTGGCTGCTGTTCGTGGCGATCATGCTGATCTACTACATCGCCCTGCAATGGCTGCCCACGTTCCTCATCGAGGCGGGCTTCGAGCAGTCCCGCGCGTTCATCACCACCTCCGGCATGGCCGCCGCCGGCCTCGTCGGCGTGGTGGTCTCCGCGCTCCTGGTCGAGGCCACCGGCCGACGGTGGCTGCTGGCGGTGAGCGCCGCCGTCGCCGCGGGCCTGCTCGTGTGGCTGGCCTCCGTGCTGGGCGTGCCGGGGGCGGCTCTGCCGCTCGTGCTCGCGTACGGGTTCGTGGTGCAGATCGCCATCCCGGTGCTCTACACGTACGTCTCCGAGCTGTACCCGACGACGCTGCGCGCCTCCGGCTTCGGCTGGGCCTCCGCGGCGTCCCGGGTGGGTGCAGGACTGGGGCCCCTGTTCTTCGTGGGGACCCTGGTGCCGGCTCTGGGCCTGCCGGGCGCCTTCGCCGTGACCGCGGTCCTCGTGCTGCTGGCCGTGGCCGTGATGTTCGCGTGGGCCCCGGAGACCCGCGGACGCGCACTCGAGGTGGCCGAGGACTGAGGGGACCTTCCCGGCTCCGGCGTGACGTCGGAGGTCAGGCGCGGCCGGCGGCGAGCTCTCCGAGCACGCGCAGCAGCAGGGCGCGCTCCTGCACCTTGATGCGCTCGTGGAGCGTCTCCTCGGTGTCCGTGTCCAGGACGGGCACGGCCGCCTGGGCCAGGATCGGCCCGGTGTCCACGCCGGCGTCCACCAGGTGCACCGTGCAGCCGGTGATCTTCACCCCGTGGGCCAGGGCGTCCCGCACGCCGTGGGCGCCGGGGAAGGACGGCAGCAGGGCCGGGTGCGTATTGACGATCCGCCCGGCGAACCGCTCCAGGACGGGGGCTCCGAGGATCCGCATGAACCCGGAGCACACCACCCAGTCCGGCTCGTGGGCGGCGATCGCGTCCGCGAGAGCGGCGTCCCACTCCGCACGGGAGGCGTGGTCGCCCGGCGCCACGGTGAAGGTCTCGATGCCCTGGGCCTCGGCGCGGGCCAGGCCCTGCGCCTCGGGGACGTCCGAGCCGACGGCCACGACCTCCACGGGCGACGCCCCGGAGGCGACGGCGTCGAGGACCGCCTGGAGGTTGGTGCCGGACCCGGAGACGAGGGCGAGGATGCGCATGGCACCCATCGTAGGGTGAGGGGGTGTCCGCGACTCCGCCCCCTCCCGTGACCCCGCCGGCCCGACGCCCCGACGGCGAGGACCCGGCACGCACCCGCGTGGGACGCCGTCTGATGTGGCAGTCCGCGGCCCTGCTGGGCATGGTGCTCACGTTCACGCTCGCGCTGCCGTGGAAGCTCGTCTCCCCCGCCCTGGCGGTCGTGGCCCTCGTGCTGGGCGCGCTCGTGTGGTCCGGCTCCCGCGGCGTGGACCGTTCGGGGTCGTCCCGCGCCGCAGCAGGCGCCGGGTCCGCCCTGGCCCTCGTCGGCCTGACGGTGGGCCTGCTCCCGGCCTTGCTGTGGAACGAGACCGCAGCGTTCGAGCGGTGCACCGGCTCGGCGGTGACCGTCCGCGCCCAGCACGAGTGCGCCCGGGAGTTCACCCGGGTGGTCGAGGAGCGCACCGGCGTGGCTCAGCTGGGCGGCTGAGTCCGCCCGCCGGGGATCCGCTCGTCGGCCGGGTCAGCCCCGGGCGCGCCGCGACCGGGCCCGCGGCACCCGCACGGGCCGGGCAGCCGATCCGGCTCCCGTGGACGCCCGCGGCTCCGCCGGGACCTCCCGCTGCCCCTCGATCCGCTCCGCGTCGGGGTCCACGGAGGGCACCGGGGTCTCGTCCGGGTCGACCGTCGCGTGCCGGGCGGCGCGCTCGTCGTCGTCTCCTGCGGCTCCGTCCCGCGGCTCCGCGGTGGACCCGCGGCCGCCCCGGCCCGAGCCCGGGGCGGGCAGGGCCGGCAGGCGGAGCCGGCCGTCCTGGCGGCCGGCCTCGCCCCGGGCGGCCCGGGACCCCGAGAACGGCAGGGTGAGGGTGCGCCCGGGCCGCACCGGACGGTCCATCACGGCGAGCGCCACGAGGTAGCCGATCGCGCAGCCCAGCGCGGTCCACCCGGCCACCGCAAGGCACACCGGCAGCACCGAGGACCCGACCTGCGCGAGCGTGCCGATCCCGAAGGTGCCCTGCGTGAGGGCGAGCGGGACCACCAGGGCCGCCGCCGTGAGCAGGCCCAGGAGGAGGGACTGGGCGAGGGTGGAGAGGGCGAGCGAGGCCCAGCGCGCGTCGATCCGCCGGGCGAGCCAGTCGTCGAGATGGTTCTCCCCCTCCCGCAGCAGCCACCAGCCCGCGAGCGCCCCGGCCGCCACGGGCACGAGGACGAGCACGGGGAACCACGGCTGCCACGTCGACGGCAGCGCCTCGAGCACGGGCAGCGCCGGCACCGACGCCGGATGGGCGCCGAACACCGAGTACAGGCTGTCCGAGCCGACCCGGAAGCCCGGGCCCGCGGTCCACGCGAGGGCCCACGCCGTGAAGGTCGGGAGCCAGCCGATCTGCAGCAGGGCGAGCATCAGACCGCCGACGGGGCCGGCGTCGACCATCTGCTGCACCCGCACCACGGGCGCCCAGTGCACGGCCAGGGTCACCACCACGAGCAGCGCGTTGAGGGCCACGAGCCCGGCCAGCGCCACGCCCGCGGCCCGGACGAGCGCCCACGCATAGGTGCCGGCCCACCGCTCGTACTGGGAGCGCCGGGCGATCCGCTCCGTCAGGTCGAGGCCGATCAGGTGCGCCCACGTCCCGGCCTCCCGGCGTGCACCGGCCAGGGCGGCCGCCGTGAACAGCAGGCACGGCAGCAGGACCCCCGGCCACGGGGACGCGGTGAGCCGGCCCGCGCCAGGCAGCGTCGCGCAGGTGAGCGCGACCGCACCGTACGCGGCCACCGCGCCTGCGAGCGCCTGCCACGCCTGGTCCCGGTACGACGCGCGGGCCAGTCGCCGTCCCGCCCGCCAGCTGAGCCAGGCGGGCAGGAGGGTCAGTCCCCAGGGGACCATCCAGACGGTGCTGACCAGCGCCTGCGCATCCGCGGCGGGGAGCGGGGTGGTGACGGTGACGGGCACCGCGTGCAGACCCAGCCAGAGGGCCCCTCCCGTCTGGACGACGTCCTCGATCCGAGTGCTGGAGAACCCGCCGGTCACCCAGACCAGCAGAGTGGGCCCGAGGACCGCGGCCAGGCTCGTCAGCGCGGTGACGAGCGCCTCCACCACCCCCTGGAGCCACAGGGGCAGGGGCATGGGGCGCAGCAGGCTCGGGACGCGGGGGTTCACCCGTCTATGGTGCCACCCGGCGCGGAGGCGCCCACCGGACCGGGCCGGCGTCGTCCGGCACCGAGAGTTCACCGCCGTGCCACCGGCGGGTCGCCCGCGCCTGACCGCGCCGTGGCCTGCCGCCCCTACCGTCGGGGCCATGCGCGTCGCCGTGATCGCCGAGTCGTTCCTGCCCCACATGAACGGGGTGACCAACTCCGTCCTCCAGGTCCTCAAGCACCTGCGCTCACGGGGGGACGAGGCGATCGTGATCGCCCCGGCCGCCTCGTGGACGGCAGGCTGGACGCAGCGCGGCGGTGCCGGTCAGGCGCCGACCGAGGTGGAGGGGTTCCCCGTGGTGGCCCTGCCGTCCGTGCCGATGTCCGGGTACTCCTCGGTCCGCGTGGCCTACGGGACGGTGGCCCGTCTGCGCGGTCTGCTGAACGGGTTCCGCCCGGACGTGGTGCACATCGCCTCCCCGTTCGTGCTGGGCTGGCGCGCGGTGCAGGCGGCCGAGGAGCTGGGGATCCCCTCGGTGGCGGTGTACCAGACCGAGGTGCCGCGCTACGCCGCGAAGTACGGCGCCCCGTGGCTCGAGGACGTGCTGTGGAACCACGTGACGCGCCTGCACAACACCGCCACCCTCACCCTCGCGCCCTCCTCCTTCACGCTGCGCCAGCTGCACCGGGTGGGCGTGCGCCGCGTGCACCTGTGGGGCCGCGGCGTGGACTCCCAGCGCTTCCACCCCGCCAAGCGGGACGACGCCCTGCGCGCCGAGCTCGCCCCGCAGGATGAGCGGCTAATCGGGTTCGTGGGCCGGCTCGCGCACGAGAAGCAGGTGCAGGACCTGGCCGTGCTCTCCGACCTGCCCGGCACGCGCCTCGTGGTGATCGGCTCCGGCCCGCTGCGCGAACAGCTCGAGCGGCAGCTGCCGGGCGCGCACTTCGCCGGATTCCAGGGCGGGGAGGACCTCGCCCGTCACGTGGCCAGCCTGGACCTGTTCGTCCACCCCGGGGAGTCGGACACCTTCGGCCAGACCCTGCAGGAGGCCATGGCGTCCCGCGTGCCCGTGGTGGCGGTGGGCCGCGGCGGCCCCCTGGACATCGTGGACTCCTCCCGCACCGGATGGATCTACGAGCCCGGCCGGCTGGACGAGATGCGTGCCCGCGTGGTGGACCTGATCCACGACGACGCCAAGCGGGACGCGTTCGCCGAGGCCGCATGGGCGTCCATGCAGGGGCGCACCTGGCCCGTGCTGTGCGAGCAGCTCATGGGCCACTACGAGCGTGCGGTCCACGTCCAGCGCCGCCGCCGCGGCGAGTTGGCCCGGCGCTTCCTCGACATGCCCGGGACCCTGGCCGGCCGCGCCGGCCGCGTGTTCGGCTGAGGGCGACCGCCCCGCTCGAGCCGGGGCCGCACCTGTCACATCCGGCCGGAGGTGCTGGGGTCCTGCCACACTGGCCAGGATGCCCCGTGGACCGGGGCACGGCAACGTCGCCGGGCACGCACCCTCCGATCCGTCCGGACGTGCCCGTGCCCGGCACCGACCAGCGGCGCCCCCGGGCGTCCGACCGATGGAGGTATCCCATGCACCAGGCCCTCGAGACCCTGCGAGACGACATCTTCGCCCGCAACCCCGGCGAGGCCGAGTTCCACCAGGCCGTCTCCGAGGTGTTCGCGGCCCTGGACCCCGTGGTGGAGCGCCGCCCCCAGTACGTGGAGTCCGGCATCCTGCACCGCCTGTGCGAGCCGGAGCGTCAGATCATCTTCCGCGTGCCGTGGATCGACGACGCGGGCGTCGTCCAGGTCAACCGCGGCTTCCGGGTGGAGTTCAACTCGGCGCTCGGCCCGTACAAGGGCGGCCTGCGCTTCCACCCCTCCGTGTACCTGGGCATCATCAAGTTCCTCGGCTTCGAGCAGATCTTCAAGAACGCGCTGACCGGCATGCCGATCGGCGGCGGCAAGGGCGGCTCCGACTTCGACCCGGCCGGCCGCTCCGATGGGGAGGTCATGCGCTTCTGCCAGTCCTTCATGACGGAGCTGCACCGCCACATCGGCGAACACACGGACGTGCCGGCCGGCGACATCGGCGTGGGCGGCCGCGAGATCGGCTACCTGTTCGGCCAGTACAAGCGCCTGACCAACCGCTTCGAGGCCGGCGTCCTCACCGGCAAGGGCCTGACCTGGGGCGGCTCGCTCGTGCGCACCGAGGCGACCGGCTACGGCACCGTGATGTTCGCGGACGCCATGCTCCGCACGCGGGGCGAGTCCATGGACGGCCAGCAGGTCCTGATCTCCGGCTCCGGCAACGTGGCCATCTACGCCGCGGAGAAGGCCGCCGCCCTGGGCGCCACCGTGCTGACCGCCTCGGACTCCGCGGGCTGCGTGGTGGACCCCGCCGGCCTCGACCTGGAGCTGCTCAAGCAGATCAAGGAGGTGGAGCGGGGCCGCATCTCGGAGTACGCCGAGCGCCGCGGCGGCGCCGCCCGCTACGTGGCCGGCGGCTCCGTGTGGGACGTGGAGGGCACGGTGGCGCTGCCGTGCGCCACGCAGAACGAGCTGGACGAGGCCGCCGCCAAGGGCCTGGTGGAGCGGGGTGTCAAGGCCGTGGCCGAGGGCGCCAACATGCCCACCACGGAGAAGGCCACCGAGCTGTTCCTCGAGGCCGGCGTGCTGTTCGGCCCGGGCAAGGCCGCCAACGCCGGCGGCGTGGCCACCTCCGCGCTCGAGATGCAGCAGAACGCCTCCCGCGACTCGTGGGGCTTCGACGACACCCACGAGCGCCTCGAGAGGATCATGCGCGACATCCACGACCGCTGCGTGGAGACCGCCGAAGAGTACGGGACCCCGGGCAACTACGTGGCCGGTGCGAACGTCGCCGGCTTCATCAAGGTGGCCGACGCGATGCTGGCGCAGGGCGTCGTCTGATCCCGCCCCGCCCGCGGATCAGCCCGCCAGCGCCGCCCGCTGCTCGGCGGTGAGCCGCACGGGGCGGCCGCTCTCCCCGTCCACGAACACCATCACCGAGGTGGCGGTGGCGCACAGGGTGCCGTCCACACCGTCGTAGAGCTCGTAGCGCACCTCCACGGACACCGCCTTCACCGCGGCGACGCCGACCCGCACCCGCAACGGCACGGGCCGGTACGGCATCTGTGCCCGGTACTTCACGGTGTGCTCGGAGACGAACGTCCGCACGCCGGGAGCCACGCCCTCGAGCAGGTCGATCGGGGCGCTCCCCCCGCCGCCGGCGCCCGTGTTCGCGGGCACCCCGAAGGCGGCCACGCGGGCCTCCTCGAGCACCTGCACCACCGCGACGTTGTTCACGTGCCCGTACGCGTCCATGTCCGCCCAGCGCAGCGGGACCCGGACCTCCACCCACCGGCCGGCGCCGTCCCCGCGGGAGGCACCGCGCGTCGTCGTCGTGCCGCTCATGTCCGCGTTCCGCCCGGCATCAGGACTGGGCCGAGACGTCCACGTCCCGGGCCTGGTCCTGGTCCGCGCCGGTGCCGGGCAGGACGCCCTCGCCCGCACTCCGGCGACCGTCACGGGCGGCCTGCGCGGCCTCGTCCTCGCCGAGGATGTCCTCGAGCCAGCCCTCAGGGTGGACGTCCACGAATTCCACGGGCAGGATGCCCAGGTCCTCGAGCTGGTTGGACAGCGCGGCGCCGTCGGGGCCGTAGCACCAGGGGATGCCCGGGGTGGAGTGCCGCGTGTCCTCCGCGCGGCCGCCGGCGAGCAGGGCCTCGGAGGGGGTGAGCTGGCGGATGACGATCGCCTTGACCTTGTCCGGGTGCCGCGTGGCGAACCCGGCGTAGATCTCGGGGTCGTGCTGCCCGTCGTCGCCCACGAGGATCCACTGCATGTCCGGGAACTGCTCCGCCAGGCGCTCGAGCTGGGTCACCTTGTGCTCCTGGCCGGAACGGAACCAGCGGTCCTTCGTGGGGCCCCAGCTGGTGAGCAGCAGCGCGCCCAGCGGGTACAGGTTGCGCCCCAGGAAGCGGGTGAGGGTCTGCGCCACGTTCCACGCGCCGGTGGAGAGGTACACGACCGGCGCCATGGGCTCGGCCTCCGCGATGCGGCGCAGCAGCACCGCCATGCCGGGGGTGGGCGTGCGGGCGTGCTCGTCGATCACGAACGAGTTCCACGCCGCCAGCAGCGGGCGCGGCAGGGAGGTCACCACCACGGTGTCGTCGATGTCGGAGACCAGGCCGACCTTCGCCTCGGGCGAAGTGATGTAGAGGTCCATGGTGACCGCCTCTTCGTCGCCCACGCAGAGGGTCGCGGTGCGCCACCCCGGCTCGAGCTCCACGTCCAGGACGACGTCGACGACGCCCATCCGGTCCGCGCGCACCATAATCGTGAGGTCGCCCACCTGCACCTGCACCTGCGCGTAGGCCATGGGCGGGGCCACGAAGTTGCGCCAGCCGTGGACGCCGTCCGCGACGACCTTGGAGAGGCGGCGGCCGTTGAGGAAGTCCGCGTCGTTCGCGATGACCACGCGGGAGAGGATCCGCACCCACGAGGTGCTGCCGTAGCCCGTGAACGCCATGAGCGTGGGCACGTAGCCCTTCTTCAGGGCCCGGGAGCGGTGCCAGCGGTTCCAGGACTCCTGGAGGTGCGTGGCGAGGTTCTCGGCGGTGGTGGGCCCGCCGTCCGTGGCCAGGCGCTGGCGACGGGCGGGATCGGACTGGGCTGCGGAGGCGGCGGAGGACGCGGACATGGGACCAGTATCACGCACGTCGAGCGGGGCAGGGGATGCCCGTCACGCCCGAGACAGGGGCGGTGCGTGCCTAGTCTGAGGGCATGACCGCGCCGGACACCCCCGCCCCCGCAGACCGCACCGCCGTATCCCCTGCCGCCCCCTCCCCCGCCGCGCTGCGCGCGATCGCCCTGGAGGCCGCCCGCGCGGTGGCCCCGGCCCTGGCCGCGGCGTTCCGCACGCCGGATGCCTCCGCCACCACCAAGCGCAACCACCACGACCTCGTCACCCAGCACGACCGCGCCACCGAGGAGGCGCTGATCGCCGCGCTCACCGCGGCTGTGCCGGGCAGCGCGGTGCTCGGCGAGGAGACCGGCACGACCGTCGCCTCACCCTCGGACACCGCGCCGGGAGCCGAGGGCGGCTCCCGCGTGCGGTGGATCGTGGACCCCATCGACGGCACCTCCAACTTCACGCACGGCTTCGCGATGTTCTCCGTCTCGATCGCCGCGGAGGTGGACGGGGAGGTCGTGGCCGGCGTCGTGGTGGACCCGGCGAACGGCCTGGAGTTCTCCGCGGACGACTCGGGCGCGTGGCTCGGCGAGGCGCCCCTGCCGCTGCGCGCCGCGCCGGCCGGCGGCGAGCGCGCCCTGAACCTGGTGACCTCCTACCCGGCGGCGGAGGCGCTGCGCCGCGAGGGCGGGGACGCGCTGGGCCGGTTCGCGGAGCTCGTGGACGCGTTCGCCACCGTCCGCCGCACCGTGTCCGGGGCGCTCGAGCTCGCCTTCACCGCCGCGGGGTGGGCGGACGCCACGCTGGCGGTCGACACGAACCCGTGGGACATCGCGGCCGGCCAGCTGCTCGTGGCCCGCGCCGGAGGCACGCTCACCGCCGCCGACGACGCCGGCCTCGCCCCCGCCACGCCCCCGCACCTGGCCCGGCACCTGCTCGCCGTCGGCCGGGACCGGGAGGCCCCGACCGCCCACGCCGTGCTGGCGGGCCTGGCCGCACATCGCGGGGCGGGACAGAATGACGGGGACACCGCCGACACCGACGAGACCCGGGAGGTCGCCCCATGACCGAGCACACCACCCCCTCGATGCAGCGCCCCGACCCCGCCGTGGGGGACGCCTCGATGTTCCCGCACCCGGACGGCGAGCCGGTGCTCGCCCTGACGGACGAGCAGATCTGGAGGCTGCTCGGCGGCGTCCGCCACGCCCGCCTCGGCCTGGCCGTCGACGGCCGTCCGGACATCGTGCCGGTGAACGTCCGCACCCACGAGGGCGCGGTCTACTTCCGCACGGCGCCGGGCTCCAAGCTCGCCGAGCTGACCGTCAACCCCACCGTGGTCCTCCAGGCGGACGGGATCCTCTCCGACCAGGCCTGGTCCGTGCTCCTGCACGGCACCGCCCGCCGACTCGAGACGGAGGCGGAGATCGCCGAGGCCGAGTCCCTCGGCATCCAGCCGTGGGTCCCCACCCTCAAGGACTTCTACGTGAAGGTGGACGTCGAGTCCGCCTCCGGCCGGCACTTCCTGTTCGGCCCGCACCCGGAGCGCAACGAGTCCCAGACCGACTGAGCCTCAGGCGACGGCGGCGGCCAGGGACCGGCCCGCGGTGCGTCCGCTGAAGAGGCACCCGCCCAGGAAGGTGCCCTCCAGCGAACGGAAGCCGTGCATGCCGCCGCCGCCGAACCCGGCCGCCTCGCCCGCGGCGTACAGCCCCTCCACCGGGCCACCGAGCTCGTCCAGGACGCGGCCGCTGAGGTCCGTGTGCAGGCCGCCGAGGGTCTTGCGGGTGAGGGTGCGCAGGCGCACCGCCACGAGCGGTCCCGCCGCGGGGTCCGTGAGCCGGTGCGGGGGCACCGCCCGGATGAGCTTGTCCCCCAGGTACTGCCGTGCCCGTCGCACGGCGTCCACCTGCGGGTCCAGGCCCGCGGCGGCGGCGCCGGCCTCGTGCTCGGCCACGGCCTGGCGCACGGCGTCCACATCCACGCGCGGGGCCTCGTCCCAGCCGGAGCGCTCGATCAGGACGTTCATCTCCGCCACCAGCTCCTCCACGGTGCGGGCGCGCACGAAGTCCTCACCGTGGTCCAGGAACGCGCGCACCGGGGCGGGGATGTCCTGCGTGACCCGGCCCAGCACGTCCCGCAGCGAACGGCCGGTCAGATCCGGGTTCTGCTCCGACCCGGACAGCGCGAACTCCTTGCCGATGATCCGCTCGTTGAGCACGAACCACGTGTGCTCGGCGCCGCCGCCGTGCCGGCCCACGCCCGCGCCGCGGCGGATCTCCCCCAGCGTGCCGAGGGTGTCGAACCCGGGCCAGCGCGGGTGCGGCAGACGGTTGCCGGCGGCGTCCAGCCACAGGGAGCTGGGGCCGGGCAGGATGCGGATGCCGTGGCCGGGCCACACCGGGTCCCAGTTGGCCACGCCCTCCGTGTAGTGCCACATGCGATCCGGGTGCAGCACGTGGGCGCCGGCCTCCTTCGCGGCACGGATGCCGGAGCCGTCCACGTACGCCGGGACGCCGGAGAGCATGCGCCGCGGGGCGGTCCCCAGGCGCTTGGGCCACACGGCGCGCACCGCCTCGTGGTCGGCTCCGATCCCGCCGGAGGCCACCAGCACCGCCTGGGCCCGCACCTCGAAGCCGCCCACCGCCTGCCGGGAGGATGCGGTGCCGCGGGCGCCGTCGTCGTCGGCCAGGCGCTCGCCCCGGACGCCGACGACGGCGCGGTCCTGGGTGATCAGCTCCGTCACCCGGTGGCGGGGCAGGTAGGTGAGGCGGCCGTCGAAGGCCGCGCGCTCGACCACGAGGGCGAACGGCTCCACGATCCCCACGCCCGTGCCCCACGTGATGTGGAACCGGGGCACCGAGTTGCCGCCGATGCCCGGGCCGCCGCCGAACACGTCGGGGACGCGGCGCTCGGCCCAACCCACCACCGGGAAGAGCCGATGGCCGCGCTCGGCGAGCCAGGACCGCTTCTCCCCGGCCGCGAAATGCACGTACGCCTCGGCCCACGCCCGAGGCAGGACGTCCTCGTCGGTGAAGCCCGCGGTGTCCTGCCAGTCGCGCCAGGCGAGGTCCACGGAGTCCCGCACGCGCAGCCGACGCTGCTCCGGGGAGTCCACCAGGAACAGGCCGCCGAAGCTCCACCATGCCTGGCCGCCGAGGTCACCGGGGCGCTCCTGGTCCACGAGCACCACCCGGCGCCCGGCCTCGAGCAGCTCGCACGTGGCCGCCAGCCCGGCCAGTCCGTGGCCGAGGACCACGACGTCGGCGCTGTGCGGCGCGTCCTCGGCGGCGTGGCGCAGGGCTGCGGAGGCGGGGCGGTGCTGAGTCATGCGTCACAGCGTACTGGCCGCGCCCTCAGCGACAGCGGTCAGAGCGGCGCCCCGGAAGCGAGCAGAGCGGCCATGGCCGTCAGCCCCAGGCAGGACAGCGCCACCACGAACGCCACCATGCCCGCCACCGTCCGCCACGCCGGCCGCACCCGCTTGACGGTGATGCCCGAGGACTGCCGCCCGTACCGGCGGCGCTGGCCCAGCATGATCACGGCACCCACCAGGGCGGCCAGGGCGGCGGGCGCGAACGCCCACACGCCGACCTCGGAGTACCAGCGCACGAACATCAGGGCCGTCACGTGCAGGGCGAGCACGGTGCGGTCCCAGCTCAGCACCGTGCGCTCGGGCTGCAGGCCGGGGTCGGCGTGGCCGCCCGGCGCGGCCGGCCTCGGCAGGGGGATGCCGGGGAGGCGGGGCGGCATGCTCAGCCCATCCGGGCGATCGTCGCGGCCAGCAGCACGACGGTGCCCACCACCACGGCGCCGGCCAGCACGGGCACGACCAGTGGCAGGGGCAGCGGCCGCGCGTTCCGCATGGCCCGCTCCACGCGCAGCCAGCGCACGCCGGCCCCGAGGGCGAGCAGGGCACCGACCACCAGCAGCAGGGCGCCGAGGGTGAAGCGCACGGTCGGCGGGAACATCTCCCCCGCGAACGCCTCCACCGCCACGCCGCCCGCCAGCAGGGCCAACGACGTGCGGATCCAGGCCAGGAAGGTGCGCTCGTTGGCCAGCGTGAAGCGGGGGTCCGGCTCTCGCCCGCCGTCGAGCAGGCGCTCCTCCCAGGGGCGCCGTCCGGGGGCGGCCGCGGTGCCGTCGACGTCGGCGTCCGGGGCGCTCTGGGTGCACATGCGCCCATGCTATCCAGCCGAGTCCGGACGGCGGCGGTATGATCGGACCCCGGGCCAGGCCTCTGGAGCGGCCGCACGCCCCGCCCTCTCCGTCCACTCGGCCCCGCCGGCCACACGCGACGCCGCGCCCGCCGCACCAGCGCTCTGGAGGCACCATGAGCACCGCCGTCGACCGCCCCGGCCACCCGGGCGCCGCGCCCACCCGCGAGCAGATCCGCCGATGGCGCCGCTATCTCGCGGACGAGATCGCCGAGGGCCAGATCTACCGGGACATCGCGGCCCGCAAGGACGGGATGGAGCGGGAGGTCCTGCTCGGGCTCTCCGAGGCCGAGTCCCGGCACGAGGAGCACTGGCGGCGGCTGCTGGGCCCGCACGCCTCGAACCCGCCGCGCCCGTCCGTGCACCGCATGCTGCTGCGCGGGCTGGCCCGCGTGTTCGGGTCCGTGTTCGTGCTGGCCCTGGCCCAGCGCGCCGAGTCGGACACTCCCTACGCGGAGGACCAGGACGCCCCCGAGGGCATGGTGGCGGATGAGGCCATCCACGAGGAGGTCGTGCGCGGCCTCGCCGCCCGGGGTCGCGAGCAGCTGGCCGGCAACTTCCGCGCCGCCGTCTTCGGCATGAACGACGGGCTGGTCTCCAACCTGGCGCTCGTGATGGGCATCGGCGCGACGGGCGTGGCGCCGTCCGTGGTGCTGTTCACCGGCGTGGCCGGCCTGCTGGCGGGCGCGCTGTCCATGGCGGCCGGCGAGTACGTCTCGGTGCGGTCCCAGCGGGAGCTGCTCGAGGCCTCCTCCCCCACCCAGATCACCCTCGAGGCCGCGAAGCACCTGGACATCGACCGCAACGAGCTCGAGCTGGTCTACCTCGCCCGCGGCATGGAGCCCGAGGACGCCCAGCACCGGGCCCTCGAGCGCCTCGGCTACCTCACCTGCGACTGCAACCCCGCGTTCTCCGCGCGGCCCGACGGCTCCCAGGGGCCGGTGGACCACTCCGAGTCCTTCGCGGAGATCGGCTCGGCGTGGGGCGCTTCGCTCTCGAGCTTCCTGTTCTTCGCCTCGGGCGCGCTCATCCCGATCCTGCCGTACATCTTCGGCATGACGGGCGGCCCCGCGCTGGCTGTCTCGGCGGTTCTCGTGGGCCTGGCGCTGCTGTTCACGGGCGGCGTGGTGGGCCTGCTCTCCGGCTCCTCGCCCCTGTGGCGCGGCCTGCGCCAGCTCGCCATCGGCTACGGGGCCGCGGCCGTCACCTACGTGCTCGGCCTGCTGGTCGGCGGCAGCGTCGGCTGACGGCCCCGCCCCTCTCCACGCACTTCGGGGGCGAAACCGGGCGCCGTTCCATGAGAACGACACCCGGTTTCGCCCCCGAAGTGATCAGCGGTGTCAGGCCCGCCGATCAGGGACGGCTCAGGCTCAGGCCTTGTCCTGGAGGATCTCGCGCATCAGCTGCGCGGTCTCGGACGGCGTCTTGCCGACCTTCACGCCCGCGGCCTCGAGGGCCTCCTTCTTGGCCTGCGCGGTGCCGGCGGAGCCGGAGACGATGGCGCCGGCGTGGCCCATGGTCTTGCCCTCCGGGGCGGTGAAGCCGGCCACGTAGCCGACGACCGGCTTGGTGACGTTGGCCTTGATGAACTCGGCCGCACGCTCCTCGGCGTCGCCGCCGATCTCACCGATCATCACGATGGCCTGGGTGTCCGGGTCGGCCTCGAAGGCCTCGAGGGCGTCGATGTGGGTGGTGCCGATGACCGGGTCGCCGCCGATGCCGATGGCGGTGGAGAAGCCGAAGTCACGCAGCTCGTACATCATCTGGTAGGTCAGCGTGCCGGACTTGGACACGAGGCCGATGGGGCCGGTGCCGGTGATGGTGGCCGGGGTGATGCCGGCCAGGGCCTCGCCCGGGGTGATGATGCCGGGGCAGTTCGGGCCGATGATGCGGGTCTTCGGCTTGCCGTCCTCGCCGGTCTTCGACTGGGACAGGGCGAAGAACTCGGCGGAGTCCTGCACCGGGATCCCCTCGGTGATGACCACGAGCAGCGGGATCTCGGCCTCGATGGCCTCGATGGCGGCGTCCTTGGCGAAGGCCGGCGGCACGAAGGCCACGGACACGTCCGCACCGGTCTTCTCCATGGCCTCCGTGACGGTGCCGAAGACGGGCAGCTCGACGGCGTTGCCGTCCTTGTCCTCGTGGGACACCGTGGTGCCGGCCTTGCGGGCGTTCACGCCGCCCACGATGTTCGTGCCGGCCTTGAGCATGAGGCGGGTGTGCTTGGTGCCCTCACCGCCGGTGATGCCCTGGACGATGACCTTGGAGTCCTTGTTCAGGTAGATCGACATAGCTGTTTCCTCAGTCTTTCCGAACGGTCAGTTCGCGGAGTGGGCGAGCTCGGCGGCCTTGTCGGCGCCCTCGTCCATGGTGGCGGCCAGGGTGACGAGCGGGTGGTTCGCCTCCTGCAGGATGCGGCGGCCCTCCTCCACGGCATTGCCGTCCAGGCGCACGACCAGCGGCTTGGTGGCGGTGTCACCCAGGATCTCGAGGGCCTTGACGATGCCGTTCGCGACCTGGTCGCACGCGGTGATGCCGCCGAAGACGTTCACGAACACGGACTTGACCTGATCGTCGCCCAGGATGACGTCGAGGCCGTTGGCCATGACCTCGGCGTTGGCGCCGCCGCCGATGTCCAGGAAGTTGGCCGGCTTCACGCCGCCGTGGTTCTCGCCGGCGTACGCGACGACGTCGAGGGTGGACATCACGAGGCCGGCGCCGTTGCCGATCACGCCGACCTGGCCGTCCAGCTTCACGTAGTTGAGGTCGTTGGCCTTGGCCTTGGCCTCCAGCGGGTCCTCGGTGCGCTCGTCGACGAGGGCGGCGTGGCCCTCCTGGCGGAACTCCGCGTTGTCGTCGAGGGAGACCTTGCCGTCCAGGGCGAGGATCTTGCCGTCGCCGGTCTTCACCAGCGGGTTCACCTCGACGAGGGTGGCGTCCTCCTTCTCGAAGACCTCCCAGAGCTTCTGGAGGACCTCGGCGACGTCGGCGCGCAGCTCCTCGGGGAAGCCCGCCTCGGCGACGATCTTCTGGGCGGTCTCGGCGTCGATGCCGGTCAGCGCGGAGACGGGCACCTTGGCGAGGGCCTCGGGGCGCTCCTCGGCGAGCTGCTCGATGTCCATGCCGCCCTCGACCGAGCACATGGCCAGGTAGGTGCGGTTGGCGCGGTCCAGCAGCACGGAGAAGTAGTACTCCTCGGCGATGTCGGCGCCCTGGGCGATCATGACCTGGTGCACGGTGTGGCCCTTGATGTCCATCCCCAGGATGGCCTTGGCGTGCTCGTAGGCCTCGTCGGCCGTCTTGGCGACCTTCACGCCGCCGGCCTTGCCGCGGCCGCCGACCTTCACCTGTGCCTTGACGACGGTGACGCCGCCGATCTTCTCCGCGGCCGCCTTGGCCTCGTCCGGGGTCTGCGCAACGATGCCGGCCAGCACGGGGACGCCGTGCGCCTCGAACAGATCGCGCGCCTGGTACTCATACAGGTCCACGGTGGTGTGTCCTTCTTGGTCGAAGACAGGTTCCTGCCGGCACCGCGGGGAGGCCGTGCCGGCGCCGGCGCCGCGTGTCCGCGGACGAGGCCGTGCCGACGGCACGACCGGGCGGCAGACGGCGGCGCTCCGCTGGCCACTCTAGACCACGGGGGCCGGCGGATCCGAGGCCCGGCCGGCCTGGAGCGCACGGGAAGAACGGCTCCCGCTCAGCCCTCGATCCGGGTCAGCGGGGCGTAGCGCAGGAGCAGCCGCTTCTGGGCCCCCGACTCGAGGAACGTCACGGTGGCCACGGTCTTGTCCCCGGCCCCCGCCACGGCGTCCACCCGGCCCTCGCCGAACGTGGTGTGGGAGACCCGGTCCCCGGGGCTCAGCGCGGCGATCTCCTTCTGCGGCTGCACGCGCGAGGGCGCCTTCCCACGGACCACCGAGGACCCCACGGTGAGGTCGGCGGGCTCGTCGCCGCGGGTGAGGCGGGCGGGGCTGTTCCCGCCGACCCCGCCGCCGACGGCGCGTTCCCCCCACGCCCCGGACATGGAGCCGCGGCGGGAGGCCCCGAACCGGTCGGCGTACCGGGAGGTGCCGGCACCGTTGAGGGAGCCCAGCCCGCCGGAGCGGTCCGTGCCCTCGCGCTCCCAGTCGATCAGGTCCTCGGGGATCTCCCCCAGGAACTGGCTCGGCGGGTTGAACTGGTGCTGCCCCCACAGGGAGCGCGCCTCGGCGCGGCTGAGGTGGAGTCGGCGTCGGGCGCGGGTGAGGCCCACGTAGGCCAGGCGGCGCTCCTCCGCGAGCTCCTTCTCGTCCGTCAGGGACCGGGAGTGGGGGAACACCCCGTGCTCCATGCCGGTGAGGAACACCACGGGGAACTCGAGCCCCTTGGCCGTGTGCAGCGTCATGAGCGTCACCTGGCCCTGGTGCTCGGCCAGCGCCTCGCCCTCCACGTCCGTGGCCGTGGGCAGCTGGTCGGCGTCCGCCACGAGCGCCACCTGCTCGAGGAAGTCGGAGAGGGTGCCGTCCGGCGTCGTGGTCTCGAAGGAGCGCACGACGGCGACGAGCTCGCCCAGGTTGTCCGCGCGGGACTCGTCCTGCAGGTCCTCGGACTCCCTCAGCGCGGCGAGCATCCCGGACTGCTCGAGGACGGCCTCGAGCACGGTGGCGGGTCCGGCGCCCTCGGCCACCTGGGCGAGGTCGTCCATCATCTGGACGAAGCCCTGGACCGCCTTGAGCGAGCGGGTAGCCATGCCGGGTGCGTGCTCGGCGTCCCGCAGGGCGTCGAAGAACGGGATGCGGTTCCGCTCGGCCCACGCGGCCACGGCGCCCTCGGCCCGGTCGCCGATGCCGCGCTTGGGCTCGTTGAGGATGCGCCGGGTATTGACGTCGTCCGCGGGGTTGACGATCACCCGCAGGTAGGCGAGGGCGTCCTTGATCTCCTTGCGGTCGTAGAACCGGGTGCCGCCGATCACGCGGTAGGGGATGCCGCGGGTGACCAGGCGCTCCTCGAGGGCACGGGACTGCGCGTTGGTGCGGTAGAAGACGGCCACGTCCGCGGGGCGGATCCCCTCCTCGTCCTGGAGCCGGTCGATCGTGGCGGCGATCCACTCGGCCTCCGCCGACTCGTTCTCCGCGGCGTAGCCCACGATCCGCGGGCCGGCGCCCTCCGCCGTCCAGAGGTCCTTCTTGCGCCGGTCCGGATTGTTCGCGATCACCGCGTTGGCGGCGTCCAGGATGGTCTGGGTGGAGCGGTAGTTCTGCTCGAGCTTGATGGTGGCCGCGTCCGTGAAGTCCTCCTCGAACTCCACGATGTTGCGGATGTCCGCGCCGCGGAAGGCGTAGATGGACTGGTCCGAGTCGCCCACCACGGTCAGCTCGCCGCCGGCGGTGGCCACGCCCTCGGGCTCCCCGGCCGGGCCGGCCAGCAGGCGGATGAGGCGGTACTGCGCGTGGTTGGTGTCCTGGTACTCGTCCACGAGCACGTGGCGGAAGCGCCGGCGGTAGTTGTCCAGCACCCGCGGGAACGCCTCGAACATGTGGACGGTCATGCCGATCAGGTCGTCGAAGTCCAGCGCATTGGCCTGGCGCAGTCGCGCCGTGTACTCGCGGTACACGGCGGCCACGGCCTGGCCCCACGGGTCCGTGGCGGACACCGTGCCCGCGTGCTCGTCCGCGTCCACGAGCTCGTTCTTGAGGGCGCTGATCCGGTTCAGCAGCGCCTTCGGGGCGAACCGCTTGGGGTCCAGCTCGTGCGCCTTGGCGATCTGCGTGACGAGCCGCAGGCTGTCTGCGGAGTCGTAGATGGTGAACGTGGGCTTCAGGCCGATGTTCGCCGCCTCGTTGCGCAGGATCCGCACCGCGGAGGAGTGGAAGGTGGAGATCCACATGCGGCGGGCGGTATCCCCGATCAGTCCCGCGATGCGCTCGCGCATCTCTGCGGCGGCCTTGTTGGTGAACGTGATGGCCAGGACCTCGTGGGGGCGGGCCCGCCCCGTGGCCAGCAGCCACGCGATCCGGTGGGTCAGGACGCGGGTCTTGCCGGAGCCGGCGCCGGCCACGATCAACAGTGGCGAGCCCGTGTGCTGCACGGCCGCCGCCTGCTGGGGGTTGAGCCCCTCGACGAGCCCAGCGGGGGTGAGCCGCCCCGGCGCAGGCGCCGCGTCGCCCTCCCCCCAGCGGGGTGCCTCCGGGTCCGCGGCCGCGCGCGTCACCGAGGGCGGCACGAGGCCGGGCAGGGCCGTCTCCGGATCCGCGGGGCGGGTCCGGGCGGCGACGAGGGAGTCGCGTCCGAGGGAGGAGAAGAGGTCAGCCATGGCCCGGCCAGTCTAGGCGCGGGTCCGGACACGGCAGCGGGCCGATTCCCCCGACGCCGCCCCCGCCTGGGAGGATGGGGCCGATCCTCGCCCCGCCCCAGGAGTCCGACGTGGCCAAGAAGAAGACCAGCAAGCACCGCCGCCCGCAGTCCGGCCCCTCCGCCGGCTCGACGGCGGCCCCCGCGCACGACCGCGCCACGCTGCGGGACGTGTCTCCCCGCGAGGACCTGGCGACGGCCGCCGCGCAGGAGGGCAGCCCCGCGATGCTCGTGATCGCGCTGATCGGCACCACCCTGTTCATCGGCGCCTACTACCACCTGCTCGTCCTGCAGCAGATGACCCAGCTCACCGGCGGGCTGGCGATGCCCGACTCGATGCTGCGCTACGGACAGGACCACGTGGTCGCCCTCTCCGGCGTCATGGACGAGGCCGCCCGGGGTCAGCTCAACTGGGTGCACAAGACCGCCGGGGTGATCTTCGCGGTGGCCGTGGCGCTGACGGTGGCCGTGGTGGGCGCCTGGCGCCTGCGCCCGGCCGCCGCGAAGTGGGGCGCGCTGGCGCTGGGCGTGGTGTTCGCCGTCGTGGACGTCTGGGAGGGCCTCGCCATCGAGCAGGCGATCGCCGCGGGCGGTGCCGGAGCCGGCCTGGCCGCGGCGCTCACCCTGATCCGCTGGGTCCTGCTGGCGGTGATCGCGGTCGCCGTCGCGGTGATGCTCTGGCGCGGCGGCCGCGGGACGCGGGCCCGCCGCTGAGTGCCTCGGCTAGACTCACCCACCGGACCGGATGCGCCGCGGCGCACGTGTCCTGCGCCCCAGTAGCTCAGTTGGATAGAGCGACCCTCTCCTAAAGGGTAGGCCGTCGGTTCGATTCCGGCCTGGGGCACCATGTCAGCGGCCCTCAAGTCCCAACCGGAGCGCTGCGAGGCGCAGGTCCCAGACGCGGAGGGGGGCCGGACAGCCCCATGTCATGCAGCAGGGCGTCGGACTCGAGCCGTCGCTCCACCATCGCGCCCAGGAGTGCGCGCAGGTCCTTCGCATCCTTGGAAGTCTGACCACGGCGGACGTTCCATGCGATGACCTTGAGCAGGGCCAGCGCCTCAGCCGTGGGCACGCGCACCACGCAGTCATGCGCCACCTCGACCCGCATGGCGGACGCGTACGCCTCTGCTTGGCCGCGCACATCCAGCACGATGTCACGCGCAGGCGAGAAACGAGCTGCTTCCTCCGGGACGTCGATGGACGGGAGCACGTCCACCGGCATGCCTTCGACCGTGAAGGTGTACCCCTTCTCATTGACAGGAGTCCCCAGTGCGTGGACCACATCCCTGTACGACGTGCCAGCCGGGATGCCGACGACCACATCGACGTCCTCAGTCTGTCGCCCCGGCTGCGCTCCGAGCTGCGCGAGCACCGCATCGCGAGCATGGGCGCCGATCACCATGATCTCGGACCCCACACGATGGGAGACCGCGCGAAGCACGGAGGCGATGTCCGCGAAGGGATCACCCACGGCGGGCCTCCTCATCCAGCACCTGCTCCCCCGCCTCACGCAGTCGAGGGTCCACAGTGCAGAGGAGTTCCGCCGCTGTCAGCAGCGGAGGTGCCGTCGGACCGACCATGAGGAGGCTCTCGTCCCAGAACCGCTCGCGCAGGACCATGTCGGTGGCCTCCGCCGCTGTGCGCAGTCGACCGACCCTGACCACGTCAGCCCACGGCGGACGGTCGAACACGACCACGCCGGTCCCGTTCCGCACGGTCGGCGCCACGGCGTCGCCGGCCAGGGTGGCGTCCGTGCGCTCCATCAAGGTCTCCGCCAGCAGCAAGGGCGGTGTCGGGGCAGTGACGAACCTCGTCGCCAACGTCCCCACGAGCCTTTCTCGATACCCCAATGCCCAGAGGCGTATGAGGTCACCTCGCCGGCCGAGCGCGCGTTGCGGACGACCCGCCGGGACCAGGTAATCCTGCTGACGGAGAGCGTGAAGGCTCTGCTGGGCCGAGCCGACAGAGACCGCGGCGGCTCTGGCGACGTCACGCACGGGCGACTGACGCAGATCCGGAACGCACAGCAGAGCGAAGACCACCCTGAGACCCGATGGCGTGCTGATCCGACCGCCATACCCCCCGTGGACATCGGACCTTCGAGCCGCCGTGGCGCGGCGTCGCCCCTCGACATGGATGAGGAGGCCGGGAGCTCGGATGTCAGCGTTACCGTGGCGGTCCACATAGGCCACGCCACGGTCCCGCAGACGGCGCCCGAGGGCGGCGTCGACGACGGGGAGCAGGAGAAGGTCACCCTCCGTCACGGGCACGATCTCCAGTGCCTCGAGCACACTCGATGACTCCCGACGGGGGTCCACGGCATCCACATCCCCCCAGAGCGCGAGCCGCCGCCGTTGACCAGTGGGGAGAAGGACCGTCTCTCCGGCAGCGTCGGGGACGACGTCCACACCGGCCAGTGCGCGCGCGTAGGGAGCGGTCTCCTCCGGGCCCGGGGCTATCCAGCGCACGCGTTCATGCTATCTGAACGTTCAGATGACATGAACAGTCGTGTCCCGTGAACATCCCTGCGCTCACCCCTGGTCGGCGAACTGCGTGGTGTACAGCTCCGCGTACCGCCCGTCGGCGGACAGCAGCTCGGCGTGGGTGCCGCGCTCCACGATCCGTCCGCCCTCGAGCACCAGGATCTCGTCCGCGTCCCGCACCGTGGAGAGCCGGTGCGCGATCACCACGGCGGTCCGCCCGGCCAGGGCCTCCCCCAGCGCCTCCTGGATGGCGCGCTCGTTGGTGGAGTCCAGGGCGGCGGTCGCCTCGTCCAGCACCACGACACGCGGGGCCGCCAGCAGCAGGCGTGCGATGGTCATGCGCTGGCGCTCACCGCCGGAGAGGCGGTAGCCGCGCTCCCCCACCACGGTGTCCAGCCCGTCCGGCAGGGCCTCCACCACACCGCGCAGCCGCGCCCGCTCCACGGCGTCCCACACCTCGGCCTCGGACGCGTCCGGCCGGGCCAGCAGGAGGTTCCCGCGCACGGTGTCGTGGAACAGGTGCCCGTCCTGGGTCACCATGCCGACGGCGTCCTGCAGGTCCGCGAACGCCATCCGACGCACGTCCACGCCGCCGATCTCCACCACGCCGGAGCTGACGTCGTACAGCCGCGTGACGAGGGAGGCGACGGTGGACTTCCCCGCCCCGGACGAGCCGACGAGGGCCACCGTCCGCCCGGCGGGGATCTCCACGTCGATCCCGTGCAGCACCTCCTCGCCGCCGCGAGTGTCCAGCACGGCCACCTCCTCGAGCGAGGCCAGGGACACCTCCTGCGCGGTGGGGTAGGCGAACCGCACGTCCCGCAGCCGCACGGACAGCGGTCCGGCGGGCACGGGCGTCGGCACGGCCGCCTCCTGGATGAGGGGTTCGAGGTCCAGGACCTCGAACACCCGCTCGAAGGACACCAGCGCGCTCATGATCTCCACGCGGGCGTTGGCCAGGGAGGTGAGCGGCGCGTAGAGGCGCGTCAGCAGCAGGGCCATGGTGACGACGTCGCCCGCGTCCAGCGTGCCCGCGATCGCCTGCAGGCCGCCCACCCCGTACACGGCCGCGAGCGCGAGCGCCGAGACCAGGGTGAGCAGGGTGGTGAACACGGCCTGGCGCACGGAGATGTCCACACCGGTGGCGCGCACGCGGTCCGCGCGCCGGGCGAACTCGGCGGACTCGGCACCCGGCTCGCCGAAGAGCTTGATGAGGGTGGCCCCCGGGGCGGAGAACCGCTCCGTCATCTGGTCCCCCATGGCGGCGTTGTGCCCGGCCCGCTCCCGGGAGAGCCCGGCCAGGCGTCCGCCGACCCAGCGGGCGGGGATCAGGAACAGCGGCAGGAGGACGAGCGCGAGCAGGGTGATCTGCCAGCTCGTGGCCAGCATGACGCCGAGGGTGAGCGCGAGGGAGACGACGTTGGCCACCACTCCGGAGAGCGTCCGGGAGATCGCCGACTGGGCACCGATCACGTCGTTGTTCAGACGGGACACCAGGGCACCGGTCCGCGTGCGCTGGAAGAACGCCACGGGCATGCGCTGGACGTGGTCGAACACGCGCGTGCGCAGGTCGTAGATGACGCGCTCGCCGAGCCCGGCGGACAGCCACTTGGTGAACACGCCCACCACGGCGTCCGCCACGGCCACCAGGGCGATCAGCAGGGCCAGCCGCACGATCAGCCCGGAGTCCCGGCTGCCCGTGATCGCGTTGACCACGTCACCGGCCAGCACCGGCGACGCCACCCCGAGCACCGCCCCCACCACGGAGGCGATCACGAACACGACCAGCCGCGCCCGGTACTGCCCCGCGAACGCCACCGTCCGCCGCACGGTCCCGGGGGCGAGGGACTGCCCGGACGTGCCGTCCGTGCCGTGCTGCATCCGCATCATGGACACACGCGCCGCCGACTCCATGCTCATGGGCCCACCGACCTCTCCGACTCCGCGGTGCGCGGGCGGATCCCGGGCGCACGGCTGGTCCAGGCTAACGACGCGCGGGCCACGTGGCGGCGGAGTTCGCCCCGGGCACAGGGGTGGCAGGCGGGGGCGGGACCCGACGACGACCGGCCCGGCCGGCGGCGGCGCTCACGCCGCCAGCTGCAGCCAGCCCTCCCAGGCCGGGGCGGGGCGCTCCAGGCCGCGCAGGCGCCACTGGACGCCGCGCGGCCGGGCGGGGGTCACGCGCAGCCGCCAGCCGAGGGCCTCGAGGGAGCGGTCCGCCTTGGCCCCGTTGCAGCGCAGGCAGCAGGCCACCAGGTTCTCCCACGTGTCCTGGCCGCCGCGGGAGCGCGGGTGCACGTGGTCCACCGTGGTGGCGTGCGCTCCGCAGTAGGCGCAGCGGTGGCCGTCGCGGCGCAGCACTCCGGCGCGGGTGGCGCCCAGCGGGCGGATGGCGGGCACCCGGATGTAGCGGTGGAGGAGGATCACGAGGGGCCGGCCCCATTCCCGGCCGGGACTCATCACCGGGTCCCCGCCGTCCTCGAGGACGCTGGCCTTCCCCGCCGCCACAA
The DNA here is from genome assembly GCF_023155805.1 of Micrococcus lacusdianchii. Lineage (GTDB taxonomy): Bacteria > Actinomycetota > Actinomycetes > Actinomycetales > Micrococcaceae > Micrococcus > Micrococcus lacusdianchii. The sequence goes on along the minus strand of NZ_JAKNUW010000002.1, from coordinate 31,334 downwards.
GCAGCAGCGCCCGGCGGTCGGAGACCACCGAGACGGGTTCGTAGCCGGCGTTCAGGACGAGTGTGCGCATGGCGGGCCTCGCGGGGTGTGGGGTAGGGCTGCTCCGCCCCACGGTAGGACGAGGACCGCCCGCCCGCGGCGTGTCCGCACCCCGGCGCACTGGGATGTCGCCGCCCCGTCACCGCGGGCTCACCCGCCCGTCACGCCCCGGTCTCCCGGGGCGCGGTCAGGGCTGCTCGACCCACACGTGGCGGGCGGTCCCCTCGGCGAGCTCGAGGGCGCCGTCCCCGCCGCCCTCCGCCTGCACGCGCACGTAGCCGGATTCGAGTGCGGGCTGGACCTGCACCTCGGCCCCCGGCACGATCCCGGCGCGGCCGAGCTCGGCCAGCAGCTCGGGGTCCGCCTGCACACCCTCGGCCAGGCTGCGCACGCGCCAGCGGCCGGGCTCGACGACGGCGAGCACCTGTCCGGGCAGTCCCATGTCCCGGCTCCACTCGTCCGCGGAGCGGACCTCGGGGCGCGGCGGGATGGGGGTGCCGTAGGGGGTCTCGGTGGGGTTCTCCAGGATCTCGAGGAGCCGGCGCTCCACCTGGTCGCTCATCACGTGCTCCCAGCGGCAGGCCTCGTCGTGGACGTAGGCCCAGTCCAGGCCGATCACGTCCGCAAGCAGGCGCTCGGCGAGGCGGTGCTTGCGCAGCACCGCCACGGCGTGCTCGCGGCCCTGCGAGGTCAGGTCCAGCCGGCGGTCCGGTCCGACGTGCACCAGGCCGTCGCGCTCCATGCGCGCCACGGTCTGGGACACGGTGGGACCGGAGTGCTCCAGGCGCTCCACGATCCGCGCGCGCAGCGGCGTGATCCCCTCCTCTTCGAGCTCGAGGATGGTCCGCAGGTACATCTCGGTGGTGTCGATCAGGTCCGTCATGCTGCGGCCTCCTTCAGAGCGCTCATGCCGGACATCCTAGCCAGGGGGTCGGTCACGTTCGCGGCGGGGGGCGCCGGAGCGGGAGGATGGGACCGCCCGTCCCCGATGTGTCAGGAGCACCCCATGCCCTCCCCCGACCAGATCACGATCCCGCAGGACCTGCTGCCGCAAGACGGCCGCTTCGGCGCCGGCCCCTCCAAGGTCCGGCCCGAGCAGCTCCAGGCCCTGCAGGACGCCGCCGGCCTGCTCGGCACTTCGCACCGCCAGAAGCCCGTCAAGGACCTCGTCGCCTCCGTGCGCGCGGGCGTGGCCGAGCTGTTCTCCGCACCGGAGGGCTACGAGGTGGTCCTCGGCGTCGGCGGATCCACGGCCTTCTGGGACGCCGCCGCGTTCTCCTTGGTGCGCTCGAGGGCGCAGCACCTGAGCTTCGGCGAGTTCGGCTCCAAGTTCGCGCGCGCCACGGACCGCGCCCCCTTCCTGGAGGCCTCGGACATCCGCGAGTCCGCACCGGGCACGCGCCCGCATCCGGAGGCCGCGGACGGCGTCGACGTGTACGCGTGGCCGCACAACGAGACGTCCACCGGCGTGGCGGCGCCCGTGGAGCGTCCCGCGGGGATCGCCGACGACGCGCTCGTGGTGGTGGACGCGACCTCCGCCGCCGGCGGCCTGCCCGTGGACGTGTCCCAGGCGGACGTCTACTACTTCGCCCCGCAGAAGAACTTCGCCTCCGACGGCGGCCTGTGGCTCGCCCTGTTCTCCCCCCGGGCGCTCGCCCGCGTGGCCGAGATCAAGGAGTCCGGCCGCTGGATCCCCGAGTTCCTGGACCTGTCCATCGCGGTGGAGAACTCCCTCAAGGACCAGACCTACAACACCCCGGCCCTGGCCACGCTCGTGATGCTGGACGCCCAGCTGCGCTGGATGAACGGCCACGGCGGACTGGAGTTCACCACCGGCCGCGCCGCAGAATCCTCCTCCCGCGTGTACGCGTGGGCCGAGGCGTCCGAGGTGGCCACGCCCTACGTCGCGGATCCCGCCGACCGCTCCGCCGTGATCTGCACCGTGGACTTCGCCGAGTCCGTGGACGCCGCCGCCGTGGCGCAAGCACTGCGGGCCAACGGCGTGGTGGACGTGGAGCCGTACCGCAAGCTCGGTCGGAACCAGCTGCGGATCGCGACCTTCGCCGCGATCGACCCGGAGGACGTCACCGCACTGCTGGCCTGCATCGACCACGTGGTGGAGCGCCTGGGCTGAGCCCGGCGCACGGGCGGGGCGGGTCGGCACGCACCGGCCCGCCCCGCCGTCGTGGTCAGTCCTGGTCGGGGACACGGCCCTCGGCCACCGCGGCCAGGCGCTCGCGCTCCTCAGCGCTGACGCGCTCCGCGTAGGGCACCCAGGGCGGGGCGACGACGGCGCCCTCCCCCGCCTCCAGGCCCGTCTCGCACACGGTCACGTGCCGGCTGCGCGGGGCGCGCGCGACGGTGGAGTACCAGACCCACCCGGTGTAGCCCGGCAGGGCGGAGGCGAAGCGGTGCGTCATCAGGCGGTCGTCGTCCGCGGTGGCACCGAGGTGCTCCCCCACCTGGTCGTCGGCCGCCAGCCCGGCCAGGCCGGCACGGGCCTCGGCCACGGCCGCGGCGAGGACCTCGTCCCGCTTCGGGGCGCGGCGACGCCGAGGCGGGGCGGCAGGAGCCGCTGCTGCGCCGTCCACGACTGCGGTGCCCTCGGACACGTCGGGGGCGAAGGTCTCGTCCGAGGCGATCTCCGGATCACGGGAGGTCATGGCCTCACGCCTCCAGGTCGTCGGCCACGCGGCGCAGCACGGCGGCGACCTTCTCGGCCTGGGCCCGCTGCGGGTAGCGGCCGCGGCGCAGGGCGTTCGAGGTCTGGTCCAGGACCTTGATGAGGTCCTCCATGATCTCCGCCATGCGGTCCGGTGACGGCCGGTGGTTGCGCACCACGGACGGGCCGTCCTCGAGGACCTGCACGGACAGGGCCTGCTTGCCACGGCGGCCTTCGGCGACGCCGAGCTGGACGCGGGTGCCCGAGCGCAGCTCGGTCAGGCCGGCGGGGAGCGCGGAGGAGGGGATGTGCACCTCCTCGCCGTCGTCGGTGTGGGCGAAGCCGAACCCCTTGTCGGAGTCGTAGAACTTGATGCGGCCCGTGGGCATCTGGGCACCTGCCTTCGTCGGTCGGAGCGTCCCGGGGCGCGGGCGCGGGCAGTCCGCGCGTGCGCCGCACGCCGTTCGGTCGCGGGGCGGCCGGGTCCTCGCACCGGTGCGGTCCTGCGCCGCGGCATCGGTGGGACCGTCGGCCGCTCTCCTCGCTGCGGGCGGCGGGGGACGAGAGTCACTGATCCTCCAGGATAGCCGCACTACAGTGGGACGGTGTCCTCCCCTCAGCCCGCCCCGCCGTCCCGCCCCGCCTCCGATGGTGCCCGGGGCCCGCGCAGCGACCGTGCCCCCCGTGCCGTCCTGCGGATGCTGCTGGCGGTGGGCGTGACGGTCACGGCGGTCTCCGGTCTCGCGTTGGTCGGGGCGCTGGCGTCCTACTTCCTCGACGCGACGCCGGCCTTCCTGCCGGTCCTCTACGGGCTCAGCCTCTTCGGCCTGCCGCTGGGCTTCACGCTGATGGTCCTGTTCGTGGTGGTCTCCGCCGTCCGACGCTCCCGGACCTGACCCCTCCCCGCCCCGCCCACCCTGCCCACCCTGTCAGGACATGTTCAGCAGACTCCCAGGCCTGCCGACCACACTGGGGGGCATGCAGTCCCAGAACCCCGAAGCCCGGCTCCTCGTGGTGGACGACGAGCCCAACATCCGTGAGCTCCTCTCCACCTCCCTGCGCTTCGCCGGATTCGAGGTCCGCGCGGCCGCGGACGGCCGCCAGGCACTCGAGGCCGCGGAGGAGTTCCAGCCCGACCTCGCCGTCCTGGACGTCATGCTCCCGGACATGGACGGCTTCACCGTCACCCGCCGGCTGCGCGCCGCCGGGCGCCACTTCCCGGTGGTGTTCCTGACTGCGCGGGACGGCACCGAGGACAAGGTCACCGGCCTGACCGTGGGCGGGGACGACTACGTCACCAAGCCCTTCTCCCTCGACGAGGTGGTGGCGCGCATCCGCGCCGTGCTGCGCCGCACGGCGTCGCTCGAGGACGACTCCGCGGTGCTGCGCGTGGACGACCTCGAACTGGACGACGATGCGCATGAGGTCCGCCGCGGCGGGGAGGTCGTGGAGCTGTCCCCCACGGAGTTCAAGCTGCTGCGCTATCTGATGATGAACCCGAACCGGGTGCTCTCCAAGGCCCAGATCCTGGACCACGTCTGGGAGTACGACTTCAACGGGGACGCCTCGATCGTGGAGTCCTACATCTCCTATCTGCGGCGCAAGATCGACGTCGGCGGCCGGGACAAGATGATCCACACCAAGCGCGGCGTGGGCTACCTGCTCCGGACCAACGACAAGCGCTGACGTGGAGGAGGGCCTGCGCCGGGCGGCGGACCGGGTCCGCCACCCGCGCATCTGGTGGCGGACGTGGTGGGGCGCCCGTCCGCTGCGCACCAAGCTCGTGGTGATGATCACGGCGCTGATGATGATCCTCGTGGCCGTCATCGCCCTGGTCACCGCGGTCCTCTTCCGCACCGAGCTGGTCCGCCAGCTGGACGAGGACATGGAGACCAACAAGGACGCGGTCTCCGTGTACCTCACCTCCATGGCCCAGACGGGCGGGTACTACTCCCCCCAGCACTCCATCCTGCGCTTCTATGGCGTGGTGTGGGACACCCGGGGCGACCCCGTGGTGAGCACGCCCCTGCTGCCCGGCGCGGACGGCCCGGCCCTGGCCGCCATGACCACCGCCGAGGTGGACGCGGTCGGGTCCGGCTCGTTCGAGGTCCCCGGCACGCAGCCCGGCTCCGACGGCTGGCGCGTGCAGCTCTACCGCCTGCGCAGCGGCGAGGGCTCCATGGCCATCGCGCTGCCCCTGCACAGCGTCACCACCTCCGTGAGCCGCGTCGTGACGCTCGTGGTGAGCATCGGGCTGATCGGCACGGCCATGTCCGTCGTCGTCGCGAACCTGCTGGTGGAGCGGGCCTTCCGCACCCTGGACCGCGTGGAGCGGACCACGGCGAAGATCGCGGCCGGCGACCTCACCCAGCGCGTGGCCTCCGGCCCGCCGAGCACCGAGGTGGGGCGGCTCTCCCGCTCCATCAACGCGATGCTCGCGCACATCGAGTCCGCGTTCCGGGACAAGGAGGCCTCCGAGGACAAGATGCGCCGGTTCGTGCAGGATGCCTCGCACGAGCTGCGCACCCCGCTGGTCACGATCCGCGGCTTCTCCGAGCTGTACCGGCACGGCGGGATCACCGAGCCGGAGGACGTGGCCGCCGCGATGGGGCGGATCGAGTCGGAGGCCGGGCGCATGCACCGCCTCGTGGAGGACCTGCTGACGCTCGCCCGCCTGGACGAGCAGCGCCCCCTGGACCATGCGCCCGTGGACCTGCTGGTGCTGGGGATGGACGCCATGATGGACGCCTCCGTCAACGCGCCGGAGCGCAGGGTGACGCTGGCCGGCCTCGACGGCGGACCGGCCGGCTCGGCGCCCCTGATGGGGGACGAGAACCGCCTCCGCCAGGTGGTGGTCAACCTCGTGACCAACGCCCTGCGCTACACCCCGGAGGGCAGCCCGATCGAGGTGGCCGTGGGCACCCGTGACCTCCTGACGGGCACGGACGCGGCCGCCAGCCGCCAGTCCGTGATCGAGGTGCGGGACCACGGCGAGGGGGTCTCCGCGGAGGACGCCGAACGCATCTTCGAACGCTTCTACCGCGCGGACGCCTCCCGCCACCGGGAGACCGGGGGCACGGGCCTGGGGCTGGCCATCGTCGCCGCGATCGTAGCCCAGCACGGCGGGTCGGTCCGGCTGCTGGAGACGGAGGGCGGCGGCGCCACCTTCTCCGTGGCCCTCCCCTGGGCCCCGCTCGAGGAGGATGACGACGAGGGGATCGAGGACGCCGAGGGGATGCCGGCCGGGGGCGGCTCCGCGGGGGATCCCGACGACGGCGCCCACGGCCGCGGTGCGTCCGCCGAGATCGCCCAGTGGGGCCGGCTCGCCCGCGCCGGCGAGATGTTCCGCCGGGCCTCCGCGGCGCGTCGTGGCGCGGCCGGCACCGCGCCCGGGGAGGGCCCCGCGTCTCGGGATGACCGCGGGGACGGGAGCTCCGGCAGCCGGGCCGCCCCCTCCGGCGACGGGCCGGGCCGGACCGCTCCTGCACAGGGCACGGACGACGCCCGCTGATCCACCGGCGGGTCATCGGCCCGGCCGGTCCGGCGGGCGCCGCCCGTAGCGTGACGGTCAGCGGCGCCCGCCGCACATCCGACGCCGGCCCACCGGCGCCCGACCGAGGGGGAACACCATGACCATCGTCCAGATCGACGTCGAGGACCTGCGCGCCAAGAGCGGCGCCGTGGAGGGCTCCATCGCCCGCCTGCAGACGGAGGTGAACACCATGGAGGCCCACCTGCGCCAGCTGCAGGACACGTGGCGCGGACAGGCCTCCGCCAACTTCCAGGGCGTGCTCACCGAGTGGCGCGCCACCCAGCTGAAGGTGGAGGAGTCGCTCGCGAGCATCCGCCGCGCCATGGACCTGGCCGCCACCCAGTACAGCGAGACCGAGGCCGCGAACGCCGCCATGTTCCGGTTCTGAGCCGGGCGGCGCGCCGCGCCCCGTCGTCCATCCGGTCGGCGGGGTGCGCGTGCGGCCACCCCCGTAGGGTGGGCGCATGGCCGTCCTGATCGACCCTCCCGCATGGCCCGCCCATGGGACGGTCTTCTCCCATCTCGTCTCCGACTCCAGCTTCGAGGAGCTGCACGCCTTCGCACGGGACGCGAGCCTCTCCCCGCGGGCCTTCGATCTTGACCACTACGACGTGCCCGCCCACCGGCACGCCGAGCTCGTGGCCGCCGGCGCGGAGCCCGTGAGCGGGCGAGAGCTCGTGCGTCGCCTCCTGGGCTCGGGACTGCGCACCCCGGCCCGGCGGCGTCCCGCGCGCCGGGACGCGGTGCTGACGCGCCGCTGGCAGGCCGTGTTCGCCGGGCTGCCCGCCCAGGCGGACGCCGTGATGGCGGCCGGCCGGGACCTGCTGGGGCGCTGGTCCGAGCCGCACCGCCACTACCACTCCCCCGACCACCTGCTCGCGGTTCTGGAGGCGGTGGACCTGCTGGAGAGCGCCGGCCAGGACCTGGGGCCCCGGCCGCGCGCCGTGCGCCTGGCGGCGTGGTTCCACGACGCGGTCTACGGCGCCGATCCCGCCCGGCCCGCGGGGCAGGACGAGGAGGACTCCGCCCGTCTGGCCGAGCGCATGCTGGCCACGCCCGCGCTGGCGGTGCCGGCCGACGTCGTCGCCGAGGCGGGGCGCCTGGTGCGCCTGACTGCGGACCACCGCCCCGCGCCTGGGGACGCTGCCGGGGCGGTGCTCAGCGACGCGGACCTCGAGGTGCTGGGCCGCGGCGCCCAGGCCTATGACGCCTACGTCCGCGCGGTCCGCGCCGACTTCGCCCATGTCACGCAGGAGCAGTGGCGGACCGGCCGGGCGCGTGTCCTGGAAGGGCTCATGGCAGCGGACCACCTGTACGCCACCGCCGCCGGCCGGGCGCGCTGGGAGGCCACGGCGCGGGAGAACCTCACCCGGGAGCTCGCCGCGCTCCGCGCCTGACCGCCCCGCCCGCGCCCCCGCACTTTCGAACGCGAAATCGGGCCTTTCAGGTCTTTCGAGCGTCGAATAGGCCCTGTTCCGCGTTCGAAAACGCGCCGCCGCGCCCTATCCACCGCCTCCGGACGCGGCGAGGCCCGCCTCCCCCGCAGGGGAGACGGGCCTCGCGTGCTGGGCGCCCGGACGGATCCGGGCTGACTCAGCGGATGATCACATCATGCCGCCCATGCCGCCCATCGGGTCCATGCCCTCGGCGCCGCCGGCCGGGTTCTTCTCCGGCTTGTCGGCCACGACGGCCTCGGTGGTGAGGAACAGGCCCGCGATGGACGCGGCGTTCTGCAGCGCCGAGCGGGTGACCTTCACCGGGTCGTTGATGCCCGCGGCCAGAAGGTCCTCGTACTCGCCGGTGGCGGCGTTGAGGCCGTGGCCGTCCTGGAGGGTCTTGACCTTGTCGGCCACGACACCCGGCTCCATGCCGGCGTTGAAGGCGATCTGCTTCAGCGGGGCCTCGATGGCGACCTTCACGATGTTCGCACCGGTGGCCTCGTCGCCCTCGAGGGACAGGCCGTCGAACGCCTTGGCGCCGGCCTGGATGAGGGCCACGCCGCCGCCGGCGACGATGCCCTCCTCCACGGCGGCCTTGGCGTTGCGGACGGCGTCCTCGATGCGGTGCTTGCGCTCCTTGAGCTCGACCTCGGTGGCCGCGCCGGCCTTGATGACGGCGACGCCGCCGGCCAGCTTGGCGAGGCGCTCCTGCAGCTTCTCGCGGTCGTAGTCCGAGTCGGTGTTCTCGATCTCGGAGCGGATCTGGGCCACGCGACCGGCGATCTGGTCGGCGTCGCCGGCACCCTCGACGATGGTGGTCTCGTCCTTGGTGATGACCACCTTGCGCGCGGTGCCCAGCATGTCCAGGGTGGCGGTCTCGAGGGAGAGGCCCACCTCGGAGGAGATGACCTGGCCGCCGGTGAGGATCGCGATGTCGGCGAGCATGGCCTTCCGGCGGTCGCCGAAGCCCGGGGCCTTCACGGCCACGGACTTGAAGGTGCCGCGGATCTTGTTGACCACAAGGGTGGCCAGGGCCTCGCCCTCGACGTCTTCGGCGATGATCAGCAGCGGCTTGCCGGACTGCATGACCTTCTCCAGCACCGCCACCATGTCCTTCACGGTGGAGATCTTGGAGTTCACGATCAGGATGTACGGGTCCTCGAGGACGGTCTCCTGGCGGTCGGCGTCGGTGACGAAGTAGCCGGAGATGTAGCCCTTGTCGAAGCGCATGCCCTCCGTGAGCTCGAGCTCGAGGCCGAAGGTGTTCGACTCCTCGACGGTGATGACGCCCTCCTTGCCGACCTTGTCCAGGGCCTCGGCGATGAGGGAGCCGATCTGCTTGTCGGCGGCGGAGATCGACGCGGTGGCGGCGATCTGCTCCTTGGTCTCGATCTCGCGCGCGGCGCCCAGCAGCTCGCCGGTCACGGCCTCGACGGCCTTCTCGATGCCGCGCTTGAGCGCCATCGGGTCGGCGCCGGCGGCCACGTTGCGCAGGCCCTCCTTGACGAGCGCCTGGGCCAGCACGGTGGCGGTGGTGGTGCCGTCGCCGGCGACGTCGTCGGTCTTCTTGGCGACCTCCTTGACGAGCTCCGCGCCGATCTTCTCGTACGGGTCCTCGAGCTCGATCTCCTTGGCGATGGAGACGCCGTCGTTGGTGATCGTGGGGGCGCCCCACTTCTTCTCCAGCACGACGTTGCGGCCGCGCGGGCCCAGGGTCACCTTGACGGCGTCCGCCAGGGTGTTCAGGCCCTTCTCCAGGCCGCGGCGGGCCTCTTCGTCGAATGCGATGGTCTTGGCCATGGTGCAGTCCTTTCTGGACGGGGGCTTCCTTGCAGTGCCTGACCCGCGGCGGTGCCCGCGACGGACGGCCCCGCAGGGCCTCACCGATGGAGCAGGTCCTCCGGCCCGGTACGCCTGCCAGGGGTACGGCTGGCAGTCGCACCGTCGGAGTGCTAAGCCCATTATGAGCACTCGACCCGGGAGAGTGCAAAGCCCTCCCGAGGCGGGGCGGTCCGGTTCCGCAGACGGCGGACGGCCCCCGCCGCGCCTCCTCGTGGAGGGCGGACGGGGGCCGCTGGAGCCGGTGCGGGATCAGCCGAAGACGACGACGGCGACGCCGTTCACCTGCAGGTTGGGCACGCGCTCCACGGGGAAGCCGAGCTCGCGGCCCACGGCCTCGGCCGTGGCGCGGTGCTCGGGCGAGTTGTACAGGACGACATCGGCGGTCACGCCGCGGCCGCGCCAGTTGCGGGCGTCCACCTGGGTGAAGCCGTCGGTCCTCAGACGCGTGGCGTACGAGGCCGCCAGGTCGTTGATGCGCGTGGCGTTGTACACGATCACGGGGTTCTGCTTGGCGGCGGCGGCGGCGGCCGCGGCGGAGCGGGAGGCCTCCGCCTGGGCGGCGGCCGAGCGGGACGCCTCGGCCTGGGCGGCCGCGGAGCGCGACGCCTCCGCGGCGGCCGAACGGGAGGCCTCCGCGGCCGCGGAGCGCGACGCATCCGCGGCAGCCGAACGGGAGGCCTCGGCCACGATGGACCGGGACGCCTCGGCCTCAGCCGAGCGCGACGCCTCGGCGGCCCGGGCGGCCTCGGCGGCGGCTTGGGCGGCCTCCTCGGCGGAGCGGGAGGCGGCGGCACGGGAAGACGCGGCCGCGGCGGACTCGGCGGCGGACCGGGAGCGCTCGGCGTCCTGCGAGGCCTGCGCCGGGTCGGCGGAGGACGGTGCCGCCGGAGCGGACGAGGCGGTCGGATCCGCGGAGGACGAGGCGGTCGGATCCGCGGAGGACGAGGCGGTCGGATCCGCGGAGGACGAGGCGGTCGGATCCGCGGAGGACGAGGGCGCCGGGGCGGCGCCCGACTGAGTCGCCGGCGAGGAGGCCGGGGAGACGGCCCCGGAGGTGGAGGCGTCCCCGCCGGCCACCGGCTCGTCGCCGCCGCCGGTCAGGCGCGGCAGGACCAGGCCGAGGAACAGGCCCAGCAGCAGGAGCGCGGCCGCGGCGGCCAGCAGCCACTTCAGGACCCCGCCTCCGCCGGCGGCGGTGGCGCCCGCGGCCCCGGCGGCGAACGCCTCCCGGTGAGCGCCGTGCTGATCGGTGTACTCGGGGACGTCGTCGAAGCGGTCGGCGGGGTAGGCCATCGGTCTAGTACTCCTGCGGGGACGGGGGTGAGGCGGGCGGGTCCGGTGCCGGGCCGCGCCGGGCCCGGCTGCGGGTGCCGCGCGAGCGCAGCAGCCGGGTCACGAGCAGCGGGCGGTAGGCCAGTGCGGCCTCCCGGTCCAGCAGTCCGTTCAACATCTGATAGTAGGCGGTCGGGCTGACGCCGAGGCGTTCGCGGATCTCGTGCTCCTTGGCCCCGGCGTGGCGCCAGGTCAGCGACTCCAGGTCCAGGACCGCCCGCTCGAGGTCCGTGAGTCCGGCGGCGCGTCCCTGACCGGGGTCGGGGACGGCGGACGGAAGCATGACGGCCACTCTACTGCGCAGGCGCGGGCGGCCGCCCACTACGCTCGGGCGCATGGACCTGATCGCACCCCTGGACCCGGGCTGGGCCACGGCACTGGCCGACTCCTCCGGCTCCCTTGAGCGGATCGGGGCGGAGCTGATCGCGCGCCGCGCGGCCGGGGAGCAGGTCCTTCCCGCGCCCGAGCACGTGCTGCGGGCCTTCCGGCAGCCGTTCGAGGATGTTCGGGTGCTGGTCCTGGGCCAGGACCCGTACCCCACGCCGGGACACCCGATCGGCATGTGCTTCGCGTGCGACCGCCACGTCCGCCCCCTGCCCCGCTCCCTCTCGAACATCTACCGCGAGCTGCACGACGACCTCGGCATCCCACCGGCCGCACACGGAGACCTCACCGCGTGGACCGGGCAGGGCGTCCTGCTGCTGAACCGCGTCCTGACCGTCCGGGCGGGGGCGAGCGGCAGCCACCGCGGCATCGGGTGGGAGGAGGTCACCGAGGCCGCCGTGCGGGCCCTCGTGTCCCGCGGCACCCCGCTGGTCGGCCTGCTCTGGGGCAGCGACGCGCGGCGCATGGCGCCGCTGCTGCGCGAGGGCGGGGCCGGCGTCGTCGAGTCCCCGCACCCCTCCCCGTTGAGCGCGAGCCGCGGGTTCTTCGGCTCGCGCCCGTTCAGTCGGGTCAACGCCCTGCTCGAGGCCGCCGGCGCCGAGCCCGTGGACTGGCGCATCCCCGACTGAGCCGGGCAGGGCCGGGCCAGTTCAGCGCTGACGCCCCTCCGGGCCGACGCTCCGGCGCTCGACCAGGCGCGCCGTCACGGGCCGGGCGAGGGTGTCCCCGAACACCGCGCCCGCACCGATGCCCACCACCACCACGAGCGCGCTGACGATCCCGGCCACGCCGGCCACCGGGGACGTGGTCTCCACGGTGAACTCGTACAGGCCGCGGAAGATCGCGAAGCCCGGGAGCAGGAACAGGATGCTGGGCACCAGCACCACGATCGGCGGGGCACCCACGCGCAGGGCCACGATCCTCCCCAGGAACCCGACGACGGCGGCCGCGGTCGCCGGCTGGAGGGTGGGCCCCACGCCCAGGTCCGCGATCAGGGTGTGGGCGCAGAACGCCGCGCCGGTCACTCCGCAGGAGGCCAGCAGGGTCCGCCACCCCGATCGCTCGACGACGGCGTCCGCTGCAGTGGCCACGAGCACCAGGGCGAGCAGCAGCGGCGCGGGGTGGGAGGCGGAGGCCTGCGCGGCCAGGTCGAGACGCGGGAAGCCGGCGAGTTCCGCCGCCGCGACGGCCACCATGATGCCCGCCATGATGCCCACGAAGACGAGCATCGTGGAGATGAATCGACCGGCGGCCGTCACCGGGAAGCCGTTGATGGCGTCCAGCACGGCCGTGACGAACCTGGACGTGGGCAGGAGCATCATGATGCCCCCGGCCACCATCAGCGCGGGGTTGATCGGCACCTCGAGGGCGTACGCGCCGAACGCGACCGCCGTGGCCACCGACGAGCCGATCATCACGGAGTAGATCTCCGGCAGGAACGCCATGGTCCGTGTGTGCAGCCAGAACACGAACCACGTGGAGGCCATCCCCAGCAGGGCGCCCTGCCAGGTGCCGCCGATGAAAGGGACGAAGCAGGCCACGAACACGCCCGCCATGAGGATCTCCAGGGCCGGCGGGTACGGCTTGGGCCGGCGGCGGATCTCCACGAGCCGGCGCTGGGCCTCGGCGCGCTCGACCGTCCCGTCGGAGATCTCCTCCACGAGGCGGTGCACCGCCACGAGCCCCTCGTAGTTCGTGGAGTAGGAGCGCACCACGCGCTGGAGCGTGTAGGGCACCTCGCCGCGGCTCGAGTCGGGTGCGTAGTTCAGGGAGATGGCCTGGTTGGTCAGGTCCACCTCCGTCTCGTGGATCCCGTAGGCCTGCGTCACCACGATGATCGAGGTCTCCACGTCCAGCGAGGTCGCCCCGAACCCGAACATGGTCTCCCCCAGCTTGAGGGCGAAGTCCAGGGTGGTGCGCGCCTCGAGGGCCTGCTCGTCCTGCTCCCGCCGTCGGCTCAGGGTCGAGCGCATGCGTCGCCCGTACGGGGAGGCCTGCAGGCGGTCCACCATCACGAGGGCCTGCGTGGGCAGGGTCTCCTCGAACACCGCCCGGTGGTGGTCCCGCCCCCGGCGGCGACGACGGCGCCCCCGCGGCTCTTCGGGCCCGTGGGGCAGCAGCGGCTCTGGCACCACGAGGTCCGGGATCGTCTCCGCAGCTTGCTCGGCGGTGGGGGCCACGCCCTCCGCGGGGGCCAGGACGGACGTGGGCACGACCTCGGACAGCGGCGGCGCGGTCAGGGGCGCGTCGGCCGCAGGGCCCGGGGCCGGGGCGGGCGACGGGCCGGCGTCGTCGGGGTCCTCGTCCGGCCGCACCGCGGACGGGGTCGCGCCGGCGGGATGCCCGCAGCCCGGCGTGGCGGGCAGCGCCGCGGTGGCGGGGGCGAGGACCGGCGGCAGGACCTCTTCGGGGCCCTCGTCACGGGTCGGGGACGCGGCCACGTCGGCCGTCTCCTCGACGGCCTCCGGCGGGGCGGAGGGGACGGCGGCAGGGCGCAGCACCGGGAGGGGACCCGCCTGCGGGGCGGGCTCCGCCGCGGGCGCGTCGGGACGGTCTCGGGGGGTCTGTGGGTCCACGCTGCTCACCGTGTCCTTGCCTCGTGCCTCACCGGGCAGGCGCTCCCCGCTCTCCCGGACATGCGCAAGGGCCCTCCCGGAGGAGGGCCCTTGCGGCGGTGGATCTTACTGGACTCGAACCAGCGACCTCTCGCGTGTGAAGCGAACGCTCTAACCAACTGAGCTAAAGATCCGGGGTCCGCCCCGGCTGTGGAGGGCCCGGACGACTCGCTGAACTGTATCGGACCCTCCCCCACCGGGCAAATCCGGCGCCCGGGTCCGACTGGGGTTCTCTCGACCACGGGGGAGCCGACGCAGTCGGGCCGCCGCCCCCGCGAGGGGACGGCGGCCCGGATCCATCGCGGTCCGGCGACGATGGTCAGCGCGCGATGACGGAGACGTCGTCGATCCGGAACACCGTGGCGGCCGAGTCGTCCTCGGTGCCCTTGAAGCGCAGGGTCACGGTCTTCCCGGCGAAGCGGGACAGGTCGACCGTGTGGGTGGTGTACGGACCGCGGTCCAGGTTGGAGTGTGACTTCAGGGTGGAGGTGCCGGAGTAGCCGTCCACCACCTGCACGGACAGGGTGTCGTACTGAGAGAAGGAGGTGGTCTCGTCCGTGCCGACCTGCACGCTGTAGGTCAGCGAGGCGCCCGAGGCGGGCACGGTCACCCGCTGGTCGATCGTGCCGGTGTTGCGGCGGCCGTAGCCGTTGAGGACGCCGTAGCGGGAGCCGGACTTGGCGGCCGCGGAGTCCGTCACGACGAAGTCGGACGGGGTGCCGGTCCAGCCGGTGGCACCGGACTCGAAGCCGCCGTTCACCAGGACGGTGGACGGCGTCGGGGTCGGCGTGGGGGTCGGGGTCACGCCGCCGCCCAGGGCGTTCAGGGTCTTCGTGGCGTCCACCAGGCCGGCGCCGCAGCCACCGGAGCACACGCCCGGCAGCGGACGGGCGTTGGTCTTGAGCGTGGACTCCACCTGGGCCGGGCTCAGGGAGGAGTTCTTCGCCAGCATCAGGGCCACGGTGCCCGCCACGTGCGGAGTGGCCATCGAGGTGCCGTTGTACTTCGCGTAGCCCTCGCCGACCGGGGTGGTGGTGCCCGTGTCGATCGTGGAGACGATCGCCGAGCCCGGGGCGGTGACGTCCACGGACGCACCGTAGTTGGAGAAGGAGGAGCGGTTGCCGTTCGCGTCCGAGGCCGCCACGGTGATCGTGTTCTGGCAGTTGGCCGGACGGGCCAGGGAGGCGTCACGGTTCTCGTTGCCGGCGGCCACCACCACGGGGACGCCGCGGCCCACGGCCGCGTTGATGGCGTTCTGGTAGGTGGTGCCGCACGTGCCGGAACCGCCCAGGGACATGTTGATGACGTCCACCGGAGTCGGGTTGGCCGGCACGCCGGGCACGGACCCGCCGGCGGACCAGACGATCGCGTCCGCGATGTCGGCCAGCGAGCCGCCGCACTTGCCGAGCACGCGGGCGTGCTGGACCTTGGCGTTCGGGGCGACGCCGACGACGCCCTGCGTGTTGGCCACGGCCGCGACGGTGCCCGCCACATGGGTGCCGTGCCACGAGGAGTCGGAGCCCTGGGGCTGGCCGCACTCCCCGGCGAGGAACCAGTCGCCTTCGTCCCGCGGGTTCGCGTCGCGGCCGCCGCCGTCGCGGGAGACCGTGGAGCTCGAGATGAAGTCGTACCCGGGGACCGTGTTGGCGTTCAGGTCGGAGTGGTCGGTCTGACCGGTGTCGATCACGCCGACGAGGACGCCGGCGCCGGTGGTCGCATCCCAGGCACCGGGCACGCGCATGCCGTTGACGCCCGTGAAGCCCCACTGCTGGGAGTAGAGGGCGTCCACCGGGGACAGCGCGGCCGCGGTCATGATGGCGTTCGGCTCGACGGCGTCGACGGCGCCGGAGGCGCGCAGGTCTGCCATGAACGCCGCGGACTCGTCCTGGGTGAGCTTCTTGCCGGTGGAGATCACGTGGGAGCCGAGCGCGGTCTCGCGCAGCTCCTTCACCGAGACGCCGGCCTCCTTGGCGGCCTTGCCCCACGCGTTCGCACGGCCCTTGCCGGTGCTGTTCGCGGAGGTCTCCTTGTAGGTGACGATGAACGAGTCGTAGCCGTCCGCGTTGGGGTCGGCCGAGGACGCGGCCATGCCGTGGTTCGGCGCCGGGGCGACGGCTGCGGTCCCGGCCCCGTCGTTCGACTCGGGAGCGGCGGTGGCGGGCGTGGCGGCGAGCGTGCCGCCGGCGAGGACTGCGGCGCACAGCAGGGCGCCGGCGCGGCGGCGGGCGCGGAGGGAGGTGGTGGACGGCATCGTGTCTCCTCGGTGTGACAGGCCCGCCGGTCGTGACCGGCCCGGGAGGTCCCCGGGGGCTCGGCGGTGGCATCACAGTACGGTCACGATCCGGTCGAGGAACCCTCCCCGGGGGAACTCTGTCCGATGGTCGCCCGCACTCCATCCGATGGTGCCGGGCGCGTACGGCACCATCGGGCAGACGGAGGCCTCCCGCCCAGCCCGGACACAGCAGTGAGGGCGTCCACGGTGGACGCCTCCACGACGACGGCCCCGGGGCGAGAGCGCCCCGGGGCCGTCCGATGTGGAGCCCCCTGCCGGATTCGAACCGGCGACCTGCTGTTTACAAGGCAGCTGCTCTGGCCAGCTGAGCTAAGGAGGCGGAAGGGGCGCCGCCGAGTCCGGCGGCGCCCCTCCAGGGTACAAGGAGGGCGGGGTCAGCCCTCGACGATCGGGCTGGCCCACTCCTGGAAGGCCTGCTCCCCGGACCACCACTGGCCGTCCACGTACACGGTGGGCGTGCCCTGGATCGGGGCGGCCTTAGCCTTCTGGGTGGTGTAGGCGACCGCGGGGCGGTAGGTGTCCTGCTCCATGCAGTCGGACACGTCCGCGCCGAGGGCCTCGGCGCGCTGGGCGAGCTCGTCGTCGGACAGGCCCTTGCCACCGTGGCCCTCGTACGCGCCGAAGACGTCCGTCACGAACGGGTCGTACTGCTCGGGCGCCTGCTCGGCCACGCAGTAGGCCGCGTTCGCGGCGCGGGCGGAGAAGTTCTGGTTGTTCGGCGCGCTCAGGAAGTCCACGATCCGGTACTCGACGGTGGCCTTGCCGTCGGCCAGCCAGCCCTCCAGCAGCGCGGCGTTCTCCTGCTCGAACGCAGCGCAGTGCACGCAGTTGAAGTCCGCGTAGACCACCACGTGGGCGGGCCCGCCCTCGGCGCGGGGCTGCGTGCCCGGGGCGCTGTCAGCGGGCTTCTCGGCGGGACCCTCGGGCACCTGCACCGCGGCCGCGTCCACCTCGCGCTCGCCCAGGCCCGGGTCGGCGAGGGCGGTGGGCGAGGTGAGGACGACGCCGCCCTCCTCGTTGGCGGCGGCGGGCATCGGGCCGGCGGTGGGGATGTCGCCGTCGCCCTGGGCGCGGGTCACGAGCGCCACCACGAGCCCGATCAGCAGGAGCGCCGCGAGCACGGAGCCCCAGATGACGGCGGTCCGCTTGCGGCGGTCCTTGCGCTGCTGCTCCGCCTGCATCTGGCGGGCGCGGGTGCGGGCGTCGGTCGCGGCAGACGCCGTGTTCCTGCTGGCCACTGGTCCTCCTGGGTCGGGTGCGGGGCGGCGCGCGGGGCACGCGCGCACGCGGGAGGGACGGGCGGACCCGCCCCGGAGCGAGCCTACCGGCCGATCCTGGGAGGGGCGGAAGCGCTCCCCAGGCCACCGGGGCCGCCCGCAGGGCGCCGAGGCCCCCGTCTCTGCCAGGATGCACGGATGGACACGCAGGACGCCACCCCATCCCCCTCCCCCGCCGACCGGCTGACCGTGACGGCCGCCCCCTCGGGGGACGCCACGGAGGACCCGGCGACCTCGCTGCTCGCCCTGCCGTGGCAGACCCCGCTCGAGCAGTGGCCGGCCGACGTGCTGGCCGCGCTGCCCCGCGGCATCTCCCGGCACGTGGTGCGGTTCGCGCACATGGGCGGCGGCGTCGTCGCCGTGAAGGAGACCACGGAGGACCTCGCGTTCCGCGAGTACCGGCTGCTGCGCCGCCTCGAGGACCTGCCCTCACCCTCGGTGCTGCCCGTGGCGGTGGTCTCGGGTCGCACGGCCGACGACGGCTCCCCCCTGCGGGCGGCCCTCGTCACCCGGCACCTGCGCTTCTCCCTGCCGTACCGCGCGGTGTTCTCCGAGCGCCTCGAGCGACGCACTCTGGTGCGCCTCATGGACGCCCTGGCCATGCTCCTCGTGGAGCTGCACCTGCAGGGCTTCTTCTGGGGGGACGTCTCGCTGTCCAACGTCCTCTTCCGGCGGGACGCCGGCGGGTTCGCCGCACACCTCGTGGACGCGGAGACCGGTGAGCTGCGCGAGCGCCTGTCCGCCGGGCAGCGCGAGCATGACCTGGACGTGGCCCGCGTGAACGTGGGCGGGGAGCTCATGGACCTGCAGGCCAGCGGCCTCGCCGACCCGGACGTCGACCCCGTCTCCACCCCGGACCTGTTCGTGGCGTCCTACCGTCAGCTCTGGCAGCAGCTCACCGAGCCCACCGTGTTCCCCCGGCACGAGCCGTGGCGGATGGACCGCCGGTTCCGCCGTCTCCAGGAGCTGGGCTTCGAGGTGGCCGAGTACTCGCTGCGCGGAGCGGACGCGCCCGGGATGCTGGTCGCCAGCCCCACGGACGTGCGCTCCGGGTACCACCGGCGCCGGCTGGAGCGGCTCACGGGGCTGCACGTGCAGGAGAACCAGGCGCGTCGGCTGCTGGTGGACATCGAGGCGGCCCGCCGCGCGTGGGACCCGTACCTGGACATCGACCACGCGGCGCACCGCTGGGTGATCGAGGTGTTCGATCCCGTGGTGCGCTCCGTGCCGCTCGAGCTGCGCGCGAAGCTGGAGCCCGCTGAGGTCATGCACCAGCTGCTCGAGCACCGGTGGTACCTCTCGGAGGCCCGGGGCGCCGCGGTGCCCCTGCAGGAGGCCGTGGACTCCTATGTGGAGACGGTGCTGCGCGCACGCCGGGACGAGGACGCCCTCGCCCTGCACCCCACCACCACGATGCTCCGGGCCGTGCCCGCCCCGGGGGGCGCGGACGACGCCGACTCCGCGTCCCGCTGAGGGCTCAGCGCGCCGCGGGCAAGCGGTGCAGGAGCACGAAGCCGGGAGCGGGGACGGCCGCGGGCAGCTCGTGCGGCCCCCCGGAGGGGCCGAGGGAGCCGAGGGGGCCGAGGGGGCCGAGGGGGCCGAGGGGGCCGAGGGGGCCGAGGGGGCCGAGGGGGCCGAGGTCACCGTGCCCTGCCACGAGGCGGGCGTCCCGCCACTCCTCGGGGACCTGCATCGGCTCGGCGCCGAGGGCGGCCAGGACCGCCACGTCCCCGGAGCCGTCCGCGGCGCGACGCTCGAGGTGCACGTGTCGGCGTGCGGCGTCCGTCATCACCGCGGTGCGTGTGCGTGTGCGGTCCGGCTCGGTGAGGGCGGGCAGCTCCCGGCGCGCCGCGAGCAGCGCCCGGTAGGTCTGCAGCACCCGGGCCCCTCGGCCGGCGCCGCCCGGGGCGGCACGGTCGGGGGCCTCGGCAGGCCCCAGCGCGTCGGAGGCTGACCCCGGGGCGGGCTCGGCCTGGGCCCAGTCGAGCACGGCGGCGTCGCGGGTGGCCGGGTCCTGGGGATCGGGGACGAGGGACTCGTCCCAGCCGTGGGAGCCGAACTCGCGGCGGCGGCCCTCCCGGACGGCCTCGCCCAGCTCCGGCTCGCGGTGCGCGGTGAAGAAGGGCCACGGCGTGGTGGCGGCGAACTCCTCGCCCATGAAGAGCATCGGAGTGTACGGGCCGGCCAGCAGGAGCGCCGCCTGCGCGGTCAGGGCGCCCTCCGTGAGGGTGGCGGCCGTCCGGTCCCCCGCCGCGCGGTTGCCCACCTGGTCATGGTTCTGGATGCTCGCCACGAAGGCGTGCGAGGGCACCTCCGGGGGCACGGGGCGGCCGTGGTCCCGCCCCCGGAAGGTGGAGTGGACGCCGTCGTGCAGGTAGACGTGCTCGAAGGTCTTGGCCACGGCGGCCAGCGGCGCGAAGTCCGCGTAGTACCCATGGGTCTCCCCCGTGGCGGCCACGTGGAGGGCGTGGTGGACGTCGTCGTCCCAGGCCGCGGCCATGCCCAGCCCGCCCCCGCCGGGCACGCGCGGGAGCACGATGCGCGGGTCGTTGCGGTCCCACTCGGCCATCAGCGGCACGGGGCGCCCCGTGCGGGCGGCGATCCCATCCGCGAGCGCGGCCATCTCCTCGAGGACGTGCACGGCGCGCGTGTCGCTCAGGGCGTGCACGGCGTCCAGGCGCAGCCCGTCCAGGTGCATGTCCTCGAGCCAGAACCGGACGTTGTCCAGCAGGAGGGCGCGGACCTCGTCCGAGTCGGGGCCGTCCAGGTTGGGCCCGTCGCCCCAGCCGGTGCCGTGGTCCACGAGGTACGGGCCGAGGACGTTGAGGTAGTTGCCGGAGGGGCCCATGTGGTTGTGGACCACGTCCTGGACCACGCCGAGGCCGGCGGCGTGCGCGGCGTCCACGAAGCGGCGGTAGGCCTCGGGCCCACCGTAGGACTCGTCCACCGCGAACCAGCCGACGCCGTCATAGCCCCAGTTGCGGGGCCCGGAGAAGGAGTTCACGGGCAGCAGCTCGACGTGGGTGACGCCGAGGTCCGTCAGGTGCGGCAGGAGTTCGACGGCCGCGTCCAGCGTCCCGGCGGCGGTGAACGTGCCCACGTGCAGCTCGTACAGGACGGCGCCGCGCATCCCGCCGCCCTGCGGGGCGGCGGGGTCCCGCTCCACCGTGGCGGGACCGGTCCAGTCGGCGTCCGTCCACGCGAAGGCCGCGGCCTGCGCGTCCCGGCGGGAGGGGCCGTGCACGGTGTCCGGCTGGCGGCGCGAGCGCGGGTCGGGCACGGGAATCCCGCCGTCCACGCGGAAGCCGTAGCCGGGGTCCCCGCCCTGCAGGCCGGCGACGGCGGCGCGTGCCGCCTCGTCCGGCAGCCACCAGCCGCCGGGGCCGCGGGTGAGCTCGTGGGCGGATGCCACGGGCCAGCGGTCCTCCGCGTCGTGCAGAACGCCGGGGGCGGTGTCCACGAGGAGCAGATCGACGCGCTCCGCGTGCGGGGCCCACACGGCGTGGTCGGTGGCGCGGGCCGCGGCCACCGCGTCGCGCTCGGCGGCGGCCGGGTCCAGGCCGCCGGGGGCCGCGTCGTCGGGGGAGGTGGGGGTCATCGGGTCTCCTCGTCCTCGGGCAGCAGCAGGGCGACGGGCAAGCGGCTGAGCAGCGCGTCCAGGCGGACGGCGCCGCGCTCGTCGGCGTGCACCGGGGCACCTGTGACGGTGCAGCGCCACCGGCCGGGCGGCACGGTCAGCACGGTGTCCCGCCAGCCGCCGGCGGCCTCGAGCGTGGCGGGCAGACGGGTGGCCACCGTGATCGCCCCGCCCCGGTCGAACGCGATCGCGTGCGCAGCGGCGGGGCCGTCCACGTCCAGCGGTCGGTAGCCCGTGAACAGTCCCCGGCGGTCCCGGCGGGCGCGCAGCGCGGCGGCCACCACGGCGAGCTTGGCGGAGGCGGGGGCGTCCAAGCCCGGGACGTGGCCGGCGTCGAGGCGGTCCAGCAGGGCGGCGCGGGTCGCGAAGTCCACGGCACGCCGGTTGTCCGGATCCACGAGGGACGGGAAGGGGACCTCGGTTCCCTGGTAGACGTCCGGGACGCCCGGGGCGGTGAGCTGGACGAGCTTGTGGCCCAGCTGCACGATCAGGCCGGGCTCGGCGATCCGGTCCGCCACGGCCTGCACGAGGGCCCGGGTGGCGGAGTCCGCCGCCACGGCCTCGCGCACCAGGGTGCGCAGCCGGTCCTCGAACGCCGCGTCCTGCTCCGTCCACGTGGTGTGCACGGCGGCCTCGCGGGCGGCCTTGAGGAGGAACCCCTCGAGGCGCTCCGCCTCCGGTGCCGTCCCGTCGGTGGGCCACACGCCCACGATCGACTCCCACGCCAGCCGCTCGAGCCCCGGCTCGTCCAGCGGGTGCAGCGCCCGCAGCTCGGCGAGCTCCGCCTCCCAGCGCCGCGGCTCCTCCGCGAGCACCGCGATGCGCGCCCGGACGTCCTCGCCGCGCTTCGTGTCGTGCGTGGACAGAGTGGTCATGGCGTGCGGCCACGCGGCCTGCCGGGACTGCTGCAGCGCGTGGAACTCTGCGACCGGCAGGTGCACGTGGGACGGGTCCCCGCCCACCTCGTTGAGGTTGGACCAGCGCGTCCACCGGTAGAAGGAGCGGTCCTCCACGCCCTTGGCCATCACCATGCCGGAGGACTGCTGGAAGCGGCGCGCGACCGGCGAGTCGGGGTCCCCCAGCACTCCCGCCACGTCCTGCAGGAGCTCGGTCCGCTCGGGCTCGGCGGCGCACGCGGCTGCAAGGGCCTCGGCCAGATGCTCCGACCCCACGGGCAGGTAGGTGCGGTAGACGGGCATGGCCGCCAGCAGGGCCGCGAAGGCGGCGGTGAGCTCCTCGTCCGAGTGTGCCCCGAGCACGACGGCGGCACGTGCCTCGCGCACGAGCCGCGCGGTCTCCGCGGCGAGGGAGCCGAGGGCCACGTCCTCCTTCTCCCGGGCCACGAGCTGCTCCCACTCGGCGCGCAGGGCGGCGTCCTCCTCGGGGGTCCCGGCCGCGGCGGGGGTCATGAAGACGCGCTCGACCTCGCCGAGCGCGTCGTAGCCGGTGGTGCCGTCCACGGGCCACGCGGGAGGCAGGGCCTCCCCCGGCTCGAGGATCTTCTCCACCACGAGGTAGCCCTCGGGCAGCACGTCCTCGCGCAGGCGGCGGACGTAGGCGCCGGGATCGGCGAGGCCGTCCGGGTGGTCCACGCGCAGGCCGTGGACGAGCCCCTCCGCGGTCCAGCGGCGGATCTCGGCGTGCACCGCGTCGAAGACCGCGGGGTCCTCCACGCGCACGCCGGCGAGCGTGGTCACGGTGAAGAACCGGCGGTAGGCCAGCTCGGCGTCGCCGGCGCGCCAGTGCATGAGGCGGTAGTGCTGGCGGTCGTGGACGGCCCGGGCCAGGCGGGCACGGTCCGCGGTGGGCGCGGCGGCCGGGTCCGGGTCCGCGAACACCTCCGCGGCGCGCAGGCCGGTGGCCTCCTCGGCCGCCTCCAGCGATCCGGGGGCGAGGGGGTAGGCGCTGTCCCAGTACCGCAGGACGCCCCCGTCCTCGTCCGGGACCACCACGAGGCGGTCCAGCTCGGCGTCGGCGCCACGGGGGTCGCCCTCCGGACCGTCGCCCAGGACGGGCAGCGTCACCCGCCCGCCGCCGGCCTCCCAGTCCACGTCGAACCAGGCTGCGTGCCGGGCCTGGCGGCCGTGCCGCAGCAGGTCCTCCCAGGCCGGGTTGGCGGCGGGCGTGGCCACGCCCAGGTGGTTGGGCACCACATCCACGAGCAGGCGCATGCCCGCCTCGTGCGCCGTGCGGGCCAGGCGCTCGAGCGCCTCCGGGCCCCCGCGTGCGGGGTCCACCCGGGTGGGGTCCACCACGTCGTACCCGTGGTCCGAGCCGGGCTCCGCGGCGAGCAGGGGCGAGAGGTACAGCCAGTCCACGCCCAGGCGCCACAGGTAGGGCACCAGCGCGGCGACCGAGTCCAGGGGCAGGTCCTCGTTCACCTGGAGGCGGTAGGTGGAGGCGGGCACGGCGGCGGGGTCTCGGCGGGTCATGACGCGAACCTAACAGAGGGCCCGGACGCGGCAGCAGGCCCGGTGGGCGGGACTCCGACCGCCGTCGGTCAGCCGCGCGGACCCGGCGTCCCGAGGGCGAGGTCCTCCCCGTGGAAGGGCTCCCCCGTGGGGTCGAGAGCCAGGTACACGTCCCGCTCCACCGTGCCGTCGGGGTGCACGAGGTCCGCGGTCAGGCCGCTGCCGGACTGGCGGACGCGCTCCACGTGGTCCACCCCGTACTTGGTGCGCACGTTGGCCTCGAACGCGTGCAGGCCCTCCACGTGCCGCCAGGCCCCCACGCCGACGGCGACCAGCCCCGCCACGAGGACCGCGGCCCCCAGGCGCCGCTGCAGGCGGGCGTCCTCGAGGACGCGCACCTCCGCGTGGCGGCCGGCGCGGGCGGCCTCGGCGCGGTGCCGGCGGCCGCGCCCGATCCCGAGGGCCAGGAGCGTCCCCCCGACCACCACGAGCACGAGCGCGCCCCAGTAGGCGAGCCACGGCGTCGTCAGGTCCACCGGGATGTACGGCATGCCCACGTCCTCCCCCAGGCCGGCCCGTGACGGGCGTCACGGTGCGGATGTCAGGGAAGCGTCTCACCGCGCGCGGCGGTCCACAAGCGGTGCCACTGGGCGCCGTCCATCCGGGCGGCCGCGTCCTCGGCGCCCGCGCACGCCGCCAGCCGCGCCGGGTCCTGCGAACCGACCACGGGACGCACGCCCCACGGCAGGCGCAGCAGCCACGCGAGCACCACGGCCTCGCGGCTCACCTCCAGTTCGAGGGCCACCTCCGCGACGACGGCGGCGGGACCGCCCGCGGCCGCGAGCGCGGCCTGCTCGGCCCGGTCCCGGGGCACGGAGCCGTCCGAGCCGCGCGTGTACCGGCCCTGGGCGAGCGGCCCCCACGCCTGCAGCTCGATCCCCTCCGCGGCGCACACGGCGCCCAGGTCGGCGGCTCCCGCGGTGGCGGGGGCGGCGTCGTGGTTGGCCAGGACCACGGCCTCCACGAGGGTGCGGTGGTGCAGGCCCAGCTCCATCTGCACGCATGCCAGGCCGGTGCGGTCCGCGGCGAGGCCGGCCAGGGCGCGCTGGTACTCGAGCACCCGTGCCGTGCCCATGTTGGACACCCCGAGCCGGCGCACCAGGCCGGCCTCGCGGGCGTCGAGGAACGCGCGCACGGTGTCCGCCACGGGGGTCAGGACGTCGGGGCGGTGGACGAGCAGCGTGTCCACGGACTCCGTCCCGAGGCGCGCGAGGGAGGCCTCGAGGCCGGCACGCACGTACGCCGGCGAGTTGTCGTACCGGACGCGTGGCCGCCCGTCGGGGCCGGGCTCGTGGAGGACGATGCCCGTCTTGGTCTGCACGCGCAGCGCCTCCCGCGCCGCGGCGGGCAGCTCGGCCACGAGCGCGCCCACGGTCTCCTCCGAGACGCCGGCGCCGTAGATGTCCGCGGTGTCCAGCACCGTGATTCCGGCGTCGAGCCCGGCACGCAGGGCGCCGCGGGCCCGATCACGGTCGGCACCCCATCCCATGGTCCCGAGGATCAGCGGGGATCCGGTGCGCGGCGGGGCGGGGGTCTCGTGCACGGCGGTCATGTCCCCAGCGTCTCACGGGCCGTCCCCGGTGGGGCCGCGCTGTGATGGGATGGCCCCATGAAGCTCGCCACGTTCCGCCAGCCCGACTCCGACCCGGACACGCCCGGCGCCACGTTCGCCGCCGTCATCACCTCCGTCCACCCCGAGGACCCCGAGGTGGCGGTGCGCGTCGTCGCCATCCCGGACTGCCGGGACGTGGGCGAGCTGCTCACGGCCGAGCCCGCCGAGCAGCGCGAGATGGTGGAGACCGCGCTGCGCGGGGCGCAGGAGGACCACGACCTGCTCCTGGACGCCTCGCGTCTGGTGTACGACACGCTCGTCCCCTTCCCCACCAAGGTGATGGCGGTCGGCCTGAACTACCGGGACCACATCAGGGAGACCGGCCAGGAGAAGCCGGAGCACCCCACGCTGTTCGCGAAGTTCGCCCAGTCCCTCACCGGCGCCCTCGACCCCATCGAGGTCCCGGAGGAGGACCACCGCGTGGACTACGAGGGCGAGCTGTGCATCGTGATCGGCGAGCCCGGCCGGCGGATCCCGGTGGAGGACGCGCACGAGCACATCGCGGGGTACGCGGTGGCCAACGACGTCTCGATGCGCGGCTTCCAGGGCCGCACCTCGGAGTGGCTGCAGGGGAAGGTGTGGGAGGCCTCCACACCGGTGGGCCCGTGGCTGGTCACCCCGGACGAGCTGCCCAAGGACGCCCGCATCACCACCCGCGTCAACGGGGAGCAGCGGCAGAGCGCCAAGCTCAAGGACGTGGTCTTCTCCCCCGAGGAGCTCGTGGCCTACGCCTCGCAGATGGTCACCCTCAACCCGGGCGACCTGATCCTCACCGGCACCCCGGCCGGCGTGGCGGTGGCCCGCAGGGGCGCGGACGGCCGCCGCCCCTGGCTCACCGCCGGGGACGTGGTGGAGGTGGAGATCACCGGCCTGGGCCGTCAGCGCAACGAGCTCGCCTGATCCCCGTCACGACGACGACGCGCCGCGGCCCCGTCTCCCGGCTCACCGGGGGACGGGGCCGCGGCGTGCCCGGGGCTGCTCAGCGGCGGGGGTTCCCGGCGACCTTCACGTCCACCCACACGAGGCGGTGGTCCGAGGTGGGGAACGGGTAGGAGCCGGTGAGCTCGGAGCCCGGCTCGCCCTGGGCCGGCCAGAACACGCCGGCGCCCAGCAGCGGCAGGTTCTTCGAGGGCAGGGCCAGGTCCACACGGAGGTTGCCGGGGGCGGGGCGGTCGTTGAAGTCGGCGGTGTCGTAGCGGGGGTCGCCCTCGTGCTGGAGGTTGGCCCCACCCTGCAGCGCGGCCGCCTCGGCCGCTCCGGACGAGGTCGGCTTCGGGTCGCGGATGCGGGAGTGCTCCAGCAGCAGGTCGACGGCGCCGTCCCACGAGTCGCCGTCCACCGGGTCCGCGTTGTAGTCGCCGAGGACCACGAAGCGCTCGCCGCGGCCCAGGCCGCCGTGCACGCCGGCGTCGTCATAGATGTACCGAGCGGCGCGGCCACCGGTGATGTAGTCGGCCCACAGGCGGATCTCGTCGTGGTTGCGGCGCTGGTTGCGCTTCTCCGGGCCGTCGAAGGAGGGCGGGGTGGGATGCGCGGCCAGGAGGTGAACGGTCTTCCCGTTCACCTCGACCGGCACGTCCCAGTGCGACTTGGAGGACAGGCGCAGCCGCTCCTCCTGCTCAGGGGTGTAGTAGTCCTCGGGCATGACGTTGCCCGGCATGTCCGCCCAGCGGAAGTCCTGGAACGTGCGGATCTGATCCTCCAGGATCGGGTGCTGCGAGTAGATCACCATGCCGTACTGGCCCGGGAAGAGGCCGAAGCCCCACGCGTCGTTCGGGCCGCCCACGGTGCCGCTCTGGTCCAGGTCCAGGCCGGAGGGCACCCCGGTGTTCACGGGGGCGGTGTAGCGGTACGGGTAGTGGATCGGGTCCTGACCGCCCTGGCCCACGGACAGGTAGTTCTCCTGGAACAGGCGTGCGCCCTCGCCGGCGGCGTCGAAGTCGAACTCGTTGACCAGCAGGATCTCCGGGCGGGTGGTCTGCACGACCTGGGCGATGGCCTGGGCCTGCTCGTCGTCCGGGGTGGAGAGGTCACGGACGAGCTCACCCTCGGTGGCGCGGTTGAGCGAGGCGTTGTAGGTGGCCACGCGGACCTCGTGGGCCTCCCGCACGGACGCGGCGGCGGGACCCTGCTCCGGGGCAGGGGCGGGGCGGGCGGCCTGGGCGGACGCGGCGCCGGTGACGGCGAGCGCGGTCACGGCCACGGCGGCGGACAGACGACGAAGGCGCATGGGGACTCCTGGGATGGCACGGGCGGGGACGGACGGCCCCAGGGTGGCAGGCGCGGACGAGCCGACGGTGACGAGCCGGTGAACTCCCGTGGTGGGATGGGGACATGCCCTCCCTGCACGACGACGCCGTCCCCGCCGCCGCCCACTGCCTCCCGGAGGCGGTGGGGATCCTCGGCGCGGGCCGCGCCGGGACGGCGCTGGCGCGGGCGATCGCCCGGATCCCGCGCCTGCGCCCGGGGACCGCGGCGCCGCGCGTCGTCATGGCGGCGACGCGCCCTCCGGCGGCGGTGCGGCGGCACCTGGTGATCCACGCGCCCGAGGCGGAGGCCGTGCCGGTCGAGGAGCTGGCGGCGGGCACCGAGCTGACGGTGGTGGCGGTGCCGCGCGAGGACCTGGACGAGGTGGACCCGTCCCTGCTGGCGGGCCCGCGCACCCTCGCCGTGGTGGACATGACCAACACGTGGGGCGACGAGCCGGTGCCGGGCTGGCTCGCCGCGCACGGCCCCGGCGATCCGACCCCGGGGACCGTGCGGATCGCCGCGCGATGGGCGCAGGCGGGGCTGACGGCGCCCGTCGTGCGGGCGTTCTCGGAGATCTCCCACCACGAGCTGGACGGCGCCGGCCGCACCGAGGAGCCCCGGCGAGCGCTCGGGGTCGGGGCGGACGAGCCGGGGCCGGGACGCGACGCCGTCGCCGCGCTCGTGGCGGCCATGGGCTTCGAGCCGGTGGAGTACGCCCCGCTGGACCCGGCCGCGGCGCTCGAGCCGGGGGGCCCGGTGTTCGGCCAGGAGACGGCGGGAGCCGACCTCGCCCGCGCCCTCCACTCCCGCTGACGCGACACGCGCGGCGGACCCGTTCTCGCTGAGGCGGCACGCCTTGCGACCTCGACTCGGTGACGGCCGGCCGTGACAGCGCCTCGCCGGCGACGTCCCCACCCGAGAGCGTACGGCGTCAGCGGGCGGTGCATGAGCGGGGACGAGCGAGAGGTTGCCATCGTCCTGCTCACTCGTCACCCTTGGCCCATGACCACTCCCGACCGCCAGGACCCGCTGGCGTTCTACCTGGACAAGGCCGTCCCGGATGCATGGCGGGCCGTCGGCGCGCCGGCCACGGCCGCCCGCACCGCCGCCGAGGAGGCCGGCCTGGACCCCCAGCGCCTCGGCCTGCTGGCGGCCTGGCGCGAGTCCCCGGACGTCCACTCCGAGCCCGAGCGCGCCGCCCTCGAGCTGGCCGAGGCCGTGACGGAGCTGCCGGAGCAGGAGCAGCTGCACTGCGTGCAGGCCTCGACGCACCACGTCCTCACGGACGCGCAGTACGCCGCGTGCAGTGGCTCGCGATCGTCATGAACGCCACCAACCGCATCTCCATCCTGTCCCCCCGCCCGGTCCGCCGTCGGGGCGCCTGAAGGGGGTCGCCGTGTCCAATCCGGAACAGGACCCGCAGATCGAGCACTGCCGCAGCGGGGAGGGGCCCGCGCCGTCCGAGGCGGGCGGGCTGCGGGAGGACCTCCCCGAGGCCCGCTTCACGGAGGGACTGAGCTCCGGCGCGCGCGTCGAGGACGGGGACGGCTGCGCCGTCGAGATCCTCGAGCCCCGAGAGGTGCCCCTGGGCGGGCCCCGCGCCATGCCCGTCAAGCGGACGCTGCCGCAGCGCGCCCGCAGCCTGATCGGCGCGTGGTGCTTCCTGGACCACTTCGGCCCCCACGACGTCGCCGTCGCCGGCGGCATGGACGTGGCCCGGCACCCGCACACGGGCCTGGCCACGGTGTCCTGGCTGTTCGAGGGCCGTGTGGACCACGTGGACTCGGCCGGCCACTGGGCGCTGGTCCGCCCGGGCGAGGTGAACCTCATGAACGCCGGCGTCGGGATCACTCACACGGAGTACTCCACGGACGACACCACCGTCCTGCACGGCGCTCAGCTCTGGTATGCCTTGCCCGACGAGCGCCGCTTCTCCGAGCCGGACCTTCACTCGCACCGGCCGGAGCCGGTGACCGGCGAGGGCTGGTCGGCCAAGGTCTTCCTGGGCGAGCTGCTCGGTCGCTCCTCGCCCGTGCCCACCGCCCTGCCGCTCACCGGTGTGGAGCTGCGCCTGGATCCGGGGGCCGAGCTGCGCACCACGGTCCCGACCGGGCACGAGCACGGCCTGCTCGCCGTCCAGGGCGCCGTGAGCCTGCAGGGCGTGGACGTCCCGTTCTCGCACCTGGCGTACGTGGGCACCGGCACCGAGGAGCTGGTGGTCCGCGCCGGCGACGAGCCCGTGGTCGCCCTGCTGATCGGCGGCGAGCCCCTCGGCGAGCAGATCATCGCGTGGTGGAACTTCGTGGGCCGCTCCCAGGAGGAGATCGAGACCTGGCGGGCCGCCTACATGCAGGAGATGGGCTTCGACGCCCCCGGGGAGGACTCTCCACTGGCGCACGTGGAGGCCGGCGGCTTCCAGGGCTCGGCAGGTGAGCCGCTGGGCCACGAGGTCGGCGGCGAGGTCCTGGACGCCCTCGTGGACACCGCCTACGACGACGGCCGCCCCTTTCCCCAGTACGGCGCCCTCCCGCACGATCCGAAGGACCCGATCCCCGCACCCCCGCTGTCGAAGGTCCCGATGCGGCCCCGCGGCTGACCGCCGACCCTGTCGACCCGGACGGGCTCACGCGTCCGAACTCTCCCACGCCGAACCAAGGAGGACTCCCATGCCGGACTCGACCCCCACCCTCGAGGACCCGCAGATCCGGGACCTCGGCGACCGCTTCGCCGTCTACGTGGACGGTTCCGACGATCCCGCCGGCTTCACCCTCTACACCGATCACGAGGCCGCCGACGGCACCCGTCAGCGCATCTTCCCCCACACCGAGGTGGACGACCAGTACGAGGGCCACGGCCTGGCCTCGACGCTCGTCCGGGAGGCACTCACCCGCAGCACCGCCGACGGGTACCGGATCGTGCCGGTGTGCCCCTACGTGAAGAAGTGGATCGAGGGTCACGACGACGTGTCCGCCGACCAGGTGGACGAGCCGACGCCCGAGCACCTGCAGGCCGTCGACGCCGCCTGACCGGCGCACCCCAAGGACTCCGGGACCGGAGACTCCGGACATGGCGAAGCCCCCGCTCGGTGGAGCGGGGGCTTCGTGCTGTGGTCGGGGTGACAGGATTTGAACCTGCGGCCTCGTCGTCCCGAACGACGCGCGCTACCAAGCTGCGCCACACCCCGTCAGGCCGCACGGCGGCGGACCGACAGGGAATGACTGTACCAGCCCCCTCCCCTTCGCGCCACTCCACCAGTGCGTGACCCAGAGGGCGCGGTGCGACCACCATGATGGTGGTCGATCGATGTCGAAGGAGAAGACGCATGCTGATCCGATGGCGGCGCCGCCCGTCCGCTTCGTCGTCCGGTGAGGCAGCCGGCGCGGCCGTGAGCACCCCAGTGCCGATGACCGCTCTGGACGAGCGTCTCGCCTCCCTCCGCGGGCTGCTGACGGCCGAGCGCTCCCGCATCCGCCCGGACACGTTCGACCTCCTCTGGGCGGTCCTCGAGTACACCGAAGGACTCCTTCCGTCGTGGGACCGCAGCGCCGCCGTCCGTGCGGCCGACGCCGTGCAGCTGTCCGAGACGCTCACGCTGCGGGTCATCCCCGGATTGGAGGACTTCCTCCTCCTCCCCGACGCCGACAAGCCGGCTCATGCCGGCACATTCCACGGAGACGTGACGCGCTGGGCGGATCGGATCGACCGCCACCGACGACGGCTCCTCCGGGTTCTCACGAGCCGACAGGACGCGCGACGCGAGATTGACGGCGGTCAGCCCGGGCGACGGTGAGGAGCGCGAAGACCGCCAGGCCCCCGATGGCCGCAGAGAACACCCTGGAAACGCGGGGAGGCCCCACACCAGAACGGTGTGGGGCCTCAACCCATATCAAAGAATGTCCGGCGGCGACCTACTCTCCCACAACCTCCCGGCTGCAGTACCATCGGCGCT
>NZ_JAKNUW010000019.1 GCF_023155805.1 Micrococcus lacusdianchii | reverse complement strand
CGACTCGTACAAGTCCACCGCCCGCTGCCGGAACTCGTCCGTGTAGTTCTTCCTAGCCATCCCTTGGATTCTCGCTTCCCCATCATCGTGCTGGAATCAGCGTGTCCAAGATCAGGGGTCAAGCGCCACGGACCCTGGCAGACCGTGTGGACCTGGCACCGCCGGATGGCGGCCGAGGGCACCTGGGACACGGTGCTGGCAACACTGACCGCCGCCGCTGACGCCGAAGGCCTGATCGATTGGTCGGTCTCGGTGGACTCCACGATCGCCCGCGCCCACCAGCACGCCACGAACATCACCCGCCACACAGGGGGATGGATCGAACTACAAGAATCCGCGTGAGGAACCGGCCGATCACGGCATCGGGCGCTCCCGTGGCGGGCTGAGCACGAAGATCCATCAGCTCGTCGATGGGACCGGGCTGCCGCTGGTCAGCCTGATCACCCCCGGCCAGGCAGGGGACTCCCCGATGCTGCTTCCTCTTCTGGAGCAGCTGCGCGTGACCCGGCCAGTAGGGCGGCCCCGGACCCGCCCTGCGGCGGTGCTGGGCGACAAGGCGTACTCCTCCCGGGCGATCCGCACCCACCTACGCGCCCGTGGGATCAAAGCGGTCATCCCTGAACCGGCCGACCAGCAGGGCCACCGCAGACGGCGCGGTGCCCGCGGCGGGCGCCCCGTCAGCCTCGACGCGGACGCCTACAAGGGCCGCAACGTCATCGAGCGTCAGTACGCTCACCTGAAGCAGTGGCGGGGCCTGGCGACCCGGTACGACAAGTACGCGATCATCTACAGGGCCGCTGTGGTCCTGAATGCTGTGCTCGCATGGTCAAAACGATTGTCAGACATGCCCTAGATCTCCCGCCAGGATTAAGCCCAGGAGATTTCAGGCTGCGCCGATCTTGGGCATGGTCACTGGTGTGCCCCGAGTGCCTTGGAGATCGTGGGCCGGGAGATTCCGAACGAGCGTGCCACCGCGGCCACGGGCTGGCCCCCAGCCACTGCCGCGCGGACCGCCTCGACCTGCTCGGGGCTCAGCTTCGACCTCGGAAGGCGTCCCTCTGCTCGGGCGCTCGGGCGACGCCCTCACGGGTGCGCTCTCGCAGTAGCTCTCGTTCCCACTCAGTCAGCATCAACAGCATGTTCAGCAGCAGCCGGCCCGAGGCCGTAGAGGTATCGAGCTGAACGACCAACGCCCGCAACCCGATCCTCCGATCAGCCAGAGCCTGCACCGTCCGCAGCGCGTCCGCCAGAGACCTGCCCAGGCGGGTCCAGACGTGCGACGACGAGGGCGTCCTCCCCATCACGCAGGATGGCCGGTCGCACAGATCCTCTGCGGTCGAGACACGGCGGGGATGCCACACCGTCATCGGCGACGTCAGGCCCATCTCGGCCCGGTGCATCCTGGGCATCGCGGCATTGTTGGGCATCGTGACGACGCCGCCAGAGCGGACCGGGCACCCATGCGGCACCGCGCACCCCACTTTGGTGGAGTACGCGGTGCGGTGGAGAACGACCCAGACTGAGTCTGACGAAACAGGCGTCGTCGCTCAGCGGGCGATCATGCCGTGGGGGTCGATGACGAACTTGTCCACGGAGCCCTGGTCGAACTCCGCGTAGGCCTGGGGTGCCTCGTCCAGGCTGATCACGCGCGGGTTGACCATCTCCGTCAGGTACGGCATCCGGTCCCACAGGATCGACATCATCAGCTGGCGGTTGTAGCGCATGACGGGCGCCTGCCCGCCGATGATGTGGGGCGACTTGATCCAGGCCTTGCCGAAGTCCACCGGGAAGGTGCCCTCCTGCTCGGCCTTCGTCTCCGCGATCGGGTCCGGCCCGTAGATGCCGATGATGCCCGTGGCACCGCCCGGACGGGTGATGTCCAGGACCTGGTTCACGGCGGCGATCGGCTGCATCTCATCGGACGCGGAGCCCAGGCCGTGGGCCTCGGAGCCGACGTAGTCCACCGCGCAGTCCACCATCGGCTCGCCGAGGATGTCGTTCACGGCGTCCTGCAGGTTCTCCGTGGCGGAGAGGTCGATGGTCTCGCAGCCGTGCTTGCGCACCAGCTCCAGCCGCGAGGCGTCCTGGTCGCCCACGATGATGCACGAGGCGCCCAGCAGCCGAGCGGCGGCCGCGGCGCACCGGCCCACGGGGCCGGCACCGGCGATGTAGACGGTGGAGCCGGGCTTGGCGCCGGCAGCCATGAGACCGTGGAACGCCGTCGGGAGGATGTCCGAGAGCACGGCCAGATCCAGGATCTTCTCCATCGCCTGCTCCTGGTCCGGGAAGCGCAGCAGCTGGAAGTCGGCGTACGGCACGAACAGGTACTCGGCCTGTCCGCCCTGGAAATTGCCCAGATTGAAGCCGTAGGCGGCGCACGCCTGCTCCGGGTTGGCGGTCTCACAGATCTCGGTGCGGCCGGCGCGGCAGTTGCGGCAGCGGCCGCAGGCCACGTTGAACGGCACGGAGACGAGGTCGCCCTCCTGCAGGAACTGGACGTCGCTGCCGACCTTCAGCACCTGGCCGGTCATCTCGTGACCCAGCACCATGCCCTCGGGCACGGGGAAGGAGCCGCGGTAGATGTGCAGGTCACTGCCGCAGATGTTGGTCGCGATGATCTTGAGGATGACGCCGTGCGGGGCGGCGGAGCCGTCGGGCATCTCCAGCTTGGGGAAGTCCAGCTCGTCGACGCGCACGTCCTTGATGCCGTGGAATGCCACGGCGCGGTTCTTGGTGGTCATGAAAGTGTTGCCTTTCTGTCTCCAGCGAGTCCCTTGGCGGGGCAGGAGGAGGGGCGAACCCGAGGGGGAGTCCCTGTCACGGGCTGTACGGAAACATTAAGAGTGGGGAGACACCAGAGGAAGGTCGGGCCTGCCGTGAGTTTGGTTGGCATCTGATCTGTGGTCCCGGGAGGGGCTGCTGGAAGGATGTCATCATGCCCACTGCATACGCCCGAGAGTTCCGCCAGGACGTGGTCAGCATCGCCCGCAAGGGCCAGATGCCGATCGCGCAGGTCGCCAAGGACTTCGGCATCACCGCCTCCTGCCTGCGACGCCGGCTGGCTCAAGACGATGTCGAGGCCGGGATCCGGCCCGGCGTCACCAAGGCTGAGAATGTGCCGCCGGCCAGCTGCTGGACTCTTCCGATACGACGCGTCAACGCGATGGGTGCGTCGGACCGGACCGATCAGACGCGCGCCGCGTAGAGCTCCATCAGGCGCGTCTGCCGCTCCTTCTCCGTAGCCCCGGCAGACAGGCCCAGGAGGCTGTCCATGATGCGACCCAACGCCGCATGCGCCTTCACAAGGGCCGGGTCCATCACCAGCGGGTTCGAGAAGCGCAGCCACGACTCCAAGGCGCCGCCGACCCTGCGCTGCCATGCGATGAACGCCGACGTGGAGATGACGGCGAAGGCGAAACCGTCTTCGTCAGGTGCGATGAAGTTCGCGTTGTGAAGCGCCCTGGGCATGTTCCGATCTTCCTTGCTGAGACTCGGAACGAAACCCAGGGCGCTTCGTCGACAGGGAACAACCACCCGTGTGCGCATCGTGAGAGCCCGGATTCTTCGCGCTCGCAGGGTGCGCGCCTGAAGGGCCGCCGTCATCGTCATCCGTCCAGCCCTCACCCGTCGCCGACTGCGACGTCGTGGTCGTCATCCAGCGCGATGACGGCCACGAAGTCGCAGTCGGCGTCACGGGGTCGGTTCACACCAGCTCGAAGCGCTCCAGGCCGCCCAGGTACGGGCGCAGCGCCACCGGGACGGTCACGGTGCCGTCCGCGTTCTGGTGGTTCTCCAGGATCGCGACGATCCACCGCGTGGTCGCCAGCGTGCCGTTGAGCGTGGCCACGGTGCGGGTGCCTCCCTTGGACCCGTCCTCCTTCTGCGCCCGCTCGCGGATGTTCAGGCGGCGGGCCTGGAAGGTGGTGCAGTTCGAGGTGGACGTCAGCTCGCGGTAGGTGCCCTGGGTGGGGACCCACGCCTCGCAGTCGAACTTGCGGGCCGCGGAGAGGCCGAGGTCGCCGGCGGCGATGTCGATCACGCGATACGGCACCTCGATCGCCGCGAGCATCCGTTCCTCCCACTCCAGCAGGCGGGCGTGCTCGGCCTCGGCCTCGTCCACGGAGCAGTAGATGAACATCTCCAGCTTGTTGAACTGGTGCACGCGGATGATGCCGCGGGTGTCCTTGCCCGCGGAGCCGGCCTCGCGGCGGTAGCACGTGGACCAGCCGGCGTACCGGGTGGGCTCGGCGACGTCGATGATCTCGTCCGCGTGGTAGCCCGCCAGGGCGACCTCGGAGGTGCCCACGAGGTAGAGGTCGTCCCGCTCGAGGCGGTAGATCTCGTCGTCGTGCTCCACGTCGAAGCCGGTGCCCTGCATGGTCTCCGGGCGCACGAGCGTGGGCGGGATGACCGGGATGAACCCGTTCTCGAGCGCCAGGTCCAGGCCCAGCTGCATGATGGCCAGCTCGAGGCGCGCGGCCGCGCCCCTGAGGAAGGAGAACCGGGCCCCGGAGACCTTGGCGCCGCGCTCCATGTCGATCCCGCCGATCAGCTCGCCGAGCTCCAGGTGGTCGCGGGGCTCGAAGCCCTCGGCCGCGAAGTCGCGCGGGGAGCCGACCTCCCTCACCACCACGAAGTCGTCCTCGCCGCCGGCGGGCACGCCCTCGACGATCAGGTTGGGGAAGGCGCGCTGGTGGGCCAGCAGCTCGGCCGCGGCCGCGTTGGCCGCAGCCTCCGCCTCCTTCACCTGCGCGGCGAGGTCCTTCACCTCGGCCAGCAGGGCCTGCTTCTCCTCGCCCTGGGCCTGAGCCACCTTCTTGCCGAAGGCCTTCTGCTCGGCGCGCAGCTCCTCGAAGCGGGAGATCGACGCGCGGCGGGAGGCGTCCGCCTCGACGATCCGGTCCACGAGGGACGCGTCGGCTCCGCGGGCCTCCTGCGAGGCGCGGTACTTCTCGGGCTGGTCGATGAGGTCCTTGACGTCGATCACGTTCCCAGCCTATCCGCAGGACGGGCGGGGACTCCGGCGCGGGCGCGCGGATCCTAGACTGTCCCCATGACCCCGGAGATGCTGTCCGCCCTCGTCGCACTGGTGCTGGGCGTGGTGCTGGCCGTGACCCTCGGCCTCGTGGTGGCCCGACAGGGCCGGCTGCGCCGCTCGCTCGGGCATGCCCGTGCGGACGTCCAGGCCCTCGAGGCCCGCGTGGCCACCCTCAGCGAGCGGCTCACCGCGGCGGAGAGCGAGGCCCACCCGGGCCAGGAGCTCGCCTTGATCTACAACCCGGTCAAGTCCGGGGTGGACGAGATCCGCGCGTACGTGGAGACCCAGGCCCGCCGGGACGGCTTCGGCGACGTCCTGGTGCTGGAGACCGAGGAGGACGACCCCGGCGTGCAGATGGCGCGGGACGCCGTCGCGGCCGGGGTGCGCCGCATCCTCGTGGCCGGCGGCGACGGCACGGTGCGCACCGTGGCGGAGGAGCTCGCCAACACCCCCGTGGCCCTGGGGATCATCCCGCTGGGCACGGGCAACCTGCTGGCCCGCAACCTCAGCCTCCCGATCAACGACCCGGAGGAGTGCGTGCGGATCGCCCTGCACGGACACCAGCGGGTGATCGACACCGTGGACGTGCGCCTGGTCCACGAGGACGGCGAGCGCACGCGCCACACCTTCACCGTGATGGGCGGTGCCGGCTACGACGCCGACATCATGGGGGACACCCGCGACGACCTCAAGGACATGGCCGGCTGGCTGGCCTACTCCGAGGCCGGCCTGCGCCACCTGGGCGGGGAGCGCCGGGAGGTCTCCGTGGCCCTCGACGGCGGCCCCTTCCGGACCTTCCGGATGCGCTCCGTGCTGGTGGCCAACTGCGGGATGCTCACCGCCGGGATGGAGCTGCTGCCGGAGGCCAAGCTCGACGACGGCCTGCTGGACGTGCTGATCCTCTCCCCACGCAACACGCTGGACTGGGCACGCATCGCCCTCAAGACCCTGACCCGGCACCGCAGGGACCTGGACACCCTGCAGACCCGGCAGGCGACTCGAGTGCAGGTGCGCTTCGCCGAGCCGACGCTCTCCCAGCTCGATGGCGACGCCACCGGTGGCATCACCGGCCTCGACGCCCGCGTGCAGCCGGACTCCCTGGTCATCATGATCAAGAACGAGGACCGGGCCTCCGTCCAGTCCTGAGCACGCGGGGCCGCGCCCGGTCAGCGGGCGAGGATCCCGCGCACCCACTCGCTGCCGCGGCGGTAGGCCTCGTCCGTGACGTGCGCCGGCACGCGCACCGCGTGGCCCTCGGCGCGCGGGTAGGAACCCAGGAACCGCACGCCGGGGAAGCTGCGGTGCAGCGCCGCCAGGGCCGCGCCCACGCGCGCCTCGGCCAGGTGGCCCTCGAGGTCGATCGAGAAGAAGTACCGGCCCATGCCCTCGCCCGTGGGACGGGACTCGATGCGGGAGAGGTTGATCCCCCGGGTGGCGAACTGGTCCAGGATCTCCCGCAGCGCGCCGGGGTGGTCGTGGGGCAGCGGCACGGTGACGGTGGTCTTGTCCGCGCCGGTCACCTCCGGCAGTCCC
This sequence comes from Micrococcus lacusdianchii, assembly GCF_023155805.1. Lineage (GTDB taxonomy): Bacteria > Actinomycetota > Actinomycetes > Actinomycetales > Micrococcaceae > Micrococcus > Micrococcus lacusdianchii. Next base: position 33,334 of record NZ_JAKNUW010000019.1, on the reverse strand, counting down.
CCAGGCCGGGACACCAGCACGAACCGCGTCACGGCGCCGGTCACGTCCTCGATGCGTTCGGCGAGCACCGGCAGGCCCGTCTGCTCGGCCACGAGCGGGGCGCAGACCGCCGCGTCGGCGGCCGGGACGGCCCCGGCGGCGTCGTCGTCGGCCCCGACCTCCTCGGCGGGCAGCAGCAGCCGCGCGCCGGCGGCCGTGGAGGAGGCGGGCGTGAACTCGACGCCGGGCAGGCGCTCCGCCATCCAGCCGCGCACCTGGGCCCACGCGTGCGTGTGGGTGCTCACCCGTCGCACGTCCGCGAGCGCCACGCCTGGCCGGCCCACGAGCACGAAGCTGATGGGCACGAGGACCTCGGCACGGATCTGCAGCTCCTCGCCGGAGCCGATGTCGTCCAGGGTGGCGGAGACGCCGCCCTCCACCGAGTTCTCGATGGGCACCACGGCCGAGTCCACCTCGCCGGCGCGGACGGCAGCGAGCGCGGCCAGCACGGAGGAGGCGGGCACGAGGTCCGCGGCGGCGGGGTCCACGAGGCGTCGCAGGGCGGCCTCGGTGAACGTGCCCTCCGGGCCCAGGAACGCGTGCCGGGGCCGACCCGCCGGATCGGAGCCGGCGGCGTCGGCCCCGGCGCGCGGGGTCTCGGAAGGGGTCACTTGACGGTGGGCTCGGCGTCGCCGTCGGCCTCCATGGGCTTGCCGGCCTCGAGCCACGCGCCGGAGCCGCCGGCCACATTGATGGCCGAGTAGCCGCGGCCCGCCAGGAACTCGGCGGCGCGGGCCGACCGGCCGCCGCTGCGGCAGATGACGTGGTAGTCGGTGTCCGGGTCCAGCTCGTCCAGGCGCTCCGGCAGCTCGCCGAGCGGGATGTGCTGGGCGCCGGCGGCGCGGCCGAGGGCCCATTCCTCGTCCTCGCGGACGTCGAGGATGCGGGCGTCGGAGGGGACCTGGTCGACGGAGACGGTCTCGTAGAGGCTCATGCCCCTCAGCCTACGGGCGGCTGCGGGGCTGGCCTACCCTCGTGACCATGGCCCTGAGCGAACCGACCCGCCCCGCCCGTCTCCTGGACCGGACCGCCGTCGAGCTCCGCGACGCCCTCGCCGCGGGGGAGCTCTCCGCCCGTGAGGTCACCCGCGCCGCCCTCGACGCGGCCGCGGCCCACGCGGACCTCGGGGCGTTCGCATTCCTGGACGCCGAGGGCGCCCTGGCCCGCGCGGACGCCCTGGACACCGCCCGCCGGCACCCCCGCGACGGCGCCGTCCCCGTCTCCCTGCACGGCCTCCCCCTGGCGGTGAAGGACCTGACGGACGTGGCGGGCATGCCCACGTGCTTCGGCTCCGCCCTGCTGGCGGACGCGCCACCGGCCGCGCAGGACGACCCGCTCGTGGCGCGCCTGCGGGAGGCCGGCACCGTGGTGCTGGGCAAGACCACCGTCCCGGAGTTCGGCCTGGACTCCTACTCGGAGAACCTCGTGGGGTCCCCGGCCCGCAACCCGTTGGACCCGTCCCGCACGCCCGGGGGCTCCTCCGGCGGCTCGGCGGCCGCCGTGGCGGCCGGGATCCTGGCCTGGGCGCCGGGGTCCGACGGCGGCGGCTCGATCCGCATCCCGGCGGCCGCGTGCGGGCTGGTGGGCCTGAAGCCGGGCCGAGGGACGGTGCCGACCGACGAGGCCGCGGACAGCGTGCGCACGCTCACCGTGTCCGGGCCGCTGGCCCACACCGTGGAGGACGCGGCCCTGCTCTTCGACGTGATGACCACCCCGGAGGGCTTCGGCGGCCGCGCGCTCGCGGACGTGCGCCGGGCCACCGAGGACCGGCGGGCGGGGGCCCCGCACGCCGGCGTGCGGATCGGCCTGAGCACCGGGTCCCCGTTCCCCCCGGCGGTGGAGGTGAGCCTGGCCCGTCCCGCGCTGGCCGCCCTGACCCGCGCCGCGGCGCTCCTCGAGGCCGGTGGGCACGCGGTGGAGCCGTTCAGCCCGTACTACGGCGAGCGCTACCACGAGGACTTCCGCACCGTGTGGACGTCAGGGCTGCTGCGGGCGCCCCTGCCGCCGGTCGCCGAGGAGCACGTGGGCGCGGTGGCCGCCTCCTTCCTGCGCTCGGCTCGGGCCGCCGGACCCGAGAAGGCGGCCGCCGCCGTCGAGCGCCTCGAGGAGTGGGCGCAGAACGTGCGCGCCCAGTTCGGCTCGGTGGACGTGGTGATGACGCCGGTGCTCGCCACGGCCCCGCCCGAGGTGGGGCACTTCCTCGCCCTGCCGCCGGAGGAGAACTACGCGGCGCAGTGCGCGTTCACGCCGTACACCTCGATGGTCAACGTCCTCGGGCTGCCCGCGGTGTCCGTGCCGGTGGACCGGGACGAGGCCGGGCTGAGCTGGTCGGTGCAGCTGATCGGCCGTCCCGGCGACGAGGGGCGCCTGCTCGCGCTGGCCGCCCACCTGGAGCTGCTCCTGGCCGGCTGACCCCGGGTCAGTACCCGGCCGAGGTGGCCGCCGCCCCGGCGAAGACCATCAGCAGGACGATGGCCAGGATCCCGAGCACGAGGAACGCGATGCCGAGGTAGTTGGTGACGAGGCCGGCGATGGCGAAGCCGCGGCCGCGCGGCTCCCGCTTGAGGCCCATGTGGCCCAGGACCACGCCCACGATCGGCGGGATCACCAGGGTGAGGCCACCGAGCAGGGACAGGATGCCGATCACCATGGAGGCGATGGACAGGCCCGTCCCGGACTGGCCCGACGGGACCTGGCCGTAGCCGCCGCCCGTGGGGGCGGGCTGCTGGCCGTACGCGGGCTGGGCGTAGGCCTGCGGACCGGTGCCGTCGGCGATGGCGGCCCCGTAGGCCGGGGCGCCGGCGCCGTACGGGCCGGCGTCGGCGGCGCGGGCCGCCGCCTCCGAGTAGGAGGGCGCCTGAGCGGCGTCCCCGCCGGTCGCGGTGGAGTCCGCGTACCAGGACGTCGAGGAGCCGGCGCGCTCAGCGGCCGGCTGGTCCGGCCAGCCGCCCCCGGGCTGCGCGCCGGGATCCTGGAGTCGGGGGTCCTGACGGTGCGGGTCCTGGTCGTGGGCGTGGGCCATGGTGGTTCCTCTCCTGGACGGGGGCGGTCCGGCGCGGTCGGGCGCGCGCCGGACGCATCTGTCCCGAGTCTAGGCGCGCGCCGGCGTCCCGGGCAGGCCGGTCAGTTCTCGGCGGAGGCCTCCTCCAGCAGGTCCCGCAGGAACCCCGCGAACCCGCCCGGCGTGCGGCCCTCGAGCCGCGACGAGGTGCGCACCCGCACCCGGTCCGTGGCGAGCACCCGGTCCTCCCCCAGGGCGCGCACGCCCTCGGCCAGGCGGACGTCCTCGTGCTCGGCCACCGCGGCGAACCCGCCGGCCTGCTCGTAGAGGGCCCAGGGCAGGCCGAGGTTCGCCCCGTGCACGTGGGGGTGGCCCTCCCGGTGCTCGTAGTCGGCGCGCCAGCTGCAGGCCAGGCCCTCGCCCGCGTGAGCGGGCAGGTCCACGGTGCCGAGCACCATCACCTGCCCGTCAGCGCGACGCCGGGCGGCCAAGGCGGGCTGCCCCACGAGCCAGTCGGCGGGCACGCGGGTGTCCGCGTCCGTGCAGGCCAGCCACAGCGCCGCGGCCGGCACGTCCGAGAACAGTCCGCGGGCGTGCCGGGCGCCCTCGGCGCGCGCCCTGCCCACCCCGCCGGCTCCCGGACCCAGCTCCAGCAGGTGGATCCGGGGATCGCGGGCACGGGCGGCGCGCGCCGCCTCGAGGGTGGCGGCGTCGTCGTCCGGCACGGCCACCACCGCGGCGGCCGAGCCCTGCGTGTGCTGCGCCTCCCAGCGGTCCAGGGCGGCGGAGAGCCCGGCGAGGGAGTCGGGCAGGTGCTCGGCCTCGTCCTTGGCCGGCACCACCACCACGGCGTGCGTGGCGGCCGAGGCGCGCGTGTGCACGGACAGGCGCAGGTCCGCCTCCTCGTGCTCGGACAGCAGCCGCCACCGCGGGTCGGCGGCCACCCGGTCGTGCACCGCGTCCCCGTCGAGCGGCCAGCCCGTGATCGGCTGACGCCAGTGGCACAGCAGCAGCTCCCCGCCCGGGCCCAGGGCGGCATCGGCGGCGTCCACGAGCGCGTCGAGCTCCTCGGGCTGCAGGAAGTAGCCGATCTCCGAGGCGACGACGAGGTCCACGGGCGCGCCGGCGTCGTCGTCCGGGCCGCCGTCCGCCTCCGCGGCGGGGCCGAGGTCGGCGGGCCAGTCGGCGGGCAGGACCGCGAGGCGGACCTCCGCGTGGGGCACGTCCGCCAGGTGCGCGGCGGCGCGCTCCACGGCCACCTGGGACGCCTCGAGGCCCACCACGCGCTCGGCACGCTCGGCCAGCGCCGCGGTGAGCACGCCGATGGACGCCCCCGCCTCCACCACGGTGCCGTAGCGCGGCCGCGGGAGCACGGCCAGGGTGAGGGCGCGCTTGCGGGCCTCGTACGGGCTGGTCAGGTAGTGCCAGGGGTCGTCATGGGCCCGGTAGAGCCGGTCGAACACGGCGGAGGCGCGCGAGGCGTCGCCGTCGTCGGCGGCGGTGCGCCGGAACGTCTCGAAGCCGCGGCTGAAGTGGGCGATCGTCCGCTCGGGCAGGATCGCCTCGTCCCCGGGCGCGTCCGAGAGCGGGCGCGTCTGGGAGGCGTGCGCGTCGAGGGCGGCGCGGCGGGCCTCGGCGTCGCCGGGGGCGAGGTCCAGACGCCGGTAGCGGCGGGCGCGGAGCTCCTCGGGGGCGCCCCAGTGCCAGAACCACAGGGGGAAGGCGTACAGCTCGAGGTCGTGCTCGGCGGCCAGTGCCGCGGCCGCCGCGCCCACCGTGTCGTGGTCGCCGTGCCCGTCGTCCGGGTCGTGGCTGGCCAGCACGACGGCGCCCGACGCCTCCGCCTCCGGGCCACCTCCCGCGGCGGCGCGGCCCGCGGGCGTGCGCTCGGCGAGGACGCGCTCGAGCGCGGCCCGGACCTCCCCGAGCTGGTCCGCCAGCCTGCCGTCGGGCAGGCCGAGGGACTCCCACGTGAGCGTGCCGGCCTCCGGGCCCAGCCCGGCCGCGAGCGCGGCCACGGCGTGGTGCATCTCGGCGCGGCGCAGGCGCACGAGGTCGGCGGGGGTGTGGGTGGGCGAGTCGGGGTGGGAGGCCTCCCCGGCCGTGGCCAGGGCCACGTGCACGTCCGCCCCGCCGCGCAGGGCCGCGCGGATCAGGCCGGCAGCTCCGAGGGTCTCGTCATCCGGGTGGGCGACGGCCACGAGCAACGTGTCCCCGGGGGCCCAGGCCCGCGGGGTCAGGGCGGGCAGGCCGGCCACGCCGGCGGCCTCCCAGCCGGCCTCGTCGGTGCCGGCGTCCCGGTGGTCGAAGGTCACCACGGCTGCACCTCCGCGTGCTCGGCGGGGTCGAGGGCCAGCAGACCCTCGGCGAGCCGGGCGTCGTCCCGGTGGCCGTGGTGCTGACGCAGGTAGACCTGCAGATCGGCGACGGCCCGCGCGTGCGCGGCGTCCCCGGTCAGCGGGCCGGGACCGGTGGCCTGCCCGACGACGTCCAGCACCTCGGTGCACAGCTGCGCCACGGTGCCGCGGATCCGGTCCGCCTCCACCTGGCCGTGGGCACCGTCCAGGCGCCCCGCGTCCACGTCCTCGGCGGCGCGGCCGAGCAGGGAGGCCATGGCGTGCACCAGCCGGTCCACCCGGCCGAGCGCGGCCAGGCCCACCTGGTCCGGGCCGGGCCCGCGGCCGTCCGCCGCGGCGGCGGCGCGGCGCTCGAGGGAGGCGCGCAGCGTGCGGGCCACGTGGACGGCGCCGCCGAACCACACCGTGGCCACGCCCATCCCGCCCCACGCGAAGCCGGGCCGGCGCAGGTACCACTCGGGCTCGCCGACGGAGCGGCCCGGGACGGCGTCGAACCGCAGCTTCACGGTGGTGATCGCAGCCAGGCCCAGGGCCGGCCAGGCCGTGTCCTCGGGCGTGACGCCCGGGTGGGAGAGGTCCACGAGCAGCGCGTGGCGCAGCCCGTCCTCGGCACGCCCGGTCACGATCGCCGCGGAGCAGCGGTCCGCGAGCGAGCACCACGGCTTGGCGCCGTCGAGGACCCAGCCGGGGGCGCCGTCGGCGGCGTCGGGGACCGGGCGGACGGCGGGGGTGACGCCGCCGGACTCGGAGGCGTACACGCCCAGCAGCCCGGCGGGGGCGGGCACCCCGGCCTGGGACAGGATCGAGAGGGCGTCGAGGTGCGGCTCGAGGACCCGCGCGGCGGAGAGGGACACCGCCGCCGTCGAGGCGAGCAGCTCCCACTGGCGGCGGGTGCGCCCCTCCCCGGTGAGGGGCAGGTCCAGGGCGAGGGCGCCGTCGTCGTGCCCGGGGGCGGCGCGCGAGAGGAGGTCCACCATGGGCTCCACGCCGGCACCGCCCTCCGCGGCGGCGGCGAGGACGGCGGCCTCGGCGGCGTCGGGCTCAGGGGCGGAGCGGGCGGCTCCGGGGAGCAGCACGAGCGGGGTCGCGGACATGGGCACCTTCTCTGACCGGCGGGGGCGCGCCCCGGCCGGGCGCGACGGTGGTCCAGGCTAGTCAGCGCCGGGAGCGCCCGGGAAGATGCGGGTGGCGGCATCCGGGCGCCCGGCCTCACGCGACGGCCCCCGGGCGACTGTGCTTTCTTGACAAGTTCAAGACAACTGCGCTGAGGTGGGGGCATGAGCATCGTCGACGCCGAGCCCACCGCCGACCGCGCACTGCTGCGTGCGGCCGGCCTGCGGGTGACCCGCCCCCGGCTGGCCGTGCTCTCCGCCCTGCGGTCGTGGCCCCACGCAGACGCCGGATCCGTGCTGGCCGCGGTCCGCGCGGACCTCCCGCAGGTCTCCCACCAGGCCGTCTACGACTGCCTGCACGTGCTGACCGACGCGGGCCTGGTGCGCTCGCTGCAGCCGGCCGGCTCCGCCGCGCGGTACGAGATCGCCGTCCACGGCAACCACCACCACCTCGTGTGCCGCGGCTGCGGCGCTCTCGTGGACGTGCCGTGCCGGACGGGCTCCGCCCCCTGCCTGCACGCCCCCGAGGACCACGGCTTCCTGATCGACGAGGCCGAGGTCTACTACTGGGGCCTGTGCCCCGCATGCCGCACGGCGCAGGACGGGGCGACTCCGCCCTCGCCGTCCGCCGCGGCTCCCTGAACGTCCTCCATCCACCCGCGACCCCACCTACCGTCTTCGAAAGGATCACACCGTGAGCGCTGAAGAGAAGAACCTCCCGCACGGCGAGGAGAGCACCACCGTCGGCGAGATGAACGACACGGTGGCCACCGGCCAGCCGACCGAGCCCCGCAGCGAGCCCGGCGCCGCCGGCACGGAGGGCCGCGCCGCGGCGAACCCGCAGTCTGATGCCCCCGAGGGCCGCTGCCCCGTGGCCCACGACGCCCCGCTGGCGCACCCCACCTCGGGCGATGCCAACCAGCAGTGGTGGCCGAACCGCCTGAACCTGAAGATCCTGGCCAAGGACCAGCCGGTCCAGAACCCGCACGACCCGGACTTCGACTACCCCACCGCCTTCGCCGCGCTGGACCTGGAGGCCGTCAAGAAGGACATCGCCGAGGTCCTCACCACCTCCAAGGACTGGTGGCCGGCCGACTTCGGCAACTACGGCCCGTTCATGATCCGCATGGCCTGGCACTCCGCGGGCACCTACCGCGTGGGCGACGGCCGCGGCGGCGCCGGCGAGGGCCAGCAGCGCTTCGCCCCGCTGAACTCCTGGCCGGACAACGCCTCCCTGGACAAGGCCCGCCGGCTGATCTGGCCGGTCAAGAAGAAGTACGGCCAGTCCCTGTCCTGGGCCGACCTGATCGTCCTCACCGGCAACGTGGCCCACGAGATCATGGGCATGCCCACCTTCGGCTTCTCCGGCGGCCGCATCGACGCCTATGAGCCCGCCGACGACGTCTACTGGGGCCCCGAGACCGAGTGGACCAACGGCGGCGCCGAGCGCTACAAGGGCGAGCGCGAGCTGGACAACCCGCTCGCGGCCGTCGAGATGGGCCTGATCTACGTGAACCCGGAGGGCCCCGAGGGTGAGCCGGACCCGCTGAAGTCCGCCAAGGACATCCACGAGACGTTCTCCCGCATGGGCATGAACGCGGAGGAGACCGTCGCGCTGATCGGCGGCGGCCACACCTTCGGCAAGACCCACGGCGCCGGCCCCGTGGAGGGCAACATCGGCGCCGAGCCCGAGGCCGCGGACATCGAGCAGATGGGCCTGGGCTGGAAGAACGCCTACGGCGAGGGCAAGGGCCGCGACACCATCACGTCCGGCCTCGAGGTCACCTGGACCTACCACCCCACCCGCTGGGACAACGAGTTCTTCCACATCCTCTACGCGTACGAGTGGGAGCTCATGGAGTCCCCGGCCGGCGCGAAGCAGTGGCGCCCCGTCAACGGCGGCGGCTCGGACATGGTCCCCGAGTCCGACTTCAAGGGCCGCCGCGAGCCCCGCATGCTGACCTCGGATCTCGCCCTGCGCTTCGATCCCGTGTTCGGCGAGATTTCCCGGCGCTTCAAGGACGACTTCGCCGCGTTCCAGGACGCCTACTCCCGCGCCTGGTACAAGCTGACCCACCGTGACATGGGCCCGATCGCCCGCCACTACGGCCCCGAGGTCCCCTCCGAGGAGCTGATCTGGATGGACCCGGTCACCGCCCCGGAGAAGGTCCCCGGCGACGCGGAGGTCCAGGCCGTCAAGGACGCGGTCGCCTCCTCCGGCCTGTCCGTGACCGAGCTCGTGAAGACCGCGTGGGCCGCGGCCTCCTCCTTCCGCTCCTCGGACAAGCGCGGCGGTGCCAACGGCGGCCGCATCCGCCTCGAGCCGCAGCGCTCGTGGGCGGTCAACGAGCCTGCCGTCATCGGCCCGGTCATCGCGAAGTTGGAGCAGATCGCCGAGCAGACCGGCGTGACGTTCGCCGACACCCTCGTGATCGCCGGCAACTGGGCCGTGGAGAAGGCCGCGGCCGACGGCGGCGTGGAGGTCTCCGTGCCCTTCACCCCGGGCCGCGGCGATGCCACCCAGGAGCAGACGGACCAGGAGTCCTTCGGCTACCTGGAGCCCAAGATCGACGGCTTCCGCAACTGCGACCCGCGAGAGGACAAGCGCTTCCCCTCCGAGTTCGCCCTCGTGGACCGCACCAACCTGATCGGCCTCTCCGCCCCGGAGATGACGGTGCTCGTGGCCGGCCTGCGCGTGCTGGGCGCCGTGCCCGCGGGCTCGACGGACGGCGTGTGGACCGAGAACGTGGGCGTCCTGTCCCAGGACTTCCTCACCGCGATCACGGACATCGACACGCAGTGGGAGAAGGTGGCCGAGGGCCGGTACCGCGGTGTGACCGCCGAGGGCAAGGAGCTCTTCGGCACCCGTGACGACCTCGTGTTCGGCTCCAACTCGGAGCTGCGCACCCTGTCCGAGGTGTACGCCGCGGACGACGCCAAGGAGAAGTTCGTCCGCGACTTCGTGGCCGCCTGGGTCAAGGTCATGGACGCGGACCGCTTCGACGCGCGCCGCGCCGCGAAGGAGTCCGTGGCCCAGGGCTGACGTCCTGGTCCGCTGACGTCCTGGACCGACGACGACGGGCGCTCACCCGGGGAGGGTGGGCGCCCGTCGTCGTCCGATGGGTGGTGGGAGGCGACCCGGGCCCGGCCTTGCCCCTGCCCCCTGCCCTGCATCCCTGCGGCGCCGTCCCCCCGGACGCTTCCTGGTGAGGACACACCGTCACACGTGCCCTGACGGGGGTCGGTGAGGGCGCGTCCTCACCAGTCGGCGCGGGGGCCGGGCCGCCATCACGACGACGACGGCGCCCGCCCCCGTCAGCCGCGCCGCCGGCGGAGCTCGGCGCGCCCGCCGGAATCCACCCAACACAGCAGCCCGGCCACGGCCAGGAGCAGGCCCCCGCCGAACATCACGGTGGTGCCCAGCTCGCCGAGGTGGGAGGAGGGGCTGAGCACCGCAGCCGCGACGGCGGCCGCGTGCAGGGAGGCCAGGGCGAGCACGGCGACGGCTGCGAGGATCCGGCCGCCCCGACCGGCGGCCACGGCGTGCGCCACCACGAACCCCGCCCCCACCAGCCCGGCCACGGCGGCCACCGCCAGGAGAGCGTGGACGGCTGCGGACGGCAGCGCGAACAGCAGCGGGGCGAGGAGCATCAGGAGGAACAGGACCACGGCCGGGACCGTCAGCAGCACCCCGCCGACCGCCATGCGCCGGGGCCCCGTGCCGGCGGGGCGGGGGACGGCGGCGTGGGCGGTCATGCGGACCTCCGGGGTCGGCGGCGGGACCGGACGCCCACCGGGGAGCCAAGCATGACCGACGCCCAGTCCGATCACAAGGAACCCGAAGCCCTGGAGGCCGCCGCCGGGGAGGGCGGGGGGGCCGGCGTCGTCGAGCGCCCCGGAACCGGCAGTCCTTCCCGGGATCATGCGGAGATGGAAGAGTGGCGGACATGAGCGAGACCACGCACACCCCCGCCGCCCAGCGACCCGGCACCCGCGCCCTGCCCGAGGACCTGATCGACGTCGAGGCCCTGCTCACGGCCTACCGCGAGGGCCACCCGGATCCCTCCGACCCGGCCCAGAAGGTCGTGTTCGGCACCTCCGGCCACCGCGGCTCCGCGCTGAAGACCTCGTTCAACGACGACCACATCGCCGCGATCACCCAGGCGGTCGTGGAGTACCGCGCGGACAAGGGCATCACGGGGGCGGTCCTGGTGGGCAAGGACACCCACGCGCTGTCCGGCCCGGCCCAGGACACCGCGGTGCAAGTGCTGCTCGGCAACGACGTCGAGGTGAAGGTCGACGCCCGCGGCGGCTACACCCCCACCCCCGCGGTCTCCCACGCGATCCTGCACCTGAACGCCGGGCGCGAGCTGGCGCCGTCGGGCTTCGCGGTGGACGGGGACAACACCGGCCTCGTGGACGGCCTCGTGATCACCCCCTCGCACAACCCGCCCGCGGACGGCGGCGTCAAGTACAACCCGCCCCACGGCGGCCCCGCGGACACGGACGCCACCGGCTGGATCGCCGCGCGCGCCAACGAGCTGCTCGCGGCGGGCCTCGCGGGTGTGCGGCGTGTGTCCGCGGACGAGGTGGCCGGCCACCCGAAGCTGGGGACCTTCGACTTCCTGGACCGCTACGTGACGGACCTGCCGCGCGTCGTGGACCTCGACGCGATCCGGGACGCCGGCGTGCGGATCGGCGCCGACCCCATGGGCGGGGCCTCCGTGGCCTACTGGGGCGAGATCGGGCGGCGGCACGGGCTGGACCTGACCGTGGTGAACCCGGAGGTGGACCCGACCTTCGGCTTCATGACCCTGGACTGGGACGGCAAGATCCGCATGGACTGCTCCTCCCCGAACGCCATGGCGTCCCTGATCGAGCGCATGACCCCGGACGCGGACGGCGAGGCGCCGTTCGACGTCGCCACGGGCAACGACGCCGACGCGGACCGGCACGGGATCGTCACCCCGGACGGCGGGCTGATGAACCCCAACCACGTCCTGGCCGTGGCGATCGACTACCTGTACCGGCACCGAAAGCAGTGGCCGGCCGGCGCCGGCGTGGGCAAGACGCTCGTGTCCTCCTCGATGATCGACCGCGTGGCCGCGGACCTCGGCCGCGAGCTCGTGGAGGTCCCGGTGGGCTTCAAGTGGTTCGTGCCGGGGCTGCTCTCCGGCTCGGGCGTGTTCGGCGGCGAGGAGTCCGCGGGTGCCTCCTTCGTGCAGTTCGACGGCGGCGCGTGGTCCACGGACAAGGACGGGCTGCTGCTGTGCCTGCTGGCCGCGGAGATCCAGGCGGTGACGGGGCAGTCGCCGTCGCAGTACTACCGCGACCTCGTGGCGATGCACGGCGATCCGGCCTACGCCCGGATCGACGCCCCCGCCACGTCCGAGCAGAAGGCCGCGCTCAAGGCGCTCTCCCCCGACGACGTCACCGCCACCGAGCTGGCCGGCGAGACCATCCTGGCCGCGCTGACCAACGCCCCGGGCAACGACGCCCCGATCGGCGGCCTCAAGGTGGTCACGCAGAACGCGTGGTTCGCGGCCCGCCCCTCCGGCACGGAGGACGTGTACAAGATCTACGCCGAGTCCTTCCTGGGCGAGGAGCACCTGAAGCAGGTGCAGGCCGAGGCCCAGCAGATCGTGGACGCGGTCATCTCTTGACCCGTGTGACGTTTTCCCTGACGCAACACGCGCCAGCGGACCGTTTTCGCTGATGGCCGGACCGACGACGTCCGTGACCGTCAGCGAAAGCGAGTTCCCCCCGCGTGCTGCGCGAGCGAAAGGGGAAGTAGCGTGGACGGCATGAGCCCGTCCCCGCGCGCCGCCGTGTCCGCCCCCGCCCCCGTGTACCCGTTCCCCGGCACCGAGCCGGTGGAGGCCGCCGTCGCCCGGATCCGCGCCGAGGCCGACGCCCGCACCGCCCACCCCCGCGAGGTCCGGGAGGAGCGCCTGCGCGCCGTGCGCCGGATGCTCACCGACCACCAGGACCGCTTCGCGGACGCCCTGGCCCGCGACCTCGGCAAGTCCCGCACCGAGGCGCTGCTGACGGAGGTCGGCTCGGTGATCTCGGAGATCGATCACACGCTCGCCCACCTGGGCTCCTGGATGAAGCCGCGGAAGGTCTCGGTCCCGCTCGCGTTCCGGCCCGCATCCGCCCAGGTCAGGCCCGCACCGCTGGGTGCCGTGCTGGTGATCGGCGCCTGGAACTACCCCGTGCAGCTCACCCTCGCCCCGCTCGTCGGCGCGCTCGCCGCGGGCAACGCGGTGGTGCTCAGCCCCTCGGAGAAGTCCCCCGCCACGGCCGCCGCCCTCCAGGAGCTGCTCCCGGCCGCGCTGGACGGACAGGGCGTCGCCGTCGTCGAGGGCGGGGCGGACTGCGTGCAGGCGCTGATCGCGCACCCGTGGGACCACATCCTCTACACCGGCGGCGAACGCGTGGGACGGATCGTCTACGAGGCGGCCGCGAAGACCCTCACTCCCGTCACCCTCGAGCTGGGCGGCAAGTCGCCGGCCGTGGTGACCGAGGTCAAGGACCCCGCCGGGATGGCGCGGCGGATCGCGTTCGGCAAGTTCACGAACGCGGGCCAGACGTGCGTGGCGCCGGACTATGTGCTGGCCGTGGGACCGGAGGCGCACGCGCAGGTGCTGCGCCACCTGCCCGCGGCGATCGCCGAGTTCTACGGCGCCGACCCCGCCGAGTCCCCCGACTACGGCCGCCTGGTCTCGGAGGACCACGCCCGGCGGCTCGTGGACCTGCTCGCGGAGGACGTGGCCGCCGGCGCCCACGTGGTGATCGGCGGCGAGGCGGACGTGGCCGGCCGCTACCTGGCGCCCACGCTGGTCGACGGGGTCTCCCTCGACGGCGCGCTCATGCGTGAAGAGCTGTTCGGTCCTGTCCTGCCGGTGGTCCGCGTCGACTCCCTGCAGGAGGCGCTCGACGTGATCGCCGCCCGCCCGCACCCGCTGGCCTCCTACCTGTTCACCGATGACGACGACGACCGCGCCGCCTTCTCCGCGCAGGTCCAGGCCGGCGTGGTGAGCGAGGGCGTGACGCTGCTGCACGCCGGGATGCCGACGCTGCGGTTCGGCGGGGTGGGCCACTCCGGGATCGGCGCGTACCACGGCGAGGCCGGGTTCGAGACGTTCTCCCACCTGCGCCCGGAGCTGTCCAAGGGCACCGGCGTGGACACGCTGCGTGCGATCTACCCGCCGCATGGGCCGGTGAAGCGGACGCTGCTGCCGAAGCTCCTGTGACCCCCGGGACGCTTTCGCTGACGCAACACGCGCGGCCGGCGCGCTCTCGCTGATGCCCGACGCCTCGCCGTCGTGCTGTTGCGCGACGCCCACCCCCCCTATGCTCCTGCCACGGGGCCGATGTTGGCCCCTCGATGAGAGGGGCGATCATGCCCACCACCACCGCAACCCGCCTGACGCTTGTGGCCTCCGCCGGGCTCCTCGCGCTCACCGCCTGCTCGGCCGGAGGGACGGCCGGCCCTCCGACGTCGTCCGCCCCCGGCGGATCGACGTCGGCCGCCGCCTCCGCATCCGACCTCGCCACCGCGCCGCTCGGGGAACAGACGCTCGCCCTCCGCAGCCTCACCCGCAGCGGCGCGGCGGTCGAGGTTCCCGACGGGACGACCCTCGCCGTGAGCCCGGACGCGACCTCCTTCCAGGCCGCCGCCATCGGGATCTGCGGACAGCCGCGCTGGGGCGTCTCGATGACGCGCCCGGACCTCTGGTCCGCGACCGGCGACGTCCCCCAGCCCGCCGAGGGCTGCCTCTCCGACGCGCCGGGCCTGGACGCCCGCGCGGCGCTGGACTCCCTGTTCGACGGCGACGTCGCCCTGGACACCGGCGCCGACGGCACCCTGACGCTCACCCGCGACGACGTCGAGGCGGTGCTGGCACCGATCTCCTGAGCGGCGCCGTCTCCCGAACGAAAGCACTCCGCGGGGTGCCGGCTCCCGAACGACAACGCCCGGGGGTCAGTGCTGCGGCCAGATCCCCCGCCGCGTGAACACCTCGGCCAGCACGTCGGCGCGGTCGGTCATGATCCCGTCCACGCCGAGGTCCAGCAGGCGCTCCATCTCGGCGGCGTCGTCCACCACCCACACATGCACGGCCAGCCCCGCCGCATGGCAGCGCCGCACGAACCCGGGCGTCATCACCCGCACCGGCCCCTGCCGCTGCGGCACCTGCACGCAGTCGATCTCCAACGCGTGCCGGCGCAGCCAGCCGGTCATCCCCAGCGGGCCGAGCAGCACGAGCGCGGCGATCGCCGCGGCCCCGCCCGACGTCGCCACGCGCCGCGGACCGGCCGCCCGCTCCGGATGCCCCAGATCCGCGAGCGCGCGCCGGAAGGCCCGGCGCCGTGCGTCGTGGAAGGAGGCCACCAGCACGCGGTCCCACGCGGCGTGCTCGGCGAGCAGCGCCGCCATGGCGGGTGCGGCGTCGCGATCCTTGAGGTCCACGTTGAACCAGGCCTCGGGCAGCGCGGCGAGCAGGTCTGCGAACCGCAGCAGCGGCTCCCCGCCCACCGTGTGCGCGTCCAGCTCCTCCCAGGTCAGCGCGGAGAACGCGCCCACGGCGGTGGACACGCGGTCCAGAGTCTCGTCGTGGAAGACCACGAGCACGCCGTCCGCCGTGGTTCGCACGTCCAGCTCCAGGTACGTGAAGCCTGCCTCCCACGCGGCCCGGAACGCGGCCAGCGTGTTCTCCCGGCCCGTGTCTGCGCCGCGGTGGGCGAACCCCAGCGGCCAGCCGCGCCGCGCGGGCAGGGAGTTGGCGAGGTAGGCGGGGGCGGGGCGGGACGAGGCAGCGGAGACGTTCACGCGAGCTGGCCCAACGTCGTCCGCACGCGCCGGGCGAATGCGGGACAGCCGGCCTTCAGCAGAGCGTCATCGAGCTGCGCATGGCTCGGCCTGTTCGACCAGTAGTCGAACTGGAGCTTGACGATGGGAAGGAGGCACCGCGGGTTCGAGTCCGTCACGAAGACGAAGAAGTCGTCCGGGGCGATCACGTCATAGTGCTCGTCATCCGGCGTCGTGGTGATGTCGTCCGGAGCGTTGAAGGTGAGCACGAGGTCGGCCCGCGCGGCCACGGCCGCTGCATGCACGTGATGGTCGTGGTCGTCCGCACCCGTGAACGGCAGGTCCCCCGGGAAGTCCTGGACGACTTCGTCCACGAGGCCGGTGTTCTTCTCCACCCGATCCGTGATCGCTCCACCCGAGCGTTGGGGGTGGATGCGCCGCAGGGCGTGGATCGCCTCCGCCTGGATGTCGTGGGTGATGTGCAGCTGGAACATCCCCTCGTTGAACTCCCGGAGGAAGTGGAGCCAGTCCATGGCGGTCCGGCTCACCAACACGTTGGCGTCGACGAGAACCCTGCACGTCATGCGCCGAGCCTAACAAGGGCCCTGCACAGCCGAGGGGCACGGCCTGCTGGGCCGTGCCCCTCCTGCTGCGGCGAGCCGCTCAGTCCCAGTCCTCGTCCTCACGGAGGGCCGCGAAGGCCGCGCGGCGCTCCTCCATGCGCTCAGCCTGCAGGCGCAGCACATCCTCTCGCTTGAAGCGCGTGTGGGTGCCCACCTTGAAGCTGTCGATCCGCCCTTGTCGGACCCATTTCATCAGGGTGGGGCGGGACACGCTGAGGATGTCCGCCGCCACGGTGCTGGTCAGCTCGTCGGGGAGGCGGCCGATGGTGGCCTCCCCGTTCTCCGCAACCGAGGTCAGCGTGGCCAGCAGCATCGCCTGGATGCGCTCCGGCAGCTCGAAGTCGGTGCCGTCAGCGGCTCGGAGAACCAGGGTGGCACCCTGTGGATGCGGCGTCTCTCCCGCCAGGCGTACGTCCGTGTCGTCGATGGTGATGTTCTCTGTGGTCAGCATGGCAGTCATGGCGACCCCCTTCTCAGCTGGTGCCGTCTCAGCAGACTAGGAGGTTTCACCTATATCTGCAATACCAGACGATGCGCCGATCGGGACGACGAACGACAGCGCGCCGGCACCCCCCGTTCCCCGAACGACCACAGCGTGGCGGCACCCACTAGGCTCGACCCCATGAGCCCCCGCCAGACCTACCTGCTCGTGGACGGCGAGAACATCGACGCCACCCTCGGCATGTCCGTCCTCAACCGCCGGCCCCATCCGGAGGAGCGCCCCCGCTGGCAGCGCGTGCTGGCCCACGTGGAGCGCGCGTGGGGGCAGCCGGTGCGCCCGCTGTTCTTCCTGGCGGTGGAGGGGGAGATCCCCTTCGGCTTCGTCCAGGCGCTGACCACCATGGGCTACCAGCCGATCCTCCTCAAGGGCTCCGGCAAGGTGGTGGACATCGGCATCCAGCGCACCGCGGAGGCGCTGCTGAACCGCGAGGCGGACGTGGTCCTGGCCTCGCACGACGTCGACTTCGCCCCGCACATGCAGGCCCTCGCCGCCGAGGGGTCGCGGGTGGCCGTGATGGGCTTCGAGGAGTTCATGTCCGCGGAGCTGCGGGCCGTGAACGGCATGGAGGTGTGGGACCTCGAGCACGAGGTCGCCGCGTTCGACGCCCCGCTGCCGCGCCTGCGCGTCATCCCGATCGACGAGTTCGACCCCTTCGACTTCCTCTGATCCGCCCGTGGCCGCCGTCCTCCGCCGCCTGTCCGGCCTCCACGCCGCGCACCGCCTGGTGTGGGTGGACGTGGCGCGCGGCCTGGCGCTCGTCTCGATGTTCGTGGCCCACGCCGCCCCGTCCGGCGGTCCCGGCGGCGCCCTGCACCTCACCGAGTTCCTCACCGCGGCCCTGTTCGCCGCCCTCGTGGGCGTGGGCGCCGCCCTGGAACGACGCCGGCACGGGGCCGGCCGGGCCCTGGCCCTGGCCTTGGTCCGCGCCGTGGCGCTGCTGGCCGCCGCCTGGCTGACGGCCCTGTCCGGCGCGCAGGTCGTGGACATCCTCACGCATCTGGCCGTCGTCCTGGTCCTCGTCGCGCTGCTCCTGGCCCTGCCCCGCTCCCTGCGCGCCGTCCTCGCCGTGGTCTGCCTGCTGCTCGGGGTGTGGCTCACCGCGGTGGGCACCGTCCCGGTGGCGGCCCGCCTGAGCGAGGCCCTCGCCCCGCTGCAGTCCCTCACGGCGCCCGTGCGCGCGCAGCTGGGCAACGTGGGCGCGGCCCTGGCCTTCACGGAGGCCGAGTCCCTCCAGTGGACGGCGGAGTTCCTCACCGCCGGCCCCTACCGCCTGCCCCTGCTGCTGGCCTGGGCGCTGCTCGGCACGGTGCTGGTCGCCTCGGTGACCCGGTTCGAGGGCGTCGCCCGCGGCCGGGCCGCCGCGTGGGCCGGCGCCGGCCTGGCGCTCGCCGCCGCCGCGCTCGCCTTCTCCCGCTGGCGCACCGGCGAGTTCCCGACGCCGTACACCGCCTCCGTCACGGATGTCGCCCTGGCCACCGGCCTGGTGCTGGCCGCGCTGGCGGCGTGCGCCGCCGTCGTGCCCTCCCACCTGCCGTGGCTGACGGGCATCCTGGCCGTGCCCGGCTCCATGACCCTGTCCGTGTACGTGGCGCACCAGGCCTACCTGGGCTGGGCCGTGGGCGGGTGGACGGCCCTGGACGGAGCGCTGCAGCCCGGCGCCGGGCCGTGGCTCTCCCCCGCCGGCACGGACGACACGTGGTCCAACGTGGCCGTGCTGTGCGCCGGCGGCCTCCTCCTGCCGCTGCTGTGGCGCGCCCTGGTCCGCCGCGAGCCGTGGCACCGCGGCCCGCTCGAGGCGCCGATCGCCCTGGCCACCCGCCGCCTGACCCGCTGAGCGCGCGGTCCCCCGCCCCCGGAACCGGCCCGCCGACCACCACGCCGCCGCCGCGGCCGTACACTCGATCGTCGCCCGCGTCCGGCCCCGCCGCCGCGCCGGGCCCCCGCGCACCCCAGGAGAGGTCCCCATGGACACCGGACACCCGTCCCCCCCGCCCGCCGCCGGCAGCACGGCGACGGCCCCCCGGCCGCCGGCCCCGCAGGAGCAGCTGAAGCGCAGCCTCGGCGCGCGCCACATGGTCATGATCGCCATGGGCGGCGCCATCGGCACCGGCCTGCTCGTGGCCTCGGGCAACAGCATCGCCACCGCCGGCCCCGGGGGCGCCCTGCTGGCCTACACCGTGATCGGCTTCATGGTGTACCTGCTGATGCAGTCGCTCGGCGAGATGTCCACCTACATGCCGGTCTCCGGCGCCTTCGAGGAGTACGGGACCCGGTTCGTCAGCCCCTCCTTCGGCTTCGCGGTGGGCTGGAACTACTGGTTCAACTGGGCCATCACGGTGGCGGCCGAGCTCGTGGCCGCGGGCCTGGTGATGCGCTACTGGCTGCCGGACGTGCCGTCCTGGATCTGGTCCGCGCTCTTCCTGGCCGTGCTGTTCACCGTGAACGCCCTCTCCACGCGGGCGTTCGGCGAGAGCGAGTTCTGGTTCTCCCTGGTCAAGGTGCTCACCGTGGTGGTCTTCCTGGTGCTCGGCGTGCTGATGATCCTGGGCATCCTGGGCGGCCCCGCCCCGGGCTTCGAGAACTGGACCGTGGACGAGGCCCCGTTCGTGAACGGGTTCACCGGCATCCTGGCGATCTTCATGGTGGCCGGCTTCTCCTTCCAGGGCACCGAGATGATCGGCGTGGCCGCCGGCGAGGCCGACGACCCGGAGCGGACCGTGCCGAAGGCGATCCGCACGGTGTTCTTCCGCATCCTGCTGTTCTACGTGGGCGCGATCGCCGTGATCGGCTTCCTCATCCCCTACACCAGCCCGAACCTGCTGGGCAGCGAGATCGGCGACGTCGCGATCTCCCCGTTCACCCTGGTGTTCGAGAACGCGGGCGTGCTGGCCGCGGCCACCGTGATGAACGCCGTGATCCTCACGGCGATCCTCTCCGCCGGCAACTCCGGCCTCTACGTCTCCACGCGCATGCTGTACTCCCTCGCGATGTCCGGGAAGGCCCCGCGCGTCTTCACGAAGGTCAACCGTCGCGGTGTGCCCATGCCCGCCCTGCTGGCCACCACCGCGATCGGCGGGCTCTGCTTCCTCACCGCCCTGCTCGGCGACGGCACCGCGTACGTGTGGCTGGTGTCCGCGTCCGGCCTGGCCGGCTTCATCACCTGGATGGGCATCGCGTGGAGCCACTACCGCTTCCGCCGCGCCTACGTGACCCAGGGCGGCGACCCGGACGACCTCCCGTTCAAGGCCCGCTGGTTCCCGCTCGGGCCCGTGGTGGCCCTGGTGATGTGCGCCGTGGTGATCGTGGGCCAGAACTACGAGGCCTTCCTGAGCGGCGGCCTCGACTTCCTCACCGTGGCCTCCGCGTACATCGGCCTGCCGCTGTTCCTCGCCCTGTGGCTGGGCCACAAGCTGGCCACGAAGGCCCCGGCCGTCCGCTACGAGGACGCCGACCTCACCCGCACGCGGCACTGACGCGCGGGGGTCGGGGCGGGCGCCGCCGGGCTCAGCGCCCCGGCAGCGCCAGGAGGGCCTCGATGGCGGCGGCGACCCCGTCGTCGTCGCACGCGCCGACGACGCCGTCCGCGACCTCCCGCAGGGAGGGGTGGGCGCTGGCCACGGCCAGGCCGAGACCGGCCCAGGCGAGCATCTCGGCGTCGTTGGGCATGTCCCCGAACGCCACCACGTCCTCGGCAACGATCCCGTGCCCCGCGGCGTACTCGGCGAGCGTGGCGGCCTTGTGCACGCCGGGGGCGGACATCTCCACGAGCGGCACGCCGGGCGCGGAGTGGGTGGCGGTCACGATCCCCTCGCCGACCTCCCGGACCGCGGCCAGGAACGCGTCCGGATCCATCCGCCCGGACTTGGCCATCAGCTTCACCACGGTGGCCTCCGCGGGCAGCGCCTCCTCCACGGTGGCCGCGCGGGCCTGGCCGAACTCGTCTGCGGCGAAGGCGTCCTCCCAGAAGAACCCCTCGAGGGCCTCGGCGCCGAAGGTGGCGGTCGGGTCCAGGGCGCGCACGCGGGCCACCACACGGTCCATCGCGGCGGTCTCGAGCGCGTGGGAGACCAGCACCCGGTCCGCGGCGACGTCCACCACCACGGCCCCGTTGGAGCAGATCACCGGGCCCACGTCCCCCAGCTGGTCCTGGAGCGGGCCGAGCCAGCGCAGGGGCCGGCCCGTCACGAACACGACGACGACGCCCGCCTCGTGCGCGGCCCGCAGCGCGGCGATGGTCCGCGGGGACAGCCGGCCGCTGCGCGTGTGCCGGTATCCGATCACGGTGCCGTCCAGGTCCGTGGCGATCAGCCGGGGACGGCGCGCGGAGACGGGCAGGACGGACATGCGCCTCAGTGTAGGCGGCGGCCTCCGCCACGCCCCGGTCCGGCGGAGCCGAACCGGGGCGGGACGCGGACGGAGCGGGCATGATGGACACGTGACCCACACCACCTCCTCCCCCGCCCCGCAGACCGTCACCGTCACGGGCGCCGCCGGCAACATCGGCTACGCCCTGCTCTTCCGCATCGCCTCCGGCCAGATGCTCGGCCCCGACACCCCGGTGCGCCTGCGCCTGCTGGAGATCCCCTCCGCCGTGCGCGCCGCCGAGGGCGTGGCCATGGAGCTCGCGGACAGCGCGTTCCCGCTGCTGGCCGCCGTGGACGTGACGGACGACCCGGCCACCGCCTTCGAAGGCACCACGCACGCCCTGCTCGTGGGCGCCCGGCCCCGCACCGCCGGGATGGAGCGCGCGGACCTGCTGCACGCCAACGGCGGCATCTTCGGCCCCCAGGGCCGCGCCATCAACGACCACGCGGACGAGGCGGTGCGCGTCGTCGTCGTGGGCAACCCGGCCAACACGAACGCGCTGATCGCCGCCGCGCACGCCCCGGACGTGCCCGCCGAGCGCTTCACCGCGCTGACCCGCCTGGACCACAACCGCGCCGTGTCCCAGCTGGCCGCCCACGCCGGCGTGGGCGTGACGGACGTGGACGGGATCACCATCTGGGGCAACCACTCCGCCACCCAGTTCCCGGACCTCACGCATGCCCGCGTCCGCGTGGCCGGCGACGACGGCGCTGCCGCCTGGCGTCCCGCCCTGGACGTGGTGGACCGCGGCTGGGCCGCGGACGAGTTCATCCCGCGCGTGGCCGCGCGCGGCGCGGAGATCATCGAGGTGCGCGGGTCCTCGTCGGCGGCGTCCGCGGCGTCGGCCACGATCGACCACATGCGCGACTGGTCCCTGGGCACCGGCGTGGACGCCGAGGGCGCCCCGCGGCGGACGTCCGCGGCGGTGGTGTCGGACGGCTCCTACGGGGTGCCGGAAGGCCTGATCAGCTCGTTCCCGGCGACCGCAGACGGCTCCCGGGCGTGGACGATCGTGCCGGGGCTGGACCCGGACGAGTCCCTCCTGCCGGGCGAGGGCGGGCGGCTGGCCGCCACGGTCGCCGAGCTCGAGGCCGAGCGGGACGCCGTGCGGGGGCTCGGCCTGCTCTGAGCCGGGCGGGCCCCGCCACACGAGGGCGGGCGTCAGTCCGCCAGCTCGTCCCGCGTGGGCGGGTCGGCGCCGGGGCGGGAGGCCGTGATGGCGGAGGCGCGGGAGGCGTAGATCAGGACGGACTGGATGTCGTGCAGGTCCATGGCGTGCAGGCGCTCCCGATTCTCGGCGCCCAACAGGGCGCGGTCGTCGAGGGCGGCCAGGAGGGCGGCGGTGAAGGAATCGCCGGCGCCCACGGTGTCCGCGACGTCCACGGGGAAGATCGGGCGCTCCACCACATGCTCCGCGGTGACGGCCACGATGTCCTCGGCGCCGCGGGTCATGACCACGAGCGCCGGGCCGGCCTCCCGCCACGCGCGCAGCGAGTCCATGAGGGGGCGGTCCGGGTAGAGCCACGCGATGTCCTCGTCCGAGGCGTGCACCACGTCGGAGAGGCGCACGACCGCCTCGGCGCGGGCCCGGGCGAACTCCCGGTCCGGCACGATCGAGGGGCGCACGTTGGGGTCGTAGCTGATGGTGGCGTGCGGCTGCGCGGCGGCCAGGGCGCCCATCACGGAGGCGTCCCCGGGGGCGAGCATCGTGGCGATCGAGCCGGCGTGCACGTGCACCAGACGGCCGTCATGGGCCTGGTGCAGGCGGCGGGCCAGCTCCTCGGCGGCGGGCAGGGTCCAGTCCAGCTCGAACTCGTAGCTGGCGGCGCCGGTGGGGTCCAGGCGCGCGGTGGCCACGGAGCTCGGGGAGACGTCCGGCTCGAGGAGGCTGCGCACGTCGTTGTCCTGCAGGTGCGCGGCGATCATGTCCCCGTACTCGTCCCGGCCGATGCGCCCGGCGAACACCACGGGGCGCTCGAGCCGGCTGAGCCCGACGGCGACGTTCAGGGGGCTGCCGCCCGGGTGCGCCCTCGGCGTGGCAGTGTCAGAGAGCACCACGTCCACCAGGGCCTCGCCGATCACTCCGAAGTACGCATCCACGGCTCAAACGGTACCCTACGAGGCGGCCCCGACCCGGGGCCGGGACGCTGCGCGGAGCCCCCTCCGCCACGCGCCCCGCCCCAGCCCCCACGCGCCCGGGAAGGCGGACATGTCCCACTCCTCCCCCACCCCTGCCGAGCCCTCCGGACGGCCCGCCCCGCACGACGACGCCCCCTCCGCCGGCCGCGGCGCCGGCCCCTGGCGCCTCCACGGGGACGGCCGCACCATCACCGCGGGCACCGTGGTGGCCCCCGACGAGCGCCTGACCTGGGGCCGGACCGTCGGCATCGGCGTGCAGCACGTGATGGCGATGTTCGGCGCCACGGTGCTGGTCCCGGCGATCACCGGCATGCCCGCGACGACGGCGCTGCTGTTCTCCGGCCTCGGCACCCTGCTGTTCCTGGTGATCACGGGCAACCGGCTGCCGAGCTATCTGGGCAGCTCGTTCGCGTTCATCGCCCCGCTCACCGCGGCGTCGGCCGCCGGCGGGGTCGGCGCGGCACTGGGCGGCGTGCTGGTGACCGGCGTGCTGCTCATGGTGATCGGAGCGATCGTCCACCGGGCCGGGACCGGGTGGATCCACGCGCTCATGCCGCCGGCCGTGATGGGCACGATCGTGGCGCTGATCGGCCTGAACCTGGCCGGCGCCACCACGCAGGCCATGGAGGAGGTGCCCGTGACCACGTTCGGCACCGCGCTGGCCGTGGTGCTCACCGCCGTGCTGTTCCGCGGCCTGCTGGGGCGCCTGTCGATCCTGGTGGGCATCGTCGTCGGCTACCTGCTGGCGCTCGCCCAGGGCCAGGTGGCCTTCGACGCCGTGCGCGACGCCGCCTGGCTGGGCCTGCCCCCGTTCCACACGCCGACCGTGGACGTGTCCCTGCTGCCGCTGTTCCTGCCCGTGGTGCTCGTGCTCGTGGCGGAGAACATCGGCCACGTGCGCACCGTGGGGCTGATGACCCGGCGGGACCTCGACCCGCTCACCGGTCGCGCGCTGCTCGCCGACGGGCTGGCGACCTCCCTCTCCGGCCTCGGCGGGGGCGTGGGCACCACCACGTACGCGGAGAACATCGGCGTGATGGCGTCCTCGAAGGTGTACTCCACCGCAGCGTACTGGGTGGCGGGCCTCACCGCGATCGCCCTGGCGTTCCTCCCGAAGTTCGGCGCCGCCGTCGCCACCATCCCGGCCGGTGTGGCCGGGGGTGCGGGCATCATCCTCTACGGCATGATCGGCGTGATGGGCGTGCGGATCTGGGTGCAGAACCGCGTGGACTTCTCCAACACCATCAACCTCATGACGGCCGGTGCAGGGCTGATCGTGGCGATCGCGGACCCGGAGATCGTGGTGGGCGGCCTGGTGTTCGGCGGCATCACGCTGGGCACGCTGACCGCGCTGGTCGTGTACCACCTGATGACGCTCGTGGCGCGGGCGCGCGGCACCGAGCCCGTGGACGAGGACGCCGACGACCCGGAGCACTACCGCCCCGCCGAGGCCGGCCGGCTCGGCTGACCCCCGCCCCCGTTTTCGCTGACGCAACACGCGCAGCCGAAGCGTTTTCGCTGACGACCCGCCGCGGGCCGTCAGCGGAAGTCGGCGACGCAGGCGTGTTGCGTCAGCGAAACCGTCGGGGGTCAGCGGGAGCTGGTGCCCCGCCGCCCTCTCGCCACGCCCACGAACGCCTGGACGAGGTCCGAGTCGGACTCCTTGAGCCACGCCAGCCCCACGTCCCAGCCGGGGTGCCGGGGTGCGTCGTCGTCCTGCGCTGCCCGGTCGGCGTCGTCCTCCCCCCCGACGTCGACGCCCGTCTCGGCCTGCACCTGGGCCGCCGTCGCGTCGGCCTCGCGTTCGGCCCGGGAGAGCCCCGCGACGTCGTCGAGCTCGCAGGCCAGCGGGAGGACCACCACGTCCTTGCGGCCGAACACCCGCGCCACGGACATCGGGAGCACCACGTGCCCGACTCCGCTCGCGACGATCTCCAACGCCATGCGCTCGCCCGAGCCGGGGACGTCCGGGACGTCCAGGGGGTTCGGCACGTCAGCGAAAGTGCCCTCCCCCACGCGTGTTGCGTCAGCGACAGCGTCGGGGGTGAAGCGGGCCGGATCCATGTGCTCCGCAGGGTCGAGCTCGGCCAGCGGCACGGGGCCGTCGGCGTCCACGTCCCACGCGGCCAGCAGGTGCTCGCTGCCCACGCACACCACGGGCAGCTCGGAGTACGCGGTCACCACGTGCACATGCCGGGGGTCCACGCCGGCCGCACGCAGCACGGCCGACGCGCCGTCCTCGCCGCGCCGCCAGCGCAGGTAGCCCAGCTGCGGCAGCGGGTGCAGGGGCGCCCCGGCGTCGTCGTGGGCCAGGTGCGCGGCCTGCGCGGACTCGTCGTGGTTCACCAGCTGCACCGTGCGCTCGCGCGAGGTGAACCGCTGGACCCACGTGGACGGCGTCGCCCCGGGGATGGTCGCCAGGAACAGCGTCTCGGGGGGCGTCGGCAGGTCCGCGGGCGCGGCGGGAGCGCCCGCTCCCGGCTCCCGACGGCGGCCCGCGCCCCCGGCCCGACCGCCCGCCTTCACGCCCTTCGCGACGCCGCGGCCGCCCGAGCGCGTGGAGCGGGCGGGCCCGCCGCGGCTGGCCTTCTGACGGCCTCCCGCGCCGCCCCGGGAGCCTCGGGCCCCGCTCAGCGGACCTTCTCCTTCAGGAACGCGACGGCGCGGTCCCACGCCAGCGCCGCGGCCTCGGGGCGGTAGTTGCCCTGGGGGTTCTCGTCGTTGTGGAAGGCGTGCGGGGCGTCGTAGTAGAAGTACTCGACCTCGGCGCCGGACTCGTCGCGGACCTGCTGCTCCTGCTTCCTCGCGTCCTCCACCGGGAACATCTCGTCCTGCTCGGCGTAGTGCCCCTGCACGGCGGCGCGCACGCCGGAGAAGTCGCCGGGCACGCCCTGGCCCACGCCGTAGAACGGCACGGCTGCGGAGACCTGGTCCCCCTGCTGGGCCGCGAGGGCCAGCACGAACCCGCCGCCCATGCAGAAGCCGATCGCCCCGACGGCCTCGGAGGTCACCTCGTCGCGGGAGAGCAGCCAGTCGACGGCGCCGGCCAGCTGGCGGGCGCCCTCCTCGGCGGGCAGGTTCTGCATCATCTCGCCGGCCTCGTCGCCGTCGTGGGCGATCCAGCCGCCGAACAGGTCCGGCGCCAGGGCCACGAAGCCCTCCGCGGCCAGGCGGTCGCACACGTCCTTGATGTGGTCCACGAGGCCCCACCACTCCTGGATCACGATGATCCCAGGGCCCTCACCGGACTCCGGCAGGGCCAGGTAGCCGTGGCCGGTCTGGTCGCCGTGCGCGGCGTCCTTGGTGGGCAGCTCGAACGAGACGTTCTGGTGCGGGGTCTTGGAAGCCATCATGCGGCCCACCCTACGGACCTCGCCCGGGGCGCGGCGAGGGCTGGTCACACTCCGCGCTGTGGTCACGACACGCCGCAGCCACTCCGGGGCGGGCGGCGTGTCGTGACCACAACGCACCGGCGCACCGGAATCCCGGCGGTCAGCGGGTCAGCGCTTCGGCAGCAGGTGCGCGATCCGCTCCGCGAGCGCGGTGCGCTTGAGCTTCTGGGTGGGGGTGAGCAGGCCGGTGAGCTCCTCGCGGTCCGGCAGCAGCACCGTGAAGGAGCGGAGCCGCTCGGGGGCGGGGACCTTCGCGTTGGCGGCCTCCACGGCGGAGGCCACGGACTCACGGATCCGCTGCTCGGTCACCTCGAGCATCCGCTCCGCCCCGTCGCGCATCCGCTCCGCCCCGTGGCCGGCGCCGTCCTTGAGGCGCGCCGCGAGCGGCTCCGGCAGGGACCAGTCGGGCAGGGTGCGCTGCGCCCAGCCGGCGAGTGCCTCGCGGTCCAGCAGGATCATGGCGGTGGGGTGGTCCAGGCCGTCCCCGATCACCACGGCGTGGCCGACGGCGGGGTGCAGCTCCACCTCGCGCTCCCACGCGGCGGGGTTGATGGTCTTGCCGTTGGCGGTGACGATCACGTCCTTGACGCGCCCGGTCACGGTGAGTCGGCCGTCGGCGTCGAGACGGCCGAGGTCCCCGGTGCGGAACCACTCGCCGTCGAACGCGGCGGCGGTCTCCTCCTCGTCGGTGTACCCGGCGAACACGCCGGGGCCGCGCATCTGGACCTCGTCGCCGTCGGCGATCCGCACGGACATCCCGGGCAGGGGCAGGCCCACGGTGCCGGGGACCACGTCCCCCTCGCGGTGGCCCACGGCGGGGGCGGTGGTCTCGGTGAGCCCGTAGCCCTCGAACACGGTCAGGCCCATGCCGGTGAACAGGCGCAGCAGGTCCGGGTCGAGCTTGGCCGCGCCGCACAGCAGGTGCGTCACCCGGCCGCCGAGCAGGTGCCGCACCCGGCGGTAGAAGAGCCGCTCGTAGAGGGCCAGCTGGGCGCGCACGGGCACCAGGAGCTTGGGGTCCTCGCCCAGCACCACGCGCCCCTTCGCGACGGCGGCCGCCCGGGCGCGCTCCCAGAGCACGCCCACGGAGAGCGGGCCCACGCGGGTGCCGCGCGCCTTCTCCTCCACGCCGAGCACGATCTTGGACAGCACGCCGGGGACCACCATCACGAAGGTCGGGCGGATCTGCCCCATGGACGGCACGGCGGCCTTCGGGTTGCCCACGTGCGCCACGGACATCCCACCGTGCAGGCAGATCATCTGCACGGCGCGGGAGAGCACGTGCGCCAGCGGCAGGAACAGCACGGTGGAGCCGCCCGGGTGCACGAACCCCCGGTAGGCCTCGGCCACGTTGAGCACCTGGTGGACGAAGGACCGGTGCAGGATCCTCGTCCCCTTGGGCTCCCCCGTGGTGCCGGACGTGAACACGATCGTGGCGATGTCGTCCAGGCCCCGGGCGGTGCGGGCCGCCTCGAGCGCCTCGTCGGTGACGTCGGCGCCGAGCGCCTCGAGGGCGCGCAGGTCGCCGGCGGGGGCGCCGTCGGCGTCGGCGTCGTCCAGGGTCCACACCGCGGACCCGTGGGGGCCGCGAGCGGCGCCGTCCCGCGCGTCGAGGGCCTCGCGCAGCGTGGCGGCGGCGGCCGGGGAGCCGGCGAAGGCGGCGCGCACGCCCACGACGTCGGCGATCGCCGCCATCTGCGAGGCCGGGGCGGAGTCGAACATGGGGACCACGACGGCGCCCGCGTAGAGCGAGGCCAGGTCCATCAGGGTCCACTCGTACCGGGTGGCCGAGACGATGGACACGGCCTCCCCCGGGCGGATCCCCAGCGCGATCAGGCCCTTGGCCAGGGCCCGCACGCGGGCGTGGAACGCGCCCGTGGCGACCGGCTCCCACGGGCCGTCGAGCGGCGCGGCGGGGTGGCGCACCTGGAAGGCCACCACGTCGGGGTGCTCGGCGGCGCGGCGCTCCAGGACGTCGGTGATGTTGCGCAGCCCGGCGGCGTCGGCGAGGGCGGGCATGTCCACCTGGCGGTGGGCGGACGGGGCGGTGGGGACCGGGGAGACGGAGTCCATGGCCTCGATTGTGGTGCATCTGCGGCCGGCTGACCTGCACCGACCGGGACACGGGGATCCCGGCCGCCCCCGGGGAGGGGCGGCCGGGACCGGATCAGGCCTGGACGAACTCGGCGTCGATCTCGATCTTCACCTTGTCGCCCACCAGCACGCCACCGGCCTCGAGCGCGGCGTTCCAGGTCAGGCCGAACTCCTTGCGGGAGATCTCGCCCGTGGCGGCGAAGCCCGCGCGGGTAGTGCCGAACGGATCGGTGGTCTGGCCGCCGAGCTCGGCCTGCAGCTCGATCTGCCGGGTGGTGCCGCGGACGGTGAGGTCGCCGACCAGGACGAACTCCTCGCCGTCGACGTCGCGGACCTCGGTGGAGCGGAAGGTCATGGTGGGGTGCTTCTCCACGTCGAAGAAGTCCTCGCCCCTGAGGTGGCCGTCGCGGTGGGCGTCCTTGGTGTCGATGGACTCCATGTCCACGGTGATGTCCGCGGAGGACGCGGTGAAGTCGTCGGCGACGGTGAGGGTGCCGGAGACGGCCTGGAACGTGCCGCGCACCTTGGAGATGCCGGCATGGCGGACGGTGAAGCCCACCTCGGTGTGGGAGGCGTCGAGGTTCCAGGTGCCGGGGGTGACCTGCGTCATGGGGGTGCTCCTTCGAGAGCGGTCGGATTCGGTGTCCGCGGGGTCGGCCCCGCATCTGTTTCAAATCTAAACATCTTCGGTGCGGGCCTGTCCAGGACGTGCACCTGACAGTGCGACACGCGGCGTCACACGTCACGCATGAACCGCAGGACCACGCCGGCCCGGCCCCCGGGCGGCGCGCCCCCGCGTCCGGTAGCCTGGGCCGCACGTGCCGTGCACCCGCGGCCGCTCTCCGGCGTCGACCCGCGCCGACGACGATGGGCCCCCACCTGGTCCTCCCGTCCGACCGCCCCGCGCGAGGCACCCCGCCCGTGGACCGGTCGACGATGACACCAGCCCCGGCGACCCGCCCCCGCGCGTCGCCCTCCCGCTCCCAGGAGGCCCCCCGTGACCGTGACCCTCTCCCCCTCGCCCACCCAGCCGTTCTCCCCGGCGCCCGGCCAGCGGATCGACCCCGAGCTCGCCCGCTCCTGGCTGCTCGTGAACGCCGCGCAGCCCGAGCGCTTCCAGCCCGCAGAGGACTCGGCGGCGGACATCGTGGTCCTGGACGTCGAGGACTCCGTGGCCCCCGCGGACAAGGCCCGCTCCCGCCAGGACACCGTGGACTGGCTGACCTCCGGCCACACCGCGTGGGTCCGCCTCAACGGCTACGGCTCCAAGTGGTGGGAGGACGACGTCGCGGCGCTCGCCGCGACCCTGCCCGCGCACGTGGGCGGGCCGGTCGCCGAGGGCGGCCTGGCCGGCGTCGTGCTGGCCATGGTGGAGTCCACCGACCACGTCAACGAGACCGCGAAGCGCCTGCCGGGCGTGCCCGTGGTGGCGCTCGTGGAGACGGCGCGCGGGCTGCAGCGGATCGACTCGATCGCGGCGGCGAAGGGCACGTTCCGTCTGGCGTTCGGCATCGGCGACTTCCGCCGGGACACCGGCCTGGGCGAGTCCCCGATGGCGCTGGCGTACACGCGCTCCCAGTTCACGATCGCGGCGAAGGCCACGGGCCTGCCCGGGGCGATCGACGGCCCCACCGTGGGGACCACGGGCGTGAAGCTGGCCGAGGCCACCGCCGTGACCGCCGAGTTCGGCATGACCGGCAAGCTGTGTCTGGCCCCCGAGCAGTGCGCGCTGGTGAACGAGGGCCTCAGCCCCTCGCAGGAGGAGCTGGCCTGGGCCCAGGACTTCCTGGCCGAGTTCGCAGCGGCCGGCGGGCAGATCCGCAACGGCTCCGACCTGCCGCGCAAGGCGCGCGCGGAGAAGATCCAGGCCCTCGCCGCGGCGTTCGGCGTCACCGCCGGACGGATCCCCGACGAGGACAACCGCGCGGCCGCGCCCTCGGACACCTACCACTACTGAGCCCGGGCCCGATCGCGCGACGGCCGTCTCCCCGCGTGGGGAGGCGGCCGTCGTCGCTGTGGGGCGCCGAACGGATCAGGCCTCGGCCGCGATCTCCTCGTCGGCGGCGGGCGCACGACGCCGGCGCACCGCCGCCAGCGCGGCACCCGCCAGCACCAGGGCCAGCAGGCCGTAGATCACCCAGGTGATGGGGCTGGACACGAGCACCGCGGGGTCGCCGACGGAGCTGAGCAGGGCGTCCCGGACGCTGGTCTCGGCGAGCGGGCCGAGCACCATGCCGATCATCAGCGGCGCCACGGGATACCCGAACCGGCGCATCAGGAAGCCCAGCACGCCCAGGCCCAGGAGGAGCAGCAGGTCGAACACCCGTCCGGAGGTCGCGTAGATGCCGAGCCCGCAGAACATCGTGATCCCCGCGTAGAGGTAGGAGCTCGGGATGAGCAGGAGCTTGGCCCACAGCTGCGCGAACGGCAGGTTGATGAGCAGCAGGACCAGCATGGCCAGGAAGAAGCTGGCCAGGAGGGCCCACACCAGGTCCGCGTTGCGCTCGAAGAGCAGCGGGCCCGGCTGCAGGCCGTACTGCCGGAACGCGGCGAGCATGATCGCCGCGGTGGCGGAGATCGGCAGGCCGAGCGTCAGCAGCGCGCCCATCGCCATGCCGGTGGTCGCGTTGCCCGCGGCCTCGGGGGCGGCCAGGCCCCGGATCGCGCCCCGGCCGAACCGCGGCTCGGCGCGGCGGGCGTCGAGGCGGCGTTCGACGTCGTAGGCCAGGAAGGTGGGGACCTCCGAGCCGCCTGCCGGGATCACGCCGAACGGCAGGCCGATGCCGGCGCCGCGCAGCCATGCGGGCAGCGCCTCCCGGAACTCCGCGCCGGTCAGCCACGGCCGGCCGGCGGAGCGCACCTGGTGCACCTCGTGGTCGCGCCGGGCGCGGGAGGCCACATGGAACACCTCGCCGAGCGCCAGGACGGCCACGGTCACGGTCACCAGGGAGACGCCGTCGAACAGCTGCGGCGCGCCCAGGGTGAAGCGCTCGGTGCCGGTCACGGAGTCGATCCCGACGACGGCGATCCCGAGGCCCAGCACCAGTGCGGTGAGGCCCTTGAGGACGGAGTCGGAGACCACCGAGGACGTCGCGATGAACGCGAACAGGGCGAGCGCGAAGTACTCGGCCGGGCCGAAGCTGTTCGCGAACTCGGCCATCACGGGGGCGAGGAGCACCACTAGGACGGCCGCGATCATGCCGCCGATGAACGCACCGATCGCCGCAGTGGCCAGCGCCTGCGGCGCGCGCCCCGCCTGGGCCATCCTGTGGCCCTCGAAGGTGGAGGCGATCGCGGAGGCCTGCCCGGGGGTGTTCATGAGGATGGCCATCGTGGAGTCGCCGAACATGCCGCCGAAGTACACGCCGGCGAACATGATGAACGCGGCCGTGGGGTCCAGCGCGAAGGTCAGCGGCAGCAGCAGCGCCACCGCCATCGAGGAGCCCAGGCCGGGCAGCACGCCCACCGCGGTGCCGAGCAGGCAGCCCAGCAGCACCCACAGCAGGTTGGCGGGGGTCAGGGCTCCGGCGAAGCCCTCCATGAGGAGTCCGAGTGCGTCCATGTCAGAATCCGCCTCCCAGGATGCCCGAGGGCAGGTTCAGGCCCAGGCCCACGTCGAACGCCAGGTAGGCGGCCGAGGACATGAACAGGGCGAGGATGACGTCGAAGCCCGGGCGGCGGGAGCCGAAGCCCCACGCCACGCACCAGAACAGCAGGGCGGCGGCCAGGATCCACCCCAGCCAGGGCAGCAGCAGCGAGAACGCGAAGAACCCGCCGACGGTCCAGGCGAGGGCCGCGGGATCCGAGTGGGTGCGCCAGCGGCGGCCGGAGTGGTCCACGGGGGGCTCCGGCGTCCGCACCACCGCGAGCGCCTGCAGCACGGCCAGCACCAGGCCGACCGCCCCGAGGATGCCGGGGAAGAACGCCGGCCCGGGGAAGTCGGCGTCGCCGGAGTCCATGCGCAGCGAGCCGATCAGCAGGAACAGGCTCCAGGCCGCCACGATCGCCGGCATGGCCAGCCCGGCCCGGCCGGCGAACCAGGTGCCCTCGCCGATCGGCCGGGGGCCGGGGCGGTGGGTCTCATGTGCGGCGCTCATGACCCGATCTCCTCGTACAGACCGGCGATCCGGTCGATCTCGTCCTGCACGAAGGCGTCCATCTGCTCGTCCTGCAGCGGCACCTCGCGCCAGTAGTTGCGCTCCACGGTGGCCTTCCACTCGGGGGTCTGCACGGCCTCTCCCACGATTTCCTGGAGGGCGTCGAGCTCCTCCTCGGTGACGGTGGGGGCCGTGAAGAGGGCGCGCCAGTTCGTGAGGGTGACGTCGTAGCCCTGCTCGGTGAGCGTGGGCACGTCGAGGCCGGGCAGGCGCTCCTCGGAGGCCACGCCGAGCACGCGCAGGCGGCCGGACTCCACGTGCGGGTACATGTCCGCGACGCCGCCGGAGGCGGCCTGCACGGTGCCGTTGAGCATGGCCTGGACCACCTCGCCGCCGCCGTCGGAGGGGATGTAGGTGATCTGCCCGGGGTCGACGCCGGCCGTGGTCGCCAGGTCGGTGATGACGAGCTGGTCGAACGAGCCGCCGCCGGACCACGCGAGGGCCTCGGGGTCCTCGGCCCACGCGGCCACGAGGTCCGCCATGGACCGGTACGGGGAGTCGGCGGGCACGAGGATGAGGTCGTACTCCTCCACCACGCGTGCCACCGGCTGGATGTCCTGGATCTTCGCGGGGGTGTCGTTCTTGAGCTGCGCGGCGATCTGGCCGGTGCCGCCGGCGCTTGACCCCTGATCTTGGACACGCTGATTCCAGCACGATGCTGGGGAAGCGAGAATCCAAGGGATGGCTAGGAAGAACTACACGGACGAGTTCCGGCAGCGCGCGGTGGACTTGTATGAGTCC
>NZ_JAKNUW010000018.1 GCF_023155805.1 Micrococcus lacusdianchii | reverse complement strand
AGCGGCAGCGATCCAAACGGCCCCGACCGGGCGCACCCCTCTCGGTTCAGACCGCGACACCTACCTGCAGCCAGTCCTGCGTGATCGCGGCAACAAGACCGCCACGGAGCGCTGCATAAACCCCGCCGCCAAGCGAACGAAGCCACAGCCCCGTCGCATCCCGGACGCCCGCCCCAAACGACCGATTTTGTCGCCCTGGACAACAAGCGCCAGCGCTCCCCATGGGCAGGGGCCGACCCTGTGCTCCAACGAGAACAGCGGGCCAGCCTCTGCAGAGGCTGGCCCGCTGTTCAGCGTTGCGTCAGGAAGTGCGCACCGTGATCGGGGTGCCTTCGCTGATGTGCTGCGCGTAGATGCTCAGCTCAGGATCACTGATGGTCCCGCTGATGCGGGACCACCGCGTCCGCAGCACCGGCTTGATCTCTTCCACCGGCGCACCGGCGTACTGCTGGCCCAACTGATCGAGCATCCTCTGGTAGTCCTTGGCCAACGTGGTCATCGTGTCCTGGACGGCTCGCTGCAGCTCGCGCTCCAGATTTCCCGAGATCTTCACCCGGGCGCTCATCGGGACACCTGCTGGGTGATGGTGGTTCCGGGGTGACGTGCGACGGTGGAAGTGGTGACGAAGCGGCCCGTGATGGCCGAACGGCCCACCGAACGGGTCGCTCCGCCGGGTGAGGGGATCGTCTCGGTAGTGGTGGTCCGCGGATTGCGCTTGGCCGTGGAGGTCTTCACGAACCGGCCCGTGCTGGCACTGCGGTGAACGGTCTTGCCCATGGGCTCGACTCCTGTTCTAGGTGTCCCGTTAACCGGGTGTCACCCATCCTGAGCGCGGCGGTGAGGGCGGTAGAGTCCGAAGCCTAGCCGCCAAACTAGACACCGAGCCCTGCGCCCTCCACCCTGGAGGGTCCAGAGCTTTGGTGCTCTAACGGAATTCTATCGTGGAACCCGGACGCATTAAGTGGGAGCTCTCACTGCCGGTCACTGACTCGTGTCAGGACGGCCTGGAATCTGCCGCAGGCCCGAGATTTTGGGGTATCCGGTAGCTCTGTCCACGTCTTTATCCACAAGATCTTGATCGGAGTCATTTCGTCGCGGGCTTTCAGAAGACACTACGCGCCGGCGAGGGATGTGCGGTCGGCTCTATATCCGAATGGCTTCGCGGTGTCTCCTCCAGACTTCAGTGGCGGGAGGCGGGCGCAGTGGGAATGTCCAAGCGGGTATGGGTGAGCCACCACCACGACGTGTTGGCGAGGGTTGTGGCGAGGATCAGGTCTGCCACAAACGACCGATAAAGGCAGTGGCCCATCGCCGTCCTTAGCGGGGGCGCGTCTCTCGGCTGGGGTGGTCGCGGGCGTTTCTGCGTTCAGAGTGTGTCGTGCCCGTCCTCGCTCAGCTCGGCTGCCTTCATCCAGAGCCGATAGCTGCCGTATCCCGCCAGGAGTGCGAGGCCCCAGCCGATGAAGCGTGCGTTCCCGGTGGTCATCTCCATCGGGAACAGAGCATAGCGTCCCCAGAACCAGACGAGCAGCACCATGAGTAGCAGTCCGGCCAGGATGCGAAGGTACGTGGTCCGTCTCATGCGCTGAGCCTACCGGCGCGGGATTCCCGATTATGAGCATGTGCGTCCCGGGAGGCTCGCCGGCTGCGGGTGACGGTCCCGATCACACAGAGGATGAAGCCGAGCAGGAGAAGCCCCCATCCGAGCAGTCCCCGCCATTCCAGACGCGTGAAGTTGAGGATGCTCAACCCGCACAGCTGGATGAGCGCGCCGATGATGCGCAGGCTGGGGTGGGAGGGGGGACGCTGGTCCATGAGCCGAGCGCAGCTTCCCTGCCGACAGGCCACCAGGGGCCCTGCGGGGCACGTCCAGGCAGGTATACCCCTTTACACGCCCCGCCCGCCCACGAGACCATCACGTCAGAGACGGTGTGAATCGCAGCGCTAAATGGCGTGGTTTTTGTAACGCTTTAAGGCCTGCTAATCAGGTGGGTGATCGGATCTGAGCTTTCCGCAGACGACAGGTTCTACGTCCGGCTGACGGCGGGTTTCATAGGCACCCCTGGCGCAACAAACGTTTTGTCGTGAAATCCTAGACCCCGCCCTAGAGGGCCTGTGGTTGAAGAGTCGGTCTTACGATGGACAATGGTCCAAACCAGCGACACCAGTGCGCACTGTTCGTGCTGTGGGCGGCGTCTGCCGTTGAGCAGGTTGCACGCGTTGGCGGATGGCGCGGCTTACGTCTGCCGGCGGTGCGGCTTATGGATTGCGGTCCGTCGTCGCTGAGTGATTCCGTTGAAACGTCTGGTTGTGGATGTGCCGATGATCAAAGGTAGCTACAGATGACTTCGGCATTGCACTGAGCGGGGTCGCCGGCCGCCGCGGTTCCGTGAAGGCCGGCAACGGTTTCTCTGAGCGCGGTGAGTTCGGCGATGTGCCTGTCCAGGTTCGTCAGGTGCTCGGCAAGCTGATCACGCACGTGGCCGCACGGCGCCGTGCCAGCATCCCGGATTTGGAGGATGTCGAGGATTTCGGCCAGAGTGAGGCCGGCAACTTGGCTGCGCCGGATGAATTCAAGCCTGACGATCGTGTCCTCTGGATAGTCGCGGTAGCCGTTGGTGGCTCGGTCGGCCTGCGGCAGGAGCCCTCGCTCCTCGTAAAACCTCAAGGCCTTGGTCGTCACGCCGGAGGCCGCCGCTACTTCACCGATACGCATGCTTCACCTCGTTCTCGAAAGACTCCGTAATCTTCCATTTTGCTGGAAGATCACGAAGGTGATGGGGGTCTTTGTGGTGTGCCAATTCCTTCGTGCTCCCGCCTGTACGTTTCTCGACCCGGTTAGGGGGTGAGGTCGAGTTGTTCGAGGGCGACCTGGTAGGCCTCGTGGTAGGTCGGGAATTGGGCGACCTGGTCCAGGAGCGTGTCGATCGGCAGTTGCGTGCGGATGGCGAGGGAGGCGTGGTGGATCCACTCTCCGGCCATGGGGCCGACGGCCCAGGCTCCGATGAGGATCTTCCGGTCGGCGTCGGCGAGTAGGCCGAGGTGCCCGCGGGGGTCCTGCTCGTAGGTCCAGGGTCGGGCGATGGCGTCGGCGAGGTCCAGTTCCGTGGCGATGGTGCGGATGCCCTGCTTCGTTGCCTGTTCCTGGGTTAGTCCGGCGCCGGCGATTTCGGGGTCGGTGAATACGACACGCGGTATGCCGTCGTAGGTGGCCGGGTGGGGTCGGCCGAGGATGGCGTCG
Organism: Micrococcus lacusdianchii; assembly: GCF_023155805.1. Lineage (GTDB taxonomy): Bacteria > Actinomycetota > Actinomycetes > Actinomycetales > Micrococcaceae > Micrococcus > Micrococcus lacusdianchii. Next base: position 38,028 of record NZ_JAKNUW010000018.1, on the reverse strand, counting down.
GCGGCGATCCGGCCTTGGTACTTCGCGACGTGGGTGAAAGGCATGATGCCGGTGACGTCGCCGATGGCCCACGTGTTTTCGCCGGCGCGGCAGTGGTCGTCGATCTGGATTTCTCCGTGGTCGCCGAGGGTTACGCCAGCGTGTTCGAAGCCGAGTCCTTCGGTGCGTGGTGTGCGGCCGGTACCGAAGATCACGACGTCTGCTGCCACCTCACCGGCTGGATCGCCGTCGCGTGTCTGAAGCTCGATGATGCTGTCGGCTCCCTCGCGCCGCGCCTGGACGGCGGAGGTGGCCAGCCGGATGTCGATGCCGGCCTCCTGCAGGTACTGGTGGGCAAGTTCCCCCACCCGGGGCCCTTCGCGGTCCAGTAACCTCTCGCCGCAGTGGATCAGGGTGATGGCCACTCCGAAGCGGGCCAGGAACGTCGCGGTTTCCACGCCGACGGCGCTGCCGCCGATGATGACCGCCCGCTCGGGGAGCGTGCTGGTGGTGTAGGTTTCACGGTTCGTCCAGGCCGTGATCTGGTCGATGCCGTCCAACGGTGGGATCACGGCGTCGGAGCCGGTGGCGATAATGATGTGCTCGGCTGTGATCTCGCGGTCTCCAGCCTGGATCCGGCCCGGTCCGGTAATCCGAGCTTCGTCCTTGATCACCACGGCGCCCTCTTTGATGTACCCGTCGACCTGTGCCTGGTCATCGAGGTTCCGGATCATGTAGTCCCGGTACTTTGCAGTGGCAGCCCAGTCCAGTTCGGCGCCGGAGACACCGGCGGCCCGTTGAACTTCCGTGCGCGCTTCCGGCGGCCGCAGGACGGTCTTGGAAGGGATACACGCCCAGTAGGCGCATTCCCCGCCGATTAGTTCCCGCTCGAAGACCACGACGTTCTTCCCGGCTTTCAGAAGCCGGTCGGCCGCGACCTCCCCGCCTGGGCCCAGACCGAGGGCGGCAACATCGAAATGTTCACTCATGAGAATTTCTCCTTCAGATTCAGCGGATCTTTCCCGGCTCTTTCCGGTCCTTCGTCAACATCTCGCACCGGCCCCGGCCCGCCTCCTGCACCGGTACTGAACCCGTGCAAGCCCTCCAGTTGCCAGTGGTGGTCCGGCGGGTAGTGGTGGGTGGTCGGTTGGTTCAGCAGGCGCAGCTTTGGACGCCGTTGCTTACCTGGTCGGTGGCGGGTCCTGGTGTGTGGGTGAGCATCTTCTCAGCCATGGAGGATCCGAGTTCGTAGGCCTCTTTGACAGGCATGATGGTGCCGCCGGGGTGGGTTTCGAGCCAGGGCGCTGCGTCGTCGGGTGAGGCGAAGAAGTGGACCTGGTTGCAGAACGATGAGCGGACGGAGCTGATGTCCTCCGGGTTCACCAGGGACACCACGGCGGTGGCCGGCTCCACGCTGGTGACACCCATCGCTGTGACAGCCACCCGTACCGGGGTGCCTGTGGCCTGATGTGAGGATTCGATACGCGCGGATGCGCCCAGCAGGGTCGGGAAGATCAGGGTGTCCAGCGCGCACCAGGTGTAGAGTTGCTCACCGTTTACCTCGAACCGGTGCTGCGTGGGGCGCTGCGTCAGGCCCTGCCCGATGATCCGCCCGGACCCGTCGTACTCCGTGTCGCCCATCGCCTTGAGGGCAGTGCGGACTTCCTCCCCGGCACGGCCGGTCGCCGCGGCGAGGTCGCTCACGTCGACCGGGTCGCCCAGGGCGAGGAGTTTCAGTAGGGGCATCCACAGCCAGGGCTCCATCCCCGTCTCGTTGGACGCAAGCCGGTCAGTGACCTCGCTGATGTTGTTCATCGCGGTCGTTCCTTTCAAGGCATGGTGTGTCAGTGTTCGGCGATCGGTGGTTCAGGTGTTCAGGCGGCGCAGCAGGAAAGTTTGGAGACATCCGTCTTGAAGGACTGGGCAACGATCTTGATGCCCTCGGCCATGGTCAGGTACGGGCTCCAGAGGTTCGCGACCTGATCGACGGTCATCCCGGCCTGCAGGATGTACACGCCTGTTGCAGCGAGGTCGCCGGCTTCCTTCGCGACGGCGGTGATACCGACGATCCTGCCGGTGTCGGCGTCTGCGACCATCTTGATGAATCCGCGGGTGTCCCGGTTCACCACGGCGCGGGGTATGTATTCCAGCGGTACAACCCGGCATTCGCACCTGATCCCGGCGTCTCTTGCCTGCTTGTCGGTCATGCCGACAACCGCGAGGTTAGGGCTGGTGAACGTGACGCGGGGCAGGTGGCTGTAGTCCACGGCGCGGCCGGCGTCGCTGAAGGCGTTGTCGACCATCAGGGTGCCGTGGGATGCGGCGACGTACACGTATTCGGGGTGCCCGGTCACGTCCCCCGCAGCCCAAACGCGTGGGTTAGAGCTCACCAGGGTGTCCTCGACGACGACTTCCCCCTTGTCCCCGGTCTTCACGCTCACCCCGGCCAGGTTTAGCCCGTCGGTGACCGGGCGCCGACCCGTGGCGATGAGGACCTTGGAGGCCCGGAGGGTTTCGCGCCCGCCGGCGATGTCGGCCTGGGCGGCAATGCCGCCGTCCGTGTCCTGGGTGATGGAGGAGACGGTGGAGCGGCGGATGACCCGGATGCCCTCGTTGGCGAAGACGCTCATCAATGCCCTGGATGCTTCGGGTTCCTCACCCGATGCCAGGCGAGAGCGCACCAGCATGGTGACCTTCGAGCCGAGGCGGGCGAAGAGTTGGGCCTGTTCCAGGGCGACGTACCCGCCGCCGATGACCAGCAAGGACTCGGGTACCTCGTCGAGTTCCATGGCCGTGGTCGATGTCAGGTAATCGACCGTGTCCAGACCATTGATCGGTGCGGCCCACGGGGTGGAGCCGGTCGCGACCAGATAGTGGGCGGCCGTGATCGTCTCCCTGGTCCCGTCCTGCGCGGTGACCTCCAGCGCAGGGTCCGCGGCGGTGCCGGTGAATACAGCATTGCCGTGGCGCAGCTCCCACCCGTAGTCCGCGACGAGGTCCACGTACTTATCGGAGCGCACGTTCTCCACCAAGGCGCGCTTTCCCGCGATGAGTGCTTCCATGTCCACGGGTCCCGCGGTGGCGGTGAGGCCGGGGAACCTGCCGGCGTCCTGGGCGGTGTGGCGTGCCTCGGCTGCGGCGAGCAGAGCCTTGGAGGGGATGCATCCGGTGTTCACGCAGGTCCCGCCCACGGTCCCGCGTTCGATCATGACGACCCGTTTGTCGAGGTTCGTTGCCCTGATCGCGGCAGCGAACGCGCCACCACCGGAACCGATGATCGCCAGATCGAAATGCGGTACTGCCTCGTTCATGCGAATCTCCCTACACTGCCATCGGGCACCGGTTCATTGCGTGACGGCAGAAGCTGATGGCTGGTTTTCCAGTGGTTGATCTTCAGTCTGCACCTTCCCCTACGGGGGAAGGTCAAGGGTTCTCTGAACGGACGACGGGCTGGGGGCCCTCGAGGTGGTCGAGGCCGGTCCAGGCGATGTCTTCAAGCGGCCCGTAGGCGGGCGAGGTCGTTCCGGCGCGGCAGTCGTACTCCCACTCGGCCTCGGTGGGCAATCGGTACCCGTCAGCGCTCGTGTTCCAGGTAACGGAGCGTCCGTCCCCAGCACGCGTGTAGGCCGGCTGCAGCTCTTCGGCATTGGATAGCTCGTTGCAGAGGTTGATGGTCTCGAACCATGTCAGAGGCGTGAGCGGGCGTCCGGTGCTCCGGTCATGGAGGGGGTGCACTGCCATCTCGAAGGGCTCCAGTTCCACATCCCGTGTGGTCCCGCGGCGGGCGTCGCGCAGGGTGATTTTTCCCGAAGACAGGGTGGCCATGGAGGGCTGGTTCATGGTGTCAGCGTCGCACACGGGCTGACTGGAGAACTATGACCCCTAGTCAATCAAGGTTCAAATGTCAATACCTAAGTGACTCATGGTCGCATGAAACATATTTGCGCGTTTGTGAAATCTTCGCTGCATCTCGACAGCTGCGTCCCACGGAGTCATGGATCACGCTTTAAGGTGACAGGGGTCACCTTCGCCGCTACTCTTCACCCAGCCGTCACGGACTCGCACCCGTTCGGCTGTGTCATCCCCATCCTCGCTCTGGAGAACCCCATGACCTTCGCCGACCTCATCGATGCAGCCAACGGCTACATCTGGTCACTCCCGCTCATCTTCCTCTGCCTCCTTGTGGGCGTGTACTTCTCGCTGCGGACTGCGTTCCTGCAGGTGCGGGGCATCCCGGACATGCTGGCCCAGCTCAAGAACGGCGAGAAGTCCCAGGACGGCACGTCCTCGTTCCAGTCGCTCATGATGTCCCTGGCCGGCCGCGTCGGCATGGGCAACATCGGCGGCGTGGCCACGGCCATCGCCTTCGGCGGCCCGGGCGCCGTCTTCTGGATGTGGGCCGTGGCCTTCCTCGGCGCCTCCACGTCCTTCATCGAGTGCACGCTCGGCCAGATCTACAAGGAGAAGGACAAGGACACCGGCGAATACCGCGGCGGCCCGGCCTACTACTTCGAGAAGGCCTACCGCCACACCAAGTTCGGCGGCCTCCTGAAGGTCTACGCGGTGATCTTCGCGATCGTCACCGTCTTCGCCACCAGCTTCTTCCTGCCGGGTGTGCAGGCCAACGGCATGGCCTCTTCCATGGAGGAGGCCTGGGGCCTCCCGACGTGGGGCGTGGCCATCGGCATCGTGATCGTCCTGGCCTTCATCGTGGTCGGCGGCGTCAAGCGCATCGCCACCTTCGCGGTGTTCGTGGTGCCGATCATGGCCGTGCTCTACATCATCCTGGCGCTGATCGTCTTCTTCATCAACTTCGACCAGATCCCCGCCGTCTTCGGCTCGATCTTCTCCTCGGCCTTCGGCATGAACTCGGTGTTCGGCGCCATCCTGGGCCTGGCCGTGCAGTGGGGCGTCAAGCGCGGCGTGTACTCCAACGAGGCGGGCCAGGGCACCGGCCCGCACGCGGCCGCCGCCGCCGAGGTCTCCCACCCGGCCAAGCAGGGCTACGCCCAGGCGTTCGCCGTGTACGTGGACACCCTGTTCGTCTGCACCGCCACCGCGTTCATCGTCCTGTCCACCGGCATGTACCGCGTGTACTCCGGCGGGTCCGCCGACACCCCCATCCTCCAGGATCCGGGCAAGCTGCCGGCCGACTCCAAGGTGGGCCCGGCGTTCGTGCAGAACGGCTTCGACACCGTGTTCACCGGCTTCGGTCCGACCTTCGTGGCCGTGGCGCTGGCGTTCTTCGCCTTCACCACGATCGTGGCCTACTACTACATGGCCGAGGTCAACCTGTCCTACCTCGTCCGCGGCGCGCGCAACCCCCTGGTCCGACGCGTGGCCATCCGGGTCCTGCAGGGCCTGATCCTGGCCTCCGTGGCCTACGGCGCCGTCACCACCACGGGCGCCGCCTGGGGCCTGGGAGACATCGGCGTGGGCTCCATGGCGTGGATGAACATCGTGGGCATCCTCTTCCTGCAGGTCCCCGCGCTCAAGGCGCTCAAGGACTACCACGCGCAGAAGAAGCAGGGCCTGGACCCGCAGTTCGACCCGCGCCCCCTGGGCATCCGCAACGCGGACTTCTGGGAGCTGCGCGCTGACGGGCTCGTCACGCAGGGCATGACCGGCGCCGAGCTGGAGGCCCATGCGACGGTCGCGGGCGCCGGCACGGTCCGCACGGACGTGGACCGGGGCGGCGGCGCGCACCGCGCCTGATCGGAACCGCGCACCGCGCACGACGACGGCGCCCCCACCTCGCCGAGGTGGGGGCGCCGTCGTCGTGGAGCCGCGGGGCGGCGTCAGCCGACCGGCAGCTCCGGGTGGAACCGCTCGGTGACCTTCGGATGGGCCCGGGCGAAGCCCTTGAGCATGTTGGCGCCGAAGGAGGAGAGCATGGGGTTCTCCGGGTCGTCGGAGGCGCCGCGGTCCTCGGCGGCCAGCTCCGCGGGCAGCGCGACCGGCTCGATCACGGCGTCCAGGCGCGGGGAGTGGAAGAACGGCACGGAGTAGCGGTCCACGCCCTCCGGCGGGGACTGCACACGGTGGATGGTGGCCATCAGGTAGCCGTCCGTGGCCACCTCGAGCATCTCGCCGAGGTTCACCACGAGCGCGCCCGGGATGGGCTCCACCGGGAGCCACTCGTCCTGGCCATGGGGGCGCACCTCCAGGCCGCCGACCTCGTCCTGCAGCAGCAGGGTGATGAAGCCGTAGTCCGCGTGCGAGCCCACCCCCTGGGCGCCGGCCTCGGCCACCCCGCCCACGTAGTGCGCGAGCTTGGCCATCCAGGCCCGGTCGCCGTCGAAGGCGTCCGCGAAGTGGTCCTCGGGCAGGCCGATCGCCACGCACAGGGCGCGGAGCAGCTCCTCGCCCACGTGGTCCATGAGCGCGGTCCACGCCATGGCGGCGCGCTCGAGCTCGGGCATGTCCGCGGGCCAGCGGTTGCGGCCCTGCAGGTGCCAGTACTCCTCGCCGGGGCCGATCCGCTCGGTCGACACCGGCGCGCGGTCCGGGGCGAAGTCGATCTGCTCGCGGGAGTCCGGGCGGCCCTGCGTGCGCTCGGCGGCGATCGCCGACCAGCCGCGCCAGTGGGGGGAGTCCTGGTTGTGCAGGGCCAGCTTCTCCTCCGTGGGGCGGGCGAAGAACTCGGCCGTCACGCGGAACAGCTCGTCCACCTGGCCCGGCTGGGCGCCGTAGCCGACGATCTGGAAGAAGCCCACGTGATGGGCGGCATGGCGGAGGCGGTCGAGGAAGGCCGGATCGAACGTGCCGTCCGCACGACGCATGGCGGACACGTCCAACACGGGGACGTCGAGGACGGGGGTGGGGGTGCTCATGCGCCCAGTCCACTCCCAAGCCGCCGTGGCCGCCAGCCACGGAGACGCCGGGTTGAGCCCCGTGACGCCCAGTGACGTGTCAGTTGCGGGCGGCGGCGCCGTCGTGGTCGTCGTGGCCGCCCTCGGAGAGCTCGGAGAGGACCCAGGCCAGCAGTGAGGCGCCCACCTGCTCGTGGACGTCGTCGGCGTCGCCGAAGCCGCGCTCGGCCAGGTCTGCGGCGGTGATCACCGGGTAGGGCCGCTCCGGGACGCCGTCCTCGGGGCGCACGTCCACGTGGGACACCTGGACGCCCTGCTCGTGCAGGGCGTCCGCCATGGCGTAGTCCGTGCGGGAGTCGCCCGCCGTGAACCAGCGGTCCGGGAAGGGGACGCCTGCCTCCGCCATGAGCGCGCGGCACCGCTCGAGGCCGAGGTCCTTGCCGGAGCGGACGTGCTCCACGTCCACGGAGATGACGGTCGGGTCCACGCGGATCCGCCCGTCCTCCCCGCGCTCGGCGAGCATCGCCTCGATCGCTTGCGCGGCGGCGTCGCGCGCCGGCTCGTACTCCTCGCGGTCCGCACCGACCTCCATCTCGAAGGAGACCATGGCGAGCTTCGTGCGGTCCTCCGGCTGCAGGTCCCGGGCGTGATCGTCGTTGGCCTGCACGATCGCCCGCGCCAGATCCGGTTCGATCACCATGTCCTCGTCCCGGCGCAGCCAGTCCGGCACCTGCTCGCGGTCGTCCACGGGCGGGACCTCCCCCGCGGGCACCGCGGAGAACGGGAACCACACGGCGCCCTTCTCGGAGATCCCGTAGAACGGGGTGCCGTCGAGGCCCCCGCGCTCGCGCAGCGGTTCAAGGACGTGGCGCAGCAGAAACTCGACCGAGCGGCCCGTGTTGAAGCCCACGGGGATCCCACGCCGGCCGAGGGCGGCCAGGCGGTCGAGGACCTCGTCGGGGACGCGGCGGGTCTCGGTGGAAGCCAAGGGGCCGTCGACGTCGAGCAGGAGTCCGAGGGGTGCGGGAGTCATGCTCCCAGGGTAAGGGGGCGGGCCGCTACGCTGACCAGCAGACTCGCCGCCCTGCCGCCCGCCCGCTGGGGCGGATCGCCTCGACCCCGTCCGGGAGGACCCATGAGCACCGCCATCGACGTCGGCCCGCAGGGCCCGGCTCCGACCACCCCTCACGCCGAGCCCAGCTCGGGCCGCGGCCTGGCCTCGCGCGGCGGGCAGGTCGCCACCCTGCTGGTCGTCCTGTTCGCGATCGTCACGGCGTTCGTTGGCGCCGGCGTCCTCGGCGGCACCCCCGTCCAGGAGGCGGCGGGCGGCTGGCTGTCCGAGGACGGCACGTGGGTCGCGCCGGCGGCCCCGGCGTTCCGCATCTGGTCCGTGATCTACACGGGTGTGCTGGCGTATGCGGTCTGGCAGTTCCTCCCCTCCGCCCAGTCCCGTCGGCACGACCGCCTGCGCCCGTGGATTCTGGCGTCCCTCCTGCTGAACGCGGCGTGGAACTGGACGGTGCAGCTCGGTGCCCTGGGCGTGAGCGTCCTGGTCATCGTCCTGCTCCTGGCGACCCTCTGCCGGATCCTCGTGCTGCTCGAGACCGGCCGCGCGCGCGGCTGGGCCGAGCGCATCCTCCTGGACGGCGTCCAGGGCCTGCACCTGGGCTGGGTCTCGATCGCCGTCGTGGCCAACGTGGCCGCCTGGCTGGGCTCCCTCGGCTGGTTCGGCGCCCCGCTGCTGCCCACCACGTGGGCGCTGATCATGATCGTGGTGGCCACCGTGATCGCCGCCCTCACCGCCGTGTACGACGGCGGCCGCCTCGCCCCGGCCGCCGCCCTCGCCTGGGGCCTGGTCTGGCTGGGCGTCGGCCGCACCGACGGCACGGGCCTGCAGTCCGGCGGCGTGGCGCTCACCGCGTGGGGCTGCGCCGGCGTCGTGATGCTGTGCTGGCTGGCGGCCCTGCTGCTGTCCCGCCGCTCCGCCACGGGCGAGGCCCGCGACCTCGTGCTGGATGCCCTCGACGGCGGCGACGACCCCGTGGACGGGATCCGCTGACCCGGCGTCACCGGCAGAAAAACCCGAGCGTCGCCTGATTCGGAGCTGAGCGGACTCGGTGCGAGGATGCTCTCCGGGAGGGGGCCCCGCCCTGCGGTGGGGCCCCTTTCGTGTGCCCGTTCCCCGACCCAGGAGTCAGAGTGTCCCTCCGCCCCTCCCTGCGCACCGCTGTCGCCGGTGCGTCCCTGGCCGGTCTCGTCCTGACCGGCTGCACCGCCACCGCCGATCCGGCTCCGACGGAGCCGTCGTCCACCGTCCCGTCCTCCTCGGCGGCGGCCGTGGGTTCCCCTCGGGCCTCGGCCTCTCCCGCAGTGGAGGGCGACCGTGCCACGGTGGACCGCGTGATCGATGGCGACACGGTGGACGTGCGGCTCAGCGGTGACCGCGTTCGTGTACGCCTGCTGAACATCGACACCCCTGAGACCAAGCACCCCAACAAGGGAGTGCAGTGCCTGGGTCCGGAGGCCACTGACCTGCTCGAGTCGCTCCTCGAGCCTGGCGATGAGGTGGTGCTCCAGTACGACGAGGAACGCACCGACCACTACGGCCGGACCCTGGCCGGCGTCTTCGAGGGGGACGAGCTCGTCAACGCGGAGATCGCCCGGGCCGGCCTGGGCGTGCCGGTGGTGTTCGAGCCGAACCGCCGTTTCCTGCCGGAGGTCGAGGCAGCGTGGCGCGAGGCTGAGCGTGCCGGTACGGGGCTGAACCAGGAGGGCCTGGAGTGCAGCCTCCCCGCCATGGCCTCCCCGCAGACCCTCGGTGAGGAGCCGCCCGCGGATCCGACCATGGTGGCGGACATCGCCGATCTCGACGGTGCCCTGTCCGGCACCGCCGCGACTGCTGCAGCCGTGGCGCTGCTGCGGGACGTCGTGGACGTCGCCGCACAGGCCCCCGGGCCCCAGGATCCGCCCCGCAGCGAGCGTGCCGGCGATCCCGACGACGGCCATGCCTGGATGGGGGTGCTCTACCGCGACGAGCTGTCCCGGGCCCAGGAGGTCCTGACCGATTACGCCGGCCTGGATGCCTACCGCACGGCCCTGGCGGCCGAGCAGACCCGCCGGGCGGAGGCGACGGCCGCGCAGCGGGCCCGCGAATCTGCCCAGGCCCGGGCCGAGGCCGAGGCCAGCCGTGCGGCGGCGGAGGCGAAGGAACAGGCCGAGCAGGAGCGCGCGGAGGCGGAGGCCCGTCTCGAACAGGAGCGTGCGGAGGCGGAGGCCCGTCTCGAACAGGAGCGTGCCGACGCCGAGCGGGAGGCCGAGGAGCGCGCCGAGCGCGAGGCGGCCGAGGAACGGGCATCCCGGGAGGCCGCGGAGGAGTCCGAGTCCTCCGAGGACGACGGCGCCTCCTCGGGCCGCACCTCGCAGAAGGCGCCCAACCGGTGCTACGCGCCGGGCGGAGAGACGTTCGTGTACTGCGACGAGCAGGGCTCGTCCTCCTCGGGCGGTGCCGGCGCTGACGCGCAGGAATCCGACGACGACGAGTCCGCCGCCGCCGCCGGCGGTGCAGGCGGACCGGTGTCCGGATCCGGCGGCGTCTGCCCGGACGGCTACCCGATCAAGGGGAACGACAATTCTGGGATCTACCACGCGCCGGGCCAGCGGGACTACGGCAAGACCAATGTCCGCAACTGCTACGCCTCCGAGGCCGCTGCGGTCGCAGACGGCTACCGCAAGGCGAAGCGCTGACTCGGCCCTCCCACACGACGACGCCGGCCCTCCCCGTGCGGGGAAGGCCGGCGTCCTCGTGCGGGTGCAGCGCCGGGCTCAGGCCTTGTCGGCGGCGTGGGCGCCGCCGTCACGTGCATGCCGCGGACGGTTGACGGCGGAGTCGCCCCCACCGTGCGTGGCCCGCAGCTCGTAGCCCTTCTGCTCGAGCTCCTCCTGCTTCTCCGCCTTCTTCACGAGGGCGTCGGCGTCCTTCGGGGGCAGCTTCACGGCCTCCTCGGCGGGCATGCCGGCGATGAGCTGCTTGGCGCGCTCCACCTCCGTGTCCAGCTCGAGGCCCAGCAGCAGGACGATGTTGAAGATCCACAGCGCGAAGAGCAGGGCCATGACGCCGCCGATCGCGCCGTAGGCGGAGTAGCCGGCCAGCTGCGTGAAGTAGAAGTACAGGCCCACCGAGGCCAGCACCATGCCAACCAGCGCGAAGATGTTGCCCGGGCCGAACATCCGGAAGCTGGGCTTCTTCACGTTCGGGGCCATGTAGTAGAGCGTGGCGATCAGGACGAGCACGAGGAGCACCACGACGGGCCACTTCACCCACGCCCAGATGGGCAGGAACGTGTCCGAGAGGAAGTTCACCGCGGAGGTCAGGCCCAGCGGCTGCGCGATCGGGGCGAGCAGGCCGTCGACGAGCGAGCGGTTGAGCGCCAGGGAGATCAGCACCAGCACGATGCCCAGCAGCATCACCACGGTGGTGAGCAGGTTGCTCAGGAGCAGACGGATGAAGCCGCGGCCCTCGGCGAAGTTGTACACCTGGTTCGAGGCCCGGTTGAAGGCCTTCACGTAGGCGGAGGCGGACCACACCGCGGTCAGGATGCCGATCACCAGGGCGATGATGCCGCCCGTGGACTGCTGCATCAGGTTCTCCACCACGCTCTGCACCACCGACTGGTAGTCGGACGGGACCATGGTGGTCAGCTGGGTCACCAGGTCGTCCACCACCGAGCGGTTCGAGGCCAGCACGAGGGTGAGGATGGAGAACACGGCCAGCAGGGACGGCGCCAGCGAGAGCACCATGAAGTAGGTGAGCTTCGCGGCGAGGTCCGTGCCGCCGTCGTTCATGAACTCCTTGAACGCCCGGGTCACGGCGTACTTCCAGCCGGCGCCGTCCAGCTTGATGCCCTTCAGACGCTCGGTGCGCTCCTCCGGATCGATCTTCGCGGCCTCCAGGGTCGCGTCGACGGGATGTGTGGCCACGGGTGTTCCTCTCGGAGACGTCGGGTGGGGATCCCAGCCAGCCTATCCGAGGGCCGGGCTCCGGTCGCAGGGTTCGGCCCCCTCACGACCGGGCCCCTTCCCGCGGCCGCGGTTCAGCACGCGGGGACGTTCACGGCGAGACCGCCGCGCGAGGTCTCCTTGTACTTGGACTTCATGTCCGCCCCGGTGTCGCGCATCGTCCTGATGGCCTGGTCGAGCGTGACGCGGTGGTCGCCGTCGCCCACCAGGGCCAGGCGGGCGGCATTGATGGCCTTCACGGAGGCGATCGCGTTGCGCTCGATGCAGGGGACCTGCACCAGGCCGCCGACGGGGTCGCAGGTCAGGCCGAGGTTGTGCTCGATCCCGATCTCCGCCGCGTTCTCGACCTGCACGGGCGAGCCGCCCAGCACGGCGCACAGGGCGCCGGCCGCCATCGAGCACGCCGAGCCGACCTCGCCCTGGCAGCCGACCTCCGCACCCGAGATGGACGCGTTGCGCTTGTACAGGATGCCGATGGCCGCGGCGGTGAACAGGAAGTCCAGGATCTTCGTGCGGCGCTCCTCGGCCGGGGTGTCCTCGGTGAGCACGAACCGGTCGAAGTAGTGCAGGACCGCGGGGATGATGCCGGCGGCGCCGTTCGTGGGCGCCGTGACGATCCGGCCGAAGGAGGCGTTCTCCTCGTTGACGGCCAGGGCGAACAGGTTCACCCACTCCATGGCCCACATCGGGTCCTTGTCCTGGCCGTCCACGCCCTTCTGCTGCAGCTGCGCGTGCAGCCCGGGGGCGCGGCGCTTGACCTTGAGCCCGCCCGGCAGGATCGGCTCGGTACGGTGCAGGCCGTTGTCCACGCACTGCTGCATGACGTCCCAGATCTCCAGGACCTTCGCCTCGATCTCCGCGAGGTCGCCGCGGGAGGCCTCGTTGGCGCGCATCACGTCCGCGATCGACTTGCCGTGGACCTGGGACTGGGACAGCAGCTCGGCGCCCGTGGAGAAGGGGTGCGGCTCCGGGTCCTCGCCGTGGCGGGTGATGTCCCGGGTCTCGTCCAGCTCCGCGTTCAGCTCCTCGCCGGTGACCACGAATCCGCCGCCCACCGAGTAGTACTCGCGGGTCAGCAGGACCTCGCCGGCGGCGTCGAACGCGGTGAGGCGCATGCCGTTGGGGTGCCCCGGCAGGCTCTTGCGCATGTGCAGGACGAGGTCCTTGGGGCGGTCGAACGGGATCTGGTGACCGCCCGCCAGCGGCAGCGTGCGCTCCTCGACGCAACGGCTCACCTGCGGGGCGGCGGCGTCGGGGTCGATGGTCTCCGGGTCGTGGCCGCACAGGCCGAGGATCACGGCCATGTCCGAGCCGTGGCCGACGCCGGTGGCGGAGAGGGAGCCGAAGAGCTCGCCCTTGACGCGCGCCACGCGGTCCAGGAGGCCCTCCTGCTCGAGCACGAAGGTGAACCGGCGTGCCGCGCGCATGGGCCCCACGGTGTGGGACGAGGACGGGCCGATGCCGATGGAGAACAGGTCCAGGATGCTCAGTGCCACGGGGGGCTCCCTTCTGCGCCCCGGGTGCGGCGCGGTGAGACGGTGCCCGGGCGGCGTGCCAGCCGGGGGTCGGGGCGGATCACGCCCGGGTCCAGCGTAGGGGCCGCGGACGGACGCGGCCAGGAGAGCGCCACGATGGCCGGGGAAGCCCTCTCCGTCCGGCATCGCCCCTGATCAGAGGATGTTGTCCGGCGTCTCGGCCACCCGCGCGTGCGCGCGGAAGGAGCGCACGTCGGCGAGGTACTCGTCCGCGTGGGCGAACTCCTCCCGGCGCCCGTCGGGTGAGCGGTCCGGAACCAGTTGGACCACGGGGATGGGGGTGTCCGCCGCGCCGGCCTCGAGGGCCTCGGCCACGGACCCGAGGTCCCGCAGGGCGCGCAGCTGCGCCCACGTGGGCGTCATGAGGTTGACCTCCCCGGCGCGGAACGCCTCGATCAGCGCCGCGGGCGCGGCCCAGCCGTGCTCCGTCGCCTCCGTGGTCAGCCGGTCCGGCTCCTGGCCCTCGGGCACCGCCACCAGGAAGAACGCCGTGTCGTACCGGCGGGGAACGCCGACCGGCGTGATCCAGCGCTGCCAGGCCCGCAGGCCCGCGGCGTCAGGGACCAGGCCGTGCTCGGCGAGCAGCGTCACGAACTCCTGCTCATGCCGCTCCACCGCCGCCCGCCGCGGCGCCAGCGCGGCGGCCGTCTCCGCGCCGGCGGGGCCCCCGCCCACGGTGCGGGCCAGCAGCACGCCGGTCTCCTCGAAGGTCTCCCGGACGACGGCGGCCAGGAACCGGGCCGCCACCGCCGCCGGCTCGTCCTGGGCCTGGGTCTCCACCGGGCGGTCCGCAAGGCCGAGGCGACGGGCCCACGCGTCCAGGTCCGCCGCACCGGGGGCGGTCGTGACGGCGGGGGCGAGGGCGGCGTCGTCGGCGGGGTCCACCCGCCCGCCGGGGAACGCGGTGGCGTGCGCGCTGAAGGCCATGGTGGCGGCCCGCCGCACGTGGAAGACCTCCAGGCCGGCGTCCCCGTCCCGGAGCAGCAGGAGCGAGGCGGCGGCCAGGGCCGGAGCGGGCGGGGGGGTCTCCAAGGCGCGCATGGTCCCCCAGGCTAGCCCAGGGGGGCCTGTCCGCCGAGGGCGCAGAGCGGGACCACCCCCCGGCATGGGCAGGGGCGTGGCGCGCCGGTAGCCTGGGGAGACCGGCTGTGCCGCACCGCCACCACCCCCGGCCCCGCGGCCGTCGATTCGAGGAGGAGTCGCGCGTGAAGATCGCCGTTCTGGCCAAGCAGGTCCCGGACACGTGGCAGGACCGCACCCTGGACATGGACACCGGCATGGTGGTCCGTGACGGTGCCGCCGAGCCCGTGCCGGACGAGATCAACGAGCGCGTCATGGAGGTCGCCCTGGCCCATCGCGACGCCGGCGGGGACGCCGAGATCGTCGCCGTGACCATGGGGCCGGCGGATGCCACCAAGACGCTGCGCAAGATGCTGGCGATGGGCGCGGACGCCGCGGTGCACGTCACCGACGAGGCCCTGGCATGGTCCGACGCGTGGCAGACGGCCCGCGTGCTGGCGGCGGCGGTGGAGCAGATCGGGGCGGACGTGGTCCTGGCCGGCAACCTCTCGACGGACGGCGGCTCGGGCGTGGTCCCGGCCATGGTGGCCGAGCTCCTGGACCGGCCCATCCTGCCGCACGCCGAGGCGGTCGTCATCACGGCCGAGGAGATCACCGGCACCGTGGTCACCGAGGACGCCCGCTTGGAGGCCGCCGTGTCGGTGCCCGCCGTGGTGGCGCTGACCGAGAAGACGGCCGAGCCGCGGTTCCCGAACTTCAAGAACATCATGGCGGCCAAGAAGAAGCCGCTCGACACCCTCACTCTCGCGGACCTGGGCCTGACCGCCGGCCCGCTCGAGGCGGACCGCCGCTCCGTGATGGTCTCGGCGGCCGCGCGCCCCGAGCGTCAGGCCGGCCCGAAGATCGTCGACGACGGGACGGCCGCCGAGCAGGTCGTCGCCTTCCTCGCCGAGCGCCGCCTCGTCTGATCCCGCTCGACCGACCCCAGGAGGCTTCATGACCGACATCCAGAACACCCCTGTCCTGGTGCTGGCCGAGCTGACCGCGGCCGGCACCCTGCGCACCGCCGTGGCCGACGCCCTCGGCGCGGCCGCCCAGGTGGGCGCGCCGCACGCGGTCCTCGTGACTGGCCCGGACGCCGCCGGCGACGCCGCCCCCAATGCCCTCGTGGCGCGCCTGGGCGAACTGGGCGCCGCCGTCGTGCACACCGCTGCGTCCGAGCACGTGGGCTCCGCGATGGGCTCGGCCGAGGTGGCCGCGCTGGCCGCCGCGATCGAGGCCGTGCTGCCCGAGGCCGTGGTGCTGCCCAACTCTCCGGAGTCCCGCACGATCGCTGGCCGCCTGGCCGTGCGCGCGCACGGCGCCGTCACCGCCGACGCCGTGGCGCTGCGCCGTCAGGACGGCGAGGTCGTGGCCCAGCACTCCGTGTTCGGGGGGGACGTGCTCGCCGAGTCCACCGTGGAGGGCGGGCCGAACATCGTCACCCTGCGGCCCGGTGTCGTCGAGGAGCGGGCGCAGCCCGTGGCCGACCCCGAGGTCCGGCCGCTCCAGGTGGGGGAGCGGGCCGTCACCGCGGGCGCGCAGATCCGCTCCTCCGATCCGGTGGAGGTGTCCTCGGACCGCCCCGCGCTGCGGACCGCCAAGACAGTGGTGGCCGGTGGCCGCGGCGTGGGCTCCAAGGAGGGGTTCACCACGCTCGTGGAGCCCCTCGCCGACGCGCTGGGGGCCGCCGTGGGCGCCTCCCGCGCCGCCGTCGACTCCGGCTTCACGAGCGCCGACCGGCAGGTGGGCCAGACCGGAGTGATCGTGGCGCCGGACCTCTACATCTCCCTCGGCATCTCCGGGGCCATCCAGCACCTGGCCGGCATGAAGACCTCCAAGACCATCGTGGCGATCGACTCCAACGAGGACGCCGAGATCTTCGACCACGCCGACTTCGGCGTGGTGGGGGACGTGTTCGAGATCGTCCCGCAGCTGATCGCCCGGCTCGACGCCCGCCGCGGCTGAGCCGCCTCTCCCGGGAAGGGGACCGCACCGTGCCGCAGCGCATGCAGGGGTACACCGAGTTCCGAGGCACGCCCTGGCCTCCCGCCGGGGCCGCCCCGGCCGAGCCGCCGACGACGACGGCGCCCGCCTCCGAGCCCGTCCCGGCGCCGGAGACCGCCCGCGAGCCGGGCCGCCGCATGGCCGGCTACAGCGCGTTCCGTGGCACGCCGTGGCCGCCACGGACGAGGGCGGCGGTCGGGTCCGCCTCGCCGGACGCCGCCCCGGCAACGGAGGCCGCGCCGGCGTCGGTCGCCGCCCCCGCCGCAGCCCGGGAGCCGGGCCGCCGCATGGCCGGGTACACCGCCTTCCGCGGCACCCCCTGGCCGCCGGCTGAGGCGGCCGCGCCGTCCTCCGCAGCGCCGGCGGTGACCGCTCCCACCGCCCCGGTGGCGGACCCGGCCCCCGCGGCCGCCCCCGCCGAGCCGACCGAACCTGTTCGGACCGAGGCGACCGCCGCCGAGGTTCCGGCCTCCGCCGACGCCCCGGCTTCCGCCCCGGTGGCGTCCGCCTCCGCCGCCCCGGCCGCGGCGACCCGCGAGGCCCCGCCGGCCTCGTCCGTCCCCAGCCCGTCCGCGTCCGCAGGGAAGCCCGCCGGCGAGGCGGAGGGGCCGGCCCCCTCGCTGCGGCGACGCCTCGGCGTGGCGGTGGGCGGCGTCGTCGTTCTGGGCCTGCTGGCCGTGCTCGGCGCGCGCTGGCTGATCACCGTGCCCGCCGTGGCGGAGTTCGTGGCACGGTATCCGGGCGTGCCCGTGCACCCGGAGGCCACGCCCGTGGGCATCCCCGCGTGGCTGGCCTGGCAGCACTTCCTGAACGCGTTCCTGATGGTGCTGATCATCCGCACGGGCCTGCAGGTGCGGCAGGAGACGCGGCCGCCGGCGAACTTCACCCCGAGGAAGCCGGGCCTGTTCGCCCCGCCCGGCAGCACCGGCAAGAAGTTCTCGCTGACCATCTGGATCCACCAGGCCCTGGATGCACTGTGGCTGCTCAACGGGTTCGTGTTCGTGGTCCTGCTGCTCGCCACCGGGCACTGGATGCGGCTGATCCCCACGGATCCGGCCACGCCGATGCACATGGCCTCCACGGCGCTGCAGTACGCCACCCTGGACTGGCCCCCCCACGACGGCTGGGTGCACTACAACGCCCTCCAGATGACGGCCTACGCGGGCGTGGTGTTCGTCCTGGCGCCGTTGGCCGCCCTCACCGGGTTCCGCATGTCCAGCTGGTGGCCCGCCGAGCACGCGGGCCTGAGCCGGGCGTTCCCCATGGAGCTGGCACGCCGCGTGCACTTCCCCGTGATGGTGCTGTTCGTGCTGTTCATCGTGGTGCACGTGGCCCTCACGCTGCTCTCCGGCGTCCTGCACAACCTCAACACGATGTTCCTGGCACGGGACGCGGCGGACGCGTGGGGCCTCGTGGCGTTCCTCGTGGCCTGCGCCGTGACGGCGGCGGCGTGGGTGCTGCTGAAGCCCGCGATCGTCTCCCCGGTGGCCGAGCGGTTCGGGCGCGTCGGGCGGTGACCGCGCCTACGGCGCCGTGCGTCAGCGCTGCGCGGCGCGGAAGCTGACCTGCGCCTGGATGGCGGGCCTGCCCGCGATCGGCACCCCGGTCTCCGGGTCCACGCCCACCAGCTCGACCTCCACGATGCGCAGGCTCCGCCCCGCGTGCCGCACCCGCGTCAGGGCCACCTGCTCGCCGAGACCCGGGCGGGCGAACACCACCTGCACGGCCTGCACGTCGTACTCCTGCCGGTCCGGCAGGGCGGCCTGCGCGGCCAGCACGGCGCGCATGGTCTGGATGCCGCCGTGTGTCATGGCCCCGGGGTTGTCCAGGGCGGGCTCGTGCCGGAACCGCAGGCCCTCGACGGCGTCCTCGGTGACGGCGGGCCGCTCGCCCGGGCGCGGCGCGGGGACGGTCTCCGCGACGACGGCGGTCACCGTGGCCATCGAGTCCTGGTCCGCCTCGGCGATCGGCTGCGCGGCCTGCTCGATGTACGCCTCCCGCCCGGCCGACTGGATGCCGTCCACGGCCTGGAACCAGCCGGTGGCCTCCACGTAGGGCGTGCCGGCGTCGTCCACGAGGAGGCCGCGGGCCGCGCCGCCCAGGGAGTCGTGCATGAGGGGGACACCCAGCATGGCCAGGCGCGGGCGGTCCGTGGGGTCGGCCGGGTCGAAGGCCGGCAGGGTCCGCAGCACGTTGATCTGCAGCTGCGTGGTGACCACCGCGGTCATGGCGTTCTCCGCGGCCCAGTGCAGGGTCACGGCGGTGAGGTTGTCGACGGCCACGCATGCGGCGGCACCGGTGGGGCGGCCGTCCAGGCCGCGGGTCCACGGCCCGATCTCCCAGTCTGCGGGGTGCAGGGCGCCGTCGGTGGTCAGGCGGATCGTCTCCCGGCGGCGCAGGCCGGACAGCTGCTCCGGCCGCCCCAGCGGCAGACGGCGAGGCCCGTTCAGGCGCGGGTCGGTGGCGGGGTCGGGGCGGGTCGCAAGGGTCGTGGTCGGCACCCGCAGAGCCTACCGGGGCCGTGTGTTCTCGAACGTGGAGTCGGGCGTATCGGCGCTTTCGCACGCGGAACAGGGCCTGTTCCGCGTGCGAAAGCGAAGGGGGCGGTCAGCCCAGGGCGAGCTCCCCGTCGGCCGGGGTGTCGAAGTGGGCCTGGACGACGTCGTCGCCCACCTCCTCCACGGTGGCCGGGTCCCACTGCGGGTTCCGGTCCTTGTCCACGAGCTGGGCGCGGATGCCCTCGGCCATGTCATGCCGGCGCACCATGTGGGACGCGATCCGGTATTCCTGGCGCAGCGCGTCCCGCACGTCCCCGTCCTCGATCCCTTCGAGGCGGCGCAGGGCCTCCAGGGTGACCTTCACGGACGTCGGGGACTTCGCCCGGATCGTCTCTACGATCCCGGCCGCGTGCTCGCGCACCTGCCTGTCCTCGTGCTCGGCGGCCACCCGTTCGAGCTCCGCGAGGACCTCCTCCACGGTGTCGTGCGCGTAGGCCGGCTCGAGCCACGCGGCGGCCGTGACCAGCGGGGCCTCGCCCGGCTCCTGCGCGTGCCGGGCCAGCACCGCGTCCACTGCGGTCTCAGCGCTCACCGCGTCGGTCTCGCGCAGCGCAGCGCGCAGATCCGTCACCACGGCGTCCAGGTCCCCGGAGGGGACGAGGGTGTCCGCGAACCCCAGAGCGACGGCGTCCGCGCCGGTGGCGAACTCAGAGGTCAGGCCCAGGTGCCGGCCGAGCCGGTGCGGCGCGCGGGAGAGCAGCCAGGAGCCGCCCACGTCCGGGGTGAAGCCGATGCCGGTCTCCGGCATGCCCAGCTTCGTGCGCTCGGTGACCACACGGTGCGAGCCGTGCGC
Source organism: Micrococcus lacusdianchii (assembly GCF_023155805.1). Classification (GTDB taxonomy): domain Bacteria; phylum Actinomycetota; class Actinomycetes; order Actinomycetales; family Micrococcaceae; genus Micrococcus; species Micrococcus lacusdianchii. The sequence continues at coordinate 18,269 of NZ_JAKNUW010000018.1, read as the reverse complement.
CGAGACGCCCACGCCGCCGCCGAGCACGAACCCGTCCATGAGCGCCACGTACGGCTTGGGGTACGCCGCGATCGCGTGGTTCATCCGGTACTCGTCGTGGAAGTACCCCATGGCCTCGGAGGCCCGGCCCTGCGTCATCATCCCGTGCAGGGTCTTCACGTCGCCGCCCGCGCACAGGCCGCGCTCGCCGGCCCCCCGCACGACGGCGGCGCGTACCGCGTCGTCGTCGGCCCACGCCTCGAGCTGCTCGCGGATCGCCACCACCATGCCTCGGGAGAGCGCGTTCATGGCCGTCGGGCGGTTCAGGGTGATCAGGCCGACGCCGTCGGCCACCTCCGTCAGGATCTCCGGCTCGGGGGCGGTCTGCTCGGTCATGCGTCCTCCTGGGGTCTCGGGGCGGGCGGCGGGGGTGTGCGGCTCAGCGGTGCGTCCACTCCGGGGAGCGCTTCTCGGCGAAGGCGGCCATGCCCTCGGCCTGGTCAGCCGAGGAGAACAGGCCGTGGAACACGCGGCGCTCGAACACCAGCCCCTGGGTGAGCGGGGTCTCGAAGGCGTTGAGCACGGCCTCCTTGTTCATCATCGCGGCGGGCTTGGAGAACCCGGCGATGGTGGCGGCGACCTCCTCGGCGGTGGACATGGCGTCCTCGTCCGCCACGAGGCGGGAGACGAGGCCCATGCGCTCGGCCTCCTCGGCCTCCACCATGCGGCCGGTGAGCACCATGTCCATGGCCTTGGCCTTGCCGACGGACTTGGTCAGCCGCTGGGAGCCTCCCATGCCGGGCAGCACGCCGAGGGTGATCTCCGGCTGGCCGAACTTCGCGGAGCGGCCCGCCACGAGCACGTCCGCCATCATGGCCAGCTCGCAGCCGCCGCCGAGGGCGTAGCCCTGCACGCACGCCACGATCGGGATGCGCAGGCGGGTCAGGTCCTCCCAGCGGCGGAACCAGTCCGCCGCGTACATCTCAGCCCCGTCCTTGTCCTTCATCTCCTTGATGTCCGCGCCGGCGGCGAAGGCCTTCTCGGAGCCGAGCAGCAGGATCGCGCCCACCTCCGGGTCGGCGTCGAACTCGACGGCGGCGGCCACCACGGCCTCCATGGTGGCGGCGTTCAGCGCGTTGAGCGCCTTCGGCCGGTTCAGCTGGATGCGGCCCACGCGGCCGTCCCGGCTGACGATCACGGGGGACTCGGCGGAGTCCTGGTGGGGTGCGGTCTGCTCGGTCATGGTTCAGGTGTCCTTCCCTGCGGCACGGATGGTCTCGACGATCCCCGAGAAGTCGCGGGAGGCACCCTCGCCCGCCGCATACCGCTCGTAGATCCCCTGGGCGGCGCGGCCCAGGCCTCCCTGGACACCCTGGTCCTCCAGCGCGTGCAGGGCAAGGGTCAGGTCCTTGTGCATGAGCGCGCCGGCGAAGCCCGGGGCGTAGTCCCGGTTGGCGGGGGAGCCGGGGACCGGGCCGGGGACAGGGCAGTTGGTGGTAAGCGCCCAGCACTGGCCGGAGGCCTCGCTCATGACGTCGTACAGCGCCTGGTGGTCGAGGCCGAGGCGCTCGCCGAGCACGAACGCCTCGGCCACGGCGATCTGGCTGATCCCCAGCACCATGTTGTTGCAGATCTTCGCGGCCTGGCCCAGCCCGGGCCCGCCGCAGTGCACGATCCGCCGCCCCATGACCTCCAGCAGCGGCCGGATCTCGGCGAGGACCTCCTCGGACGCGCCGACCATGAACGCCAGGGTGCCGGCCTCGGCGCCCACCTGACCGCCGGAGACCGGGGCGTCGGCGGCGCGCATGCCCGCCGCCTCGGCCGCCTCCGCGGCCTCGCGGGCCTGGGCCACCTCGATCGTGGAGCAGTCCAGGAAGACTGTGCCCGGGCGGGCGGCGGCCAGCAGGCCCGGCGCGCCGCCGTCGCCTCGGTAGACGTCCAGCACGAGGCGGCCGTTCGGGAGCATGGTGAGGACGACGTCGGCCTCGGCCGCCGCCACGGCGGTGTCCGTCACGGTCTCGACGCCGGCGGCGCGGGCGGCCTCGAGGGCCGCGGGGACGAGGTCGAACCCGAGCACCCGGTGGCCGGCGCCCGCGAGGTTGGCGGCCATCGGGCCGCCCATGTGGCCGAGGCCGAGGAACAGGACGGTGGTCATGGTCTCCTCCTGGAGGGTGGGTCGGCGGGTCAGGAGCCGGCGGGCATCACGAAGCTGGCGCCCTCGCGCGCCCCGGAGGGCCAGCGAGTGGTGACGGTCTTGGTCTTCGTGTAGAACTTCAGGCCGTCCGTGCCATGCTGGTTGAGGTCGCCGAAGCCGGACGCCTTCCAGCCGCCGAACGTGTAGTAGGCGATCGGCACGGGGATCGGCACGTTGACGCCGACCATGCCGCACTGCACCCGGGCGGTGAAGTCGCGGGCCGTGTCCCCGTCGCGGGTGAAGATCGCGACGCCGTTGCCGTACTCGTGGTCGTTCGGCAGGGCCAGGGCGGCCTCGTAGTCCTCCGCGCGGACCACACACAGCACGGGGCCGAAGATCTCCTCGCGGTGGATCCGCATGTCCGGGGTGACGCGGTCGAACAGGGTGGCGCCCACGTAGAAGCCGTCCTCGTGCCCGGGCACCTGCACCCCGCGGCCGTCGACCACCAGCTCCGCGCCCTCGTCCACGCCCGCCTGGATGAGGCCCTCGATCCGCTCCTTCGCGTCCTGGGAGACGACGGGACCGAAGTCGGAGGACTCCTCGAGCGAGGGGCCCACGGTGAGGTCGGCCATGCGCTCGCGCAGCAGCGCCACGAGGCGGTCGGCGGTCTCCTCGCCCACGGGCACCGCCACGGAGATGGCCATGCAGCGCTCGCCGGCGGAGCCGAACGCGGCACCGATCAGGGCGTCCGCCGCCATCTCCAGGTCCGCGTCCAGCATGATCACCGCGTGGTTCTTCGCTCCGCCGAAGCACTGGGCGCGGATGCCGCGGCGGGCGGCGTGCTCATAGATGGAGCGGGCGATCGGGGTGGAGCCCACGAAGCCCACGGCCTGCACGCGGGGGTCGTCGATCAGCGCGCTCACGGCGGTCTTGTCCCCGTGGACCACGTTCAGGGTGCCGGGGGGCATGCCCGCCTCGAGGGCGAGCTCGGCCAGGCGCACCGGCACGGAGGGGTCCCGCTCGGAGGGCTTGAGTACGACGGTGTTGCCCGCGGCCAGGGCGATGCCCGCCTTCCACAGCGGGATCATGGCCGGGAAGTTGAACGGGGTGATGCCGGCGACGACGCCGAGCGGCTGGCGCAGGGAGTGCACGTCGATCCCGGTGCCGGCGGAGGTGGTGAACTCGCCCTTGAGCAGGTGCGGGGCGCCCGCGGCGAACTCCACCACCTCGACGCCGCGCTGCACGTCGCCCTTGGCGTCCGGGAACGTCTTGCCGTGCTCCTTCGAGAGCAGGGTGGCGAGCTCGGCCAGGTGTTCGTTGATCAGATCGACCCACGTCAGGAGGATGCGGCCGCGGCGCTGCGCGTTGAGCGCGGACCATTCGCCGAAGGCGCGCTCCGCTGAGTCCACCGCCCGCGTCACCTCCCCGGGAGAGGCCAGGGCCACCCGTGCCTGCACTCGACCCGTGGCCGGCTCGAAGACGTCGGCGGTGCGCGCGCCGTCGCCCGCCGTGCGCTCGCCGTGGATGAAGTGGGGGATGGTCTGCTGGGACATGGCGCCTCCTCGTCGAGCGGGGCGGTCGGAGCCGACCCGGGCCGCAGGCGACCCGGGGATGTGATCTGCGTCTCTGTTCAGTTAACGTAGGCGCACAACATAGGACATGCAACTATCTGCTGCCGGAGGATTCCCGGCGGGGAAGGGGATACCCATGGCACGTCGTGAGTCGATGGACCTGCAGGGGGCCAGTGCCATCGTCACCGGAGGGGCCTCCGGTCTGGGGAACGCCACCGCGCGGCGCCTCGCGGAGGCGGGGGCCGCCGTCGTGGTGGTGGACCTGCCGGACCGCGAGGGGGAGAGCCTGCGGGCCGACGCCGTGGCCGCCCTCGGGGACCGCGCCCGGTTCATCACCGGGGACGTGACCCGGGAGGAGGCCGCCGAGGAGGCGGTGGCGGCCGCGCTCGAGGCCGGTCCGCTGCGCGTGCTCGTCAACTGCGCGGGCGTGGCCACCCCCGGCAAGCTCGTGGGCCGCGAGGGTCCGCTGTCCGCCGAGACCCTGACCCGCGTGCTGGCGATCAACGTGGTCGGCACCGTGTCCTTCATGGCGCATGCCGCCGCCGCCATGAAGGAGCAGGACCTGTGGGGCGAGGACCGTGGCGTGATCATCAACACCGCGTCCGTGGCCGCGTTCGACGGGCAGATCGGCCAGATCGCCTACTCCGCCTCCAAGGGCGGCGTGGTGGCGCTCACCCTGCCGGCCGCCCGCGAGCTCGCGAAGTCCGCGATCCGCGTGGTGACCATCGCGCCCGGGCTCATGGAGACCCCCATGATGGCCGGCTTGCCGGACGCGGCCCGCGAATCGCTGGCCACCAAGACGCCGCACCCGGCGCGCCTGGGCCGTCCGGACGACTACGCGCTGCTCGTGGAGCAGATCGTCGCCAACCCGTACCTCAACGGCGAGGTCATCCGCCTCGACGGCGCCGTGCGCCTCGAGCCGCGCTGACCGGTACGGCAGGACGACGGCTCCGCCCCTCAGGGCGGACCCGTCGTCCTGCGAGGGGACCGGTGCGTCGGACGTTCAGGCCCCGTCGGCCTCGAAGTCGCCGGAGCGGGCCCGGAAGCGGGTGAGGATCTCGTTGAGGCGCTCGACGTCGTCGTCGGTGAAGCCGGTGCGGACGAACACCTCCGCGTTGAGGGCGGCGGTGGCCTCTGTGGCCACGCGCCGACCCTCCGGCGTGAGGGCCAGGACCAGGGCCCGGCGGTCCGTCTCATGCGGCTGGCGCTCCACGAGGCCGGCCGCCTCGAGGCGGTCCACCGCGTTGGTCACGGAGGTGGGGTGCACCTGCAGCAGGGCGCTCGCCTTGGACATCAGCAGGCGCTTCTCCCGGGAGAAGCTCAGGAGCGTGAGCAGCTCGTAGCGGGCGAAGGTCAGGCCGAACGGCTTGAGGACCGCCTGCGTGCGCGCCAGCAGGATCTGCTGGACGCGCATGATCGCGGTGACCGCCGCCATCGGCGCGGCCTCCGCCTCCCAGCCGTGGCGCTCCCAGTGCCCCCGGGCGTCCGCGATGGGGTCCTTGGGCAGGGGCTGACGGGGGCTCATTCCCGCCATCCTACGGGGCGTCACCCCACCGCTTCAGGTCCAGCTCCTCCTCGCGGAACTCCGTGCCGAAGCCCTCGGGTGCCTGGCCGGTCTCCGAGCGGGACTCCTCCGCCCGGCGCAGCTCCACCCGACGGATCTTGCCCGAGATCGTCTTGGGCAGCTCCAGGAACGCGAAGCGGCGGATCCGCTTGTACGGGGGCAGCTGGGGGAGCGGGTGCTCGATGGTGCGCCGGGGTGTGATGTGGGACACTCGGCCATGTACATGGAAGTCCTATAATCGGTAAAGAGACCTTCCCGGCGCGGCGGTCGACGTGCCGCCCGTCCCGCCCCTGCCGAATCCCCGCCCAAGGAGCCGTCGTCATGACCCCCTCGCCGGAGACGTCACTGCCGGACGTGGACCTGTTCGACCTGCGCTCCCTCCTCCGCCCGGAAGAGCAGGTGCGGCTCGCGGAGATCGAGGCGCACCTCGAGGAGCACGTCCGCCCCCACCTGGCCGAGCCATGGAACACGGAGACCCTGCCGATGGAGCTGCTGCCCGGCCTCGCGGACGCGGGGCTCGGCGAGCTCGACTTCCTCGGCGCCTCGCGCCTGTTCCAGAGCCTCGTGCACGTGGCCATCGCCCGGGTGGACCTCTCCCTGTCCGCGCTCGTGGGCATCCACAACGAGCTGAACATCGGGACCATCGAGCGCTTCGGCACGCAGGAGCAGAAGGACCGCTGGGTCCCCGCCCTGCGCCGGTTCGAGGCGCTCGGCGCGTTCTGCCTCACGGAGCCGGACCACGGCTCGGACGTCGCCGGCGGCGTGGAGACCACCGCCACCCCCGACGGCGGTGGCTGGGTCCTCCGCGGCGCCAAGCGCTGGATCGGCGCGGGGACGGTGGCCGCCGTCGCCCTCGTATGGGCACGCGACACCTCCGACGGGGAGGTCAAGTGCTTCCTGGTGCCCACGGACGCGCCGGGCTTCTCCGCCACCAAGATCACGGGCAAGCTCGGCCTGCGGATCATGCAGAACGCGGACCTCGTGTTCGACGACGTCCGCCTGGGCCCCGACGGCCTGCTGCCCGGGGCCGGTTCCTTCGACGCGACGCGTGAGATGCTGCGGGACTCGCGGGCCTGGGTGGGCTGGCAGGGCGTGGGGGTGCAGCAGGGCATCCTGCGCGTGCTGCGGGACTACTCGCTCCGCCGCACCCAGTTCGGCCGGCCCCTGGCGAGGTTCCAGCTGGTGCAGGCGGCGATCGCTTCAGTGGCCGGCAACCTGGCCGCCAGCACCGGCCTGATGATGCAGATCCAGCGGCTGCAGGAGGACGGCACGCTGGAGATGGTCCACGCGGCCGCGGCCAAGGCCACGTCCACGCGTCTGGCGCGGGAGTCCGCCGCCGTCGCGCGAGACGCCATGGGCGGCAACGGCATCCTGGTCGGCCACGAGATGGCGCGCTTCATGGGCGACGTCGAGGCGATCCACACCTACGAGGGCACCTACGGCATCAACGCATTGCTCGTGGGCCGGGCGTTGACGGGGGTCTCGGCGTTCGTCTGAGCCGAGCTGGACCCTTGCTCCCGGGGTGGGACCGGCCATGAATCCGGTTCCGCGAGTGGAAGGATCACCATGGCCGCCCTGCTCGTCAGTAGCTGGAGTACCCGTCCTCGGAGAGGGTGTGCTTCTCATTCCCGGTGATCGCGGGGTTGAAGATGGAGACGAGGTGCATGTCCTCGGTGCCTCCGCGCAGGTCGTGCGGCTCGTGGTTCGGCAACACGTAGATGACGCCCGGCGTGATCTCGTGGACGGTGCCGTCCGGCTCCACCACGGAGCCGTTGCCCGCGATGCAGTAGCAGGCCTCCTGGTGGTTGCGGTACTGCAGCTTGGACGACGTGCCGGCGCGCACGATCGTGTGGGCGACGGCGAAGCCCATCTCGTCCTTCGCGGTGAGGAGGCGTTCGGAGGTGCCTCCGCCCCACTCGACCTTCTCGACGTCGTTCCGGCTGCGGGTGTACATGGCGTTCCTTTCGGCGAGCTCTGCGGGTCGGGCAAAGGGCCGTAGCCCTGGCTCCATCGTAGGGATGCCCGTCTCAGACTGTGAGGGGCAACACGTGAGGGCTCATATGGGATGAAATAGTCCAGATCCACTATGATGTGTAGCACACCTGGCATACGCTTCATCTTGACCCATGCGGCCCGGAGATGGAGGAGACGCGATGGCAACGCAGGCGAGGGATGGCCGGTTCTCCAATGAGGTGTTGCCCCAAGACGAGAGGCCTAGTCGTTTCGGTCCGGGGCTAATCATCGCCGCGTCCTTCATCGGGCCGGGGACCATCACAACCTCCATCGTTACCGGTGCCGAGCAGGGATTCGTCCTGGCCTGGGCTGTCGTCTTCTCAATTTTGGCCACCATCGTCTTGCAGGAGATGTCGGGACGGCTGGGCCTCGCGACCCGCATGAGTCTGGGACACGCTCTGCGCGAGGTGTTCTCCTCGGTGCCGGCACGACTTGTCATGGCGATCCTCGTCGTCGCGGCGATCGGCATCGGAGGGGCGTCCTACGCCGGTGGTGACACAGTCGGCACCGCCCTCGCCTTGACTAGTGTGACCGGACTCAGCCAGCCCGTGGTCGTCATCGGGATCGTCCTCACGATCGGCGTTCTGCTCTGGACAGGCAGCTACAAACTGATCGAGCGGGTGCTGACCGTCATGGTCGGGTTATTGGGGCTGCTGTTCATCGTCACTGCTGTCCTAGTTCAGCCTCCGATCGGCGACCTCTTGATGGGCATGTTCATTCCCCGGCTGCCACCCGGCACGGCGTTACTGGCGGTCGCACTGATCGGGACCACCGTGGTCCCTTACAACCTCTTCCTGCACGCGAGTTTGGTGCAGGAGAAATGGGGGTCGGGTCTGGATTCGCGGGAATCTCTCCGAGCGGCGAGGACGGACACGGCGGTGTCGATCTCCGTCGGAGGTGTAATCACTCTGGCCGTAATGGCGACGGCGTTCGGTGGGATGTACGTCAAGGGCATGCAGGCCGAGACCGGTCGGGACCTCGCGTCCGCCCTGGAACCCCTCCTCGGGGACGCGGCTGGCTGGGTGTTCGCGGCGGGCATGTTCGCGGCCGGGTTCACGTCCGCCGTAGCTGGCCCGCTCGGCGCGGCGTACGCGATTGCCGGCACACTGGGCCAGGACACCGATCTGCGCAGCGTCCCTGCTCGCATCGTGTGGGGCGCAGTCCTTGCGGTCGGTGCCGTTATTGCCCTGACGGGAACGAATCCCACGGAGGTCATCGTCATCGCACAGGCGGCGAACGGGCTTCTCCTGCCCATCGTGGCCGTATTCCTGATGATCGTGATGAACAGTCGTCGGCTGATGGGCTCGCATCGGAACGGCCCACTGGCCAACGCCCTGGGAGGGCTTGTCTGTCTTGTCGTCATCGGGCTCGCGGTTTACCAGCTGGGCGGGCTTGCCGGGCTGTGGGATTGAGGCCCGGCGATGACGCGCGCCGCCGAATGACGTCCCTTACCGACTGTCGTGAGCCGACGGCATGCGACTGAGCTATTCCTCCCGTCACCCGTTTCTTGAACGAAAGCGCTTTGACACGCCGCCGTTTCATCAACGAAAGCCCTCGACACGCGCCGGGCCCGGCCCCTCCCGGCCGTACTGTGACGCGGCCTACACGTGTGGGATACTGGCGGCACGCCGCATGCCCCGCGCGGGAGAGCGTCGGCGCGCGTCCTGCCCCGGCCGGCCGCGTGAGCAGGCCGCCGAAGGAGCAAACCCTCCCCGGGAATCTCTCAGGCATCCGTACCGCGTGGGGTCAGGCGCTCTGGAAAGCGTCTCACTCCGCCGCGCCCGCGTCCGGACCGAGACCACCGACGGTGCAAGCCGCCCGCCCGGGCGTCGGAAACTCTCAGGTCCATGACAGAGCGGGGAGGAGCAGACCCACGCCGTGACCACGGCAGGATCCCCCGGAGGTACCCCGTGACCAGCCCCCAGACCACCGAGAGCACGACCGCGCTGCCCCACGAGCGCGTCGAGCCCAAGGACACCGCCTCGGCCCCCTTCGTGGCCCGCCACATCGGCCCGCGCCCCGCGGACGTCGAGCACATGCTGCAGACCCTGGGCTACGACTCGCTCGAGGCCCTCGTGGACACCGCCGTCCCCGCCGGCATCCGCCAGCCGAAGCCCCTCGATCTGCCGGCCCCGCTCACGGAGGCCGCCGCCCTCGAGCAGCTGCGAGAGATCGCGGACCGCAACGTCGTGAAGACCCAGATGATCGGCCAGGGCTTCTCGGACACTGTGACCCCCGGCGTGATCCTGCGGAAGGTCCTCGAGAACCCCGCCTGGTACACGGCCTACACGCCCTACCAGCCGGAGATCTCCCAGGGCCGTCTCGAGGCCCTCCTGAACTACCAGCAGATGGTCCAGGACCTGACGGCGCTGCCCATCGCCAACGCCTCCCTCCTGGACGAGGCGTCCGCCGCCGCGGAGGCCGTGCTCCTGATGCACCGCGCCAACCGCAAGAAGGCGGACGGCATCACCCTGCTGGATGCGGACCTGTTCCCGCAGACCCGCTCCGTCGCGCTGATGCGCGCCGAGGCCGTGGGCTTGGACGTGCGCGTCGCGGACCTGTCCGCGGGCATCCCCGAGGACGTCCGCGCCGACGTCGAGGCCAAGGGCCTGTGCGGGATCGTCCTGCAGCAGCCGGGCGACTCCGGCCGGATCCGTGACCACGCCGTCGCGATCGCCGCCGCCAAGGAGGCCGGCGCCCTCGTCACGGTCGCGGCGGACATCCTCTCGCTCGCCCTGATCACGCCCCCCGGCGAGCAGGGCGCGGACATCGCGATCGGCTCCTCCCAGCGCTTCGGCGTCCCGCTGTTCTTCGGCGGCCCCCACGCCGCCTTCATGGCGGTCAAGGAGGGCATCCAGCGCCAGCTCCCGGGCCGCCTCGTGGGCGTCTCCCACGACGACGCCGGACGCCCCGCCTACCGCTTGGCCCTGCAGACCCGCGAGCAGCACATCCGCCGCGAGAAGGCCACGTCCAACATCTGCACCGCCCAGGCGCTGCTGGCGATCGTCGCCTCCATGTACGCGGTGTACCACGGCCCCCAGGGCATCGCCGCGATCGCCTGCCACGCCCACACCCAGGCCCACCGCCTGGCGACGGCGCTCGCGGACGGCGGCGTCACCGTGGTGCACGCGGCGTACTTCGACACGCTCACGCTCGAGGTCCCGGGCCGCGCCGAGGAGATCGTGCGCGCCGCCGAGGAGAACGGCGTGAACCTGCGCCTCGTGGATGCGGACACCGTGCGCGTGGCCTGCGACGAGACCACGGTGGACGAGGACCTCACCGCGGTCCTCGCCGCGTTCGGCGTGGACGCGAGCGCGCTGCCCGCCCCCGCCCACGAGGGCGCCGTGGCCACCCCGGCGATCCCCGAGGGCCAGCGCCGCACCTCCGAGTACCTGACCCACCCGGTGTTCAACACCCACCGCTCCGAGACGCAGATGCTGCGCTACGTCACGAAGCTGGCGAACCGCGACCTCGCGCTGGACCGCACCATGATTCCGCTGGGTTCGTGCACCATGAAGCTCAACGCCACCACGGAGATGGAGTCCATCTCGTGGCCGGAGTTCTGCTCCATCCACCCCTTCGCCCCGGACCACCAGACCGAGGGCTGGCGCTTCCTCATCAGGGACCTCGAGGAGCGTCTCGCGGAGATCACCGGCTACGCGGGCGTCTCCGTGGCGCCGAACGCCGGCTCCCAGGGCGAGTTCGCGGGCCTCTGGGCCATCCGTCAGTACCATCTGGCCAACGGCGACGACGCGCGCGACGTCTGCCTGATCCCCGCCTCGGCCCACGGCACCAACGCGGCCTCGGCCGTCCTGGCCGGCCTCAAGGTCGTGGTCGTGGCCACCGCCGAGGACGGCACGATCTCCGCGGAGGACCTCGATGCCAAGATCGCGGCCAACGAGGGCCGGGTCGCGGCGATCATGATCACCTACCCGTCCACGCACGGGGTGTTCGACGCCGACGTGCGCGAGGTGTGCGACAAGGTCCACGCCGCGGGCGGCCAGGTGTACATCGACGGCGCCAACCTGAACGCCCTCGTGGGCCTGGCCCAGCCGGGCCGATTCGGCGGCGACGTGTCCCACCTGAACCTCCACAAGACCTTCTGCATCCCGCACGGCGGCGGCGGCCCCGGCGTCGGCCCGGTGGCGGTGGGCGAGCACCTGGTGCCGTTCCTGCCCTCCCACGAGAACCTCGTCACCGCCGCGCCGCACGGCTCGGCGGGCGTGCTGCCCATCTCCTGGGCGTACATCGCCATGATGGGCGGCGAGGGCCTCCGCGAGGCCACCGCGCAGGCGCTGGTCAGCGCGAACTACATCGCGCGCCGGCTCCGGGACCACTACCCCACGCTGTACTCGGGCAACGACGGCCTCGTGGCGCACGAGTGCATCCTCGACCTGCGCGAGCTGACCGCGAAGCACGGCGTCACCGCCGAGGACGTGTGCAAGCGGCTGATCGACTACGGGTTCCACGCCCCGACCCTGGCGTTCCCGGTGGCCGGCACGCTCATGGTGGAGCCCACCGAGTCCGAGGACCTCGGAGAGATCGAGCGGTTCATCGAGGCCATGATCTCCATCCACGGCGAGATCACCGCCATCACCCCGGAGACCGTGGAGGACTCCGTACTGCGCCGCGCGCCGCACACCCTGGCCTCCGTCGTGACCGGCACGTGGGACCGTGCGTACACGCAGCAGGTGGCGCTGTACCCGATGCCCTCCCTCCTGGAGGACAAGTACCTCCCGCCGGTGGGCCGCATCGACGGCGCGTACGGCGACCGCAACCTGATCTGCTCCTGCCCGCCGCCGGAGGCCTTCGAGCAGGCCGCGGCCGAGGCCCCCGCGGACCCGGAGCCCATCCCGGCGTCCGCGACCGCCTCGACCAGCCACTGAGAGGAACCCGTGATGTCCGATTCCGCACGCAACTCCCCGCTGCACCCCGTCCACGAGGCCGCCGGCGCCACCTTCACCGACTTCGGCGGCTGGAACATGCCCCTGAAGTACGGCTCGGAGCTCGCCGAGCACCGCGCGGTGCGCGAGTCCGCGGGCGTCTTCGATCTCTCCCACATGGGTGAGGTCCGGGTGTCCGGTCCGCAGTCCGGCGCGATGCTGGACCACGCGCTGTCCAGCACCCTGTCCACCCTCCAGCCGGGCCGGGCCAAGTACGCACTCTGCCTGACCGACGCCGGCACCGTCCTGGACGACCTGATCGTCTACCGGATGGACGAGGGCGCCGAGGGCGGGGAGCAGGAGTTCATGGTGGTGCCGAATGCGGGCAACATCGCCGCCGTCGTCACCGCGCTGACGCAGCGCGCCTCCGGCTGGGACGCCGCCGTGGAGGACGAGTCCTCCCGCACGTCCCTCGTGGCCGTGCAGGGCCCCCGCTCCGAGACGGTGCTGGCGCAGCTCATGCCGCAGGCGGCTGTGCAGCTTGCCGAGCTGAAGTACTACGGCCACCTCACGCTGACGGTCCCCACGGACGCCGGCGACGTCACCGCCGTCGTGGCCCGCACGGGCTATACCGGCGAGGACGGCTTCGAGCTGTTCCTGCCGGCCTCCTCAGCCGCGGAGGCGGGGGACCGCGGCTCGGCCGTGTGGACCGCCGTCGTGCGCGCGGCGGAGACTGCCGGGATCGAGCTGACCCTCTGCGGCCTGGCCGCGCGAGACTCGCTCCGCCTCGAGGCAGGCATGCCGCTGTACGGGAACGAGCTGGACACCGCGCACCAGCCGCACGCCTCGGGCGTGAGCTTCGCGGTGCCCGCGTCCAAGGAGGTCGACTTCATCGGCAAGGACGCGCTCGTGGGCAGGGATGACGTGGAGGAGGTCCTCGTGGGCCTGCGGGGGGAGGGCCGCCGCGCGGCCCGGCACGGCTACCCCGTGCTCGACGCCGACGGGAACCCCGTGGGGGAGGTCACCTCGGGCGCGCCGAGCCCGACCCTCGGCCACCCGGTCGCCATGGCGCGCGTGCGCCGGGACGTCGCCGCCGAGGGCACCCTCCTCCAGGTGGACCTGCGCGGCAAGGGCGAGCCGTTCACGGTGGTCGCGCTGCCGTTCTACCGGCGCGAGCGCTGACCTCGCGGCGCCGGAGGGGATCCCCTCCGACGCTGGCGCCGGGCGGCAGGCCCGGAGCCCTTCGCTAGACTCGGGCTCCGGGCCTCGCCGTCCCCCGACGGGCGCCGCCCGCCGCCGTCCCCCGCCGTCCGTCCTGAGGAAGTGCCATGACCCACGTCGCCGCCCAGGCCCGCGTGCCCAAGAAGGCCCTCGTGGCCTTCCTCATCGTGGCGGCGCTCCTGCTGACCCTCGGCGCTCTCACCGTGGTGCGCGGCATGCTCCTGGAGCGCCGCACCGTCCAGGTGGTCACCGTGGTGGACGGGAACACGGTGGTGGTCAACGCGGACGGCCAGGAGCGGACCCTCAGCATGGCGGGCGTGCGCTCGGCCATCCGCAACCCCGAGGGCTACCGGGTGGGCCCGGAGCACTGCATGGGCGAGGAGGCCTACGTGTGGCTGCGGGACCGCCTGCCGCAGGGCGCCACCGTGCGCGTGGTCACGAGCAAGGAGGGCGCCCCCGAGGGCCAGGAGTCGGCCGTCTTCGAGATCGGCGGGGACGATGTCAACGTCGCCATGGCCGAGGAGGGCATGGCGGCCCCCACCGGCCTGGGCGTGGACAGGGACACCGAGGAGGAGATCGCCGAGGCCAACCGGGTGGCGCAGACCGCGGGGAGCGATGACAACGGCGTGGGCCTCTACGACCGGGACACGCAGTGCACCCTCGGCTACCGGCTGTACGAGGCGACCACCGCCCTGGAGCAGACGCCCACCACCCCCCAGGCGGAGACCGTCACCGAGATCGACGCCACCGCCGTGGCGTACGCGGACGCGGTGGACTCCGTGCGCCTCGTGCAGCAGGGCATCCAGGGCCTGGACGCCTCCCGCGGCACGTTCACGGACCTCGCCTACGCCCCCGCCAAGGACAAGCTCCTGGCCGCGGCGAACCCCGTGGTGGAGAGGGGCTTGGGCGTGCTCCAGGACCTCAACGCCCGCCGCAACGCCCTCGCCGCCCGCTGAGGCACCGCGCGGCCCCGCCGCCGCCGGGGTCGTCAGTCCAGGGAGAGCGTCACGAGCCCGAGCTGGGCGGCCCGGATGATCACCTGGACGCGGTCGCGGACCTCGAGCTTGTCCATGATCCGCCCGAGGTTGCCCTTGACCGTGGACTCGGACACGTGCAGCTCCGCGGCGATCTCCGGGTTGGAGCGTCCCCGGGCCAGCAGGGCGAGCACCTCGCGCTCCCGCGGGGTCAGGTCCGAGCCGTCGGGGTCGCCGGGGAGCACCTCGAGGGCGCCGACGGCGGGACGCTCCGTCTCGACGGCGGCGATCAGCTTCTGCGCCACGGCGGGGGAGAGCACGGACTCGCCGCGCCGGACCGCCCGCACCGCCCCGAGCACGGTGGCCGGCTGGGCGTCCTTGAGCAGATAGCCCGCGGCGCCGGCCCGCAGGGCGGGCACCAGGTAGTCCTCCGAGGAGAACGTGGTGATGGCCAGCACCCGCGTCTCCGGGTGGGCCTCGACGATGCGCCGGGTGGCCTCCACGCCGTCCATGCGGGGCATCTGCATGTCCATCAGGACGACGTCGGTGGGCGTCGCGCCACACACCTCGACGGCCTCCACCCCGTCGGCGGCGACGCCCACGCAGGTGAGGCCGGGCGTGGAGTCGATCATGATGCGCAGCGCGCCGCTCATCAGGGGCTGGTCGTCGGCGATGAGGACGCGGATGTCCTCGGTGGCGGCTCCGGGGTGCTCGGACATGACCCAAGGGTAGGCCGATCGCCCCGGCGAGGGGAGGAGACGGAGGTGCCGGCCGTGTCGCACCTCAGGGGGCTCTGTGTGCGGGTCGTGCGGGGGGTTACGCTGTGTCCATGGTCACTCGCAATCGCACCCGCCTCGCCTCCGCCGCCGCCCTCCTCGCCGCCGTCTCCCTCGTCAGCGCCCCCGTCGCCGCCGCCTCCCCCGCTCCGACCGCCGGTCCCG
This sequence comes from Micrococcus lacusdianchii, assembly GCF_023155805.1. Classification (GTDB taxonomy): domain Bacteria; phylum Actinomycetota; class Actinomycetes; order Actinomycetales; family Micrococcaceae; genus Micrococcus; species Micrococcus lacusdianchii. The sequence continues at coordinate 2,989 of NZ_JAKNUW010000018.1, read as the reverse complement.
CCCCGGTGACGGCCGAGCGCGCGTCGACCCAGCTCGAGGCCGCGCCGGCGGGCATCGCTGACACCAGCAAGCGCATCTTCTGCGAGCGCTGGGGCCTGTTCTGCGGCTGATCTCCACCCTCCCGCAGGGCCGTCGGTCGACCGGACCGGCGGCCCTCGTCTCGTTGTCGGAGGACGGCGACGCCCCCGTCGGTTTCTGGGACGCGCTCCCGGCCGGCCGCCTCTACCTGGTGCTCGGTTCTGTGCTGGCGGTGGCGTCCACCGCGTCTGATCTGCTGATCGCTCAGCGCGCGGGCGGGCAGAGGTCCGTCTTGGACTCCGCCGCCCTGCTGGTCATGGCGGTGGCGTTCCTGGCCCAGTGGTGGCGCACCACGGCGGCGTTCGCGCTGCTGTTGCCCCAGGTGGTGCTGGTGGTGGCGGGCGCGGACCCGGTCCTCCTGGTCCTCCTGCTGCCTGTGCTCCTCGGGTCCGCGCTCGCCACCGCTCGTTCGGCGGTGTTCGCGTGGGGCGCGCTCGTCTCAGCGTCGGCCTGGACCCTGCTGCTCCCCTGGGCCGCGGGCGAGGAGCTGGAGGTCCTGTGGGTCGCGGTCCCCTTGACCGCCGTCGGGGCGGCCGTGGGGGTCGCCGCCCGCCGCATGCACCACCAGCGTCGGCAGCATCGGCAGCGGCTAGCGGAGGCGGAGCGCCGCGCGCATGAGGCCGCAGAGCGCGAGCGCCGGATCCTGGCGCGCGACCTCCACGACATCGTCGCCCACAACCTCACGATCATCTCCATGCAGACGAGCGCCGCGGCCTATATCGGCACGGCCGAGGCGGCCCAGGACGTGTTGCGTGTGGTCGGCGACTCGGCACGGGAGGCGCTCGTGGACCTGCGGCGGATGCTGTCCGTGCTGCAGCAGGAGGGTGTGATCGAGCCGGTCCCGGCGCCCGGCACCGGGGAGACGGACGAGGCCGCCACGGTCGCGCAGCTGGGCGTCGGCGCGCACCGCATGGCCGAGGAACTGCGGCTCGCGGGGATCGACGCCGAGGCCAGCGTGGACATCGGCAGCCTGGACCTGAACCTGGGCGTCCGCGCCGCGCTGTACCGCGTGATGCAGGAGGCCGTCACCAATGTGGCCAAGCACGCCGGACCCGGTCAGCGGTGCAGCGTGTGCATCGCGGTCGACGGGCCGGACGTGGTGCTCGAGGTGCTCAACTCCGTGCCGGAGGGCGGCCCTCGGGACGCCGGCGGCAACTCCTCTGGGATCGGCCTCACCTCCATGCGCGACCGCATCGAGGCCTTCGGCGGCCGACTCGAGGCCGGTCCCGCCCCGGGTGGCTGGCGGGTCCGCGCGAAGGTCCCCCACCACCGCCCGTCCTGATCGGGGGCCCCAGCTCCGGAGCGCGGGTGGGTCTTGTGTGTCATACATCACAGTGACAACCGGGAGTCTGCACCATCGGCCAGTGTCGCGACGGGAGGGTGCTTCCTAGACTGGGAGACGCCCCATGAGACGGTGCACATGATGAGCCTCACGAGCCGGGATACATGCCTGAGGGGATGCGGGCGCCGGACGTCAGCTCTGAGAGAGGGACGGTGATCCACGGATCATCGTCCCTCTCGTTGTGCGCAGGGGCAGGAGGGGTTCCGATCAGGCGGGGACGTCGTCGTCGTCCCGGAGTTCCAGGCGGACCAGTGGCCGGGCCGCGAGCCGGCCCAGGCCCATGAGCACCGCAGCAGGGAAGCCGATCACGGGGATGAGCATCGGCAGGATGCCCCCGGCGCCCTGGGTGAGCACCACGAGGCCGTACAGCATGCCCACCAGCGCGTACGCGAGCACGTGCACCCACTGGTTGAGCACGTGGCGGAAGGCCCAGTTGACCAGCAGGCACAACGGCAGGCCGATCACCAGTCCGGCCACGCCCACCACCGTCAGCAGCGGCGTCAGCGAGCCCAGCCCCTGGAGGGAGGGCATGAGCGTCAGCCCGAGGACGAGCGCTGCCATGAGCAGGTTCGGCACCAGCCACGCCACGAGGAATCCGTTCAGGCCCATGCGCAGCCGAGGCCGGGGCCCCGCGGCCGCGCGGGCGGCCTTCCGGCGGGCGCGGGCGGTCGAGGTGACCGGGGCGGGTGTGGTCATGGGGGAGGGCTCCGAAGGACGACGGCGGGGGAGGCCCCGCAGGTCCGCGGCGCACGGGCGCACCGCCGACGGGGCGTCCCCAGTGTAGTCAGCGCCCCGGACCCGCGTCCGGCGCGCGCCGGGACGGGGCTCAGACGGAGGGGCGTGCGGCGCCGTCGACGGCGAGGCGGACCTCGGCCGTCGACGGCCAGCGCTCGAGCGTGGCGCGGGCCTCCCAGGACTCGTCGCGCGTCTCGTCCACGGGCTCGAGTGCGAGCGCGCCGAGCTCGCCGTCCAGGACGCGCAACGTCAGCTCGAACTCCGCCCCGCCGTGCTCGAACCGGGCGCGCACGGGCCACGTGAAGTCGTGGGGCACGGCGCGCTCCACGGTGGCGTCGCCGGCGACCACCAGCGGCAGCCAGTCCGTGAAGGTGACGCCCTCGCCCAGGTCGGCGGCTCGGACGTGGGGGAGCTGGGTGCGCAGAGCGTCCCCGCCGGGCAGTGCGGCCCGCCCGGCCGGGGCGGCGTCCAGCATCGTCTCCAGGATCGCGCGGGCGTCGGCGGGGACATCGGTCACGGCCAGCTCCCCGTCCGTGCCCTCGGTGGCCTGCTCCGCCAGAGCCAGGGCCGTCCCGGCCGCCTCACGGTGGGCCGCGCGGTCGGCGGCGTTGCCGGCCAGGACCGCCGCGCAGGTCAGCCCGGCCACGGCCCACCGGGGCCGTGGCACGCCCACGGCCTTCAGACCGCGCACCAGCCAGGCGTCCACGCGGCGGTTCACCGGCGCGGCGGCGAGGGAGATGCCGGCGACCGCCGCCCCGCCGGCCAGCCCGAGGCCGGCGGTGACGAGACGGGCGCGGCCGCGGGTCGGGCGGCGCGCCGCGAGCCGCGCGCAGC
>NZ_JAKNUW010000017.1 GCF_023155805.1 Micrococcus lacusdianchii | reverse complement strand
AGTAGGGTGGAGCACGTCGAGGTCTTTCGGGATGGCGAGCGTGAAGAACTTCCATCATCCGGGAGACCTCGACCCCTACCCGGCCACCGACGCGCTCAACCGACTACACCCTCGTTCGTGAAGAGCCACATCCAGAGGGGTCGTGTCACTGATCTGCACCCAGGGCTGATTCATGGATTACCGGGGCGCTGATGAAGCCTGGTGTCCTACATCTTGTGGTCGCAGGAAAGTCGACACGCCGTAAGAAACTAAAGATAGATAACTCTATTTCGCCCATAGCGAACCCGGTAGCTTGTGGACATGGATCCCTTAATTGGGCGTTCCCCGTCTAATACCGCGGGTCGGATGCCCCTCCCCCCTGTGGACAGTGGTGGGGACAACGCGCAACCGTAATTACATCCGTGTCACTACTACATATAGGGAGGCATGTTCCCATCCGGCCCTACATGTAGTGTTGGGCGTGACAAAGGAGGGGTGGAGAAATCTCCCCGGACCCTGTCGGTGAAGCAGCACTGGACCGCCCCCGGGCGGCAACCCGATGACGGTCCAGCAACCGAAGTTGAACTTGGCGTTCAACAGGCCACGGTACAAGAACCGTGACCGGGCTTCGGCATGTTGCTTCGCAGTACACCTGCCAGCACAACCGAAAGGAGACCGCCATCGTGCTGTCTTCGCGTCACCACAGGATCTTCTCGCCTGGAGAGATCACCCAGTTCACCGGCCCCTATGACCTCTGCGATGCGGGGGGCCGCCTTACTGGGGCACGCTTCTGGCTCAACCAGGGCCATCCCGCGCCGCCGACCCCGGCGCCGGGATGGCGCTGGCGCTGGACGCTGAGCTGATCGGGTGAGATCGGAGGGGGCCTTCATTGTGGAGGCTCCCTCTGTTCTCGAGAGTGAAGAGGTCGGGGGGATGATGGGGCGGTCGTCGTTGAAAGGCCCGCCCTCATGCAGACCAAGCCCCTGTCCTGGGATCAGATCCGCGCGAACGCTGCCGCGTTTGTGCACGAGTGGGCGGGGGAGTCCTACGAGCGGGGTGAGTCGCAGTCCTTCTGGACGGAGCTGTTCGCGGTGTACGGGGTGCGCCGGCGCGCGGTGGCCCGCTTCGAGGCCCGCGCGCGCAAGGCCGACGGCGGGGCTGGGTTCATCGACGTGTTCTGGCCCGGCATGCTCATCGCCGAGCAGAAGTCGCTGGGCAAGGACCTGGCCGCCGCCGAGGACCAGGCGCTGACGTACCTGGCGAACGTCCCCGAGGCTGAGCAGCCCCGCTACGTGATCACCTGCGACTTCGAGACGTTCCGTCTGCGTGACCTCGAGGCCGCCCCCGGGGACGAGGACGCCGTGGTGGAGTTCGCTCTGGAGCAGCTGCCGGTGGAGGCCGAGCGGTTCGGATTCATCGCCGGTTACCAGAAGCGTGTCTTCGGTTCGGCCGAGCAGGCCGCGGCCTCCGTGAAGGCCGCGCAGCTGATGGCCGACCTCTACGTGGAGCTCGAGGGCTCCGGATACGACGAACACGAGGCGTCCGTGTTCCTGGTGAGAACCCTGTTCGCCCTCTTCGCCGACGATTCCGGGTTGTGGGAGCGGGACCTGTTCCTCGAGTTCATCCAGACCCGCACCGCCGAGGACGGCTCAGACCTGGGCGCGCAGCTGACCGCCCTGTTCCAGGTGCTGAACCGACCGGTGAACAAGCGCATGGCCGGCACCGATGAGCTGATGTTGCGCTTCCCATACGTGAACGGGTCCGTGTTCGGGGAGGCGGTGTCGATCCCGTACTTCACCGCTTCGATGCGTCAGAAGCTGATCGCGGCCTGCCACTTCAACTGGGGCGGGATCTCTCCGGCGATCTTCGGGTCCCTGTTCCAGGCGGTGAAGTCCAAGGAGGCCCGCCGGGAGCTGGGGGAGCACTACACGACCGAGGAGAACATCCTCAAGCTCATCGGGCCGCTGTTCCTGGACGAGCTGCGCGCCGAGTTCGTGGCGAACATCCACTCCCGCCCCGGACTGCGCAAGCTGCACGAGCGACTGGGGCAGATGCGCTTCCTGGACCCGGCATGCGGGTGCGGCAACTTCCTGATCGTGGCCTACCGGGAGCTGCGGGCTCTGGAGCTGGAAATCCTGGTGCGTCTGCAGGAGCTCTCGGGCAAGCAGGCGCAGACCTCGCTGGTGATGGACGAGGACGAGAGAGTGCGGGTGCGGATGCCGGCCTTCCACGGGATCGAGCTGGAGGAGTGGCCGGCGACCATCGCCCGCACGGCGATGTTCCTGGTCAACCACCAGGCGAACCAGGACATGTCGCTGAAGATCGGCGTGTCCCCGGAGCAGCTGCCGTTGACCGAGTCGGCGAACATCGTGGTCGGCAACGCGTTGCGCATGGACTGGAACGACGTCGTCCCGGCCTCGCCCGAGGTGTACGTGATGGGCAACCCGCCGTTCATCGGCCAGTACACCAAAACCGCCGAGCAGACCGCGGACATGAAGGCCGTCTGGGGCAAGGACTACGACGGGTACCTGGACTACGTCACCGGCTGGCACGCCCAGGCCATGCACTACTTCGCCGGCCAGCCGGTGGGCCGGTTCGCCTACGTGACGACGAACTCCATCGCCCAGGGCCAGCCCGTGCCGGCCCTGTTCGGACCGTTGCACCGGGAGGGATGGTCCATCCCGTTCGCGCACCGCACGTTCGCCTGGACCTCCGAGGCGCCCGGCGCGGCCGCCGTGCACTGCGTCATCGTCGGCTTCTCCAAGGGCATCCCCCTGAAGGGGGCGCGGCTGTTCTCCTACGAACGCTCCCAGGGGCAGCCAGTGGAGGAACCGGTGACCGCGATTAACCCCTACCTGGTGGAGGGGCCGTGGGTGTTGGTGACCAAACGCAGCAAGCCGCTGGCCCAGCTGCCGGCTGTGCTCTACGGGTCCAAGCCGGCGGACGGGGGGCACCTGATCGTGGGGCCTGCCGAGCACGCGGAGGTGGCCGCGGATCCCGTGGCCGCGACGTATCTGCGCCGCTACGTGGGTGCACGCGAGCTCATCCACGGACTGCCGCGCTGGTGCTTCTGGCTCGAAGACCTGGACCCCTCCGATCTCGCCCGCTCGGTCCTGCTGCGTACGCGCGTTGAGAGTGTTCGGGAGTTCCGCGCTGCGAGCAGCAAGCGGGCTACTCAGGAGCTCGCCGCGACGCCGCACCTGTTCGCCGAACGTCGCCCCATGACCGGGGGGTACCTCTGCATCCCGATCCACGTCTCCGAGACCCGACGGTTCTATCCGGCTGCAAGGTTCACGGAGCAGGTCATCTCCTCCAACGCGAACTTTGTGGCGCCCGACGAGGATGGGTTCGCGTTCGCTGTCATCTCGTCGTCGGCGTTCATCGCGTGGCAGCGCATGGTGGGTGGGCAGATCAAGTCGGACCTGCGGTTCTCCAACACCTTGGTGTGGAACACGTTGCCGGTGCCGGAGCTGTCGGAGGCGGACCGGGCGAAGCTGATCGAGGCGGGCGTCGGCGTGCTGGCCGCGCGCGGAGAGCACCCGGAGCGGTCGTTGGCTCAGCACTACAACCCGTTGGCGATGGCCCCTGAACTGCTGAAGGCGCACGCCCGACTGGACCGTGTCATGGACGGCATCCTCGGTCTGGGCTCCGGTGCGACGGAGAAGGAGCGGCAGACGCGTCTGATGGAGCTCTACGCGGTGCGCGTCTGATCGGTCCGGTCCGACGTATCCGTCGCGCTGACGCGTCGTACCGGAAGAGTCCAGCAACTGGCCGGCGACACACGCCCCGGACAGCACACCCCCATGCGTGCTCACACGCCGAGCACGCGATCCCACAGGATCTACCGCTTCGGGTAGATCAAACCCCAAGAGACAAGGCACGGGCGGCGTGCTTGTGACGCGGGACGGGCGCATCGTGGCCGAGTGGCACCAGCGCCGCGCGACGGCGACGGACCCGGGCGGGGCGTGGGTCGCGTCCGAGGACATGCAGCGCATCGTGGGCGGTACGTCGTGGGTGAACGCCCTGGGCCGGGCGCAGGCGCAGATCGGGCGCGTGCTCGGGGAGCCGGTGGCCGCGCTGAGCGCGTCCACCCTGACGACCGGGCGCGCCCCCCGCTACGGGGGCGGCGCGTGAGCCCGTCACCGCTGCACACGTTCGTGGACGTGGCCCGTCAAGTCGGCGTCACCCCGCCCACCGTGCGGGTGTGGGTGGAAAAGGGATGGCTGACGACCACGGGGCCGTGGACGACGGCGGACGCCCGCGCCGCCGCCCGGAGTCGGCAGCGCGCAGGGCGCGGAGCGGTCGCCGCGCACGGCACGGCGAGCCGGTGGCGCGCCGGCTGCTCATGCGAGGCGTGCCGAGCGGCGCACAACACCGAGTCCCGCGACATGCGGGAGGCTGCTCGTGTGGAGTGGTGGGCGGACCGGAAGGCCCGGAGGAGCGATCCGCAGCCATGTGGCAGCACCTGCGTGCGGCTCACCGTGACGGCTTTGAGCCTTGGGCGTCCATGTACATCGATGGCCACGGCCGGCACTGGCACGACACCACCAAGTTCATCCACCACCACGACACCTGGCAGACAGCCCTCCGCACACCAGAGTCCTGAGTTGGGCGCCCGCCCCCGCGCGCACATTTGCCGCGAGGGGCGTGAGCACCCGACCGTGCCGATGGGCGCGCGTTCGCAGACAGGTGGACTTCTACCCGTTCAGCTCATCACTCGGGGTACAGACGCCCGAGGTGGGCATGCCCGAGTGCTTCGAAGTCCTCGTCGCGCACGTTGAATGCCCAGGCGGCCGTTCCGACCGCCTCCGCGACATTCGTGCGTCGCCACATGTCGGGATCTCGCGGATCACGTCCGTAACCGGCAACGACGGCCGCCTCGAGTTCGGGATTGCGCAGGAAGTCCTGGCGACCGAGCCGTACGAAGTCCTCCTCGGGCGTCCTCAGATCGGCGCGGCCCAGGTCGATGACCCGCAGGACACCGTGATCGTCGAGCCAGTTGCGCGGCTGCCAGTCCCCATGAGTGGGGACGACCGTTGCACCCCCAACTGGCCAGCCAGCGACCTCCTGACGCACCTGCTCTGCAATCCGGGGATGGATGCGGTGCGGCATGGAGAGGAAACGCAAGGTCCGGTCGCGCAGGCGAGCATTCCACGTGGGGTCAGCCGTGGCGTACTGGTCGTGGAAAACGGCGCTCAACCGACCAGCCTGCTCGTAGATGCCGGGGTCGTCCTGGGCGGGCGTTCCCTCGACGAGTTGTCCTTCCAGATAGGTGGTGATGAGTACGCGGGCCCGTTCGTCAGCGGCGATCATGCGGGCTGCGCTTCCTGTCGCACGCCATGGGGCGGCCCATTCCCGGTGGCCGCGAATCTCGCGAGCGATGCGACCATTCGACGGGCCGCCTGCCTTCACGATCACGCGGCACGGCCCAGCCACCACTTCCAGGACCACGGTGTCAGTTTGTCCCCAGGAGTGATCGGCGACCACACGGCCGCCCTTCACGTGCGCCTCGACAAATTGCCGCTGATCAGCATCCAGCGCGTCCAGCCCTACAGCCATGTGCCCCTCCCATTCACCAGGTTGAGTCTGCCCGAACATGCCGGGGTCGCATCTCCCCGACTCACCCTCATGCCGCCTGTCTGGCGACCCATGGGAAGCCAGTGGCGCCTAGGGCGTGTTGCTAAAGGGTTCGGGGACGTGGATGCGCGAGTCTGGGGTCATGTCGCGTGATGTCGTCTCGGACGAGGTCTGGGCCGTGATCGGCCCGCTGTTCCCCGCGCCGAAGTCCACCGGTCGGCCGCCGGTGGATCGGCGCGCGGTGGTCGAGGCCACCGCGTGGCGCTTCCGCACCGGAGCGCCGTGGCGGGATCTGCCCGAGCGGTTCGGGAACTGGAACACGATCTACAAGAACTTCAACCGGTGGGCCGTCCAGGGCGTGTGGGAGCAGGTGCTGGAGAAGACCCAGTCCATGGCACAGCAGGCTGGCGAGCTGGATTGGGTGGCCTCGATCGATTCCATGATCGTGCGCGTCCACCAGCACGGGGCGACCCTGCCCCGCCCCACAGGGGGCCTGGATGAACGACAAGAGATCAGCGGACGAGCCGGCTGACCATGCCATCGGAGGCTCCCGCGGCGGTCTGACGAGGAAGAATCATCTGGTCTGTGACGGCAAGGGCAGGGTGCTGGCGTTCGTCGTGACCGGCGGGCAGGTCGCGGACACCTCGATATTGGCCACCACGCTGGAGCAGATCAGCGTGGCCGGGGCCCGTGGGCAGCCCCGGATACGGCCTGACCGCCTGATTGCAGACAAGGGCTACCCCTCGAAGGCGAACCGGGCCTGGCTGCGCCGGCATGGCATCGCGGCCACGATCCCCGAGCGGGCCGATCAGATCACGCACCGGCGCAGACGCCCGGGCCGGCCGATCGACTTCGGTGACGACCAGCGCCAGCGCTATCGGGGACGCAATGTCGTGGAGCGGTGCTTCGACCGGCTCAAGCAGTGGCGAGGGATCGCGGTGCGTTCGGACAAGTACGCCCGGAACTATCACGCCGGGCTCAGCCTTGCAGCGACACTGCACTGGCTGACTACCCTCCTTTAGCAACACGCCCTAGCCGCTGGTGGGGCTGAGGGCGGCGCGCAGGGCGGTTTCCTCCTGGTCGGTCAGCCCCACGGGGCGTTCCGTCGTGCGTTCCTCCTCGGTGGCCAGGGCGGCTGCGAGGGTCTCGGCCAGCGGGCGGCGGACCAGCCCGTGGGCGAGGGCGGCGGAGGAGTCGACGCTGCCGACGTGACGGAACCCCGGCACCGGGATCCAGAGGGGCAGCGAGTTCGGCCCGGCCCACGGGGCGATGCCCCGGGCCAGCAGGACGTCGTCGGGGATCACGCGCGGCTGGGCGGTGGACCCGGTGACCTCGATGCTCGCCCGGTACAGGTCTGCCAAGGTGTGGGTCTGGCCGGCGGCGTTGAACGTGCCGGTGACCGTGTGCTCGAGGCAGTGCAGGATCCACGCGGCCAGGTCTGCCACGTCGATGAGGGAGACGGGGAACGTCGCATCGGGCACCAGCACGTCGGTACCGGTCGGGTGCGCGAACCGCCAGGGGTAGTAGCCGGACCGTCCGGTGTCGTCGCCGGCTCCGCCGATCAGCCCTGGGCGGATCACGGTGACCTGCCCATCCGCGCCTCGGTAGATGTCTTCGCAGCGGCGCTTGACCCCGGGGTACTGGTTCATCTCGGTCATCAGGTCGATGTCCGCGGGCGGGGCCAGGGGAGCGTCCTCGGCCTGGTCTGGGGTGTCGAACGAGGCGTACACGCTGGTGGTGGACACGAGAAGGCGATGGTGCGCGGTGAGCCGGTGCACGGCGTCGCGGGCGTGGGCCGGATGGGATGTCAGGTCGACGACGGCGTCCCACGTCCGGGAGGCGACCGGGGCGAGGGCGTCGGGGTCGTCCCGGTCGGCGCGGACGAAGGTGGCACCGGACGCGGCGGGGGCCGATCCGCGGGCGAGGCACGTGACGGCGTGGCCGGCATCGAGCGCCGCGTGGGCGAGTGCCCGGCCGAGGAAGCCGGTGCCGCCGAGGAGGAGGATGTGCATGTCCTCAGTGTGTCGGGCGGACGCGTCGATGTGGGGCGAATCTGCTGTGAGCGGCGTCAGGCTGCCATAGCCAGGACCGCAGGTCCGAGACGGGCCGTCCCGTCGAGTACGGACGCTGCGCGGCGGGCAATCTCGTGGACAGGAGTTTCGAGGGCGTCAGAGACCGCGTGAAGCACCTCGGAGGACGGATCTTTGAGGCCGCGCTCGAGTTCCGAGAGGTACTGCGGAGCGATACCGGCCCGTTCGCCCACGTCTGTGAGCCGCTCTCGTCGCGTGTGCCGCTCCTGCCGAACGACATGGCCGATCGCTTCCCGCCACAGCAGCTGCCGGTGCTGGTCCGATCTATCCGCAAGGTACACGACTTCTCCCATGGGCCCACGATAAGGCGGTGAGCATGCTGTCGGGAGTTCCTTGATTCAGCCAGGGAAGCCCCGGCGGTGGGAGTGCCTTCTCCTGTTGTAGAGATGCAGCGAAGATTTCACACGACGCGCGGCCAAGAGTTCACAAACACGCGCCACACGTTCGTCTCTGCAAAGTAGGCCGAGCTGGAGATGAGTGAAGAAGGGCATCCAGGACGGGGCCGTGCGAATTCGCCTGGGTGCGTAGAAGGCGCCTCCAGACTGGAGCCGCGGTACTTCCTGCGGGTCGCACGAGCGCATCCACGCCCACTCCGAACACTCTGCATGTCTAAGAGTTGCTACTGGATCGCCATCTGCCACGTCCGGCGGCAGGGTGTCCTAGTAGGCGATCAGTGGGGGCCGTGCTCCTCTCACCAGGGAAACGTGCCGCCCAAGAACTGGGTCAGTAGTGCAGTGAGGCCACTCACGGCAGCTTGGCCGGAAGCTTCGGCGGCCCCGTCGCGCAATTTTGTCAGAAACGAGCGTGTGGACTCACCGACCGTATTGCCGTCCTCATCGAGAGCTTGTCGAAGATCTGCAACCTGATCGGGCTCGAGAAGCTTGGCGGCAGCATCCAAAAGTCCCTCACGATCTCCAGGAGTCACGCGAGCGTCAATTGCAACTGAGGCGGCGCCGTCAACCTGCCCTTGTGAGACCACCGATGCCCGGTCGCCATAGATGTTTTGGGTGATGATTTGAAGAGAGACGCTGCGTGCTTCTCCCCGTGTGCCCTCCGCATCCTTGCCGACATCGCCCACTGATGGATCAATGGCTTCGAGCTCCAACAGCAGCTCTAGGGCAGAGGTGCGCACACGATCGACGATGCCCTCCAGATGCGTCCGGGGCAGGACTCTGCAGGCCGATGCGAGCTCCATCATCTCAACTCTGGGCGCTTTGCCTTCATTGCCGAGGCGACGGAACTCATCGACCCAAATGAGAGGAAGGCTAAGCTCCGGTGAGTTCTCCCGGTCTCGGGTCAGGGCGCTGACCTCCGCCACGGGCTGGCGTAGGAAGTCTGCTTCTGCGGGTACTCGTAATGACTCTGGGATGTCCGAACGACTGAGTGACTGACGCAACGAGGCGCCCATCGGACCATGGAATGTGAGCCTGTATGGAGCGAAGAGAGTTGAGCGATAGTTCGGAGGTTTAACGTCTGGTGACCCGTACCCCTGAAGCTCGCCCTTCACCCATTCCACCATAGGGTCGGACTGGATTCGCTTTGCCACTACCAGACATTGCCGCAATGCGTGTTCGATCTGCACATTCGGATCTGACAAGGTCTCAATTGCGCGAGTGATAGTGAAAGTCATCAGAAAAAGCACCAATCGGTGTGGCGGACGTGGCAGACGGTGGCACGTGGACAGTCCTAGAACTTTTCGTGAAACGGTCGCATATGGGCAAGGCTGAGGCTTCAAGAGGCTTGCGAGGGCCTTCTATCGAGCCGCAGACCTCTGACGGGGCCGCAGAGGCCAAACCATGACTCTCTCGCTCGTCAGTTTTCCAGTCTCTGCCTCCCCGGGACGCTCGATAGCTCGGCATACAGGTCTGTGGCGATCCGGGACTCCTCTGCCGCGTTTGATATCGTCGAGTCCATGTACAGAGGCATCGCGTCGATGAAGCTCCGCTCCGCTCGCTGACGGCGGCGGACCACTCCTGACGAAACCCGCTCGCCGTCCTGGCACCCTGCCGGGCGGCTTTCTCGTGCTGCCCGGCTCCATGACGAGCTGAGAGACCACGATGACCCTGACCCCTCTGAACACCCCTGCCCTGCCTGCAGGCAGCGCCGCCCACATCCGAGCCGAGAGCATCACCCTCACCCTGGGCGATCGAACCGTGCTGAACGACGTGGACGTCACGGTCTCCGCCGGATCCCGGTTGGCCGTCGTCGGTGAGAACGGCCGCGGCAAGACCACGCTGCTGCATGTGCTCGCCGGCACCCTGATGCCGGACTCCGGCACCGTGACCCGCGCAGGGACGGTCGCCCTCGTCGAACAGGACCTCGACGTGGACGACGACCGCACGGTCGGTGACCTCGTCCACGACTCCATCGGCGAGTCCCTCCGTGTCCTGGACCGCCTCGAGGAGGCCACCCTCGCCATGGCAGAGGGCAGGCCTGGAGCCGATGACGCCTACGCCCGAGCGCTGGAGACGGCCACCGCCCTCGACGCCTGGGACGCCGAGCGGCGCATCGACCTCGCGTTGCACGGCCTGTCCGCCTGCACGGATCGGGCTTGTCCGCTGCGGGCACTGTCCGTCGGACAGCGGTACCGCGTCCGGCTGGCCGTCGTCCTGGGCTCTGCGGTGGACCTGCTCTTGCTGGACGAGCCCACCAACCATCTCGACGCCGGGGCCCTGGAGTACCTGACACGGGCACTGAGGGAGCACGCTGGGGGGTTCGCCGTGGTCACCCATGACCGCGCACTGATGAAGGACGTCGCCGACGTCTTCCTCGACCTGGATCCCACTCGTGACGGTCGCCCCCGGCAGTACACCGGAGGCTATGAGGCCTGGGAGAAGGGGCGGCGTGCCGAGCGGGCCGCCTGGGAACAGGAGCATGAGCAGCAGCTGGCCGAACACGCCGCCCTCACCAGCGCGGCCGAGGCCGCCCGCGGACGTCTCCAGGACCGGTGGCGTCCGGACAAGGGGACGGGCAAGCACCAGCGGGCCACTCGCGCCGGCGGCGTGGTCCAAACCTTCAACCGCAGGATGCGGGATCTGGCGGCGCACGAGATCACCGTGCCGGACCCGCCCCGGTCCCTGACGTGGCCGGCCTCGACGACCAGGGCAGGCCGGCCACTGCTCAGTGCGGAGGGGGTCGGCCTGGCCGGCCGCCTCCACGGGCCGGCCTCCGTCGAGCTCCACGGCGGGGATCGCCTGCTGCTCACCGGCCCGAACGGCGCCGGCAAGTCCACGTTGCTCCAGGTCCTCGCCGGCATCCTCGAGCCCACTGCCGGCCGCATCCTGCGGCACACGGGCGCGAAGATCGCGCTGCTCGCCCAGGAAGTGCCCGCATGGAACCCGCGACACACGGCGCGGCAGGCGTTCGAGGCGCACCTGCACCGCAACGGTCTGATGGCGAGGAACAACGGTGTGCCGTCACTCGGGTCATTGGGCCTGCTAGAACCGCGGAGCCTGGACACGCCCGTTGGGCGGATGTCTCAGGGGCAGCAGCGAAGGCTCCACCTGGCGCTGTGCCTGGCTGAACAGCCGGACCTGTTGATGCTCGACGAGCCGACCAACCACCTCTCCGCCGCGCTGGTGGACGAGCTCACGGACGCCATCCGGGAGACCCGGGCGGCCGTGGTGGTGGCCACTCACGACCGCCAGATGCTCCGAGACCTGACCGACTGGCCGCGTCTCGAGCTGAGCACCGAGGGGGTGAGCCGTTGACCTCGATCACCGCACTGGCACCTCTGTCCTCTCCCCGGTATCGGCCGCTGTTCCTGGCGATGGTGCTGGCCATCTTCGGCCAGGGTGCCTGGAACCTGTACCTGGCCATGCAAGTGCTGGAGCTCGGAGCTGATCCGCCGACGCTGGCCGGCGTCGTCATGTGGAGCGGCGTCGGCCTGCTGGCTGCCTCACTGCCGGCCGGCGTCGTCGCCGATCGCCTGTCGAAGAAGGGGATCCTGGTGGCCGTCCTGGTCGTCAATGCGGTGGCGGCCGGTGTCGTCTCCGGCCTCGCCACGATGGGGGCCGCTCAGTACTGGCTCCTGGGATTGTCAGCACTGATCGTCGGGGCATCGACGGCGTTCTTCTTCCCGGCCTACACGGCGTTGGTGCCGCTGCTCGTCGAGGAGGAGCAGCTGATGGCCGTGAACGGCCTCGAGGGGGCGACGCGGCCCGTCGTCGGTCAGGCCCTGGCACCAGCCCTGACCGGGGCGGTCATCGGTGCGACGACACCTCCTGCGGGCGGGCTGCTCATTGCCCTTTCGCTCGCGGCCGGCGCGGTGCTGGCCGCCCGCCTGCCTGCGGTGGGCCCTCCAGATACGAATGCGGCGCCTCAGCACCCGTTCCGGGACCTGGCCGAGGGATTCACGTACGTCCTCCGGACGCGCTGGGTGAGGAGCAGCGTCCTGTTCGCCGCCGTCATGGGCCTGGTGACGACCGGCGTCCTCGAGGTGCTGCTGCCGGTGCTGCTGCGCGACGGCCACGAGAACGGTGCCGCGGTCTACGGGGCGGTGCTGGCGGCGCTGGGCGTCGGCGGGCTGGTCGGCTCGCTGATTGCTGGCGGCATGGAGGCGCCGCGGCGGTTCCTGCCCGTAATGGTGGGAGTCTGGGCTCTGGCATGTGTCCCGCTGGCCCTGCCTGCTTGGACGCTGAACCCCTGGATCATCGGGGCCGGTCTGATGCTCTACGGGGCCGGCATCGGAGTGGGCATGGTGATCTGGGGGACCGTCCTCCAGGCGCACGTGCCCTTGGACATGCTCGGACGGGTGGCGAGCCTGGACTTCTTCGTTTCGATCGCGTTCATGCCGCTGTCCGTCGGGCTCGTGGGGGCGGTCTCCGCCACCGTCGCCCCAGGAGCACTGTTCGTGGCCGCGGGGATGGTCCCGCTGGCCTTGGCCGGCGTCCTGGCACTGGCCGGGCAACTGCGTTCCGACGAGCCCCACGCGGCGTGACTCGTGCCTCGCGGCGGGGTCGGGCGATGGCTCGGCCCCACCACGCGGCAGGGGGCGCCCCCTGCTGTTCCGACGCTTCAATCGACGCGCCCACTCAGGAGGCCCGCGTGCGTCCCCTGGCCCTCACGGCGCGTAGTCGCACGATGGCAACAAGTTCATTGCTGGTCACATCACGCTCCGTCAAGAGGCGAGGTGTGCGCTGTTCTATGAAACATAGATGCGCGTCTGTGAAATTGTCGAGATGCAGCGAAGATTTCGCAGGACACTCGCTGAACCTTTCACAGAGCAAAACATTCAACGGGGTCGGCGAAAAGTAGCCCTGAACCACCCGCGGTGCGACCAAAGTCGCCGGCCAGTACATCTAGCGAGGTTCCGCCCTGCCTTCACTGCAGGTGCGTCAAGGTTCAGCTGACTCTTGGGCTCGCCACTGCGCGCTGAGTTCCGAGTACTCGGATCCGGGCACGTACGGCGACGGAGCTGCGGCGGCGTGCAAGGTCTCGGCCAGTCGCCGACATCCTTCAAGTACCGAACTAGGCACGATCTGTGTCCCTGAAGTCGCAAATATGTCATCGAGTCTGGCGTTTACCGCCCTCTTGTGCTCTGCGGAAAGACTGCCTTGATAAGCCCCGCTAGCGGTTAATAATGAATTCCACTGAACGGGATACAGTTCGTTGTTTCGGCTGAGGAGAACGTCTTCGCCGAACATGAACTCGATAGATGACGCTCGACCATTGATGTCTGCCGGAGCCGGGCCAGTTGGGCCGAGGGTGGGATAGTTCTGCGCGTATGGCACATCGGGCAAGCAGATGACCCGCACCCCGGTTGGCAGGTCAAGAGAACTCAATCGCCGAGCGCCTTCGCGGCCGGCAGTATCGTTGTCGAAGACTGCGATGATGCGATTCATGACGCCTGCGGCGGCCATGCCCTTCGTCAGCGACTCAACCCGATCGACCCCGCCAGGAGCCCTAGTCTGGTCGAAGTCTAGGAACTCGAACAGGTGCTCAGTATCTGGGGCAGCCAGCCGAAGGGCGTGACGGAGCCACCTGGCATCGCTCGAACCCTCGGTAATCACGATGATCGGCCCGCTTGCTGCGACTGCTGTCGCCATACGAGTTCTCGCCGAAAGATGTAGCTGTTCCTCGAGCGATACGTAGCCGCCTACTACTACATCTGTGAGGTCAAGGGTCACACGGGTCGATGGGTTTGTTCGCGAGAGAATGAGTGCGAGTTCGAACCGAGGGTCATCGAAGCTCTCTTGCATCAATTCCCACATGTGCTCCAGAAATTTTTGTTCAGAACTTCTGGGCCGATATTGGCGGTATCTACTGATGAGGTCTTGCCCGCGACGTGTGGCGAGTGCGTCGACCACGGCGGAGCCGTCCGGATAGGTCGATCGCCCTTCTGGCCAGCGTTCACGCATGTCGAGGCTGGGAAACTCGGGGTCGGGTTCCAGATCATCGTCGAAGAGAGCCGCGCACAGCGCGTGGACCCGTAGGGTTCCGAACCCTTGCAGCTCCAGTCTGGCTCGCAGCGTCCCCGCTGTCGCCGAATAACCCACCATCCTGCGGGGCCAGGGCTCTTCATCGGAGTCGAACTCTTCCGGTGCGTCCTCGAGCTCGGACAGCGCTTCAACTTGGGCCTCATCGACGAAGTGATCCGCGTCCGTGAACAGGAGCATCAACTCATCTGGAACCGTGTTCTTGCCGGTCAACGGTGTCAGCCGGCTCCCTGCTTCAAGCTGCCACCATGCGCCCATGCTTCTACCGTAACCGAGCTCCACGGACCACTTATGTGAACCCCATCCCTATAGCACACCAGCCATGTCGAAATGGGGGCACAGCCTCGTGGGCACCAGGTCGACTGACCGAACGCGTTGATCGACCCCTTAGCAGCAGCGTGAGTGCCCCCTCCCACAGGGCCACCGTGGTAGATCAATCCGGCCAGCGGGCTCGTATGGTGTGTCCATGTTCAACGAGTCGTGGCCGTGGAAGCGCGATCTTGCCAACGCTGCCGAGCGCTTGGAACGGGCCCGGCTGGGCCTCCCTGCGGTCTTAGACCAGGCCGTCGATGGAGAACTAGATGGCGCGGATTCGTATGAGGCGGAGATAGAAGCGCTCTACCTTGTTGAGCGGGACGTCATGAACGGAGCCTTCGCCGTCCGACGCCTGCTCGGGATGCCGTCCAAGGTCACCAAAGCAACAAGGGAGACAAAGGCAAGAGTGGTCCGTTACCCCCTGCGGGTGGGCGCGAAGACGCCTGACGTCTGGGATGCCCTTGGAGATCTCGACATGTACGACATGGAGGCACCCGCGGAGGTGGTGGTCACGGCAAACGAGGTCTGTAACCTCTTCATCCACAGCCTCATCATGCGCTTCGCGTGGACCCTCGAATCTCTGGCCCTTGGCGACTGGTGGGCCCTAGACGAGAGTGATCCTCGCGTCGAGTGCACCCCGGACGAACTGGCTGGATGGCTGGTCGCTTCCGACAAGTCCAGTACCCAGCATTTGACTTTCATCCCGCTTCGTGAACTCGTTCGAATTATGCGCCTCTTTGCTGAGGATGAGGTAACGATGGTGACCAACCGCCGGGACCCCCAAGGTCGTATGCATTCCACGGCATCGTGACACCGGTTGATTAACCTTGCCATTTGCGGAGATCGCCCTCTGGTGAGCGTCGTGCAGATGCGTCGCATGCGGCATCCAAAAGGCCCGGCCGCCAACCTGCCCGCCATGGAGACCCACACTGGCCGAGCCCTGCGCACGCAGCTCACGCGGAAGCATTCGTGAACTAATAACGCCCAGCCCGGCCCACTCCCACCGATCCGTGTACCCGGGCCTCGTGAGATGCGTCGCGCAAGGGTGGCCGCCGCCCATCCTGGCCGGGAGGAGGCCACGAGGTGGGGATACCGCTCTACGAGGTCGCCCGGGGACAGACTGAACAGGGCCAAGGCAGCCGCCGCACCGGCCGGGCGTGCCCGTCGGGATGCAGAGTGGCCTGCGCACGACTCACAGTGCAGGCTGCGCAAGTCCATGCCCCCCGGGACTACGGGCGTGCCAGGTCGCTCACGGATGCCCCCGCGGTGAAGCCGGCAGCCGTGTAGGTCGCCAAAGCGGCGGGGTTGGAGTTCTCCGCAACCACAGCAGCGGCACTGGCTCCGGCCTGGTGCAGTGCCTGGGCGCCAGCCTGGGTGATGGCCACCCCGTAGCCCTTGCCCTGGTGGTCCCGGTGCACACCCATCGGTTCCACGAGTCCGGGTCGGCCTTCGCCGGCACTCCACACGGTCGTCACCGCCACAGCCGCACCAGTGGAGTCGTATCCGATGAGGCTCTGCGCGTGATCGGCGAGCGGGCTGGTCATCAGCGTGGACCACCGCCGCACGAATCCCTCCCGGGCCTCGTCCGTGTAGGGGGTCCCCTTGAACGAGGACCAGTGCACGGCGGTCCACTCGGCGGCCTCTTCGGCGCCGACGATCTCGATGCGCAGGCCGCTCTGCTCCAGCTGCTCCCACCGCGGCTCGCCGGCCAGTTCCAGGACCAGGGGCGTCCACTCCTCGTCCTCGGCCCAGCCGCGCCGACGCAGCTCTGCCTGCAGGGCCGTGGCGCCGCGGGCCTCGACCACATTCACGGGGTCGTCGGGAAACAGGCCGGACGGGTTCTCGAGATCGCCGGCCATCGCGTGAGCCAGGGACTCGTCGGCCGTGCAGTCGGGGGCGATGGCAAAGCGGATCAGCCCTGGCCCGTCCAGCATCCCCAAAGCCACCGGGCGGGTGCCGTTTTTCCAGACGCGCAGATCGCCGGCCAAACGTTCGGCGCCGACCGAGGAGTGCCACCCCAGGTCGCCGGGGTGCAGCTGTCCGGCCCAGGGGATCTGCTGCCACTGCGCGAGTTCCTCGGCGAGCTCCACGAGCTGATCGCACGTTGGGGTCTCGAAGGAGAGGGTCATGGGGCCATCCTGCCTCCAGCTCGAGGCGGGGAGGGGCTGACCGTGGTTCCCCTCGGGGAGTGCCTTGCCCCGATGTCACTGATGTGGGGATCCGCCTTGGCGTCAACGGATCAGGTGCCCAATCGGGTATGAAACATATTTGCGCGTTTGTGAAATCTTCGCTGCATCTCGACAACGGGGGAGGACGCGGTGGTGTCCATGCCAGAACCGGCGCCAGTCTGAGGCGTGATTGTCGAGAGGCATCGAACATTTCACAGGACACGCGGTGCACTCTTCGCCGAACCGGACGATCAGCGGGGTCTGCGAAGAATAGTCCTCGCCCGCTGGCGGGTGCCGTCGTCGCCGGTCAGTGCATCTGGGACGGCTCCAGGTCGATGCGCACCTCGACCAGCTTGTAACCGGCCCGGTCGAACGCCGCCGCCATCGGGGTGTTGACCGCATCTGTGGTCGCGGTAATTCGTCGAGCTCCATCCCCGATATGGAATCGGGTGATGTACGCGAGGATCTCGTCCACGTGACCGTGGCCGCGGTGCTGTGGCAGCACGGCTAGGTACCCCACGTTTCGGTTGGTCGGGGTGGCGGAGGGGATAGCCAGCCCGACGATCTCGCCATCGTGAGTCTGTGCGACGCGCCACCACGAACGTTCTCCTGGGCAGGAGAGGTAGTAAGCGACCTCGTCACGGGCCAGGTCCGCGGCGGTGGTCTGCTCCAACTCGCGTGCCGTCATCACGTCCAGTGATCCCGCCGCGGCATCGGCGAACAGCCGCGTGAACGCCTCGTCGCTCGCCGGAGTGAACCGCAGTCGGGCTGGGTCGGGGTGCACCATTCCGCCCTCATCCCATTGGAACTGCAGTCGCTCATTCGCGCGGCCCAGTCCGTTGGCGCTCGCGACCTGCATCTTGAGCTGGACGGTTTCCGCGACCTCTGGCCGGTCTCTCCACCCGACCGGCACCCGGAGGGTGTGGGGCAGCAGAGCTCGCCCATTCGTCGCTTCCACGAGGACGCGGCCGTGCGTGAGAAGTCCGGAGAGAACCCGGGTCGGCTCTGGGGCACCAGGTGCGACATCCCAGATGTCCAGCGCAATGGGTTCCTGGCTGTCACGCCCCCACCACATGGCCCGTCCGATCAAGTCGCCATCATCGCTGGTGGCGATGCATGACCACTCGGGTTTCAATCGACCGGCTTCGATCTCGGTGAGGATCACATCGTTCGATAGGCCGGTAGCGGTATGGGATGGCAGGGCAGCTGCTGCGCGAAGTTCCGCGAGCGAGGGGCGGTAAAAGTCCATGGAGCTCACGATGCGCTACATGTCCAAGGCTGCCTAGTTGCGGTGGTGGATAAGAGCGCAGGTGCGCTCATCCCACTGTCAAGGGCACAAGTCCTCCACTCGGTGTGCAGCATATTCGCGCGTTTGTCGGGCGCAGCGAAGATTGCACACCCAGGGCGGTCACTGCGGGGCGCCTACGGGCTGAGTCCGTAGGCGGTTCACCGGCGAGCGAGAACCTGCTCCCGCAGGATGTCTGCATGGCCACAGTGCTGAGCGTGCTCCCTGAGCACATGGAGCTGGATCCACCGCAGGCCCAGCGGCCCTCGCCGATTCCCACGCCAGGTGACATCACCATCGGCCTCCTGGACGGCGCAGCGAGAGTCCTCGCATGCCTGGGCGAAGTCCGCGAGCACGGAGTCGATGGTGTCATCGTCGGAGAGCTCGAAGGACTCGTCGGGCGTCGCCACGATGCCGAGGACGGCCCGACTGTGCCCCGTGGGTGCCTCCGCGAACCAGACACGCTCGACGAACGCTGCATGCTTCACGAGGCCCAGGAGCGTGGTCTTGGACGGTACGAGCCGCTGTCGCGCCTCCTCCTCGGTGAGCCCGTCCAGGCACGCCGAGAGCATGTCTCGATGCTGGTCGATGAACTCGTGGATCTGCCGGTCGAAGTCAGCGCCGTAGTACTGAGGGGCATCGGGGTTGTGCATGGGGTCATCATCCCCGTTACCCCGGCGCAGCGCCCCAGCGAGCCTTTGATACCAGCCGGGACGCCCGGCTGAGGACAGCCCGCCAGTACGCCCCAGAACGGCCGTCGAGCTCTTGTCGGCGTGCCGCGGTATGCAGCATATTCGCGCGTTTGTGCAGTCTTCGCCGCATCTCGACGGCGTCTGTAGAGATGCAGCGAAGATTCACACGACACGCGGTGAACCCTTCTGGGAGCAAAACCTTCAGCGGGGTCTGTGAAATGTACCCCTCGGCCGCCGAGAGAGTCACCAACGCCCAGGGTCAGTACATCTAGCTGTGATGTCCAGGGAGGTTGTTGAGCCTGGTGGCAGGCGCGGCGCCGATCGCGGAGTGGACGCGATGATGATTGTAGAAGTGCAGCCATCCAGGCAACGCGGCCCTGCGCTCCGTCTCTGAGCTGTAGAACCGGGCGTAGGCCCACCCGTCAGCGAGCGTGCGATGGAACCGCTCAATCTTGCCGTTCGTCTGCGGCCGGTAGGGCCGAGTCCGCTTGGGCTTGATCCCGAGCTCGGTGCAGGCATCACGCCAGGCATGCGAGCGGTAGGCCGAGCCGTTGTCCGTCAGCACCCGCTCCACCTCCACGCCCAGGCGCGCGAAGTGGGCGACCGCGCGGCGCAACACCGCGATGGCAGTCTGGCTGCGTTCATCGGAGTGCATCTCCACATAGGCGAAGCGGGAGTGATCATCGATCACGGTGTGCAGAAAGCCCACCCCGAGCCGGGGCTGGTATCGGGCATCACGGGTTCCTTCGCGGTCCGAGGTCGCCGCGCGGTGCTTCAGGCCCTGCTGGCGCCCGACGAATCGGTGTCCGCCCCCGTCGGGGATGCGCCCGAACTTGGTGACGTCGACGTGGATCAGCGACCCGGGGTGGGGGTGCTCGTAGCGGCGGATCGGCTCGCCGGTGGCCCGGTCCAGACGGGCGAGGCGGTTGATCCGGCAGCGCACGAGCACGGCATGGACGGTGGAGGCCGGCATCCTGAGTTCTCCGGCGATCTGTGCCGGCCCCAGGCGTCGGCGCCATCGGGCGGCCACGATCTGTTTCACCACCGCCGGCGGTGTTCTGGTCGGCATCGTGGACGGCCGGCTGGACCGGTCTGCCATCCCTGCAGGTCCCTCGGCCCGGAAGCGTGTGGCCCATTTGCGTGCGGTGGGTGGGGAGACCATGAACATCTTGGCCGCGGTGGCGACCGGCCAGTGCTCCTCGACGATGAGCTTGGCCAGGCGTAGGCGGGCGCGAGGGGTCAGGGCGGCGTTAGCGTGGGACATGAAGGCCTTCTGTTCGCGTGAGCGGTTTCTCGACAACTCCACTCTCGCAACAGGAGGCCTTCGCCTGTCAGCTGTTCACGCAACAACGTCCCTGGACATCACATCTAGCCGACCACCCTGACCGCTGCGCCGCGGACATGTCCCAGGGGCACGCCTGACAGCGAGCTCATGCCGGGAAGGCGATTCTGAGGCCGTGCCACCTGGCCGCTCGACTTCTGCCTCAGGCACCGGGTGCAGAGGAGTCACCTCTCGTGGCCGACGGTGGGCTATAAGTCGGGGATGCTCTCGCGTGCAGCTTTGCGAATTTGTGCTGAAGTGTGCTGTGTGGCGATGGTTAGCAGTTGAGAAACAGCTGGCTTCCCCGAAGGAGTCTGTAGTCCAGAAACAACTGCCGCAGCACTCTGCCTTCCGCCAGAGTTCAGGACCTGCGACAGAATAGTCATCACACCTGCAGTGGCACGGTCGCCAACGACCAACCTACTCAGTCCTCTGAGCGCCGCATTACGTACTTTCTCGTTTGCGTCACCCGCGAGAGCGAGAAGGAGTTCGGAATCTGCCTTGTCTCCGAAACGTTCGATGATCCGGACTCCCGCGGCACGGTGATCAGTGTCGCCGCCGATGAGGTCCCGTATCAACCGTTCGCGCGTGCCCTCATCCACGAGAGCAGCGAAAGCTTCGGAGGCGAGGCTCCGGATGTCTTCGTCGTCATCAAAGGGGGCCTGCACCGGCTTTCGATTCCGAAGAGCTGACACGGCTTCGAGAAGTTGTGTCTTGATTGAGTCGGCCAATGTCGCTCCGTGGACTGCGAGTACGAGCAATGTTCCAGACTGTTGCTGACCGCGGACCCCGGGAGTCGTTAACAGCGACTCGATTTGACCCCACCGCCCACTTGACGGGTGCCAGACACCAAGCACGGTCAGTGCCTCGCCGTAGTCGAGACCACCGAGACCGTACGACCCCCTGGCGGCCTCCTCGATGAGACGGTCGATGTTGCTGCACAGTCGGTCGGTGAGAGCATTAACTGCATCGGAGGGCAGTGTTCGCACATCCTCGATGGCCTCAAAGATGAGCAGATCCCCGGCCCGTGCTCGTTGAAGGACTCGCTCGCGACTCTCTTCAACTGCAGGAGCCGCGACCTTCAGGAAGGCCTCGCGTAGGTAGGAGGCGTCGCCGTCAGATCGGTTCGCCGCGCGCTGGCGGTCACTCTCACGCCACGCGGACGCGGGGATCCTATGGATCAGCCGGGCGAGCGTCTGAGCGGTTCCGTCGTTGGTGACTGGTGGTTGGCCCAGGAAGTAGTCGATCACGTTGTGAAGTGAGTCCTCGCTCAACGTCCAGACCATGGCCTTCAGCAGATCAATGATCTTGTAGAGCACAGTAAATGTGGGAAGAATGCGTCTCAGGTAGGCCTGTGGCTCTTCGAGCGTCGCTAGGGCCCACGCACAGATTTCGTCGGCGCGTTCGGGTTCGAGAACATCACCGGCGGCTGTCAGCAGTTCGATATCTGCCAGAGCGGATGTTCGAGTTGAACGAGACAAGTTGACTCTACTTGCCGCGATCCTGGCGGCCATCGTTGGACCTGTGCGCACAATGTGCCGGGTCGCGCGCCCAGTGCTCTTGCTGTCTCCAGAGTGACGGAGAAGCGTCAGCCGGCCAGCGACTTTGCCAGGATCGTCAGCGGGGCTGCTTGTGACAAGGAGATGCTCCGCAAGAGCGCCACTTGCGCCACGCCACCCGTCATGATCACCAGCGCAGGAGGCCAGCAACGCTGCGGAGCGTAGACGGGTGTGGGCGACGTCTGAGCCCCCAATCCGAATCGACGAATCCTCGCTCCAGGTCCGGAACTCCTCGGAGAGATGAGCGGATAGACCGTAGGACATCACCTGGCTTCTCCACCAAGACGCTGGGTTGTCGCTGCGCTGGATCAGGTTGGCAAGATCGCCTTGCATCCAACCGGTTGCCCCGTATGACGTCAGCGCGCACGCTCCCGCGATGGCCGCGGCCGTGACATCTGACGGTGCTTCTCGGTGGATGCGCTGGGTTGTCATTGCGAGGTCGAAAGCCTCTTCTTGTCGTCCAACTTCCAGCAACGCTCGTGCTCGTTGCGCTTCGAGCCACGCGTGATCCACGGGGGAGTAGTCGTCATGTGCCAAGGCGCCTTGAAGCACGTGAAGCGCGGCATCGGGATCGTTCTCGTTGAAGTGGTAGACGCAGCAAAGCACTGCTGCCGCGGAGCGTTCACTGGGCGTAGAGGCTAAGTCGACAAGCTGAAGCAGTTCTTCGGCTTCTCGCCGGTAGTGCCAGAGATGAAGGGCAGCAGTGGCGCGCCAACACCAGTCATCGGCCTCGCGCGCATCGTCCAGTGACAGACCCTTCTGCTCGGTATCGTTCTCCGTTCCGAACGCGGGAAGACTCATCGGGTTCAGGAGCCGTTTGAGATCGTCCCGGAAAAGCACTTGCATGGCGAGGGCTTCGAGCCCGGTGATGGAGTCCAGGTCCAGGTCCAGGTCCAGGTTCGGGTGCGGTGCGATGAGCCGGGGAGTGATGAGGGCATGCCGAACACCATCGTCCGGTGCAAGATGCACCGCGCCGGTCCACGCCGTGCCGTCCCAGGTCGGAGTCGGAAGCTGGGTTAGTGCGACATCGGAGAGTTGTTCGTTGTGGTCCTCGCCAACCGTTTGTGAGACCGGTACAAGAATCTTGGCACCTTTACCAGTTGGGACGACCCGCTCAGCCGTGACGTGAACCCAGAACGAGAGGTTTCTATCCTGATCGCGCAGGATCACCACGTGGGGCAAGGCGTGGCGCAGCCAGTAGTCGAAGTGTTCACGGTCGTCCTGCGCAAACCACCACCCAGTGATCGTTCCCTCGGCGTCCTTCTGCGGGGATTTGAAGTATGACGATCCGGTCTTAACCTGGACGCCCATGACGGCGCCGAGTTCGTACCGGCGGGCATCTCGCGGCCGCAAATACAGGTCAGTCCCTGTGTCGTGCCGGCTATCGATCACCCCTCCCCAACCCAAGCGCTCGAACTGAGCCAAGACCTCAGACTCACCCGAGGTTCCCGTGGCTTCATTCGTCGGGGCGCGCACCTACGCCTCCTCCGTGGTTTCGTCCGCAACAACGCGACCATTGCGCATCGCAGAGCCAGTGAATGTGAACGGTATGAACACGTCTCGAAATGCGAGTCCCGGTGGACGCCGTGTTGGCTCGCCACCGGGAGGAGTGGTGAGGGGGAACCTCATCCCGACCGGCGCCTTGCCTGAAACATGGTCAGGGTGAGGGCCCCCCACTGGGTAACCGGGGTGAGCGGGAGCGGTCAGATATTTGGGGGGATGCGACCGTCCTGCGAAGTGTTTCGCGGCTGCGACATGGAACATCGCACCATGAGCCCAGGCGATCATGTATGTCTCGGCGAGAACGGCAGGAACATCCACCCTCAACTGCGTCAGCTCCAGTCCTTGTGAATGCCCGTCCACCCTGGGTGCCTGTGCGAGCACTTCAATAACGGGGCAATCGAAGATGTCCACGGCGTCTGGCCCGGTCAGGGCGCCTACCGGGATGGTCCCATCCGCGTTCGGCGGAGTGGTGGCGAAGGTGACTTTGAGATCATCACGCGCACGGACTGACAAACCGTGCTTGACCTTGTTGTGAGCAGCGTTGAGTTGGAGTTCATGCCCCACGAGCAGGGCGATAGCGAAATTGAGCCAGTCGGCGAACACGTTGGATGCTGAGGCAAGTTGATCTGTCATCCCGCTTTGCAAGTCCTGCTCCTGGACCACTAGACGGGCGAACTGCATAGGGGCCTCCGCCGAGGAGAAGGACTCGCGAATCTGGTCCACAACCTGGCCGAGTTGGTTTGGCCCGGTCGACAGGGTCTCCCATACACACGATTTGCCAGCACTCCTCCGCTGCGAGAGTGCGGCCGTCAACCGCACCAGCGACTCAGCCGCATGGTGCCGCAGGGCATACGCATCCGTAGCGACCTGTGTGGCAACGGAGCTCGGCAAGGTCTCGGGTATGAATCCCATCGGCTGGCCAAGCAGGCGGGAGAACCGCGCGAGGGTCTCGGGCTCGTGGTGCTCTCTATGATCGGGCGCCGCTAGGGCATGCTTATGGCTGTCAACGTCTGATTCTGCCCACCACAGCATCATGCGGATTCGGGCGCTGAAGTACCCGTACGGATCAGACGACAAAAAAGTGTCGTCAAGCTCCTGACGCTGCTCGGCCGTCAGGTCCGGCCCGGTGGGTGGCGGGTACATGCGACAAGCGTATGGCCTGCAGCTCGGAGGCAGAGGCTCTGCCCCGGCTGCTGGAGTCGTAATGACCCCCACGAGAGGCACTACGCTCGTGGCAGGGAGCATCGACGTCACGCGCCCACTAGTTTCGTCACTGGGACCCACCATGGCCGGGGTCGCCGCTGCAAGCCAACTACTGGGCGCCCACGTGACTCACCGTGCGCAACGCCCGAATCTAATCTGCCGCTGAGGGTGCGTCACAGAGGCAACTACGGGGCACGCCAGAGCTGAGGAGGCGCCACGTGTCGGGGGCGCAGCCTCAGGACTAGATGTAGGAGGGCATGACGTTGTTGACTCGTGCCGGGGTCAACGAGGCCGGCGGGGCGTTCCCGCAGGAGGTATGAGGCCGATGGTAGTTGTAGTGGTTCACCCACACCTGCAGGGCCTCACGCCGGGCCGTCTCTGAGGTATACGGGCGGGCGTAGAGGACCTCGTCGACCATCAGCCGGTTGTAGCGTTCGACCTTCCCGTTATGGCGCGGGGTGTAGGGGCGGATCCGGTGGTGCCGGCCCCCGAGCGAGACCACCTTCCCGGTGAAGTCCACGGCCCGGTAGTTGTTCCCGTTGTCCGTGACCACCCGGTCCACGGTGATGCCGTGGGCGGCGAAGAACGCCCTCGCCCGGCAGAAGAAGCTCACGCTCGTAGCTGCCCGCTCATCGGGCAAGGCTTCGGTGTAGGCCAGGCGGGTGTACCCGTCGATCGCCGAGTGCAGGTAGGTGTACCCGACCCGGCAGCCAGGCCCGCGCTTGGCTGCTCGCGTGTTCTCGGAGTCCCGTCCGTGAGCACGCCAGCCGCCCCCGTCTGGGATCTTCCCGATCTTCTTCACGTCCAGGTGCACCATGTGCCCCGGCCCTCTCGCGGTGATCTTCTGGGGTCGTTGGCGCAGGTCCTCACCCGTGGGCGCGAGGTCTGGCAACCGGGAGATGCCCAGTCGGTGCAGCCACCTGCCCACCGTTCGGAGGCACAGCTGGTGGCCTTGAGGGACCAGGTGGTGATGGATGCGGCGGGCTGACCACTTGCACTCCCGGCGCAGGGTGAGGATCTGGGTGACCAGGGCCGGGTCGAGCTGGGCGGGAGAGCGTCGTGGCCGGCAGGAGCGGTCTTGCAGTCCTGCCTCGCCTTCGGCACGGTAGCGGGCCACCCAGGTGGCCACCGTGGGGCGGCTCACCCGGAACTCGGCGGCCACGTGCGCGTGGGGGATGCCCTCGTTCAGGTGGCGGTGGACCATGCGCAGACGGCCGGTGGGAGTCAGGGGTGCGTTAGCGTGAGTCATGAGTGGGTCTCTTTGCGCGGATGGGTGGTGTAGGAACTTCCATCCTGCGGGAGAGGCCCACTCGTCTCATCTCAGCCCGGCCCTCGTGCCAAGAACCTCATGACCCACAACACCTAGACGGGGTTGGCGTTTCGACGTCGACGCCCTTGCCATCGGATTGGACGAGGCGTGGTTCTACGAACCGAGTCGCCCCGCCGAGCAGAATGAGGACGACATGCCGACGGCGGTCTACGTCTTCTCGGCTGAGGTGGATGGCGTCGATGGTTTTCAGGTGGATCCTCCAAGCCACGACGATGAGCTGTCGCCGTTCTCGCGGTTCTACTCCACCGGGGATGAACTGATCGCTGACCTGGAGGCACTCGAACGCTGGCGTGCCCCGATCGAAGGCGACCCTCCAGGGGCCACACGCGGGCGCCGCCTGGGGCTGGAGCCCCACGCTGACGTGGAATCTGACGGTCTCGACGAGGGACGCTGAAGGCGAAGCTCGACCGCCAGGCTCAGCCGTCGCGACGCACCGGACGTGAGCCATTGCCGGGCTGCGGGTGGTGCCCGGCCTCAGGCCGCCAGTGAGATGTGGTGCGTGTTCTGCGCCAGCATCTGGTCGATCTCGATACCGGCAGCCGCCCGAAGTCGCACTGGTCTCGGTGCTGAACGCACGCGGAGCACTGTGCTTGGGGGCGCCCAGGGTCCCTGGACTGTGATGTTGGAGGCCCGTGTTTGTGTTGCGGTCGGTCGGCCTAGGACGCCAGCGGCGAGGGCTTGAATCAGCTTCAGATAGACCGTTCCGGCCACGGAGTGGCCGTCCAGATCGATGTCCGCGTCGCGGAGGGCGCGCTCGACACGTTGCTGTTGTTGCAAGAGTGGAGGGGGCGCGGAGGGCGGGGAGATCCGGCTCAGGTCGAAGGGGCACCGTTTGCCCTGTCCTTGGGGACGGGGGTTGCCGCAGCTTGCTCCGGGGCCGGCGGGCCGGAGCGCGCCGTGATGTGTCGTACGCAGGGGCTTCTGGCAGCCGGGGCAGTCGGTCACGAGGAGACGTTCGTGGTCTAGGCACGCGGTGACCCAGGCCAGACGCCACGTGATCTTCCAGACTCCGGTCTCGGCCAGGCACCAGGGGCAGGCCTGGGAGCGGTTGAGCAGCACCCATCCGTGGGCCACCACGGACCGGGTTCCGTGACGGTTCTGGCTGTCGATGAACGGGATGACCGGGTATCGGGTCAACAGGCAGTCCTGCAGGAGTCTCCGGTCGGTGCCGGTCCAGGAGGCCAGCACGTCCAGGATCGCTGGTGGTGGGGCGATGTTCGTGAAGCGCAGGGGAGCCCGGGCTTCGGTGGTCAGCTGTCGAACGAAGCCGCTGGTGGTGACCCCGTTGGCGGTGGCCACGCGTTCGAGATAGGAGTCCAGGGCTTCTTCGGGGGCGGGTCTGGGGCGGATGGGCAGCAGCGTCGACATCAGGCGCTCCTCTGATGGGCGGAAGCAATAGTGGGAGAGGAGCTGCCGGCCGCGGAGGCGACCGCGGCCCAATCCTCACCGCGGACATGGGTGTCGAAGGCCTCGAGCAGTCGCAGACGAGCCTCGGGGTCGAGGTCGGCGTGGAAGCGGTCCACGGCCTCGAGGGAAACATCGGGAACGGGGCCGGAGTCCGGCAGGCCGCGGGCGTACGCGACCCATGCCCATGCCGGGACGAGGGTGCGGGCCGGCCAGAACGGGTGCCGGGGCAGATGTATGGCGGGGATGCGGGGCAGGGAGGGGACAGCCAGGAGGGTCCCGCGGCGGTAGGCGTAGTCGACGAGCCCGTCGTCCACGAGGGCCTGCGCGCGGGCGAGCAGCCGGTCGCATTCACCCGGGCTCAGGTTGCCTCGGGTGCGGACTCGGGTGAGCAGGTCGTGCTGGTTCACGACGGCCGGGATGCCGTGCGCGACGAACACGGCGCTGCCGGTGGCGTCCTCGCCTAGTGCCTCCAGGAGCAGGGTGTGCAGGGCGAGGGCTTCGAAGGCTTGATCCTCCAGGACGCGGATACGCGACCAGCGGGGCGCCCGCCAGGGAGCGGCCACGGTGGGGATGTGCTGGGGCCGCAGACCGGTGGCTGCGCAGAGGTCCGTGAGCTGTCGCAGCAGGGCGCGTCGACGGGCCCGAGCCATGGCCGGGGTGGCCGGGCTGGTGGGCGGGCTTTCGGGCTGGAACGGTGCTGGGGCGAAGGCGGAGCTCGAGGGCAGCGAGACCTCATGCTGCAACTGCTGCCAGTGCGCTCGGGCGCGGGACTCGTTCAGCAGCGCGGGGTCCAGCGTGGCCAGCTGCTTCAGCACGGTGCTCGGTTCGCCGGGCGGATGGGTTCCCCACTGATTCCCTGCTGGCGTGGGAGCGCCCCCGAGAGCTGGGCGGGGCAGGACGTCGCCGTCAGGCTCGTGGGCATCTGAGGCGGTACAGATGCGGCGCAAGACCGATAGGTGGGACCTGGAGGTCTTCGACCCCTGCAGGGCGCGCGTCGTCAGCTCGTCCAGGCGTCGGAGACGGGCCAGCTCCTCTATGGTGGCGGAGCGGGTCGGCGTGAAGGTCCGCTCGTGGGTCAAGAGGGTGTGGCAGCGCAGGCAGACCGGGGCCAGGGCCAGGCGCCAGCGCAGGGCGCGGAAGCCGGTCAAGGGGGTGCAGGTGGGGCAGAGCCAGACGTCGCGCCGGTGCAGGACCCACCCGTGTCGGTGCTGGATTCCGCGTCCGCGCAGGGCCAGCGGCCAGCCGGTCATGGTCATCCGCCCGATGTGTCGGGAGTCCAACCCGGTGCTGCGGTGCACCGCGTCGGTCAGGCCAGGAGGCAGATCGGTGTCGGCGTAGCGCGGTGGCAGGGCCAGGGGTGGGGCCATGCTGGTGGCGTTGAACCGGAGCACGTACCCGGTCAGAGACTCGCCGGGGATCGGGGCGAGGGCGGACGGGGGATGCCCTGGGCCGGTCACCTCTTGGCCTTGCGGTTCTGCTCCCGATGGGAGGTCAGGGTGGCGTCGCGGAGCAGGTCAGCTTCAGCGGCCTCCGCTCGAGCAGAGAGGCGGACACCGCGCAGGTGCTCGCTGGTCAGGGTGGTGTCACCTTGGTCGAAGGCCTCGAGCAGGGCGGTGGTGATCAGCTGCTGGGTGTCTCCGAGGTGGCCTTGTGTGCGTGCCCAGATCGGTCCGGCCAGTTCCCGGGTGAGGGTTCCTTCGGTGGCGGTGTCCAGGTAGGGCATGAACTTCTTCTCCACTGCGGCCAGCAGGTGCTGCCATGCCATGCGCTCGGTGGTGTCCTGCTGGACGTTGTACGGGTGCAGTGCGAAGGTGCGCAGCCGGGCGGCGAGCTGGGGGTCTTCGTAGACGGGGCCGCCTTCCATGTTGGCGCCGACGAGGACGAGGGTGCCGTCGCGTTCGCCCATCATCGTGTTGAGGAACTTCACGTAGTCGAGCACGTCGCGGGCGCGGGCCTGCTTGGCGCGGAGCATGTGGGCGTCGTCGAGGATGAGCAGCCTGACCCCGTGCCGGGCGACGGCGTGGACCAGCAGGGTGGTGTCCTTGGTGGTTCGTCCCATGATCGGGTAGCCCAGGTAGCTGAGAATCGCGGCGTTGACGTCGGCGACCTCGGAGGCGGCGCGCAGGGTGATGTAGACCTGGGGGATCCAGTGCGAGGGGGCGCCGGAGCTGTCCGTGTGTGAGGGCAGCTTGTCGACCGCCTGGCCCTGCATCGACTGGTGGTAGAGGTCCTGGGCGTAGGACTTGATGAACGTCGACTTGCCCACCCCGTTGGGTGCCGAGAGCCCGATGATGGTCTTGGCCCCGGAACGAGAGTAGGCGTTGCGGTAGGTGACCCGGTCCATGCCGGCGCGCAACGCGTCGGTGCGTTCGCAGTCGAGGGTGGTCGCGCACATCCACCTGTTCAACCGGGTCCAATACTCGTTCTGGGCTTCGGGCGAGAGCTGGCCGAACTCGTGCAGCAGGACCGGCTCAGGCGCGGTAGGCGCGAGGGTCATGGCCTGGGTGTGCCAGAGCAGGGCGTCCATCAGATCTCCTGGGCATAGTCAGGCCAGCGCTCGAAGAGCCCGGCGAGGCCGTGGGTGGCGGTCCGATCCAGCGCCGCCGTCGGCTGAACCAGGTGGAGGTGCCGTCCGCCGGGGCCGAGCTCGGCAGGTGCCTCTGGGGTGGCGAGGCGGTGCGCGAGAGAGGCTTCGTCGTGATCGTGGTGGGCTTGGTCGAAGCGCATGCGGGAGGCGGCCATCGTGGTGGACCAGGTCTCGTCCGACCGGGTGTGTGCCAGGTGCCCGATCTCCTCGATGAGCTGACGGTCGATGAGCGCGCCGGTCAGAGCCTTGGGGCCGCCGCGGGCGCGGATGCGCCGGCGGGCCTCCTCGAGGACGACGTCGGTCAGGGGCGCGTGCAAGAGATGACGGTTGCGCCAGGGGATCTCGTGGATGCGGTCGGTGTCGGGGTGGCGGAACCAGAGCCGGGTGGCGTCCCTGGGGTCGTAGTGGAACGGGATCTTGGCGTCCTCGTCTCGGAACCGCCCCGGGACGGGGTCGCGGAACTCGTCCAGGATCCGGGCGTCGTAGGTGAGGTTGCGGTACTCGACGCCGGCGTGGTTCGGGGTCAGCTGGCGGGTGGGCAGGAACTGGTAGATCAGGTCCGGGTGCTGGGGGACGTGGATCCGTCCGGTGGTGGCTAGGATCCAGTCGAACATCTCCAGCGGGGAGATGTTCACCCCGGGTGCTCCGGGCAGGGACAGCCCGGTGTGGGGTCGTCGGTGGTAGTCCAGGGCGATGAACTGTCGCAGCTGCCGCTCGAGCTCGGCCGGGGTGAGCAGGGGCGCCTCGGCCACCACGCCGGCCCAGCTGCCGCGTTCGGAGACGTTGCGGCCCTTGTAGCCGGGCAGCTGCTGGTAGAAGCGCTGCAGAGTCTCGTGGAAGCGCTCGATGTGCGGATTGTCCGTGGGGCGGGTGCCGCGGGAGTGGCTCAACGTGATCGACCAGTGCAGGGCGAGCCGGCGCAGCTGCTCGCTGCGGAAGATGGATCCGTTGTCCATGCGCAGGTGGGTGGGGGTCACGGCGGGGATCGCGTGCTCGCCCAGCCCGGTGGCGGGGTCGTTGGCCAGTGGGGGAGCCTGTCCGGGTAGCTGGAGGGAGGTCGGGACCCCGCACCAGCGCCAGTCACCGGCGCCGTCCTGATCGACGGCCATCGACTGGGGCCGCATCGCGTCGTAGAGCAGCAGGGCGATCTCGGTGGAGCTGACCGACTTCGGGAAGACCCGGACGGCGACGATGACCCGTGCCGGGACGCTCATGATGGTGGCGATCTCCACGCTGATGGGCTTGCCGGTGAACTCGTCGTAGACGAGGTTGTCGGCCCGGGTGACGTCGGTGGCGCAGTGCCCGAGGTGGTGCAGGGCAGCGCTGGAGGTCGAGGAGATCTTCCGGTGTCGGCGTGAGCGCTGGGCCCGGGTGGTCTTGCCCAGCTGGGCGAACCGGTGGCTGAGGTAGTCGCTGACGAGCCGTTGGGGCAGGTGGGCGTCGGTGATGCCCTCGGCGTGCATGCGGACCTGGATGCGCCGGTGGATCTCCTGCCGGTTGATGGCCGAGGCGGACCCGTCGAATCGGGCGAACTCCTGGTCGGCGATCGTGAGGAATCTGGGGTCCAGGGCACCGAATCCCTGGGTGGTGCGCAGGGCGCGTCCGTCGACCAGGCCCCTGAGCCCGGATGCCTGCCACCGCCTCACCCATTTGTTCACCGCGCGTGCGGTCACGCTGGGGCTGTTGAGTTCTCCGTCCTGGACCCGGCGCATCAGCTGCCGGTCTGCGGACTTCTCGAAGCTGACCAGCCGGGCCATCGCTTCGCACTGGGCGTTCAGGCTGGCCTCGTAGAGCGGGCCGAACGGTGTGACCGGCTCATGCGGCAGTGCCAGGGAGGCCAGCCCGCTGCGGAACCCGGTGAGGATCTCGAGGACGCACTCCATCTTGAACACGGCATCCTGCTGTACCTTCTCCGGCAGCTGGTCCCACCAGGGGTGCAGGGCCGCATCCACGGCCTGTGCCTGCCCGTCGATGGTCGGCCGGATAACCAGGTTCGTCCACGGGACGAGCTTGGCCGGGTCGCTGATGGTCTCCAGCTCCACGCCCAGTGCCCACATCGATTTCACCAGGGCCGGCCCGGCATCGGTGAGGACGCGGTCGCCGATGTTCAGGTCCACGGCGAAGTTCATCTCGGCTCCCATCGCACCGGCGTAGTGGCTCTCCAGGGTTGGGTGAGATCCAGCTGCAGGTGTCCGTCCCACGCCCAGTGCCACATGGCTGAGACCAGCTCACCGGAGCCGTCGTCGGTGCCGAGCACGGTCCCGATGGTGGCGCCATCGAGGCGGGCGAGTCCCTCGAGCGTGTCTCGGTGGTCCTGGTACCAGGGCATCGGGTGCCGGTAGCTGGAGAGCCAGCGCAGGTTGATGGCGTGCACCTCGGGCAGGCCGCCGAAGAGCTCGTAGCCCCACTTGTAGTGTTCGCACACCGCGCGGGTGATCCGGACGGCATCCCAGAACTTGTGATCCCGCCGGCCCTCGGGCCGGACATCCCAGACCGTGACGGATCCGTCCTGGGCGAGGGCGAGCAGGTCCGGGGTGTGACGCCGGCCCTTTCCTCGTTGGCCGGCCCACTCCACGGTCAGCGGCTGTCCAATCAAACGGGCCAGGGAGGGATCCCGGTCCAGGACCAGGACGAGCTCCTGCTCTAGCCCGGATTCCACGGCGACGACGTCCGTGTTCGTTGTGCTGAAGGTCTGCACGGGTACGTGTCGGCTCAGTGCGTGCGACCGCGGAGCCCTTACGGATCCGATGGCGTTGAGGTCGGGCAGGGGGTCGGAGGGGTGGCAGAGGAGTGGGCCGTCCGGAGCGGAGAACTCCAGGTGGCTCCAGGGTGTGGCTGGTCCTCCGCCGGGGTCGCCCATAAGCTGGGACACGGCGGTTCCTTCGATTCAGTTCGCGTTGTATCAGGGCCGCTAATTGGAGGGCGTGACGGGTGCAACCGTCGCGCCCTCCCGCGCGTCGGACACAAGGTCAGGTCGGCGCGGGCGGCCTATGCAGACCGTAATGGGCCGCGACCGATACGCGCAACCATAGTCCTCATGACGGCCCCGTGCGGCGGCCGACGGGCACGCCTGCGTTAGAGATACATCTCTCCAGGCTCCTCTCGGAGATGTACATATCCTCATGTCAGGCGAGCATCTAGCCCCCGGGCAGGTGTATGGATAGACACGTGGTTTTTCGCGACAGGCAGACCTCGCAACGGCACTCTTCCGCCATTCCTTCATGAGTCTTAAGATGCTCGGGGAGGAGGGGGTCGCCACTCGAGTGGAGGGACCTTCCCGGATGAGAGGTAAACCATATGGCTCTTGGAAGTCGGGGCGCCGGGGGCGCGCGTACACCGTCGATCGTCCGGACTCTCGCTCGGGCGAAGCGTGGCAGCTGGGCAGAGATCGACGAAGCTCTGGCCAGGGGGCTGCAGCCTGCCGACCGGATGAGGTGTCTGCATCCTGACTGCGCGAACCTCTGCGAGTGGCCGACGGAGTCTTCCGCTGGTCGGCCCCAGACCTTCTGCAGCCGCAACTGCCGTCAGAACTTCGAGCGTACGAGAACTCGTTTGTGCGACGAGATTGCTGTTCTCGCCGAGTTGCGAGAACGGGGCGGCGCCCCGGTGGATACCCGTC
This sequence comes from Micrococcus lacusdianchii, assembly GCF_023155805.1. Taxonomy (GTDB): domain Bacteria; phylum Actinomycetota; class Actinomycetes; order Actinomycetales; family Micrococcaceae; genus Micrococcus; species Micrococcus lacusdianchii. The sequence continues at coordinate 9,304 of NZ_JAKNUW010000017.1, read as the reverse complement.
GAGCCATCGAGGTTGGGATCGCCCAGCGCTCGTGGATGCTTCGTCGTTACCCCGACCCCACTCGAGAGCAACGGTCAGGACTGGTCGCAGACAGGGCAGAGACGACTGGTCGCAGGAAGACGGTCAAACAGCGCGGGTAGGTCGTACGTCACAGGGATCGTCCGAACGGCAGGGGGCGGTCCAGCCTGATCGGCAACTCGACCAGGATTGACCTGAGTGGTAGCGAGGAGAGAGGCAGCGTGAACATGGAGACTTCCGGTCTGGTCGCGGATACGGGCGCATCCCCCGACCCCCGGGCGTGTGGACTCTGCGGTGCGCACGGCAAGATGAGCCGAACGCACGTGCCCCCGAGAGCAGCCGGAAACGACGAGCGCGTTGAACGTGCCCCGGACCGGATCGTCGCGCAGATGCGTCAGCCCGGTCGCTGGAACGGGGGCGGGATGTGGGTTCGGGGGCTCTGCAGAGCCTGCAACAGTCGCTGCGGCGGCGACTACGACAAGGCCTACGCCGAGTTCTCCCATCAGGTGCGGCGGCTGACGACCCCAGGTGCGCAACGATTGGCCATCCGTCCGGGGAGCGTGCCGGACGTGAGGTTCGCTCCCGGGGCGGTGGTCCGTTGCGTGCTTTACGGGATGTTTGCCCTGAACAGCGGGATGCGCGCCCGGTACCCGCTCCTTGCGCATCAGTTGGCAACGGAGGACTACCGCCGCGGCTGCAGCGTGGATTGGCCAGCTGATCTGAGCCTGAGATTGGGCCTCTCCGACCCCCGTTTCCCCCGTAGCGGGTTGTTGGCCAGCAGAGTCTGGGCCGTCCGCGTACTTGAGCGCTCTGAGGCACACACGTCGCTCGCTGACGTCATCTGGCCACCACTCGCGTGGTCCTTGGTTTGGGCGACCAATCCCTTTCAGGCTGCAACAGGACAGCCGCAGATCACCGATCACCTCCCTGACGTGAGCGACTGGCTGACCTATGGGCCTGATCGAGTCTCTGTTGGCCTCCGAAACCTGGTCGCCCGCCTTCCGTACTCGACACACCCACTTCTCGCGGCCGACGGCACCTGGATCGAAATGTATCCGGGGAGGGATAGCGGAGAGCGGGCGGTCACGGTCTTCGGTCGGAAGGCTTTCTAGTTGTTGTGACCAGAGCGGTGGACCGTACTGCACGGTTCCGGAGTTACTGAATGCTCGAGGCCAGCACGTAGTGCAGCCGCTCTTCTAGTGGACCTCCAGGGCGAGTGCCGTGGCGAACTGGTCCGCCGTGATGCTGGGCAGAGTGCCCCGCTGGGACAAGAAATCCTCCAGCAGTTCCCACACACTGCGGACGAGCTCCCGGCGGCCGTGTGTGGCCACTGCGGTCCCCGATACGGCCTTGAGCCCGCGGAGACGGTCGTCGTCGCTGATGGATGCGTACATGCTTCCCATCCAGCTGCGCCGTCGGATCCCCTCTGGTGGCCGGGAGGGGCCGAACTTCACAAGGAAGTCGCCGCTCACGTTGCCGGCTTCGACGGTTCGCACCAGCATGGCCGTCAAGTCCCAGGCGAGGGTTTCGGCGTCCTCGGCTGCCACAAATTCCGGGGTGAGGTCATCCCTGCCGAATCTGCCGTCTCGAGTCACGCCCAGACCTAAGCCGCCGTCCCCATGGATTTCCAGGCGGGCGCCCTGGGGGTAGTCGGGGCGGGGGAGGTAGGTGTGGTGGTACAGACCCAACCCCCGCCGCAGTTCTGAATAGGTGGAGGTCCTCAAAGCGCTGAGGCCATCAAACGATTGCTCCGGTCGACGGGCGTTTACCGCATCCAGGAACCGGGTCGCCCCGATAGCGCTCAATCGTCGAGGGTCGACACGCGGTTGGAGCGGGACGGCCACGGCGGCCATCCAGATGGGAGGCGGCCCCATGATAGTCGTGCCGTTGACAGTGCGTGCGTTCGAGCCCAGTTCAGGGTCGGCGCCGACGGCCACCACGAAGTCGTGAAATCGCTCGCTCACGCTCGCGCGTTGCTCGCGTCGCCGTTGCTCCCGCCGTCGGTAGGCCTCCTCGATCTGGCGTTCGGTCATGTTCGCCGTGTGGGAGCCGTTGCGCCACGGGGCTTGGAACCATCCCTGATCTGACTTGTCTTTGGGCGGGCGGATCAAGTGCGGTGCCTCCGGGCTGGCTGGCACATGCAACGCCAGGACTCGGCGCCCGTCGTCCCAGATCACGTGTTCAAACTGCACGCCAGAGACGGGCGGGTAGGTACGGGCCAGGATGGCGCGCCGGATCTGGAGCTCCTGCACCTCGGAGACTTCCCCGACGCTCACGATCGCCATCGGCGCGTTGGAACGTTTCTCCTGCACTCCGTACACGATCACGCCACCGTCTCCATTGGCCATGGCGGCGACATCCTTCGCCAGCTCGAGGGCTTTGGCTTCCAGGTCAGCACCTTTGAGGCCATCAGGTAGGGGGAGCTGGACCTTCCAGTCCAATTCCTCTTCCTCTGTGAGATTCTCGCGTACTGCGGCCTCGATGTGCTCAGGTTTGAGCTCTGGATCGGTCAGCCCCAGACGGGCGTGAATGCGGGTCCACATGGGGTCAGCGTAGGCGGCTGTTCTTGGGGGCGAGGGGGACTGCTGCGAAACCGGGGGCTTGGTCGTTGCTGCACAACTGCGGGGTGACTTCAGTGAGAACAGTCAGCTCTCGCGCGCCAGGACTACCACTTCGTGCTCCAGGCCTGTGGGGCTGGTCCACGACTTCCGCTGGCCAGTGACCCGATATCCGAGGTGTTCCCAGAACGGCTGGACCTCCGCGTTGGTGTCGACGACGTTCAGCCGCCACTCCCGGCCCGCGGGGAACGCGGAGAGCAGATGATCGTGGAAGCGTCGGGCCAGTCCCTGCCCCTGGGCATCGACCCGCAGCTGGAGCAGCCCCAGGAAGTTCACGCCTGGCTCCGGCCAGTCGGTGGCCAGATCCGCGACGCCCATCAACTCGCGGCCCAGGAAAAGTCCGAGCAGATGCTTCTGTTCTGGCTGCGTGGCCGGCGGGCGTGCCGTGAACAGGCCGGTCACGTCGTCAGACTCCGGGGGCCGTCCGTGCACCCGCTGGGCATAGCCGCCGTCAGCGGCGAGCACGGCCCCGACGGCGCTGCGGTCTGAGTCGCTGAGAGGACGAATCGTGATGCCGGCCATGACTGTAGTGAAGCACGGCAACGCTGCTGTCGAGATGCGGCAAAGGCTGCGCAAGACTCGCGCTGTTCCTTGCCCAGGGGGCTAGAAACCGGGACCTGCTCCTCAGGCCGAACTCTGCAGCAGTACGCCTCATGTGTGCTCGCATCATGACTCGCCTGCCACCGCCCAGCGGCACTGCCCATCGCCGTCGTCGCCTGCGGCCAGGATGACGCCGTCATGGCGGAGTCCGAGTGAGTGGCGTGACCCCGCAGCGATGGCCACGACATCGCGCCAGGCCTGCGTGCGGCACTGCCCGTGGCTGTCGTCTCCGGCCGCGAGGACGCGTCCGTCCTCAGCAAGGCCCAGCGTGTGATGACTGCCGGCCGCCACCGCCGTGATGCCCCGCCAGCTGTGGGCCTCGGCGAGGCCCGCGGCGGCGTCGCCGCAGGCCAACACGGTGCCGTCTTTCCTGACGCCCAGGGTGTGGAGGTAGCCGGCCGCGATCCCCACGACGTCGGTCCACCCGGTCACGTCGCCCTGACCGCGCGTGTTCAGCCCGGTCGACACCACCCTCCCGTCTGCTTCAAGACCTACGGAGTGCCAGTCCCCGGCGGAGACCGCGACGATCTCGGACCAACCCTCGACGTCGCAGGCGCCGTCGTCCCGCCGGCCTGCCGCCGCCACGGTGCCGTCGGCGCAAACCCCGAGGGTGCGGCGCCATCCGGCGGCGACGCCCACCATCCCGGTCCAGTCGGTGACCTCACACTGGCCGTGCGCGTTCCAGCCCACGGCCAGGACCATGCCGTCGGCGCGCAGCCCGACCGAGTGGGAGCGGCCCGTGTTCCGCGCGGCGTGGACGTTCCCGGCGGCGACCACGACGACTTCGCTCCAGCAGGCCACGGCGCACTCGGCCGCCCCGGGCGGGCCCGCGGCCAGGACGCGCCCGCCGTCGACGACGGCCAGCGAGTGCCGCCGGCCGGCCGCGAGGGGCACCTGCGGGGCGGTCATCGGGCGATCTCCCGCAGGGGAGTCCACCCCACCGGGAGCGGACCACGGATGGCGGCCCGTTCCCGGTCCGCCTCATGGGACCACCCCTGTGCCTTCCCTCCTGTACCCACCGGCCCGCGCGCGACGCGCAGTCCGATGTCTTCGAGGACGGCGTCGGGGGAACTGCCGCGGCGGACTGAGGCGCGCACGCTCCAGGGCTCGTCCGCCCAGCCGCCCCCGCGGAGGGTGCGGTAGTCGCCGTAGCGGGCGGGGTCGGCGTAGTCCCAGCACCATTCCCAGACGTTGCCGAGCATGTCGTGCAGGCCCCAGGGGTTGGCCTTCTTCTGGCCGACGGGCTGCGGCCCCTGGAGGTCATCGAGGCTGGTCCAGGCGACGTCCTCGAGCGCCCCGTAGGTCGGCGCGGTGGAGTCAGCGCGGCAGGCGTACTCCCACTCGGCCTCGGTGGGCACCCGGTAGCCGTCGGCGGCGGGGTCCCACGTGATGGAGCGCCGGTCTGCCGCGTGAGCGTAGGCCGGCTGCAGGCCCTCGGTCGCGGAGAGCGCATTGCAGAGAGCGGCGGCGTCGAACCAGGTCAGAGGCGCGACCGGCAGGCCGGTGTCTGGGTCGTGGAGGGGATGGATGGCGATCTCGAAAGGCTTCAGCTTGACGTCCCGTGTGGTCCCGCGGCGTGCGTCGCGCAGGGTGATCCTGCCCGGGGGTAGGGGAGTCATTGCGGGCGGGGGCATGGGGCCAGCGTGACACACCGACGTGCAGATGCCGGGAGGTCTTCACCCCACGGCGAGCGGCTGGTTCGCCGTCTGCGTGTCAGGAAATTTCCCGTCGTACCTGCTCAGCCGGGGGGATGCGTCTGCGTCTCGTGGTGTTGCAAGCGCGTGACGATCTCGGTGGCCACCTGCTCGGGGCTCTGCCCCTCCGTATAGACGGTGGCGTCGGCGAGTTGCTCGTCCTGCTGGTCGGTGCACCAGCGGTGGATCCAGTCGATCCCGTCGATCTGCCAGTCCGTCCACTTCGCGCGCCGGCATCGCTCGCGAAGGATCTGCACGGGGCGGTTCGTATCGGGGGTGGGGCGTAGGAGCACGACGAACGCGCCCTTCAAGGCCTGGGCCACCCGCGGCCGGAGGCTCGGGTCGGTGGGGTGGGTGTGCCCGGCGCCGAGGCCTGCAACGGCGCCGGGGTGTTCCTGGATGCATCGCTCCACGGCGTGGATCAGGGCGGGCTCGAAGGAGGCATGGAATCGCTCCCACCCAAGCTCCGAGGGCAGATCGGAGAGCATCGCCGGGCTCCAGCCGGCCTCGGCGTAGTAGGGCGAGGCGATCTCGTCGAGATCCACCCATGGGGATCTGAGGGCGGAGGCCACAAGTCGGGCCACGGTGCTCTTGCCGGTGGCGGGTGGTCCGATCAGCACGCACCGCGGACGGGGCTCGCACGTGCCTGAGGAAGGAGGAGGTACTTCGTCCATAGGTTCAGGAAACCATCAGAGACAGGCACAAGGCGTGTGGTCAGACGCAACGGCGGCCTCTTTATCTTTCGCGACCTCGTTACGTCAATGTCTGGGGTGCTCGATGGCGTATGAATCAAATTGACGCGTTTTGGAACTCTTCGCTGCATCTCGACACCTGTGCTGTCAAGAGGTGAGGCGCTAGAACGTGTATGAATCAAATTGGCGCGTTCTTGAAATCTTCGCTGCATCTGTCGAGATGCAGCGAAGAGTTCACACGACGCGCGGTGAACTCTTCGCATATCAGGCGGGATCCGGTCGGCGTGAAATCTGGGTGTCCCGGTGGGCGCTCCCGCACGCCCCAGGGCCCGCCAGAAACGTACGGGCGGCTGCCGCTCTGGCGGGTCGGTTGTGGCGAGTCATGTGGCGGGCGGACAGGGTCGGATGTGGCGCACACGGCGCATGGCGGGGTCCCTCGCCACAAACGACCGATTGTGCCGGGCATGCAAGACACGCAGGCCACTGGGGAAGGGGCCCCGCTGTTCATTGCGGTCATGGGAGTGAGGTTGCTCGTCGGGTCGTGAGCGCCACCTCGACCTAGGGCGTGTCTGATAATGCTTCGAGGGTTGGGCTAAGACCCCGGATCCATTCTCAGACACGCCCTAGATGTACTGACCCTGGGCGTTGATGACTCTCTCGGCGGCCGAGGGGTACATTTCACAGACCCCGCTGAAGGTTTTGCTCCGAGAAGGGTTCACCGCGTGTCGTGTGAAATCTTCGCTGCATCTCTACAGGAGATCACGCCTCAGACTGGCGCCGGTTCTGGTGTCGAGATGCAGCGAAGATTTCACAAACGCGCAAATATGTTTCATACCCGATTGGGCACCTGATCCGTTGACGCCAAGGCGGATCCCCACATCAGTGACATCGGGGCAAGGCACCCCCAGAGGGGAACCACGGTCAGCCCCTCCGCGCCAAGGCACCCGCACCGGCACCGACCGCGGTGCACATCGGCCGGCCGGCGGCCGAGTCGCTGGACGAGCGGCTGATGTCGGGGGCGCATGCTGAGGATGACCTCACCGTGATGCTGGCTGGCTTCGGGAGGCGGTGGGGGTCCACGGGGCCCGCTTCCCCGCCCGCATGAGGCGCGGCCCGGTCCCACCGGGACCCCTTGCTAGGGTTCAGCCATGGTGTGCGTGCCCAGGCTGCTGCAACCAATTCTCGACGCCGTTGACGCTCGAGGACTGGCCGAGTTCGACCGCCAGCTCTTGAGGTTGCGTTACCGCGAGGGTGACGAGCCCACCAGCGGCGAGGCGGACAAAGCCGATTGGCTCGTACTCCTGGACGAGCATGGCCGGCGGGTGATCGCGTTCCAGCAGACGGAGCAGCTCAGGTCCACGACGTGGGCCTCCCCCAAGGTGCCCATGCAGGCGCATGTGGACTTCACGGTGCCGGACCGGGAGTCCCTCACTGCCGCCCATGTCCGGGCGTTGGACCTTGGCGCCCGGCTCATCAACGACGAGTCCGACGACCCCGATGAGCCCCTCTATGGCTACGCGGACCCGACTGGTCACCCGTTCTGCATCTTCTTTGGCTAGGTGTTCCGCCCGGGGGCATGGACAGCTTTTAAACCGGGTCAATTAGCCAAATATGCGGCGGTCGGCCGCTTCTCCTCCTCCCCCCATAGAGCGAGAATGAAAACGAACGAACGATCTGCATGCTGAGAATAGGAGAACAATGGCCCAATCGAACATGCTCCAACCGGGGGCTCCTCGGCTCGGCTGGCTCCACTCGGCAAATACGTCGACGCCTCCCGTGATCGTGCTACTCCAGGACACCGGAAGCGCGATCGAGCTCACCTTGCCCCTGGGGCAATTTGGCCGCCCCGGCCCGTACGGCCCATGGTTCGAGAGCCTCGGACCGGCACGCGTCAGCAACCCGGCTGGGAGAGTCCCATCCGTTCTATTGTTCGAGGACGTCGACGGCCCGATAGCACTGGTGGGCTGCACTGCCAAGTCTCACCGGTACTCGTTATCGACTGGCCAAGGGCGTCTTCGAGCCGATTTCGCCGTCTTGGGAGCACGAAATGAGAAGTACGCGAAAGTTGAGTCCCTGATAGTGGTGTAACCCTCCCCGGCCGCCAACACCGTCCCCAGCATGGACGCGGTCACCGTGGGAGCCTTCGAGTGAACCTTCCACAGCACTCTCGAAAGGGACATCACCACGATGACCGCTCCTCACATTGTCGACTCTGAACGCCTGCTACGCGAAGCGATCGGCGAAGCCTCGCCGGACTTGTTGCGCCACCTGCTGCAGACCGTGATCAACGCCCTGCTCAGCGCTGACGCAGACGCGGTCTGCGGCGCCGAGTACGGCACCGCTTCTGATACCCGCACCGCACAGCGCAACGGGTACCGCCACCGGCCCCTCGACACCCGCGCCGGCACGATCGACGTGGCCATCCCGAAACTGCGCGCCGGCACGTACTTCCCAGAGTGGCTGCTCGAGCGACGCAAGCGGGCCGAGTCCGCGTTGATCACGGTCGTCGCCGACTGCTACCTCGCTGGGGTCTCCACCCGACGCATGGACAAGCTCGTGCGCCAGCTGGGCATCGACTCGCTCTCGAAGTCCCAGGTCAGCCGGATGGCCGCCGAGCTGGACGAGCACATCGACGCGTTCCGGCACCGCCCGCTGGGGGATGCCGGCCCGTTCGTGTTCCTCGCCGCGGACGCCCTGACCATGAAGGTTCGCGAGGGTGGTCGGGTGATCAACGCGGTGGCCATGGTCGCCACCGGCGTCAACGCTGACGGGCGACGTGAGGTACTCGGGCTGCGGGTGGCCACCACGGAGTCAGGCGCGGCGTGGAACGAGTTCTTCGCTGATCTGGTCGCCCGCGGCCTTCACGGGGTGAGACTGGTGACTTCGGACTCCCACCGTGGCCTGGTCGAAGCCATCGCGGCGAACCTGCCCGGGGCCGTGTGGCAGCGGTGCCGCACGCACTATGCCGCGAACCTGATGGCGGTGACCCCGAAGGCCATGTGGCCGGCGGTGAAGGCCATGCTCCACAGCGTCTACGACCAGCCTGACGGGCCCGCGGTGCACGCCCAGTTCGACCGGCTCTTGGACTACGTGGCCGAGCGGTTGCCCGCCGTGGCTGGGCACCTCGATGCTGCTCGGGAGGACATCCTCGCGTTCATCTCGTTCCCGAAGGACGTGTGGTCCCAGATCTGGTCGAACAACCCTGCCGAGCGCCTGAATCGGGAGATCCGGCGCCGCACGGACGCGGTGGGCATCTTCCCGAACCGGGATGCCGTGGTGCGGCTCGTGGGGGCCGTGTTGGCTGAGCAGACGGATGAGTGGGCCGAGGGCCGCCGGTACCTCGGTCTCGAGCTGCTGGCCCGCTGCCGCGAGCCCCTCACGCAAGAACCGGGCACCGTGATGGGCACGGAGGTGATGCCGGCCCTGGCCTGATTCTCATGCCTCGAAGACGGTTACACCACTTCCAGGGACTTGACCTTCGACCACGCGAGCACAGCATTCAGGACCACAGCGGCCCTGTAGATGATCGCGTACTTGTCATACCGGGTCGCCAGACCCCGCCACTGCTTCAGGTGAGCGTACTGACGCTCGATGACGTTGCGGCCCTTGTAGGCGTCCGCGTCGAGGCTGACGGGGCGCCCGCCGCGGGCACCGCGCCGTCTGCGGTGGCCCTGCTGGTCGG
>NZ_JAKNUW010000016.1 GCF_023155805.1 Micrococcus lacusdianchii | reverse complement strand
CTGCGCAGAGAGAACCTCGAGCTGCGCCGCGCGAACGAGATCCTGCGCAAGGCCTCGGCTTTTTTCGCAGCGGAGCCAGGCCGCCCCACGACGAGATGATCGCGTTCATCGATGAACACCGCGATCAGTTCGGGGTCGAGGCCATCTGCCGCACCCTGCGTGCGACGCAGTGTGGGTTCATCACCTCGACGTAAGCTACCGCGCCGCGAAGACACGACCCAGGTCTTCGAGAACGCTGCGGGACGAGATCCTCGTGGAGGAACTCCGCCGGATCCATGCGGAGAACTACAGCGTCTACGGCGTCCGAAAGATGCACCACGCGATGGCCCGCGCCGGGTGGGAGATCGGCCGGGACCAGGTCGCCCGACTGATGAAGCTCGCCGGCGTGGAAGGGGTGCGGCGCGGACGTAAGCCGGTCACCACGAGGCCGACAGGTGAGCCGGATGCCCGCCCAGATCTGGTCGAGCGCCGCTTCACCGCGGAAGGCCCGCACCAGCTCTGGGTCGCTGACATCACCTACGTGCGCACGATCTCGGGGTTCTGCTTGAGTCGCTTTCATCACCGACGTCTGCTCCCGGCGGATCGTGGGATGGGCGGTCTCGGGCAGCCTTCATACCGCGGGGCTGCCGTTGCTCGCCCTGGAGCACGCCCTCGTGAGCAGCGGCGCCAGCCGAGGTCGCCAAGGCCTGATCCACCACTCGGACCGCGGCAGTCAGCTTGGCCTACTCGGATGCGCTCATCACGGCGGGGGTGAGCGCCTCGGTGGGCACCGTGGGCGACTCCTACGACAACGCTCTCGCGGAGACCGTGAACGGGCTCTACAAGGCCGAGCTCATCCACTCCAAGCGGGTGTGGGAGTCGACCGAGGCGGTGGAGCTGGCCACCATGGGGTGGGTGCACTGGTGGAACACCGCCCGCCTGCATGAGGCCCTTGGCTATCACACTCCCGCAGAGGTTGAGGCGGCTTACACTCACGATCAGGATTCAGCGCCCGTTGCGTCCTGACCTCGGAACGAAACCCAGGGCGCTTCAGTCGGGGTTGTTCGAGGTGCTGCATCACCGGGCGTGGGAGCGGGCCGGGCATACGGGTGGTTTCGATGATCGGGGTCCGGTGGTGTTGGACAGGCGTCGGGCGGTGGCGCCGAACACGCCGCAGGAGGACCCTGCCGCGTGATCCCCGCGGGGCTTCGTCGTCGTCGGGGGAGCGGCTCAGTCCCTCGCCTCCACCGAGCGCAGCACGCGCGGCCCCGTGGTCAGGAGCAGCCCGCCGAGGATGTTCAGGGGGATGACCCACCAGATCCACCCCAACCAGTCGAGGTAGTCGATGCCCGCGGCCCCGGAGTGGATGGCGCCGAACATGATCACCGAGTCCAGCACCGAGTGGAACAGCGAGCCGCCGCCGAGCACCACGGCGCCGGCCACGGCCGCCGCCACCCTCGTGGGTGCGTCCTCGGCGCCGGCCTGCATCCGGGTCATCAGGGTGATGGCCGTCCCCGCCAGCAGGGCCAAGGCGGCGCCCTGCCAGCTCAGGCCGATCTCGAGGAAATGGTGGGCGGTCTCGGCCAGGTCCGGGTGGAGCTGGGGGAACGCCAGGGCGATCAGCCCGACCGTGACCCAGCCGCCGAGCAGGTTCGTGGCCAGCGTGACGCCCCACAGCCGCAGCAGCTCGAGCCAGGTGCCCTGGCCGTCGACGATGGCCATGATCGGGTAGAAGAACCCCTCGGTGAACAGCTCGGAGTGCGCCAGGAACAGGGCGATGAACCCCACTGAGAGCGCCACGCCCGCCAGCAGGTGGCTGCCGGTCTCGTGCAGGGCGAGCAGGTACGCCAGCAGTCCGATGGTGATCTCCACCCCGCCGAGGAATCCGGCGGTCAGCAGGGCCGGCCACGAGCGGTGCAGCCGGTCGGCCCCCTCCTCGGAGGCCTCTCCGTAGGTCTTCTCGACCGGCTCCTCGACGTCGTCGTCGGCCCGCTCGTGCTCCGTCCGGCCCTCACACCCGGTCCGCGGCGGTCATCGGGTGCCGCCCGAGCCAGTCGGCGACCTTCGCGTAGGCGTCCCGGCGGGCGCCCTCCCGGGAGAGGAACACGTCGTGACGCGCCCCGGGGACCTCGACGACCTCGACGTCCTTCCCCAGCGACGGCGCCCGCGCGGCGATCTGTGTGACGTCCAGGACGACGTCGGAGACGTCCGAGTCCTCCGAGCGGGTGCGGGAGAAGTGGCTGCGGTCGGAGTGCAGGACGAGCGTGGGGACCCCGACCTCGACGCCGCGGTGGACGCGGGCATGGCCGCGGCGGATCGCGCTCAGCCAGCCGGCGGTCACCGGGAAGGCGGCGTGGGGCTTCAGCTCCAGGTCGTAGTCCCACTCCCCGCCGTCGCCGACATGCAGGGACTGCCCGTACACGGTGGCGGTCGTCGTGACGGGACGGAACGGCCTCACCCGGGCGAGGGCCCGCAGGCCGACTGTGAAGGCGGCGCTGCGCATGGCGGGGCGGCCCTGCAGGTCCAGCCAGGGGCTGTTGAGCACCAGGCCGGCGATCCGGCCGGTGCGCCGTTCGCGGCGGCGCCGGTCGAGCCAGAGGGGGGTGATGAGCCCGCCGGTGGAGTGCGCCACCACGAGGAGCGGCTTCTTGGGGTTCTCCAGGGTGATGACCTTGACGGCACGGTCGAGCTCGAGGTCGTACTGGCGCAGGTTCGAGGCGTAGTGGCCGTGCTGCTCGGCCGCGCGGGCCCGGCCGCTCTTGCGCAGGTCCAGGGCGTAGAAGGCGAAGCCCCGGGCGGCGAAGAAGTCTGCCAGCTCGGTCTGGAAGAAGTAGTCGGCGAAGCCGTGCACGTACAGCACGGCTCCCCGCACCTCCTCGCCCGCCCGGGGGACGCGCCGCACCAGCACCGCGTGCACCTCGCCCTGACCGTCCGGGTCGGGGCCGAGCTCGAAGATCGTCTGCTCGTAGCCCTCGCCGAGGATGTCCGGCTGCCACTCGACTGCGGCGCTCATGCGCGGGCCCCCGATCCCGCGTCCGCGAACCTCAGGTGCTCGTCCACGACGGCGGCGCGGCGCAGGGTCTTGACGTCCTGGAAGTAGTCCATCGACATCAGCCACGGCGCGGCCGTGCCCTGCCTGGGCATGGAGCCCAGGGCACGCTGGACGTATCCGGCGCCGAAGTCCAGCAGCGGACGCGTCTCCATGTCGGGGTCGGCCACCGCCCACACGGCGTCGTGGCCGTGCTCGTCCATGTAGCCGAGCATCCGGCAGAAGTACTCGCACACCAGCCCGATCTTCAGCGTCCACGACGAGTTCGTGTAGCCGATCGCCATCGCGAAGTTCGGGATGCCGCTGAGCATCATGCCGCGGTAGGCGACGCTGTCGGCGACGTCCACGGGTTGGCCGTCGACGGTGAGGTCGACGCCGCCGAAGAGCTTGATGTTGAGCCCGGTCGCCGTCACGATCACATCCGCCTGCAGCTCCTGACCCGACTCCAGGAGGATGCCGGTCTCGGTGAACGTGACGATCCGGTCGGTGACCACGGAGGCGTCGCCGCTGCGGATGGCCCGGAAGAGGTCTCCGTCGGGGACGGCGCACAGCCGCTGGTCCCACGGGTTGTACGGGGGGTTGAAGTGCTCGTCCACGGGGAAGCCCGCGGGCAGGCGCTGCTCGTTGAACCGTCGGATGGCCTTGCGCGCCGGGCCGGGGAACTTCTGGGCGAACGTCCAGATGGCCCGCTGCTTGACGATGTTCTTGCGCCGGGCCAGCGCGTGGCCCCGCTCGTCCCCGAAGCGGCGCCGCAGGCGGATGGCGAGCTTGTCCTCGCGGGGGATGGGCATCACGTAGGTGGGGGTGCGCTGCAGCATGGTGACGTGGGCGGCCTCGTCGGACATCGAGGGCACCAGGGTGACGGCGGTGGCGCCGCTGCCGATGACCACGACCTTCTTGCCCTCGTAGTCCAGGTCCTCGGGCCAGTGCTGCGGGTGCACGATCTGCCCCTGGAAGCGCTCGCGGCACTCGAAGTGGGGGGTGTAGCCCTCCGCGTAGTCGTAGTAGCCGCCCGCGGAGAACAGCCAGCCCGCGCTGAAGAGGCGCTGCTCACCCGTCTCCGCGTGCTCCACCGTCACGAGCCAGCGGGCGGTCTCCGACGACCATTCGGCCCCCACCACGCGGTGGTGGTAGCGGATGTGCTGCTCGAGGTCGTTCTCGCGGACGGTCTCGCGCAGGTAGTCCAGGATCTGTGAGGCGTCCGCGATGGACTCCTCCTCGCGCCAGGGCTTGAACTCGTACCCGAACGTCGTGAGGTCGGAGTCCGAGCGGATGCCGGGGTACCGGAACAGGTCCCAGGTGCCGCCGGAGGCTCCCCGGCCCTCGAGGATGACGAAGCTCTTCTGCGGCAGCGTCCTCGTGAGGTAGCAGCCCACGCCGATGCCGGAGAGGCCGGCCCCGACGATGAGGACGTCGACCTGCTCGACGGCGCCGAGCGGCGCGCTCTCGGTGTCGGGCATGGATGGATGCGGCATGGTGTCTCCTGGCGGTTCGGTGCGTGGGCGCGGAGGGCCCCACGGCGTTCGATGTCTTCTGTGTCACAGTCTCCGACGCCGCCGCGTCCACGGATAGGGCGATCCGCCCCTGATCATTGAGCCGCGTGGTGCACAATGCCACTATGACCGAGCCGTGGCCGACCCCCTCGCCGCCGGTGCGGCGCCTCCTCCGCCAGGCCGCCGAGCTCGCGCTCCGGCCGCGTCCGGAATGGACGGCCGACATCGACGCCGCGGCTCTGGCCGGCACCCGCATGGAGGTCATCGCCGCGGACCCGGTCCTCGCGGAGGGCATCCGCCGCACCACCACGGCCAACCTGCTGCACTGGGCCGCCGCGAACGTGAAGGCGCCCGGCCGGAGGGTCCCGCCGAACCTCGAGCTGGACAACCTGGAGACCGCGCGCGACCTCGCCCGGCGCGGCCTGGGACGGACCGCGCTGGACAGCTACCGCACCGGCCAGAGCCTGGCCTCGCGGCGCTGGATGGCGATCTGCTTCGAGCTCACCCAGGACCTGAGCCTCCTCCACGAGCTCCTCGACGTCTCGCTGCTGTCCATCGCCACCTTCATCGACGACACCCTCGACGCCGTCTTCGCGGTCCTCGAGGCCGAGCGCGATCAGCTCCACCGCGGCAGCCATGCTGAGCGCCGGGCCGTCGTCGCCCGCATCCTCGAGGGGCAGCCCGTCAGCCGGGCGCGTGCCGAGACCCAGCTCGGCCACCCGCTGACCGGGCCGCACGTCGCCGCCGTCGTGTGGACCACCCTGGGGGGGGACCCCGCCGCGCTCGAAGCGGCCGCGGAGGCGCTGGCCCAGGCCGGCGGGACGGCCCGACGGCTCACCGTCGTCGCCAGCTCCGCCTCCCACTGGCTCTGGCTCCCCCTCGCCGCCGCGCCCGCGGTCGACGACGTCGCCTCCCGGCTGGCCGGGCACCCCGAGGTGAGCGTCGCCATCGGGCGCCCGGGCCATGACGTCGTCGGGTTCCGCCGCAGCCATCTCGACGCGGCCGCCGCCCAGCGGATGATGACCCGCCTGGCGTCCCCCCAGCGCATCGCGCGGTACCAGGACGTCCAGCTGGTCGACGTCCTCACCGCCGAGCCCGTGCGGGCGGACGGGTACGTCACTGACGTCCTGGGAGACCTCGCCACCGCGGCCCAGGAGATCCACGACGCCGTCCTGACCCTCGTGCAGGAGCGGTTTAACACCTCGCGCACCGCCGAGCGGCTGCACACCCACCGCAACACCGTCATCCGGCGCCTCGCCCGCGCGGACGAGCTGCTCCCGCGGCCGCTGGCCGAGAACCCCGTCGACGTCGCCGCCGCCCTGCAGGTCCTGCAGTGGCGCGGGGCACGCTGAGCCGTCTCGGTCCGGTGCCCGTGGCCCGACGGGGGCTCCCGCCGCTGCGGCTACGCTCGGGGGCATGACCGCCGCCTCCACTCCGTCGCCGTCCCCGGTCGTCTGGCGCTTCCGCGGCCACATCCTCGGCGTCGGCACCGTGGAGGGCACCCGGATCGTCGTCGGGCTCTGGCCGGACTCCCCGCTGGGGTCCTTCGCGGACGTCATGGTCGAGCGCTCGGACGGTCACCGGCTCCTCCTAGCCCCCACCCGCGAGGTCGCGGACTTCGTGACCGCCACCTACCGCTTCGACGAGGTGCGCATCGCGCCCGTCACCGCGGACCTCACCGCCGGCGCCCTCACCGTCACGACGCCGTCGCTCACCCTGACAGCGCACCTGGGCCGACGCCGGCCGCTGGGCTGGGCGCTGCGCCTGGTCCCGGCGTCCGTGGCCTCCCATCCCGCGTTCTGCGCGCTCTCGGACCCGATCGCCCGCGTGGTGATGCCCGGGGTTCGCACGCGCGGCACCGCGGGGCAGGGCCGGCGCGAGTTCTACGGAGCCACGGACGTGCGGGACGTCGTCGGCATCGGGGCCCGCTGGGAGGGGCAGGACCTCGGGGCGCTGGCTCCGGTGGACCCGCCCACGCGCTTCGGTTTCTCGTCCACGCCCCGCCGGCCCGCGCTCACCCGCGTGGTCACCACCATCCGCGGCGCCGCCGGCGGCGCGGGGCTACCCTCATGACCATGAGCACCACCGACGAATCCGTCCACGTCCGCCCGCTCCGCGCCGAGGACGCGGCCTGGGTCCAGCCCCTCTACGCCGCCAATAGCCGGGACGCGCTCACCCCGGAGCAGCGCGCCGAGCACGGCTTCGTCCAGGGCCGGATGAGCGCGCAGGCCCTGCGCGCCCGGCTGGACGGTCCCGGCAGCGTCGTCGCCGAGGTGGACGGCCGCCCTGCCGGGGTGCTGCTCACCTCGCCCGCCGAGAGCGCCCGGGGACGCGGGGTGCTGCGGGCCGGGGCCGAGCACGTGCTCACCGCCACGGCTGCTGCCCACCGCGCCGCCGTCGCCTTCGTGGAGGACGAGAACACCGCCTCCATGGCCGCGCACACCCGGCTGGGCGGGGAGCCGGTCGGCCGGTTCGCGCACGAGGGCCGCGGCTTCACCGTGCTCAGGCACGCCACCACCGGCACGGGAGCGTCGGCGTGAGGGCCGCGCTGCCGGTCATCGCCATGGCGGTCGGTGCCGTCGCGTTCGTCCTGGCGGTCGTCCTCCGGGGAGGCGCGGGGGACGTGCTCTCCGTGCTCGGCCTCGTGCTCATCGGCGTGGGCTCCCTCGTGCTGTTCGGACGCCTGTTCCAGGACAAGTGGGACCGGGTCTCCGGCTCCGGCTCGGGCAGTCGGCACGAGATCTCCCGGGGCGGTGGTCTGTTCTGAGTGGCTCGTCCACCGGCCCTCAGCGCTCGGAGGGTGTCGTCGCCGTGTGGCATGACGATCAGGGGTGGGGCGTGCTCGACTCCCCGGACACCCCGGGCGGGTGCTGGGCGCACTTCTCCCACCTGCCCGACGCCGGCGGGCTCCGCGCCGCGGCCGTCGGCGCGCGGGTCTCGTTCACCTTCGAGACGCTCACCGTGGGACAGGAGCAGGACGGCTTCCTCTTCCGCGCCGTGGCGGTGGAGCCGTCCCCCGCCTGATCCGGCCCGCGGTTCCGCCTACACTCGCCTCCCGTGACCGTCCCCGACCCCGCCGCCACGCCACCCCGGCCCCGCCGCATCCTCGCGGACGTGGACACCGGCATCGACGACGCCTGCGCGCTGCTGCACCTCGCCGGCGCCGAACAGCTCGGCCTGGCGGAGATCGCGGCCGTCACCGTCACCGGCGGCAACGCCTCCGCGCGGGACTGCGCCCTCAACACCGCCGCCGTCCTGGACCTGGCCGGCCGCCCGGACGTGGAGGTGGCCGTCGGCGCCGAGGCCCCGTTGCGCCGCCCAGCGGTCACCACGCCGGAGACCCACGGCGACGGCGGCCTCGGCCACGCCCGCATCAAGCGCCGTCCCGAGCGGATCAGCGCCCGCCCGGCGCTGGAGGTCTGGCTCGAGGAGCTGCACACGCATCCGGGGCAGACCACGATCCTGTGCACCGCGCCGCTGACGAACCTCGCCCTGGCCCTGCGGGCCGAGCCGGACCTGCCGGAGCTGGCGGCCGGCGTCGTGATCATGGGCGGCGCCTACTACTACCCCGGCAACACCACGCCCACCGCGGAGTGGAACACGTGGGTGGACCCGGACGCGGCCAAGGAGGTCTTCGCGGCCTTCGAGGGCCGCCCCGAGCATCAGCTGCCCCTCGTCTGCGCGCTCGAGACCACCGAACGGATCGAGTACACCCCGGCTCTGCTGGATGCGCTCCTGCACGACGCCGGCGCCCGCCCCGTGCACTGGGACGTCGCCGCCCCGCGCGTCGCCGGGCCCGCCGCGGTCACGGGGAACGCGGTCACGGACGCCCTCGCCGACGCCCTGCGGTTCTACTTCGAGTTCCACCACGACTACGACCAGGGGTACATCGCGCATCTGCACGACCTGGTCGCCGCGCAGGCGGCCACCGGCCAGGCACGACTGAGCACGCGGACCACCGTGGTGGACGTGGAGGCCGACTCCGAGCTGCTGCGCGGCACCACGGTGCACGACGACAGAGACATCTGGGGCCGTCGCCCGAACGCGCGACGCGTCACGGGCAACGACCCCAGGGGAGTGTTCGCGGCCTTCGCTCAGGCGGTGGCCGCCGTGGTCGAGGGGGAGACTGCGTCCGCAGGCCGGTAGGTGGGCTCGATCCGCTTGAGCACGAGGATCACGGCGAGGGTGACGGGCACGATCAGGATCTCGACCGCGGTCTTGTAGAGGAACCCGGTGATCGTGTAGTTGGCCAGGTCAAGCAGCGTGATGGTGCCGGCGAACGCGATGGTGCAGAAGACCAGGGTGTCGAAGAACTGGCCGACCACGGTGGAGAGGATGAGCCGGAACGCCACGTGCCGTTCCTTCATGCGCTCCTTGAGGCGGACCACGATGGACGCGTTGAGCAGGGAGCCCACGAGGAACGCCACGAAGCCGGCCACCGTGATGCGCAGCATCGGCGACAGCGCCTGGTCCCAGGCCTCGAAGCCCTCGACGGGCGTGGTCCACGAGACCACCGTGTACGTGAGCGCGGCGAGGACGAGCATCGCGAAGCCGAGGAGGATCGCGCGGCGGGCCCGGCGCCAGCCGTACACCTCGGCCAGGATGTCGCCGATGATGTAGACGAACGGGAAGAGGAAGGCGCCGCCGTCGAAGATGAGGGGCCCGCCGCCGTAGAAGACGTCGGAGAGCACGGGGACGGTGGGGCCGTAGAAGAGCTTGGCGGCGGTGACGCCGGAGAGGATGAGGAGGGCGACGAAGACGCCCACGAAGATGTCGTAGTGGCTCGCGGGCACCCGGGCGTGGGCCGGGGTGCCCTGCCCAGGGGCGGGCTGGTGGGGGGACTGGGGTGCAGTGGTGGTGTTCACCGGGACATCCAACCATCCCCGCCGGTGCCCGTCCGGTGGGCGCGGCTCCGCTGACGCGTCGAGGGGGCGTGGGGTCACTCGCAGGCGACCCCGTCGTCGTCGCCGTCCATCCGCGGCCGGTAGCCGGGCTCGCCGCGCAGCAGCGGGGCGGCACCGGCCGCACGGGCCGCGGCGCAGTTCTCGTAGAAGACCTCCGCGGCGGGCGCCGACGGCTCCTCCGCCGGCGCGGCCGGCTGCGGGGCGGGCTCGGGCGCCGCGGGGGCCTCGACCTCGGTGGGCTCCGCCTCGGGCTCCTCCGGCTCCGCCTCGACCACCGGCTCGGCGACGCCGTCGCCGGGCAGGCTCCCGGCCCGCCCCCGCGTGGGGACCTCCTGGTCCGGGCAGTCGGCGAGGACGCGGGCGATCGCATCACGCTCGGCGGCGGTGACCCAGAGGCCGTACTCGGCCTTCACGGCCACCTGCCGGGCCACGAACGGGCAGCGGTAGGCCTTGTTCGGGGGCAGCCAGGTGGCGGCGTCGCCGTCGGACTTGGACTGGTTCGTGGGCCCGTCCACCGCCAGCAGGTTCAGGGGGTCGTTGGCGAACGCGGCGCGCTCGTCCGCGCTGAGCGACTGGGCGCCCTTCTGCCAGGCGTCGGACAGGGCCACCACGTGGTCGATCTGCACGTCCGCGGAGGTGTCCGGCCCGGAGACGAACGCGATGGTGGTCCCCGTGTATGGCCCGTGCAGGGTGCCGCGCAGGACCTTGCACCCGCCCGTGCCGGCCTTGAGGACCACGTCCACGAGGTCCCGGCGCAGGATGTCGTTGCGGGTGTCGCAGCCGTTGCGGTCCACGTCCGCCCAGCTCTGCCCGAACCGCTCCCGCTCGTAGCCAGTCTTCGGCGCCCGCCCCTTCACCTCCAGGGTGTCCAGCAGGGCCAGGGCGGTGCCGGCCCGCGCGGGGGCCGTCGCCGGTGCCGTGGGAACGGCCGGAGCGGACGACGACGGCGCCGCCTCACCTGCGGTGCCCGCCGCGTCCTCCGCGGGCGGGCCGTCCGTCCGCTCCGCCTCGCTGGCGCCGGCTCCCGCGGGGGAGAGGGAGCCGCCCGCCACGGAGGGAGAGGACGGCGCGGGGGAGGGGGGCGTCGTCGCCGGCGCCGTGGAGGTCGAGGAGGCGGAGGCGCCGCCGCCCGCCGAGGGCCCGGGCGCGCCGGCGAGGGGCGCCTGGGTCGGCTCCGCCGCCGGTGTGGCGTCCGCGGCGGAGGAGGTGGGGGAGCCGGCCGCGGGAGCGGAGTCCCCGAGGTCGCGCCCGAAGCCGCCGATCAGCAGCGCCAGCAGGAGGAGCCCGACCACGAGGACCGCGAGGCACCCGCCGCACCCCGCCGTGCCCGTCCCGCGCCCACCGCCGTCCGCCGGGGCGGAGGACTCGGCGGGACGGGGGCGGGGCGGACGCGAGGAGGGCATCCGTCCACCCTAGTCAGCGCCGGATGCGGGCCGCCGCAGGCGGGGAGTGCGGGCGCGTCCGCGTAGGCTCCCACGGGTGAACCGCACCGCCTGCTCCTCCGAGAGCGCCCCAGCCCTCCCCGAGGTCGACGCCGACCGCCTCCGCTCCGACCTCGAGGAGGCCCTCGAGGCCGCCCGGTCCGAACGCGACGGCGAGCCCTCGGACTACCTCGAGGACGTGCAGCACCACGGTGTGGACGGCCTGGCCGCGGCCGTGTGCACCACGGACGGCGAGGTCGCCGTCGCCGGCGACGCCGACGCCCGCTTCGCCCTGCAGTCCGTCTCCAAGGCGCTCACCTACGCCGTGGTCCTCGAGGAGGTCGGCCTGGACGAGACCCTCGAGCACGTGGGCGTCGAGCCCTCCGGCGAGGCGTTCAACCACCTCTCCCTCCACGACGACGGCCGCCCCTACAACCCGCTCATCAACGCCGGCGCCATCATGGCGCACGCCCTCGTCCCCGGTGACGACCCCGAGGCCCGGGTGCGGTTCCTCCTGGAGCGCTACTCGGCGCTCGCAGGCGAGGAGCTGGAGGTGGACCAGGACGTCGTGGACGCGGAGCAGGAGCGCGCCGACCGCAACCTCGGACTGGCGCACCTGCTGGCCGACGGCGGCCGGCTGCCGATCCCCGCGCGGGAGGCGGTCGAGGGCTACCTGGCCCAGTGCTCCGTGACGGTGGGGGCGGAGCAGCTGGCCGTCATGGGCGCCACCCTGGCCGCCGGCGGCGTCAACCCCCGCACGGGGGAGCGCGTGCTGCGCGAGGACGTGGCGCAGCAGGCCATGTCCGTGATGCTCACGTGCGGCATGTACAACGCCTCCGGCCAGTGGGTGGCCGAGGTGGGCATCCCCGCGAAGTCCGGGGTCTCCGGCGCGCTCCTGGGCGCCGTCCCCGGGGCCCTCGGGATCGCTACGTGGTCCCCGCGCCTGGACGAGCGCGGCAACTCGCTGCGGGGCATCGCCGTGTTCGAGGACCTCACCCGCCGTTGGGACCTGCACGTCCTGCAGCACCACACGGCGCTGCGCGGCCTGCGCGGCTGAGGGCCGCCCGCGCGTCACTCCTTGTCACGTGGGGGCGGGCGCCTCCTAGAGTCGAGTCCATGACTGAGCAGACGACGCAGAAGGACCAGCCGCGCCCCGACTCCGAGATCCCGGCGGAGACCTCCCAGCTGGCGCACGACGACCCGCGCACCCGCCACCCGAAGCTCCGCGTCGACAAGCAGCGCCAGCCCGAGCCGGGCCTGGACGTGAAGACGGATCCCGCCCCGGACATCGGTCTGGACTCGTACCGGGGGATGGGCCGGCTGACCGGCCGCAAGGCCCTGATCACCGGCGGCGACTCCGGCATCGGTGCCGCGGTCGCCATCGCCTACGCCCGTGAGGGCGCGGACGTCGCCATCGCCTACCTGCCTCAGGAGCAGCCCGACGCCGACCGCGTCCTGGCGGCGATCGAGGCGGCCGGGCGCACCGCCGTTGCGCTGCCGGGCGACCTGATGGACGCCGACTACCGCGCCTCCCTCGTGGACGAGGCCGCGCAGCGCCTCGGCGGCCTGGACATCCTCGTGAACAACGCGGGCAAGCAGTTCATCTCCGATGACCTGGCCGATCTCACCGACGAGCAGGTTCACGAGACGTTCCAGATCAACATCATGTCCATGTTCACGCTCAGCCGCGCCGCGCTGAAGCACATGGGCCCGGGCAGCACGATCGTGAACACCACCTCGGTGCAGGCCTACAACCCCAACCCGAGGCTTCTCGACTACGCGGCCACCAAGGGCGCCATCAACAATTTCACCAAGGGCCTGGCCGAGCAGCTCGGCCCGAGGGGCATCCGTGTCAACGCGGTGGCGCCCGGGCCCATCTGGACGGTGCAGCACGTGTCCTATGGTGAGCCCGAGGAGAAGCTGCCCGAGTTCGGCCACAGCACCCCCATCGGCCGCGCCGGCCAGCCCGTGGAGATGGCGCCCGCCTACGTGTTCCTGGCCTCGGGCGAGTCCAGCTACGTCAACGGCGAGACCCTGAACGCCAACGGCGGCACGCCCACCCCGTGACCACGACACACGACCCCGCCCCGTCCCCGAGCCCCAGGAGCGCACCCGCCATGACCCCCACCGTCCCCCAGACCCCGTTCCAGGACGGCCATGCCATCCCGCAGCTCGGCTACGGCGTGTGGCAGGTCGAGGACGAGGTGGCCGCCGACGTCGTCGAGCAGGCCATCCGGGCCGGCTATCGGCACATCGACACCGCCGCGATCTACGGCAACGAGGAGGGCGTGGGCCGAGCGATCAAGGCCGCCGGCGTGCCCCGCGAGGAGCTGTTCGTCACCACCAAGGTGTGGAACTCGGACCAGGGGCACGACGCCGCCCTGGCCGCGCTCGACACGTCGCTCGCCAAGCTCGGCACCGACGACGTGGACCTCTACCTGATCCACTGGGCCAAGCCCGCCCAGGGCCTCTACGTGGAGACGTGGAAGGCCCTCATCGAGGCGCAGAAGGCGGGCAAGGTGCGCTCCATCGGCGTCTCGAACTTCCCGGCCGAGCAGCTGGAGGAGATCATCGACGCCACGGGCGTCACCCCCGTGATCCACCAGGTGGAGACCCATCCGTACTGGCAGCAGCGGCAGCTGCGGGCGGTGCAGGAGCGCCACGGCATCGTCCACGAGTCATGGTCCCCGCTCGGGCAGGGCGGCGAGGTCCTCGAGGACCCGGTGATCACGGCGATCGCCGAGGCCCACGGCGCCACGCCGGCCCAGGTCGTCATCGCGTGGCACCTCGCCGAGGGCTTCGTGGTCATCCCCAAGTCGGTCACCTCCGACCGGATCGTCTCGAACCTGGCCGCCGCTGAGCTCACCCTCACGGAGGAGGAGCTGGAGCAGATCCGCGGCCTGGACCGCGAGGACGGCCGCATCGGACCGGACCCGGCCACCATCACCTTCTGATCCGCGCCGGAGCGCGGGCGGCCGGCCCCGGACCTGCGGGGTGGCCGGTGATAGCGTGGCCCGGAAATCACCTCTGCGCGCGGCCCGGCCGGCTGCGTGACGACCACACGGAAGGCACGTCCCATGTCCCACGCCGCTCCCACGGGCACCGCGTCGCAGACCAGCACCGGTGCGCATCGGCAGCACCAGGCGGGCGCGCACGCCCACACGGGCGTGCGCGCGCCGCGTCCCACCACACCGGTGACCACGCAGACGCGCGCCAGCTCGCTGTCCGACCTCCTGGGCGCCCTCGTGCGCCTGCTGCCGCTGCAGCTGAAGGACGAGCTGTCCCTGGCCAAGGGGCACCTCGCCTCCAAGGGCAAGAAGGTCGGCATCGGCGCGGCCCTCGCCGTCCTGGGCCTGGGCCTGCTGGCGCTCATGCTGGTGGCCCTGGTGGTCGCCCTGATCGGGGCCTTCGCGGACCCGACGTTCTGGTTCCCGGCGCTCATGGTGGCCCTCGTGTTCCTCGTGCTCGGCCTGGTTCTCGCGGGCGTCGGCGCGATGCAGATCAAGGGCGCCATGCCGCTCGTGCCGCAGGAGACCGTGCGCAACCTGGAGTACGACCTCGGCTACCTCAAGGAGGGCAACGACTTCGACCCGGCCGAGTACGACCGCCTGAAGGCCGAGCGCAAGGAGGCGCAGCGCATCGAGAAGCAGCGCGCCGCCGAGCGGAAGAAGATCGAGGAGGAGGAGAACAAGAAGGCCCGCAAGAACGGCCTCGCCGCTCCCCATCCCGACCAGGACGACGCCTCCGACGACGAGGTCCGCCGCCGTGCCGAGCTCCGCCGCCGCCACCTCGGCGACATCCGTTCCGGCCTCGAGGAGCGGACCAGCGTCAAGGGCAACGTGGCCGCCTTCGCCGCCCAGCGCAAGCTGCGCGGCGCCACGGCGGACACCGCCCACGCCACGGACCAGACCGCCCCGTACACCGGCGCCGCCCGAGCCGGCGAGCAGGCCGCGGCCGCAGAGGACTACGTCAAGGACCGGTGGCAGCCGCTCGCGCTGCTGGGCGCCTCCGGCACCGCGTTCGCCGTCCTGGCGTCCCGTCTCCGCGGCCGCCGCGACTGACCGCCGACGACGACGCCCCGATCCGCTCCGGATCGGGGCGTCGTCGTCGTTAGGCTGGGGGAGGGGGCAGGCCTGTGCGTGCGGCGCTCGTCTCCTCCGCCCGACGCCCCGTCCGACCCCCTGAGGAGACCATGACCACCGCCGCCGGACCCGCCACCGGACCGTGCCGCTGATCCCGGTCCTGTGCGCCCTCGCGGGCGCGGTGTTCCTGGCGCTCGGCAGTGAGCGCCAGGCCCGCGGCGTGCGCGCCCTCGAGGGGCGGACGTCCACGGGGGTCGGGATGACGGCCCTGCTGCGCTCCCCCGTCTGGCTCATGGGCGGGGCGCTCATGGCGGTGGGCATCGTCCTCAACGTCACCGCCCTGGCGCTCGCCCCGCTGAGCGTGATCCAGCCCCTGGGGGCGATCGCCGTGGCCGTGACCACGCTGCTGCACGCCCGCACGGCCGGCCTGCGCATCGACCCCGGCACGTGGGCGGCCATCGCCGCGTGCACTGTGGGGTCCGCGGCCTTCGTGCTCATCGCCCTGGCCGCGACCCGGCACAACCCGGTGCCCGCGCCGCAGCAGGAGCGCCTCACGGTGGCGCTCGCGTGGGCCGCCGTCCTCCTGGCCGTCCCGGCGGCCCTGTGGCTGCGTCGCCATGTCAGCGCGCTCGTGCCGATCCTGGCCGCGGGCGTGCTGTACGGGTTCGTGGCCGTGGCCGTGCGGCTCACCGCCGTGCGCCTGCTCGGCGGGCGGCTCCCGGACGGGGACGTGATCGCCGTCGTCGCCGTGGCGGGCCTGCTGGGCGTGTGGTTCGTGCAGACCGCGTACCGGCACGGCCCCCCGGACCTGGTGATCGCGGGCCTCACCGTGATCGACCCCATGGTGGGCGTCCTGATCGGCATCCTGGTGCTGGGCGAGCTGCGCCCGGACGTGCCGGGCCCGGTGGGGCTCGGGCTCGCGGCCGCCGCGCTGGTTGCTACCGTGGGGATCGTGCGGCTGGCCCGGAGCCACCCCGACGTGCTGGCCCGGAGGCAGGACGGCCGCGCCCCCGCCCCGACCTCAGGAGACACCCCCACGTGAGCGCACGAGAGCTCCCCGGCGCACGGCGTCCGCTGACCGTGATGATCGCCGCGGACACCTATCCGCCGGACGTCAACGGGGCCGCCACCTTCTGCTTCCGCCTGGCCACCGCCCTGCATGCCCGCGGACACAAGGTGCACGTGGTGGCCGCGCGCACCGAGGACGGCCCGGACACCGTGGAGCACCGGCCCGAGGCCACCGTCCACCGACTGCAGTCCTGGCACGCGCCGACCCACGAGTACTACCGGCTGGTGTCCCCCCCGCGTGCCCGCCGCTCCATGCGCCGGATCATGGCCCAGGTGGAGCCGGACGTGGTGCATGCCCAGTGCCACTACATGATCGGCGCGGCCGCCATCCGGGTGGCCGAGCAGCGCCGCATCCGGACGGTGTCCACCAACCACTTCATGCCCGAGAACCTCGAGCCGTTCCTGCCGTTCCCCCAGTGGATCCTGAACCGGTACTCCCGCTACTCGTGGTGGCAGATGGGCCGGCTCATGGGCAGGGGCGCCGCGGTGACCACTCCCACCGCGCTGGCTGCCCGTGCCATGGCGGAGCGGGCCGGGCTGGACCGGGTGCTGCCGATCTCGAACGGGATCGACGCCGCGGCGTACGAGCCCGCGCCCGGCGAGGTGGTCGAGCATCACGCGAGCCCCACCGTCCTGTTCGTGGGCCGGCTGGCGGTGGAGAAGCACGTGGAGGTGCTCGTTCGCGCCGTGGCCCACCTGGCGCGCACGCGGCCGGACCTGGACGTGCACGCGGAGATCGTGGGCGACGGCGAGCAGCGCGACGCGATCGACCGCGTCATCGCCGAGGAGGGCGTGACGGATCGCGTCCACCGCCGGGGGCATGTCACAGACGAGGAGCTGCACCGGGCGTACCTGCGCGCGGACGTGTTCTGCCAGCCCGGCACCGCCGAGCTGCAGTCCCTGGTCTCCCTCGAGGCGATGAGCGCCTCCACCCCCGTGGTGCTCGCCGACGCCATGGCTCTGCCCCACCTCGTGGACGAGGGCGTCAACGGCTGGCTCTTCCCGCCGGGGGATCCCGTGGACCTCGCCGACCGGATCGCCCGCATCCTGGACCTGCCCGACGGCGAGCGCGCCGCCATGGGCGAGGCCTCCCACGCCAAGGCGGTGCAGCACTCGGCCCAGCGCACCGTGGACCTCTTCGAGCGCCTCTACCGGGGGGAGACGGCCGCGCGCATCCGCGCCGAGCTCTGAGGCGCGTCCCTGGCTAGGATGGGCGGGTCCCGCGTGCGGCGTGCGAGCCGCGCGGGACGGGGGGCGTTAGCTCAGTCGGTCAGAGCAGGGGACTCATAATCCCTGGGTCGCGGGTTCAAGCCCCGCACGCCCTACCCCGGCACGACGTCGGCTCCCGCCCTGGCAGTCCAGGGCGGGGGCCGACGTCGTCGCGGTGGGCGGCTCAGTAGCGGCCGACGACCGCCATGCGGTTGGAGGTCATGATGTCGATGCTCGTGACCACGAGGTCGTCGGTGGGGTTCAGGGCGTGGGCGATCTTGCCGTTCCCGAGGTAGATGGCCACGTGGTACATGCGGCCGGTGGACTGGTTGGACCAGAACACGAGGTCACCGGGCTGCGCGTTGGACAGCGAGTGGTAGGAGCGGGCGCCCGTGTACTGGTCGTGCGAGGTGCGCGGGATCGTGATGCCCGCCTGCGCGAAGGCGGCCCTGGTCAGCCCGGAGCAGTCGTACCCGTACGGGCCGTTGCCGCCCCAGGTGTAGTAGGTGTTCGGGTCGGCGATCTTGGCCAGTGCGAAGTCGATCGCGGCCTGCTTGCCCGAGGACTGGCGGACGACCGGGGCCGGCGCGGCGGCCGTGGTGGTGCCGGTGGTCTTCAGGACCATGCCGGGGTGCAGCATGGTGGAGGACGTCATGCCGTTGAGCTGCTGCAGCGTGGACATCGAGGTGCCGGTGCGCTGGCTGATGATCCACCAGCCGTCACCCGGCTGCACCGTGTACGTGCCCGACGTCGTGGTCGAGGAGACGGCGCCTGAGGTCTTCAGCACCATGCCCGGATGGAGCATGTCGCTGGACGTCATGCCGTTGAGGAGCATCAGCTGGGACGTGGACACGCCCGTGCGCTGGCTGATGATCCACCAGCCGTCGCCGGCCTGGACCGTGTAGGTGGTCTCCGCGGCCTGGGCGGCGGGGGCGACCACGGCGGTGGCGGCGCCGGCGGTGGCGAGGGTGCTCGCGCCCAAGACGAAGGCCAGGGTGGCCGAGGAGGTGCGGACGCGACGGGCGGGGGCGAGGGCGTGCTCGGTCAAGGAGGCTCCATGAGGTGAGGGGTGGGTCGGCCGCGGCGCTCGGGGAGCGGTCACGGGGACGGAATGCCGGCCCACCGGGACGAGAGGTGATCGGGGTTGACCGGGCGACGGAGACGTCCGGCGTGGGGAAGCGTGGTCTCGGTCACGTGACCGAACCGTGACCTACCGTACCGGATCGTTACCGAAACGCAATGTGAATAATCGTCGTACAGAGGACCCCCATGTCAGAGGGCGGTGGCGTCCCTCCTCCGACAGGCGCCGGCCCGGGCGACACCCGGGGAGGGACCGCTCCGCCGGCGGTCGCCGCGGCCGTTAGCGTGGGGGTGTGACCCGCCCCCTGCTGCTGCTCATGGACGCCCGCTACACCCGCGTGGACGTCCACGACGGCATCTCCCGCTACGGCGCCAGCCTGGTCGAGGCCGTCCACGGCACCGCGGACCCGGGCCGGGTGCGCCTCGAGATGCTGATCTCGGATGAGCGCCAGCTGCGGCTGCTGCCCGCCGGCGTCCCCTGGCACCGGATCTCCTCGCCGACCTCCGTCCGTGAGCCGTGGGTGGCGCGGCAGATCCGCCGGATCGAGCCCGACGTGGTGTTCTCCCCCCTGCAGACCATGGGGTCGTGGGGACGGCGGCACGGCCTGATCCTCACGCTGCACGACCTCATCTACCACGAGCACCCCACCCCGCCCGGCGACCTGCCCGAACCGCTGCGGTGGCTGTGGCGGGCCTACCACCTGGCGTACACGCCGCAGCGGCTCCTCCTCGACCGCGCCGACGCCGTGGCGACCGTCTCGCGGACCACCGCGGAGCTGATCGCCCGGCACCGCCTGACCCGACGGCCCGTCCGGGTGGTGCCGAACGCCCCCCAGCCGGTGGACGCGCCCCGCGACCCCCTCGAGCGCCCGGCGCGGGAGATCCTCTATATGGGCTCGTTCATGCCCTACAAGGACGTCGAGTCCGTGCTCGACGCCGCCCCCCTCCTGCCCGGCTACACCCTGCACCTGCTCTCGCGGCTCGACGACGAACGGCGCCGCGCCCTGGAGGCGCACCTGACCGCCGCCCGCGTCCGGCGCGGGGCGCGCGGGGCCGAGGTGGTCTTCCACGGTGGGGTCGCGGAGGCGGAGTACATCCGACTGCTGCGCCGCGTCACCGCGTCCGTGACCCTGTCCCGGGCCGAGGGGTTCGGCCTCCCGGTGGCCGAGGCCCAGGCGCACGGCACCCCGGTCGTGTGCTCCGAGCTGCCCGTGTTCCGCGAGGTGGCCGGCTCCGGCACCGCCGCATGGCGCGGCGTCCCCCTGGAGGGCGACCGCGGCGCCGCCCTCGCGCGGCACGTCCGGGACCTGGAGGACCCGGCCGTCTTCGCCGCGGCCTCGCGGGCCTCCGTGGCGCAGGCCGCGCGGTTCACCTGGGACGCCTCGGCCGCCGCGCTGCTGGACCTCGCCGAGCAGGTGGCCCGGCGCCGAACCGCCTAGGCCGAGGGGTCCTGCGGCCACAGCACCGAGGGGCCGGACCAGCCGAGGGCGACCAGCGGGTCGAGGTACCGGTCGTACCGCGCCGCCCCCACCTGCCACGCATCCTCCCGGCGCAGTCCCCAGTGCACGCACCGCACGGGGCAGTGGAGGACGGGGGCGACGGTGCCGATCTCCTGCCCCGCGGCCACGGCCTGGCCCGGCACGAGGGACGAGTCGACCGGCTCGAACGAGCTCAGGGTCCCGTCCGGATGCTCGATCGTCACCACGCCCCGTCCCACCACGGCGCCGACGAACCGCACCGTGCCCGCCGCCGGTGACGTCACCCGCCCGCCCGGGGCGGCCACGTCCACCCCGCGGTGCCCGCTGCCCCAGGGCCGCACAGGGGCGGCGAAGCCGCGGAGGATGTCCTCGGGGCCCGCTCCCGGCACGGGCGGGAGAAGGGGCGTGGCGGGTCCGGAGGCCGCTCCGCGGGCGACGACGACGCGCGACCCGGCCTCCTCCACCGGCTCCGCCGCGGGCGGGCCCTCCGGCCCCCCGGCCGGACCGGCCGCCAGGGCGAGGGCCACGGTGAGCGCGAGCGGTGGCCCCCATCCGGACCTGAGGGGGCGCGTCCTGCGAGGCGCCGACGGGCCGGGCGGGTGCCAGGGGTGCGGAAGACGGTGGGGCATGGGCCCCACGGTGGGCCCCGGCGGCCCCGGCCCGCCATCCGCCCGCACGGGCCGGTGGAGGGCTGAGGGCCCCGCGCGGCCTGTGCAGGAGCAGTCGCGGGACCGACCCCCGCACCCGGCCGGGGGACGGGGGAGACGAGGGCCGGTGGGGTAGGATCACGGGAGCGGTGTCGTGCCACCGGCGTCCAGCCGTGCCATGACACCGACTCCGCGCACCACGGTGGTCCCGCCCGAGCGGGTCCAGCCCCCACGTCCGGTCCCCGTCCGCCCGCAAGGTCGGCCGGGGTGATCGTGGGGCCCGGCAGCCGCCGTCGTGATGCCAGGGGCCGCCATGGAGGCGGCCGCCAACCGTGAAACGCAACGACCGGCAGACCGCCCGCGCGCACCGCGCGGGGTCCCACGGCTGCCACAGAAGGGAACGCCATGTCCGTCGTGACCATGCGCAATCTGCTCGACTCCGGTGTCCACTTCGGCCACCAGACCCGCCGTTGGAACCCGAAGATGAAGCGCTTCATCCTCACCGAGCGCAACGGCATCTACATCATCGACCTGCAGCAGTCGCTGACCCACATCGACCGCGCCTACGAGTTCGTCAAGCAGACGGTCGCCCACGGCGGCACCATCCTGTTCGTCGGCACGAAGAAGCAGGCCCAGGAGGCCATCTCCGAGCAGGCCTCCCGCGTCGGCATGCCCTACGTGAACCACCGTTGGCTGGGCGGCATGCTCACCAACTTCCAGACCGTCTCCAAGCGCGTGCAGCGCATGAAGGAGCTCGAGGCGATCGACTTCGAGGACGTGGCGGGCTCGAACCACACCAAGAAGGAGCTCCTGCTCCTGAACCGTGAGCTGCAGAAGCTCCAGGGCAACCTGGGCGGCATCCGCGACATGTCCAAGACCCCCTCCGCCGTGTGGATCGTGGACACCAAGAAGGAGCACCTCGCCGTCGACGAGGCGCAGAAGCTGGGCATCCCCGTGGTGGCCATCCTCGACACCAACTGCGACCCGGACGAGGTCACCTACCCGATCCCGGGCAACGACGACGCGATCCGCTCCGTGGCCGTCCTCACCCGCATCGTGGCCGACGCCGTGGCCGAGGGCCTGATCGCCCGCCAGGGCGGCACGTCCGGCGACGCCTCCGCCGAGCCGATGGCCGAGTGGGAGCGCGAGCTCCTGCAGCAGCACGAGGCCGAGCAGGGCCAGAAGGCCGCGCAGCCGGAGGTGACCCCGGCCGAGGAGGCCGCGTCGCCGACCGCGGCCCCCATGGCCGCCGAGCCCGCCGAGGCCCCGGTCGCCGAGCAGGCCGAGGTCCCCGCCGACGAGGCCGCCCCCGCCTCCGAGTGAGCCCCCGGGAGGGGCGGCGTGCGCGCGACGCCCGCGCCGCCCCTCCCGCCCAGACCCCGCTAGACCACAGACATCGGGAAGGACCGAACGAGCATGGCGAACTACACCGCTGCTGACATCAAGGCCCTGCGCGAGCGCACCGGCGCCGGCATGATGGACGTCAAGAAGGCTCTCGACGAGGCCGACGGCAACGCCGAGAAGGCCATCGAGATCATCCGCGTGAAGGGCCTCAAGGGCGCCACCAAGCGCGAGGGCCGCTCCGCCGCCGAGGGCCTCGTCGCCGCGACCGTGGAGAACGGCGTCGGCGTGATGATCGAGCTCAACTGCGAGACCGACTTCGTGGCCAAGGCCGAGAAGTTCATCACCCTGGGCGACGTCGTCCTGAAGGCCGCCGTGGCCTCCGGGGCCGCCGACGTCGAGGCCCTGCTGGCCTCCGACCACGAGGGCCGCACCCTGGGCGAGTACGTCACCGAGGAGGGCGCGCTGCTGGGCGAGAAGGTCGCCGTGCGCCGCGTGGCCCGTGTGGAGGGCGCCACCGTGGACGCCTACCTGCACAAGACCTCCAAGGACCTGCCGGCGCAGGTGGGCGTGCTGCTCGCCGTCGACGCCGACTCCGCCGAGGCCAAGACCGCGGCGCACGACATTGCCGTGCACACCGCCGCGTACTCGCCGACCTACCTCTCCCGCGAGGACGTCCCGGCCGAGACCGTGGAGAACGAGCGTCGCATCGCCGACGAGACCGCGCGCGCCGAGGGCAAGCCGGAGCAGGCCCTGCCGAAGATCGTCGAGGGTCGCCTGACCGGCTTCTACAAGGAGATCGTCCTCGAGGACCAGCCGTTCGCGAAGGACCCGAAGACCACCGTGGGCAAGGTCGCCGCCGAGGCCGGCACCAAGGTCACCGGCTTCGCGCGCTTCCGCGTGGGCAACTGATCCCACCGCGGCCGCGGGGTCCCGCCCCGAGGCCGCACCCCGACGCCCCGTCCCCTCCCGTGCGGAGGGGGCGGGGCGTCGTCGTCCCGGCCGGGGGCGGCCGGTAGGATCGACGGCGACCCCCAGCGGCGCCGGCCTCCCGGTGCACGCCGTCCGCGAGCCCGAGGAGCGCCAGCACCCATGAGCATCACCCCGCACCCTGCGACCCCGTCCGTCGACTCCGAGGACACCGGCCGCCGGCGGGTCCTGCTGAAGCTCTCCGGCGAGGTGTTCGGCGGCGGCGCCGTGGGCGTGGACCCGCACACGGTCAGCGGCATCGCCGAGCAGATCGCCGCGGCCGCGGACCGCGTGGAGATCGCGATCGTGGTGGGCGGCGGCAACTTTTTCCGCGGCGCGGAGCTGTCCGAGAACGGCATGGACCGACGCCGCGCGGACTACATGGGCATGCTCGGCACCGTGATGAACTGCCTGGCCCTGCAGGACTTCCTGATCCAGGCCGGCGTGTCCACCCGCGTGCAGTCCGCCATCCACATGGAGCAGGTGGCCGAGTCCTACATCCCGCTGCGCGCCATCCGGCACATGCAGAAGGGCCGCGTCGTGGTCTTCGGCGCCGGCACTGGCCTGCCCTACTTCTCCACGGACACCGTGGCCGCTCAGCGTGCCCTCGAGGTGGGCGCGGACGAGGTGCTCATGGCCAAGTCGGGCGTGGACGGCGTCTACACCGCGGACCCCAAGAAGGACTCGGCTGCGGAGCGACTCGACCACCTCACGTATGACGACGCCCTGCGCCGTGACATCCGGGTGATGGACCTGACGGCCATGACCATGTGCAAGGACAACGGCCTGAGCATGCGCGTCTTCGGCATGGAGGGCCCCGGGAACGTCACCCGCGCCCTGCTGGGGGAGCCGATCGGCACGTCGGTCACCCCCTGAGCCCCGGGTGGCCTCGCCGCCCCGGACCCGACCGCCCGCGTAGGATGGGCGCAGACCTGAACCCCCACCGAGGAGAGATCGTGATCCAGGACACCCTGAAGTCCGCCCAGGAGCAGATGGACCGGACCATCGACGCCACCCGCGAGGACTTCGCGTCCGTGCGGACCGGTCGTGCGAACCCGGGCCTGTACTCGAAGGTGATGGTGGACTACTACGGAGCCATGACGCCCCTGCAGCAGCTGGCGTCCTTCACCACCACGGACGCCCGCACCCTGCTCATCACGCCCTTCGACGTGTCCGCCCTGCGGAACATCGAGAAGGCCCTGTCCGAGTCCGAGGTCGGCGCCAACCCGTCCAACGACGGCAAGGTCATCCGCGTGGTCATGCCTGAGCTCACCGAGGAGCGCCGCAAGGAGTACGTGAAGCTCGTCAAGAACAAGGCGGAGGAGCACAAGGTCTCCGTGCGCAACGCCCGCCGCAAGGCCAAGGAGGCCATCGACAGGGCCGTCAAGGACGGCGAGGTCGGCGAGGACGAGGGCACTCGTGGCGAGAAGGAGCTCGACGCCATGACCAAGAAGCACACCGACACGATCGAGGAGATGGCGAAGAAGAAGGAGACCGAGCTCCTCGAGGTGTGAGCCTCAGGACTCCTCCTGACGCCCCATGACGTCCACCGTGCAGACCCCCGCGCCCCCACGGGGCGGCCGTGACCTCAGGTCCGCCGTCCTCGTGGGGGTCGGTCTGCTGGTGACGGCCCTCATCGGCCTCGTGTGGCTGCCCTGGCTGCTCGTGCTGCTCGTGGTGGCCCTGCTGATCGGCGGGGTCAACGAGATCGCCGTGGCCGTCCGCCAGATCGGCATGGACGTGCCCCGCCCGCCGCTGTGGGTCGGCGCGGCCGCCATGCCCCTGGCCGCGTGGACGGGCGGCATCCCGGCCCTCTTCCTGGCGCTCATGGCCGCCATCCTGCTGATGTGCGCGTGGACGGCGGCCACGCGCCGGCGCCCCACCGGCCAGTTCATGCTCGCCGGTGTGTTCGTCCTGCTGTGGGTGCCCTTCCTGCTGTCCTTCGCGGTGGCCCTGCTGGACCAGCCGCGCGGGAACCTGATGGTCGCCTGCCTGCTGCTGATGGTCGTCTCCAACGACACCTTCGGCTACATCGTGGGCTACCGCTGGGGGCGCACCCCGATCGCCCCGCGCATCAGCCCCAAGAAGTCCTGGGAGGGGGCCCTGGGCTCCCTCGTCGGCTCGGTCGCCGTCGGCACCGTGCTGGTCCCCCTGCTGGTCGGCCAGCCCTGGTGGTCGGGCGCGCTGCTCGGGGCCGCCACGGTGGCCGCCGCCACCGCCGGCGACTTCTCGGAGTCCATGGTCAAGCGTGAGCTCGGCATCAAGGACATGTCCTCCGCCCTGCCCGGGCACGGCGGCATCATGGACCGACTGGACTCCCTGGTCTTCGCGGCGCCCGTGGTCTACACGGTCCTCGCGCTGCCCCTGCTCTGACCCCACCACCCCGTGCCCCGCACGGGACCCGATCCGCTCAGGAGACGCACATGACCACCTCCCACGACACCCCCGGCTTCGACCACGTCGAGTCGGACGAGATCGGCTACGAGCCCAGCCACGTGGACGCGTTCCTCGACCGCGCGCGCCGCGCCGAGCAGGGCGAGGGCACCCTCACGGCCGACGACGTCCGCCAGGCCCGGTTCGCCACCGTGAACGGCGGCTACGCCGCAGACCAGGTCGACGACGAGCTCGACCGCCTCGAAGAGGTCCTCACCTCGCGTGAGCGCGAGTCCGCCCAGGACGGCGACGGGTGGTCGGCCGCGCTCGCCGAGGACACCCGCGAACTCGTGACGCGGGCCGACCGCGCCCCGGCCGAGCGGTTCCGCAGGCCCTCCTTGAACGATGCGCAGGGCTACGACGTGGACCAGGTGGACGCTCTCCTGGACCGCCTGCGGGACACCCTCGACGGCGACGGCGACCTCACCGCGGACGACGTGCGCCGCGCGTCGTTCGGCTCGGCCGACGGGCGCGAGGGCTATGACGAGGCGCAGGTGGACGCCTACCTGGACGCCGCCGTCGACGTCCTGCTGCGCCGCGGCTGAGCCCCTGCCCGGCGCGTGCGGGGCGGGCGGACGGGGGACGGGCTCACAGCCGCCCGCCGCCTGTGATTAGAATCACAGTCGATGCGCCCGGCGCCACCCCGTCCGTGCGCGACCGCCCTGCCCCGCACCCCGGGGGCGACCACCGGAAGGACCGCCGCATGACCGACGTCGACCTGAGCACCGAGGCCGCCTCGCCGCCGACCTGCCCGCCGGACCAGCTCCAGGTGCTGGACGCCGCGGGCGTCCGCCGGCCGCAGCCCGAGCTCGACCCGTGGCTGGGCGACGTGGACGAGGCCATGCTGGCCCGCCTGCACCGGGACATGACGGTGATCCGCCGCCTGGACACCGAGGCCACACACCTGCAGCGCCAGGGCGAGCTGGCGCTGTGGCCGCCGCTGCTGGGCCAGGAGGCCTCCCAGGTCGGCTCGGCGCTGGCCCTGCGGGGGGCCGACGTCGTGTTCCCCTCCTACCGGGAGAACGGCGTCGCACTGCTGCGGGGCGTCGAGGCGCTGGACCTGCTGCGCGTGTGGCGCGGGTCGACGTTCTCCGGCTGGGACCCGGCCACGACCGGCGTGGCCACCCAACAGCTCATCATCGGCGCCCAGGCGCTGCACGCCGTGGGGTATGCCATGGGCGTGGTCCGTGACCGTTCGGACGCAGCCACGATCGTCTACTTCGGCGATGGCGCCACGAGCCAGGGCGACGTCAACGAGGCCATGATCTTCGCGGCCTCGTACCAGGCGCCGGTGGTCTTCCTCTGCCAGAACAACCACTGGGCCATCTCCGAGCCGGTGCGGCTGCAGAGCCGCCGGCACATCGCCGACCGCCCGTGGGGCTTCGGCATCCCGTCCCTGCGCGTGGACGGCAACGACGTGCTGGCCGTGCTCGCCGCCACGCGGCGTGCCGTCGAGCGTGCGGCCGCCGGCGGCGGGCCCACCTTCGTCGAGACGGTCACCTACCGCATGGGCCCGCACACCACGGCCGACGACCCCACCCGCTACCAGGCGCCCGAGGAGCTCGAGGCCTGGCGACGGCGCGACCCGATCGACCGGCTCGAGGCGCACCTGGAGTCCCTCGGTGCGGAGGTCGAGGCGGTGCGGGCGGAGTCGGCGACGGCGGCCGACGCCCTGGCGGCGGACGTGCGGGCGGCCCTGGCGCTGCTGACCGAGGCGGCGCCGGACTCGGTCTTCGAGCACGTGTACGCCGAGCCGCACCAGGAGCTCGAGCGCCAGCGGCGCGAGCTGGCCCTGCACCTGACCCAGTTCGAGGGCGGTGGTCAGGAGTGAGCGAGCGCATGGCCTTCGGCCGCGCGATCAACCGCGGCCTGCACCGCGCCCTGACGGACGACCCCAAGGTCCTGCTGATGGGCGAGGACATCGGCGCCCTGGGCGGCGTCTTCCGCATCACGGACGGGCTGCTGGAGGAGTTCGGCCCCGAGCGCGTGGTGGACACCCCGCTCGCGGAGTCCGGGATCGTGGGCACGGCCGTGGGCCTGGCCATGCGCGGCTACCGCCCCGTGGTGGAGATCCAGTTCGACGGCTTCGTCTACCCGGCCTTCGACCAGATCGTGGCGAACCTCGCCAAGCTGCGGGCCCGCACCCAGGGACGGGTGGCCATGCCGGTCACGATCCGCATCCCGTTCGGCGGCGGCATCGGCTCGCCGGAGCATCATTCGGAGTCACCGGAGGCCTACTTCCTGCACACACCGGGCCTGCGCGTGGTGTCCCCGTCCTCGCCGCAGGACGGCCACGACATGATCCGCGCCGCCATCGCCTCGGACGACCCGGTCGTCTACCTCGAGCCCAAGCGGTGCTACCACGACAAGGGCGAGGTGGACCTCGACGCCGTGCCCGGCCCGCTGACCACCGGCACGGTCCTGCGTCCCGGCCGGGACGTCACGGTCGTCGCCTACGGGCCGATGGTCCGCACGGCCCTCCAGGCGGCGGAGGTGGCGGCCGAGGAGGGCGTGGAGGTCGAGCTGATCGACCTGCGCAGCCTCTCCCCGCTGGACACCGGCCTGGTCGAGTGCTCGGTCCGCCGCACGGGCCGCCTGGTGGTGACCCACGAGGCCTCCCGCACCGGCGGTCTCGGCGCGGAGCTCGTGGCCACGGTGGCCGAGCGGGCCTTCCACTGGCTCGAGGCCCCGCCCGTCCGGGTGACCGGACTGGACATCCCGTATCCGCCCGCCAAGCTCGAGCACGTCCACCTGCCGGACCTGGACCGCGTGCTGGACGGCATCGACCGCGTGATGGGCCGGCCGAACGCGCTCGACTCCGTGGACGCCTTCGCGGCGCCGCAGACCGCCGAGCAGTTCCTCGCCGAGCACGCCGCAGGGAAGGAGGCCCGCTGATGGCCGTGAAGGTCTTCCGACTGCCGGACCTGGGCGAGGGCCTCACCGAGTCGGAGGTGGTCGCCTGGCGCGTGAGCACGGGGGACGCCGTCGCGGTGAACCAGATCCTCGCGGAGGTGGAGACGGCGAAGGCCGTCGTCGAGGTGTCCAGCCCTGTCGAGGGCACGGTCGCCGAGCTGCACGCGGAGGAGGGCACCACGCTCGACGTCGGCGCGCCCCTGGTGACCTTCGAGGTCGCCGCCGCCGAGGGGGAGGACGAGGCCGCCGACCGCGTGCCCACCCTCGTGGGCTACGGGGCCGCGCCGGACTCCGGCGCGCCCGCCCGGCGCCGGCGTGTCGGGCGCGGGGCCGCGCCCACCACGGGAGAGGACGCGACGGCCCCGCCCGCCCCGGACGGTCCCGTCGGCGAGCGGCCGCGCTCCACCCCGCCGGTCCGTCTGCTGGCACGCCGGCTCGGCGTGGACCTCGAGACGGTCACCGGCTCCGGGGCCCACGGTGTCATCGTGCGCGAGGACGTCGAGCGCGCCGCTCAGGGCGGAGCCGCGGCGTCGACCACCCCGCACGGCGGGACCTCTCCGGGCACCACCCCCGCTGCCGCCGAGGCCGCGGCAGGCGTGGGTGGGCGCACGCTCGGCGGGCGACCGCGCGTCGAGGTGGAGCCGGTCCGCGGGGTGCGGAAGGCCACCGCCGCGGCGATGGTGCAGTCCGCGTTCACGGCGCCACACGTCACCGAGTTCCTCACGGTGGACGTCACGGAGTCCCTCGAGCTGATCGAGGACCTGAAGCGGGACCGGGCGTTCCGCGACCTGAAGCTGACCCCCATGACGCTGGCGGCCCGGGCGTGCGTGCTGGCGATGGAGCGCACCCCCGAGGTCAACGCCCGCTGGGACGAGGCCGCCGGCAGCATCCAGCGGCAGAACTTCGTGAACCTGGGGTTCGCCGCGGCCACGCCGCGCGGTCTCATGGTCCCCCACGTCAAGGAGGCGCAGGGCATGGACCTGCGCGCCCTGGCGCAGGAGATCGCCGTGCTGACCGGGCGCGCCCGTGAGGGAGCGCTGACCCCGGCCGAGCTCACCGGCGGCACGTTCACGCTGACCAACGTGGGCGTGTTCGGCGTGGACACGGGCACCCCGATCATCAACCCGGGGGAGGCGGCCATCCTCTGCCTCGGCGCTGTGCGTCGTCAGCCGTGGGAGCATCGCGGGGAGATCGCCCTGCGGGACATGGTGACGCTGTCCCTGTCCTTCGACCACCGCCTCGTGGACGGCGAGCAGGGGTCCCGCTTCCTCGCGGACGTCGGCGCGCTGCTGCGCCGGCCGGGCATGACGCTCGCCCTGGTCTGACCGGCGCCCGCGCCCCAGGACGACGGCGACCCCTCACCCGGTCAGGGTGAGGGGCCGCCGGCGTCGTCCGGGGGAGGGGTCAGTCCCCGGCGAGCTCGAGGACGTGCTCGACGACGACCGCCGCGCGGGCGTTGGAGAACACCTTCTCCTCGCCGACCTTCTCGAACCCGCGGCGCGTGAGGACCTTGACGGACCCGGCGTTGTCCTCGGGGACGTGCGCGCGGATCGGTCGCCGGGGGTGGGAGGCCAGGAACTCGTCCACAGCGGCGGTGGTGAGGCCGCGACCCCAGAACTCGCGGGCGGTCCAGAAGGAGAGCTCGTCCACCCCGTCCACCCGCGAGCACACGAGCGCACCGGCCGCCCGGCCCTCGTGCTCGATGGTCTGCACAGTGGTGTCCGGGTCGCTCAGCAGGTGCGCCCAGTGGTAGTCGAACACGCCGCGGTCGGCGGGGCTGCGGGGCGCGAACGCGGACATGAGGTTGGCGCGCTCGTCCTGCTGGTGCAGGAAGAACTCGTCCAGGTCTGCGCTGCGGACGTCGCGGAGGGGCACGTCGATGGACCTCTCGTCGGTGGGCGGGCGCGCTCCCGTGGGGAGGCGTCCGGATGTGTCGGTCAGGCTACCACCGGGGCAGCAGGCCGCAGCGGGGCGGAAGCCGCCGCCCACGCCATGGAGGTCAGGGCCTGACGTCGGGCGCTGCGGTCCGACGGGGTGCGGCGGACCGAGTGCGGGGTGGAGTTGAGCATGCCGAGCACGGCCTGCGCGCGGAACACGGCCGTGGCGTGGTCCTCGCCCGGGTGCAGGTGCCGCAGGTGGGCCGCCCACAGCTCGATGTACCGGCGCTGCACCCGCGCGATGGCGGTGCGATCGGCGGCGGGCAGGGAGGACATGTCCCGGTCCTGGACGCGGATGACGTCCCGGTTGTCCACGGCGAAGTCCGCGTGGAACGCGATCAGGGCGCGCAGGGACTCCGCCCCCGGGGCGAGGTCCCGGACGGCGTCGTGCCCGCCCTCGAGCAGGCCGGAGCTGGCGGTCTCCAGGATCTCCGCGAGCACGGCGGCCTTGCCGGCGAAGTGGCGGTACACCGCCGGGCCGCTCACCCCGGCGGCGGCCCCGATGTCCTCGAGTCGGGCGGCGTCGAACCCCTCGGCGGCGAACAGTCGGGCGGCGGCCGTCAGGAGGTCCGCGCGGCGGCGGGCCTTGGCCCGTTCGCGGGAGGTGCGGGAGGGGGCCGTGGCGTCCAGTGCGGCGGGGGTGTCGGGGGCCTCGGGCATGGGGTCACTGTAGTGAGCGGTCACCGACCGTCCCCGCCGATGGACACCTGTGACCCGGGACACGACTCCGGCACCAGGGGATTGCAGTGGATGACGATGCACCGAGGCGGAGGTCCACGTGACCGTCGCAGCACAGGCCACCGTCGCCACGGCGGCCGAGGACGCTGCAGCCCTGGGCTGCGCCGCGACCGCACGCCTGCATCCACGCCAGATCCCCGCGGTCCGTACTGCATACACGCCGGCGCCGAGGGCGGTGAACCCGGCGTGTCGGGCGCTGGCGTCCGCCCGGGGTCGCCGCGGGCCCTCGCGCTGGTCGGGGTGCCGGTCGAGGAGGTCGTCGCGGACCCGGCCCGCACGGTCCTGGCGCGGGCCGAGAGGGGCGGGGCGTCGTCGGGGGATGCTCCGGAGCTGCGCAGGAGCGCGAGGCGCGTCACACAGGTGTCATCCCGGGCTCTGTATACAGCTCCGCTTGACCTGGGCCCCGCGAGGCCGCAGAGTGTGATCACCGACACTGTGATCCAGATCACGGTGTTCTCGCACCCATCCCTCGGAGGCACCCATGTCATCCATCGAACACGCTCCGCCGTCGCCGACGGCCGAGCAGTTCCGCGCCGCCCAGCGCTCGGAGGAGTTCGTCGAGCTCCGCCGCACCCACCGCTCCT
Source organism: Micrococcus lacusdianchii (assembly GCF_023155805.1). GTDB lineage: Bacteria > Actinomycetota > Actinomycetes > Actinomycetales > Micrococcaceae > Micrococcus > Micrococcus lacusdianchii. The sequence continues at coordinate 13,379 of NZ_JAKNUW010000016.1, read as the reverse complement.
TCGCCTTCCCCATGACCGTGGCGTTCTTCGTCTGGTACCTCTTGTTCGTGATCATGGGCGCGTTCTTCCCCCAGGTCATGGCGATCCGCCTGTGGGACAACATCACCCTGGGCCTCGTGCTCGGGCTGCTGCAGTTCGTCACCACGTTCGCCATCACGTTCGCCTACGTCCGCTTCTCCAACCGCGTCCTGGACCCCCGCGCCACCGCCCTGCGCGAGCGCCTCGAGCGTGAGGCCGTCACCGGCCCCGAGACCCCGGAGGCCGCCCGATGAACGCCCCCCTGCTCCAGGCCGCGGCCACCGTGGGCAACCCCCTGGTCAACATCGGCATCTTCGCCGCCTTCGTGGTGGTCACCCTCGTGATCGTGATCCGCGCGTCGAAGACCAGCAGCTCCTCGGCGGACTACTACGCCGGCGGCCGCGGCTTCTCCGGCACCCAGAACGGCACGGCCATCGCGGGCGACTACCTCTCCGCCGCGTCCTTCCTCGGCATCGTCGGCGCGATCGCCCTCTACGGCTACGACGGCTTCCTCTACTCGATCGGCTTCCTCGTGGCGTGGCTCGTGGCTCTGCTGCTCGTGGCCGAGCTGCTGCGCAACACCGGCCGCTTCACCATGGCCGACGTGCTCTCGTTCCGCCTGCGCCAGAAGCCGGTCCGCATCGCGGCCGCCTTCGGCACCATGGCGGTCTGCCTCTTCTACCTGCTGGCCCAGATGGCCGGGGCCGGCGGCCTCGTGGCCCTGCTGCTGAACATCACGGACCGCACGGGCCAGGCGCTCGTGATCATCGTCGTCGGCGTGCTCATGATCGTGTACGTGCTGATCGGCGGCATGAAGGGCACCACCTACGTCCAGATCATCAAGGCGATCCTGCTGATCGCCGGCGCCGGCATCATGACCGTGTGGTCCCTGGCCCTGTTCGGATTCGACTTCAACGGCATGCTGGGCGCCGCCGTGGACCTGCACCCCAAGGGTGAGGCGATCCTCGAGCCCGGTCTGCAGTACGGCAAGGACTTCACCACGCGCCTGGACTTCGTGTCGCTCGGCTTGGCCCTGGTGCTCGGCACCGCCGGCCTGCCGCACGTGCTGATGCGCTTCTACACCGTCCCCACGGCCAAGGAGGCCCGCACGTCCGTGGTGTGGGCGATCGTGCTCATCGGCGCGTTCTACCTGTTCACCCTCGTGCTCGGCACCGGCGCCGGAGCCCTCATCGGTCCGGAGCGCATCCTGGCGGCTCCGGGCGGCGTCAACTCGGCGGCCCCGCTGCTGGCGTTCGAGCTCGGCGGCTCCATCCTGCTGGGCCTGATCTCCGCGGTGGCCTTCGCCACGATCCTCGCGGTGGTCGCGGGCCTGGCCATCACGGCGGCGGCGTCCTTCGCCCACGACGTGTACGGCTCCGTGATCGCGAAGAAGCCGCTCACCCCCCAGGAGGAGGTGCGGATCGGCAAGATCACCGTGGTGGTCATCGGCGTCCTGGCGATCGTCGGCGGCATCGCCGCGCAGGGCCAGAACGTCGCGTTCCTCGTGGCGCTGGCGTTCGCGGTGGCGGCCTCGGCCAACCTGCCGACCATCCTGTACTCGCTGTTCTGGAGGGGCTTCACCACGCGCGGCGCGGTGTGGTCCATGTACGGCGGCCTGATCTCCGCGATCGTCCTGATCATCTTCTCCCCGGTGATGTCCGGGGCGGAGACCTCCATGATCCCGGGCGCCGACTTCGCGCTCTTCCCGCTGAAGAACCCGGGCATCGTGTCCATCCCGCTGGCCTTCCTCCTCGGCTGGCTGGGCTCCGTGACCTCCAGGGAGGCCGAGGACCCGGACAAGCAGGCCGAGATGGAGGTGCGCTCGCTCACCGGCGTCGGCGCCGAGAAGCCGGTCCAGCACTGATCCCGGTGCGTCCGCCCGCGGACGCCCCACGACGACGGGCCCGCCCGCCCCGCCCTCACCGGCGGGCCCGGCGGGCCCTCGCCGTCGCCGGCGCCTGGTCAGGACCGGACCCGGCCCGGCCCGCGTCCAGGCGGCGCTGGCATGATGGCCCGGTGACCCACGGATCCCTCACGGACTTCACGCACCCCCGCCACGCCGACGCAGGCACGGCCTCCGAGCCCCGCCGCGTCGCCCTGATCGGCTCGACCGGCTCGATCGGCACCCAGGGCCTGGACGTCATCGCCCGGTCCCCGGAGCGGTTCCGGGCTGTGGCCCTGGCCGGCGGGGCCAACACCGCCCTCCTCGCGGAGCAGGCGGTGCGGTTCGCCGTCGAGGCGGTCGGTGCGGCCTCCGGCACGCCGGAGCAGCTGCGCGCCGCCCTGGCCGACGCCGCCGCGCGCCTGGACCTGCCGGACCCCCGCCCGCACGTGGTCACGGGCCCCGCGGCGGCCACGGAGATCGCCGCGTGGTCCGGCGCGGACACGGTGCTCAACGGCATCACCGGCTCGATCGGCCTGCGCCCCACCCTCGCGGCGCTCGCGGCCGGGCACCGGCTGGCGCTGGCCAACAAGGAGTCGCTCATCGTGGGCGGGGCCCTCGTGAAGGCCGCAGCCGCCCCGGGCCAGCTGGTCCCCGTGGACTCGGAGCACTCCGCGCTCGCCCAGGCCCTGCGCGGCGGCACCGCGGAGGAGGTCCGCCGGCTGGTCCTCACCGCCTCGGGCGGGCCGTTCCGGGGGTGGTCCGCCGAGCGGCTGCGGGACGTCACCCCCGCCCAGGCGCTCGCCCACCCCACGTGGGACATGGGTCGCGTGGTCACCACCAACTCCGCCTCGCTCGTGAACAAGGCCCTCGAGGTGGTCGAGGCGCACCTGCTCTTCGACGTCCCGCTCGAGCGGATCGACGTGGTGGTCCACCCGCAGTCCGTCGTCCACTCCCTGGTGGAGTTCACGGACGGCTCCACCCTGGCGCAGGCGTCCCCGCCGGACATGCGCCTGCCGATCGCCCTCGGCATCGGCTGGCCCGAGCGTGTGCCAGGCGCCGCCCCCGGCTGCGACTGGACGCAGGCGGCCACGTGGACCTTCGAGCCCCTCGACGGGGAGGCGTTCCCCGCCGTCGCGCTGGCCAAGGAGGCCGCCGGCGCCTCGGCCACGCACATGGCCGTGTTCAACGCCGCCAACGAGGTGGCCGTGGACGCGTTCCACGACGGCGTGATCCGCTTCGACCGGATCCTCGAGACCGTGCGCGTCGTCCTGGGGGAGTACCGGTCCGAGGACGTCCTGGCCGCGGCCGGCCAGGACCCGGACGCGCTCACGGTGGAAGCCGTGCTGGCCGCCGAGGCCTGGGCGCGCCGCGCCGCGCGGGAGTGCTGGTGAGCCCCGTGGACGCCCTCTGGTTCCTGGCCGGCGTGCTCGTCGTCGCCCTCGGCCTGGCCCTGTCCATCGCCCTGCACGAGGTGGGGCACCTGGTGCCCGCCAAGGCGTTCGGGGTGCGTGTGACGCAGTACATGGTGGGCTTCGGCCCCACGGTGGCCTCGTGGCGGCGCGGGGAGACCGAGTACGGGATCAAGGCCGTGCCCCTGGGCGGCTACGTCGCCATGGTGGGCATGCTCCCGCCCCCGAGGAACGGAACGGTGGCCCGCACCGGGTCCACCGGCATGCTCGCCCGGGCCGGTCGCATGGCGGACGACGCCCGGGCCCAGGCGGCCGCCGAGCTGACGGCCGCCGACGAGGGCCGGCAGTTCATCCAGCTGCCGGTGTGGAAGCGGGTGGTCATCATGCTGGGCGGCCCCTTCATGAACCTGCTGATCGCACTCGCGCTCACCGGCGTCCTGGTCAGCACGTTCGGCGTCTCCCAGCCCTCCACCACGGCGGCCGAGGTGTACCGGTGCGTGGTCCCCGCCGCGGACCGGCAGGCCCGGCAGGCGGCCGGGGAGGACCCGGAGGCCTGCCGGGAGGGCGACCCGGTGGCGCCCGCCTACGCGGCGGGCCTGCGTCCGGGGGACACCGTGGTGTCCTTCGCCGGGCAGGAGGTGCGCACGTGGGACCAGCTCTCCGCCGCGATCCGCGAGCGGGCCGGTCAGCCCACCCCCATCGCGTGGGAACGGGGCGGGCAGCGGATCGAGTCGACCCTCACCCCGCGTCTGACGGAGCGGCCCGTGACAGACGCCCTCGGCATGCCCGAGCACGCCGCCGACGGCGGGGTCCGCACGGAGCCGGTCGGGTTCATCGGGCTCGGCTCGCAGCAGGAGACGGTGCGACTGCCGGCGTGGGAGGCCGTCCCCACCGTGGGGCGGCAGATCGCCGCCGTGGCGGACGTGGTCCTGGTGCTGCCGCAGCGGCTGTGGGACACCGCCGTCGCCGTGGTCACCCCCGCCGAGCGGGATCCGAACGGGCCGATGTCCGTGGTGGGCGTCGGCCGGATCGCCGGGGAGGCCGCGGCGCTGGACTCCGTGGCGCTCGCGGACAAGGCGGCGCTGATGCTCTCCCTGGTGGCCGGGGTCAACGTGGCGCTCATGGTCTTCAACCTGATCCCGCTGCTCCCGCTGGACGGCGGCCACGTGGCCGGCGCGCTGTGGGAGGGCCTGCGGCGCGGCTGGGCCCGTCTGCGGGGCCGGCCGGACCCGGGGCCGTTCGACCTGGCCGTGATGATGCCGCTGACCTACGTCGTCGGCGCGGCGATGCTGGCCATGGGTGTCCTGCTGATCGTGGCGGACGTGGTGGAGCCGGTGCGCATGTTCTGACCCGGGATCCGCGCGGCCCCAAGCCGCGCCTGGCCTGGGGCTCTCCGTGATGTGACCGTGACTTGGGCGTCATAGATTTGCTCCATACCATCAACGTCTTTCTTGCCTACACCGGGCCCTGCCCTCTCCCGCCGATCGGCCCTGCTGGGTCTGGGTGGACTGACCGCCGCGCTCGTGGGCTGCGGCGCCCAGGAGGAGTCCGCGGTGAAGGCGGGCCCGTCGGACGGCTCCGCTCCCTCCACGTCGGTGGGCTCCACCACGTCCACCTCCCCGCTGGCGACGGCCACGGCGACCCCCACCCCCGCGCAGGCCGAGCTGCCGGGCGGTGGCCGCCAGGTGTTCCCCGCACGGCGACTGGTGGCCCTCTACGGCACTCCCGGGGTGCCCCAGCTGGGCGTTCTCGGCGAGCAGGACCTGCAGGCGAGCATCGAGCGGGTCAAGGACCTCGCGGCCTCCTACCAGCCCTTCTCCGAGGAGCCGGTGCAGCCGGCGTTCGAGATGATCACCACCATGGCCACCGCCGACCCCGGCCCGCAGGGGGCGTACTCGCGGCCGGTGGACAGGGAGCGGCTGGAGGAGTGGGTCACCGGGGCGGGCGAGGCCGGCGTCCACGTGGTGCTGGACCTGCAGACCGGGTTCGAGGACTTCCTCACCCAGGCCAAGCGCATCGAGGACCTGCTCGTCCAGCCCCATGTGGGCCTCGCCCTGGACCCGGAGTGGCGGCTGCGTACGGGCCAGAAGCACATGCGGGACATCGGCCAGGTCACCGGCGCCGAGGTCAACGCCACGAGCGCGTGGCTGGCGGACCTCGTGGCCCGCGAGTCGCTTCCGGAGAAGGTGTTCATGCTCCACCGGTTCCGGCTGACCATGATCGAGCAGCGCGAGCAGATCGTGGACCGCGAGGGGCTCGCGTTCGTCCTGCACGCGGACGGCCACGGCCATCCCGAGCTGAAGTTCAACACCTGGGAGTGGCTCATCAAGGAGCTGCCGGAGCACTTCTTCATGGGCTGGAAGAACTTCATCGACGAGGACACCCCCACGTTCACCCCCCAGGAGACCTTCGAGGTCGAGCCCAAGCCCTGGTTCGTGTCCTACCAGTGAGACCGACGCCGGGGGCCCGCCTGTGGGGGTGTGGCCCCCGGCGCCTAGACTGGGCGGGACGTCCGGCGGCCGTGCCGGAAGCCTCGACCCCCTCGTGAGGAGCGCCCCGTGCCTGTGAGCCTTGGAATGCCGTCCGCCCCGCCGCCCGTGCTGGCCCCCCGTCGGCCCACCCGGCAGATCCAGGTGGGGCGCGTGGGCGTGGGCTCGCAGCACCAGGTCTCGGTGCAGTCCATGACCACCACCAAGACGCACGACATCGGCGCCACGCTCCAGCAGATCGCCGAGCTCACCGCGGCCGGCTGCGACATCGTGCGCGTGGCCTGCCCCACGGACAAGGACGCCGACGCCCTCAAGGTCATCGCGCGGCAGTCCACCATCCCGGTGATCGCGGACATCCACTTCCAGCCGAAGTACGTGTTCGCCGCGATCGAGGCCGGCTGCGGCGCCGTGCGCGTGAACCCGGGCAACATCAAGAAGTTCGACGACAAGGTCAAGGAGATCGCCCAGGCGGCCACCGAGCACGGCACGTCGCTGCGCATCGGGGTCAACGCCGGGTCCCTGGACCCGCGCCTGCTGCAGAAGCACGGCAAGGCCACGCCGGAGGCCCTCGTGGAGTCGGCCGTGTGGGAGGCGTCGCTGTTCGAGGAGCACGGCTTCAAGGACTTCAAGATCTCGGTGAAGCACAACGACCCGGTGATCATGGCCCGCGCCTACGAGCTGCTGGCGGAGCAGGGCGACTGGCCGCTGCATCTCGGCGTGACCGAGGCCGGTCCCGCGTTCCAGGGCACCATCAAGTCCGCCACCGCGTTCGGCTACCTGCTCGGCAAGGGCATCGGGGACACCATCCGCGTGTCCCTCTCCGCCCCGCCGGTCGAGGAGATCAAGGTCGGCCTGCAGATCCTGCAGTCGCTGAACCTGCGGGAGCGCAAGCTGGAGATCGTGTCCTGCCCCTCGTGCGGCCGCGCTCAGGTGGACGTCTACACCCTGGCCGAGGAGGTCACCGAGGGACTCAAGGACGTCACCGTCCCGTTGCGCGTGGCCGTCATGGGCTGCGTCGTGAACGGCCCGGGCGAAGCCCGCGAGGCGGATCTCGGCGTCGCCTCCGGCAACGGCAAGGGGCAGATCTTCGTCAAGGGCGAGGTCATCCGCACCGTCCCCGAGGACCAGATCGTGGACACCCTCGTCGAGGAGGCCCGCCGCATCGCGGCCGAGATGGGCCACCAGGAGGACGGCGGTGAGGCGCCTGCCGCCGGTGCCCCGACGGTCTCCGTCCACTGACCGGGACGTCCGCGCCGCCTCCGATGGCCGGGTCCGTCTGCTGACGGATGCGGACACCGCGGCGCTCGTCGCCCTCGTGGCGCGGGACCCGGTGGTGAACGTCTACGTCGAATCCCTCCTCGAGGCCGGCCGCCTGGCCGGGCCCCGCGGCGGCGCGGACGGCACTCTGTTCCTCGGCGCGGAGGACCCGGCCCAACCCGGTGAGCTCCGCTCCGCCGTCTGGGTGGGCTCCACCGTGGTCCCCGTGGCCGGGCACGACGACGACGTCCCGGCCCTCGCGGCCGCCGTCGCCTCCCTGCGCCGCCGGTTCGCCTCCGTGTACGGTCCGGCGTCGGCGGTCCTGCCGATCGGTGCGGCGCTGCGCGCCGCCGGCCACCGCCCGCGCACCGTCCGTGGGGACCAGCCCCTGCTCGTGCTGGGGGAGCGGCGCGCGACGTCCCCCGGCGAGGCGGTCTCGTGCGTCGGCGTGCTCCCCGCGACGCCGGAGGACCTGGACGCGGTGCTGCCGGCCAGTGCCGCGATGTTCGAGGAGGAGCTCGGCTTCTCCCCGTTCCTCACGGGCGCGGCCCAGTACCGTGACCGGGTGCGGCGCCTGGTGGTCGACGGGCGGGTGATGCACGCCCCGGGCCTGCCCGTGGACGGGGACCCCACCTCGGGGGTGCTGTTCAAGGCGGACATCGGCCTGCTCTCCTCCCGCTGCGCCCAGATCCAGGGCGTCTGGCTCCACCCGGGGCACCGCGGCCGCGGCCTCGCGGTGCCCGCCATGGCCGAGGCCGTCCGACTGATCGAGCGCCGCGCCCCCCGCGTGAGCCTCTACGTCAACGCGTTCAACACCCCGGCGCTGCGCACGTACGCGCGGGTGGGGTTCGAACAGCGGGGCACGTTCGCCACCGTCCTGTACTGACGGCCGATAGGATCGGGCCACCACGGCGCGGCCGCACGTCCGCCGCGCACCCCACCCGGCGCCCGAAGGAGGCCCACCCATGCCCCTGCGCATGTCCACCCTGTTCCTGCGGACCCTGCGGGACGACCCGGCCGACGCCGAGGTGGCCAGCCACCGGCTGCTGGTGCGCGCGGGCTACATCCGCCGCGCGGCTCCCGGCATCTACACCTGGCTGCCGCTGGGGCTGAAGGTGCTGGCGAGGGTGGAGGCCGTCATCCGCGAGGAGATGGACGCGATCGGCGGCCAGGAGGTCCACTTCCCGGCGCTGCTGCCCCGTGAGCCCTACGAGGCCACCGGCCGCTGGGACGAGTACGGCGACGGCCTGTTCCGCCTGAAGGACCGCAAGGAGAACGACTACCTGCTGGCGCCCACGCACGAGGAGATGTTCACCCTCCTGGTGAAGGACCTCTACTCGTCCTACAAGGACCTGCCGGCGTACCTGTACCAGATCCAGACGAAGTACCGCGACGAGGCCCGGCCGCGCGCGGGGCTGCTGCGCGGCCGCGAGTTCGTCATGAAGGACTCCTACTCCTTCACCGTGGACGACGCCGGCCTGGAGGAGGCGTACGACGCGCACCGCGCGGCCTACCTGCGCATCTTCGAGCGCCTCGGCCTCGAGGTCGTGCCGGTGAAGGCCACCTCGGGCGCCATGGGCGGCTCCCGCTCGGAGGAGTTCCTGCATCCCACCGAGGTCGGGGAGGACACCTTCGTGGAGTCCGACGGCGGCTACCGGGCCAACGTGGAGGCCGTCACCACCGTGGCCCCCGCGCCCCTGACCGAGGAGCAGATGGCGGGCCTGCCGGCCGCCGAGGTGAAGGACACCCCGGACTCCACCACCATCGCCGCGCTCGTGGACGTGGCGAATTCCCTGCAGCCCCGCGGGGACCGCGCGTGGGGGGCCGCGGACACGCTCAAGTGCGTCGTCCTGACGGCGGTCGTGGACGGCGGCGAGCGCCGCCAGTTCGTCGTCGCCGTGCCCGGTGATCGCGAGGTGGACCTCAAGCGCCTCGAGGCGTCGGTGGGCCCGGCCCTCGGCGTCGTCGGCGAGCCCACGCTCGAGGCCGCCACGGCGGAGGACCTGGAGCAGCACCCGACCCTCGTCAAGGGCTACATCGGCCCCTCCTCGGCCGGTGCGGTGGAGGGGGTGCCCGTCCTGGGCGCCGAGGGCTCCACGTCCGGCCTGCCGTTCTTCGTGGACCCGCGCGTCGCCCCCGGCACCGTGTGGATCACGGGCGCGAACGCCGCCCAGCAGCACGTGTTCGGCCTCGTCGCCGGCCGTGACTTCCACTGGGACGGCGTCCTGGAGGCCACCGCGGTACGCGAGGGCGACCCCGCACCGGACGGCTCGGGCCCGCTGCACGCGCGCCGCGGCATGGAGATGGGCCACATCTTTCAGCTGGGCCGCAAGTACGCCGAGGCGCTGGACCTGACGGTCCTGGACGAGAACGGCAAGCAGGTCGTGGTGTCCATGGGCTCCTACGGCGTCGGCGTGACCCGCGCCGTCGCCGCGATCGCCGAGCGCTACCACGATGAGAAGGGCCTGGTCTGGCCCCGCGCGGTCGCCCCCGCGGACGTGCACGTGGTCGTCGCCACCAAGGGGGAGGACGGCGTGGCGGCCGCGCTCGCGCTGGCCGCCGAGCTGGAGGCCGAGGGCCTGACGGTGCTCGTGGACGACCGCCCCAAGGTCAGCCCCGGCGTGAAGTTCAAGGACAACGAGCTGATCGGCGTGCCCACGGCGGTGGTGGTCGGCCGGGGCCTGGCCGACGGCGAGCTCGAGCTCAAGGACCGGGCCACGGGCGACTCCCGGCCGATCCGCGTGGACTCCGCCGCGGCCGAGGTGCTGGCCGTCGTGCGCCCGCAGGGCTGACCCGGACGCCCGCCGGCCATGGACCTGTTCGGACCCGTCGAGCTCACCCTCGGCCTCGTGTTGCTGGTGCTGGCCGCGGGGTTCGCGGCCGGCTGGATCGACGCCGTGGTCGGCGGCGGCGGGCTGCTGCAGCTGCCGGTGCTGCTCCTGGTGCCGGGGCTGAGTCCGGTCCAGGCGCTGGCCACCAACAAGATGGGCTCGGTCTTCGGGACGGCGGTGTCCGCCGCCACGTACACGCGCCGGGTGCGCCCGGACCTGCGCACGGCGCTGCCCATGGCCGGCATCGCCCTGGTGTGCAGCCTGGGCGGCGCCGTGGTGGCCACGGTGCTGCCCGCCGCGGTGATCCGGCCCGTGATCCTGGTCGCGCTCGTGGCGGTGTTCGCGGTGACGGCGCTGCGTCCGCAGATGGGCCTGACCCAGGGCCTGCGGCACACCGGTGCCGCCCATGCCGTGCGGGCCCTGGCGGTGGGCGGCGTCGTCGGCTTCTACGACGGCGTGCTCGGCCCCGGCACGGGCACGTTCCTCATCCTGGGCCTGGTGGGGGTGCTGGGCTACGACTTCCTGCAGGCCTCTGCGAAGGCCAAGATCGTGAACCTCGCCACCAACCTCGGGGCGCTGGCCTTCTTCCTCCCCGCCGGCCACGCGGTGCTCGGGCTGGGGCTCCTGCTCGGCCTGGCGAACCTCACCGGCGGCTACGTCGGCGCCCGCATGGCGATCGCCCGCGGCACCGGCTTCATCCGCGTCGTGTTCCTGACGGTGGTCGCCGCGCTGATCCTGCGCCTGGGGTGGGACGTTCTGGTCCCGCTGGCGGCCTGACGCGCCCGCGGCGGCCCGCGTACAGTGGCCGTGCCGCGGACCGCGGCGCCCCGACCCGCCCGACCCCGCCTGGAGGACCCATGGACCGCACCCCGGAGACCGCCCCCGCCGCCCCCACCGAACTGGAGGCCCTGATCGCGGACGCGCTCGCACACCGGGACGTCGTGGTGGAGTCCGTGCGGGTGGCGGGTGCCGCGGCCACGCCCACCGTGGAGGTCCTCGTGGACCGCGCCGAGGGCACGGACGGGCTCAGCCTGGACGAGGTCGCCGAGCTCTCCGGCCTGGTCTCCGCCGCCCTCGACGCCCAGGGAGCGGACGTGCCCGGCGTCGGGACGGGGGAGTACCTGCTCGAGGTCGGCACGGTCGGCGTCGACCGACCGCTGACGGAGCCGCGCCACTGGTCCCGGGCCGTGGGCCGCCTCGTGGAGGTGAGCATCGACCGCGCGCTGCCCGTCACCGCGCGCGTGCTCGCCGTAGAGCCGGTGGGCGTCGAGCTGCAGACCGTCCGGGCCGGCGCCAAGAAGGGGATGCGTCCCACGGTGCTGCCCGCCGAGCACGTGCCCTTCGACCGGCTCGGCCCCGGACGCGTCCAGGTAGAGTGGTCCACCGCCCAGGACGCCGACGGCCCCGGGGCATCGGACACGGCAAAGCACACGGAGGCCTGAGTTGGACATCGACATGAGCGCGCTGCGCATGCTGGTCGCGGAGCGGGACATCCCCCTGGACCAGCTCGTGCCGGCCATCGAGCAGGCCCTGCTGATGGCCTACCAGCGCACCCCCGGCGCCATCCGCGGCTCCCGCGTGGAGCTGGACCGCACCACCGGCCATGTGACGGTGTGGGCGCCCGAGGTGGACGACGACGGCACGCGGGTGGGCGAGTTCGACGACACCCCCAACGGCTTCGGCCGGATCGCCGCCTCCACCGCACGGCAGGTGATCTTCCAGCGCCTGCGGGACGCGGACGACGCGAAGGTCCTGGGGGAGTTCAAGGACCGCGAGGGCGAGCTCGTCTCCGGCGTCATCCAGCAGGGCACCCACCGGCACATGGTCCAGGTGGACCTCGGTTCCCTCGAGGCCGTGTTGCCTCCGCCGGAGCAGGTCCCGGGTGAGGAGTACCGTCACGGCCGCCGGCTGCGCGCCGTGATCATCTCGGCCACGCGCGGCCCCAAGGGCCCCTCCGTCACGCTCTCCCGTTCGCACCCGGACCTCGTGCGCCGCCTGTTCGCCCTCGAGGTCCCCGAGATCTCCGAGGGCGTGGTGGAGATCACCGCCCTGGCCCGCGAGGCCGGACATCGCACCAAGATGGCCGTCCGGGCCACCCGCGCCGGCGTGAACCCCAAGGGCGCCGCGATCGGTGAGATGGGCACCCGCGTGCGGGCCGTGATGGCCGAGCTCGGCGGGGAGAAGATCGACATCGTCGAGCACTCGGACGACCCCGCCGAGATGATCGCCCACGCCCTGTCCCCGGCCCAGACCGTCGCGGTGGAGATCCTGGACGAGGCGCAGCACTCCGCGCGCGTGACCGTGCCCCAGCACCAGCTCTCCCTGGCCATCGGCAAGGAAGGGCAGAACGCCCGCCTGGCCGCCCGCCTGACCGGGTGGCGCATCGACATCGTCGGCGACGCCCCGCAGGAGGGCGAGGCCCCCGCCGAGGCCGCGCCCGGGCAGTCCTGAGCCCTGCGGAGCGGCGGACGCGCTAGGATGGCTGAGGTCCATCCTCGTTCCGGCGCCCGCAGGAGGCTGAACGCATGACGTCCAGGACGGTCGTGCGCACCTGCGTCGGGTGTCGCGCCGAGGTGGACCGGACAGAGCTGGTGCGCGTGGCACTGGACCCGTCGACGGAACCCCCATCCGTCGTGTGGGACCGGAGCCGACGCCGTCCCGGACGAGGTGCCTGGGTGCACCCCGGACCGGAGTGCCTGCAGCTTGCCCTGCGTCGTCGTGCGTTCCACCGGGCCTTCCGTGGCCCCGTGGATCCCGGCGGACTCATGGCGGAGCCGCGGGCCACCCCCGGTGCCCCGCAGGGGCCGGGTGGGACGGAGCACGCCGCACCGGCTGACAGACCGACAGATGAAGGCGGGTCAGAGATCTGATGCGTACCCGATGAGCACTGAAGCATGAGTGCCCAGCGATGAACTTCACCCCCTGCTATCAGGCAGGCCGTGACGCGCGCGCCACGACGGCGGGCGCGACGGCCTGGACAGACGTCAACGGTCTCGCGACGCGCTGACCGGCGCCCCACGGCTCCGGCGGCCCGCGAGGCCAGAACAGGAGAACCGTGGCAAAGGTCCGCGTCCATGAGCTCGCCAAGGAGCTCGGCATCACCTCGAAGGAGGCCTTGAGCACCCTCAAGGACATGGGGGAGTTCGTCTCCTCCGCCTCCTCCACCATCGAGCCCCCCGTGGTGAAGAAGCTGCGCGGCGCCTACGCCGGCGCCGCCAAGGGCTCTCCGACCTCCGGTGGCCCGGCCCAGGGCAAGCCGGCGTCCGGGGCCCCCGCCCCGAAGACCGGCCAGGGCCCCAAACCCGGCCAGAAGGCCACTCCCACCCCCGGCACGGCACCCAAGCCGGGTCAGAAGCCGGCCCCCGCCCCGGCCGCCCCCGAGGCTCCCGCCCCGGCGGCTCGGGCACAGCCGAGGGCCCAGGCCCCGGCGCAGCCGAGGGCCCAGGCCCCGGCGCAGCCGAGGGCCCAGGCCCCGCGCCCCGGCGGCCCG
>NZ_JAKNUW010000015.1 GCF_023155805.1 Micrococcus lacusdianchii | reverse complement strand
GGCGCGGCCGGTCCGGGTCGGGAGCATCGGGGCGATCAACTCCCATTGGGTGTCAGAGAGCATCTGGAACCGGGACATGTCCCCAGGGTCTCAGCTGACTCGTGCATCTATTCTCAGACACGCCCTAAGTCCCTCGCGGCCCTCCACTCCCTCGCGGACCGCTGGTGGGACCACTCATTGCCCGCATTGCGAGCCGCCGATGACGAACACGCCTTGCCCTATGCGAGCGTAACGAGCGACTACAAGGCCGCGAACGTGATCTTCAGCGCCAGCGGCCCCACGGTAGTTGACCCAGACAACGGGGGCTGGGAACCGCGACTCTTCGACCTGGCCATGGCAGTAGTGCTTCTCCACAACGAGTCACCGTCAGCTCCGGCTCGGATGATGACCGCACAGGAGTGGAACGACTTCTACTCTTCCTATGCTCGACACATCTCACTCACCTCAACCGAACGGAAGCTCTGGCCCGCAGCGCTAGACCACATGGCCTGGGAAGAAGGCACCTGGGCGCTCGAGGACAACGAGGACGCGGCCTACGCAGACGCACGACAGGGCGGGTATCTCCGCGACCTGGCCACCATGCCCATGGAGCGATTCCAACTACCTGCTGCCTGACAGGCTCATCCGAACCGCCTTGCGCGCGGGCGGAATAGAGATGCGCGCCCGCGGCACATTCGGTCGTTTTCGGCCAGATGAATCTCTGCCACAACGCTCGACACCACGCCGGGCCCCTTCCCCGTTTCCCGAGCGCGTAGAAGTCGTGCCCGCAATGCCAACCGACACCCACACAGCGCTCCGAGACGCCGTCATCCTGCGCCTAGCCGACCCTCATACTGACGCCATGGCAATAGACGACTACACGCCCCTCGACCCCGAGCTGACGTCCTACGATCACGGCCTCGCCGAACTACGCGTCGACGGCCAGCTCCGCGCCTATCTGGCAGGCAGGATCACGGGGCGAGCGGGGTTCCGCGGACGCGGTGAGCCGCGACCCTCGTTCATCATGGTCTGGCCAGACGGTCGCAAGGAACCAACAGAGCACGACTACGGCCCGGGGTGGATGACTGTTCGAGAGCTGGACGCGGGAACCTTCACGGGCCCCGTCAACCCAGCACGCAAGCGTCAACTTCGGATTTTCGGCCTCTTTCCCATCACCGTAGTGGAGTTCGGCGGAGACACGATCGGGTACGACGTCTCCTGGCTTGAACCCGATCAGGCTGCGGAGTTGTGGGTACGGCTTGAGCTAACGGACTCAGACTTCTGAGCACGTGATCTGACGCCGTCAGGCGTCCGTCGCACTACCGACGAAGCGCACAATCGGTCGTTTGGGCCGCGCCCCAATCGAAGTCACAACTCTCACCAGGACAACGTCGTCCGGTTAGCGATGTCGGGATAGACGCCAGCCGTCCTCCCAGCCGTACCCCGTTAGATGAATTGCGCCACGAGGGGCACCGAGCGATGTACCTGCTCAGCGCACCCGAGGGTCAGAGCGTGGGCTTCTGTCCCCAACAAACGGCGAGCATCCCCCCGAGGTAGGACTTGGAACCGCATCCCTCGAAGCCGACTTCTTCCAGGGCCCGGGCAATCACCGCTGGAGAGTGAAACGCCAGCGAGGAGTCCTGCAAGAACTGGTAGTCCTCGGCCGTCTGCCCAATGAACCGTCCGACCAATCGCGGCCAGAAGGTTGTGGCTGATGACGCGATGCGGCCTATGATCCCGGCCGCGCCCGGTGAGGTATCCAGAGCGACCAGGCGACCACCTGGGGTAAGGACTCGGAACTGCTCGGCCAGCCCAGCATGCAAGTCCAGGTAGCGCAGGAGATAGCCGTGGGTGATGACGTCCACTGTGCTGTCGTCAAACGGAAGGGCATGGGCATCCAGACAGACCCACGCGATTGAGCTGCCCGGATGACGCTGTTTCGCGATGTCCAGCATGGCTGGCGTCAGGTCCGCTCCGATAACTTGGGCTGAGGGCTGGGCGCGCAACGCATCGACGGCCAGTTGCCCGGTCCCCGTGGCCAGGTCCAACACCACGTTGCCGGGCATCACGCGGGCTCGCCGTTGGATCTCTCGGCGCCACCGTCCGCTCATCCCAAGGGTCATCAACGCGTTTCCGACGTCGTAGCGTTTCGCCACCCGCGTGAACATCTCACGCACGCCGCTTTCATCCACAGGTCGCCCATGGGTGTACTGAGCCTTCATCTGCTGCCTACCTCTCGCTTGGATGCCACTGGGCCTCGGCCACCAACATCTTCTTTGCACAGCATCTCAGGTGCCCCGGAGATGCAGACCCACCTACTGCTCTGGCCTCATCTCACGCATAGGGAAGGAAGCCACCCAGCCTCATCCTCGGGGGCCGCGCAATCGGTCGTTTGTGGCGAGGGACCCCGCCATGCGCCGTGCGCGCCACATCCGACCCTGTCCGCCCGCCACATGACTCGCCACAACCGACCCGCCAGAGCGGCAGCCGCCCGTACGTTTCTGGCGGGCCCTGGGGCGCGCGGGAGCGCCCACCGGGACACCCAGATTTCACGCCGACCGGATCCCGCCTGATATGCGAAGAGTTCACCGCGCGTCGTGTGAACTCTTCGCTGCATCTCGACATCGGCGCTCCCCACGGCGGGAGCGGCGGTGGGCGTGTCCGCGGTCTTCGGGGTGCGCAGCGAGAGCCGGCGGGCGAGGCCGAAGCGGGGCAGCAGCAGGGCCAGCACCACGAGGGCGGCCGAGATGAGCTTCATGTCATTCGGGTTCAGGCCGGCGTTCAGAGCGAGCTGGATGATGAGGCGGTAGACCACGGCGCCCACGATCACGGCGAGGGTGGCGAGGAACACCGTGCGGCGGCCGAAGATCGCCTGTCCCACGATCACCGAGGCCAGGCCCACGAGGATCAGGCCGATGCCCATGCTGATGTCCGCGAAGCCCTGGTACATCGCCATGAGGGAGCCGCACAGGCCCACGAGGCCGTTCGAGAGCATGAGGCCGAGGATCTTCATGCGGTCCGTGGAGACGCCGTACGAGCGGATCATCTCCTCGTTGTCGCCGGTGGCCTGCAGCGCCAGCCCCAGGTCCGTGTGCAGGAACCAGTCCAGCACCAGCTTGATGAGCACGACGCCGGCGAGCAGCACGAGCACAGAGCCCAGGTTCCTGGCCAGGCCCAGGTCTGCAAGGGAGCGGAACAGCGTGTCCTCGCCCAGCAGCGGCACGTTCGCCCTGCCCATGATGCGCAGGTTGACGGAGTACAGCGCGATCATCGTCAGGATGCCCGCGAGGAGGCCGTCGATCCGGCCCTTGGTGTGCAGCAGGCCCGTGACGAGGCCCGCGAGGCAGCCCACCACGAACGCGGCCAGCATCGCCGCGGCCACGGGGACGCCGTTCGTGATGAGCACGGCGGCCGTGGCGGCGCCGGTGGTGAACGAGCCGTCCACCGTGAGGTCGGGGAAGTCGAGGATGCGGAAGGTGAGGTAGACGCCGAGCGCCATCACGGCGTAGATGAGGCCGAGCTCCACAGCGGTGATCATGGGGGTCCTTTCAGGCGGCCCGCGGGCCGGGACGAGGAGGCGGGCCGTGGACCGGCCCCGGACGCGGCGGCGTCCGGGGCCGGTGCGGCACGGCGGGAGGGGGACGACGACGGCGCCCGCCGGGGTCGTCCGGGGCGGGTCAGTCGCCGATGACCTCGTCGGCGCGGTCGACGAGCTCCTGCGGCAGCTCGACGCCGTACTTGCCCGCGGCCTCCTGGTTCAGCACCAGCTCGAGGGAGTCCTCCGCGGCGAAGCCGACGGGGATGTCGCCCGGGTTCTGGCCGTCCTTGAGGATCTTCACGGCCATCTCGCCGGCCTGGCGGCCGTGCTCCTCGTAGTCGATGCCGTAGGTGCCCAGCGCGCCGCGCTCCACCGAGTCGGTGTCCGCGGAGACGACGGGCACCTGGTTGGCCTCGCCGAAGGCGATCACGGACTCGAGGGCGGACACCACGGCGTTGTCCGTGGGCACGTAGATGCCGTCCACGCCCTTCAGGGACTCGACGCCCTGCTGGACCTCGGAGGAGTTGGTGATCGTGGCCTCCTTGATCTCCAGTCCCAGCTCCTCGCCGGCCTCCTTCGCCTGGTCCACCTGGACCTTCGAGTTGGACTCGCCGGAGTTCCAGACGATGCCGACGGTGGTCGCCTCGGGGTCCACGTCCTTGAGCAGCTGCAGCTGCTCCTTGACCGGGTTGCGGTCCGACATACCGGTGACGTTGCCGCCCGGCTTCTCCTCCGAGTCCACGAGCTGTGCGCCGACCGGGTCGGTCACGGCCATGAACACGACCGGCTTGTCGGTCACCGCGGTGGCGGTCGCCTGACCGGCGGGGGTGGCGATGGCGGCCACGAGGTCCACGTCCTAGGACGCGAAGGTGGAGGCGATCGAGGTGGCGGTGCCCTGGTCGCCCTGGGCGTTCTGCTCGTCGAAGGTCACCGTCAGACCGGCGTCCTCGAAGGCGGACTGGAATCCCGTGCGGGCGCCGTCGAGGGCCGGGTGGGAGATCAGCTGGTTGATGCCGACCGTGTACTCCTTGCCCTCTCCGCCGCCGGCGGCGGAGGAGGAGGCTCCTCCGGCGGAGCCGCCGTCACCGCATGCGGTGAGGCCGAGGAGGGCGACGGCGAGGCCGGCGGTGAGACGGAGGGTGCGGTGCTTCTGGGGTACCTCTGTGGTCCTGGTGCGGGATGCGGTCCACGGGGGCGCGAGGCCCCGTGCGATGCGCACCAGTGTGCGACGTGACGTGCACCACCCACAATTGTGACGCAGGCATCACGGAGGAACGGACTCCCCGGTCCCACCCCGGCAGACGAACTGCCGCCGAGGCGGTCGGTCAGGGCCCCGCCCTGGACGAACTGTCGCCGCAGGGCGGAGTCAGCGCCCGCCCGCGCGCCCCACCGCGATCTCGTACAGCGAGATGCCCACGGCCATGGAGGCGTTGAGCGACTCCATCTCCGACTGGATCGGGATGGACACGATCTGCTGGCAGTGCTCGCGCACCATGCGCGACAGGCCCTTGCCCTCGGCCCCCACCACGAGCACGAGCGGCTCCGAGGACAGGGCGAGGCCGGGCAGGGAGACGTCCCCGCCGCCGTCGAGCCCGAGGACGAAGTACCCCATCCGGTGCAGGTCCACGAGCGTGGAGTTGAGGTTGCCCGCCTGGGCCACCGGCACGCGCGCAGCGGCACCGGCGGAGGTGCGCCAGGCCGTCGCGGTGACGCCCACGGAGCGGCGCTCGGGGACGATCACGCCGTCCGCGTCGAACGCGGACGCCGAGCGGATGATGGCGCCGAGGTTGCGCGGGTCGGTGATGCCGTCGAGTGCGATCAGCAGGGGCGCGGTGCGCAGATGCCCCTTGGCCTGCTTCTCGATGGTCTCGCGGCCCAGCTCGAGCGCGTCCGCGTACCGGTACGGCGGGATCTGCAGCACCAGGCCCTGGTGCACGGCCTCTCCGGAGAGCCGGTCCAGCTCCGGCTTGGTGGCCTCGAGCACGGGGATGGACCCCTCGGCGCACAGACGCAGGACCTCCTTGACGCGGTCGTCCACCTCGATGCGCACGGCCACGTGCAGGGTCTTGGCCGGGATGCCGGCGCGCAGGGCCTCCAGCACGGGGTTGCGGCCCGAGACCGTCTCGTCCGTGAGCTTCACGCGGCCGCGCACCTGGTCCCGGACGGGGCCGCGCCGGGCGGCGGAGCGCTCGGCGAGCTGCTTGGCCCGGTGCGCCTTGTGGTAGACGCGGTCCTCGGCCTTGGGCGTGGGGCCCTTGCCCTCGAGCGCCTTGCGGCCGTGGCCGCCGGTGCCCTTGGAGGGGCCCTTCTTCCCCTTGGGCTTGCGGGAACCGCCGGAGCGGGGTGCGGTGGACATGGGAGGACTCCTGAGGTCAGGGGGCGAGGGGGCGGGGCGTCGGCACGACGACGTCGGCCGCTCCGCGGATCGGCCCCAGTCTAGGCGGGCCGCCCGGACGGACGCCGGGCCCCGCCGTCAGTCGGCCAGGTGCCAGGCGGCGCCCGCGGCGCCGTCCTCCACCACCACGCCGGCCGCGGCCAGGGCGTCCCGGATCCGGTCCGCGGTGGCCCAGTCCCTGTCCGCGCGGGCCTGGGCGCGGGCCTCGATCTGGAAGCGGACCAGCGCGTCGAGCGCGGCGGCCTCGGGGCCCCCGCCGGCGGCACCGGGCTCGGGGACGTCGTCGAGGCCCAGGACCGCCGTCATGGCGGCGACCTCGGCCAGGCGGGCCCGGGCGGCGTCGTCGTCCCCGGCCGCGAGCGCGGAGTTGCCAGCCCGGACGGCCTCGTGCAGGGCCGCGAGCGCCTGGGGGACGGCGAGGTCGTCCTCCAGGGCGGCACGGAAGGCGGCGGGGACGTGCTCGGCCAGCGGGGACGTGAGCTCGGGGACGCCGTGGGCGGCCGTGGCGCGCGCCACGAAGCCCTCGATGCGCTCGACGGCCGCCGCCGCCTCGTCCAGGGCGCCGGGACGGTAGTCCAGCTGCGAGCGGTAGTGGGCCTGGCCCAGGAAGTAGCGGACGGCCTTGGGGCGGGCCAGCTGGAGCATCTCCTCCGGGGAGATGGTGTTGCCCACGGACTTGGACATCTTCTCCCCGCCGTAGGTGACCAGGCCGTTGTGCAGCCAGAACCGGGCGAAGCCGTCCCCGGCGGCCGCGGACTGGGCCAGCTCGTTCTCGTGGTGCGGGAAGCGCAGGTCCAGCCCGCCGCCGTGGATGTCGAACTCCGCGCCGAGGTACTTGGTGGACATGGCCGAGCACTCGAGGTGCCAGCCGGGACGGCCCGCGCCCCACGGGGAGGTCCACACGGCGGTGGCGGGCTCGCCGTCCTTGGCCCCCTTCCACAGGGCGAAGTCGCGGGGGTCGCGCTTGCCGCGCGGGTCCGCGTCCGGGGCGTCCTGCATGTCCTCTACGCGCTGGCGGGTGAGCTCGCCGTAGCGCTCCCAGGAGCGCACGTCGAAGTACACGTCCCCCGAGCCGTCCTGCGCGGGGTAGGCGTGGCCGCGCTCGATCAGACGCTCGATCAGCGCGAACATCTCCGGGACGTGGCCCGTGGCGCGGGGCTCGTAGGTGGGCCGGCGCACGCCCAGGGCGAGGTAGGCGGCGTCGAACGCCTTCTCGAAGCGGAAGGCGAGCGCCCACCACGGCTCCGCGGCGGGGTACAGGTGGCTGGCCTCGAACCCGTCCGCGTGGGAGGCGGCGGAGCGGTCGAGGATCTTGTCGTCGATGTCCGTGACGTTGCGGACCGAGGTGACCCGCAGGCCGGTGGCCTCGAGCCAGCGGATCAGGGTGTCGAAGACGATCGCGCTGCGCACATGCCCCACGTGCGGCATCCCCTGCACCGTGGCCCCGCAGTAGTAGACCGACGCCTGGCCGGGCACGAGCGGCACGAAGTCCCGGATCTCGGCGGTGCGGGTGTCGTAGAAGCGCTGGACCATGGGGGCGCTGTCCTTCCGGACGGTCGTGGGACGGGGTCCCGCCCAGCCTAGTGGCAGGGGTGCGGGGGCGTGCGGGCCGGAGCCGGGCGGGGGCCGCCGGCGCGGGTCAGGGGATCGGGGCCACCAGCGCCGTCGCGAACCCCACGAGCCCCTCGCCCCGGCCGATGAACCCGAGCCCGTCCGTCGTGGCCGCCGAGACGGACACCGGGGCGCCGCCGAGCGCCGCGGACATGGCCGCCTCCATCTCCCCCCGCCGGGTGCCCACCTTGGGCCGCGGCGCCACCACCTGCACGGCCACGTTGCCGATCCGGAAGCCGGCGGCCTCGACCAGGCCCGCGACGTGCGCGAGCATCGCCGCGCCCGTGGCCCCGCGCATCTCGAAGCGGTCCACGCCGAAGACGGCGCCGAGGTCACCCAGGCCGGCGGCGGAGAGCAGGGCGTTGCAGGCGGCGTGCGCGGCGACGTCGCCGTCCGAGGTGGCGGCGACACCGCGCTGGTCCGGCCACTCCACGCACCCGAGCCACAGTGGGCGCGGGGCGTCCTCGGGGGCCCACGCGTGGACGTCCGTGCCGAACCCGGTGCGCGGCAGGGCGGGGACGGGCGCAGCCGCGGCGGGGAGGGCGGACTCCGCGCGCCCGGGGCCGGCGAGCCGCGCCGCGGCCGTCTCGAGGTCGCGGGGCGACGTCACCTTGAACGAGGCCTCGTCCCCGGGGACCACCAGCACCTCGTGGCCGGCGGCCTCCATGGCCATGGCGTCGTCGGTGAGGGCGGACGCGTCTGCCTCCGCCGACGTGCGGGCCAGCTCATGGGCGGCCAGGAGGAGGTCGAGGTCGAAGCCCTGTGGGGTCTGGACGGCACGCAGGGAGGACCGTGCCGGCGTGCCCGAGACGACGGGGCGCCCCGCCGGCCCCGTGACCGTCTTGATCGTGTCCGTCACCGGCAGCCCCGGGACCGCGGCGGGCGCGCCGGCCGCGAGGGCGTCCTGCACCGCGCGGAACACGGCGGGCGGGGTGAAGGCGCGGGCCGCGTCGTGCACCAGGACACGGCGCGGACCGGCCCCGGCGGCGTGGCCGGCGTCGGCCAGGGCGGCGTCCGCGGCGGCCAGGCCGGCGCGGACCGAGTCGGCCCGCTCGGCGCCGCCCGGGACGCACGTCACGGGGACGGCCAGGCCCGCCGCATGGCGCGCGACGATGTCGGCGACCCGCCGCGCGTCGGCCTCGGCGGGCGGGACGAGGACCACCACGGCGTCCAGTGCGACGCCGGCCGCCCGGGCGGCGGCGACCGACTCGAGGCAGTGGTCGAGCAGGGGGCGGCCGTCGGCGAGCGGGGCGAGGGCCTTGGGCACGCCCGCGCCGAGGCGGGTGCCGGCCCCGGCGGCGGCGATCACGAGAGCAGTGGGCATGCGGCCATCCTAGGAAGACGGACGACGGCGGGGCGGACCGTCGCCGGTCCGCCCCGCCGTCGTCACGGGACTGCGCAGCCGGGGCTCAGCCCTCGAGCACCGTGTCCAGCATGCCCTCGGCCTCCTCCTCGGTGACCTTCTTGGCCAGCGCGAGCTCCGAGACGAGCACCTGGCGGGCCTTGGACAGCATGCGCTTCTCCCCCGCGGACAGGCCGCGGTCGTGGTCGCGGCGCCACAGGTCGCGCACGACCTCGGCGACCTTGTTCACGTCCCCGCTCGCCAGCTTCTCCAGGTTGGCCTTGTACCGGCGCGACCAGTTGGTGGGCTCCTCCACGTGCTCGGCCTGCAGCACCTGGATCACGTGCTCCAGGCCCTCCGAGTCCACGACGTCCCGGACGCCGACCAGGTCCACGTTCTCTGCGGGCACCTCGATGGTCAGATCCCCCTGCGCCACCTTCAGCTTGAGGTACATCTTCTCTTCGCCCCTGATGGTGCGCGTCTTGATCTCCTCGATGCGAGCAGCACCGTGATGGGGATAGACGACAGTCTCTCCGACCTCGAAAACCATGTGAAATGCCCCTTTCCAGTCGCCCCATTCTAGCACGGGGCAGGAAACGCCGCGCGTCCGTGCAGGGTCCTCCGGCATGGATGTGGTAGTGGAGACCGTGCGTCTCGCCCCGGGCACCGACCCCCCGATGCGGTAGCCTGTCCCCGGGGTCCCCCGTGGGCCCGCCTCCGTCACCGCATCTGTAGGAGAACCTCCGTGAAGTCCGCCGCCTCCCGGCCCGCCCGGCGCCGCATCGCCGCCGGCGCTCTCGCCCTCACCGCCCTCCTGGGCGCCACCGGCTGCTCCGCCGTGAGCCCGGTGGCCACGGCCATCCCCTACAGCCCCTCGGACGGCATCGTCGTCACCCAGCCGGACCTCGTGGAGGTCCGCAACCTCGCCCTCGTCGGCGAGGGCGCCTCGGGCCCCGCGCGCCTGATCGGCACGCTGAAGAACCCCACGGACGCGGACAAGACGTACACCATCGCGCTGCAGGACGGCGGCCAGGCCACCGTCCAGGTCCCCGCCGGCCAGTCCGTGCGCCTCGAGGACGAGCAGAACAGGCAGGAGATCGAGCGCAACGTCTGGCCGGGCCAGAACGCGCAGGGCACCATCGCCGCCGACGCCGCCACTGTGGACGTCGCCGTCCCGGTCCTGTCCGCCACGCAGGAGCAGTACGCCGAGTACCTGCCCGCCGGCCAGCAGCCCTCCACCGAACACCTCGACCAGGAGACCCTGCACTACGGCGAGGGTCACTGACCCGGACGGGGCGCGCCCCGTCCCCCGCCCCGACGACGTCGGCCCGCCCCTCCCTGCGGAGGCGGCGGGCCGACGTCGTCCGGGGAGGGGCCGGTCAGGCCTCGAACTTGTAGCCCAGGCCGCGGACCGTCACGAGGTGCCGCGGATTCGAGGGGTCCGGCTCGATCTTGGAGCGCAGGCGCTTGACGTGCACGTCGAGGGTCTTCGTGTCCCCCACGTAGTCGGACCCCCACACGCGGTCGATCAGCTGGCCCCGCGTGAGCACACGGCCCGCGTTGCGCAGGAGCATCTCCAGCAGCTCGAACTCCTTGAGCGGCAGGTTCACCTGCTCGCCGCCCACGGCCACCACGTGGCGCTCCACGTCCATGCGGACCGGCCCCGCGGCCACGGTGGAGGCGATCAGCTCCTCGGGCTCTCCGCGGCGGCGCAGCACGGCACGCACGCGGGCCACCAGCTCGCGGGAGGAGTACGGCTTCGTGACGTAGTCGTCCGCGCCCAGCTCGAGCCCCACCACCTTGTCGATCTCGGAGTCCTTGGCGGTGAGCATGATGATCGGGACGTTGGAGCGCTGCCGCACCTGGCGGCACACCTCCGTGCCGGACATCCCCGGGAGCATGAGGTCCAGCAGGATCAGGTCCGCACCGCAGCGGTCGAACTCCTCGAGCCCCTCGTTGCCGTCGGCGGCGACCGCCACCTCGAACCCCTCCTTGGTGAGGAGGTAGGAGAGGGGGTCGCTGAAGGACTCCTCGTCCTCGACGATCAGGATCCGGCTCATGCGCTGTGCTCCTTACGGGACGGGTCCGCGGCGACCGCGGCGCGGCCCCCTCGGCGCTCGGTGGCCGGCGGCTCGACGGGCGCGGCCCCGCGCACGGCGGGCTCCTCCCACTCGGGCAGCCGGATGGTGAAGGTCGAGCCACGGCCGGGCTGGGACCACAGGGTCACCTCGCCGCCGTGGTTGATGACCACGTGCTTGACGATGCTCAGGCCCAGGCCCGTGCCGCCGGTCTGACGGGAACGCGCCCCGTCCACCCGGTAGAACCGCTCGAAGACGCGGGCCTGCTCCTCGGGGCTGATGCCCACGCCCTGGTCCGTGACCGTGATCTGCGCCAGCCCGTCCCTCGAGGACAGGCCGATGCCCACGGTGGTCCCGTCCGGGGAGTACCGCACCGCGTTGTCCACGAGGTTCCGGACCGCCGTCATGAGCTGGTCCGCGTCCCCGTGCACCACGGCGTCCACCCGGCCGCCGGCCTTGAGCCGGATGTCCCGCGCCTCGGCCGTCAGCCGCAGTCGGTCCACGGCCTCGGCCACCACGCGGTTCAGGTCGACGGGCCCGCCCTCGCGGACCACGTCCTTGGCCTGGACGCGGGAGAACTCGATGATGTCCTGCACCAGCGCGGTCAGGCGGGTGGACTCGATGCCCAGGCGCGTGGCGAACCGGCGGACCGCGACCTCGTCGTCGGCGGCGTCGTCGATGGCCTCGGCCAGCAACGAGATGGCGCCCACCGGCGTCTTGAGCTCATGGGACACGTTCACCACGAAGTCGTGCCGCATGGCCTCCGTGCGGGTGGCGTCCGTGCGGTCGTCCGCGAGGATGAGGATGTACTCCTCGTCCAGGGGGGCCACGCGCATCTCGAGCACCAGAGTGGACTGCGCGAGCGGGTCGCGCGGCAGCTCCACGCGGCGCTCCACGATCACCCCGTCCGTCCGCACGGAGCGGGTCAGCTCCCGCAGCGGGTCCAGGACCAGGGTGTGGCCCCGGACGAGGCCGAGGGCGTACGCGGACGGGTTCGCCCGCACCACGCCGTCCACTGCGTCCACCACCACGTACGCGCGGCCGATCACGGAGAGCACCTCGGCGGTGCCCGGCGCGAGGGTGGGCTCCCCGATGGCGAGGTCGACCGTGCGGGAGCGCTCGGACGCGCGGAAGGCCAGCATGGAGGCCACTCCGATGAGCAGTCCGACCGCGCCGCAGAGCAGGCCGATGATGACGGGATCCACGCCCCCAGGGTAGCCCGTGCGACCGCCGCCTCCCGCGGATCCCCGCGCATCAGACGGCGTCGACGCCCCGTTCACGCCGCGTTCACCTGACCCTGCGACGGTGGGATGTCCACCGACCCGGACGGCGGGCGTCGGGGAGCGTGTGAAGACCGAGGGGAGGGACCACCATGCGGGAGCTGTACCGCGCCAACCTGGCCCGACTCGGTCGCGACCTGCTGGAGATCGCCCGCCTCGTCCACCGTGCCGTGATCGACGCGCGGACCGCCCTCGAGACGGCCGATGTGCACGGGGCCGAGGGGGTCATCACGGAAGACGCCCGGATCGACCGGCTGCAGGAGGCCCTCGACGACCAGGCCGCCCGCCTCCTGGTCCTCCAGGCGCCGGTGGCCACGGACCTGCGCACCGTGCTGGCGAGCCTGCGCATGAGCGCCTCGCTCGAACGCATGGGCGACCTTGCCCGACACCTGGCGCAGCTGACCCGCCTGCGGTATCCGGAGCTCGCGATCCCGGAGGACGTGCGCCCCCTGTTCGCCGCCATGGCGGACGCCGCCGTGGAGGTGGCGCACGAGGTGGTGCTCCTGCTGGAGACCCAGGACCTCGCGCACGCGGACCGCATCCATGAACTCAACCAGGTGGTCAACGAGCACCACGTCGCGGTGTTCCGGGCCATCGCCGCCCCCACCTGGTCGGCGACGCCGTCCACCACCACGGACGTCACCCTCGCCTCGCGCTACCTGGAGCGGTTCACGGACCACGGCCTGTCCGTGGCCGCCAAGGTCCGCTACCTCGTGACGGGCGAGCAGACGCGCCGCGGGCCCGAGACCGGCTCCGCCTGAGCCGGGCCCGGGCCCGTCGGGGTCACGGGGCGCCACCGGGCGGCACCCCGTCCCCTCACTTCTTGTCGCCCTGGGCGGCCACGGCGGCGGCGCCGGCGGCGGCGGCCTCCGGGTCCAGGTAGCGGCCGTGCGCGGTGACCGGCTTCAGGTTCTGGTCCAGCTCGTAGTAGAGCGGGATGCCGGTGGGGATGTTCAGGCCGGCGATCTCGTCGTCGGAGATCCCGTCCAGGTGCTTGACCAGGGCGCGCAGCGAGTTGCCGTGCGCGGCCACCAGGACGGTCTTCCCGGCCTTCAGGTCCGGGACGATCTGCTCCTCCCAGTAGGGCAGCAGGCGGTCGATGACCTGCTTGAGGGCCTCGGTGCGCGGCGCGTCCGGGCCGATGTCGGCGTAGCGCTCCTCGCCGGCCTGGGAGAACTCGGAGCCATCGTCCAGCGCGGGCGGCGGGACGTCGAAGGAGCGGCGCCACACCATGAACTGCTCCTCGCCGAACTCCTCCTTGACCTGGGCCTTGTCCTTGCCCTGGAGGGCGCCGTAGTGCCGCTCGTTCAGGCGCCATGAGCGTTTGACCGGGATCCACTGGCGGTCGGCGGCCTCGAGGGCGAGGTTCGCGGTGGTGATGGCGCGCTTCAGGAGGGACGTGTGGAGCACGTCCGGCTCCAGGCCCTCGGCGGCCAGCAGCTCGCCGCCGCGGGTCGCCTCGGCGCGGCCCTTCTCCGTCAGCGGGACGTCCACCCAGCCGGTGAACAGGTTCTTCTCGTTCCAGTCGCTCTGACCGTGCCGCAACAGGATCAGCTTGTAGGTGTCAGCCATGGCCCCATCCTAGGGGCGGCCCCCGTGGCGGGCGCCACGACGGCGGCCTCCCCCGCGCCCTCTGGCTAGGCTGGCGCCCATGGTCCAGAAGGCGCGACGGCTCGAGGGCTCCGCGCCGACCGGCCCGCGGGGCCGGGCCCGGGGCGGCCCCCGCGGGCACGTCACCCGCGGCACCACCGCGGCGCAGCGCATGCGCCGGGTGGACCGCTGGCTCGCCGACGTCCACGGCCCGCTCCTGCGGCACACGGCGGCCCCCCTGGTCGTGGACCTGGGCTTCGGTGCCGAGCCGGTGACCGCCGTCGAGATGTTCACCCGCCTGCGCGCGGTCAACCCGGCACTCGAGCTGCTCGGCCTGGAGATCGACCCGGAGCGCGTGGCCCATGCCCGTGCCACGGCCCCCGCCCTGCCCGGCCTCCACTGGGCCCACGGAGGATTCGAGCTGGACGTGCCGCGCCCGCCCACCGTGGTGCGGGCCTTCAACGTGCTGCGACAGTATCGCGAGGAGGACGTGCCGGAGGTGTGGGCCCTGATGTGCTCGTCCCTCGCCCCGGACGGGGTGCTGGTGGAGGGCACGTGCTCGGAGGACGGCCGCCGCGCCGCGTGGGTGGAGCTGGACCGCACGGGGCCGGTCTCGCTGACGCTGGCGCTGCGGCTGGGCTCCTTCGATCGGCCCTCGGACGTGGCCGAGCGCCTGCCGAAGGCCCTGATCCACCGGCATGTGCCCGGGGAGGCGGTGCACCGCCTCCTGGCCGACGCCGACGCCGCCTGGGACGTGCACGCGCCGCTGGGGGCCTACGGGACGCGCCAGCGGTGGCTCGCCACGGTGCGCTCCCTGCGCGCGCGCGGATGGCCCGTGCTCGGCCGCGAGCGCCGCTGGCGACGCGGCGAGCTCAGTGTCCCCTGGGACACCGTGGCGCCCGGCGCGCCCTGAGCGCGGCCGGGGCGGGGGACGTCAGCGGCGCCCGCCGTAGACGTCGAGATCCGGTCGGGTGCCGGCCAGGTACACGGAGGCGACGCACACGGCGGCCAGGCCGAAGAGCCCGAGTCCGCCGCGACTGGTCAGCACACTCAGCACGCCCACGACGACGGCGATGCCCGTCAGCAGCAGCCAGAAGCTCTTGGGGCGCCCGCCGGCGCGCTCGAAGGCCTGGGGGCTGCGGCGCAGCACGTCCACGAGGGCCCACACCTCCACGAGGAGGGCCAGGACGGCGAGGGCGAGGAACAGCCAGTCACCGGCCATGACGGCGAAGGACATCGGGGAGCTCATGCCCGTCAGTCTAGGGACTCCGGCCGCCGACCGGATGCGGTGTCCGGGGCGGCGTCTACGCTCGAGGGGTGAGCCACTCCCCCCCGTCGCCGCACCGCCCCGTCCCCACCGCCGGCCCTGGCGCGCCCGCGCGTCGAGGGCTGTTCCTCGCCTTCGAGGGCGCGGACGGCACCGGCAAGTCCACCCAGGCCCGCGCCGTCGCCGCCACCCTGCGCGCCGCGGGCCACGAGACGCTCCTGACGCGCGAGCCGGGCGGGTCGCCGCTCGGCGAGGCCGTGCGCGGGCTGCTGCTGGACCCCGCGCACGGGCCCGTGGACGCGCGCACCGAGGCGCTGCTGTTCGCCGCCGCCCGGGCCGCGCACGTGGCGGCCACGGTCCGGCCGGCCCTCGAGGCCGGCGCCGTGGTGGTGACCGACCGCTACGTGGACTCCTCGGTGGCGTACCAGGGCGCGGTGCGCGGCCTGGGGACCGCGCGGGTCGCCGAGCTGAACGCGTGGGCCACCGAGGGGCTCGTACCGGACCTGACCGTGCTGCTGGACGTGGATGCGGACACGGCGGGTCGGCGCCGGGCATCCCGTCAGGCGGGGGCCGGGGACGCCCCCGACCGCATGGAGCAGGAGACCGCGGCGGCGCACGAGACCCTGCGGTCGGCCTTCCGGGCGCGCGCCGCCGCCGAGCCGGAGCGCTATCTGGTGCTCGACGCCGGGGTCGCCCCCGAGGCGCTCACCCGGACCGTCGTCGAGCACGTGCTCCCACGGCTGGGGTGCCCGTGAGCGCCCCCGCCGTCCCGACGCCGGGGCATGACACCTCCCCGGACGCCGACGTCTTCGCGGATCTCGCCGGACAGGACGCCTCCGTGGCACGTCTGCGCCGCGCCGCTGCCGAACCCGGCCCCGCCCACGCCTGGCTCTTCACGGGCCCACCCGGCTCCGGGCGGTCCTCCGCGGCCCGGGCCTTCGCCGCGGCCCTGCAGTGCGCTGAGCCGGACCCCGCACGGCGCGGGTGCGGCCGGTGCCACGCGTGCCGCACCGTGCTGGGAGGGACGCACCCGGACGTCACCGTGCTGGCCACGGAGGCCGTGCACTACCGGATCGAGGACGTGCGCGCCCTCGTGGAGGCCGCCCAGTCCACCCCCGCCACCGGCCGCTGGCGGATCTTCGTGATCGAGGACGCCGACCGCATGACCGAGCGCGCCACCAACGTGCTGCTCAAGGCCATCGAGGAGCCGCCACCGCGGACGGTGTGGATGCTGTGCGCCCCCTCCCCCGCGGACGTGCTGCCCACCATCCGCTCGCGCTGCCGCGTGGAGACCCTGCGGATCCCCCGGGTGGAGGACGTGGCCGCCCTGCTGCGGCGCCGGGACGGCCTGGATCCGGAGACGGCGGAGCTCACCGCACGGATCTCGCAGTCCCATGTGGGCGTGGCCCGGCGGCTGGCCCGGGACCCCGAGGCCCTGGCGCGCCGCGAGGACGTCCTGTCCCTGCCCCTGCAGACCACTGCCGTCTCCGACGCCATGGGCATGGCGGCGCGGCTCGCGGAGGTCTCCCACGCGGAGGCGGAGTCCTCGGCCGCGGCCCGCGACGCCGACGAGCTCGCCGCCCTGCGGCGGCAGCTCGGCCTCGCCGAGGGGGAGGCGGTGCCGCCCAAGCTCCGCCAGCAGGTCAAGCGCCTGGAGGAGGACCAGGCCCGGCGGCGCAAGCGGGTCACCCGGGACGCCCTGGACCGCTCCATGCTGGACCTGATCGGCCTCTTCCGGGACGTGCTGCGCGTGCAGCTGGGCGCGCCCGGGGACCTCGTCAACGAGCACCGCCGCGCCGAGGTGGAGCGCTACGCCGCCGGGGCCGCCGGGTCCCCCGCGGAGGTGGTGGCCCGGATCGACGCGATCGGCACCGCCCGCAAGCGCCTGGCCCAGAACGTGCCGGAGCAGCTGGCCCTGGAGGCCATGATGCTCGCCCTGCTGCCGACTCGCCTCCGCACGCCCCGTCCTCCGCGCTGAGCAGCCCGGGATGCGATTGCCGTACGTGCCCGGGACACGGTAGGGTGGTCAGCCGTGGCCGTCACGGCCGCGTGCCTCCTTAGCTCAGCTGGCCAGAGCAGCTCCCTCGTAAAGAGCAGGTCGCCGGTTCGAATCCGGCAGGGGGCTCCCCCGGACCCCGTCGCACCGTGTGCGGCGGGGTCCTCTCATCTCCGGGTCGCCCCGTGTCCGGCTCCGGGCCTCAGAGCCCGGCGGCCAGCTCGACGGCGCGGTCGACGTGCCGCAGGGTCCGCTCGGCGTGGCGTCCCACGGCCGCCGTCCCCCCGTGGCCCCGCCGAGCCATGGCGACCGCCTGCGCGGTGGCGGCCAGCTCGTGCGCGGCACGGGAGAGCTCACGGTGCACCGCCGCGGTGGCCGGCGGGATGTGCTGGTCGTCGTCGCCGGGATGGGCGGCGTGCAGGCGCACGGCCAGGTCGCGCACCACCGCGAGGCGGTCCGTCAGCTCGTTGCCCGCGTGCACCAGTCCGTTGTGCTCGGCGTCGCTCAGTGATCCCGGGGTGCGCTCGTCCAGCAGGACCTGCCAGTAGCGGTCCAGGGCCCGAGCGAACCGGTCGTGGCTGCGGCGCCAGAGGCCGGAGCCGAGCTCCCGCTCGTCCGCCCGCCGCTGCCGGAGTCGGGCGAAGGGACCCGTCACTGCCCGTCCGCCGGGACGCGCGCGTCGGCGTCGTCCGTGACGAGGAGGACCTTGCCCGTCCGGGAGGACGCCTCGAAGCGCTCCTGCGCCGCGGCGGCCTCCGCGAGCGGGAAGCGCGCGTCCACGGAGTGACGGATGCGGCCGGCGGCCACGAGCGGCCACACGGCGCGCTCCGCCGCGGCCACGACCTCGGCCTTCTCGCGGACGGGACGCGCCCGCAGGAAGGAGCCGGTCAGCCGTCCGCGCCGGGCGATGAGCCGCATGAGGTCGAAGTCCTCGGGGACCGCGCCGCCCTGGGCCGCGATCACCACGATCCGCCCGTCCATCGCCAGGGCGCGGACGTTCGGCGCGAGATAGGGTCCCCCCACGACGTCGAGGATCACGTCCGCCCCGTGGCCGTCCGTGACCTCGCGCACCCAGTCCGCGAAGGCGCCGGGCTCGGCCGCGCGGTAGTCGAAGACGTCCTCGGCCCCGAGGTCGCGCGCGTGCGTCGCCTTCTCCGGGCCTCCGGCCGTGCCGAGTACGCGCACGCCGGTCGCGGTGAGGTACTGGACCGCGAACGAGCCGATTCCGCCGGAGGCCCCGTGGACCAGCGCCACATCGCCCGTCTGGACGCCGGCCAGGCCCACGAGGTTCGCGTGCACCGTGCAGGCGACCTCCGGGAACGCGGCGGCATCCGCGAGGTCGACGCCCTCCGGGACCGCCATGAGCTGCCCCGCGGGCACGGCCACGTACTCCGCGTAGCCGCCGCCCGCCAGCAGGGCGCAGACGCGGTCGCCGACGTCGAAGCGGCCCTCGCCGCGCGCACCGACCGGCTCGCCGACCGCGGCCACGGTGCCGGAGACCTCGAGGCCCGGGATCTCCGAGGCCCCCTTGGGCGGGGGGTAGTTGCCCTTGCGCTGCGCGATGTCCGCGCCGTTGAGGCCGGCGGCGGCCACCTTCACGAGCACCTCGCCGGGGCGCGGCTCCGGGACGGCCTCCTCGCCGACCTGGATGACCTCCGTGCCGCCCGCCCCCGTGTAGCGCACCGCGCGCATCTGCTGCTGATCCATTTCCACTCCATCTCCTCGGGTTGACGTGGCGTGTTCCGGTCCATCCTCCACCCGCGCGGCGGGGCCGGGCCACCCTCGGTGGGCGACGGCGGCGCGGCCGCCGGAGCGTGCGGCCGGCGACGGCGGCGCGGCTCGGTGCCGGCCTCGATGCCGGCCCGGTGCCAGCGGATACAGTGGACCAGCGGATCCGCGCGCCCCCGGGCGCCGCGGGTCCGAGGATGGTTGTCCGAGCGGCCGAAGGAGCCGGTCTTGAAAACCGGTGCGCGGCGACCCCGTGCCGCGGGTTCGAATCCCGCACCATCCGCGTCCGAACCGGCCGGTTTACCCGTCCGGCCATCTCGCGCCCGCGCGGAGTTCACCCGCGGGCCACCCTTCTCTGGTGCAATAGGCCATATCGGGCGCCGCCCTCCGGCGTCGCCCTGTTCCGCACCGCCGCCGGCCGCCCGCGCACCCGCCGGGACCGTTGCGGCGTCGCACCCAGGGGAGTCCCATGTCCAGCCTGTTCCGCCGCCACACCCTCGCCGCCGCCGCGTGCACCACGCTGGTGCTCGCGCCTGCCACGCCGGCCTTCGCCGTCGAGACCGCGGAGGGCACGCAGACCATCTCGATCCTCTCCTTCAACGACTTCCACGGCGCCCTGTCCGCCGACTACGCCGGCACGCAGTTCGCCGACACCGTGGAGGACTACCGCTCCGCGTTCGAGGCCGAGCACGGCGAGGGCACCACGCTGCTCACGAGCGCTGGCGACCTGATCGGCGGCTCCGCCTCCGTGTCCAACGTCCAGCAGGACACCCCGACCATCGACATCATGAACGCCCTGGGGCTGGCCGCGCTGACCGCGGGCAACCACGAGTTCGACCGCGGCCTGGACGACCTGCTCGGCCGCGTCGTGCCGCGCGCCGACTTCCCGGTGATCTCCGCGAACTTCGTGGACCCGGAGTCCAAGAAGCCGATCCTCACCTCCCACGTGGTCTACGAGGTCCAGGGCGTCCGGGTGGCCGTCATCGGCACCTCCCCCAACGACCTCTACTCCTCGACCCGCGCCGCGGGCCTGCAGGGCAACCTCATCACCGACATGGTGGACTCCGTGAACACCGTGGCCGCCGAGCTCACCGCGAACGGCGCCGCCGACGTCATCGTGGCCTCCTACCACGACGGCGCCGCGGGCACCGGCGACCTCGCCGCCGAGCTGGCCGACCGTGCCGAGTTCGAGCGCATGGTCAACGCCACCGACCCGTCCGTGGACGTGATCTTCAACGGCCACACCCACCAGGTGTACCAGTACGAGACGGACAACGACGGCGTCACCCGGCCCGTGCTCCAGGCCGGCGCCTCCGGCAGCCACCTGGCTGCCGTCGAGGTCACCGTGGACGGCGAGGGCAACGTGCTCGGCACGACCTCCCGCCTGCTTGAGCGCTCGATCCAGGATCCGGCGGAGGCCGCCGGGGAGTCGGCCGTGACCGCAGAGGTGTACGAGATCGAGCAGCGCGCCGTGGCCGTCTTCGAGGACCTCCAGACCGAGGTCGTCGCCGACCTGGACGGCGACATCACGACCGACTACCAGAAGCTGCTGGACGCCGGGAAGCCGTGGAAGGCCGGCGGCAC
Organism: Micrococcus lacusdianchii; assembly: GCF_023155805.1. Lineage (GTDB taxonomy): Bacteria > Actinomycetota > Actinomycetes > Actinomycetales > Micrococcaceae > Micrococcus > Micrococcus lacusdianchii. The sequence goes on along the minus strand of NZ_JAKNUW010000015.1, from coordinate 31,501 downwards.
CCGCTCGGCGGAGACCACGCTGGGCAACTGGGTGGGCGACGCCATCAAGGCGGCTGCGTCCGAGGTCAACCCAGAGGTGGACCTCGGCGTGACCAACCCCGGTGGCCTGCGTTCCGAGCTGCTGGAGGACCGCCTCACGGACGGCGGCGCCCTCTCCCCGAAGCCGGAGGACCTGGTCGGCCGCCTGAGCCTCGGCGAGCTCCTGGACATGGCACCGTTCGGCAACACCATCACCCACTTCGACATCCCGGGCTCCTCCATCAAGCTGGCCCTCGAGGAGAACTGGCGGGACGGGGAGCGCAAGTACACCCTCGGCTGGTCCGAGAACCTCACCTGGACCTATGACGACTCCCGCCCGCAGGGCGACAAGGTCACCGGCGTGTGGATCGACGGGGAGCCGCTCGACATGGACGCCGTGTACACCGTCGCCTCCCAGTCCTTCCTGGCCGACGGCACGTGGGCCGAGGCCGGCGACCCGACCAAGGCCCCCGACGGCTACACCGCGTTCGCCACCGGCCGCACCGCCTACGTTGACCTCGGCCTGCTGGACTCCACCGCGATCGCCGACTACGCCCAGGCCCAGGACGCCGCCGAGGGCGCCGTGTCCCCGGACTACGCCAAGAAGGGCGTGCCGGTCACCGGCGCCCCCGCCGCCGTCGAGGCCGGCGCGCCGGTCGTCCTCACCCTGGGCGACCTCGTGATCGACTCCGACGGCGCCCCCGCCGCCACCTCCGTGGCGGTCGCCTTCGTGACGGCGGACGGCGAGACCGTCGAGCTGGGCGCCGTGGAGGTCCCGGCCGGCGAGGAGTCCGTCACCCTGTCCGGCATCACGGCCCCGCAGGCCGCCGGCACCGGTGAGCTCGTCATGACCGTGTCCTACGAGGACGGGACGACGACGGTGGTGCGCCACGCCCTGGAGGTCACCGAGGCCGCCGGCGAGGAGCCCGCCGAGCCCACGCAGCCGGCCGAGCCGACCCACCCGGTCCATCCCACGCACCCGGGCCAGCCGGCCGATCCCGCCGACCCCGCGCACCCCGGCCAGGGCCACGGCCCGGACAAGGGTGAGGACCACCCCGGCCAGGGCCACGGCCCGGACAAGGTTGAGGACCACCCCGGCCAGGGCCACGGCCCGGACAAGGGTGAGGACCACCCCGGCCAGGGCCACGGCCCGGACAAGGGTGAGGACCACGCCGACGAGGTGGAGCACACCGTTCCCGTGAAGGTCGAGACCGGCGACCAGGCGGCCTGGCCGCTGGCGTCCCTCGCCACCCTCGGCGCCGGCGCCCTGCTCGTGGCGCGCCGCCGGCTGACCGCCGCGCGCTGACCCGCCCCGTCGGCCACCCCCGGCCGTCGTCGTGCTCCGCCTCCGACCTCGCCCAGCCCCCTCCGAGAGGAACCCCATGCACGCGCCCCGCCTGCGCCTCGTCCGCACTGCCGCCACCGCGGCGGCCCTGACGCTGCTCGCCCCCGCCGTCCTGTCCGCCCCCGCCCAGGCCTCCCCGGCCGGGGACTCCCTCGTCATCAATGAGGCCTACACGAACGGCGGCTCCGCCAACGCGGTCTACACGCACAAGTTCGTGGAGCTGTACAACCCCACGGACCAGCCGATCAGCCTGGACGGCTGGTCGCTGCAGTACCGCTCCGCCACCGGCACGTCCTCTCCGAACAACACGGTGGCGCTCTCGGGTGTGATCCCGGCGAAGGGCTACTACCTGATCTCCGGCGGCTCGAACGGCACCACCGGCGCCGCGCTGCCCGAGGCGGACCTCGTGGCGGGCGGCTCGTTCAACCCGGCCGGGACGAAGGGCACCATCGTGCTCGCCGACCAGGCCGGGACCGTCGCGGGCCTGCCCGTCGGCTCGATCCTGACCGACGACGTCGCCGGGGTCGCGGACGTGCTGGGCTACGGCACCTCGAACACCTACGAGACCGCCCCGGCCGCCGCGCCCTCCGCCAACACGGACCCGAAGTCCATGACCCGCACCGAGGGGGTGGACACGGACGTCAACGCGGCGGACTTCACCCTCACCGGCACCCCGACGCCCACGAACTCCTCCGCCTCGGGCGAGCCGCCGGTGGACCCGGTCGACCCGGTGGACCCGGTGGACCCGGTGGACCCGGCGCCGACGGCCCCGGTGCTGACCGTCGCCGAGATCCAGGGCACGGGCTCCGCGACCCCCTACGACGGCCAGGCCGTCACCACCACGGGCGTGGTCACGGCGGTCTACTCCACCGGCGGATTCAACGGCTACTACATCCAGACCCCCGGCTCCGGCGGGGCCGACGACGCCACCCCCGGCGCCTCCGACGGCGTCTTCGTCTACTCCCCCGACACCGTCGGCTCCGTGACGCTGGGCGAGACCGTCACGGTCACCGGCACGGCCGGCGAGTACTACGGCCTGACCCAGATCACGGTCTCCGCCGGCGACGTGCAGACCGTGGCCGCGGCCGGCGCGGTCACCCCCCGCGCGCTGTCCTTCCCCCTGACCGAGGCGGAGAAGGAGGCCCACGAGGGCGAGCTGCTGGCCCCCGCCGGCGAGTGGACGGTCACGGACAACTACGACGTCAACCGGTACGGCTCCCTCGGCATCGTCCCGGGGACCGACCCGCTGGACAACCCGACGTCCGTGGCCCTGCCCGGCGCCGAGGCGCAGGCGGTCGCGGCCGCCAATGCGCAGAAGCTGATCGTCCTCGACGACGGCGCCTCCACCAACTTCGGCCGCTCCCCCGGCAACCAGGGCACGCTGCCGTACCTGGACGCGGGCGACCCGGTGCGCGTCGGCGCCTCGCTCGACTTCCGCACGCCGGTGATCCTGGACTACCGGTACGACGCCTGGTCATTCCAGCCGCTCGAGCAGCTCACCGACGCGAACGCCGAGCGCGTGGAGCCCGTGGACGTGGAGAACGACCGCGCTGAAGAGGCCGCCCCAGAGGCCGTCGGCGGCAACGTCAGCATGGGCAGCTTCAACGTGCTCAACTACTTCACCACCCTGGGTGAGGAGGTCGCCGGCTGCGGTGCGTACCGCGACCGTGAGGGCGATCCCGTCACCACGAACGGCTGCCTGCCCCGCGGCGCGTACGAGACCGAGGACCTCCTGCGCCAGCAGGAGAAGATCGCCACCGCGATCAACGGCCTCGACACGTCCGTGGTCGCCCTCGAGGAGATCGAGAACTCCGCGAAGTTCGGGCTCGACCGCGACCACTCCCTCGCGCACCTCGTGGACGCCCTGAACGCGCAGGCCGGCGAGGCGAAGTGGGCCTACGTCGCCTCCCCGACGGACCGCCCCGCCGTGGAGGACGAGGACGTCATCCGCAACGCCTTCATCTACCAGCCCTCCGAGGTCACCCCGATCGGCGAGTCCGTCCTCCTGGACGACCAGGTGAACTTCGACAACGCCCGCGAGCCGCTGGCCCAGCACTTCCGCGTCGCGGACGGCACGCCCGAGGGCGTCGAGGGCACCGACGTCGTGGCCATCACCAACCACTTCAAGTCCAAGGGCGGCTCCGGTGCCACCGGCGACAACGTGGACTCCGGGGACGGCCAGGGCGCCTACAACGCGGACCGCGTCGCCCAGGCCGAGGCGCTCGTCGCCTTCGCGGCGGAGATGACGGTGCGGGCCGGCACCGATCGGGTCCTGCTGCTGGGCGACTTCAACGCCTACGAGCAGGAGGACCCGATCCGCGTGATCGAGGCCGCCGGCTACATCTCCCAGGGCGCCAAGACGGACGAGTACTCGTACACGTACGACGGCGCCGTGGGAAGCCTGGACCACATCTTCGCCTCACCCGCTGCGGACGCCACCGTGACCGGCCAGGACATCTGGATGATCAACGCCAACGAGTCGATCGCCCTGGAGTACTCGCGGCACAACTACACGACCGAGGACCTGTACTCGCCCGACCAGTGGCGCTCCTCGGACCACAACCCGATCCTCGTGGGCCTGCAGCTCGACGGGCCCGCCACCGAGCCGGTGGACCCGGTGGACCCCGTGGACCCGGTGACCCCGGCGCCGGGCGAGCAGTGCGACACCGCGTTCAACGCGGCCGCGTGGATGCGCTGCGCCGGCGTCCATCCGGGCCAGGGCCACGGCGGTGACCGTGCGCCGGGCGAGCACCCGGGCCGCGGTCGCGCGCACGCGCCCGGTCAGCAGCGCTGACCGGGCGGGTCGTCCACCCAGCCCGGACGACGACGGCGGGCCGTCGGGAGCGCGTCTCCCGGCGGCCCGCCGTCGTGCCCGGAGCCTCAGCTGCCGAGCAGGACCTGGGCGGCGGCGTCGGCGTCGGCCAGGGACAGGGCGCGGTCCCGGGCGTCGGCGCCGGCCTCCGCGGCGATGGCCGTGCCCCACTGCATGCCGGACAGCTGCAGTCCGAGCACCAGGATCCGCTCGTGGACGGCGCCCTCCGCGGACCGCAGGCGGTGGGGCCGGGCGGTGACGTCGAAGCCGGTGCTGGGGCGCGGGGCGCCCTCCTCGTCCTCCCACGTGCCCGTGGCGGCGACCCCGTCGGCCAGCATCTGCCGGATCAGCGGAGCGGCCGCCGCGTCCACACGGTTGGGCGGCATCATGGCCTCCACCAGCCAGGTGCCCTCCGTGACCGCCGGCTCCACGGCGTCCTCCGCGCCGACGCGCGGACTGCGGACCCGGAAGACGCCGGCCTCGGCGTCCGCGTCCACCTGCGGCGAGGGCCCCGCCCAGGTGAGCAGGCCCGCCCGGTGCAGGGCGAGCATCTGCTCGACCCGCAGGAGCGGGGGACCGGAGGCCAGGCCCTCCACCAACGGCTCGAGCCACCCCTGGACGTCCCGGACGCGGGAGACCTCGGAGACCAGCCCCTGCGCCACCCATGTCTTGATGCGCAGCCGCCCCGCGTGCAGCGCGCCCACCGCCTGCATGAACGGGGAGTCCTCCCCGGCCGCCGCCTCCTCGCAGGCATGGCCCAGCAGCTCGGCGACCGCCCCCTGGTGCTCCGCGGCGCTCGCGAACACGGCGTCCTGGAAGGGGGCGGCCCACGAGCGGATGTCCAGGAGGCGCCGTTCGGGGGCGTAGCCCTGCAGGAGCTCCTCGGCGTGGCGGGCCGTCACGGGGGCGCCGCGGCCGGCGTCCTCGAACATGCCGACCAGCTCCAGCAGGAACCGGCCCGCGGCCACCGGTCCCCCGAGGGCCTCCGGGTGCACGCGAGCGAGCGTCGCGTAGTAGTGGCGCATCACGTCCCGGTGGAGCAGGGGCCACACGTGCTCCGCGACGTCCAGCTCGCCGTGCCGGTCCAGCAGGTCCGCGACCGCCGCGTCCGAGAGGTACTCGAGGCGCACCCTGCGGGGGACGAAGGTCTCCACCTGTGCCTTCGGGAAGTAGGGCACGCCGCGCCGGGACATCAGGTGCAGCCGCGGCTCCCGGCCGGAGGGCGCGTACTCCAGGGCCTCTCCGGGACCGGCCCCGGTGGGACGGAAGACGCCTCCCCGGCCCTCGGTCAGCCGGGCCTGGAGGTCGAACGCGTTCAACCCCATGCCGCGCACCAGCACCGTGTCCTCCGCCCCCACGGCGTCCACGTCCAGCTCCGCGGGCAGGTGCGGCCCCCGGTAGTGCAGGACGCCGGACTCCCGGGCCGTCTCGGCCAGACGCCGCTGGGCGGCGCTGAGCACCGCGTCCTGGTGGCCCAGGCACAGGACGACGGCGTCGGCCGTCAGCTCCTCGACGCCGGCCTCCACCCGCGGGGTTCCGCCCGGGTCGCACGGCCGCAGCGTCAGGCGCGCGTCGCCGTCGTCCGTCGGGTGGAGCGCGACCGTCTCCGCGCGGTGCACGACGACGTCGCCGACCTCCGGGCGCGCTCGCAGGGCGCACAGGAGGGCGTCCACCGTGTCCTCCAGGTAGCGGCCGTACACGCCGCGTGGCGGGTACTCCTCCCGCTCGAGGCCCCCCGCGGCGACGGGGTGGGCGCGGCGCCAGTCGTCGAAGGAGGCGGACACGGAGGACGGGCGCAGCCCGGGGTTGTCCGCGGCGCATGCGGTGGGGAAGAAGGCCGGGGTGTTCATGAGCAGCAGAGGGTCCTGGTCCGGGCGCCACACGCGCCCGGAGCCGACCCGGTGCGGGTCCACGAGGTGCAGGGTCCAGGGCCCCGCGCCGGCCTGGCCCGACTCGAGTCGGGCCAGGAGCCGGTCCAGCACCATGACGCCCCGTGGCCCGACCCCCACGACGGCGAGGGTGCGATGCGCCACGACGGTCCGGTCCACGGTGTACCTCCTCCGGGCGGCGGGTCCACCCTGGAAAGCACAGCCTAGTGGTTCAGGTCAAGGGATGAAGACCTCCCTGGAGGCCGGGTAACGGACCCGGTACGACGCATCCTGAACCGCGCGATTCCGCGGGTGAATGCAGTTTCCTGACAGCGGCCTGGGAATCGTCATTCGAGAGCGCCGACGCTGTTGACGCCGCGCCCCGCCGTGCGGAATGGTGATCGATGTGACGGGGTGAAAGCCCCGTGAACAAGTTCGACAATCCCGATTCAAAAGGAGCACTCATCATGGATCGCAACGCTCTCGATCAGCTGCAGAACGGCGACGTCTTCTCCACCGACGGCGACAAGATCGGCTCCGTCGGCCAGGTGTACCTGGACGACGTCACCAACGAGCCCACGTTCGTGACCGTCAAGACCGGCCTGTTCGGCGCGAAGGAGACCTTCGTCCCGCTGCAGCAGGCTCAGACCACCACCGACGGCATCACCGTCCCCTTTACCAAGGAGTTCGTGAAGGACGCGCCGAACGTGGACGCCGACGGCTCCCTCACCCCCGAGGAGGAGCAGCGCATCTACGAGTACTACTCCATGGAGTACTCGGCTGCTGACCACGACCGCGTGGACACCGATCGTTACGCCGGCACCGTGACCACCGGCACCGACCGCGTCGAGACCGAGCGTCGCGACGTCGTCGACACCGACCGCCGCACCGCCGTGGACAACGACGACGACTCGATGGTCCTGCGCGACGAGCACCTGCAGGTCGGCACCGAGCGCAAGGCCTCGGGCCGCGTGCGTCTGCGCAAGCAGTCCTACACCACCACCGAGACCGTCGAGGTCCCCGTGACCCGCGAGGAGGTCGTGGTGGAGCGCGAGTCCATCGACGCCAACTCCGCCGAGGCCCGCGTGGACGGCGACAACGAGGTCTCCGTGACCACCTACGAGGAGACCCCGGTCGTCAACAAGACCGTGGACGCCGAGAAGGTGTCCCTGGGCAAGCGCCAGGTGCAGGAGACCGAGACCGTCTCCGAGGAGCTGCGCCACGAGGACGTCGAGATCGACCGCGACGGCGACGTCCGCAACGATCGCGACGGCCTGCGCTGATCGCACTGAGGCACCGCGCGGCTGACGCCGTGTGATCTCACCTCGAAGGGCCCCGGATCCGTGTCGGATCCGGGGCCCTTCGTCATGCGCTCTCGCAGGGCGGAGTCCTCGGGCCCCCTTTGCCCGGGGTGCCACGTGCGCGGTAGGCTGATCCGGTCCGCCGCGCCTCGTCGCGAGGCGGTGCGGACGGAGGGAGACGTGCCAGAGCGGCCGAATGGACTTCACTGCTAATGAAGGGCTCGCCGAAAGGTGGGCCGGGGGTTCAAATCCCCCCGTCTCCGCGAGAGAGGGCCCCGGATCCATGACGGATCCGGGGCCCTCGACGCGTCCGGGGCTGCGGCTCTGTGAGGCAGCGGGTCCCACTCCGGTCCGGTCGACGTCCTTTCGCGGGGTCGCCCGGAACCAGGGCGACCCCGCGAAAGGACGTCGACCCGGCGGGACTCAGCCCCCGCCGTCCCGACGTTCCTTCATGCGGCGGAGCAGCTCGAACGCCTCCGGGACGGACAGGCTCGAGTGGCTCGAGAGCTGCACCGCCGCTGACTCCAGGTTGCCGTCGCGGATCATGGCGGAGAGCTGGTCCCGCAGCCAGGGCGGCAGGTCCTCCGACGCCAGGCGCACCGACTCGTCCCCGCGCATCACCTCCACCTCGAAGTGCGGCTCCTCCGGGGTCGGCGCCGCGGTCCAGTGGTCGGGGATGGTCAGCGAGGTGAGCTCCTCCCGCTCCGCGGAGACCGGGGGGATGACAGGGCCGCCCGCGACGTCGTCGACCGCCAGCCCCTCCTCGGAGGCCCCGGCGACGGGGTCCGCGGCGTGCGCGCCGTGCGGACGCTCCGGACCGACGGGGCGGTCCTCGCCCACCGACGGGGCCCGGTCCTCGGCCTCGTCGTCCACGGCCGGCCCCTCCTTCGAGGGCGCCACCGACGTGTGCGACGTCGGCTCCTCCTCCGGTGCGGGCAGGGAGTAGACCTGCGGGTGCAGGGTCAGGGACTGGACGTCCAGGAGGGCGTCGCGCACGGAACGGCCCGTGTGCCGGCGGTAGTCGCGCACGGCCTCGAAGGGTCGCCCCTGGGCGATGTGCCCGTACACGGCCCGGTGGGTCTCCTCGTCCAGTCGCCGAGCGGCCGCCCGGGCGCGTTCCGGTGTGGCCTCCCGCGAGATCTCCGGGGCGCCGGGGGAGGCCTCCGCGGCCGGGGACGGACGGCCGGAGAGCCAGCGCGTGACGAGCAGGGTGAGGACGCCGATCACCACCACGGCGAGGATCGGGACAAGGTATTCCATGGACCCGAGTCTAGGCGGGGTGGCAGGCCTCACTCCGGCCCGACCGACCACGACCGGGCCGACCCGATCCTGTGCGCGTACAGTGAGGGGGCCGGAGGACCACGTCCGGGATCCGCGCCCACCCGTCCCGACGGATCGGCCGTGCCCCCACGGACGTCGGCCTCCTCGGAACCGCCTCGATACGACGCACACGAGCCGCAGACCTCGCAGACCTGACGGCGGAAGGACACCATGCCGCACCTCGCACGCCCCGCCCCCGGATCCTCCCGGACCGGACGCCGGCTCGCGCTGACGACCGGCCTCGCACTGGTGCTGACCGCCTGCTCCGCGCCCGCGGAGGACGGCCTCACCGCGGTCTCGTCCCCCGCAGCGTCCGCGACGTCGGCCCCCACCACCGCGGACCCGGCCCCCGCCACGCCCTCCTCCTCAGCGGCCGCGGCGCCGTCGTCCGACGTCCCCCTGACGGCCCGCTCCCAGGAGGAGGTGCCCATGCGCGCCTTCACCGCGGACGAGCAGCCCCCGCAGTTCATCCTCTACTCCTTCGACGGCGGCTACCAGAACGACCGCTGGGACTACTTCCAGGACGTCGCGGAGGAGGCGGACGCGAAGTTCACCGTGTTCCAGTCCGGCATCCACCTCTTGGCCGACGAGAACCGGGAGTACTACCAGGCGCCCGGCAACAAGCCCGGCTACGTCAACAAGGAGCTCGGCGGGGACGAGGCCGAGATCGCGGCCCGCGTCACCAACATCAACGAGGCCTACGCGCAGGGCCATGAGATCGGCACCCACATGAACGGGCACCTGTGCGCCACCGCCGACTACGGCGGGGACAAGTGGTCCACCGAGGAGTGGCTGGACGAGCTGGGCCAGTTCCAGGACATGTTCGCGGACCCCCGCGGGGTCAACGGCTACGGCGACGACTTCCCGGAGATGGAGGTGCCGCTCTCCGCGATCCAGGGTACCCGGCTGCCGTGCCTGGACGGCACGTGGAAGGAGCTCGTCCCGGCGTTCGACGAGGTCGGCATCGAGTACGACACCTCCCGCGGCACCGGCAGCGTCGGCGTGTCCTGGCCCTACCAGGACGACGGCATCTGGGAGTTCGAGATGCCGATCGTCTACTCCCCCACCCTCGCGGACAGGGGCCACGACTCCCCCGTGGTGATGGCCATGGACTACAACTTCTGGATCTCCGGCAACGGGGGCGAGGAGGCCGACACGGCGGAGCTGCGGCAGTTCCAGCTGGACACGTACCGGTACATGTACGAGTCGGCGTACCACGGCAACCGTGCCCCGCTCGTGTTCCCCAACCACTTCAACACCTGGGCGGGCAACGCCTTCAACCCCGCCGTGGCCCAGTCCATGCGCGAGTTCTGCGCCGAGGCGGACACCCACTGCGTGACCTACCAGCAGCTGATCGACTGGCTCGAGCTGCAGGACCCCGCGGTCCTCGCGGCCTGGCAGGAGCGCGGCGCGTCCGCGACCGGCGAGGACGCCGCCGAGCTCGGCTGGTGACCGGCCGCGCGTCGTGACGACGCGCCCCTCAGGGGCGGGCCTCGGGATGGCCTCGCAGCACCGCGACGGCGACGGCGAGCGCTGTCAGCGCGAGCGCGACGACGAGGAGGACGGTGCCGGGCCACCCGAATGCCTCGTGGCCCAGGCCGCCGAGCCATCCGAACAGGCTCGAGCCGGCGTAGTAGGCCAGGTTGTAGAGGGACGTGGACTGGGCCCGGCCGGTGGTCGCGGCGGTGCCCGCCCAGCCGGAGGCCACCGCGTGGGCCGCGAAGAAGGACCCCGTGGCCACGACGAGCGCGGGCACCAGGACCGCCGGATGGGGCACGAGGGTGAGGGCCACGGCCGCCGCCATGAGCCCCGCGGACCCCGCGAGGACACGCAGCCGGCCCACGCGCATCGCCAGCCGTCCGGCCCACGGGGAGGACCAGGTCCCGGCGAGGTAGGCCAGGAAGACCAGCCCGGCGGCGGTGGGCGGCCAGGAGAAGGGTGGGGCCAGGAGCGTGTAGCCCACGTAGTTGTAGAGGGCCACGAACCCGCCCATCAGCAGGGCGCCCTGCAGATAGAGGGCCACGAGCGCGGGCGTGGCCAGGTGGACGCGGACCCGCCGCGCGGTCTGCGCCACGGACGCGCGCACCGGCCGAAAGCGGCGCGCGCGGGGGGTGACCAGGAGGAACCCGAGGGTGCACGCCACGCCCACGGCCGTCACGGCCAGCATGCCGGCCTGCCAGCCCGCTGCCTCGGCCACGGGCAGGGCGAGCAGCCGACCGGAGAGCCCGCCCAGCGTGGTCCCGGCGACGTACGTCCCGGCGGCGGCGGGCACGACGCGCGGGGCCACCTCCTCGGCCAGCAGGGTCACCGCGAGCCCGGCCACGCCGCCGTGGGCCATCCCCTCCAGCAGACGCATCCCGAGGAGCAGCTCGAGCGAGGGCATCAGCACGCCGGCGACCGCGAGGGCGGAGGCGGTGACCAGGGAGGCGGCCATCACGGGACGGCGGCCCCAGCGGTCCCCGGCCAGCGACCACGGCACCACGGACACCGCGAGCCCGAGGGTTGCGGCGGCCACGAGCAGCGCCGCCCGGTGCGCCGGGACGCCCAGGTCCGCGCTCACGAGCGGCAGAAGGCCCTGGGGCGAGTACAGCTGGGCGAACGTGGCCACGCCCGCGAGGAACAGGCCCGCCAGCAGGCGCCGGTAGGCGGTCGAGCCCGGCTCGGCGGGAGCGGGCAGGTCGTCGGTCACACGGCCACTGTAGTGAGGTGTCGGTATCATCGACCGGGTGACTACTGCACCCGGCGCCATCGACCTGCACGACTCCTTCAAGGCCTACGACGTCCGCGGGATCGTCGGCGAGACGATCACCGCCGAGACGGTGCGCGCCGTGGGCGCCGCGTTCGTGGACGTGCTCGGCCTCGCCGGACAGACGGTGCTGGTGGGCGGGGACATGCGCCCCTCCTCCCCGGAGTTCATGACCGCCTTCGCCGAGGGCGCCACCCGCCGGGGTGCGGACGTGCTGCGCCTGGGCCTGATCTCCACGGACATGCTCTACTACGCCGCCGGCGTGCAGGACGCCGCCGGCGTGGTGTTCACCGCATCCCACAACCCCGCCGAGTACAACGGCATGAAGATGGCCCAGGCCGGTGCCGTGCCCGTGTCCTCGGACACGGGCCTCTACGAGATCCGCGACGCCGCCCAGGCCTACCTCGACGCCGGGGAGATTCCCGCCGCGGGCGAGCCGGGCGCGGTCGAGGAGCGGGACATCCTGCCGGCCTACGCCGAGTACCTGCGGTCCCTCGTGGACCTCTCCGGCATCCGGCTGCTGAAGGTCGTGGTGGACGCCGGCAACGGCATGGCCGGCAAGACCACCCCCGCGGTCCTCGGAGACGCCGCCCTCGAGGCGCTGCCGCTGACCATCGAGCCGCTGTACTTCGAGCTCGACGGCACCTTCCCCAACCATCCGGCCAATCCGCTGGAGTCCGAGAACCTGCGGGACCTCCAGGCGGCCGTGCGGGAGCACGGCGCGGACATCGGCCTGGCCTTCGACGGCGACGCGGACCGCTGCTTCGTGATCGACGAGCGCGGCGAACCCGTCTCCCCGTCCGCTGTGACCGCGCTCGTGGCGCGCCGGGAGATCGCCCGCGCCAAGGCCGACGGCGACGACGTCCCCGTGGTCATCCACAACCTGATCACCTCCCGGGCCGTGCCCGAGCTGGTGGCCGCCGACGGCGGACGCGCCGTGGAGACCCGCGTGGGCCACTCCTTCATCAAGGCCGTCATGGCCGAGGAGGGCGCCGTGTTCGGCGGCGAGCACTCCGCGCACTACTACTTCCGTGACTTCTTCAACGCCGACACCGGCATGCTCGCGGCCATGCACGTGCTGGCCGCCCTCGGCGAGCAGGAGCAGCCGCTCAGCGAGCTCGCGGAGGAGTACGAGCCGTACTTCGCCTCCGGGGAGATCAACTCGCAGGTGGCGGACAAGGACGCGGCGGTCGCGGCCGTGCTGTCCCAGTTCGCCCCTGAGGCGGCCGCAGGCGGGACCGGCGCGGCCTCCGCCGCCCACGAGGACTTCGCCGGGGTGGCCACCACGGTGCAGCGCATGGACGGCACCACGGTGGCCGCCGCGGACGGCTCCTGGTGGTTCAACCTGCGCCCGTCCAACACGGAGCCCTTCCTGCGCTACAACGGTGAGGCCCGCACGCCGGAGACCATGGCGGCGATCCGGGACGCCGTGCTGGCGATCGTGCGCGCCGAGCGCTGACTCGCCGCGCGGCTCAGCCGTTCTGGGCGAGGACGAACGGCAGGACGCCCTGCGCTCCGGCTCCGCGCAGGACGCGGGCGGCCTCGGCCAGGGACCACCGTGAGTCCACGAGGTCGTCCACCAGGAGCACCGGGCCGTGCTGCCCGGCCTCGGGCGCGGTGCGGAGCATGTGCTCCATGGCCTCGGGCACCGCGAACCGGCCGTGGACCGAGGCCAGCCGGTAGGCGCTGTTGCCGCCGGGTCCCGCCGTGGGTCCGCCGCCGACCGTCTCCAGCGCACCGAGGAACGGCAGCCGTCCCAGCCGTGCGATTCCGCGGGCGAACGAGTCCACCAGCTGCGGCCGTCCCCGGGAGGGCATGGCTACGACGGCGATGGGACGGGCCTGCCACCCCCACGCGGCGAGCACGGCCACGGCCCCCTGCAGCACCTCCTCGGGCAGGGGGGCGTCCTCTGCGGCGAGCAGCTCCCGCAGGCGGGAGCCCCAGCCGAGGTCGGTGAGACGCGCCAGGGCCCGTCCCTCCTCCGCCTGCTCCCCCTCGGCGATGCGGCCCTTCACCGGCACGCCGAGGCGGTCCATGTTCGAGGGCCACATGCGCCGCGGCTCGATCGGCACGCCCGTGCGCCGCAGCGCCTGGTCCGCGCGCTCCCGCGCGGCCCCGTCCCAGCCCGTGGGGAACCAGGGGCCCGCGCACACGTCGCAGCGCCCGCACGGGGCGGCGGTGGGGTCGTCCAGCGTGCGGGCCAGGAATTCCATGCGGCACGTCTGCGTGGTCTGGTAGTCCAGCATGAGCCGTTCCTCCGCGCGGCGGGCCTCGGCCACGCGGGCGTAGCGTTCGGCGTCGTAGGTCCAGTCACGCCCTGTGGCGCGCCATCCGCCGCCCACGCGCTCCACGGCACCGTCCACGGCGAGGACCTTGAGCAGCAGCTCGAGGACGGTGCGCTTGACGGACACCACCGGCTCGAGGGCCGCCACGGACATCGCCCCGCCGGACTGCTGGAGCGCATCCAGCACGGCGCGGGCCTGGGCCTCGTCCGGCATGGAGGCGGTGGCGAAGTACTCCCAGATGGCCCGGTCCTCCTGGCCCGGCAGCAGCAGGACGTCCGCGTGGTCCGTGCCGCGGCCGGCGCGGCCGACCTGCTGGTAGTACGCCACCGGCGAGCTCGGGGCGCCCAGGTGCACCACGAAGGTCAGGTCCGGCTTGTCGAACCCCATGCCCAGGGCCGAGGTGGCCACCACCGCCTTGACCCGGTTGGCCTTGAGGTCCTCCTCGATCCTCTCCCGCTGCTCCGGGTCCGTCCGGCCCGTGTAGGCCACCACCTCAACGCCGGCGTCCCGAAGCGCCCGGGCGGTGTCCTCCGCCGCGGAGACGGTGAGCGCGTAGACGATCCCCGAGCCCGGCAGCTCCTGGAGGTGCTGCAGCAGCCACGCCAGCCGCGCGGCGGGGCTGGGCAGGCGCAGCACGCCCAGGCGGAGGGACGCGCGCGCCAGAGGACCGCGCAGGACGAACACCTCCTGCCGGGACTCGACGTCCAGCTGCTCCACGACGTCCTGCACCACGCGGCCGTTGGCGGTGGCGGTGGTCGCCAGCACCGGCACGGCCCGCGGGCCGGAGGAGGGCAGCTGCCCGATCAGGTCCCGGATCCGCCGGTAGTCCGGCCGGAAGTCGTGCCCCCAGTCGGAGATGCAGTGCGCCTCGTCCACCACCAGCAGGCCCATGCGGGAGACGAGGTCCGGGAGCTGCTCGTCCCGGAAGCGGGGGTTGGTCAGGCGCTCGGGAGAGATCAGCAGCACGTCCACCTCGTCCGCGGCCAGGGCGCGGCGCACGTCCTCCCATTCGGTGGCGTTGGCCGAGCTCACGGACACGGCCCGCACGCCGGCGCGGGCGGCCGCGGCCACCTGGTCCCGCATCAGCGCCAGCAGCGGGGAGACGATCAGCGTGGGCCCGGCGCCCCGGGCCCGCAGCAGCAGGGAGGCCACGAAGTACACCGCGGACTTGCCCCAGCCGGTGCGCTGGACCACGAGCGCGCGGCGCCGGTGGGCCACGAGCGCCTCCACTGCCTCGTACTGGCCCTCCTTGAACTCGACGTCCGGGCGGCCCACGAGGTCCCGCAGGACCTTCAGCGCCTCGGCGTGCAGGGCCGGGTCCTCGACGGCGGGCGAGGGGCTCGGGGCGGTGGAGGCCTGGGGGGTGCTCATGTCGGCCAGTCTGCCAGCGGGGGCGGACGCGGTACCGGGCCCGGCCGTCCGCAGGGGACGACGCGCGCACCTCGGAGGGCCTGTGCAGGAGCCGTCCGACCTGGTGCGCCGCACCGCGCCCCGCGCGACCGGGAAATGTCGTAGGGGCGGGTGGGACAATGGGCCCATGAAGCTCAACGCGTTCACCGACGTCTGCCTCCGGGTCCTGATGACCCTGGGTCGGGACGCGGGCACCAAGCTCACCACGCAGCAGATCGCGGACCGGATCGCCGTGCCCTACAACCACGTGGTCAAGGCCGTGGGCGAGCTGCGCCGTCACGGGCTCGTGGACGTCGCCCGGGGGCGCACGGGCGGCGCCGTCATCACGGAGGCCGGCCTGGACCAGCGCATCGGCCGGCTGGTGCACGAGCTGAACACCCGCCCGGAGATGGTGGACTGCACCGGCCTCGAGAGCGGGGTCCCCTGCCCGCTGCGGGACGGGTGCGGGCTTCGCCTGGCCCTGGCCCGCGCCCGGGACGCGTTCTACGCGGAGCTGGACCAGTATCGGGTCCGGGACCTCACCGCCCACAACGAGACGTTCCTGGGCCTGCCGGCGGTCGGCCGCCCCGCGCCCGGAAGCCCGGCGGACCGACCCGACGCGATTCCCGCATGACCGCCGCGGAGCGCCTGTACTCCCGCCTGGTCCGGCGCGACGCCGACGCCGAGTCCGCCCTCGACCCCACGGTGCGCACCGACCTGCCGGCCAACGGCGTCCGGCTGGTCACCGCGCAGGCGCTGCAGTCGGCCGGGGACCAGACCGTGAACGCGTCCACGGTGCTCACCTGGCTCTTCCACGCCCTCGGCGTGCCAGTGGGACTGGCGGGCCTGCTCGTGCCGATCCGCGAGTCCGGATCCCTGCTCCCCCAGGTGTTCCTCACCCCGCTCGTGATGCGCGTGCGCGGACGCCGGCACGTCTTCGCCGCCGGCGCGGGGGTGCAGGCGGCGGCGGTGGCGGCCATGGCCCTCACCGCGGCGGTCGGCACCGGGCTGACGGCCGGCGTCGTGATCCTGGCGGCGCTCGCCGTGGCGGCGCTGGGGCGATGCCTGTGCTCGATCGCCTCGAAGGACGTCCAGGGGCGCACCGTGCCCAAGGGCGAGCGCGGGCAGATCACGGGCGTGTCCACCATGGTGGCCGGCGTCGTCGCGCTCACGCTGGGCCTGGGGATCCGCCTGCTGGGCGGAGACGCGCCGGGCACGGGGGTCCTGGCGGCCCTGCTGGGCCTGGGCGCCGCCCTGTGGACAGCCTCCGCCCTCGTGTACGGCCGGGTCCGCGAGCCCGAGCCGCCCGCCCCCACCGCGGACGACGACGGCGCCCCCGACGTGGCCGCCCGCCTCACCTCCGCGTTCCGGGACGACCCGCAGTTCCGCCGGTTCGTCACGGCCCGCTCGCTGCTGCTGGTCTCCGCGCTGAGCCCGCCGTTCATCCTGGCCCTCGCCCTGGCCGCCGGGACGTCGGGGCTGTCCGGGCTGGGCGGGTTCATCCTGGCCTCCGGCCTGGCCGCGCTGCTGGGCGGCCGGGTGTTCGGGCGCCTGGCCGACCGCTCGTCTCGCCTGCTCATGACCGGCACCGCGCTCGCGGCCAGCCTCGTCCTGCTGACCCTGCTGGGCGTGATCGCGCTCGCCGGCGGGCCCGCGGCGATGGGGCCCAGCCCGGCCACGGAGGCGCTCTTCGTGGGCGCGTACTTTCTGATCGCGCTCATCCACACGGGCGTGCGGGTGGGGCGCAAGACCTACGTGCAGGACATGGCGGAGGGGGACCGACGCACGCTCTACGTGGCCGCCGGCAACACGACCCTCGGGGTCGTGCTCCTGGTGGTGGGCGGGATCAGCTCCGCCCTGGCTGCCGTGGACCCGCAGTGGGCGGTGCTGTTCCTGGCCCTCCTGGGCCTGGCCGGGGTGGTCACCTCCTGGAGCCTGCCGGAGGTGTCCCGGGGCTGACGCGGCGCGCAGTGCCGCCGCGGCGGCGCCCTATGGCGGTGGTCCGCCCTCCGATGTAATCTCGCATATAAAATGCCAGTTATTTCGACCAGGAGGCCCTCGTGCTGTCCGAGAAGTCCCGCCCCGTGATCGAGGCGACGGCCGCCGTCGTCGCGGAGCACATGCCCGAGATCACCCCGAGGTTCTACGCCCACATGTTCGAGGCCCACCCCGAGCTCATGGACGGCACCTTCTCCCGCGCCAACCAGCGCAACGGCGAGCAGGCCCAGGCCCTGGCCGGCTCGATCGTGCACTTCGCCGTGCACCTGCTCGAGCACCCGGACACCCTCCCCGAGACGGTCCTCGCCCGCATCGCGCACAAGCACACGGCGCTGGGCATCACCGAGGACCAGTACCAGATCGTCTACGAGAACCTCTTCTGGGCCATCGCCCAGGTGCTCGGCGACGCCGTCACCCCCGAGGTGGCCGAGGCCTGGACCGAGGTCTACTGGCTCATGGCGGACGCCCTCATCAAGCTGGAGAAGGACCTGTACGCGAAGCAGGCCAACGACAAGATGTGGACGGACTGGAGGGTCGCCTCCAAGGAGCCGACCGGCAACGCCGCCGTCACGTTCCGCCTCGAGCCGGCCGACGACACCCCGCAGACCCCCGGCCGGCCCGGCGGCTACGTCTCCGTGCGCATCAAGGTCGCCGACGGCCTGCGCCAGGCCCGCCAGTACTCGCTCTCCGGCGACGCCGCGGCCACCGACCACCGCCTCATCACGGTGAAGCTGGACGAGGCCGGCGAGGTCTCGCCCGTGCTCATCCAGAGCGTGGAGGTCGGCGACGTCGTGGAGGTGTCCAACCCCTACGGCGACATCACCCTGCAGGACTCGGCCGCCCCGCTGGTGCTCATGACCGCCGGCATCGGCATCACCCCGGCCGCCGCGATCCTCTCCGCCCTGGCCGAGCAGCGCTCCGACCGCACCGTGCGCCTGATGCACGGCGACGCGTCCTGGGACTCCGTGGCCCTGCGCGACCAGGTGCTCGAGGCCGTCCAGGCCCTGCCGGACGCGCAGGCCGACCTGTGGCTGGGCGTGGTCCCGGAGCAGGCCCCGGAGGGCGTCACCGTCCACGAGGGTCAGGTGGACGCCTCCCAGGTGGAGCTGCCCGCCGGCGCCGAGTACATCCTCTGCGGCCCGCTGGCCTTCATGCAGTCCGCGCGCTCCTCCCTGATCGACGCCGGCGTGCACGCCACCTCCATCCGGTACGAGATCTTCGGCCCGGACCTCTGGCTGGCCGCCTGAGCGGCCTCAGCGTCCGCTCGACGACGTCGGCCCCCGCCTCCACGAGGGACGCGGGAGCCGACGTCGTCCGCGGTCCAGGCCGCCGGATCAGGCCTGCGCGAAGCGCTCCTTCTGGGCGGCGAAGCGGTCCCGGATGGACTGCGGCAGGGAGTCGCCGAACTGGCCGAGCCACTCCTCGATCAGCTCGTTCTCCTTCTCCCACTCCGCCGGGTCCACCTTGAGGGCGTCCTCGAGGTCCTCATCCTTCACGGTGATGCCGGTGAGGTCCAGGGAGTCCTTCGTGGGGGTCACGCCGATGGGGGTCTCGACGCCCTCGGCCTTGCCTTCGAGACGCTCGACGACCCACTTGAGCACGCGGGAGTTCTCGCCGAAGCCGGGCCAGGCGAAGCCGCCGTCGCGGTTGCGGCGGAACCAGTTCACCAGGTAGATGCGGGGCAGCTTCTCCGGGTCCGCCTTGCCGGACTCCTCGGCCCAGTGGGCCAGGTAGTCGCCGGCGTCGTAGCCGAGGAAGGGGAGCATGGCCATCGGGTCGCGGCGCACCACACCCACCGCGCCCGCCGCGGCGGCGGTGGTCTCGGAGGAGAGGGTGGCGCCCTTGAGGATGCCGTCCTCCCAGTCCAGCGCCTCGGTCACCAGCGGCACGGTGGTCTTGCGGCGACCGCCGAAGAGGATGGCGTCCAGCTTCACGCCCTCGGGGGCGAAGTACTCGTCCGCGAGCATGTCCGTCTGGTCGATCGGGGTGCAGAAGCGGGAGTTCGGGTGGGCGGCCTTCGTCTCGGACTCGGGGGTCCAGTCGTTGCCGCGCCAGTCGATGAGGTGGTCGGGGGTGTCGTCCGTCATCCCCTCCCACCAGACGCCGCCCTCGTCCGTGAGCGCCACGTTGGTGAAGATCGAGTTGCCCTTGGAGATCGCGCGCATGGCGTTGGGGTTGGTGGACCAGCCGGTGCCGGGGGCCACGCCGAAGTAGCCGGTCTCCGGGTTGATGACGCGGAACTCGCCGTCCTTGCCGGCGCGGATCCAGGTGATGTCGTCGCCCAGGGTCTCGGCCTTCCAGCCCTCCACCGTGGGGTCGATCAGCGCGAGGTTGGTCTTGCCGCACGCCGAGGGGAACGCGCCGGCGATGTGGTAGGCCCTGCCCTCCGGAGAGGTCAGCTTGAGGATCAGCATGTGCTCGGCGAGCCAGCCCTCGTCCCGCGCCATCACGGACGCGATGCGCAGGGCGTAGCACTTCTTGCCCAGCAGGGCGTTGCCGCCGTAGCCGGAGCCGTAGGACCAGATGGAGCGCTCCTCCGGGAAGTGCACGATCCACTTGGTGGGGCTGCACGGCCACGGAACGTCCTCCTGGCCCGGCTCCAGGGGGGCGCCCACGGAGTGCACGGCGGGGACGTAGAAGGCCTGCTCGCGGGACATCTTGTCGAGGACCTCGGTGCCGATGCGCGCCATGATGCGCATGGACATCACCACATAGGCGGAGTCGGTGACCTCGACACCGTACTTGGGGTCCTCGGCGTCGAGGTGGCCCATCACGAAGGGGATGACGTACATGGTGCGGCCACGCATCGAGCCGGCGAAGGCGTCGTCCAGGATGCCGTGCATCTCGTCCGGGTCCATCCAGTTGTTGGTGAACCCCGCGTCCTCCTCCTTCTCGGAGCAGATGAAGGTGCGGTCCTCCACGCGGGCCACGTCGGCCGGATCGGAGAACGCGGCGTAGGAGTTGGGGAACTTCTCCTCGTTCAGCTTCGTCAGCGTGCCGGCCTCGACGAGCTCGGCGGCGAGACGGTCGTACTCCTCCTGGGACCCGTCCACCCAGTGCACCGCGTCCGGCTGGGTGAGCTCGGCGATCCCGGCGACCCAGTCGCGCAGCCGCGCGTAGTCCGTGGGCGCGTCCTGCGTGGCGAGATCCGCGAACGAGGTGATGGCGTTGTCGTCAGCCATGGTGGGGTGTCCTCCCATTGGGGTCCTGGGCCGTCCCGTACCCACCACGGGCTGTGCGCACCCGTGGCGGGTGCACCACGTCCTTGTGGTCGCACGGTCTGGGGCCAGAGTACCCGAGGCAGGCGTAGAATCCCCCGTCGCGAAGCGCACGACGACGGCGCAGCGACCCCGATTTGCATCGCCCCGCAGGGGGTGTGTACAGTTCTACGAGTTCGAGCCGCTCCGGCGGATCGGCATCAGCGCCCATAGCTCAGCTGGATAGAGCGTCTGTCTACGGAACAGAAGGTCAGGGGTTCGAATCCCTTTGGGCGCACCACAGCGAAGGCCCCCTCCTCATGGAGGGGGCCTTCGTCGTCGTGCATGGTCAGCCGTGGGGCAGGAGCCGCCGCCAGGTCACGGGGCCCACGAAGCCGTCCGCCACGATCCGCTCCGCACGCTGGAAGGCGACGACGGCGGCCCGGGTCCGCGTCGCGAACGTGCCGGTGTCCGGCACGGGGTGCCCGGCAGAGGTCAGCAGGCGCTGGGCGCGCCGGACGTGGCGCCCGCGGCTGCCCGGGCCCAGCACCGGCAGTGAGGCCGCCTCCTCCGCCGGCGCGCGGCGCGCCCCCGCCGGATGCCCGGGGAGCCGGGAGACCGACAGGACGCCGGAGTCGAGGGTCCGGGCGACGTCGCGGCGCAGGGTGTCCAGCTGCGCATGGAAGGCGTCCCCGGGGCATTGGGTGGCCCGGTGGTCCCGATGACCGCTGATGGCAGAGGGGCGGATCCCGTACCGCCGGCAGATGTGGGCGGCCAGCTGCACGAGCGCACGGTACTGCGCCGGGGTCGGCAGGGCCGTCGTGTAGGTGCCCTCGCACTCGATGCCGAGCTTCCCGGTGTTGGCGCCGCCCACGTGCGCACCCTTGACGTAGGCGTCCCCCGCCCGCAACGCCGCGAGCGAGCCGGTGCGTCCCTCCAGGCAGTGGCCGCCGCGTGTCACGGTGAAGTGCTGGCCGGAGTCGTCGAAGCCGGCCCGGTCCATGTGGTCCGCCTGGCATTGCCGGGCCAGGGCGAACGCATGGTCCAGGGACGTGGCGGACGTGTTCGGCGATGCCATGTGGTGGATCACCAGCTCCGTGGGCCGCCCCGGGGTCCGCGCGGTGCGGACGCGGCGGGCCCCCCACGCCGCGGTCGTGTGCACCACGGGCCCGGCGAAGGCGTGGGCCGGGGCAGCGGCGGCGGCCGTCCCGGCGGCTACGACGGCGGCCATCGCCCCGGCCAGGGCGGTGCGGCGTCCCGCCGGTGCGGGGCCGGCGGCCCGGTGACGGGGCAGGGGTGCGGGGCCGGCGCCGAGGGCGTGGCGCGGGCGGTGCGCGGGGCGGGGGGCACGGGTCATGGTCGGGACTCCCGGTGGGTCGACGGCCGTCAGCGACCGGGGACGGCGAAATGGGTCAGGGTCGCGTCGCGACCGTCCAGCTCGGCCCAGGGCGTCTCCACCCGGAACACCTGGAGGCCGAGGGTGGGCAGGTGCTCGCTCATGCTCAGGGCGGCCTCCTGGTCGGAGTCCAGGCTCATGAGCCGCATGCCCAGGTCCTGGAGCCACGGCATGTGGCCCACCACGATCAGGCTCCGCACGGTCTCCTCGGTCTCGTTGACCACGGCCAGGGCCCGTGCGGCGTCGGCGGAGTACAGGCGACCGTCGAGATAGGGGGTGGGGGCGGCTTCGCCGAGCCGCTCGGCCACCCACACCCACGTCTGGCGGGTGCGGAGGGCGTCGGAGACCACCGCCGCCTCGGGCACGATCCCGTGCTCGAGCAGCCACTCGCCGGCGCCGGGCGCCTGGCGATGGCCGCGCTCGGCCAGGGGCCGGTCGTGGTCGTCCACGCCGCCCGGCCACCCCGCTGTGGCATGGCGGAGCAGGACGAGGGTCTTCGCGTCGAGGCCGCTCATGGAGCCCAGGCTACTGACGACGTGCCCGCCGCGGGGACCGGGACGGGGCGGATCAGATGGAGTACTCCGGAGCAGCCCATACCACGACCTCGGGGTGGCGATAGAAGCGGTAGCCCTGGCCCCGCACGGTGCGCACGGTGTTGGCCAGCCGGCCGAGCTTCGCCCGGAGGCGGCGGATGTGCACGTCGATCGTGCGCTCGTTGGGGACCTCGTCCGAGTTCTTCCAGAGGCTCTCCAGCAGCTCCTCGCGGCCGACCGTGCGCTCGCCGTTCTCCACCAGGTAGGTGAGCAGCTCGAACTCCTTGAACGTGAGGTTCAGCGACTCGCCGTCCAGCTGCACCTCCCTGCGGGACAGGTCGATCAGCACACCCGGCTGACGCGTGGACACCGGCGCGGGGGCCTGCGCGAGGTCGGGGCGGACGGCACCCTGCACGGTGGGGTCGCCGAGCACCTGGCGGACCACCTCGAGGTCCCGGCCGGAGGCGCCCGCGGGGGCCAGCGCCACGGCGGCGTGGGACTCGGAGCCGGGCACGAGCGACTCCACGTAGTGGCGCAGCTCGTTCGCCAGCCGGGTCAGGGAGGTGCCGGCCGCGGAGGCCATGAGCTCGTCCATGCCGACGTAGATCACGAAGCCGCGGGCCTCGTTCTCCCGCGCCACCGCCTGGGGGCCCGGCACGCCGTTGGGTGCCAGGACGGGGGTGGGGGCGGTGTGCGTGGACTCGGGCTCCTGGGCCAGGCGCAGGTCGCCGCGGCGGGCACGGGAGTGGTGGGCCCGGCGCTGCGCATGGCGCACCGAGATGTGGACGTAGCCGGCGGTCTCACCCATGACCCTCACTCCTCCTGCGATGGCTGCCCCGCCCTGGCACCGTTCGCCGGGCGTCGGCGTCATGTGACAACAATGTGACGCCACGCGGCGTCACGCAAACCGGGCAGGTAGGAACGTCTCACCATGTGGGCAGATCGGCCATTTTTGTGAGACATATCACTATTCCGTGACCCGAATGGAGCTCGGAGACCCCGGTCACACTTCCCACCTCGAGTGGGGCCAGCGCCACGCCGGGCGGCCCCCCCGGTCAGCTCTTCGGAATATTTATGCGCCCCGTCTTGCATATCCGCCCCTCCGTGTCGACGACGCAGCCCGCGACGTCGGCGATGGGGGACGGCTGTTCCATCAGGTGGAATGACACCGCCGCAGTGTGAAGGTGGCGGTGGTCACTCCGCCAGCCCGTAGAGGCGGTCGCCGGCGTCGCCGAGCCCCGGGACGATGTACGAGCGCTCGTCGAGGCGCTCGTCCACGGCGGCGAGGTAGAGGTCCACGCTGTGCTCGCCGAGCGCCTCCTCGAGCCGGGCCACACCCTCGGGCGCCCCGAGCAGGCAGAGGCAGGTGACGCGCTCGGCGCCACGCTCGTAGAGGAAGCGGATCGCCTCGATGAGGGTGCCGCCCGTGGCGAGCATCGGGTCCAGGACGAACACGTGGCGGCCGGTGAGGTCGGTGGGCAGGCGCTCGGCATAGGTGACGATGTCCAGCGTCTCCTCGTTGCGCGCCATGCCCAGGAAGCCCACCTCCGCCGAGGGGGCCATCTTGGTCATGCCCTCGAGCATGCCGAGGCCGGCGCGCAGGATCGGCACGATCAACGGGCGCGGCCGGGCCAGGGTGGTGCCCGTGGTCGTCGCCACGGGGGTCTCGACCTCCACCGACTCCACGGCCACGTCCCGAGTGGCCTCGTAGGCCAGGAGCATCACCAGCTCCTCGGCCAGCTGGCGGAAGATCATGGAGGGGGTCCGGCGGTCGCGCAGGACGGTGAGCTTGTGGGCCACGAGCGGGTGGTCGACGACGTGAAGGCGCATGGCGCCCACGGTACCGCCCGCCACGGCACGTAGCCTGGGCATGTGTCCGTTGCCCCCTCCCCCGCGCCCACCGCCGAGCAGGAGCACGCCTGGATGGGCCTGGCCCTCGAGGCCGCCCGCGCCGCCGGAGCGGCCGGGGACGTGCCGATCGGCGCGGCCCTGGTGGGCGAAGACGGGGAGGTGCTCGCCGTCGTCGCGAACGAGCGGGAGCGGCACCACGACCCGACCGCCCACGCCGAGGTGCTCGCCCTGCGCCGTGGCGCCGAGGCCCGCGCCGCCGCAGGGGCCGGAGACGGGTGGCGGCTGTCCGACTGCACCCTCGTGGTGACCCTCGAGCCGTGCCCGATGTGCGCCGGGGCGCTGCTGCTGGCGCGCGTGCCGCGCCTCGTCTTCGGTGCGTGGGACCCCAAGGCCGGAGCGTGCGGGTCCGTGCTGGACGTGGTGCGGGACCCCCGCCTCAACCACGACGTCCATGTGCGCGCGGATGTGCGCGGGGACGAGTGCGCCGCCCTGCTGCGGGAGTTCTTCGCGGCCCGCCGCGGCGAGGAGGCCGGGACGGCCGCAGGCGACGACGACGGCGCCCGCCCCGCCTGAGCGGGACGGTTTGGGGGCGGCCGCGGCGCTCGGGTAGGCTGTGCCGGTCTGGTGACGTGTCCGAGCGGCCGAAGGTGCAGCACTCGAAATGCTGTGTACGGTAACCCCGTACCGTGGGTTCAAATCCCACCGTCACCGCCAGATGTGAAGCCCGGGAGCCTCGTGCTCCCGGGCTTCCGCCATGCCGGGGCGGGACGGGGCGCGCTCAGCCGGGCATGACCGCGTCCAGGAACGCGGCCACCGCCGCCCAGGACACGGTGGCGTGCACCGCGGTGCGCGGCAGGTGTGCGCGCAGCACGTCCGTGGGGCCCAGGCGGCGCGTCATCATGCCCAGGTCGTGGCCGGCCCCCGCCACCGAGTAGAGGGCCGTGGGCAGGCCGCGCTCGGCGAACACGGAGTAGAGCCCGCGGCTCTGCAGGTAGGGGACCTCGTGGTCGTCCCGGCCGTGGATCAGCAGGGTGGGCGGGGAGTCCGGGGTCACATGCACCTCCGGCCGGGCGAGCCGGGCCAGCTCGGGACGCGCCATGACGGGCGCCCCCAGCATGCGGGACTTGGTGCTGGCCTCGTCCAGATGGCAGTGCTCCAGCCTCTGCCGCCGGTTGAGGGCGGCGCACGCCCCGCGGGGCATCTGGACGTTCATCTGCAGGAAGTCGACGGGCGCGGCGCACTCCACGATCGCCTGCACCGCGTCCTCGGGCGGGATGGCGTGGCCGCCCGCGGGGACCTCGGAGCCGGGGAAGGGGACGCGGGAGCGGTCCAGGTCCCGGCCCCCGGTGAGCCCGGCCATGAGCGCGTTCCACCCGCCCGAGGAGTTGCCGCCCACCGCGATCCGGCCGGGATCCAGCCCGAACTCGGCCGCGTGGGCGCGCACCCAGCGCACCGCCGCCGTCGCGTCCAGGACCTGGGCGGGGAAGGTGCCCTGCGAGGAGCTGCGCACGGAGAAGGCCGCCACCGCGTAGCCGGCCGGGACCATGCCGCGGGCCACGTCCCGGCCGCCCTGGAAGCCGCGGTCGGAGCGCCATCCGAAGCCGTCGTTCCACACGAGCACGGGGAACGGGCCGGAGCCGGGCGGGGTGTGGACGTCCACGCGGCCGGCCGCGCCGGGCAGGTCCGCGTACGTGTGCCCCAGGCTCGAGCGCATCCCGAACAGGGCGGCCAGCCGGTCCTCCACCGTCGCGGGGGCCAGGGACGTGTCCCGCTCGAACAGGACGGCCGTGAGGGCCACGCCGGCGGCCCCGAGCCCCAGTCCCAGGGCGGTGCGCCGACCGAGGCGGCCGCCGTCGTCGTGTGTGCCCGCGTCCATGTCCACCCCCTCGTCTCCGGTGCCGCCGAGCCTAGTGGAGGGGCGGGACGTATCCCGTCCGCCCCCGGTGCCATGATGGTCGGCATGTCAGTGCGGGTGTTGGCCATCGGCAAGAAGCACGAGTCCTGGGTGTCCGAGGGGATCACCCGCTACGAGCGGCGCCTGAAGCGACCCTACGACCTCACGTGGCAGCTGCTGCCGCACTCCTCCCGGCAGGAGGAGGCCGCGCGCGCAGAGGAGTCCGAGCGGATCCTCGCCAAGGTGGGCGCGGACGAGCACCTGATGCTGCTGGACGAGCGCGGGAAGGGGTTCGACTCCCCCGGCCTGGCCGCGCACCTGCAGGGGAGGTTCAACGCCGGCACGCCCGTGACCATGGTGATCGGCGGGGCCTATGGGGTGGACGAGCGCGTGCACGCCCGCGCGGACCGCGTGTGGTCCCTCTCGGGACTGGTGTTCCCCCACCAGCTGGTGCGCTTGATCCTGGCCGAGCAGGTCTACCGCGCGCAGGAGATCTCCGCGGGACGGCCGTACCACCATGCCTGAGGCGGGCGGCGGGGCCCCGCAGACCACCCCCACGCCCGAGGCCGGGGCCGTCCTGGCCCGGTTCAGCGAGCCCACGCGCCGCTGGTTCACGGGCGCGTTCGCGGGGCCCACGGCCGCACAGCTGGGCGCGTGGGACGCGATCTCCTCCGGCCGGCACGCCCTGGTGATCGCCCCCACCGGCTCCGGCAAGACCCTCTCCTCCTTCCTGTGGGCGCTGGACTCGTTCGTGCGGGAGCCCGCGGACTCGGAGGCCGCCGCCACCCGCGTGCTGTACGTGTCCCCGCTCAAGGCCCTCGGCGTGGACGTGGAGCGGAACCTGCGCGCCCCCCTGATCGGCATCACCCAGACCGCGAAGCTGCTGGGCAGCCCCGTGCCGGAGGTGCGGGTGGGCGTGCGCTCGGGGGACACGCCCGCAGCCGAGCGCCGGCGGCTCCTGCAGGACCCGCCGGACATCCTCATCACCACGCCCGAGTCCCTGTACCTCATGCTCACCTCGAAGGCCCGCTCCGCACTGAAGGGCGTGCGGACCGTGATCGTGGACGAGGTGCACGCGGTGGCCGGCACCAAGCGCGGGGCGCACCTGGCCGTCTCGCTCGAGCGTCTGGACGCGATCCTGGACGCCCCGGTCCAGCGCATCGGCCTGTCCGCCACGGTGGAGCCGGCCTCCGAGGTGGCCCGGTTCCTGGGCGGGATGCAGCCGGTCAGCGTGGTGCGGCCCGTCTCCGCCAAGCGCTGGGACCTCACCGTCACCGTGCCCCTGCCGGACATGACGGACCTGGCCACCCCGCCCGCGAGCGCGGCTGCCACGGCGCAGGCCGGCGGGGAGCCGACCACGGGCGGATCGATCTGGCCCCATGTGGAGGAGCGGATCGTGGACCTCGTGTCCCAGCGCCGCTCCACACTGGTGTTCGCCAATTCGCGGCGTCTGGCCGAGCGGCTCACGGGCCGGCTCAACGAGATCTGGGAGGCCCGCCGGGAGGCCGCCGAGGCCACGCGGGACCCGGACCTGGCCCCCGGGTTCCGGGACGCCCCGGACGCCCCCCGGGACGGGGCCGCCCAGGACCTGGGCCCCGACGACGTCGCCACGCCCCCCACCGCGGGCGACCTCGTCTCGGCGTGGTTGGGCTCGGCCGCCGGGGAGGCCCCCGGCGCCCCGGGCGCAGGGCAGCGCGCGGGGCGCGGGCCGGCGTCGTCCCCCGCGCAGGTGGCCGGGCAGACGGGCACCGGCTCGGGCACGGTGTCCGACTTCGCGCGCGCCCACCACGGCTCGGTGTCCAAGGAGCAGCGGGCGATCGTGGAGGAGGCGCTCAAGACCGGTCAGATCCGGTGCGTGGTGGCCACGAGCTCGCTCGAGCTGGGCATCGACATGGGCGCGGTGGACCAGGTGGTCCAGGTGGAGTCCCCGCCGTCCGTGGCCAGCGCCCTGCAGCGCGTGGGCCGCGCCGGCCACCAGGTGGGCGAGATCTCCCGCGGCGTGTTCTTCCCCAAGCACCGCGGGGACCTCGTGGACACCGCCGTGGTGGCCGAGCGCATGGCCGCCGGGCGCATCGAGTCGCTGCGCATCCCCCAGAACCCTCTGGACATCCTGGCCCAGCAGACGGTGGCCGCCGTCGCCCTCGAGGACGTGGACGCGGAGGAGTGGTTCGACCTCGTCCGCCGCTCCGCCCCGTTCTCCGCGCTGCCGCACAGCGCGTACGAGTCCGTCCTGGACCTGCTGGCCGGGCGCTACCCCTCGGACGAGTTCGCCGAGCTGCGCCCGCGCATCCTGTGGGACCGAGAGCTCGGGGAGCTCTCCGGGCGTCCCGGGGCGCAGCGGCTGGCCGTGACCAGCGGCGGGACCATCCCGGACCGCGGCCTGTTCGGCGTGTTCCTGGCCACCGAGTCCGCCGGGGAGTCCGGCGCCGCCGCCTCCGCCGGGGACACCGGCGAATCCGCCGCCGACGCCGGGTCGAAGCGCTCGGGCGGCCGGCGCGTGGGCGAGCTGGACGAGGAGATGGTCTACGAGTCCCGCGTGGGGGACGTGATCCTGCTGGGCGCCACGAGCTGGCGGATCGTGGACATCACCGCGGACCGCGTCCTCGTCCTGCCCGCCTACGGCCAGCCCGGCAAGCTGCCGTTCTGGCGCGGGGACGCGGCAGGCCGGCCCGCGGAGCTGGGCGACGCCGTCGGGCGCTTCCGGCGCGAGCTGGACGCGGACCCCGAGGCCGCCCGCGACCGCCTGGCCGCCGCCGGCCTGGACGAGTGGGCGCGGGACAACCTGCTGAAGTACCTCGCGGACCAACGCGAGGCCACGGGCCGGCTGCCCACCGAGCAGACCCTGGTGGTGGAGCGGTTCACGGACGAGCTCGGCGACTGGCGCGTGGTGCTGCACTCCCCCTACGGCATGGCCGTGCACGCGCCGTGGGCGCTCGCCGTGGGCGCGCGCCTGGCCCAGCGGTACGGGCTGGAGACCGGCTCGGGGGCGGCCATGGCGGCCGACGACGGCATCGTGCTGCGCATCCCCCTGATGGACGCCGAGCCGCCGGGGGCGGAGCTGTTCGAGTTCACGGCGGAGGAGCTGGACGAGATCGTCACGGCGGAGGTCGGCGGGTCCGCGCTGTTCGCCGCCCGGTTCCGCGAGAACGCCGCCCGCTCCCTCCTGCTGCCCCGGCGCAACCCGGGCCGGCGCACGCCCCTGTGGCAGCAGCGGCAGCGCTCGGCGCAGCTGCTGGACGTGGCCCGGAAGCACCCGCAGTTCCCCGTGATCCTGGAGACCGTCCGCGAGGTGCTGCAGGACGTCTACGACCTCCCGGCGCTCAAGGACGTGGCCGGGCGGATCGCCTCGCGCGCCATCGGCATGGTGGAAGTCACCACCTCCGCCCCGTCCCCGTTCGCCCAGTCCATCCTGTTCGGCTACGTGGCGCAGTTCATCTACGAGGGCGACTCCCCGCTGGCCGAGCGTCGCGCCGCCGCCCTCTCCCTCGACCCCGCGCTGCTGAGCGAGCTGCTGGGCACCGAGGAGCTGCGCGAGCTGCTGGACCCCGCCGTGATCGCCCACGTGGAGGAGGAGCTCCAGCGCCTCACCCCGGACCGGCGCGTGCGCGGGGCCGAGGGGCTCGCGGACCTGCTGCGGATCGTCGGGCCGCTCACCGTGGCCGAGGCCGCCCGCCGCACCGAGCGGGCGCCGGGCGCCGGGGCGGACGGGGCGGACGGGGCGGAGGCCGACGACGACGCCCACCAGTCCGCCGTGGCCGCCCACCTCACGGAGCTGGAGCGCTCCGGCCGGGCGTTCCGGTTCCGGCGCGAGGGCGAGGAGGCGTTCGCCGCCGTCGAGGACGCCGCGCGCCTGAGGGACGCGCTCGGCGTGCCGATCCCCATGGGCGTGCCCGTGGCGTTCCACGAGCCCGTGGAGGACCCACTCGGGGACCTCGTCTCCCGCTACGCCCGCACCCACGGGCCCTTCACCGCCACCGAGGCGGGCACCGCGCTGGGCCTGGGCGGCGCCGTCGTCCTGCCGGTGCTGCAGCGGCTGGCCGCCGAGCGGCGCGTCTCCCAGGGCGCCTACCGCCCGGACGGGACCCCCGGGGCCACCGGCCTGGAGGCGGAGTGGATCGAGGCGGACGTGCTGCGCAAGGTGCGCCGGCGCTCGCTGGCCGCGCTGCGCGCCGAGGTGGAGCCGGTGGAACAGGCCGCCTACGCCCGGTTCCTCGCCGACTGGCATCACCTGCGCCCGCGGCCCGGCCGGCCGTCCCCGGCCACGCTCGAGGGCGTGGACGGCGTGGCCACCGTGCTGGACCAGCTGGCCGGAATGCCCCTGCCCGCGAGCGCGTGGGAGTCCCTCGTGCTGCCGGCGCGCGTGAAGGACTACCGGCCCGGGCTGCTGGACGAGCTGCTCGCCACGGGCGAGTACGTGTGGTCCGGCACCGCGGAGGGCTCCCGCAACGACGGCTGGGTGGCCCTGCACCCCGCCGACGCCGTGGACCTGACCCTGCGGGTGCCTGAGCCGCGCACCGAGGACGTGCCCGCCGCGCGCCTGGCCCTGCGCGAGCACGTGCTGACCGTGCTGGCCGGCGGCGGCGCGTGGTTCTTCCCGCAGCTGGTGGAGCGGGTGCGGGCCGAGGCGGCGCGCGCGGCCGAGGGCGAGCCGCCGCGCGCGCCCGAGGTGCTCGCCGCCCTGTGGGACCTCGTGTGGGCCGGGCGCGTGGGCAACGACACCTTCGCCCCCCTGCGCGGGCTGCTCTCCCTCGGGAAGACGGCCCACCGGACCGGCCGGCAGACCCCGCGCGCCCGCACCGCGCGCACGGGAGCGGGCCGGGCCGGGGGTGGACGCGGGCTCGGCGGCCGACTGGCCGGCGTGCGCGGCCGGGGTCGGTACGCCGGGCTGGCCGCGGCCGACGGCGGCACGTCCGCCGGCCTCGGCGCTCCGGCCCCCGGCATGAGCGGACTCTCCGCCACGGAGGAGGCCCGCGCGGCCGGGCGCTGGACGCTGCTGCCCTCCCCCGAGCCGGACCCTACGATCCGCGCGCACGCCGCCGCCGAGGTCCTGCTGGACCGGTACGGCGTGATCACCCGCGGCTCCGTGGTGGCCGAGGAGGTCCCCGGCGGGTTCGCGGGCCAATACCAGCTGCTCACCCGCATGGAGGACGCCGGGCAGGTCCGGCGCGGGCACTTCGTGGACCGGCTCGGCGGCGCGCAGTTCTCCACGGGCGCCGTGGTGGACCGGCTGCGCTCGTTCCAGCGGGACGAGGACGGCGGCGCCGACGCGGCGGCGGACGGCACGCCCGACGACGCCGCGCCCGAGGCTGCCCCCGAGGCCGCCCCCGAGGCCGCCCCCCGCCTGGACGCGTTCGGCCTGCCGATCGCCGAGGGACCCCGCACCGACTGGTCCACGTGGACCCCCGAGGGCGGCGCCGCCCCCAAGGCGTGGCCTCCGCCGGTGCACGACGCCTCCCCCGGACACGGCGGCCGCCCCGGCGGCCCCAGCGCACCCGGCGGGCCCGGCGCACCCGGCGGGCCCCGCGAGGACCCGCCGCCTCGGAAGAGC
>NZ_JAKNUW010000014.1 GCF_023155805.1 Micrococcus lacusdianchii | reverse complement strand
CGCCACGAGCCCGCCGAGCCCGCGGCCGGCGACCGCGTCCGCGGACGGCTCGTCGGCCGCTCCGGCCTCCACCACGGCGGCCGCGCCGGCGTCGACCTCCCGGAGCACGACGGCGGCGCCGACGTCCGCCGCTCCGTCGACCCCCGCCGTGCCCGCCGCAGCCACCACGGCGACGGAGTCCTCGGGCGAGGCGGCCGAGGACACGTCGCCGGCCCCCGAGTCGGCCGAGGAGACTTCCGCACAGGCGAGCGCCGCCGCGCCCGTCCCGGCCGAGGAGCCCAGCGCGGAGGACGAGGTGGCGGCCCGCATGACGGGCCCGGCCGCGCCCTGGGAGGACGTGCCCGCCGCTCCCGAGCACATCGACGTCTACGCGGACGGCGAGCTGGTCATCGGTGCGCCGATCCAGCTGGTGCAGATGCAGGATGACGGAGAGCTGAACCCGGACCCCGAGACGGTCGGCTGGTACGGACCGCCGCAGTGGGGGACCACGCCGGGTGAGACGTCGGGGCACCCGGGGATCCTCACGGGCCATGTGCGCAACCACGGCGGCAAGGACGTGTTCTGGAACCTGCAGGGGCTGGCGGCCGGCGCGCTCGTGGTGGTGACCTACGACGACGGCACGCAGGCGGCCTTCCGCACCGACGCGGACGCGGTGTCCATGGGCAAGGACGCCCTGACGCACGACCCCGCCTACAGCTGGGCGTGGGAGCTGCCGTCGGAGGGCACCAAGCTCACGCTCATCACCTGCGACGCCAGCAGCGGTCCGGGGGCGGTGGGCACCTCGACGAACAACTGGGCCGTCCAGGCCACGCGGGTGGCCTGACCCCCCCGCCGGACCGCGCGCCGTTTCCCACGCGCGCGACCGAGCGGCTACCGTTCTGAGGGCCGGTCGCCGTCCGCGCCCGCCGGTCGCGTCCGCCCGTCGGACCGCGTGAGAACCCCGAGAGGACCGCCCGTCATGACCCGATCCGCCCCCGCCCGCCCCGCGCGCTGGACCACGGCCGCCGGTGGCGGGCTGCTGGCCCTCACCCTCGGGCTCACCGGATGTGGCACCGCGGCCACCCCGGAGCAGTCGGGCCGGCCCGGGCAGGCGGAGGCCTCCGACACCTATCTGGAGGGCGTCCTGGCCACACCGAGCGCCACATCGGCGGACCCGCTGGCCGCGGACGTGCGGTTCGTGACCACGCTCCTGCTGAACCACTACGACATCGTGCAGGAGTCCGACGAGATCCTCGGACGCGAGGAGATCGGCGACGAGGTGCGGGGTGTCGCCGAGGCCGTGCGGGCCGATGCCCAGGGACGCATCGGCACCCTCACCGCCCAGCTCGAGGCGTGGGGCGAGGAGGTGCCCGCGCCGCCGCAGCCTTTGGGGGCCTCGAGCTCCGCACCCGCCCCGGCCGCCACGGTGGACGCCAGCGACGCCGAAGTGTCCGCGAAGCAGCAGGCCGCCCAGAACATGGTGGCGGGCCTGCTCACGGCCTCGGACAAGAACGCCCTGGTCACGGCGGCCGACGGCTCGGCTCAGACGATCTACCTGCTGCACATGCACCGCCTGCACCAGGGGGGAGTCACCCTGGCCGGCACCGAGCGGGACGAGGGCACTGACGAGCAGACGCGCGCCCTGGCGGAGCAGCTCATCGAGGGCCACCGGGACCGCATGCAGGAGCTCGTCCTGCTGCTGAACAGGCGCGGAGCGGTCGGTGCGGACCCCTCCTCGACGACTCGGCCGTCCGGGTACACCGGACCCGTGGTGATCGAGAGCGCCGTGGGTGCAGACGGCTCCAACGTGGACTACACGCCCTCAGCGCTGTACGAGCTCTGGTCCCAGCTGCCCCCGCCCCCCTCGGACGCCGCCTCCGGCTCGGCGGAGGGCGCGCCGAG
Source organism: Micrococcus lacusdianchii (assembly GCF_023155805.1). Classification (GTDB taxonomy): domain Bacteria; phylum Actinomycetota; class Actinomycetes; order Actinomycetales; family Micrococcaceae; genus Micrococcus; species Micrococcus lacusdianchii. The sequence goes on along the minus strand of NZ_JAKNUW010000014.1, from coordinate 53,706 downwards.
GCCGACGCCCACGCCCGCGGACACCGCCCGGCCGACCTCGGCTCCCGGGACCTCGGCCGGCCCCTCGGACTGAGCCGGCGGCACGCGTCGCCCCCGGATGCGGAACGACCCCCTCGCCGTCACGGCGAGGGGGTCGCGGCCTGAGCTCAGCTCAGCCCTTCTTGCCGCCGCGATTCGTGTACGCCTCGACGATCTCGGCGGGGATGCGACCCCGGTCGCCGACCTCGTACCCGTTCTCCTGCGCCCACGCCCGCACGGCCTTGGTGTCGGTTCCGGACTTGCGACCTGCGCTTCCGGAGCGGGTGGAGGTGCGAGGGGACGTGGCCTTGCCCATGGGGCGGGCGGCGTCCGTGTACCGGCGCATCTGCTCGGCGAAGGCGTCGAGGACCTCCTCGAGCTCGGCGCGGTGCTCCTCGTTGAGGTCGATCGCGTACTCCTTGCCGCTCACGGCGAAGTACACGGTCTCGGCCGGCGTCGAGCCGTCGAAGTCGTCGGCGATCGTGGAAATGGTGGCCATGATTGTTCCTCACTGTCGAAAACCGTCGACCTAAATGATAGTGGAAATCTCCCGGACAGTGAATTCCTTCCCGTTATCCGGGATGGCGTGCCGCCATTCCCCGGCCCTCCCCGGACCGTTCAGGCGGCCGCGAGCGCCTCGCTGACCACGCCGAGCCCTTCACGCAGCAGCTCCTCGGAGATCACCAGCGGGGGAAGGAAGCGGACCACGTTGCCATAGGTGCCGCACGTGAGCAGCACGACGCCGGCCCGGCGGGCGGCCGCGGCGACCGCGCCGGTCAGGGCGGCGTCCGGCTCGCCGGTGGCCGGGTCCACGAACTCGAGCGCCATCATGGCGCCACGGCCGCGGATCTCGCCGATGCGCTCGTCCGGGTGGCGCTCGAAGTGCTCGCGGATGACGCGCTCGATCATCTGCGCCCGTCCCAGCAGGCCGTCCTCCTCGATCGCCTCGAGCACGGCCAGGGCGGCGGCGCACGCCACGGGGTTGCCGCCGTAGGTGCCGCCGAGGCCACCCGGGTGCACCGCGTCCATGATCTCGGCGCGGCCGGTCACCGCCGACAGCGGCATCCCGCCGGCGATGCCCTTGGCGGTGGTCATCAGGTCCGGCTCGATCCCCTCGGTCTCGGAGGCGAACCACGCGCCGGTGCGGGCGAAGCCGGACTGCACCTCGTCCGCGATGAACAGCACGCCGTTGGCCCGGCACCAGTCCACGATGGCCGGCAGGAAGCCCTCGGCGGGGACGATGAACCCGCCCTCGCCCTGGATCGGCTCCATGATCACGGCGGCCAGGTTCTCGGCGCCGATCTGCTTCTCGAGCGCGCTGATGGCGTGGCGGGCCGCGGCGGCGCCGTCGAGCCCGTCGCGCAGCGGGTAGGAGCCCGGGACGCGGTAGACCTCGGGGGCGAACGGGCCGAAGGAATGCTTGTACGGCATGGACTTGGCGGTCAGCGCCATGGTGAGCGTGGTGCGGCCGTGGTAGGCGTGGTCGAAGGCGGCCACGGCCTGCTTGCCGGTGAAGGCGCGAGCCACCTTGACGGCGTTCTCCACGGCCTCGGCTCCGGAGTTGAAGAGGGCGGTGCGGGTCTCGCCGGAGATCGGGGCGACGTCGCTGAGCTTCTCCGCCACCGCCACGTAGCCCTCGTAGGGGGTCACCATGAAGCAGGTGTGGGTGAAGTCGGCGACCTGCTCCTGCACGGCCTGGACCACCCTGGGGTGCGACGCGCCCACGGAGGTCACGGCGATGCCCGCGCCGAGGTCGATCAGGCGGTTGCCGTCCACGTCCTCGATGATCCCGCCCTCGGCGCGGGCGGCGAACACCGGCATGGTGGCGGCCACCCCTGACGGGACGGCCCGGGCCTGGCGCTCCGCGAGCGCCCGAGACTGCGGGCCGGGAAGCTCGCCGGCGAGGTGGCGGGACTGCTCGAGCGGGGGACGGTTCTGCGTGGGGGCAGCCATGGGGGAGCTCCTGGGGGGGGCGAGGGGCGGGGTCGTCGGTGCGGAGTTCATCGTGCGCGGTGCGGTGGCATCACGTCCAATGATGAGCCTGGATGCCGCCTATGCTCCTGGAGCATGACCGTGCACGGGCCCGACGCCGCCTCGCCCTCCGCGCGTGCCGAGGGGGCGGATCCTTCCCCGCGCGTCCTGGACCCCGTGCTGCTGCGCACCTTCGTGGCGGTGGCCGAGGCGGGCACGGTCACCGAGGCCGCGCGCCGCCTGCGCCTGGTGCAGTCGGCGCTGACGCGCCACCTGCAGCGGCTGCAGCGCGAGCTGGGCCTGGCCCTGTTCGCACCGGCCGGTGCGCGGCTGCGCCTCACCCCGGCCGGGCATGCCTGGCTGCCGGTGGCCCGCGGCGTCCTGGACGCGCACGCCCACGCCCGGCAGGCCGCCGTCGTGCTGGCGGCCGGCCGTCTCACCGAGCTCGCGGTGGGCGCGCCGGGGACCACGCTGATCGACGTCGTCGTCCCGTTCCTCACCGTCCTCGGCCCGGAGGACCCGGCGGTGCGCGTGGCCGAGACCCAGCTGGACGACTCCCTGCTGCAGTCCGTGGCCCAGCACGACCTCGTCGTGCTGCCCTCGACCCCGCCGGCCCCCGGGACGTCGTGGAGGCGAACTCGGGCCGGGTGGCCCAGGCCCTGGCGGCCAACGGCTCCGCGGTGGCGGTGGTCACCGAGGACCCCGCCTTCGGGCTGCGGCCCCTGCGGATCCGGGCTGGCGCCGAGACGCTCGGGGTCCACCTGCACGCGGTGTGGCGTCACGACCACTTCGCCGCGGACGAGATTGCGGCCGTGGCCGACCGGCTGCGGGCCTTCGTCCGGGAGCGCTACCCGGAGGACGGCGACGCCGGCCCCGCGTGAGGCGGGGCCGGCGTCGTCCGTGCGGTGAGGCGGTCAGCGCGCCTCGGCCACTGCGCGCTCCACCACGGGCGCCAGGCGGCGCACGCCCTCCACGAGGGTGTCCTCGTCCACGAATGAGTACGCCAGGCGGAGGGTGGAGTGCACGCCCTCCACGGGGGTGAACGCGGCGCCGGGCACGAACACTGCGCCCGCGGCGATGCCCTCCCGCATCAGCTCCAGGGTGTCGACCCCCGCGGGCAGGGAGCCCCACAGGAAGAACCCGCCGCGCGGGGCGGTGTACTCGAAGGCGGGGTCCCAGTGCTCGGTGAGCGCGTCCTGCAGCGCGGCCGCGCGCGCCCGGTACAGGCCCGTGACCTCGCGGACATGGCCCTGCCAGTCGAACTCGGTGACGAACGCCGTCGCGAGCATCTGCGACGTGGTGGAGGCGTGGATGAACGCGGACTCGGCGCACAGGTAGAACTCGCGGTGCAGCGCCTCCGGCACCAGGGCCCAGCCCACGCGCACGCCGGGGGAGAAGATCTTGGACATCGTCCCCAGGTACACGGTGCGGTCCCGGTGCGCGGCGGCGATCGGGGCCACCGGCTCCCCGTCGAACGCGATCTGCCCGTACGGGTTGTCCTCCACGATCAGGACGTCGTGCCGCGCGCAGACCTCGGCCACGCGCTCGCGGCGCTCGGCCGGCAGCAGCAGGCCCGAGGGGTTGGCGAAGGAGGGGATCGTGTAGAGGAACGCCACCCGGCGGCCCTCCGCGGCCAGGCGCGTGAGCGTGGCGTCCAGCTCCTCGGGCACCAGGCCGTGCTCGTCCGTGGGGGTGGCCACGGCGTCGAGCTCCCAGGTCTGGAACGAGGTCAGCGCACCCACGAAGGTGGGGTCCTCCACCACGACGACGTCGCCCGGGTCCGCGAAGGCGCGGCACGCGGTGTCGATCGCGGCCTGGGAGCCGGGGGTGATGACGACCAGCTCGGGGTCCGCGTCCGGGATGCCGTCCGCGGCCATCACGGTGCAGGCCGCCGCGCGCATGGACTCCAGGCCCTGGCCGGGGCCGTACTGCAGGGACGCGGTGCCCTGCTGCGCGATCAGCCGCTGCGCGGTGGCGCCGAGCTCCTCGAGCGGCAGGCCGGACAGCCACGGGTTGCCGCCGGCCAGGGAGACGAGGTCCGGGTCCATCGCGATGTCGAAGACGTCGCGCACGGCCGACTGCTGGACGGTGGTGGCGCGGCGCGCCAGGTGGGCGCGGGCGCCCGCGGGGTCGAGGGTGCTCATGCGGTGGGTCCTTCCGGTCGGGTGGTCTCGGCGGGGTCGAGGCCGGCGTCATCCACGGGGGCGGCCTCCTCGAGGTGGCTGGGTGCCCACATGCGCAGCAGGGTGCGCACGACGACCACGTTGGGGCCGGAGCCGGCGAGGGCGCGGGCGAGCGCCTCGCCCACCTGCTCCACCTCGACGGTCTCGGCGGGTACCCCGAAAGACTCCGCGAGCGCCGCGAAGTCCGGGCGGGTCAGCTCGGTGGCCGTGGCCTGGCCGAACGCCCCCTCCATGTACTCGCGGAGGATGCCGTAGCCGCCGTCGTCGACGATCAGCCACGTGACGTCGGCGTCGTGCTGGCGTGCCGCGGCGAGCTCGGCGATCGAGTACATGGCCGAGCCGTCCCCGGCCACGGCGAGCACCCGGGCGTCGCGGCCGGCCGAGGCCAGGCCCACGGACGCGCCGAACGCCGCGGGGAAGCCGTAGCCCAGCCCGCCGGCGCCCTGCGCCGAGTGGAACTCGCCCTCCTGCGCGTCCCAGCAGTTCCAGCCCCAGTACGCCGCGATGGTCATGTCCCAGAACGTCTGCATGTCCGCGGGCACCGCGGCCCGGATGTCCGCCATGAGGCGGCGCTCGCGGCCCAGGTCCTGTGCGTCCAGGCGCGCGGTGACCTTGGCGTTGACCTCCGCCACCACGTCCGCGGAGGTGCGGCCGTGCCACGGCCGCTCCGCGGGCCGGGCCGTCGCGTCCGCCCGCAGCGCGTCCGCGAGCGCGGCCAGGGCCTGGCCGGCGTCGGCCCGCACGCCGAGCGTGGGGTGGTTGGTCTCGAGGACGCGCGGCTCGGCGTCGATCTGGATGAGGCGGCCGCGGGGCTCGAGCGTGAAGTAGTTCGAGGTGACCTCGCCGAGGGCGGAGCCGACGACGAGCAGCACCTCGGCGTCCTCGAGCAGGTCCGTGACGTGGCGGTCCTCCACCCAGCCCCCGAGGGAGAGCGGGTGCTCCCACGGGAACGCGGTGTTGCCGCCGGGAGAGCAGACCACGGGGGCCTGCAGCAGCTCGGCGACCTCGCGCAGGGACTCCTGGGCGGCCGGACCGGAGCGGCGCACGCCGCCGCCGGCCACGATCGCCACGCGCTCGGCGTCCCGCAGCCAGCGGACCGACTCGTCGACGAGCTCGGCGCGCGGCGGGTGGTCATAGGGGACGGCGAGGGCGTCCTGCACGGGCGGCACCTCGACGTCGCCGAGGAGCACGTCCTGGGGGATCTCCACCCACACCGGACCCTGCGGCACGGTCACGGCCTCGGCCCATGCGTCCTGGATCGCGGAGGGGATGCCGGAGGCGTGGTGCACGGTGTGCTGGGTCTTGGTGACGTTCTGGGCGGAGGCCTTCTGGTCGTCCAGCTGGTGGAGCATGCCCTTGCGGCGGGCGCCGAGCCCGGACAGCGGGATCTGGGAGGCGATCACCACCAGGGGCACGCCCGTGGCGTAGGCCTCCTGGAGGCCCGCCAGGGAGGTCAGGGCGCCGGGCCCGGTGGAGAGGAACAGCACACCCACCTCGCCGGTGGCGCGGGCGTAGCCGTCCGCGGCGAAGGCGGCGTTGTTCTCCACGCGGTTGGAGACGAACTCCAGCGGGGAGCGGGAGAGCGCGTCGAACAGGCCGAGGGCGTGCTGGCCGGGGATGCCGAAGACGGTGCGCGCCCCGAGGGCGTGCAGGGTCTCGACGGCGAGGTCCCCGCCGTTGCGGCGCGGCGCGGCGGTCTGGGGCGCGGTCGTCCCGCTCATGCGGAGGCCTCCTGGGCGCGGGCGGCACGGCGGTCCGCCATGAGGGTGATCAGGTCGTAGGCCACGTGGGAGGCGGCCACGCCGGTGAGCTCGGCGTGGTCGTAGGCGGGGGCCACCTCCACGACGTCGGCGCCCACCAGGTCCAGGCCGCGCAGCCCGCGCAGGATCTCGAGCAGCTCGCGGGAGGTGAGTCCGCCGGCCTCGGGGGTGCCGGTGCCGGGGGCGTGGGCCGGGTCGAGGACGTCGATGTCCACGGAGACGTAGAGCGGGCGGTCGCCGATGCGCTGGCGCAGGGCGTCGACGATCTCGTCCACGCCGCGGCGGAACACGTCCGCGGAGGTGACGATGCCGAAGCCCAGGCGGTGGTCGTCGTCGAGGTCCTTCTTCCCGTAGAGCGGGCCGCGCGTGCCGACGTGGGAGATCGCCTCGGTGTCCAGGATCCCCTCCTCCACGGCGCGGCGGAACGGGGTGCCGTGGGTGTACTCAGCGCCGAAGTAGGTGTCCCACGTGTCCAGGTGGGCGTCGAAGTGGAGCAGGGCCACGGGCTGGCCGGCGCGCTCGGCGGCCGCGCGCAGCAGCGGCAGGGCGATGGTGTGGTCGCCGCCGATGGTCATGAGGGACGAGCCGTCCGCGGTGAGGTCGAGGGCGTCCTGCTGGATCGTCTCGATCGCCTCGCCGATGGTGAAGGGGTTCACGGCCATGTCCCCGGCGTCCACCACCTGGGCCTGCGCGAACGGGGAGGTGTCCGTGGCCGGGTTGTAGGGGCGCAGCAGGCGGGAGGACTGGCGCACGTGGCCGGAGCCGAACCGGGCGCCGGGCCGGTAGGACACGCCGGCGTCGAAGGGCACGCCGACCACCTTGATCTCCGGAGTGAGGCCGCGCGCGGCGGCCTCGTCCAGGCGGGGCAGCAGGGCGTAGGTGGGGGCGCCGCCGTAGCGGGGCACGAGGGCCGAGTTCACGGGGCCGAGGCGGCCGTCCTCCTCGACGCGGGGGATCTGCAGCATGGCGTTCTCCTTCGATGGGGTCGGGGTGGGGCGGTCAGGTGCGTCCGGCGAGGATCCAGAGGACGTGTGCGGGGGAGTCGGGGTCCGGGTTTCGCCAGGAGTGCGGCTCCCGCCCGCTGAACGTGGCGGTGTCCCCGGCCTCCAGGGCGTGGGCGCCGTCCACGGTGCGCAGGGTCAGGCGGCCGGAGACCACATGCACGGACTCCACCTCGCAGTCCACGGTGTACAGCTCCTCCTCGCCGGTCCCGCCGGCGGCGATCTCCGCGCGGATCACCTGCAGGGGCCGCAGGCCGGGCGGGGAGAGCAGGTGCTCCGAGATCCCCTCGCCGCCCAGGCTGACGGCGGGCGCCTCACCACCGCGGACCACCGTGACCTCGGGGGCGTCCAGGACGTCGCCGGGGCTCGTCCCCAGGGCTTGGCACACGGCCACCAGGGAGGTCACCGAGGGGCTGGTGAGGTCGCGTTCGACGCGCGAGAGGAAGCCCTTGGACAGCCCCGTCACGGCGGCGAGGTCGGCCAGGGAGATACGCGCCTGCTCACGCAGCGCGCGGAGGCGTCGGCCCACCTGCGGGGTGGTCGGGGTCGGGTGCAGCGGCAGGGACTTCATGGCTCCTTCAGGGTCGCCTCCAGCATGGACCCGAGTTGTCTCAAGGTCAACGCGCGTTTACCCTCAGCGCACCGGACGTGAGGTGCAACACCCTCGTCAGCACCGGCTCCCGGCCATCCCGCTCGGAGGAGCCCATGGCCACCCTCAACATCGTCATCATCGCCGCCGTCGTACTCCGTCGTGATGCTCGCCTACACCCTCATGCTCGCGGCGACGTCGACGGGCGCCTACGCGTCCGTCTTCGTGGTCCTGTTCGGCTGGGACCGCTGGCTGGCCATCCTGGTGGGCAGCGTCGTCGTTCTGGCCTACTCCGTGATCGGCGGCATGTGGTCCATCACCCTGGCGGACATGGTCCAGTTCCTGATCATGACCGTGGGCCTGTTCCTGCTGATGCTGCCGATCTCGCTGTCCCGGGCCGGCGGCTGGGCCGGCATGGGAGAGCGCCTGGACGCCGAGTTCTTCGACGTCGGCGGCACGGGCCTGCAGTCGATCATCACGTACTTCGTGATCTACACGCTCGGCCTGCTGATCGGCCAGGACATCTGGCAGCGGGTGTTCACCGCCCGCTCCCCGCGCGTGGCCCAGATCGGCGGCGCGGCCGCCGGCGTGTACTGCATCCTCTACGGCGCCGCCGTCGCCCTGCCCGGCATCGAGACCTCCGACGACGTCTACGCCTCCGTGGCGCAGAACCTCCTGCCCGTGGGCATCGGCGGCATCGCCCTGGCCGCCGCCGTGGCCGCCATGATGTCCACCGCCTCCGGCGCCCTGATCGCCGCCGCCACCGTGGCCCGGGCGGACATCATGCCGATGCTGCGCGGCGGACGCACCGCCACGGAGGTCTCCGTGGCGGACGCCGTGGACGAGCACCACGCCCGCCCCGTGGCCGTGCAGGACCCGGGTGAGGCGGAGGAGGACGTCTCGGCCAACCGCTGGTGGGTGCTGGGACTGGGCGTCGTCGCGCTCGCGGTGGCCATCCAGGTCCCGGACGTGGTGGCAGCCCTGACCATCGCCTACGACATCCTGGTGGGCGGCCTGCTGGTGGCCATCCTCGGCGGGCTGCTCTGGCGCCGGGGCACCGGGGCCGGCGCGGCCTGGTCCATGGTGGCCGGGACGGTGGGCACCCTGGTGACCATGCTGGTCCTCGAGCTGCGCGCCGAGGAGGCCATCGCCGGCGTCTACGCCAACGAGCCCATCTACGTGGGCCTGGCCCTCTCCGCCGTGGTGTACGTGGCGGTCAGCCTGCTGACGCGTCCCACGGACGCGGCCGTCCTGGACGCCTGGCGGGTGCGCGCCCGCCGCGGGGCCGTGGCGGCGGAGGGTGCCGCGGCGGCGGGCGCGGCGACGGCGGCGGGCGCCACGACCCGATGAGGGCTGCGCGCTGACAGCGCCCGACGCGCGGGGCGGTCACCGGGGGCACCGGTGGCCGCCCCGCGGCGTGTGGGCCCGTGACGGGATCGTCACCTGAGCGTGTCCGTCCCGTGCTGGGCCGGGGTCCGGTGCGTCCCTAGCGTGTGAGCAGCACCTCAGGGTGCGCCCCTCGAGAACGGAGGACCGTCATGGCCCGCACCCGCGCCGCCGCCCGCCGCCGCCAGCCCGTCCTGTGCCCACGCTCCGTCCGCCTGGCCACGGCCATGCTGGCCGCGGACGCTTCGCCGAGGGGCGGCGCCGCAGCCTCCGCCTCGGAGGCTCGCGCACCCCAGACGACCGGGCGTGCCGTGCGTCGGGTGCCCTCCATGAAGTGACGTGCTGAGTCCTGTCCGGACGAGGGGGCGGCCCGGCCTGCGGGAGTTCTCAGCCGCGGGCCAGCAGGTCCTGCCGTTCGGGGTGCTCCTCGAACCAGCCGGCCACGTACCAGCACAGGGGCACGATGGTCGTGCCGCCGGCCGCCCCGCCGCGCTCGGCGATGTCCTCGACGGCGCCGGCGGTCAGCGTGGCCGCATGGCCCTGGCCGCGGAAGGTCGGCACGGTGAAGGCGCGCGTGAGGGACACGGCGGTGCCGTTGTCCCGGTAGTCGAGGGCGGCCAGCAGTGTGGCGCGGCCGTCCTCCTCGGTGCGGTGGAGCTCGTAGCGGGAGGCGTCGTCGTTGCGGGTGACCGTGAGGGCCGGGTCCGTGGTGTCCATGGGGAGGGGAACCGGCGGAGGTGGCGGGGCATTCCGGTGGCCGACCCGGCTCGGACCCACATCTTGTGTCCGCGGCACCCCCGGACACGCCGTCTTCCGGTGTGGCCGGAGCGACTTTCCGGGTGGGGACGGAGCCGTCCACACCCCCGGCCGGCTGTGGACAGCCGAACCTCCACCGGGCGTGTCCCGCATGGTTACGCCGTTGTGATTCGCCCCTTCCTGTGGAGCGCGGTGTGGATGGGATGTCAACTCGAAGCACAGCGGTGCAACTACTACATGTAGTGCTCAGCGGTGCCGGTGGCACCCAGATGTAGTATCGATTCCACGCACCGAGGTCTCCTCCCGTTCACCGGGGGGACACCCGCCGCGACCGACTTCCCCCGGCCCCCGGGCCGAGACAGCCACCACCACTTCAGCGAGAGGGACGCCACCGCCATGACCGTCACCGTCTACACCAAGCCCGCCTGCGTCCAGTGCAACGCAACCTACCGCGCCCTGGACAAGAAGGGCATCGCCTACGACGTCGTGGACATGTCCCAGGACCCGGAGGCCCTCGAGCGCGTCCGCGGCCTCGGCTTCATGCAGGCGCCCGTCGTGGTCACTGAGACCGACTCCTGGTCCGGCTTCCGCCCGGACAAGATCGACGCGCTGGCCGAGGCCGCCGCCACCCAGGTGGCCTGAGCGCCCGGATGACCGCAGCCACCGCCGACCCGAACCACATCCGGGGCGCGGAGGCGCAGGGACTCGTCCCCACGGACGCGGGACTGATCTACTTCTCCTCCGCCTCCGGGTACACCCACCGCTTCGTCGAGAAGCTCGGCCTGCCCGCGGGGCGGGCCGCGCGTCTTCCCCTGATCACGCGGGAGCCCACGCTGGGCGCCACCGTCCCGTTCGTCCTCCTCACCCCCACCTACGGCGGGGGAGGGAGCGACGGCGGGGAGGTCCCCAAGCAGGTGATCAAGTTCCTCAACGTCCCGGGCAACCGGGCGCTGATCCGGGGCGTGCTCGCCTCCGGCAACACCAACTTCTACGAGGACTACTGCGCCGCGGGCTACATCATCGCCCGCAAGTGCAAGGTCCCCCTCCTCTACAAATTCGAGCTGATGGGCACCCCCGAGGACGTCACCGCCGTCCGGGAGCGCCTGGAAGGACTGCAGCCATGACCGTCACCGAGGCCGACCTGATCCAGCAGGCCAAGACCATGCCCGAGGCCTGGCAGGGCCTGGGCTACCACGAGCTCAACGCCATGCTGAACCTGTACGGCGCGGACGGGCGGATCCAGTTCGAGGCGGACCACGCCGCCGCCCGCCAGTACTTCCTGCAGCACGTGAACACCAACACGGTGTTCTTCCACGACCTCGAGGAGAAGCTCGAGTACCTGCAGAAGAACGACTACTACGAGACGGAGACGTTCGACCAGTACCCGTTCGAGTTCGTCCGGGCCACGTTCGACCGCGCCTACAAGGCGAAGTTCCGCTTCCCCACCTTCCTCGGCGCGTTCAAGTTCTACACCTCCTACGCGCTCAAGACGTTCGACGGCCAGCGCTACCTGGAGCGCTACGAGGACCGCGTCGCCGTCGTCGCCCTCCACCTGGCCCAGGGCGACCAGGCCATGGCCACGCACCTGGTGGACGAGATGATCTCGGGCCGCTTCCAGCCGGCCACGCCCACGTTCCTCAACGCCGGCAAGAAGCAGCGCGGCGAGCTCGTCTCCTGCTTCCTGCTGCGCATCGAGGACAACATGGAGTCGATCGCCCGCGGCATCAACTCCGCCCTGCAGCTGTCCAAGCGCGGCGGCGGCGTGGCCCTGTCGCTGACGAACATCCGTGAGCAGGGTGCGCCCATCAAGCACATCGAGAACCAGTCCTCCGGCGTCCTGCCCGTCATGAAGCTGCTCGAGGACTCCTTCTCCTACGCCAACCAGCTGGGCGCGCGCCAGGGCGCCGGCGCCGTGTACCTGCACGCGCACCACCCGGACATCCACCGCTTCCTGGACACCAAGCGCGAGAACGCGGACGAGAAGATCCGCATCAAGACCCTCTCGCTCGGCGTCGTCATCCCGGACATCACGTTCGAGCTGGCCAAGCGCAACGAGGACATGTACCTGTTCTCCCCGTATGACGTGGAGCGCGTGTACGGCAAGGCCTTCTCCGAGATCTCCGTGACGGAGAAGTACGACGAGATGGTGGACGACGCGCGGATCAAGAAGACCAAGATCAACGCGCGCGAGTTCTTCCAGACCCTCGCCGAGATCCAGTTCGAGTCCGGCTACCCGTACGTGGTGTTCGAGGACACCGTGAACCGCGCCAACCCGATCAAGGGCCGGATCACCATGTCCAACCTCTGCTCCGAGATCCTGCAGGTCTCCGACGCCTCCACGTACCACGAGGACCTGACCTACGAGCACGTGGGCGAGGACATCTCCTGCAACCTCGGCTCCATGAACATCGCCAAGACCATGGACTCCCCGGACTTCGGGCTGTCCGTGGAGACGGCCATCCGGGCGCTCACCGCGGTGTCCGTGATGTCGAACATCCAGTCCGTGCCGTCGATCGCCAAGGGCAACGACCGCTCCCACGCGATCGGCCTGGGCCAGATGAACCTCCACGGCTACCTCGCCCGCGAGCGCGTGCACTACGGCTCGGAGGAGGGCATCGACTTCACGAACATCTACTTCTACACGGTGCTCTTCCACGCCCTGCGCGCCTCCAACCTGATCGCCCAGGAGACGGGGGAGCGGTTCGGCGGGTTCGAGGACTCGCAGTACGCCTCCGGCGAGTTCTTCGACAAGTACACCGACGCCGAGTGGAAGCCCGCCACCGAGCGCGTGGCCGCCCTGTTCGCCGACGCCGGCATCCACGTCCCCACGCAGCAGGACTGGCGCGAGCTCAAGGCCAAGGTCCAGGAGCACGGCCTGTTCAACCGCAACCTGCAGGCCGTCCCGCCGACCGGCTCGATCTCCTACATCAACAACTCGACCTCCTCGATCCACCCCGTGGCCTCGAAGATCGAGATCCGCAAGGAGGGCAAGCTCGGCCGCGTGTACTACCCGGCGCCGTTCCTCTCCAACGAGAACCTCGAGTACTACGAGGACGCGTACGAGATCGGCTACGAGAAGATCATCGACACGTACGCCGCGGCCACGCAGCACGTGGACCAGGGCCTGTCCCTGACCCTGTTCTTCAAGGACACGGCCACCACGCGCGACCTCAACCGCGCCCAGATCTACGCGTGGAAGAAGGGCATCAAGACGATCTACTACATCCGTCTGCGCCAGCTCGCCCTTGAGGGCACCGAGGTCGAGGGCTGCGTGAGCTGCATGCTCTGAGCCCTGCGCCCACCTCCCCACGACGACGGCGACGCACCCTCCTGCAGGGGGCGTCGCCGCGTTCCCGGGGCGCGGCGACGGGGAGGTCGACCGGGGCGCGACACGCCATCTTGCCCACCCTCAAGTTCTATCCTGTGTCTCAGGTCACCCGGCGACTGTGCCGAGACCAGACGTCCGGGATGCCCGGAGTCCCCTCCTCGAACAATGGAGAAGCCTCATGTCCGTCACCGCGCCCCGTCTGGCCGCCGCCGTCCTCGGCATGTCCCTCACCGTGGGGCTCGGCGCCCTGCCGGCCCACGCTGCGGAGGCCGCCCCGGCGGCGCCGTACGCGTCCACCCCGTCCGTCGCCTCGAACGAGTCGGATGCGCCGGAGGAGATGTTCCCGGAGGTCGTGCTGCGCGTCGTCGACCGCCACGGCGAGGAGGTCGAGCTGAGCGGTCCGTTCTGGTCCCTCCTCGGCCTCGGAGGGGAGGGGGAGTGGGGCGACGGCGACGTCGAGGACATCTGGCCTCAGCTCACCGACGAGGAGGAGGCTCAGCTCGACGAGATCTTCGCGCTGTGGGACGAGGACCCGAACGCCCCGCTGACCGCCGAGCAGGAGGCGCTGCTGACCAAGGCGGGGTTGGACAACCCGTGGGCCGACCTCACCGACGAGGAGATCGACGCGCTCGACGAGATCTGGGCGCTCCTGGAAGAGGACCCCGAGGCCGAGCTGAGCGCAGAGCAGGAGGAGCTCCTGGAGAAGGCGGGCGGGGGAGACCCGTGGCCCGAACTCACCGACGAGGAGGAGGCCCAGCTCGAGGAGATCTGGGCGCTGCTGGAGGAGGATCCCGAAGCCGAGCTGACCGCGGAGCAGGAGGCGCTGCTCGAGAGGATCGGCTGGTCCACCGAGTCCGTGGACCCGTCCGAGTACCTCACCGAGGACCAGCTCGCGGCCCTGCAGACGTACGGGGACACGACGTGCATGTACGCCGGGGACGCCTTCGTGGCCACCCTCGCCGACCTCTTCAGCCCCGACGCCGCCGTGTGGGCGGAGCCGATCGACGAGACCGCCGACTGGGTGCTCGTCGTGGGCCGCACGCCGTGTGCCGACCTGACCCCGGCCGAGCTCGCGGTCCAGGAGGACCTGCGGATCGAGCTCCTCGTGGACGGTGAGACGCAGAGCGTGACGCGCGTGCTCGTCACGGACCCCGCGCTCCTGGCGGAGTGGGGCCTGGACGGCGCCATGGCGGACGAGCCGCACGGCGAGGATCCGGCGCCGGCGTCCCCCGTGAGCTCGGACGAGGAGCTCCCCGCCGGTGGGGACGCCGAGGAGGCCGAGGACCAGCACCGCATGCCGGAGCTGGTGCAGACCGGTGACGATGCCCGGTGGTGGCTGCTCGCCGGTGTCGCGGTGGCCGCGGGCGTGCTCGTGCGGGCCCGCCGCCTGTTCGCCGTCCGCTGAGACCAAGTGCGGCCGCGCTCGGCCGTCCCGAGGCGCCCCTGTCCTGCAGGGGCGCCTCGCTGCTCTGCGCGCCGTCTTCGCCACGATGAAGATCACCTCACGCCACGCCGGTGAAGGGCACCGCCGATGTCGGGTCCCGGCCTAGAATGGTGGATCCGACCGCGGCCCGCCTCTCCCCTTGAGACGCGCCCGAAAATGGCGTGATTTCGCCGATCTCGCACCCCAGAAGGACGTGAACTGACGTGACAGCGATCCAGGAGCCGACCACCGAGCACGGCCCCACCGTCCACGAGCACCTCGTGGAGGCCATCAACTGGAACCGCATCCAGGACGAGAAGGACACCGAGGTGTGGCAGCGCCTCGTGAACAACTTCTGGCTGCCGGAGAAGGTGCCGCTGTCCAACGACGTCCAGTCCTGGAACCAGCTCACCGACGACGAGCGCCTGCTGTCCATGCGCGTGTTCACCGGCCTGACCCTGCTGGACACCATCCAGGGCACCGTGGGCGCCGTGTCCCTCATTCCGGACGCCATGACGCAGCACGAGGAGGCCGTGCTCACGAACATCGCGTTCATGGAGTCCGTGCACGCGAAGTCCTACTCCTCGATCTTCTCCACGCTGGCCTCCACCAAGGAGATTGACGAGGCCTTCCGGTGGTCGCGGGAGAACGAGAACCTGCAGCGCAAGGCTCAGCTGATCCTCGAGCGCTACGACGGCCAGGACCCGTACAAGAAGAAGATCGCCTCCACCCTGCTGGAGTCCTTCCTCTTCTACTCGGGCTTCTACTGGCCCATGTACCTGTCCTCGCACGCGCGCCTGACCAACACGGCGGACCTGATCCGCCTGATCATCCGCGACGAGGCCGTCCACGGCTACTACATCGGGTACAAGTACCAGCGGAACATCGAGACGCTGCCGGAGGAGAAGCGCGAGGAGCTCAAGGCCTTCACCTTCGAGCTCATGTTCGAGCTGTACGAGAACGAGGTGGAGTACACCCACACGCTCTACGACGCGGTGGGCCTGGCCGAGGACGTCAAGAAGTTCCTGCACTACAACGCCAACAAGGCGCTGATGAACCTCGGCTACGAGGCCATGTTCCCGGCCGAGACCACCAATGTGAACCCGGCCATCCTCTCCGCGCTGTCCCCGAACTCGGACGAGAACCACGACTTCTTCTCCGGCTCCGGCTCCTCCTACGTGATCGGCAAGGCCGAGGCCACCGAGGACGAGGACTGGGACTTCTGACCTCGCCCGCCTGAGGCCATTGATGGGCCCCGCCGTCCGCAGGCCACCACGACGCCGGCCCGCACCTTCCCGTGAAGGTGCGGGCCGGCGTCGTGGTGGGGAAGGGGCGCCACCGGCTACTGGATGGCAGGCGTTTGTCACATGACGACACATGACGCGGGCCGGAGGCGGGGTTCAGCCCTCCGAGAGGTCGAAGAATGAGACCGGTGTCACGTCGCTCCTTCCGCGGCGCGCCGGTGTGGTTGACTTTTTCCCTGCACCGGTGACGACGCCGGGGCACCCCTCACCATCTTGAGCGGCCGAGAGATCTGGCTCGACGACGCCGCAGCAACCACGCCCCCACCGGACGGGCGCAGGTGCTAACGCCAGGACCGATGGAAAGGACGGGAATGTCGTCTTCCCCTGCTCTCAGCACGTCTGCGCATCCCATGGGCACGCCCATGATCGAGGTGCGTGGTCTCGAGAAGACCTTCCGCCAGGGCGCGAAGGAGATCCGTGCACTGCGCGGCGTCGACCTCGCCGTGGCCCCGGGCCGCATCCACGGGATCATCGGCCAGTCCGGCGCGGGCAAATCCACGCTCGTGCGGTGCCTGACCCTGCTCGAGCCCCCGACCTCCGGGACGGTCTCCGTGGCGGGCAAGGACCTGACCCGGGAGTCGCGCTCCGGCCTGCTGGACTCCCGCCGCCGGATCGGCATGGTCTTCCAGCACGCCAACCTGTTCTCCTCCCGGACCGCCCGCGACAACGTGGCCTATCCGCTCGAGGTCGCCGGCGGGTCCGATGCCGCCGCGCGTCGGGCGCGCGCAGACGAGCTGCTCGCCCTGGTGGGTCTCGAGGGCTTCGAAGGGTCCTACCCGGCGCAGCTGTCCGGCGGTCAGAAGCAGCGGGTGGGCATCGCTCGCGCGCTCGCGTCGGACCCCGACGTGCTGCTCTGCGACGAGCCCACCTCGGCCCTCGACCCCGCGAGCACGGAGGGTGTCCTGACCCTGATCGAGGACCTTTCCCGGCGCCTGGGCCTGACCGTCCTGGTCATCACCCACGAGATGCACGTGGTCAAGCGACTGTGCCACGAGGTGTCCCTCCTGCAGGACGGGCGGATCGTCCAGTCCGGCGACCTCGGGGACGTGGCGTCCGACCTCGACTCGCCGCTGTCCGCCGCGTTGCTGCCGTTGCCCACGCCCCATGCCGCTCGGGACCAGCGCCTCGTTGAGGTGCTCGGCCGGGGCCGGGCCGCCTCCCTGCCCATCACCCAGCTGGTCCGCGACGCGGGCGCCGGCGACGTCGAGATCCTGGCCGGCACCGTCGAGGACCTCGCGGGGGAGCGCTTCTCACACCAGCTCCTGGGCCTGTCCGCCACGGAGGCCTCGGCCGACGCCGTGGTGGCGCGCCTGCAGGAGGCAGGCCTGACCGCTCGCGTCCGCACGGCTCGGCAGGCAGCCCAGGACCACGTCACCGCGGATGAGATCGGAGGAGCCCGATGACCTGGCTCGAGAAGCTGACCACGAACCCGGCGATCACCGAGGCCCTGCCTGAGGCGGTCGTGGAGACGTTGCTGATGGTGGCGATCTCCGGCGTCGCCACCGTGCTGATCGGCGGCCTCCTGGGCATCGTGCTGCATGTGACCCGTCCGGGGGGATTGAATCCCATGCCCGCCCTCTACACGGTGCTGTCCGCCGTGATCGTCAACATCACGAGGTCGATCCCGTACGCCATCCTCATGGTGGCGCTCATCCCGCTGACCAAGTGGCTCGTGGGCACGGCGATCGGGCCCATCGCGGCGACCATCTCCCTGACCATCGGCACCGCGCCGTTCTTCGCGCGCCTTGTGGAGTCGGCGCTGCGTGAGATCCCCTCGGGCACCGTGGACGCCGCGCAGGTCATGGGCTCCACCCGTGGCCAGGTGATCCGCAAGGTCCTCCTCCCGGAAGCCATGCCCGGCCTGATCGCGGCAACGACCACCACCCTGGTGACGCTCGTGGGCTACTCGGCCATGGCCGGCCTGATCGGCGGCGGCGGCCTCGGCCGCCTCGCCTACAACTACGGCTACCAGCGATTCCAGACCGAGGTGATGGTCGTGACCATCGTCGTCATCGTCGTCCTGGTGCAGCTCATCCAGTGGATCGGCGACCTGCTGATCCGCCGCATGGACCACCGCTGACCTCTCACCTTCTTCTTCATCTCTCCACCCCTCCGACACGAAAGGCCCCTCCCATGGCTCTGTCACCCCTCTCCCGCCGCACCGCCCTCGGCGCCGGCACCGCCGCTCTCGCCCTCGCCCTCTCCGCCTGCGGCGCCAGCGGCTCCGACTCGGCGGCCTCCTCCGCCCCCACCCCGGACCCGGCGAATCCCGTCGTCGTGAAGGTGGGTGCGAACCCCGTGCCGCACGCCCAGATCCTCGAGTTCGTGGACGAGAACCTCGCGAAGGAGGCGGGCATCGATCTGGAGATCCAGGAGTTCGACGACTACCAGATGCCCAACACCGCGCTCGACGAGGGCAAGATCGACGCGAACTACTACATGCACGAGCCGTTCTTCAACAAGCAGGTCGAGGAGCGCGGCCTGAAGATGGAGCACGGCGAGGGCGTGCACATCGAGCCCTACGCCGCGTTCTCCCAGAAGTTCGACTCCGTGGACCAGGTGCCGGACGGCGCCACCGTGGCCATCACGAACGACCCCGGCAACCAGCCCCGTGCCCTCAAGATGCTGGAGCAGGCCGGCCTGCTCCAGGACATCCAGGACGACTCCGCCGCCCTGACCCTCACCCCCGAGCAGAACCCGAAGGGCCTGCAGTTCGAGGAGAACCAGCCGGAGATCCTCGTGCAGATCCTGGACGACCCGGCGGTGGACCTCGCCATCATCAACGGCAACTACTTCATCCAGGCCGGCATGACCCTGGAGGACGCCGTGGTGGTCGAGGAGATCTCCGGCGAGAACCCCTACGCCAACTTCGTGGCATGGCGCGAGGGGGAGAAGACCCCGGGCGTGGAGAAGCTCGACGAGCTGCTGCACTCGCCGGAGGTCAAGGAGTACATCGAGCAGACCTGGCCGGGCGGCGATGTCACCCCGTCCTTCTGAGTCGGAGCGTCCCTGACGGCGCCCCGCGCCTGCCTCACCGGCCGGCGACCTCCCCTGCGGAGGTCGCCGGCCGGCGTCGTTCTGGCAGACTTCCGCCCATGACCGTGCAGACCCAGACCCAGGCCCTCGCCGCCGACCGCCCCGAGCCCGCGGACGACCCGCGCGCGTACTACGTGCGCCTGGCCGATCCCGTCACCGACGACGACGGCGTCCGCACCTCCCGCGTGCGCTCCACCGTGCACGCCCAGGGGGCGTGGCGCGCTGAAGAGATGCACATGGCCGCGGTGTCCGGGCTCCTGATGCACGAGGTGCAGGCCCATGAGACCACCGCGGGGCTGCGGGTGGGGCGGCTGAGCTACGACATCCTCGGCACGCTGTGGTCCGGTGAACTCGAGGTGGTCACCCGCACCATCCGTCCGGGGCGGACCATCGAGCTGGTCGAGTCCGTGCTGCACGCCCGCGGCCGCGCTGTCCTCGCCCTGCGTGCGTGGCTGCTGTCCGCCTTGGACACCGCCGCCGTCGCGCAGCTGCCGGACGAGGCACTGCCGCCGCGCACCGAGTCCGTGCAGGACGGCGCGCTGTCCGGCTGGGACGGCGGCTACATCGCCTCGCTGTCCGGGGTGACCGTGGCGGGGCACGCCGCCGGGCACGGGCGGGTGTGGCTCACCACGGACGTGGACATGGTGGCGGGGGAGGCGACGACGGACCTCGTGCGCCTGATCGGCCTCACCGACGCCGCCAACGGGATCGCCCCGGCCCTGCCCGCGCGGCCGGGCGGCTGGTTCTTCCCCAACGTGGATCTGCAGATCCACCTGTTCCGCCAGCCGTCCGGGTCCTGGCTCGGCCTCGCCGGCCAGGTCACCGTGGGCCCGGACGGCGTGGGCCTGACCAGCACCGTCCTCCACGACGACGACGGCCCCTTCGCCCACGTCGAGCAGACCCTCACCGTGCGCGCCTGGCCGGCCGACGGCGGGCTGTGAGCGCTGGGGACGTCCCCCTGGCGCCCTCCGGGGGCGGGGTGCTGCGCTGGGCCGTGCAGCCGGCGTCGTCCGGGGCCGCTGAGGACCTCGAGTGGGCCTCCGCGGAGCTCGCCCGGTACCGCGCCGCCGCGGCCGCGGGCGAGCCCCGCGAGGACCTCATCCGCGTGTACGTGCCCCGGCCCACCGTGGCGTTCGGGCAGCGCGACGCCCGCCTGCCCGGCTTCAAGGCCGCCGCGCAGGCGTGCCGGGACCACAGGTTCGTCCCGGCGGTGCGCCGGGCCGGGGGCCGGGCCGCCGCCTACCACCCGGGGTGCGTGGTGGTGGACCACTTCTCCCTCCAGGATGACGCCGCCCTCACCCAACAGGCCCGGTTCGCGGAGTTCGCCGAGCTGTTCGTGGCCGCGTTCGCGCGGGCCGGGGTGGCGTCCTCGATCGGGGAGATCCCGGGGGAGTACTGCCCGGGGGAGTACTCGATCCAGGGGCCGACGCCCGGGCACCCGGTGAAGCTGGCCGGCGCCGCGCAGCGCCTGGTGAAGGGCGCCTTCCTGTTCTCCACCCACGTGGTCGTGACCGACCCCGCCCCGCTGCGCGAGGTGCTCACGGACGTCTACCGGCTGCTGGGTCTGGAGATGGACCCCCGGACGGTCGGCGCCGCCACGGACGTGGCCCCCGGTGTGGACGTGCCCGGGTTCGTGGCCGCCCTGAGGGCGGAGTACACCGGGTGGGCGGAGCGGAACGGGCTGCGGCTCAGCGAGGCCCCGCTGCCGCCTCGCGCAGCATCCGCTTGAGCCGGGCCTTCGGCACCGGGGTGAAGCCGGCCGCCACCGCGCGCTCGCGGTCCCGGCGGTCCGAGCGGAAGTGCGCCCAGCCGCGCTGGACCAGGAACGGGACGGGCTTGCGACGCTCGGCCACGTCCCGGCCGAAACGGCGCACGGCGGTGACCGTGCGCGGGGAGTCGATGTACAGGGCCGCGTAGGTCACCCCCACGCGGTCCAGGGCGGCCATCATCCGGTCCGCGAAGATGCCCTCCGCGATGATTGGGCCCGGCCCGTCCAGGGCCAGCGGAGTGCTGCCCGTGCGGGCGGACACGCTGATCTCGTAGACCGGCAGCAGGGTGACGCCCTCCTCGAGCAGCTCCACGATCCCGTCCACCGCCGCCTGCTCGTTCCAGGTCAGGTGATGGTCCCAGTCGATCTCCCCGTAGTCCGTCCGCGGCAGTGCCGGACCGGGCCCGCCGTGCTCCGGGTCCTCCCCGATCTCGCGGTAGTACGCGTCCAGCGGCAGGTGCGGCCGGCCGAACCGCCGCGCCAGGTAGGACTTGCCGGCGCCGGAGGGGCCGCCGAGCAGGACGACGCGCGGACGGCCGGGGACGGCGGGGGCGGGGGAGTCACTCACGGGGAGACATTCTCCCGCATCCGCGCCGCACCTCGATCCCGTGCCACCGCCGCTTTCCGTCAGGACCGCGTCCGGATGAGGCGGTCCTGACGGATTGCTGCGGTCGGAGCCCGCGCAGGGGCGGCGCCGCGGCTCACTCGCCGCCGTCGATCCACTCCTGCAGGTGCGGGGCCTCCTCGCCGATCCGCGTGGAGTCTCCATGCCCGGTGTGCACCACGGTGGACGCGGGCAATGTGAGGAGCTTCGTGCGGATGGACTCGATGATCGTGGCGAAGTCCGAGTAGGAGCGGCCGGTGGCGCCGGGCCCGCCCTGGAAGAGGGTGTCGCCGGAGAAGAGCACGCCGGTCGGCTCGCCGTCCTCTCCGGCCTCACCCAGGGACGGAGCGTGGAAGCACACCGAGCCGGGGGAGTGCCCCGGGGTGTGCAGCACGTGCAGCTCGGTGCCGGCGATCCGGAACACGTCGCCCTCGGACAGGTGCCCGTCGGGGGCTTCGTCCGGGAAGACGTCGTCCCAGAGCATCGCGTCGTCCGCGTGGATCAGCACCGGGGCGTCCACCATCTGGCGGAACTCCTGGACCTGGCGGATGTGGTCGTCGTGGCCGTGGGTCAGCAGGATCGCCAGGACCTGGCGGCCCTCGACCTTGCGCCATACCGCGGAGGCGTCATGGGCCGGGTCGATCACGACGCACTGCTCCGCGCCGCCGACGATCCACACGTTGTTGTCCACGTCGTGGGTCTCCCCGTCCAGGGAGAACGTGCCGGAGGTGACCAGGTGATCGATGCGCGCCATCAGAGCACCACCACCGAGCGCAGGACGTCGCCGGACTTCATCGTCTCGAAGGCCTCGTTCACCTCATCGAGGGCGATGGTCTCCGTGACGAACGCGTCCAGCGGCAGGCGGCCCAGGCGGTACTGGTCCACGAGCATGGGGAAGTCGCGCTCGGGGAGGCAGTCGCCGTACCACGAGGACTTCAGCGCGCCGCCGCGGCCGAACACCTCCGGCAGGGGCAGCTTCAGCTCCATGCCGGGAGTGGGCACGCCCACCAGGACGACGCGGCCGGCCAGGTCCCGGGCATAGAACGCCTGCTCGTAGGTCTCCGGGCGGCCGACCGCCTCGATGACCACGTCGGCGCCGAAGCCGCTGGTCACCGCGCGGATGGCCTCCACGGGGTCCTCGTCCTTCGAGTTCACGGTGTGGGTGGCGCCGAGTTCCTTGGCCTTCGCGAGCTTCTTGGCGTCGATGTCCACCGCGATGATCGTGGTGGCGCCGGCGAGCTTCGCCCCGGCGATCGCGGCCACGCCGACGCCGCCGCAGCCGATCACGGCCACGGACTCGCCGCGCTTGACCTCGCCGGTGTTGATGGCCGCGCCGATGCCGGCCATGATCCCGCAGCCCAGCAGGCCGACGGCGGCCTGCTCCTCGGGGGTGTCCACGCCCTCGACTTTGGTGCACTGCTTGGCGTGCACGAGGGTCTTCTCCGCGAACGCCCCGATGCCCAGGGCCGGGGACAGCTCCGTGCCGTCCTCCAGGGTCATCTTCTGGGTCGCGTTGTGGGTGTTGAAGCAGTACTTCGGCTCGCCCTTCTTGCACGCACGGCACTCGCCGCACACGGCGCGCCAGTTGAGGATGACGGTATCGCCGACCTCCACGTGGGTGACGCCCTCACCGATCGCCGAGACGACACCGGTGGCCTCGTGGCCGAGCAGGTACGGGTACTCGTCGCCGATCCCGCCCTGCTGGTAGTGCAGATCCGTGTGGCAGACGCCGCAGGTCTTGATGTCGACGACGGCCTCGCCGGGTCCCGGATCGGGGATGACGATGGTCTCGATGCTGACGGGGGCGTCCTTCGCCGTGGCGACGACGCCGCGTACCTTCTGCGGCACGGTGTCCTCCTGAGATGTGGGGGTCGATGGGTCCGCCGCCGCGGGGCGCGTGGGGCGCGGGTCCGGAGCGCGGACGTGCCGCCCATCCCATCACACGCACCTGGGGGCGCGCAGTGCGCGGGCGCGCCGGCGGTGGCGTGAGACGGCGCACATGTCCCTAGACTCGGGCGCATGTGTGGACGGTACGTGATGGCCCGTGCGGCCGGTGACCTTGTGGCCCTCGGCGGCGGGGAGCTGCCGGACGAGGGTCTGGAGCTGCGGCCGAACTGGAACGTCGCCCCCACGGCGGACGTCCCGATCCTCGTGGAGCGCGTCCTGGAGGGCGCGGATGCCGGTGGTGGGGGGACCGTGCGTCGGGAGCTGCACGTGGCCCGGTGGGGCCTCGTCCCGCCGTGGGCGAAGGAGCTGGTCGTGGGCTCGCGGGCGTTCAACGCCCGGTCCGAGACGGTGACCTCGAAGCCGACATTCCGCTCAGCGGTGCGGGCGCGGCGGTGCGCGGTGCCCGTGCAGGGGTACTACGAGTGGCGGACGCCCGAGCCCGGGTCGAAGGGCCCGGACGGGAAGGCGGCCCAGAAGCAGCCGTTCTATGTGCACCCGGCCGGCGCCGGGGACGGTGAGGGCGAGGTGATCTGGTTCGCGGGTCTCTACGAGTGGTGGAGGGACCCGGAGGCGGATGCCCGCGGGGAGGACCCGTGGGTGCTGTCCGCCTCCATCCTCACCATGGACTCCCCATCTCACGACGACGCCGACCCCGTGCTCGCACAGCTCGGGGAGCTGCACGACCGCCTGCCGGTGCCCTTGACCCCGGAGGCCATGGACGCGTGGCTGGAGCCGGTGAAGCTCGGCTCGGCCGAGGAAGCCGAGGCCCTGGTGGGGCGGATGACGGCCGAGGCGTTCGACGTCGCCCGAGGCTGGGCCCTGCGGCCGGTGGGACGCGAGGTCGGCAACGTGCGGAACAACGGGCCGCAGCTGATCGAGGAGCGGGAGGAGCCGCAGGGCGCGCTGCTCTGATCAGGGGTTCTCGACGGGTCCCGTGCAGCCCCAGGCTCCGGGGTCGGCGGCGCAGTCCCCGGCGACGTTGCGGGTGGACGTGGTCCAGATGTCCGCTGTCTCGGGAGCGGCGGTGCGGGTGATCTGCCCGTCGATCCGTTCCCAGTCTCCTCCTTCGTAGCGGACCTCGCCCACGTAGACGGTCGTGAGGGTCACCGGGTACGCGCCGGTCTCCTCGTAGACGTGGCTGGTGGCGGTGGGGACGTCGAAGCCGCGCTGGGTGCCGCCGGGCACGGACGTGACGTGCGGGGCAGAGCCGTCCCCGTAGTCCCAGATGTACTGAATGGGGGTCAGGCGCAGCTCCACCTCCTCGCCGTTCATGGTGGTGCGGAGGGTCCGGACCTCGCCGTCGGTGTAGAAGTTCGTCTCGGCGTGGCGGACGCCGCGGCCCTCGTCGTCGGAGAGGATCCGCGGCTCCGGAGCGAACAGCTCGGCGACGTCGTCGATGCTGACCGCGGGCCGCGCCTCCCCCTCGTCCGCGGCCGGACCCGGCACGGCTCCTGACTGGGTGCACTGCCGCATGCCGTAGGTCGGCCCCTGCTCCGGTGCTGCTGTGTCCGTGGTCTTGGGAACCACCCACGTGCTGTCCTCACCCGGGCAGAAGGCCTCCTCCTGTGCCAGGCAACCCTCCAGGGCGGGTTCCCCGGCGAGGCTATCGAGGCAGCCGCTCACGAGTGTGGTGCGCTTCGTGGTGGGTGGGGGTGTGGCATCTAACCGCGCAACCGTTACTTCCGAGCCAGTGGAATCCGAACGCCTGACGGCGCTCTCCCGGTCGTTTCCCTCACACGCTACGCGAGCTACAACCGCAACATTTTTAATCGCAGAGGACCGGTCATCAGCAGAACACTTCGAGGGTGCTGAGTTATCGGCAAGAGCAGGCGGCGCTGTGAAGATGCAAAATGTTATAAGTAGCGCTACGGGGTGACGTCTCATTGTTCGGTACCCTCGTAAGAGACCTCAACAACGAGCCACCGATTCTCGTCGGCATCGAAGCGAGTGATTGCTGCCCAGGGCTGTTTTGCTTCAGTTTTCGTCACGGTTTCTGGATCTACAGACCCGTCCTCGCGGTGCGCCCTCCCCGCCTCCAAGGTCAGCAGCATCGTCGATGAATTTGCGTTATTTAGTTCCTGGGTAAGGATTGAAGTGATGACAGGTTTGGATCCGGTGTGCCAGCCACCATCTGAATAGACTCGATCAATGGTCTTGGTGTAGGCGGCGCAGAGATTGCAGTCATTGCTCGAAACCGCCTTCAGCGGCTCCGGGTCGTTCGTCTGCTGCAGGTAGTACACGGCATCCCACCAGTACTCGACGGCGGCCTCCGCTCCCTCGGGGGTGTCCTCCTTCACCGCATCGGGCATCACGGGCTTCGGCACATTCCGTGCCGGCCCCTTCTCCGAGGCGGGAACGTATGCCCCGTCGTCGGTGGGGGACCCGCTCGTCGGGCCGCCCGGGGTGGCGCTCGCGGACGAGGAGTCCGCCTCCGAGGCGGGGGCCGCTGCCGTCGTCGTGCTGGCCGGGCCGGGCGTCACAGACGCGGAGGGCTCGCTCGGGGATGCGTCCGGGTCGGGGGAGTCGGTGCCGCAGGCGGCGAGCGTCAGCAGCAGCGCCGCCCCGAGAGTGCTCGTCCGGGTGAGTCGATGGCGGCGCAGGGTGCGCCGGGGCCTGGGCAGGGTCGTCATGGTCCCCTCCTGAGAAGACGTCCGGTTCTGCGGGCACCTCCGATGCCGGTTCCGCGGCGCCGCCGCCGGTGGCGGTCGAGTGGTGCTCGTCACGCAGTCTAGGCACGTCCGGGGCGACCAGCCCAGGCTTTCCACAGGATGGACCGCCCCTCCCGGAGGTGCTCCCACGGCCCGGGAGCGCGGCCGGCGCGGCTGTGCACGTCACTGCCGCCGGGCCGTTCCGGCCCTGTTCGTGCGCGCCTCCCGCCGGTGTCACGCCCGCGCCACCGGGGGTTCCTAGCGTCGGCGCCGGCGGCGCGATCCGCGCGTCGCCGCACTCCAGGAGGGACCGTCATGTCCGAGAAGACCTTCGCCCCGCACCCCGAGCCGACCCCCGACACCACCTCGGGTGTCGGGCGCCGCGGCCTGCTCGCCGCTGGCGCGCTGGCAGCATCGCCGCCGCCCCCGCACACGCCCGTCCCGCTCATGCGGGCGGTCCCCGCCGCGGGCACTCCGCGAGCGCGGCCATGCCGCTCGCCTTCGGCCCGTCCCGCCGCATGAGGATCGTGCAGTTCAACGACACCCAGGGCGGCGCGGACGTCGACCGCCGCACCGTCGAGTTCATGGGCAAGGTCCTGGACCGGGAGCGGCCCGACTTCGCCCTCATCAACGGCGACGTGATCGACGGATCGCCCAGGACCGACCTCGAGGTCAAGCAGGCCGTCAACAACGTCGTGTCCCCGATGGAGTCGCGCGGCATCAAGTGGGCCATCACCTTCGGCAACCACGACGAGGACTCGGTGGAGGAGCACGGCACCGTCATGACGGAGTCCCGCATCCTCGACTTCGTGCGCCAGTACAGGCACAACCTCAACCCCGCGCCCGTGCCCGGCATCCTCGGTCACACCAACGCGCAGATCCTGGTGCGCGGATCCCACGGCGTCGCCCCGGCCTTCGCGATCTGGCTGCTCGACTCCGGCCGCTACGCCACCGAGGCGGGCACCCGCGGTCAGTCCACGGACGGCTTCAAGAGCTACGACTGGCTCCGCCCCCAGCAGGTCCGCTGGTACGAGGAGACCTCCGAGGCCACCGCGTCCCGTTTCGGCAAGCAGACCCCGGGCCTGATGTTCTTCCACATCCCACGCACGAGCACGCCCAGCTGTGGCACGCCGCGCAAAGCGTCGAGGAGGCATCGGACCACGCCTCGGCCGTGGCCCGCTTCGGGATCGAGGGGGTGAAGCATGAGGACGTCTACATGGGTCTTGTGAACTCGGGCATCTACGCCTCCGTGAAGGAGCGCGGCGAGGTCAAGGGCATCTACTGCGGCCACGACCACATCAACACCTACACGGGCGACTTCTTCGGTGTGGAGCTCGGCTACGCCCCGGGCACGGGCTTCGACCCGTACGGCCTCAAGGACGGCACGGGGGACCAGCACACCCTGCGCGGCGCCCGCGTGTCCGAGCTCGACGAGCGCAACGCCTCCGTCTACGCCGGTGGCACCCGCGTGGTGTGGGCACGCGACCTCGGGATCGACATGGACCCGCCCGCCCCCGCGCCCGCCAGGAGCGGGGGCGGGGGCTCATCCGGCCTTAACGTGTCCGCCGGCGCCCGTACGTTGAGGGCATCGCATTCGAACATGTGTTCGAGTACGATGGGTGTGCGGCATCCGAGGGCTCTGGGCCCTCCTGCTTCCCCGCAATCTTCCCCCGCCCGGATCTTCCCGCCGGGTGGCCGCACCCCGAGGCCTGCCGGCAGTCCGCCGGCGGGCTCCGACCGTGAGCCATCCAGGGAGAGAACATGGGGACCTTCACGCAGTCCGTCGCCGTGGAGTGCGCGCAGGACGGGGCGCCCGCCCGCCTGCGCTGGGAGGGCCGGGAGTACGTCCTGGCCGAGCGTCCGCTGCGCTGGTTCGAGCGCCGGCGCTGGTGGGCCGAGGAGGTGCGCGCCGAGAAGGGCCGCGGACCCGGGCTTGTGGACCACGAGATCTGGCGGCTCCAGGTGAGCCTGGCCCGGGCCGCGCACGCCCCCGTGCGGACCCTCGACCTCGCCCATCACCTCGACTCGGGACGCTGGCGGCTCGTGCGCGTGCACGAGCCCGCCGTGGCGGGGACCCTGCGGCACACGGCATGAGCGCCTTCCCGCACCTGCACGTGGTCTCCGCCTTCAGCGCCCACCACGGGGTGAGCTGGCCCGCAGACCTCGCCGCCGCCGCCGCGGCCGCGGGCATGGACCTCCTCGCCTGCACGGACCGGGACGGCCTCTACGGCACCGCCAAGCACGTGGCCGCGTGCCTGCGCCACGGGATCACTCCGATCGTGGGCGTGGACCTCGCCGTGCGCTGGGCCGGGGACGAGCCCGCCGGGCGGGTGGTGGTCCTGGCCCGGGGAGGCCGGCAGGGCACTGGGTACCGCGCCCTGTGCCGCGTGGTGTCCGCCGCCCACGCCCGCACCTCCGGAGGATCCGCCGGCGGGGACCCCTGGGCGTCCGTGGCCGAGATCGCCGCCGCCGCGGCCGGCCCCGTGCCCCACGCCGCCGACTCGTCCCGCCCCGCCACTTCCGAGCTGGCCGTGCTCTTGGGCCCGGACTCGGACGTGGGCCGCCACCTGGCCCGCCGTCGCACCGCCGCCGGGGCCGCCGCGCTGCGCCGCTGGCGCTTCGCCCTGCCCGCCGGGACGCCGCACGTGGAGGTGGTCAGCCACCTCTCCGCCCCCGGCCAGCGCCTGGACACCGGCCACGCCGTGAAGATGCTGCGCGCCGCCCGCGCCGCCCGCGTCCCCGCCGTGCTCGCCAACGCCGTCCGGTACGCCGCCCCGGACGGCGCCGCCACCGCGGACGTCCTGGACGCCGTGCGCGCCCTGTCCTCCCTGGACGCCGTCCACGACCTCCAGCCCAACGGCCAGGGCTGGCTCAAGCCCACCGAGGCCATGCACCGGATCGCCCGGGAGGTCGCCGACGCCGCGGACGAGCGCCCCGGTCCGCTCCTGGCCGCCACCCGCGCCCTCGCCGAGTCCTGTGCGATCGACCCCGAGACCGACCTCGGCTGGGGTGTGCCCCGTGTGCCCGAGGCCGCCGTCGTCGGCATCGAGGGGGACCCGGACGCGGTGCTGCGCCGCCGCACCCTCGAGGGCCTCGCCGCCCGCTACCCGGACCTGCACACCGGGGCCGGCCGGTTCGACACCGGCCGCGCCGCCCGGGACCTCGAGGACCGCGCCGAGCACGAGCTCGGCATCATCTCCCGCCTGGGCTTCGCCGGGTACTTCCTCACGGTGGCCGCCGTCGTGGACCTCATCGAGGGCATGGGCGTGCGCGTGGCCGCCCGCGGCTCCGGCGCCTCCTCCCTCGTCAACCACGCCCTGCGCATCTCCCACGTGGACCCCATGGCCAACGGCCTGATCATGGAGCGCTTCCTCTCCGACGACCGCTCCACCCTCCCGGACATCGACATCGACGTGGAGTCCGCCCGCCGGCACGAGATCTACCACGCCGTCGTCGCCCGCTTCGGGTCCGAGCGCACCACCCTGATGAGCATGCAGAACGCCTACCGCGCCCGCGGCGCCGTCCGCGACGCCGGTCTCGCCCTCGGCATGGACGAGCACGAGGTGGACGGGATCGCCAAGCAGCTCTGGCGCTTCTCCGCCTCCGACTTCCGCGGCGCCCTCACCCGCATGCCCGAGCTCTCCGACCTCGCCCGGCGGATCGACTCCGGCCGCCGTGAGGGACGCCACCAGCTCGACCTGCTCGTCGACCTCACCGAGCGGCTCGACCGCCTGCCCCGCCACATCTCCATGCACCCCTGCGGCGTCATCCTCTCCGATGCACGCCTGCTGGACCGCACCCCCGTGCAGCCCTCCGGGATG
Source organism: Micrococcus lacusdianchii (assembly GCF_023155805.1). Classification (GTDB taxonomy): domain Bacteria; phylum Actinomycetota; class Actinomycetes; order Actinomycetales; family Micrococcaceae; genus Micrococcus; species Micrococcus lacusdianchii. The sequence goes on along the minus strand of NZ_JAKNUW010000014.1, from coordinate 24,163 downwards.
GGTCTGCCCATGAGCCAGTTCGACAAGCACGACATGGACCCGATGGGCTTCCTCAAGCTCGACATCCTCGGCGTGCGCATGCAGTCCGCGATCGCCTACACCCTCCACGAGGTGGAGCGCACCACGGGGGAACGGATCGACCTCGAGCAGGTCCCCCTGGACGACCGCGCCACCTACGAGATGATCCGCACCACCCACACCCTCGGCTGCTTCCAGATCGAGTCGCCCGGCCAGCGCGAGCTCATCGGCAAGCTCGAGCCGCGGGAGTTCAACGACCTCGTCGTGGACATCTCCCTCTTCCGCCCCGGCCCCATGCAGTCCGACATGGTCCGCCCCTTCCTCGAGCACCGCCACGGCTGGGCCCCCGCCCACTACCCCCACCCTCACCTCGAGCCCGTCCTCGCCGAGACCCACGGCGTCACCGTCTTCCACGAGCAGGTCCTGCGCACCATGGACGTGATGACCGGCTGCGGCCTCGCCCGCGCCGACGAGCTGCGCCGCCTCATCGGCGGCCCCGAGGAGCGCCGGGTCGAGGCGTTCTTCCGCTCCGCCGCCCTCCAGAAGGGCTACGGCCTCGACGTGATCGACGAGGTCTGGGCCACCCTCCACGCCTTCGGCTCCTTCGGCTTCTGCAAGGCCCACGGCGCCGCCTTCGCCGTGCCCACCTACCACTCCGCGTGGCTCAAGACCCACCACCCCGCCGCCTTCATGGCCGCGATCCTCGAGCACGACCCCGGCATGTACCCCGCCCGCCTCATGGTCGCCGAGGCCCGCCGCATGGGCATCCCCGTCCTGCCCGTGGACGTCAACCGCTCCACCCGCCACGTCCGGATCGAGCGCATCCCCTCCCACCCCGAGGTGGACGGGCGCCCCGCCGGGCACGCCTCTCCCGACGCCGGCCATCCCGACACTCGCCATCCCGACGCCGGCCGCTGGGGCATCCGCCTGCCCCTCACCGCCGTCTCCGGGCTCAGCGACGCGGAGGTCGACCGCCTCGACGCCGGACGGCCCTACGCCAGCCTCGCCGACGTCCGCGACCGGGCCCGCCCCACCGCCCGCAGCCTCGAACGGCTCGCCCAGCTCGGCGCCCTCGACTGTCTCCTGCCGCCCGGCGGCGCCTCCCGCACCGACCTCGTCCACCATCTCGAGCTGCAGCACTCCGCCACGCGCAGCGACGCTCCTGGCCGCGCCGCGCGGCGCTCGCGGTCATCCCGACTGCGCCAGGTGGACGGGCAGCTCTCCCTGGACCTGCCGGACACCGAGCTGACCGCGCTGACCCCGCTCTTCCCGGATCCGTCCCGGGACGCGGCGGTGCGCACGGAGCTGGACCTCACCGCCCTGGACGTGACCGCCCACCTCATGGACTCCCACGCCCCCTACCTGGACGCCCTCGGCGTCACGCGGGCGAAGGACCTGCTGTCCCGGCGCACCCAGTCCCGCGTGCTCGTGGCCGGGGTGCGCGTGGCCACCCAGACCCCGCCCATGCGCTCGGGCAAGCGCGTGGTGTTCCTCTCGGTGGACGACGGCACCGGCTGCGTGGACGCCTCCTTCTTCACCGAGGCCCAGCACGCCTCGGGGGAGATGCTCTTCTCCGCGCGGCTGCTGCTGATCGAGGGCACCGTCCGCCGCACCGGTGCCCGGGCGGTGTCCGTGCAGGCGGTCCGCGCGTGGGACCTGCACCGCCCCGAGACGCTCCCGGACCCGGACTACCTGGACGCGACCCGTGACCGCTGGCGCGCGTGGCTCGCCGCGGACCGCCGCGCCGCCACCCTGCGCCGCCGCGGCGTGCAGGTCCCCGACGCCGTGCCGGACATCCCGCACCACAGCACCGGCGGGTGGCCGGTCAAGGTGCGCCCCGACGTCGCGTTGCCCATGGCCGCCCGGGTGGCGGCCCGGCCGGCCCCCGCCCCGGCCTCCCGCCTGGTCCCGCCCGCCTAGAATGGATCGCGGCTGGCGGTGGCCCCCGTACGCCACCCGCCCGGAAGCCTGACCCGATTGAGGAGCACTCGTGAGCGAGCCGAACAACATCCTGCTGACCGTCGACGGACAGATGCGGGAGGTGACCCACGGCATCACCGGCACCGAGCTCTTCGCGGACCAGCCCACCACGGTGGTGATGCGCGTGGACGGGCGGCTCTGGGACCTCTCCCGAGAGCTGCACGGCGGCGAGTCCGTGGAGTCCGTGGACCTCACCGAGCCGGACGGCCTGGACGTGCTGCGCCACTCCACCGCCCACGTGATGGCCCAGGCCGTGCAGCAGCTGCGTCCGGACGCCAAGCTCGGCATCGGCCCGTTCATCACGGACGGCTTCTACTTCGACTTCGACGTGGCCGAGCCCTTCACCCCGGAGGACCTCAAGCAGCTCGAGAAGCTGATGCAGCGCATCGTGAAGTCGGGCCAGACCTTCCGCCGTCGCGTGGTCACCGAGGACGAGGCCCGCGCGGAGATGGCCGACGAGCCCTACAAGCTGGAGCTGCTCGGCAAGAAGGACGACGCCGAGAACGCCGGCGAGGGCGCCTCGGTGGAGGTCGGCGCCGGCGAGATCACGATCTACGACAACGTGGACCGCAGGTCCGGCGACGCCGTGTGGTGCGACCTCTGCCGCGGCCCGCACCTGCCCAGCACCAAGCTGATCGGCAACGGCTTCGCGCTCACCCGCTCCGCCGCCGCCTACTGGCTGGGCAGCGAGAAGAACAAGCAGCTGCAGCGCATCTACGGCACCGCGTGGGCCTCCAAGGAGGACCTCAAGGCCTACCAGGAGCGCCTGGCCGAGGCCGAGCGCCGCGACCACCGCAAGCTCGGCGCCGAGATGGACCTGTTCTCCTTCCCGGACGAGCTCGGCTCCGGCCTGCCGGTCTTCCACCCGCGCGGCGGCATCATCCGCAAGACCATGGAGGACTACTCGCGCACCCGACACGAGCAGGCCGGCTACGAGTTCGTCTACACCCCGCACATCACCAAGCAGCACCTCTACGAGGTCTCCGGCCACCTCGACTGGTACGCCGACGGCATGTTCCCGCCCATGCAGATCGACGAGCAACGCGACCCGGAGACCGGGCAGATCACCAAGCAGGGCCAGAACTACTACCTCAAGCCCATGAACTGCCCCATGCACAACCTGGTGTTCCGCTCCCGTGGCCGCTCCTACCGCGAGCTGCCGCTGCGCCTGTTCGAGTTCGGCCAGGTGTACCGGTACGAGAAGTCCGGCGTGGTCCACGGCCTCACCCGCGTGCGCGGCATGACCCAGGACGACGCCCACATCTACTGCACCCGCGAGCAGATGAAGGAGGAGCTCACCACCACACTGACCTTCGTCCTCGACCTGCTCAAGGACTATGGCCTGGACGACTTCTACCTCGAGCTCTCCACCAAGGACCCGGAGAAGTCCGTCGGCTCGGACGAGATCTGGGAGGAGGCCACGCGCACCCTCGCCGAGGTCGCCGAGGCCTCGGGCCTGCAGCTGGTCCCGGATCCGGGCGGCGCCGCCTTCTACGGCCCGAAGATCTCCGTCCAGGCCCGCGACGCGATCGGCCGCACCTGGCAGATGTCCACCATCCAGCTGGACTTCAACCTGCCCGAGCGCTTCGACCTCGAGTACCAGGCCGCGGACGGCACCCGTCAGCGTCCGGTGATGATCCACCGGGCCCTGTTCGGCTCGATCGAGCGCTTCCTCGGCGTCCTCACCGAGCACTATGCAGGCGCCTTCCCGGCGTGGCTGGCCCCCGAGCAGGTCGTGGCCATCCCGGTGGCCGAGGCGTTCGAGGACTACCTGGGCGACGTCGTCGCGAAGCTGCGGGCCGAGGGGATCCGGGCGCGCCTGGACGACTCCTCGGACCGCTTCCCGAAGAAGATCCGCTCCGCGTCCAAGGAGAAGGTGCCGTTCGTGCTGATCGCCGGCGGCGAGGACGCCGAGGCCGGTGCGGTCTCCTTCCGGTTCCGGGACGGCACGCAGGACAACGGCGTCCCCGTGGACGAGGCCGTGGCCCGCATCGTGAAGGCGGTGCGGGACCGCGAGGTGACGCCGTGACCGGTCCCGACGACGACGGCGCCCGCGCCGGCGCTCCCGCCGGGTCCCCGTACGGGGATCCGGTGGGGGACACCGCGGCCACGGACGACTTCGCCCTGCCGGGGGTCCCGGACCCGTTCGAGCGGCTCTGGAACCCGCACCGGATGGCCTACATCCAGGCCGGCCCGGACCAGGTCACGGACGAGCACACGTGCCCGTTCTGCGCGGCCCCGGCCCGCGACGACGAGTCCTCGCTGATCGTGCACCGCGGCGCCACGTGCTTCGTGATCCTGAACCTGTATCCGTACAACCCCGGGCACCTGCTCGTGTGCCCGTACCGTCACATCCCGATGTACACCGACGCCACCGCCGAGGAGACGCAGGAGATGGCGGATCTGGCGCAGACCGCCATGATCGCGTTCGAGGCCGCGACCCGGCCCAAGGGCTACAACCTGGGCATGAACCAGGGCGTGGCCGGGGGCGCCGGGATCGCCGCGCACCTGCACCAGCACGTGGTGCCGCGCTGGACGGGGGACGGGAACTTCCTGCCGATCATCGCCCGCACCAAGAACATGTCCCAGACCCTCGGACAGACCCGGGACGTCCTGGCCGAGGTCTGGCCGCAGGCCGCCGCCGAGCACGCCGCCCGGCGCGGGCGCAACGCTGAGGCCGCCGCGTCCGCGCGCGTCGCGGGCCCGGACGAGGCCGCCGGCGCCCCGGAGGCGTCGGACTGATGCTCGACCGCCACGCCCGCGGGGCCACCACCCGACTGTTCACCCCGGTGGCCCGGGCCCTGCTGCGGGCGGGGGTGAGCCCGGACGCCGTGACCGTGGCGGGCACCGTGGGCGTGAGCGCCGCGGCCCTGGTCCTCTACCCGATGGACCAGCTCTTCTGGGGCACGATCGTGATCACGCTGTTCGTCTTCTCGGACCTCGTGGACGGGATCATGGCCCGCGAGGCCGGCGCCTCCGGGCCGTGGGGCTCCTTCCTGGACTCCACCCTGGACCGCATCCAGGACGCCGCCATCTTCCTCGCCCTGTCCTGGTGGGGCTTCGGCGCCGGTCAGACCCCGGCCGTCGGCGTGCTGGCCGGCGTGTGCCTGGCCCTGGGCATGCTCGTGTCCTACGCCCGCGCCAAGGCCGAGTCCCTCGGCCTGACCGCGTCCGTCGGCGTGGCCGAGCGCGCCGAGCGGCTCGTTCTGACACTCGTCTTCGCCGGGCTCACCGGTCTGGGCCTGCCGACCGCCGTGCTCACCACGGTGCTGGCCCTGCTCGCCGTCGCCTCCCTGGTCACGGTCCTGCAGCGGGTGGCGGCCGTGCGCCGGCAGACCCGCCCCGCCGCCTGAGGCGCCCCAGCGAGGCTCAGCCGGCGACGACGTCGGCCACCACGGCCTCGGTGAGCCGCACCAGGTCCTCCGGGTCCAGCTCGAGGTCCAGGCCCCGCTGGCCGGCGGAGACGTACATGAACCCGCCCGCGAGCGCGGAGGCGTCCACCACCACCCGGTGGCGGTGCCGCTGGCCCAGCGGGGAGATGCCCCCGCGCACGTAGCCGGTGCGCCGCTCGGCGACGGCGAGCTCGGCCAGCGCCACCCGCTTCACCCCGAGGGCGGCCGCCGCGGCGCGCAGGTCCAGCCGACCGCTCACGGGCACGCAGCACGCGGCGAGGTCGCCGTCGGGCAGGGCCACCATGAGCGTCTTGAAGGTGCGCTCGGGCGGCACGCCGAGGGCCTCGGCGGCCTGCTCGCCGAGGCCCGGGCCTCCGGCGTCGGCACCGGCGTCGAAGGAGAGCAGCCGGTGCGGCACACCCGCGTCCAGGAGGACCTGGACCGCGGGTGTGGGGGCGCCGGAGGGGGCGGGGGAGCGTCGGGCCACGGGCCTCAGGCGATCCCGGCCTGCTCGCGCACGTTGCGCTTGATGCGGCCGAGCATCGCGGACATCCCGCGCAGGCGCAGCGGCGTGAGGGCCTTCTGCAGGCCCAGACGGGAGGGGATGTCCTCGGGGACGTCCAGGATCTGCCGGGCGGTCAGACCGTCGAGCCCCTGGGAGAGCACGGAGGCGAACCCGCGCGTGGTGGGCGCCTCCGGCGGTGCGGTGATGAACAGGCTCACCGGGGCGTCGTCGCCGGTGGTGCCGTCCTCGAGCTCCACGGCCAGGAACAAGGGGGACTGGCACTCCACCACCTGCTCCATCTCCTCCTCGTGCCCGTCGTAGCGGGAGGGCAGGGCGGGCAGCTCGTCCGCGAACTCGAGCAGCAGCTCGAGCTTCTGCGGGTCGGGCACCCCGGCGAAGTCGTCGATGATCTCGGCCAGGTTCGGGGGCACGGCGGTGTCGGTCATGGTGCCTCAGTCTAAGGGTCGTGCCCCGCCCGGTCCGGGCCGTGTCCCGGGGTCACCGGCGAAAGCTCCTCCACTGGCGCGCATGTCCCCTCCGGTTCCTCTTCAGCGACGAACGCCCACGTCAGAGCCCAGTCCGATCCCTCCGGCGCGCCCCCCGGGCCCCCGCCCGCGGACCCCTCCGCGCACACTCCCACCAACCCCCGCACGGGCCGCTGGCCCTGGCCTGGCGGTCACCGTGCTGTACTTCCTGGCCATCTACCCGATCGTGCTCATCTATGGCGTGTCCATCACCAACACCGTGGACTCACTGCTGGTCAACCAGCTCGGCATGGCCTCCCCGCCGCGTGCGGTGCTCTCCTTCCTCCTCATCGCCGTGATGATGGCCGTCAAGGTGGCCGGGCAGCGCGTGATGCTGCTCGTCACGGGCTGGCTGGTGTACCCGCTGATCCTCATCCTGTTCGGCACCAGCCTGTACCTCATCCCCTCGTGGGACCTGGGCGCCCTGACCGCCGGCGCCACGGCCGGCGTGGGCGAGGTCCTGATGTCCCTCTGGCTGGTCATCCCCGTCCTCGTCTTCGCGTTCAACCACTCGCCGGCCATCTCCCGGTTCTCGCTGGCCATGCAGCGGCAGTACGGTCAGGCGGCCGCCACGCGCGCCTCGGCCGTCCTGGCCCACGTCCACGACTCCCCGCTGATCTCCGCGCTCGGGCCGATCGTGGCGATCCTGGCGATCGTCTCCTCCTTCTTCGGCCACTGCCTGGGCATCGCCGCGTTCATCTTCGTGACCACGTGGCTCGTGGCCATCGCGAACCCGGGGGTTCTGGCGCTCATCGAGACCGTCGCCGGCCCGGTCATCGCGATCATCCTGTACGTGATGCCCATGTACGCGCTCCGCCGCCTGCCGGCCCTGGCCGCCTACCGCGCGGCGCGCTGTCGAACGTGTTCGTCACCCTCGCCGGCCTCGTGGCCGTCAGCGGCATCGTCTACGAGGTGGCCCGCACCGTCACCGGGGCCTGAGCCCCGCCCCAGCACGACGACGGCGCCCCTCACCCGGCAGGGTGAGGGGCGCCGTCGTCGTGCTGGGGCGGAGGCCGCGGGGGGCCGGGGAGGTCAGCGGGCCGGGGCCTCGCCGGGCTGCTCGCCCAGGACGATCGGCACGCGCACGGCGTTGCCCCACTCGGTCCAGGAGCCGTCGTAGTTGCGCACGTCCTGGTAGCCGAGCAGGTGCTTGAGCACGAACCAGGTGTGGGAGGAGCGCTCGCCGATGCGGCAGTAGGCGATCACGGAGTCGGTCTCGCCGAGGCCCGCCTCGTCGCGGTAGATCGCCTCGAGCTCCTCGCGGGACTTGAACGTGCCGTCCTCGTTGGCGGCCTTGGCCCACGGCACGGAGGCGGCGGTGGGGATGTGGCCGCCGCGCAGGGTGCCCTCCTGCGGGTAGCCGTCCATGTGGGTGGTCTCGCCGGTGTACTCCTTGGGGGAGCGCACGTCGATCAGCGGGGTGGTGCCCAGGGCGGCGAGCACGTCCTCGCGGGCGGCGCGGTCGGTCGAGTCGTCGCGCTGGCGCACGGGGTACTCGCCGCGGGTCACCTCGGGGACCTCGCGGGTGGTCTCGCGGCCCTCGGCGAGCCACTTGTCCCGGCCGCCGTCCATCAGGCGCACGTCCTCGTGGCCGTAGAGGGTGAACACCCACAGGGCGTACGCGGCCCACCAGTTGGACTTGTCCCCGTAGAACACCACGGTGGTCTCGGGGGAGATGCCCTTGGACGCGGCCAGCTCGGCGAAGGTCTCCGGGCCCACGAAGTCACGGGCGACCTCGTCGTTGAGCTCCGTGTGCCAGTCGATCTTCAAGGCGCCGGGGATGTGGCCGGTGGAGTACAGCAGGGTGTCCTCGTTGGACTCGAGGACCACCACGTCCTCGTCGCCGATGTGCTCGGCGACCCAGTCCGTGGAGACGAGCCTGTCGGGGTGGGCGTACTGGGAGAACTTCTCGGCGGTGTCAGTCATGGTCGCCAGATTACGCCACATCGGTGGGACGTATTGGCTGAGGCTGGCCTCACCCCGGACACGGGGGGTCATGTCCGCGCGCCCGGTAGCATGACGCCAGTCCCCTCCGCCGATCCCAGGATGGAGCCGTCGTGCCCCAGATCGTCCACCTAGCCGAGCGCTCCCCGCAGGTCTCCGCGGACCAGCTGCTCGAGGCCTTCCAGCCGTCCTACCGGTTCGGGGAGGTCTCCTTCGACTCCTACATCCCGGACCCCGCCCACCCCTCGCAGGCCGAGGCCGTGGAGCGGCTGCGCCGGTTCGCCGCCTCCCTCGGCGGCCCCTCCGCCGGCTCCGGCGGCGGGTTCTTCGGCGGTCTCTTCGGCGGCGGCCGCCGGCGGGCCGTGGCCGAGCCGGCCGGCATCTACCTCGACGGCGGCTTCGGCGTGGGCAAGACCCACCTGCTGGCCTCCACGTGGCACGCGGCCCCCGGGCCCAAGGCGTTCGGCACGTTCGTGGAGTACACGAACCTGGTCGGCGCGCTGTCCTTCCGCAAGGCGGTAGACGTGCTCAAGGGCTACACCCTGGTCTGCATCGACGAGTTCGAGCTGGACGACCCGGGGGACACCGTCCTGATGTCCCGCCTGATGCGGGAGCTGGCCGACGCCGGCGTGCGCCTGGTGGCCACCTCCAACACCCTGCCCGGCTCCCTGGGCGAGGGCCGGTTCGCGGCGCAGGACTTCCAGCGGGAGATCCAGGTGCTGGCCGAGCAGTTCGAGGTCATCCGCGTGGACGGCGAGGACTACCGCCACCGCGGCCTCTCCGCCGCCCCGGCCCCGCTGGCCGAGGACCAGGTGGTCCCCACCGCGGAGGCGAACTTCCCGCACGCCGGCGTGCTGTCCGTGGACGACTTCTCCGAGCTGACCGCCATGCTCTCCCGCGTGCACCCCTCGCGCTACCGGGAGCTGGTCAGGGACGTGGACGTCGCCGCCTTCCACGGGGTGCGGACCATCGCTGACCAGGCCACGGCGCTGCGCTTCGTGGTGTTCGCCGACCGGCTCTACGACAAGGACGTGCCCGTGGTGGCCTCCGGCGTGCCGTTCGACGAGCTGTTCACCCAGGAGATGATGCACGGCGGGTACATGAAGAAGTACTTCCGCACGGTCTCCCGCATGACCGCGCTCGTGCGCGAGGGCCAGACCGGCGAGGCCGAGGCCAAGTGAGGCCAGCCCGCCCCGTTCGGTGAGCGCCCTGTCGCTTCGGAGGCGACGCGCGAAGGGCCCCTCCGTCAGGAGGGGCCCTTCGCGTGGAGCGGATGACGAGATTCGAACTCGCGACCTCCACCTTGGCAAGGTGGCGCTCTAGCCAACTGAGCTACATCCGCGTGATGCGATCCTCACGGATCCATCCGTGCGCGATACTGGGTTCGAACCAGTGACCTCTTCCGTGTCAGGGAAGCGCGCTACCGCTGCGCCAATCGCGCTCGACCTCAGTCCGAGGACTGAAGCAAGCTTGCCACCACTCCCGAAGGAACGGCCTGCGAGGTCGGGACGGGATTCGAACCCGCGTATACGGCTTTGCAGGCCGCTGCCTCGCCTCTCGGCCACCCGACCAGGGATGGGGGACTTGCGAGCGGATGACGAGATTCGAACTCGCGACCTCCACCTTGGCAAGGTGGCGCTCTAGCCAACTGAGCTACATCCGCGTGATGGGCTTCGCAGCACCGGCCTCCAGGCCGTTCTCCGCGATTTCCAACGAGAAAGAACTCTAGACCATGCGCGCACCGGGTGCCAAATCGGCCGTCCCTCCGCGCGCCCGGCCCGCTCGGGAGGTCTCCCCGGGTTTGCCAGAATGGTGCCCCATGACTCAGCCACGCCTTGCCCACCAGACCCCGCAGGGACGGATGTACGCCCGCTCGGTGTCCGGGCTGCCGGAGGTCCCCTCCATCACCACGGTGATCGGCATGGAGCGGATGGACTTGGACGGGTGGGTCGGCTGGATGGCCGCCAACGCCGTGGCGCAGGATCCCCGCCTGGCGGAGTCCGTGGGCTCGCCGGCACGGCTGAAGCAGGTGGCCCGCCAGTGCGCGGACGCCGCCGCCCGGTACCGGGACGCCGCGGCCGAGCGCGGGGACCGCGTGCACGACTACGCCGAGCAGGTGGCCCTGCGCGCCCTGGGGCGGCCCCACACGATGGCCGAGGCCCGGGCGCGCCTGATCGAGCACGGCGAGGGCGCGTACGCGGACCGGTTCGACGAGTGGTGGGACCTCTACGACGTCCGGCCGGTGGCCGCGGAGATCACCGTGTGGAACCACACCGTGGGCTACGCCGGCACCCTGGACCTCGTCGCCCGCATCGGCGGCCGGCTGTGCCTGATCGACTACAAGACCAAGGGCACGGGCCGCGACGGCCGCGTGAAGGCGCTGGACCCGAAGGTCGTCATGCAGCTCACGGCGGGGCTCAAGGCGGAGGAATCCCTCGTGGACGCCGAGGCCGGCACGTGGGAGCCCTGGGCCCATGGGGACGCGCAGATGCTCCTCGGCGTCGCGCTGGGGGAGACGGAGGTGGCCGTCCACCAGGCCAATCCGAACGCGCTGCCCCGCCACTGGCACAAGTTCTGGGCGCTCCGCCAGGTCTGGACCCATGCCCAGGCCGTGGACGACGCCGGCCCCGCCCTGCGCGTGATCGGCCCGCCCCCGGTGTCCTCGCCGGGGAGCGCCGGCGGCCTCGAGGCCGCCCGGGCCGCCGCCTTCGGCGGCGCCGATAGGCTTCAGCCGTGACCGATCCGCACCCTGACGCCACCCCCGATCCCGAGCCGCGCGCCGACGCCCGCCCTCTGCGCGTGCTCTTCACCGGCACTCCCGAGACCGCCGTGCCCGTGCTTCGCGCGCTGCTGGGCTCGGAGCACGAGGTCGTGGGCGTGCTCACCCGCCCCGACGCCCCCGTGGGTCGCAAGCGGGTGCTCACCCCGTCCCCGGTGGCCCGCGCTGCCGAGGAGGCCGGCGTGCCCGTCTTGAAGACCGACCGCCTGCGGGGCGAGGCCGGCGCCCCCGTCCTGGACCAGGTCCGCGCGTTCGCCCCGGACGTGGCCGTCGTCGTGGCCTACGGGGCGCTCGTGCCCGCGGATGCGCTGGGCATCCCGGAGCACGGCTGGCTCAACCTGCACTTCTCCCGGCTGCCCGCCTATCGCGGCGCGGCCCCCGTGCAGCGCGCGGTGATGGACGGCGTGGACTCGGTCGGTGCGGACGTCTTCCGGCTCGAGGAGGGCCTCGACACCGGCCCCGTCTTCGCGCGGATCGAGCGTCCCGTGGGCCCGGAGGAGACCTCCGGCGAGGTCCTCGCCGACCTCGCCGAGCGCGGCGGCCCGCTCGTGCTGCAGGTCCTGGCCGAGCTCGCCGCCGGCACCGCCGTCGCCGTCCCCCAGGAGGGCGAGCCGACGCACGCCGCCAAGCTCACCGCCGCCGACGGCCTCGTGGACCCCGCCCAGGACGCGCGCGCCGTGGCCGCCCGGATCAACGGGGTCACCCCTGAGCCCGGCGCGTGGGGCTGGCTCGTCCCGGCGGACACCGACGACGACGCCACCCCCGTCCGCCTCAAGCTCGCCGGGGTGCTGCCCGTGGCCGAGGGGGACGAGGCATGGCCCGCGGACCTGGCCGATGCCGCGCCCGGGGCCGTGGTCTCCACCGGTGGCTCCGGATGGCTGCGCACCCGTGGCGGCGCGGTGCGCCTCGGCCGCGTGCAGCCGGCGGGCAAGAAGGAGATGGCCGCCGCCGACTGGCTGCGCGGCCTGCCCGCCCCCATGGCCCTGCTCGGCGGGGACACCTTGCGGGAGCACCAGGAGGCGCAGGCCGAGGCCGCCCGCCGCCGGGCCGCCACCACGGACACCAGGACAGGGGAACGCGCATGAGCGCACAGGACGGCACGGCAGGACGTGACCGACGCCGTGGCGGCGGCCGGTCCGGAGGGGCGAAGGGCGGGGGACCCCGCGAGGACCGCCGCGACGCCGCCGGTCGCCAGCGCCACCGCGGCCGCTCCGGCGCCGGCCGGCAGCGCTCCGCGCAGGCCCCCTCTCAGCGCTCGCGACAGGCGGATCCTGCGCGGCTGACCGCGTTCCGGGTGGTCCGGGCCGTGCACGCCGAGGACGCCTACGCGAACCTCGTCCTGCCCCGGCGCATCCGGGAGGCCCGCCTGGACCGCCGCGACGCCGGCTTCGCCACCGAGCTCGCCTACGGCACCCTGCGCGGGATCGGTCTCTACGACGCCGTGCTCGCTCGCTGCGTGGACCGGCCGCTCGACGCGATCGACGCCCCCGTGCTCGACGCCCTGCGCCTCGGCGCCCACCAGCTGCTGCACATGCGGGTCCCGGCCCACGCCGCCCTCGACGCGACCGTCGCGCTCGTGCGCGCCGAGATCGGCGCCGGACCCTCCGGGTTCGTCAACGCCGTGCTCCGCCGCGTCTCCGAGCGCTCTCTGGAGGACTGGCTCGCCGACGTCGCCCCCGAGGACGGCGGCGACGCCGCGCGCGCGGTCCGCCACTCGCACCCGGCGTGGATCGTCCGGGCCTTGCGCCAGGCCCTGGCCGGGCACCCCTCCACCGCGGCGGCCGAGGACCGCGACGCCGAGCTCGAGGCCCTGCTGGCCGCCGACAACGCCGCCCCCGTGGTCAACCTCGTGGGCCTGCCCGTGCCTGGCGGCGCCGCGGCCCTCCAGGCCGCCCTCGACGACGGTGCGGAGCCCGGCCCGCTCGCCCCCGGCTCCGCCCTGCACCACGGCGGCGACGCCGGCCGCCTGGCCGGGCTGCGCGAGGGCGTGCTGCGCGTGCAGGACGTCGGCTCGCAGCTCACCGCCCGAGCCCTGGCCGGTGTCGAGACGCGCGCCGGGGACGCCGACGGCCGGTGGCTCGACCTCTGCGCGGGCCCCGGAGGCAAGGCCGCGCTCCTGGCGGCGCTCGCGGCCGAGCGCGGGGCGACCGTGCTGGCCAACGAGGTCGCCCCGCACCGGGCGGAGCTCGTCCGCTCCGCGCTGGCGGGCGTGCCGGAGGCGGCGTGGCAGGTGCGCACCGGGGACGGCCGCACGATCGCCGAGGACGCCCCCGCCGGCGGCTTCGGCCGGATCCTCGTGGACGCCCCGTGCACCGGCCTGGGCGCGCTGCGCCGTCGCCCGGAGTCGCGCTGGCGGCGCACGCCTGCGGACCTCGCCGAGCTGACGGGCCTGCAGGCCGAGCTGCTGGACGCCGCCGTGGGCGCGCTGGCCCCGGGCGGCGTGCTCGCGTACGTGACGTGCTCCCCGCACGTGGCCGAGACGATCGTGCAGGTCCAGGACCTGGCCCGGCGCCACCCGGAGCTCGAGCAGCTCGACGCCGCCGCGGCCCTGCAGGACGTGGCCCTGGCGGACCTCGGCCTCACCGCGCCGGAGGGCACGGACCCCGTGACCGCCCGCACCGCGCAGCTGTGGCCGCACCGGCACGGCACGGACGCCATGTTCCTGGCCCTGTTCCGCGCCCCGATCGACTGACCGCCCCGTCTGACCGCACCCCACGCCCGACCGTCCGGAGGAGCCCCATGAGCGCCTGCATCCACCCCTCGATCCTCTCGGCGGACTTCGCCCGCCTGGCCGAGGAGCTCGCCCGCATCCCCGGCTCCGACGCCGTCCACGTGGACGTGATGGACGGGCACTTCGTGCCGAACCTCACCCTCGGGCTGCCGGTGGTGCAGGCGATCCGGGCCGCCACGGACCTGCCCCTGGACATCCACCTGATGATCGAGGACGCCGACCGCTGGGCCCCGGACTACGCCGAGGCCGGCGCCGAGTCGGTCACCTTCCACGCCGAGGCCGCCCGTGCGCCCGTCCTGCTGGCCCGCACCCTGCGGTCGGCCGGGGCGAAGGCAGGCATGGCGGTCCGCCCGGCCACCCCGATCGAGCCGTACCTGGACCTGCTGCCGGAGCTGGACATGCTCCTGGTGATGACCGTGGAGCCCGGCTTCGGCGGGCAGTCCTTCCTGGACGTGACCCTGCCCAAGATCCGCCGGGCCCGGCAGGCCCTCGACGGCGCCCCCGCCCCGATCGCCCTGCAGGTCGACGGCGGCGTGAACCGGGAGACGATCCTGCGCGCCGCCGAGGCCGGGGCGGACGTCTTCGTGGCCGGCTCCGCCGTGTTCGGCGCCGACGACCCCGACGCCGCGATCGCCGGGCTGCGCGCCCTGGCGCGCGACGCCGTCGCCGGCTGAGACGGGATGGCGATGTCCCGTCGGCCTTGGAGCCGCTACCAAGGAGGGGCGGCCTCGACCCGTGTGCTGAAGTCGAAGGGCGGGGCAGGCGGTGGTCAGCCGCTCCACGAGCTGATCACCTCTGAGGTCGACGGCGTCACTGCGGCGTACACCGGGGTCTTCGCCGACACCTTCGGTGAGGAGTGGTGTGACGGCCTCGTCGTGGAGTGGGGGCCGAACCTGCGTGCCGCCATCTACGGCCCCTATGGGGACGCGGCGTTGTTCGAGATCCACTGCGGGGACGCCGTCTACAGCGCGGTGACCTACACCTCTGACAAGGAGGGGGACATGTCACCAGGCGGATTCGTGACGGTCCTGTTCGAGTGCATCGCGCGGCACCGGGGGCTTCTGGAGACGGCGCCTCCTCCGGAGGTCTTCTCAGGGCCCGAGGGCATCGAGTTCGAGCGGATCCGATGAGCGCGGCCGAGGCCGACGGGCGTGGAGGCGGGGCGAGAAGCCATGACATGGCAGATCAGGATCGGCCCTTGGCGAGGACGACGTGACCGTCGTGATCGCTTGTGCCCTGCTCGCCACCTTCGTGCTGCTGAATTGGGTGGTCCTGAAGAGGTCAGCCGGACTGACGGATCTCCTCTGGATCATCGGCGGGTTCTACCTGCTCTCCTTCCTCTACAACGTGACGATGATCGACGAACTTGCGTGGGAGGCGGTCGACGGTGTCTGGCAGGGCGGCTCTGCCTCAGAGATGCTCGGTCGCCCCTCGAAGACGCTGGACTGGTTGCTCTGGTTGAACTGGATGTCCCTCCTCGTGCTGATCACGTCATTCTTCCGAGTGGACCGCGCCGCGGATGCCGCACGGGGTGGCGACGATTTGGGTAAAAGCAATCTGCGAGGCTTCAGGAGTGCATCTAAGAGTCAGATCACGGCCCGGCCTTCAGGTGCGGGTGGCCTGGGTAATATTAGTTTCGACCCCATGACGCCTTTGCGCGGTGGGCATGCCGGGTCTAGACAGAAATGACATCGGAATGGGTGATTTCTAGTGGGATGGTCGGAAGTTGAGGAGTACGTCCACATCGCGGCGGGCAACTCGTGGAAGGGGGTGCCCAAAGGCAGCCTTGACTGGGTGAAGATGATCGAGTTCGAGACAAAGATCGGGCCGTGTCCGCCGGGTCGATCCTTCCCGAAGGCGTGGAGACTGGAGGGTCGTGCTAGCGAATACGTCCATGAATGGGGGCATCTGCCCCGGTTGTGGGACCTGACACTGCGCTACCCACGGCCAGAGCACGTGGCCCAGCTGGCGGGATTCCGTGTGAAAAGGCTTGCCGTGTACCAAGGGGCCGGTCTGCCCGCCGGCACGGTCTGGCCAGAGTTGCCCACCGTCAAGAGTGCGTCCTGGGCCCTGATGTCGGTGGTGAGCCTGCACGGGTTGACGGCACCCGTTCTGCACGAGGTCGATGTCGACGGCGTTCGGGAATGCCTGGGTCTGGAGGAGCTGGTTCGTTCTTCTCCGGTGCAGAATCTGCAGGTCTTCGATGTCCGCCAGGTCCCTCTGCCGCAGGCGGTGTGGGACGCGGCCGCGGGGATCGCGCAGGTGAACTGGGGTGGCGAGCCCAAGGCGAACCACTGGCTCATGGAGGCTGCCCTCGGACCGGCCGCTCGTGGGCCGCGCGACGCCCGCGCCCTGCCTGCGCAGATGACCCGGCGCGCCACACGCATCAGGGCGGCTGCCCTGGACGGGGCCACGGTGACACCGGAGGACGCCACGACCGACGCGGTCCGCGCCGTCCTGCCTGCCCCGAGCGAGGAGATCGCTGGCCTGCTGCAGCGGATGGGTGTGACGGACCCGGG
Organism: Micrococcus lacusdianchii; assembly: GCF_023155805.1. Classification (GTDB taxonomy): domain Bacteria; phylum Actinomycetota; class Actinomycetes; order Actinomycetales; family Micrococcaceae; genus Micrococcus; species Micrococcus lacusdianchii. The sequence continues at coordinate 7,771 of NZ_JAKNUW010000014.1, read as the reverse complement.
CGCGTTCTGGGCGGGGCTGCTGTCCGTGCGGTGGCCGTGCCTGCCCGAGGCTGGAGTGAGGATCGCACTCAAGGATGACGCCACGGTGGTGCACGGGCCGCGGGAGGCGGTGGAGGACGCCGTGGCCCTGCTGGCGTGGTGGTGCTCCTCTGCGGAGGTGCTGGCGAGCGTCGTCGACGTGCTGGTCTCGGCCGGCCTGGCCGGGGAGGCCTTCGCTGGGGGCGGACCGGCGGTCGTGCCGGTGTCGCGTCTGGTGACGGGCTCGAGCGTGGCCTCGATCGAGAGGCTGGAGGAGCGCACGTACGTGCTGACCATGCCGATGCAGCCGGTGCCGGCCACGCAGGTGCTCGAGTCCCGGGGCCTGGAACACGCGGGCCACACGTGGGACCGGCTCCTGGAGCTGGGCTTCCCGGCGGAGGTGCGTCGGGTGGAGCTGGACCCGGAGGCGGACGTGTTCATGGCCTACGGGTCGCGGCCGGCGCTGAAGAAGGTCCAGGCGGTGCTGGACCGGCTGACCCAGCACGCGGACGAGCTTCGCTCTTGCTTGGAGCGGATCGGCGTGGCCGGGCTCAGCCTCAATCCCGAGCCGTGACATACTCGCTGGCAGCAACGTGCTCCGAGATGCGGTGGAAGTCCGCACCGGCGGTGACAGCCCGCTAACCGCGCGTCCCGCCCTCACCCGAGGGTCCAGGACCGCGGCCTGACCGGTGGAATTCCGGTGCCGACCGTACAGTCGGGATGGGAGAGGCACGCGGCCGAGCCGTCCTGCACGCTGACGCGGGAGGGCCACGGAGCGCACCCCTCGGAGACCGATCCGAGGAGGGCGCCGACACCCATGGACTGGCTGATCGACCTGTTCAACTGGACCATCCCCGTGGCCGGGGGCGGCCTGCTCATGCGCGAGGTGGTCGGCAACGTCTTCGGCCTGGCCTCAGCCCTGGGCGGCATGGCCCGCAAGGTCTGGGCCTGGCCCGTGGGCATCCTCGGCAACCTCCTCCTGCTCACCGTCTTCCTCGCCTCCCTCTTCGGCGGCGCGGACCAGGCCACCCTGCTGGGCCAGGCCGGGCGCCAGATCATGTTCATCGCCGTCTCCGTCTACGGCTGGGTCCGCTGGAACGCCGCCCGCCGCGGCCGCGCCGAGGGCGCCGCCGCCATCACCCCCGAATGGGCCGGCTGGGGCGGACGCATGTTCCTCGTGCTCGGCATGCTGATCGGCACCCTCGCCCTCACGCCGGTCTTCCGCGCCCTCGGCTCGTGGGAGCCGGTGTGGGCGGACGCGTGGACCTTCGTCGGCTCCCTGCTGGCCACCTACGGCATGGCCCGAGGGTGGGTCGAGTTCTGGCTGGTCTGGGTCGCGGTCGACGTCGTCGGCGTCCCCCTGCTGTGGAGCAGCGGCTACTACGCCTCCGCCGTCATGTACGCCGTCTACGGCCTGTTCACCCTCACCGGGTTCGTCGTGTGGCTGCGCGCCAAGGACCGCGAGAAGCCCGCCGTGGAGACGCTCCTGCCCGACGGCCCCGCCGAGGGGGTCGCCCGGTGAGCCTCCCGCAGCCCTGCCCAACGACGTCGCCCCCCGCCGAGCCCCTCGACCTCGCCGCCGCCGCGGCCCTCGAGGGCGTGCGCGGCGCCAACCCGCTCGTCGGCGCCGTGATCACCGGCCCCGAGGGGTACGTCCTCGCCGTCGGCCGCCACCGCGGCCGCGGCACCGCCCACGCCGAGGTCGACGCGATCGCCGCCTGGCACGCCGCCCGCGCCCAGGACCCGGCCGTGGCCGCGATCGACGCGGCGGACTGCACCCTGCACGTCACCCTCGAGCCCTGCGACCACACCGGCACCACCGGCCCCTGCTCCCAGGCCATCCTGGACGCCGGCCTCGGCGCCGTGCGCTACGCCGTCGCCGACGCCACCGGTGCCGAGGGCGGGGGAGCGGCCCGCCTGACCCGCCACGGGGTGCGCGTGACCGGCCCCACCGGCCACGCCGCCTCCGCCGCGCTCACGCAGCGCTGGCGCCACGTCCGCGACGCCGGCCGCCCCTGGGTCACCGCGCACCTCGCCCAGTCCCTCGACGGCCAGGCCGCCGCTGACGACGGCACCAGCCAGTGGATCACCGGGCCCGCCTCCCGCGCCCACGCCCACGAGGTGCGTGCCCGCGTGGACGCGATCGTCGTGGGCACCGGCACCGTCACCGCCGACGACCCCCGCCTCACCGCCCGCGACGCCGCGGGCGCCGACCTGACCGTCCAGCCCGTCCCCGTGGTCCAGGGCTACCGTGACCTGCCCGCCGGCGCCGCGCTCGCGGACCGGGCGGACCTGATCCACGTGCGCTCCCACGACCCGCACGCGGTCCTCGCCGCCCTGGCCGCCCGCCCCGGCCCGTGGCCCCACGGCGGATCCCGCCCCGGGCACGTGCTTATCGAGGGCGGCCCGCACGTGCTGGGCGCGTGGCTCGCGGCGGGACTCGTGGACGAGATGTTCGCCTACACCGCTCCGCTGCTGCTCGGCGCGGGCCTGCCCGCCGTTGCCGGGCTGCCCGTGGGCACCCTCGCCGACGGGCTGCGCTGGGCCCTCGACCCGTCCGAGGGCGGGCCCGTGCGCCTCCTCGGCGAGGACGTCCTCACCCATCTGGCCCCCACCACGAAGGACTGACATGTTCACCGGCATCGTCACCCATCTCGGCACCGTCGTCGCCCTCGAGCACGACGCGGCCGCCGACACCGCCCTGCTGACCCTCGACGCCGGCGGCGCCCTCGACGGGCTGCCCGCCGGTGGCTCGCTCGCCGTCGACGGCGTGTGCCTCACGGCCCTCGACGAGCCCACGGAGCGCCCCGGCGTGTTCCGTGCCGACCTCATAGGCCAGACGCTGCGGATGACCAGCCTCGGCGACCGCGCTCCGGGGGACCGGGTCAACCTCGAGCGCTGCCTGCGCCCCACCGACCACCTGGACGGGCACGTGGTCCAGGGCCACGTGGACGGGACCGGCCAGGTCCTCGCGGTGACCGAGCACGGCGAGTGGACCACGCTGCGCATCGGCCTCGACGCCGCGCTGGCCCGGTACGTCGCCGCGCAGGGCGCCATCGCCCTGCAGGGGGTGTCCCTCACGGTCACCGCCGTGTCCGTCCCCGAGGCCGTCGAGCACTGGTTCGAGGTCGGCCTCATCCCGGCCACGCTCGAGGCCACCACCCTGGGCGCCCTGCGGCCGGGTGACCGCGTCAATCTCGAGACCGACGTGCTCGCCCGGTACGCCGAACGCCTCGCGCTCATTCCGTCCGCCCCCGCCGTACCCGCCGAGGAGGCCCGCCCGTGAGCGAGCACATCCGTCTGGACCCCGTCCCCGCGGCGATCGCCGCGATCGCCGCCGGCCGGCCCGTCGTCGTCGTGGACGACGCCGACCGCGAGAACGAGGGCGACCTGATCTACGCCGCCGCCCTGGCCACCGACGAGGTCACCGCCTTCACCGTCCGCCACACCTCGGGCGTCATCTGCGCGCCCCTGCCCGCCGAGCTGGCCGACCGCCTGGCCCTGCCGCCCATGACCGCCGTCAACGAGGACCCCAAGGGGACCGCCTACACCGTGTCCGTCGACGCCGCCGTCGGCGTCACCACCGGCATCTCCGCCGCCGACCGCACCCGCACCCTCCGCGTGCTCGCCGACCCCGGTGCCGTCCCCGGTGACCTCACCCGGCCCGGTCACGTCTTCCCCCTGCGCGCCGTCCCCGGCGGTGTCCGGGCCCGCCGCGGCCACACCGAGGCCGGCGTCGAGCTGTGCCGCCTGGCCGGCGTCGCGCCCGTGGCCGCCATCGCCGAGCTCGTCCACGACGACGGCACCATGATGCGCCTGCCCGCCCTGCGGGAGTTCTCCGACGAGCACGGCCTCGTGCTGATCTCCATCGAGGACCTCGTGGCCCACCTGGAGGAGACGACGCCGGCCCTGACCGCCGTCCCCGCCGAGGCCACCCTGCCGACCCGGCACGGCCTGTTCCGCGTGAGCGTGCACGTGGACGCCGAGACCGGGGCTGAGCACCTGCTGCTCGTGGCGGGGGAGACCGACCCGGAGCGGCCCCTCACCGTCCGCGTGCACTCGGAGTGCCTCACCGGCGACGTCCTCGGCTCCCTGCGCTGCGACTGCGGCCCCCAGCTCGAGGACGCCCTGGCCCGCGCGGCGGCCGAGGGCGGCGCCGTCCTCTACCTCCGGGGCCACGAAGGACGCGGCATCGGCCTGGCCAACAAGATTCGCGCCTACCGGCTCCAGGAGGAGGGGATGGACACCGTCGAGGCCAACCTCGCCCTCGGTCTGCCCGCCGAGGCGCGCGACTGGGCCGGGGCTGCCGCCGTCCTCACGGCCGCCGGCCATCGGCGCATCCGCCTGGTCACCAACAACCCCGCGAAGGTCGCGGGGCTGCGGGCGGCCGGCATCGACGTCGTCGAGCGTGTCCCGGCCCCCACACCCGTCACCGAGCACAACGTCGTCTACCTGCGCACCAAGCGGGACCGCATGGCCCACGCCCTGGCGGACCGCGTGCTCGAACCGCCGACGGCCACCGGCGGCCCCGCCACGCCGGCCGATGACCCGACCACCGACCCGACCCACCCCACCCACCAGGAGGACACCCCATGAGCGGCGCCGGAGCCCCGACCTTCACCCCCGACCCCGCCGCTGCGACCGGCCTGAACGTGGCGATCGTCGCCGCCCAGTGGCACACCGAGATCATGGACGGGCTGATCGCCGGGGCGCAGGCCGCCGCGGCGGATTTGGGCCTGGAGCCCGTGCTCGTGCGCGTGCCCGGCACCGTCGAGCTCACCGTCGCCGCGGCGCGGCTGGCGGAGCGCTTCGACGTCGTCGTGGTCCTCGGCGTCGTGGTGCGCGGGGACACCCCGCACTTCGACTACGTGTGCCAGTCCGTGACCCAGGGCGTGACGGAGGTCTCGGTGCGAACCGGCGTTCCCGTGGGCTTCGGCGTGCTCACCGTGGACACCGAGCAGCAGGCCCGCGACCGGGCGGGCCTGCCCGGATCCCGCGAGGACAAGGGCCGCGAGGCCCTCGAAGCGGCCGTCCTCACCGAGATCGCGCTGCGCTCGGTCACGCCGCGGGACTGAGGATGGCCGGGCGTGGCGGCCTGCTGATTCGGCTGCTCTTGACGGGGACCCTGTCCCCGGGGCCGGTGGGGTGAGCGCAGGCCGGTCAACCGGGCCCGTCCGGAACGCGGCGGAGTGTGGGCCCCGGGGATGTCGTCCAGGTCGGCCGGAGGGCGCGGGGACCGGACGGTAGAGGCGGAGCGCGAAGCCCCCGCCCTTCGTCTCGCTCGCGGCATCCACGGCCCGCCATCGACCACCAGAGCGTGGCCGCGTTCAAACAGTCCATGGCCCTGCTGGGAGCTGCAGACCGGCTCACCGAGGTGGGCATCGTCGTCTCGGACTACAAAGACCACATCACCCCCAAGGACCAGACCGTGGCCGTCGAGGAGCTGCGCGAGACCGGGCTGCTGCTCACCCCCCCTGGTGCCGGCCCGCTCCATCGTCCCCAAAGCACGTCTGGCCTGCGACTGGCTGGGTCGCTACGAGAAGGGCGAACCCGTCGCCACCGCGTACACCGACCTAGCCGGCCTCATCTCCGAAAGGATCACCGCATGAACGAGAAGCAGTTCGAACCCGACCTGAGCCTGCGAGCACAGCGACGCAAGCCCACCCCAGCCCCCCACACCCCGGCCCCCGGAGCGGTGATCCCCGCAGAATCGGCAACGACCTCGGACCCGGCCGGCGGGTATACGCCCCTGGCCCGGCGTGGGGCGCCGACTGTGGCGCTGAACGTGCGGGTGCCCGAAGCGATCCGCGACGCGGTGCGTCGCGAGGCCGCCACGAACCCGGCAACGCCCGCCAGGCCGCGGTCATCGAGGCTCTGGTCGCGCGCACCTGATGCACTGACCGGTGCTCTAGGTCGAGGGGTCTGAGGTGATCCTCCAGGCCATTGGAGACGCCTGCCCCTTCCGGGGCTGAGAACCCCTGATCGTCCTGGGTGCCGGCCCCGTGTTCACTGGGCAACGTGGGCAGGCTGAAAGACGTCTGACACAAACCCCGCCGGGCCCGGTGTTGTGGCGAGCTGATTGAGGCCAGTCTTCGGCCGTCTGGCAGGCGAGTCGGGGAGGCTGCCGGAGACGTCTGGGGCGCGTGCCAGAAATGACCGATTGAGCCTGGATCCTCAGGCGGGCCAGGGCGCGTGGCGTGGTGTAGCCGAGATTGCACATGCCGCGCCGGGCGGAGGGGACTGGTGCACGTGTAGGTGACAGTCGTCTTCACGCCGCGTCTGCGGGCGTGTGGTCCATGATCAACTCGTACTCGACCGGCGTCAATCGGCCCAGGCGCACCTGCCGGCGGCGGCGGTGGCAGGTCCGCTCGATCCAGGTGATGATCCCGGCCCGCAGCTCGTCCCGGGTGTCCCAGTCGCGTCGGTCCAGCACGTTCTTCTGCACCAACGCGAAAAAGGACTCCATAGCCGCGTTGTCCCCGGCAGCACCGACCTGTCCCATGGACCCGATCAGCCCGTGGGTGGTGAGGGCGTCCTGGAATAGGGCCGAGCGGAACTGCGAGCCGCGGTCCGAGTGCACGATGCACCCGGCCACCGCATCGGTGCCGCCGCGGCGTGCCACGGCCTGCTCGAGGGCGTTCACGGCTAACGAGGCCTGCATACGCCCGGCCATGGAGTACCCCACGATCCTGCCGGCGTAGAGATCCTTGATCGCGCAGAGGTAGAGCTTGCCCTCACTGGTGGGGTGCTCGGTGATGTCGGTCAGCCACAGCCGGTTCGGAGCTTCGGCAGAGAAGTCCCGGCGGACGTGGTCGTCGTGCACGGGCGGGCCTGGGCGGGTCCCGTACTTGCCACGCTTGGCCCCGAACGCGCAGTGCCACCCGTTCTGGCGGCAGAGCCGCCAGGCGGTACGGGCCGCCATCGGAGCGCCAGCATTCTCGGCCTCGTCCCGCAGCAGCCGGTACCCGAACTCCGGATCGTTCTGGTGGGCGTCGTGGAGGGCGTTGACCCGGTGAGCGGCCTCCACCTCCGCGGTGGTGACAGGGTTCTGAAGCCAGCGATAGTAGGGCTGGCGGGCGAGCTTGAGGACCCGCAAGGACACCGCGACCGGGAGCTGGTCGGCGGCGAGCTCGGACACGAGCGGGTACATCATTTTTTCGGCAGGTTCGCCTGGGAGAGGTAGGCCGCGGCGCGGCGTAGGACTTCGTTCTCCTGCTCGAGGAGCCGGATCCTGCGGCGGGCTGCGCGGAGTTCTTCGGCCTCGGCCTTCGTGGTGCCGGGCTTGTTGCCGGCTTCGATCTCGGCTTGGCGAATCCAGTTCGTCAGACAGGAGAAGCTGATCCCGAAGTCCTTCGCGATCTGCTTCAAGTGGGTGCCGGGCTCACGGTTCTGCGCGACCCGGACGACATCATCGCGGAACTCTTGGGGGTAGGGGGCGGGCATGGTGCACATCCTTCCCTGCGGTGTGGGAACACCACAGATCGTATGTCACCTGTACGTGCGTCAGTCCCTAGCGCCACTCCCTTGGTGGTGAGCTCGTCGGCGATGTCCCTCGCGTCCGGGAGCGAGCGGACCAGCCGGTCGAGCTTGGTCACCACCAGGGTGTCGCCGTCCCGGGTCGCGGCCAGCGCTTCGCGCAGCCCGGGCCGGGCGCGGGTCGTTCCCGTCAGGCCGTGGTCGAAGTAGATGTCCTTGTTCTCGACTCCGAGGCGCTCGAGTGCTTCCCGTTGGGCGGAGAGGTCTTGCTCGAGAG
>NZ_JAKNUW010000013.1 GCF_023155805.1 Micrococcus lacusdianchii | reverse complement strand
GGCGGCCGCCGACCGGCTCGCGGAGGCGGACGCCGCCCTGCAGGTGCCCCAGCGCCGGGCCGCGTGGGCCGCGGGCGCCGGCCGGGCGCTGGCGGTCCTCGTCTCCGGGGGCACCGCGCTGGCCGTGGCCCTGACGGCCACCCAGACCGGCACCGCCGCGGCCGTCGCCGCCTTCGCGGTGCTGCTCGTCCTGTCCTGGGCGGAGCCCTACGGGGCCCTCGCCCAGTCCGCCCAGGAGCTGGGCACCCTGGCGTCCCAGGCGCGCGCCGCGGCCGACCTGATGGGCGAGGACGAGCCCGGCACCGCGGTCCCGGACGCCGCGGACCCGGGCCGGGCCTCGGCCACGCCCGACCCGACGTCCGCCCCGATGTCCGCCGACCCGGAGCCGGCGGCGCCCGTGCGCGTCACGGGCCTGGCCCTGCGCGGCGCGGCCGTCCGCTTCGAGGGCGCGGACGCGCCGCTCTGGAGCGGCGTCGACCTGTGCGTCGAGCCGGGGCAGACCGCCGTCGTCACCGGGCCCTCCGGCGCGGGCAAGTCCACCCTGCTGGCCGTGCTGCTGGGGTTCCAGCCGCTGGCCGAGGGCGCCTACCTGCTGCGCACCGAGGCGGACGGGCGCCGCGTCGAGGCACCCGCGGACGCGGCGGCGCTGGCGCGCGTGGCGTGGACGCCGCAGGACGCGCTCCTGTTCGACTCCAGCCTGCGCGGCAACCTGGCGCTCGCCCGGGATCCCGAGGACGCCCCGGACGACGCGGAGCTCACCGCGGTGCTCGGGCGCGTCGGCCTCGGCCCCTGGCTGGCGGCGGCCCCGGAGGGGCTGGACACGCCCGTGGGCGCCGGCGGCCGCGTGCTCTCGGGAGGCCAGCGCCAGCGCCTGGCCGTGGCGCGCGCCCTCGTGGCCCGGGCCGACGTCGTGCTCCTGGACGAGCCCACCGCGCACGTGGGCCAGGACGAGGCCCTGGCCCTGATGGCGGACCTGCGCGCGGCCCTGGCCGGGCGGATCGCCGTGGTGGTCACCCACGACGAGCGCCTGGCCGCGGAGGCCGACGTGCGGCTGCGCCTGGGCGTCAGTCCGCCGAGACCGTCACGGGGTCGTCCGCGACCGGCGGCGCGCTGAGCAGCTCGGGGGAGGCCCCGGCGCCGACGGCCTCGATGCGCTGGTCCACGGGCACGCCCGAGCCGTCGCGGCGCCCGTACTCGACCGGCAGCGCCCGGGCCACGCCGGCCTTCGAGGCGGCCAGCGCGGGGCCGGCGCCCACCCAGCCGAGCACGAGGGACGTCTCGCCCTTGAGCAGCCGGTGCGCGCGCACGCCGCCGGTGCCGCGCCCCTTGGCCGGGTACTCGCCCAGGGGCGTGACCTTCACGGAGCCGCCGGCGGAGCCGAGCAGGTCGCCCTCGCCGTCCGTCACCGTCACCACGACGGCGGGGCGCGGGTGGGCGGCGGCGTCGTCGCCGGGGCCGGTGAGGGAGGCGGCGGGGGCCACGCCGAAGGCGAGGACCGCGTCGTCGGCGGCCACCCGCAGGCCGGCCACGCCGCCGGCGGCCGGACCCTGGGGGCGGACCGCGGACGCGGCGTAGCGCAGCAGCTGCCCGGCGCGGGTGAGGAAGACCAGCTGGTCCTCGTCGTCCACGGCGGGGGCGGCGCCGACCACCGCGTCGCCGTCCTTGAGGGCGATCGCCTCCGCCACCTCGCGGTTCAGCGGCCACTCGGGGCGGACCCGCTTGACCACGCCCTGGGCGGTGCCGAGGGCGATCACGGCGTCCAGGGGCACGAGCGCCACGAGGCTCTCGCCCTTGCCGAGGGGCACCAGCTCCTTGGCGGGGACGGACCCGGTCATCGCCGGGGCCGCGGAGGGCTCGGGCGCGGCGGGCAGGTCCACGGCCTGGATCCGGTGCAGCGCGCCCGTGGAGGTGAGGGCGCCGATCTCGCCGCGGGCCGTCGTCGCCACCACGGAGGCGAAGGCGTCGTGCTTGCGGCGCCGCCCCTGCGAGGCGATCGGAGTGCGGTCGGCGGTGCGCAGCAGGCGCCCGGAGGTGGTGAGCACTGCCCAGCAGGCGGTGTCCGGGACCATGAGGTCCGCCCCGGCCTGGGCGGCCCCGGCGGGGGTGGGCCCGCCGGCGGTCGAGGCGGCGGGGGCGGCCACGGTCTCGGCCTCGAGCAGGACGGTGCGGCGGTCGTCGCCGAACTCGTCGGCCACGGCCTGCAGCTCGGCGGAGACCACCTCGCGCAGGCGCGCCTCCGAGCCGAGGATCGCCTCGAGCTCGGCGATGGCGGCCTGCAGCTCGTCCCGCTCGGCCTCGAGCTCGATCCGGGAGAACTTCGTGAGCTGGCGCAGGCGCAGCTCGAGGATGTGGTCCGCCTGCACCTGGGTGAGGTCGAAGACCCCCATCAGCCGGGTGCGCGCGGCGGCCGTGTCGTCCGAGGAGCGGATGATCTCGATGACCTCGTCGATGTCCACGAGGGCGAGCAGCAGGCCCTCCACGAGGTGGAGGCGGTCCTGGCGGCGCTGCAGCCGGTGGGCGGTGCGGCGGCGGACCACGTCGAGGCGGTGGTCCACGTAGACGCGCAGCAGCGGCAGCAGGCCCAGGGTCTGCGGCTGGCCGTCCACGAGGGCGACGTTGTTGATGCCGAAGGTCTCCTCGAGCGGCGTGTGCCGGTACAGCGCGGCCAGCACCGCCGGGGCGTTGAACCCGGACTTCAGCTCCACCACGAGGCGCAGGCCGTGCTTGCGGTCGGTCAGGTCCACCACGTCCGCGATGCCCTGCAGGCGGCCGGCGCGCACCCCGTCCTTGATCCGCTCGATGACCTTCTCCGGCCCCACCGCGTACGGCAGCTCCGTGATCACGATCCCCGTGCGCCGGGCGGAGACCTGCTCGATCGCGGCGGTCGCGCGCATGCGGAACGTGCCGCGTCCGCTCGTGTAGGCGTCCCGGATGCCGTCCAGCCCGACGATGCTGCCGCCGGAGGGCAGGTCCGGGCCGGGCACGTGCGCCATGAGCGCCTCCAGGTCCGCGTCCGGCTCGGCGAGCAGGTGCCGGGCCGCGGCCACGACCTCGCGCAGGTTGTGCGGGGCCATGTTCGTCGCCATGCCGACGGCGATCCCCGCCGCGCCGTTCACCAGCAGGTTCGGGTACGCCGCCGGCAGCACCGCGGGCTGCTGGAACTGGTTGTCGTAGTTCGGGACGAAGTCGACCGTGTCCTCGTCCAGGTCGGCGGTCAGCGCGAGGGCCGCCGGCGCCATCCGGGCCTCGGTGTACCGGGGCGCGGCCGGGCCGTCGTCGAGCGAGCCGAAGTTGCCGTGCCCGTCCACCACGGGCAGGCGCAGGGAGAACGGCTGGGCCAGGCGGACCATGGCGTCGTAGATCGCGGCGTCCCCGTGCGGGTGCAGCTTGCCCATCACCTCGCCCACCACGCGGGCGGACTTCACGTGACCGCGGTCCGGGCGCAGACCCATCTGGGACATCATGTAGAGGATGCGGCGCTGCACCGGCTTGAGCCCGTCCCGCGCGTCCGGCAGCGCCCGCGAGTAGATCACCGAGTACGCGTACTCGAGGAAGGACGTCTCCATCTCCAGCGAGACGTCGACGTCGACGATGTTCTCCTGCTCCGGCGGCAGGGGGCGGGCCCCCTCGGCACGAGCGGTGCGGGAGCGGGACGACTTGGCCATCATGGTGCTGGGGGGATCCTCACGGCTCGGTTCTTGTCTACGCTGAATCCTATGGCTGAGACCGACACGGCAAGCGCGTACCCGAGCCGCTGGGAGGCCGACGTGGTGCTCCGCGACGGCGCCACCGCCCGGCTGCGCCCCATCACCCCCGAGGACGCGGCCGGCCTGCAGGACATGCACTCCCGCCAGTCCGAGTCCTCCATCTACCTGCGCTACTTCACCTACAAGTCCGAGCTGTCCCAGAAGGACCTGGACCGGTTCACCCACGTGGACCACCGGGACCGCGTGGCCCTCGTGATCGTGCGCGGGGACCGGCTGCTCGGCGTGGGGCGCTACGACCGCTACGGGGACTCCGACGCCGCCGAGGTCGCCTTCAACATCTCGGACGCCTCCCAGGGCCAGGGCCTGGGCTCCATCCTCATGGAGCACCTCGCCGTGGCGGCCCGCGAGAACGGCATCCGGCGCTTCACCGCCGAGGTCCTCCCGGAGAACCGCAAGATGCTCTCCGTCTTCCAGGACTCCGGCTTCGAGGTGGCCCGTCACTTCGAGGACGGCGTGGTGGCCGTGGAGTTCCCCATCGACCCCACCGCCCGCTGGCGGGCCGTCGTGGAGTCGCGCGAGCACCGCGCCGAGGCCCGCTCCGTGGCCGAGCTCGTCGAGCCCGAGTCGGTCGCCGTCGTCGGCGCCTCCCGGGACCCCGGAGCCGTCGGCTCGATCGTCCTGCGCCACATCCTCGAGGGCGGCTTCACCGGCCGCGTGCACGCCGTCAACCGCGCCGCCGAGGACGTCCAGGGCCTCACGGCGCACGCCTCCCTCGCGGACATCGCGGAGCCCGTCGACCTCGTCGTCGTCGCCGTCCCCGTGGCGGAGGTGGACGAGGTCGTCGAGCAGGCCGGTGCCCTCGGGGCCCACGGCCTGCTCGTGCTCACCTCGGGCTACGCCGACGCGGGCGAGGAGGGCCTGCGCGCGCAGCGCCGCCTCGTGGCGCGCTCCCGGGCCCACGGCATGCGCGTGATCGGCCCCGCCTCCTCGGGGCTCGTGCGCACGGATCCCGCCGTGCGCCTCAACGCCTCCCCGTCCCCAGGCCTGGCCCACCGCGGGCCCATCGGCGTGTTCAGCCAGTCCGGCGCCGTGGGCGCCATGATCACGGCCGCCATGAAGCGCCGCGGGCTCGGGCTGTCCACCTCCCTCAGCGCGGGCAACCGGGCGGACGTCTCCGGCAACGACGCCATGCAGTTCTTCGAGGACGACCCCCAGACCGCCGCCGTGGGCGTGTACCTGGAGTCCTTCGGCAACCCCCGCAAGTTCACCCGCATCGCCCGGCGGCTCTCCCGCACCAAGCCCGTGGTGGTGGTCCGCTCCGACGTCACCGGGCGCGCCCTGCCGCCCGGCCACGAGGTCCGCACCACGCAGGCCCCGGCCGGTGCCGTGGACTCGATGCTGGACCAGACCGGCGTGCTCGAGGTCGCCACCCACGAGGACATGCTCGACCTGCTGATGGCCGTGGCCACCCAGCCGATGCCCGCCGGACGCCGCGTCAGCCTGGTGGTGGACTCCCTGGCGCTCGACCGGATCGCCCGCGACGCCGCCGCCCAGGCCGGCCTCGAGGTCGTCGCCACCCTCGGCCTCGGCGACCGGGAGCAGGGCATCGCGCCGCCGGCCCGCGACCTCGTGGGCCACGTGGCCGCGGCGCTCGTGGCCGGGGACTCGGACGCCGTCGTGGTGGTGGGGCGCCTCGGCCTGCACCAGGACGAGGAGACCGCGGACCAGGTGGCCGCCGCCCTCGCCGAGGTGGCCCGGGACGCCCCGGTGCCGGTGCTCGCGAGCCTGCCCGACGCCGTGACCCCCCGGTACGCCGGCGCGCGCCTCGGCGGGGCGGGGGCGCCGGCCGACGACGCCGAGCCCGGCGCGCGCCAGCCCGGAGTGCCCCTCTACCCGTCGCCGCGGTCGGCGCTGACCGTGCTCGGCCGGCTCGCCGAGTACGGCGCGTGGCGCCGACAGGACGCGGGCGAGCCGATCGAGCTGTCCGACGTGGACGTCCGCGCCGCGGAGGCCCTCGTGGAGTCCGCGTGCGGACGAGCCCGGGGGACCGAGCTCGTCCGGCTGACCGGGAAGGAGACCGAGCGGCTGCTGGGCCTCTACGGCATCTCCGTGCTGCCCTCGCGTCGGTTCACCACGGCGGACGAGGCCGTGGCCGCGGCCGAGGAGCTCGGCTTCCCGGTGGCCGTGAAGGCCGTGGACCCCTACCTGCGGCACCGGATCGACCTGGGCGGGGTGCGCCTGAACGTGGTGGACGCCGACTCGCTGCGGCGCAACGTGGAGCACATGCGCCAGGTGCTCGCCCCGTTCGGCGTGACGGAGCTCGAGGTGCAGTCCATGGCGCCCACCGGCCAGTCCTGCATGGTGACGGCCCTGGAGGACCCCCTGCTGGGCCCGGTGGTGTCCTTCGGCATGGCCGGCGACGCCACGGACCTGCTGGGGGACTGGGTGCACCGGGTGCCCCCGCTCACCGACCAGGACGTGGCGCGCATGGTGCGGGCGCCGCGGGCGGCGGTGAAGCTCGCGGGCGCCGGCGGCGTGCCCGCGGTGGACCTGCCGGCCCTGGAGGACCTGGTGGCCCGCGTCAGCTGCCTGAAGGACGACCTCGCCGCCGTGGCCCGGCTGCGCTTCGCGCCCGTGCTCGCCTCGGCGAGCGGGGTCACCGTGCTGGCCGCCGAGGTGGACGTGGCCAACGCCGCCGGCCGCACCGACTCGGCCCGTCGCGCCCTGCGCGCCAGCTGACCGGCGCCCTGCGCGTCAGCCGACGGTCCCCTGCGTGCCTAGCATGGTGGGCATGACCGCGCTGCGCTGGAACCACGACCACGGCTCCCTCGACGAGGCCCTGCGACGGGCCGGGTACTACCCGGAGCTCGTGGCGCACGCGATCGCCGTGGAGCTGGAGGGGCGCACCGCCCTGGCCCACCTCGTGCACGTGGACACCCACTTCGACTACGAGGAGATCCACCGGCACATCACGGTCCTGGTGGTGGCCGGGGACGTCCTGCTGGCCGTGCACCTGGACGACCACGCCGCCGACCCCGCGGGCCAGGCGGTGCTGGCGCAGGTGTCCACGGAGATGGTGCCCCTGCGGTCCATCGAGTCGGTGCTGCTGACCACGGGCCACGCCCACCCGGAGCGGTTCCGGCCGCAGGACCCGGTGGCGGAGATGACCCTGGGCGTGCAGTGGGCCGGCGGCCAGCGCGTGGACCTGCAGCCGGCCGGCTGCGCGGACCCCCGGTGCGACGCCGACCACGGCTACACGGGCACCACCGCCCGGGAGGACCTGGTGATCCGCGTGGCGGCCGACGCCGAGGGTCAGGGGGCCGTGGACGCGGCCCTGCACTTCGCCCGGGTGCTGCGCCGTGCCCACCTGGCGGTCGCGGCGTGAGACCGGCCGCGGATGCCCCGGGCGGGGCGGCCGAGGCCCTCACCCCGGCCGGCGGGCCGGCCGCGCCGACGTCGTCCACGCCCCCCGAGCGGGCGCTGCGCTCCGTCCTGACCTCGGCCGCCGCGGCCCTGGGCGTGCCGGGTGTCGAGGACGTGCTGGGCCTGGGGTCCACCCGCCGCGTGCTCGTGGTCCTCGTGGACGGGCTGGGCCGGTCGGTCCTGAAGCGCCACGGCGGCCATGCGCCCACGCTGCGGGCCGCGATGGCCGACGGCGGCCGCGTCCTCGTCGCGGCCACGCCCACCACGACGGCGGCCTCCCTCACGAGCCTCGGCACGGGCCTGGACGTGGGGGAGCACGGCGTGGCCGGCTACGACGTCCTGGACCCCGAGCGCCGCGTCGTCGTGAACATGCTGGGCGGCTGGGACGAGGCCACCGACCCGGTGGCCTGGCAGCCGCACGCCACGGTGTTCGAGCGCGCCGAGGCGGCGGGCGTGGACGCGGTGACGGTGTCCCTGCCGGAGTTCGAGCACTCCGCGCTCACGCGGGCCGGCCTGCGCGGGGGGCGGTTCCTGTCCGGCCGGGGGCTGATCGCCCGCACCCAGCACGTGGCGCGGGTCCTGACCGAGGCCCGCGAGCCCACCCTGGTGTACTTCTACGCCAACGAGCTGGACAAGGCCGGGCATCGCCACGGCGTGGGCTCCGATGCGTGGCTGCACGCCCTCGAGGAGGTCGACGCCGCCGTGCGCCGCCTCGTGGCCCGGGTGCCGCAGGGGACCCTCGTGCTGGTCACGGGCGACCACGGCATGGTGGACGTCCCGGTCGCCCGGCGCGTGGACTACGCCGCTGTCGATGAGGCCGGACGACTCGTGGACCCGGCGCTGCTCGAGGGGGTGGCGCACACCGCGGGGGAGCCGCGGATGGTGCAGCTGCACTTCACCGCCGACCCCGGCGACGCCCTGCGGGCCCGCACCCGCGCGGCGTGGCAGGAGCGGTTCGGCGCCCAGGCCTGGGTGGTCACCCGGGAGGAGGCCGTGGCCGCCGGATGGTTCGGGGACCGCGTGACGGAGCGCGTCCTGCCGCGCATCGGCGAGCTGCTCGTCGCGTGCCACGGGGACCTCGCGCTCTACGACGGCCGCCGGGTGTCCCCGCGGGCGTTCGCGATGGTGGGCCAGCACGGCTCGCCGACGCGCGCCGAGCGCGAGGTGCCGCTGCTGCTCTGGCGGCGCTGAGCCGGCCTCAGTCGCCCTTGCGGCCGAAGACGATGTCGTCCCAGCTGGGCACCGACGCGCGGCGCGCTGCCGAGCGGGCCCGGGGACGCGGCGTGGGCATCGCGGGGCGTTCGCGGCCGGGGCGCGGCGTCGGCTCGGCGGCGGGGTCCTCGTCCGTCCGCTCGACCGGGGTCGCCGGGGGTGCCGTCTCCGGCCCGTCGTCCGCGCGATCCTCCTGGGCGTCCGCCTCGGCGTCGTCCTCGGGGAGGGCGGGCAGACCGCGCAGCAGTCGCGCGGCGCGGCTGGGGGCCGGGGTGTCGGCGGCCTCCTCGGCGGGCGCGTCGCCCGGGGCCGCCGGGGACGGGCCCGCGGTCTCCTCCTCGGAGTGCTCGGCCGCCTCCCGGGCCTGGGCTCCGCGGGCGATCAGGTGGGCGAGCGCGTCGTCGGACTCCTCGTCCTGGCCCACGCGACGACCGCGACGGCTGCGCAGGATCTCCAGCAGGTCCGCGTCCCGGTCGGCGCTCGCGGACACCGCGCCCCGCGGGGTCACGGCGTCCTGCCCGGCGTCGACGGCCGCGTCGGACGCGCCGTCCTCCTCCGCGGGCAGGGGCGGGGCGACGTCCGCGGCGGGCTCCCCGTCCGCGGCGGGATGCCGCACGTCCCAGGCCTGGGCGTCCGAGAGGATGCGGGCCCACGCGTTCTGCGGGTCCAGGTGGCGGCCGGAGGGGCGGAAGGACCACCGCGCGGGCGGCTCCTCCCGGGTGGGCAGCGCCGTCCCCTCGGGCGCGGGGAAGGCGGCCACCACCGTCCAGTCGCCGGCGCCCGCACGCCATGCGTCCCACTCGAGGGCGCCGACGTCGACGCCCAGCTCCGCGAGCCGGTGGGCGGCCAGCTCGGCCAGCGTGGTGGGCCCTCCGTCGGTGACGGTGGAGGAGTACAGGTCCGGGCCGCCGACCCAGACCTCCACGCCCTGCGCCTGCTGGGCGATGTAGCCGCGTTCGGCGAGCACGGGGAACCCGTAGGTGCGGATGCGGGAGAAGGCGTTGCCGGACTCCCGAGCCACCTGCTCCACGGTGGCGCCCGCCCGGATGCGCGTCTGGATCTCGCGGGGACTCAGCGGCACGGCGTCGGCCGTGGCGGCCGCGCGGACGTCCGCCTGGTCCGCCACGGGTGTCACGGGGACGGCGGGCTCGGGGCGTTCCGCATCGTCGGCGGGGTCCTGCGGCGCCGCGTCCGGGGCCGGGTCCTCCGGTGTGGCGGCCTCGCCCTGGTCCACCACGAGCCGTCGCAGGTACGGGGTCACCGGGAGCGTGTGCGCGGACCCGTCCGGGCTGGTCAGACGCAACGCGTCGCCGTCCTCGGTCGGACCGGTGAGTCGGAGCTCCGCCATGGGGACATCCCTTTCCATCGTGGTCTCGGCCCGGTGCGGCACGGGCGTCGCCGGTGCCCGGGCTGGTCCGATCCTAACGGGAGCCCCGCCCCGCCCCCGGTCGGGCGCGCAGCCCGGGACGGAGGGCGGGTGCGTCCCCCGTGGGGAGCATTTGGCGCCCCGGAGACCATGGTGCACAATCTACGCGCAACGGCGTTGGCCGGGGACGCCCCACGGGCGGATCCCGCACCCGGCGCCGCCCCAGGCACCGGCCCCGGTGCCGACCCCCACCAGCGGAGCGTGAGATCCCCACCATGGCCACCGACTACGACGCACCTCGCAAGAACGAGGAAGAGCTGAGCCAGAACTCGATCGAGGAGCTGAAGGCGCGGCGCACGGACACGCAGTCGGCCGTCGTGGACGAGGACGAGACGGAGGCCGCGGAGGGCTTCGAGCTGCCCGGTGCCGACCTCTCCGGCGAGGAGCTGATGGTGCGGGTGCTCCCCGCCCAGTCGGACGAGTTCACGTGCGCCTCGTGCTTCCTCGTGCGCCATCGCTCCCAGGCCGCCCGCGAGGAGGGTGAGCTGGTCTACTGCACCGACTGCGAGGGCTGAGCCCCGCTCAGGCGGCCTCGTCGGCCATGCGGCCGCCGAGGGCGGCCACGAGCTCCTCGGGACGGCGGGTGCTGGTCAGCCAGTAGGGCGTGCGGTCCCGCGCATCCGTGATCTGCACACGCACCACCGGGGCGATCCAGCCGCGGACCGTGACATAGGCCAACCCGTGCAGCAGCGGGCCCTGCTGCGCTCGGGCCGACTCTCCGCGGTGTCCGGTCACCTCGCCCACGTGGCGGCGCTCGATCTGCGCCCGCCCCACCTGGAGCGAGGAGTCGGTGACCACGATGCGCGGCGTCGAGGCGATCAGCACGATCGCCTCCACCACGAAGAACCCGATGGCCGCCGCCACACCCAGCCACACGTCGATGGGGGCGAACACCAGGATGGTGAGCCCCGCGAGCATCGCGGCCACCACCCAGACGCCGGGCGAGGGCCTCAGCCGCTCCGCGAACAGCACCGCCCCCGCACCGGCCGGGGAGTGTGGGCCGTCGGCGGGGCGGTCGGGTCGGATCTCGGCCGTGCGGGTCTCCTCGTGCATGTCCTCCAGCTTCCCACATCGGCGCCGGTCGCCGCCCCGGCCGCGTGGCGGAGAGGTAGAGTCGGGGCCCGTGACCGACTCCGCCACGACCGACGTGCCCCTGCAGGCCCTCGACCCGGACCTGCCGCCGCCCTCGTACGCCCGCCCGGGGGACGCGGGCGCCGACCTGCGGACCACCGTGGACGTGAGCCTCGCTCCGGGGGAGCGCGCCCTGGTCCCCACGGGGGTCGCCCTGGCCCTGCCCGACGGCCACGCCGGCTTCATCCACCCCCGCTCCGGCCTGGCGGTCCGCCACGGCCTGAGCGTGGTCAACGCCCCGGGGACCGTCGACGCCGGCTACCGCGGCGAGATCATGGTGCCCCTGATCAACCTGGACCCGCGCACGCCCGTCACCCTGCGGCGGGGCGACCGGATCGCCCAGCTCGTGATCCAGCCCGTGGTGCGGGCGCGCTTCGTCCCCGTGGATGCGCTCCCCGACTCCGACCGCGGCATGGGCGGCTTCGGCTCCAGCGGCGGCTTCGGCGCCGCCGTCGACCCCCAGACCCCCACGTCGACCTCCGGGAGGACCGCATGATCTTCGGACGCAACCGCACCGTGCGCCACGAGCAGGTGGTGCTCCCCGACCAGCTCAAGGACGAGCGGGACCGCCAGGTCGAGGCCGAGGCGGAGGCCGCCGCGGCCCCCGGCGAGGGCGCCCGCGGGCCCCACGACGTCGCCGCCCGTCCCGGCACCTCCGGCTACGTGGACCTCGGCGGCCTGCGGGTGCCCGCGGTGCGCGGCATGAAGCTGCGCCTGGACCTCGAGGACGCCACCCAGCGGATCGTGGCCGTCACCGTGACCATGGGCCGCTCGGCGCTGCAGATCCAGGCGTTCTCCGCCCCCCGGGCCGCGGGGCTGTGGGACGAGCTGCGCGCCGAGCTGCTCGAGACCCTCTCGGCCACCCCCGGTGCCCACGTGCAGGAGCAGCGCGGCGCGTTCGGCGCCGAGCTGCTCACGCGCGTGCCGGCATCCCTGCCGGACGGCTCGCCCGGGTGGAACGTGGCCCGGTTCGTCGGTGTGGACGGACCGCGCTGGTTCGTGCGCGGCGTCTTCCACGGAGAGGCCGCCTACCAGCCCGACGCCGCCGCCGATCTCGAGCGGGTGCTCTCCGGCGTCGTCGTGGTGCGCGGCGACGGGCCCCTGCCCCCGCGCGACCTGCTGCCCCTGCACCCGCCCGCGGACGCCCAGCCCGTGCGCCGGCGGCGTCCCGCTCAGCCCGCGGGCGACGTGCTCGGCGCCGGGCGCGAGGGAGCCCGCGCCGCCGAGGGCGGCACCGGGGGCCCGACCCTGCCCGGGCGGGGGCCGGAGATGACGGAGACCCGGTGAGCGTGCGGCGCGCGCCGGACGCGGGGGAGTGGCGCACCGGCGTCGTCATGGCCGTGACCTTCCACGGCGCGGACGACGCCACGGTGTTCCGGGCGCAGCTGGCGCCGGATCTGCCCCGTCCTGGCCGCGTGGAGCCGCAGGAGACCCTGAGCCTGGTGTGGCACGGCCGCGACCGGGTGACCGGTGTCATGCCGGGCGCGTGGCTGCGCCTGCGCGGCCGGGTGCACCACCTGGACGGGGAGCCCACCGTCCACAACCCGGAGTTCCACCTCCTCGACGAGGCCCCGAGCCCGACCTGACCGCCCCGCCGGTCCCATCCCAGGAGAGCCCATGACCGCGCCCACGCCCACGCCGGACCCGACCGGTCCCGCGGACCCGTCCGACCCCGCCGTCGCGCCCGGCCCCGACGCCGTGCGCGGACCCCTGCCGTCCGGGCCCGCCCTCGACGGACGCGGCCGCCTGGATCCGCTCGCGAGCGTCGGCGGCGTGCGGGGCATCGTGGAGGCGTCCCTGCCGACCTTCGTGTTCCTCGTGGCGTCGCTGATCACGGGGCAGGTGTGGCCCGCGGGCGCGGCGGCGCTCGCGGTGGCCGTGGCCATGGGCGCCCTCCGGCTGGTGCAGCGCCAGTCGCCCGTCCAGGTGGCGGCGGGCGTGGTGGTGGTGGGCCTGTCGGTCGCCCTCGCGCTCACCACGGGCCGCGCCGCGGACTTCTATGTGTGGGGCCTGCTGACCAACGCGCTCTACCTCGTGGCCATGGTCCTCTCCATCGTGCTGCGCTGGCCCCTGGCCGGCGTGCTGTTCGGCCTCCTCCGCGGGGAGGGGACCGAGTGGCGCGCCGAGCCGGGCCGGCGCCGGCAGTACGCGGCGGCCACGTGGATCCTGGCCGGCGTGTTCGCGGCGCGCCTCGCCGTGCAGCTGCCCCTCTACCTCGCGGACTCGACCACGGGGCTGGGGATCGCCCGCGTGGTCATGGGCCTGCCGCTCTACGCGCTGGGGCTGTGGCTGGCCTGGTCCGTGTCCTCGCCGCGCGGCTCCGCCCCCGGGGCGCCGGCCTCCGCGCCGTCCACGGCGACCCGGCGCGGCTGATCCGCCTCGGGGCCCACGAGCAGCCGGCGCAGGGCCGCCTCCGCCTCGGCGGCGACCAGGAAGAACAGCTCGTCGGCCTCCTCGAGGACCTCGTCCGGGGCGGACGGGCGCGGTGCGCCGTCGCGCACCAGGGCCAGCAGCGGGGCCTCGAGCGGCCAGGAGACCGTGCCCACGCGGCGCCCGCGCAGCCAGTGGCCGGCCGGGACGCGGAACTCGGTGAGCGCGGCGCCCCCGGCCTCGAGGCGGAGCAGCCGCACGAGGTCGCCGGACTCGACGGCCTCCTCCACGAGGGCGGTCATGATGGACGGCGTGGACACGGCCACGTCCACGCCCCAGGACTCGTCGAACAGCCAGTCGTTGCGCGGGTTGTTCACGCGCGCCACCGTGCGCCGCACGCCGAACTCGCTGCGGCCCAGCAGGGACGCCACGAGGTTCGCGCGGTCGTCGCCCGTGGCGGCCACCAGCACGTCCGCGGAGAGGGTCCCCGCCTCGCGGAGCACCCTCAGGTCGCAGGCGTCCCCCAGGACCATGCTCGCCCCGCCGACGTCCGTCTTCGCCGCCGCGTCGGGCCGGACCTCGACGACGGCCACCTCGTGGCCGTGCCGCTCCAGCTCCCGCGCGATCGAGGCGCCCACCGCGCCCGCCCCCGCGATCACGACCCTCATGCGCGGTCCTCCTCGTCGTCCTCATCCTCGGCCCCGCGGGTGCGGGCCCCTGTGGCCTCGCCCTGGAGCAGCGTCTCCACGCGGTCCCGGTCCTCCACCGGGTACACGGCGTGCACCACGTCCCCCTCCTGCAGGACCCCGTCCGCGGCGGGCAGCACGCCCTCGCCGTAGCGGGTGAGGTAGGCGATCCGCAGGCCCGCCAGCTCCTCCACCCGGGTCAGGGGCAGCCCGCACCACGAGCGGTGCGGCATGGACTCGGTCATCAGCAGCCGCCCGGAGGGGTCCCGTCGCGTCGGGTCGGCCGTGCCCGCCGGCAGCAGCCGGTGCAGGACCTGGTCGGCCGTCCACTCCACGGAGGCCACCGTCGGGATGCCCAGCCGCTGGTACACGCGGGCGCGCTCGGCGTCGTAGATGCGGGCCACCACGTGCGGCACGTGGAACGTCTCCCGGGCCACGCGCGCCGAGATGATGTTGGTGCTGTCATCCGCGGTGACGGCGGCCAGGCCCTGGGCGTGCTCGATCCCGGCCCGGCGCAGCGCGTCCCGGTCGAAGCCGATCCCCACGACGACCTCGCCCGGCGTCGCGGCCTCGGCCGCGTGGGCCGAGCGGTCCACGAGTGCCACGGAGTGTCCGGCGGCGTCCAGGTCGGACGCCAGGCGTCGACCCACCCGGCCCGCCCCGACGATCACGTAGTGGGCCATGCCCGCTCCTTCCCGCTGCCGACGGCGCCCCGACGACGCCGGTCACCATTCTCCCACCCCGCCGGGGGTACCGTGGTCCGGTGAGCTCGCCGTCCTCGATCCTCCGCCGGGCGCTGCTGGGCCGGCCCGTGGCGTCCTCGGTGCACGACGCGCCCCGACTGGGCCGGTGGCGCGCGCTGCAGGCCACCTCCTCGAACGCCCTGTCCTCCCTCGCCTACGCCCCGGACGAGATCATCCTGACCCTCGTGGCCGCCGGCGGCGCCACCCTGTGGCTGGGCCCGTTCGTGGGCTGGGCCGTGGTGGCCGTGATGGTGCTCACGGTCCTGGCCTTCCGGGCGGCCGTGGTGGCCGTCCCCCAGGGCGGCATCCACCGCATGGCGCGCACCAAGCTCGGACCCCGCTCGGGCGTCCTCGCGGCCGCGGCGCTGCTGCTCGACTTCGTGTTCACCGCCGCCGTGTCCGTGGCGGCGTTCGCCCACCACCTCTCCGTGCTCGTGCCCGCGGTGGACGGGCTCACGTGGCTCGTGGCCGGGGCGGCGCTCATCGTCGTCCTGCTGTCCGCACTGCGCGGCGACGCCGGGCGCGGGCGGCTCATCCCCGTGGTGGTCACCGCCTTCGTCGTCCTGCTCGCCGCGCTCGTGGCCGTGGGCCTGTGGCAGGACAGCCAGGGACGGCTCGCGGCGGCGTCGACGGCCGGCCTCACGGTCGCGGACGCAGGCCTCGGCCCGGCCGGCTCGCTCGCCACGGCCCTCCTCGCGCTGCGCGCCTTCAGCGCCGGCTCGGTCCTGCTCACCGGCGTGGAGGTGCCCCTGTCCGCCACGCACCGCATGGCCCGGCCCGCCGTGCGCACCGTGCGCTGGGTCCTGGCCGTCCTGGCGCTGGTGGTGGGCGCCCTCACCGTCGGCGTCATGCACCTGGCCCAGCGCACCGGCGCGGTCGTGGCCCTCGACCCGGCGGCGCTGCGCCACCCCGACGGCACGCCGCTCGCCCCGGGCGAGGAGCCCGGACCGGTCCTCGGGCAGCTCGCCGACGCGGTCTTCGGCGCCGGCTCCCCGGGAGCCACCGCCGTCATCGCCGTGACCTGCCTGCTGCTGCTCGTCGCCGCGCGGGGCTCCTTCCACTCCTTCCCCGCCCTGGCCTCCCGCCTCGCCGCCGAGGGGTACCTGCCGCGCCAGCTGCGGGTGCGCGGCGACCGCCTGGTGCACACGTGGGGGGTCCTCGCCCTGGGCGCCGGCACCCTCCTGCTCCTGGCGGTCTTCCGCGCCCGCACCGCCCTGCTCGTGCAGCTGTACGTGATCGGCGTGCTGCTCGCCTTCACCCTGGCGCTCATCGGCATGGTGCGCCTGTGGCGGGGCAAGCTCGCCCACACCCCGGGCGTGCGCGCCCGCGCCTCCGTGCGGCTGCGCTACCTCGTGACCGCCCTCGGCCTGGCCGTGACGGGCCTGGCCGCCGTCGTCGTCCTCGTGACCCGCTTCCGGCAGGGCGCGTGGGTCGCGCTGCTGGCCATCCTCTTCGGCGCCCTGGTGATGGGCCGGATCCGCCGCCACTACCGGGCGGTCGAGGCCGAGCTCGCACCGGACACACAGGACGACGCGCGGGCCCTGCCCTCCCGCGTGCACGTGGTCGTGGTGGTCTCCACCCTCAACCGACCCGCCCTGCGCGCCCTCGCCTACGCGCGCGCCACCCGGCCCTCCTCCCTGGAGGCCGTGGTGGTGGACACGGACCGGCAGGCCACCGAGCGGGTGGTCGAGGACTTCGCCCGGGCGGGCCTGCCCGTCCCGCTGACCGTGGTGGCCGCCCCCTACCGGGACACCGTCGTGCCCCTCGTGCGGCACGTGCGCTCGCGGCGCAGCCGCTCGCCGCGGGACCTGGTCATGGTCTTCCTGCCCGAGTACGTGGTCCGGCCCGGCTGGCGGACGCTCCTGCACAACCGCACCGCCACGCGCCTGACCCGGCGGCTGCAGCGCGAGGCCGGTGTGATGGTCGGCTCGGTCCCGTGGCAGATCCACGAGGGGGACCCGCGGGCCGCGGACCCGGCGGCACCGGATGCTGTGCATCACACCCGCCGCGATCCGCACGATTCCGCGCTCTGAAGGCCCCCGCCGGGCGGGGGGTCGGCCCGTGCGGGCGGTACAGTGAGCCATGACGCCGTGGTCCACAAGGGCCGAGGCGCGCCCGTGCGGAGAGGAGCACAGCCATGACGGTCACGCAGACCACCCCCGAGGCCACCGGCATCGGAGCGATCATCGAGGTGGAGACGGGGGCCATGGCCCACGGCGGCCACTGCGTCGCCCGCCACGAGGGGCGCGTCGTGTTCGCGCGCCACGCGATCCCCGGCGAGCAGGTGCGCGTCGTCCTCACCGAGGCCGATCCGGGCGCGCGCTTCTGGCGCGGCGACGTCGTCGAGGTGCTGCGCGGCTCCGAGTTCCGCCGCATCCACCAGTGGAAGCTCGCCGACTCGCTGCGCGCGCACGCCTCCGGCCGCCTGCCCGTGGGCGGCGCCGAGTTCGGCCACATCGTGGTGCACCACCAGCGCCGCCTCAAGGCGCAGGTGTTCCGGGACACCGTGGCCCGCATCGCCGGCGCCGCGGTGGAGCCCGAGGTGCTGCACGCCGGCCCGGAGGACGAGCCCACCGGCCAGCACTGGCGCACCCGCAACGCGTTCGCGGTGAACCCGCAGGGGCACATCGCGATGCACGCCCACCGCTCGGCGGTGCTGCTGCCCGTGCGCAACATGCCCCTCGGCGTGCCCGCCCTGGACGCGCTGGCCCTGTGGGACTGTGACCTCACCGGTGCGGCCCGGGTCGACGTCGCCACGCCCGCGGACGGCTCGCGTCCGCTCGTGCTGGTCACGCCTACCCCGCAGACCCTCGCCGACGAGGCGCGCCTGGGGAAGCTGCGCACCCGTGTGCGCCAGGCCGCCAACGCCTCGGACGTGGAGCTCTCCGCCGGGTTCGCCGTCCCGGGGTCCAAGCGCCACGCCCCCACGCGCATCGAGCGCATCACGGGCCGCACCTGGGTCCAGGAGACGGTCGCGACCGAGCGCGGCGGCACGCGCGCCTTCCGCGTCACGGGGGACGGCTTCTGGCAGGTCCACCGCCACGCCCCGGCCACCCTCGTGGACGCGGTCCTCGAGGACGCCGACGCGCGGCCGGGCCAGATCGTGGCGGACCTCTACGCCGG
Organism: Micrococcus lacusdianchii; assembly: GCF_023155805.1. Taxonomy (GTDB): domain Bacteria; phylum Actinomycetota; class Actinomycetes; order Actinomycetales; family Micrococcaceae; genus Micrococcus; species Micrococcus lacusdianchii. The sequence continues at coordinate 51,007 of NZ_JAKNUW010000013.1, read as the reverse complement.
CGCCGGCCTGTTCAGCGCGTTCCTGGCCGACGCCGTGGGGGAGGAGGGCCTGGTCTACTCCGTGGAGGCCGCACGGCAGGCCTCGAAGGACGCCCGCCGCAACCTGTTGTCCCTGCCGCAGGCCGGGATCCTCAACGGCCCCACGGACAAGGTCCTGGGCAGCTGGCTCAAGGAGCCGGAGCGGCCCGCCTCCGGCGGCGGACTCGAGGGCCGGGCCCTCGACACGGTCGTCCTCGACCCGCCGCGCGCCGGTGCCGGCCGCCGCGTCGTCGAGCGCATCCTGGCCCTGGCCCCCGGCCGCGTCGTGTACGTCTCGTGCGACCCCGCCTCGTTCGCCCGCGACCTCGCGTGGCTGCGCGAGGGCGGCTACGAGGTCGAGCGCACCCGGGTGATCGACCTCTACCCGGACACCCACCACCTCGAGTCGGTCACCCTGCTGCGCCCGGCCGCCGAGGTCGCCGCCGCCCGCTGACGGTCACGGGGAGCCCCCGGCGCGCGACATGCGGCGTGATCGGGGGCCCCGCGCGGTAGGGTGGAGCGCAGCGCGGCCGATGTGGCCACGCCCACATCCGGCCTCCGGCCGGATGTGGGCGTGGCGCGGAGGCCGACCCCCGTCGGACCATGCGCCCGGTCGACACCGGGCGGGAATGAGGAGTCCTCACATGACCACTGTCGACAGCTTCGGCTCCAAGGGCGTCCTGGACGTCAAGGGAGCCGAGTATGAGATTTTCCGTCTGAACAAGGTCGAGGGGGCGCAGAAGCTGCCCTACTCCCTGAAGGTGCTGCTGGAGAACCTGCTGCGCACCGAGGACGGCGCCAACGTGACCGCCGACCAGATCAAGGCCCTGGCCGCCTGGGACCCGAACGCCCAGCCGGACACCGAGATCCAGTTCACGCCGGCGCGCGTGATCATGCAGGACTTCACCGGCGTGCCCTGCGTCGTGGACCTGGCCACCATGCGCGAGGCCATCCAGGACCTGGGCGGCGACCCGGAGCGCGTGAACCCGCTCTCCCCGGCCGAGCTCGTGATCGACCACTCCGTGCAGATCGACTCCTTCGGCAACGACGCCGCCATCGAGCGGAACATGGAGATCGAGTACGAGCGCAACGGGGAGCGCTACAAGTTCCTGCGCTGGGGCCAGACCGCCTTCGACGACTTCAAGGTCGTCCCCCCGGGCATGGGCATCGTCCACCAGGTGAACATCGAGAACCTGGCCCGCACCGTGATGACCCGCGAGGTCGACGGCGTGCTGCGCGCCTACCCGGACTCCTGCGTCGGCACCGACTCGCACACCACCATGGTCAACGGCCTGGGCGTGCTCGGCTGGGGCGTCGGCGGCATCGAGGCCGAGGCCGCGATGCTCGGCCAGCCCGTGTCCATGCTGATCCCGCGGGTCGTGGGTTTCAAGCTGACCGGCAGCATCCCGTCCGGCGCCACCGCCACCGACGTGGTGCTGACCATCACCGAGATGCTCCGCCAGCACGGCGTGGTCGGCAAGTTCGTCGAGTTCTACGGCGAGGGCGTCGGCTCCGTGCCCCTGGCCAACCGCGCCACCATCGGCAACATGTCGCCCGAGTTCGGCTCCACCGCCGCGATCTTCCCGATCGACGAGGTCACCCTCGACTACCTGCGCCTGACCGGCCGCTCCGAGGAGCAGGTCGCCCTCGTGGAGGCGTACACCAAGGAGCAGGGGATGTGGCACGACCCGTCCTCCGAGGTCGCCTACTCCGAGTACCTCGAGCTGGACCTGTCCACCGTGGTGCCCTCCATCTCCGGCCCGAAGCGGCCGCAGGACCGCATCGACCTGACCGACTCCAAGGCGCAGTTCCGCAAGGACCTGCACGACTACGCCGGTCAGGACGACCAGCTGGGCGACGTGGACGAGGCCTCCGCCGAGTCCTTCCCGGCCTCCGACGCCCCGAGCGCCACCCCCGGCGACACCTCCGACGCCGCCGACGCGCCGCGTCAGACCGACGCCACGACCGTGCAGGGTCGCCCGTCGAAGCGCGTGGACGTCCGGATGCCCGACGGCCGCCAGTTCCAGCTGGACCACGGCGCCGTGTCCATCGCCTCGATCACCTCGTGCACCAACACGTCCAACCCCTCCGTGATGATGGCGGCCGGCGTGCTGGCCCGCAACGCGGTCGCCAAGGGCCTGACGTCCAAGCCGTGGGTGAAGACCTCCGTGGCCCCGGGCTCCCGCGTGGTGACCGACTACTACGAGAAGTCCGGGCTGCGCGAGTCCCTCAACGACCTCGGCTTCAACGTGGTCGGCTACGGCTGCACCACCTGCATCGGCAACTCCGGCCCGCTGGAGTCCGAGATCTCCGAGGCCATCCAGGAGAACGACCTGTCCGTGACCGCGGTGCTCTCCGGCAACCGCAACTTCGAGGGCCGCATCAACCCGGACGTGAAGATGAACTACCTGGCCTCCCCGCCGCTGGTGGTCGCCTACGCCCTGGCCGGCACCATGGACTTCGACTTCGAGAACGAGGCCCTGGGCCAGGACACGGAGGGCAACGACGTCTTCCTCAAGGACATCTGGCCGGACCCGACCGAGGTCCAGCAGATCATCGACGCGTCGATCGACACCGAGATGTTCACCTCGCAGTACGCCACGATCTTCGACGGCGACGAGCGCTGGCAGTCCCTGGAGACCCCCTCGGGCTCCACTTTCGAGTGGGACGAGAAGTCCACCTACGTGCGCAAGCCCCCGTACTTCGAGGGCATGACCATGCAGCCGGACCCGGTGTCGGACATCTCCGGCGCCCGCGTCCTGCTCAAGCTGGGCGACTCCGTGACCACGGACCACATCTCCCCGGCCGGCTCCTTCAAGTCGGACACCCCGGCGGGCCGCTACCTGCTGGAGAACGGCGTGCAGCGCAAGGACTTCAACTCCTACGGCTCCCGTCGTGGCAACCACGAGGTGATGATCCGCGGCACGTTCGCGAACATCCGCATCAAGAACCAGCTGCTCGACGGCGTGGAGGGCGGCTTCACCCGCGACTTCACCCAGGAGGGCGCCCCGCAGGCCTACGTGTACGACGCGGCGCAGAACTACGCCGAGCAGGGCACGCCGCTGGTGGTCCTGGGCGGCAAGGAGTACGGCTCCGGCTCCTCCCGTGACTGGGCGGCCAAGGGCACGGCGCTCCTGGGCGTCAAGGCCGTGATCACCGAGTCCTTCGAGCGCATCCACCGCTCGAACCTCATCGGCATGGGCGTGCTGCCGCTGCAGTTCCCCGAGGGTGAGAACGCCGACTCGCTCGGTCTGACCGGCACCGAGACCTTCGACATCTCCGGCATCACCGCCCTCAACGAGGGCACCACGCCGAAGACCGTGAAGGTCACGGCCACCGGCGAGAACGGCAAGGTCACCGAGTTCGACGCGGTCGTCCGCATCGACACCCCCGGTGAGGCCGAGTACTACCGCAACGGCGGCATCCTGCAGTACGTCCTGCGTCAGATCGCGGCCAAGGCCTGATCCCGCAGGCCCGGCCGGCGCCACGCCCGCCGGCCTGCCCTCGACGGCGGCCCGTCGCCCCTCCCGCGCGGAGGGGCGACGGGCCGCCGTCGTGCGCGCGGAGTACCCTGGTACGACCATGTCCGAGAAGCCCCGCGCCGCCGGCGCCCCCCTGCTGCCCCAGATCACGCGGCCCGCCGACCTCGCGGCCCTGTCCGCCGACGACCTGCCCGGCCTCGCGGCGGAGATCCGCGCGTTCCTGATCCGGCACGTCTCCCAGACCGGCGGCCATCTCGGTCCCAACCTGGGCGTCGTGGAGCTGACCCTGGCGATCCATCGGGTCTTCGACTCCCCGCGGGACGCCGTGGTGTTCGACACCGGCCACCAGTCGTACGTGCACAAGCTCCTCACCGGTCGCCAGGACTTCGCCTCGCTGCGCCAGGAGGGCGGGCTGTCCGGCTATGGGGACCGCGCCGAATCGGAGCATGACGTCGTCGAGTCCTCCCACGCCTCCTCCTCCCTGTCCTGGGCGGACGGCATCTCGCGCGCGTGGCAGCAGACCGGGCAGGGGGAGCGCACGGTCGTCGCCGTGATCGGCGACGGCGCGCTGACCGGCGGCATGGCCTGGGAGGCTGTGAACAACATCGCCGCGGACCGGGGACGCCGTGTGGTGATCGTGGTCAACGACAACGGCCGCTCCTATGCCCCGACGGTGGGCGGGCTCGCGGACCACCTCGGCGGGCTGCGCCGCGGCGTGCTGGACAAGGTGCGCATCCATCGCCGCTACGAGCAGACCCTCGACCTGCTCAAGGGACGGCTGCAGGGGGCCGGCACCGCGGGCGACCTCGTGTACCGGTCCCTCCACGCCGCCAAGAAGGGCCTCAAGGACCTGTGGGCCCCCCAGGGGCTGTTCGAGGATCTGGGCATGAAGTACATCGGCCCCGTGGACGGGCACGACCTCGCCGCGCTCGAGGCGGCCTTCGAGGACGCCCACGCCTACGGAGGGCCCGTGCTCGTCCACGCCATCACGGAGAAGGGCCACGGGTACGCCCCCGCGGTGGCCCACGAGGACGACCAGTTCCACGCCATCGGGCGGATCGACCCGGAGACCGGCGAGCCGGTCTCCTCCTCGACGGCGCAGTCCTGGACGTCGGTGTTCGGTGAGGAGATGGCGGCGATCGCGGACGAGCGCCCCGACGTCGTCGCCATCACCGCCGCGATGCGCAACCCCGTGGGCCTGGCCCCGATGGCCGCCGCCCACCCGGACCGGGTGTTCGACGTCGGGATCGCCGAGCAGCACGCCGTCACCTCCGCCGCGGGCATGGCCTTCGGCGGCCTGCACCCCGTGGTGGCCGTCTACGCCACCTTCCTGAACCGGGCGTACGACCAGGTCCTGATGGACGTGGGCCTGCATCGGGCGGGCGTGACGTTCGTGCTGGACCGCGCCGGCGTGACCGGACCGGACGGCCCCAGCCACCACGGCATGTGGGACCTGGCCCTCCTTCAGTCCGTGCCGGGGCTGCGGATCGCCGCGCCCCGGGACGCGGACACGTTGCGCGAGGAGCTGCGCGAGGCCGTCGCCGTCGACGACGCCCCCACCGTGGTGCGCTTCGCCAAGGGCTCGGTGGGGGAGCCGGTGCGCGCCCTCGAGCGCCTGGCGGACGGCACGGACGTCCTCGCCCGCCTGGGTGACGCCACGGGGGAGGACGGCGCTGACCGCGACGTGCTGATCGTGGCGGTGGGCTCGTTCGCCGAGCTCGGCCTCGACGTGGCGCGCCGGCTGTCCCAGCACGGCATCTCCGCCACCGTGGTGGACCCCCGCTGGGTGCTGCCGGTCGCGGAGTCCGTGGTGCGCCTGGCGGCCCGCCATCGGATCGTGGTGTGCCTCGAGGACGGCGTGCGCGCCGGCGGCGTCGGATCCCGGATCCGGCAGGAGATGCGTGCCGCCGGCGTGGACACCGCGCTGAACGAGGTCGGCCTGCCCGTCGAGTTCCTCGCGCACGGCACCCGTGACCAGGTGCTCGCGCGGGTCGGGCTCACCGCGCAGCGCATCACGCAGGACACCGTGGCCCAGGTCCTGGGCGCGAAGGTCCCGTACGCGCGGCCCGTCCCGGAGCGGGACGGCGGCGCCGCCCCGACGCTCGGGGCCGAGGCCCGGAGCCACACCCCTGGAGAGGAGCAGTCGTGAGCATCGTCCGCCTGCAGCGGGACACCACGGCCGAGGACGGCCGCCGCGTGTTCGAGTACCGGGAGGCCTGGCTCGAGCCGGATGCCTCCGTCGTCACCGTCCACCACGGCCGCGTGGGCCATCCCGGCGCCGTGAGCGACCAGCCGGTCGCCGACGAGGACGAGGGCCGCGAGCTGCTGGCGGCGTTCCTCGCCCACGGGCTGGAGGAGGGCTTCGTCGAGGCGGACCCGGAGACGTTCGACGTCGTCGAGGTGGGCCTGCGACTGCGCGGGCGCGCGGCGACCGAGATCGAGCGCCGGCACGCCCAGACGCTCCGCGAGGAGCTCACCCACCAGCTCGCGTGGCGCGGGCTGGGCGAGGTGACGGACGTGGTCGACGGCGAGGGCGAGCTCGTGCTCACCGTCCGCACCCCGCACGCCGCGAAGGCGTGCGCCGAGGTGCCCGCGGCGGCGAAGCGCGCGCACGGGGTGCAGCCCAACAAGGTGGCGGCCCGCGCCGTGTCCCGCGGCGCCGCCGAGGGGAGGGCCTGACCCGATGCGCACCGCACGGATGGGCCGCTCCGGCCTCAGCGTGTCCGTGGTGGGCCTGGGGTGCAACAACCTCGGCCGCCCCGGCACCGCCACCCTGGACCAGGCCGGCTCGGACGCGGTGGTCCACGCCGCGCTCGAGGCCGGCATCACCTTCTTCGACGTCGCGGACATGTACGGCGCCGAGCCCGGGCTCTCCGAGACCCGCCTCGGCGCCGCGCTCGGGGCGAGGCGGGACGAGGCGGTGATCGGCACCAAGTTCGGCATGGACATGGCCGGGGCCAACGGCCGGGACGACGGCGCCCGCGGCGCCCGGCGGTACATCGTGCGCGCCGTGGAGGCGTCCCTGCGGCGGCTCGGTACGGACCGGATCGACCTGTACCAGTTCCACACCCCCGACCGGTGCACCCCCATCGAGGAGACGCTCTCCGCGCTCGACGACCTCGTCCGCGCCGGCAAGGTGCTGTACGTGGGCCACTCCAACCGCGCCGGCTGGCAGATCGCGCAGGCCGAGCACGTGGCCCGGGAGCTGGGCACGGAGCGGTTCGTCTCCGCCCAGAACCACTACAACCTCCTGGACCGCCGGGCGGAGCTCGAGGTCCTGCCCGCCGCGGCCGAGTACGGCCTGGGCGTGCTGCCCTACTTCCCGCTGGCCAACGGCCTGCTCACGGGCAAGTACTCGCAGGGCACCGCCCCGGAGGGCTCGCGCCTGTCCCACGTGCGGCAGCACATGGTGGCGGACGCGGACCTCGGGCAGCTGGCCGCGTTCGGCGCGTTCGCGTCCGCGCGAGGGATCACCGAGGTGCAGGCGGCCATCGGCTGGCTCGCCGCCCAGGGCCCGGTGGCCTCCGTCATCGCCGGCGCCACGCGCCCCGAGCAGATCGCGGAGAACGCCCGCGCGGCGGACTGGGTGCCCACCTCCGCGGACCTCGCGGAGCTGGACGCGCTGTTCCCGGCGCCCGACCCGGTGGCGCTGTTCTGATGGGTTCCGGGGCGGCGGTGCTCGCCGCCGGCGTCGGTCCCCTCGTCCCCACGGGTGGGGAGGCGGCGGTGGCGGCGCTGTGGTGGGCCGCGTCCGCCCTCGTGGGCGTCCTGTGGGTGGCCGGCCTCGTGTCCCTGCTGCGCGGGCCGCTGGACGAGCGGCGGCGCCTGCCGTGGGCGCTGACGATGATGCTGCTGCCCGGCCTCGGCGCGCTGATCTGGTTCTGGTGGCGCCACCGGCACTACCCGGCCCGCCGGGCGGCCCAGCCCGATTGGGACCCCAACCGCCGGGACCCGGTGGTGCTGCCGCCGCCACGGACCGGCCGGGCGGTCCCCACCTCGATCGGCCGCCCCGACCCGTACGCGGGGCACGCCCGCCATCCGGGGCGGCTGCCCGCGCGGCGCTACGGCGCGCCGGCCGAGCCGGGGGAGTGAGCCGGCTCAGAGCTTGACGACGATGCGTCCGTCCTGCACGGCGGCCTCGTAGTCCATGAGCGGCTGCCGGGCCGGCCCGCCGAAGGGCTCGCCGGTGACCGGGTCGAAGTTGGAGCCGTGGCACGGGCAGGCGTACGCCGGTCCCTCGGCGCGGTCCACGGGCTGCACGAGGCACCCCTGGTGGGTGCACACGTTGGAGTGGGCCGTGACGGTCTCCTCGTCCACCCGGTGCATCAGCAGGGTCCGACCGTTCACCTCGACGGCCTGGGCGGCGCCCACCGGGAGGTCCTCCGCGGCCAGCGCGTCGGTGAGCTCCGAGCCCGCATAGTGGTCCTGCGCATTCTCCTTGTCCTTGATCTCCTGCGTGCAGCCGGCCAGCGCGAGAGTGCCGGCGCCGGCGAGGGCCGCGAGCGAGCCGCGGCTGAGCACGGTGCGGCGGGTGGCGCCCGCGGCGTGCTCGGAGCAGCCGCCGCGGCAGGGGGTGGGGGAGACGGAGTCGGGGGTGTCCTGCGAGGTCATCCGTCCAGTATGTCACCCGGTCCGCGCCCGGATGGGATGATGCGGGGGTCCCCACCGCCCATCCCCCGCCGCCAGGAGAGCCCCGTGACCGCCCGATTCGACCTGACCCCGTTCGACCGCTGGGAGGCCGTGTCCCTGGACGGGGTGCACGCCGGCTTCCTGCACCGCCGCCTGAGGGAGGGCGTGCTGACCACGCGGATGGCCTTCCAGCCCACGGGCGCCCAGCGCCGGGCTCGCGCCGACCTGCCCGAGCGGTACCTCGCCCAGGCGCGGGTGGCCTTCACCGACGTCGGCGCCACGTGGACCTGGTGCGACCACGAGGACTCTGCGACGGCCCAGCGGGTCCGGATCGACCGCGAGCGCGTCGGCCTGGCCCCGGACGTGGTGCCCTCATGGGCCGAGCACCTGCTGGTGCCCGCCGCCGCGGCCGCCGGGGGCGCCGAGCACGCCCGCCTGGAGGAGGCATCGCCGCTGCAGGGTCCGCTGCGGATGCCGCGGGCCGTGCTGCGCGTGGCCGATGCGGACTCGCCGGGCGGCGTGGCCGACCGGCGGGTGGAGGTGGTCTCCGAGGGCCACGTGCTGGCCGTGCACACGGTGCGCGCGGGCGTCGTGGTGGCCTCCGACTGGGGCGGCGGGACCGCGTCCGCCCCGGTGGCCACCCAGGCCGAGGCCCTCGAGAGCCTGGCCGCGGACCTGCACACGTTCGCCGCCCTGCCGCACTGACCCCCACGGGCCCGCCTCACCGGGCCTCAGCACGCCGCCGCCCGGGGCCCTCGCAGGAGGGCCCCGGGCGGCGGCGGTCCGGCCGCGCGGCCGGTGCGGGGCGGATCAGGCGTGGAAGCGCCTGCCCCGGACGCGCTCGCTCGCGCCGCAGTCGTCCAGGTACGGGGTGATCCCGCCCAGGTGCAGCGGCCAGCCGGCGCCCAGGATCATGCACAGGTCCACGTCCTCGGGGGCGGCGACGACGCCCTCGTCCAGGAGCAGGCCGATCTCCTCGGCCAGGGCGTCCTCCACCCGGGTGCGCAGCTGCTCCGCGGTCTGCGGGGCGTCGCCCTGCTCCAGCAGCGCCGCGGTGGCCTCGGGGATCGTCTCGCCGGTCGCGCCGGCAGCCTCCTCCTCGCGGCGGTCCTTGCGGACGTCCTTGGCCCACAGGGCGGTCTTGCCGGCGTCGATCATGCGCTGCACGTTCGGGGAGACGGGGAAGCGCTCCTCGCCGAACGCGGCGGCCAGGGACTCGGAGACGTGCTGGGCCACGGGCAGGCCCACCATCGCCGCGAGCGTGAAGGGCGTCATGGGCAGGGCCAGCGGGTGGAGGGCGTGGTCGGCGGTGTGCGCGTCCGTGCCCTCGTCGAAGGAGGCCTGCACCTCACCCATCAGGCGCAGCAGCACGCGGTTGACCACGAACGCGGCGGCGTCGTTGACCAGCACGCCGGTCTTGCGCAGGCGCCGGGCCAGCTCGAAGGCGGTGGCCACGGCCTCGTCGGAGGTCTGCTCGACCCGCACGATCTCGATCAGCGGCATCTGCGCCACGGGGTTGAAGAAGTGGAAGCCCACGAGCCGCTCGGGGTGCTCGAGCACCTCGGCCATGGCCGCCACGGACAGCGAGGAGGTGTTCGTGGCCAGGATCGCCTCGGGGGAGACGATCCCCTCGAGCTCCCGGAACACCGTGCGCTTGACCTCGAGCTCCTCGAACACGGCCTCGATCACGAAGTCCGCGTCCGCGTACACGGACTTGTCCGTGTCCGCGGTGATGAGACCGGCCAGGGCCTCACCCTGCTCGGCGGTGATCCGCCCGCGGGAGACCATGCGCTCCACCTGCGAGCGCACGCCGGCCAGGCCACGGTCCACGCGCTCCTGGTCCATGTCCGTCATCACGACCGGCACCTGCAGGTGCTGAGCGAAGACGAGCGCCAGCTGGCCGGCCATCAGGCCCGCGCCCACGACGCCCACCTTGCGGACCTCGCGTGCCAGCTCGGCGCCGGGGTGTCCGGCCGGACGCTTGGCACGGCCCTGCACGAGGCCGAGGAAGGCGTAGACGGTGCGGCGGAACTCCGCGGTGGCGATGAGGCGGGCGAGGCTCTCGGCCTCGGCCTCGGCCGACTCGGCGCGGGAGCGGGTGCGGGCGGCGGTGAAGAGCTCGGCCAGCTCGTGGCGGGCGGGCAGCTCGCGGCCGGGACGGGTGGCCTGGAGCTTCTCGAGTGCCGCGAGGGCGCGGTCCCAGGCGGCGTCCGAGACGTCCGGGCCGGGGCGGTCCGCGGCGGGTGCCGTGCCGCCGGAGACCACCGTGGCGGCCAGCTGCAGGCCCTCGGCCAGCAGGTCGGTCTCGGCGACGACGTCCATGAGACCGAGCGCGTAGGCGGCGCGGGCGTCCAGGGTGCGGTTGTTGTCCAGCGGGTTCTTCAGAACCACCTCGAGGGCGGCCTCCGGGCCGATCAGGTGGGGCGCACGCCACACGCCGGACCAGCCGGGGATCAGGCCGAGGCGCACCTCGGGCAGGCCGAAGCCCTTCGCGTCGGGGGCCACGATCCGGTGGTCGGCGGCCAGGGCGAGCTCGAGGCCGCCACCGAGGGCGGTGCCGTTGACGAACGCGAACGTGGGGGCCGGGAACGCGTCGAGGCGGTCGTAGACCGCGTGACCCAGGCGGGCCAGCGCGCGGCCGATCTCGGCGTCGGCGGGCAGGGAGGCCACCAGGGAGAGGTCCGCGCCGGCGGCGAAGACGCCCTCCACGCCGGTGACGGCCAGGGCCTGGATCTCACCGGCCTCGGCGCGGGCGGCCTGGGCGTCGAGGACCTCGCCGAGGCCGATCAGGGTGGCGGGGCCGAGGGTGGCGGGCCGACGCGGACCCTGGCCGTTGTCCAGGGTGATCAGTGCCAGCGTGCCGGCGTCGCCGGGCAGGGGGTGGTCGGTGACCTCGGCGCGCGTCAGGACTTCGTCCTGGGCGAGCTGGACGAGACGGTCGACATCGGACAGGGGGACAGGGTGGTGGCTCATGGTGCTCCCAGACATGGCGGACGGTTGTGAGACGGCTCTCACTGTACCTGCGACCACTCGTCCCGGCATTCGGGGGCGTCAGTCCTGGACGGGGTCCGGGTCCAGCAGCGCCACCGTGACGATCGCAGACACCGCCTCGACCTGCCATGGGCGTGCGCCGTGGTCGGCGAGCGCCGCGGCCACGGCCTCGGGGGTGATCGGCTCCGGCGGGGCCCAGCACAGACGGCGCAGCGTGTCCGGGGTCAGCAGATTCTCCGTGGGCATGCCCAGGGCCTCGGCGTGCCGGGCGATCCGGGGCCTCGCCGTCTTCAGGCGGCGGTCCGCGAGCGGGTCGCGGTCCTTCCACGAGCGGTGCGGGGGCGGACCGTCGGAGCCGCCGGGGGCGTGGCGCGGGGGCGCCTGGCCGGCGTCGGCGTCGTGCACCCCGGCCCGGACCGCGGCGAGCCAGCGGGGGGCCTCCTTGGCGGCGTGCCGGCCGTGGAAGCCGCGCAGGCCGCGCAGCTCGGGGACGGTCCGCGGGGGCGAGGCGGAGGCCGCCACCAGCGCCGAGTCCGGCAGGAGGCGGCCGGGGGCGGTGTCCCGGTGGCGGGCCAGGTCCTCGCGGGCCTGCCAGAGCCGGCGCAGCACGGCCCGCTGCACCGGCCTGGTGAGGGCCTGGGAGCCGGACGTGCGCCGCCACGGGTCGAGGCGCGGCGCCGGCGGGGCGGCGGTGCGGACGTGCTCGAACTCCTGCTCGGCCCATTCCAGCTTGCCCTGCTCCGCCAGCAGCGCCGCGAGGGAGTCGCGCAGCTCGATCAGCAGCTCGACGTCCAGGGCGGCGTAGTTGAGCCACTGCTCGGGCAGCGGCCGGGTGGACCAGTCGGCCATGGAGTGCTCCTTGGCCAGGGTCAGGCCGAGGCGGGACTCGAGCACGGCGGCCAGGCCCACGCGTGGCAGGCCCGCCAGGCGCGCGGCCAGCTCGGTGTCGAAGAGGCGGTCCGGGGCCATGCCCCGCTCGGCCAGGCACGGCAGGTCCTGGCTGGCGGCGTGCAGGATCCACTCGACGCCGGCCAGCGCCTCGCCCAGCTCGCTGAGGTCCCCGAGGGCCTCGGGGTCCACGAGCCAGATGCCTGCGCCCTCCCGCTTGAGCTGCACGAGGAAGGCCCGCTGGCCGTAGCGGATCCCGGAGGCCCGCTCCGCGTCCACCGCCACCGGCCCGGTGCCGGCCCGCAGCGCGCGGGCGCACGCGGTCAGGCCGGCGAGTGTGTCCGTCACGCGCGGGACGCCGCCCGCCGGCGCGGAGACCAGCGCGGGGGCGGGGACGGGCGCGGCGGGAGTGGACGGGGGGTCGGCGTGGGGCATGGGGCTCCTGGTCGGACTCGGGGTCTCGGTCATCGTCGGGCGGCGGGGGGCGGCTCGGCGTCGGCCTCGGGGGGCAGGCCGGCGAAGGCGCAGATCATGTCGGACCACGCCTCGAGGTGGGCACCCAGGTCCCGCGGGGCGGGGGTCCACGAGGCGCGCAGCTCGAGGTCGGTCCACCCCGGCTCCTCGGCCAGGACGCCGAAGTGCTCGGCCAGCTGGCGTGTGGCGGTGCCCCCGGCGTGGGTGTGCTCGGCGTGCCGCAGGTCCAGGGCCTCGGTCAGCCACGTCCACGCGACGGCCCCGGCCAGATGGTCGGCGGCCGCCTCCGGCTCCAGGCTGGCCCGGATGTACGTGACGGCCCGGAACACGCCGTGCCACGTGGGGGAACCGGCCGGGTCGTGCAGCAGCACGAACCGGCCCGTGGCCAGCGCCGCCTCGCCGCCGCCCGCCGGGTCGTGGACCTCAGCCGCGAGCGCCACGGCGTGCGGCGCGAGCCCGCGCGGGGCCTCGATCCGGCGCAGGCGCACCTCGGTCCGCGGCCGCGCGTCGCGCAGGTCCGCGAGGGCGTCCCGGAACGCCGCCGTCGGCGCGGGACGAGCCGGCGCGCCGACGGCGCGCAGCGGACCGGGGGTGCTCATGGGCCCAGCCTAGGGCGGGCGGGCGCCCGCGGGCCGGGGGCGCGCCGCACGACGCCGGGCCGGGCCCCTCAGCGGGCCGCGGCCTCCTCGAGGGCCTCGGTGAGGGCGGTGACGAAGGCGTCCACGTCCGCCGGGGTGGTGTCCCACGAGGTCATCCAGCGCACCTCGCGGGCCGCGGTGTCCCAGTCGTAGAACGGGTGCCGCGCGCGCACCCGGTCCGCGACCGTCCGGTCCAGGCGGGCGAACACCGCGTTGGCCTCGGGGGCGCGCACCAGCTCGACGCCGTCCAGCCCCGCCACCCGGTCGGCGAGCGCGGCGGCCATGGCGTTGGCGCGTCCGGCCAGGCGCACGCCCAGATCGTCGGTGAGCAGCGCGAGCAGCTGGGCGGCCAGGTAGCGGTGCTTGGAGGCCAGCTGCATGTCCTGCTTGCGCAGGTATCCCAGGGCCTGCGCGGCACGCGCGCGGGCGTCGGCGGGGTCCTGGCCCGGCAGGTCTGCGGGACCGAGCAGCCGGGCGGCCACCACGGCCTCCGGGTCCAGCACGACGACGGCCTCGGCGCCCATGGCCCCGCTCTTGGTGCCCCCGTAGGAGACCACGTCCACGCCCGCGTCGGTGGTGAAGGCCCGCAGCGGCAGGTCGAGGGCGGCGGCGGCGTTGGAGAGCCGGGCCCCGTCCATGTACAGGGTGAGGCCGGCGTCGTGGGCGGCGTCCGCCAGGGCCCGCACCTGCTCGGGGGTGTACACGGTGCCGACCTCGGTGGCCTGGGCGATCGCGACGACGGCGGGCTGGCTCGCGTGCACGTCTCCGCGCCGGTCCAGATGGGCGGAGAGCATCTCCGGTCGCAGCCGGCCGTCGTCGGTGGCCAGAGGGATCACCGGGGCGCGGCCGATCCGCACGGGCGCGCCGCCTTCGTCGTGCAGCAGGTGGGAGCCGGACGCGGTGAGCACACAGCCCCACGGCGGTGTCATCGCCTGCAGGGCCAGCACGTTGGCCGCCGTGCCCGTGAACACCGGGACGGCGAAGGCCTGCTCGCCGAACTGGTCCCGCACCCGCTCCTGCAGGCGCCCACTCAGCGGGTCCGCGCCGTAGGAGACGGCGTGGTCCGCGTCCGCGTCGGCCAGGGCGGCCCACACGTCCGGGTGGACGCCGGCGTAGTTGTCCGAGGCGAACGCGCGCAGCCCCGGAGCGGGGCTCACGCCCGTCCCCGGCCCGGCGCGGCGTCCTCGTCCGCGGGGTCCTGGGACGGGGTGAGGGGGCCCGGGTCCAGGCGCAGCGAGATCGAGTTGATGCAGTACCGCAGGTCCGTGGGGGTGCCGTAGCCCTCTCCGGCGAACACGTGCCCCATGTGGGAGCCGCACGCGGCGCAGCGCACCTCGATGCGCTCCATGCCCAGCGAGGCGTCCTTGATGTACTCGACGCGGTCCTCCGCCAGCGGGGCGAAGAAGGAGGGCCAGCCGCAGTGCGCGTCGAACTTCTCGGAGGAGCGGAACAGCTCCTGCCCGCACGCCCGGCACGCGTACACCCCCTCCACGTGGGTGTCCCAGTACTCGCCCGTGTACGGACGCTCGGTGCCCGCGCGGCGCAGGACGTCGAACTCCTGCGGGGTCAGGCGGCGGGCCCATTCCTCGTCGGTCAGGGGCGTGCGGTCCGCGTCGGCGGCGTCCGCCGGGGCGACGGCAGGGTTGATGCTCGGCTCAGGGGTGCTCATGTCCGGTGCCAACCGGCGACGGCGGCCCGATGTTCCCGCGCGGTCCGCCCCCTGCTCCGCGGTTGCGTGCGCGCCGTGCCCGTAGGTCAGAATGGTCGCCATGGCCACCTCCCGCCGACGCCGCCGCGGCCCCCGCCGCGGACGGCTCCTCGCCCGTCCCGCCGTCCCCCCGCTCGCCGTCGCCCGTCGGCTCACCCCGGCACGGGCCCGGCCCGCCGCGGACGCCCTGCTGCGGCGCCTGCCCGGCATGCCGCCGCCCGCCCCGGCCCATCCGTGGGCCGACGCCGTGCGCCGCGCCGTCGTCGGGAGCGCCCGCGGCACGGCCGCCGTCATCAGTCCCGCCGCCCGGCTGGCCCCCACCGCGCTCTCCGTCGCCGCCTCCGGGGCGTTCGTGGTGGCCGGGGCCAGCTCGGCGCTCGCGGGCGTGTTCGCGCGCGCCGTGGTGACGCCCGTGCGGGGCCACGCCGAGGACACCGCGGTGTTCGCCGTCGTCGACGGACCGGACGGGCTCGAGGTGATCCTGCCGGCGGACCGGCACACCACCGCGCCCGGCGCGTACTCCCTGACGTACGGGCAGGGCGAGCACGTGGCGCGGATCGGCGCGATCCGCTCCCACGACCCCCGCGACGGGACGGTCCAGCGGGTGGTGGAGGAGGTCTACTCGGGGGACCTGCGCTCCGCCGTGCGCGGACGGCTCACCGGGTTCGTCTACCCCACGCCGGCCGACGCGGGCCTGGATGCGACGGACGTGGAGGTGCCGGTGCCCGGGGGCGTGGCCCCGGCCTGGCGGATCGATCCGGGGCCGTCCGCGGAGCCGCGTCCGGCCGAGGGGCTGTGGGCCGTGATGGTGCACGGCCGCGGCGCCCGCCGCACCGAGGGCCTGCGCGCCGTGCCCACGGCGCAGCGGCTCGGGATGACGTCCCTGCTCGTCTCCTACCGCAACGACGGCGACGCCCCGGACGCCGAGGACGCCCGCTACGGGCTGGGCACCACCGAGTGGGAGGACGTGGCGGCCGCGGTGCGGTACGCCCTCGACCAGGGGGCGCGGGACGTGGTCCTGTTCGGCTGGTCGATGGGCGGGGCGATCGCCCTGCAGTTCGCCGACCGCTCGGACCTGGCCGTCCGCGTGCGGGGGATCGTGCTCACCGGACCGGTGGTGGACTGGATGGACGTGCTGCGCCACCAGGCCCGCCTGAACCGCATCCCCGAGGCCGTGGGCCTGCTGGGGCAGTGGCTGCTGTCCAACCGCGCCGGCCGGCTCGCCACCGGCATGGCCGCCCCCGTGGACCTGCGCGCCCTGGACTGGGTCACCCGCGCCGACCACGTGCGGGTGCCCACCCTGATCCTGCACTCCGAGGACGACGAGTACGTGCCCGTCGGCCCGTCCATGGCCCTGGCCGAGCGCAACCCGGAGCTCGTGCGGTTCGTCCGGTTCACCCAGGCGGGCCACACCCGCGAGCAGAACGTGGACCCCGTGAAGTGGGACCGCACCGTGCGCGGCTTCCTGCGCGCCGTGCTGGCGGCGCCGCGGCCGGGGCGCACCGACTGATCCGCCTGAGCGGTGCTCAGTCGGCCAGCAGCCCGCGGCGGCGCAGCAGCGGCTCGAGCTCGGCGTCCCGGCCGCGGAAGGCCCGGTAGGACTCCAGCAGGTCGCGGGTGTCGCCGCGGGAGAGCAGCTCCGCGGCGAACCGGCGCCCGTTCTCGCGGGTCATGCCGCCGTTCTCCCGGAACCACTCCACGGCGTCCGCGTCCAGCACCTCCGCCCAGATGTACGAGTAGTACCCGGCGGCGTAGTCGTTGCCGAAGATGTGCTTGAAGTAGCCCGTGCCGTAGCGCGGCGGCACCAGGTCCGGGTCGATCCCCGCGGCCTCGAGGGCGCGCCGCTCGAACGCGGCGGGGTCCGCCGTCGCCTCCTCCACCGTCTCCTCGGTGACCGTGTGCCACGCCCAGTCCACGATCGTGGCACCGAGGTACTCGACCGTGCGGTAGCCCTCGCCCCACAGGTCCGCCGCCTCGAGCCGCTCCAGCGTGCCCTCCGGCAGCGGCTCGCCCGTCTCCACGTGCCGCGCGTACGCGTCCAGCAGCGACGGCTCGCGCAGCCAGTACTCGTTCACCTGGCTCGGGAACTCGACGACGTCCCGCGGCACCGCGGTGCCGGTGAGCGAGGCGTACTCGCCCTCGGCCAGCAGGCCGTGCAGCACGTGGCCGAACTCGTGGAACAGCGTCGTCGTCTCGTCCAGCGTGAGCAGCGTCGGCCGGCCCGCCGCAGGGGCCGGGATGTTCATGGTGCAGAACACCACCGGGCGCTCGCCGAGGGCCTCCGCCTTGTCCCGCACCGTGTGCATCCACGCGCCGCCCGACTTGGTGGGACGCGCGAAGAAGTCGCCCACGAACAGCCCGACGACGGCGCCCGCCTCGTCCGCCACCTCCCACACCCGGATCCCGGGCCGGTACAGGTGCGGCGCCAGCTCCGGGCGCTCGGTGAACGAGAGGCCGTACAGCGCCGTCGCCGCCGCGAACACGCCCTCGGTCAGCACCCGGTCGAGCGCGAAGAACGGGCGCAGCGCCCCCGCGTCCACCGCGAACGCCTCGCGCGCGTGCAGCGCGGAGAGGTACGGCCAGTCCCACGGGGCCACCTCCGCGCCGTCCGCGGCGACGGCGGCCGCGTCCGCCCGCGCGTTCGCCATGGCGGGGCCCACCAGGGCGCCCAGCAGCTCCTCCACCGCGGCCACCGACGGCGCCGCGCGGTCCTTCAACGCGTGCTCCGCCCAGGACGAGGCCCCCAGCAGCCGGGCCTTCTCGAGGCGCAGCCGGACGATCCGCATGGCGGTGGTCAGCGTCTCGTGCTCGCCCTCCGAGCCGCGGGCCACGGACGCCTCGAAGACCTCGCGCCGCAGGGCGGCGTCCGCCAGGTCCGCCAGCCACGGCTGCGAGGTGAACAGGGACAGCGTCAGCAGCCACGGGCCCGTCTCCGCGTCGCCGTCGCCGTGGCCCGCCTCCCCGGCGGCCGCCGCGGCGGCCGCGATCTCGTCCCGGCCGAGGCCGGCCAGGCGCTCGCGGTCCGTCACCAGCACCGCACGGGCGGCGGTGTCCGCGACGAGGCGGCGCGTGTAGGCGGCCTTGGCGGAGGCCAGCTCCCCGTTGATCCGGCGCAGCTCGTGGCGAGCCGCCTCGTCCAGGTGCGCGCCCGCGAGCTCGAGCCGCACCCGGAGATGGTGCAGGAGCCGGGCGTCCTCCCCGGTGAGGGCGGCGTCATCGACGGCGGCCACGCGCTCGGCCAGGCGCGGGTCCAACAGGATCGCGTCCTCGTGCGCGGCGAGCTCGGGGGAGAGCTCCTCGGCGAGGGCCTGCCGGGCGTCCGTGCCGTCCGAGCCGACGAGGGTGAAGAACATCGGGGCCACGCGGCGCAGCAGCTGACCGGACAGCTCGAGGGCGCGCACGGTGTTCTCGAACGTCGGTGCCGCCTCGGCGGAGAGGATCTCCTCCACCTCGGCGCGCTGCTCGGCCATGCCGTGGCGCAGCGCGGCGGCGAGCTCGGCGTCGCTCACGGCGGCGAAGTCGGGCAGCTCGAGGGGGAGGGGAGAGGAGGTCAGCAGGGGGTGATCCTCGGGCAATGTGGCTGTGACTGGGGTCATGTGCCCCACCCTACTGATCAGGATCCGGGGTCTGGGCGAGGTCGGGGGCACGCTCCGGCGTCGCCACCCGGGGCTGTCCGGGCGGCGACTGTGGTTCCGTCAGGCAGGCGTCACCACCGGCGCACTGGCGGATAGCAGGTCCTTCCATGAGTCCGCCCGGGCGATCTCCCCCTCATATGCGATGAGGTAGCCCCACCGCTGGTCCATGAACTCCTCCACGCCGATCAGCTCGCGCACGATCCGCTGGGCAGCCTCCCGCTTGAGCTGCACGGTCGCGTCCCCGGCGCCGGCGTCGTTCTTTCCCTCGATGATCCAGTGGGTGCCGTCGGCGTCCAGTGCCAGAAAGTCCGGGTAGTAGGTGTCCCGCGGGGTGTAGGCAATGCCGGCCCCGGCGGCGGGCTCCAGACGCATCCACCAGGTGATGTCCGGGGAGATGTCCAGTAGCTCGGCCAGGGCGTACTCGCCGGTCCAGGAGTCGAAGCGGGCGGCGGTGAACACGTTGCGCTGCCAGCCCTCGTACCACCGGCGCACCACGAAGTCGCCCCGAGCCTCCGGTCGGGGATGGACGACCTCGCCGGCGGGCAGCAGGTGATGGTCGGTCCGGGGCACGGGCACCGGTGTCACGATGTCCGCTGTAGTGGCGGAGCGTTCGTGGTCCCGCACCGCCTGCTTGAGCATGTCCGTCAGCCGGTCGCAGGCCGACGCCAGGGACTTCACGGTCCACTCGGCGGTGTCGCTCTGACGGATGAACGTGGGAACCACGTACCGCTTGATCTGCGTCAGGTTTGTCGCGGTGCGCGGGAGCGAAGCCACGGCGAGCGCGGCCCTCTCAAGCTCACGGGCGACGTCGTCGGGCTCCACGGGCACGGACGCCACGTTGGCCTGGTCCACAGAGTGCAGCTGGAGCCGGGTCTTGAGCCGGTTCGCCAGCAGCTCCTGGCGATGCAGGACTTCACCCGTGTCGAGGACCTTGCGCGCGTGGGAACGGATGGTCTCGTCGGACAGACGCGCCAGATTCAGCGGCGCGATCACCCGCTCGCTCGTGACACGCGGGAAGAGCACCTGGAAGCCGCCGACGGCTTGGAACTTCGGCTGGAGGCCCACTCGCACCGGCTCCGGGCGGCTCACCTGCCGGTCCAAGTCCTTGGTGTCGCCGAACTCGCGCATGGCCACGGTAGGCCGCGGGTCGGGCGTCCGGGTCGACTCCGGCGGGTTCGTGGTTCCGTCCGGGCCGACGACGTCGACCCCCTCCTGCCCGGACGCATTGCCGTCGGCGCCGGTCCCCGGGTCCGTGGGCACGGGCGGCAGCGTACGATCCGCGTCCTGTGGGCGCACGGCATCGACGAGCCCGAACTCCTGGAGGACCTTTTCCGAGCTCAGGTGCTTCTTCACGGAGGCGTGGCTGAGGATGTCCAGGGTGTCCACCTGTGGGTCCCCGGTCCGCTGGCCGAACGGCAGGCGCAGCCCACGGCCGATGGTCTGCTGGGTCAGCGTCTCGGAGGCCAGAGCACGCAGGGTCACCATCACGGCGATCGAGCGCACGTCCCAGCCCTCCTTGAGCTTGTTCACGCTCACCACGGCGCGCACCGTGGAGAACGGCTGGTCCAGGTCTTCGAGGCGCTGCTGGGTGACCACGTCGTCGTGGGCGTTGTCCACCTGGAGGACGGCGTCATCGGCACCGAAGTAGGCGGGGGTGCGCAGCAGCTTTGCCACCTCGGTGGCGTGCGCGACGTCAGCGCAGACCACGAACAGCACCGCATTCACCGGCTTCGCACCCAGGGTCTCCGAGGCATAGCCCTCGTAGGCGGCCTGCTTGGCGTTCAGCAGCACGAGGGCGTCCTGCAGCTGCAGCTCCTCGCCGCCGACCTCCGGGTAGCCGGAGGAGCGGTACGCGATCACCGGGGTCTTCACCATGCCGTCCGAGATCGCCTGGTGCAGTGGGTAGCGGAACACCACGTGGTCCTTCGCGCTCGCGGAGGCCGTCAGGCCCACGGTGGCGGCGGGCTCGAGGTCCCGGATGGCCTGGTGGAAGGCCTTGGCCTGGGTGCCGTAGAGGTGGGACTCGTCGGCGATCACCACCAGATCGTCCTGGGCGCGCAGGTGCTCGAACAGGTTGCCGGTGGACTCGTCGAACCGGCGGATGCGCCGCTGCATGGCGGCCATGCCCTCGCCGGCGGTCTCGCCCTCGGCCTGCTTGGGGGCGATCAGCTGCTGGATGTTGAACACGAACAGCTGGGAGGCGCCCTCGCCGAACAGCTGCCCGCCGGGGGAGGCCTGCGCTGCCCGCCAGGCGGAGTAGTCCTGCGGGGTGGTCACCTGCGGGTGCACGGCGGCGCCCGAGATGTGGCGGCGGGAGCCGGGGGTGAAGTTCTGGACGGTCTTGGTCTGCACCACGGTGGAGGGGGTGACCACCATGACGTGGCGGTGCCCCTGCCGGCGCAGGTACTCGATGAACGCGGCCATCAGGTAGGTCTTGCCGGAGCCGGTGCACATGTCCATGACCTGCGGCACGGCGGGGTCGTATCCACCGGAGAGGGCGAACACCAGCTGGCGCAGGCCCTCCGCGTTGTGCGCGCGGAGGCCGAACTCGCGGCTGAGCTGGTCGATCACCGCCTGGTCCAGGGGAAGGTTCAGCGGGTGGGCGCTCATGCGGTCTCCTCCTCGGCAGCGGTTCCGCCGTGGCGGAAGAGGTCGTCGGGCACGTGCAGCACGCGCACGCCGCGGGCGGCGCGGCGCAGCGCCTCCTGGACGCCTTCCTCACGGCCAAGCGCGGCGATGGTCAGGCCCTCGCCCGCGGCGAGATGGCCGGCGAGGTCCAGGGCGGTGTCCTCGGTGACGGTGCCCTCCACGATGACGAGGCGCATCCGGTTCTTCACGCCGTGGAAGTGCGGGTGCTCAGGGGTGAGCCGGAACCCGAGGTTGGCGGCCACCGAGCGGATCAGGGTGGGGCCGGTGGCGTGCTCGGTAAGGGTGACCAGCTGCAGGTCTGGGTCGTAGTCGAACACGGGCGGGGCGAGCGTGGCGGTGGTGAACCCGCCGCCCCCGCGCCAGTTCAGGGCCGGCTTGGTCTTGACGGTCTTGGTCAGCGCCTTGAGCCGCTTGACCGCAGGATCCGTGGCCAGAGTCCCGTCCGGGTCCGCCTTGATCACCTTGTTCAGCAGGGACGTGAACGCCTGGGCGTCCTCGGCGGAGACGCCCTCGGGCAGGTCGACGCCGTCCGCGGCCACACGCTCACCGGCCACGGAGGTGACGCCACCGGGGTCCTCCCCGCGCACCACCTTCTCCAGGCGCGGCCGGGTGAACCGCTCCAGCGTGTCCTCCACAAGCTCGCAGGTCACCCAGCGGCGCCCCATCTTCTGCGCGACGGCCGCCGTGGTGCCGGACCCGGCGAACACGTCCAGCACCACGTCGCCAGGGTTCGTGGCGATGTGGATGACGCGTTCGAGCAGTCGCTCCGGCTTGGGGGTGGAGAACGGATGGCTGTTCGGAAAGAGTAGGCCTATTTCATGCTTGGCAGAACGGTTGTGACCCACGTCTTCGTGCAGCCATAAAGTTTGAGGCGCTCTGCTCGCGCTGACCGAATCCAAGTATCTTTTGCGCTTGATTCCCCCTTTCCCCTTTTTGGTGAAATATAGGTCCGGCCACGTTCCCATCTTATAGCGCTCTTGCGCGCGATTCGCGGCCTCCTCCAAGGGGATATCAACCAGGAGGGCGGGAACCCCCTGACGAACCTCGGTTGTGGGAACTCCTGCGATCTGCGCCCGCCTGTCGGCGTCGGCGATCACCTCACGCCGGTAGGGGACGTCCCACTCTTCGAGTATGGAGTGCATGGTGTCCTGATTCTGCCCCCAGCACCTACCCGTGGCCGGGTAAATTAGGTCGCCGGTGATGGGGTTTTGAATCGCATAAACCCAGAGTTGGTTCCTGTGAGCGCTTGGTGCCGCGGGGTCGGCCGAAATCCATGGTCTGCGATCTCCGTCGACACTGTTGTAAAGAGCATCACGAGATGCTAATCGCGGCAGACGATTGCTCCGCCAGTCGGGGTGCTTGGAGTAAACAAGGATGATGTCTTGGTCCACAGAGAACCCAGGAGCATCATTTCTTGGCGAATAAGCCTTCTGCCACACCACCTCGGCTACGAAGTTGCACGCGCCGAACACCTCGTCCATCAGCACGCGCATGCGGTGCACCTCTACGTCGTCGAGGTGCACCCAGATGGAGCCGTCGTCGCTGAGCAGCGTCCGCAGATGCAGGAGGCGGTCCCGCATCATGGTCAGCCAGATGGAGTGCTCGAGGTTGTCCTCGTAGTTGGCGAACGTCTGCGCCGTGTTGAAGGGCGGGTCGATGTACACGCACTTGACCTGGCCCACGTACTGTTCGGCCAGCTCCGGCACCAGCGTCAGGGCCTCCAGCACGTCCCCGGACTCCCCGTGGATGAGGAGGTTGTCCGACTGCGGGGGCAGGTCCGCCCGCTCGGTGTAGTGGCCGGCGTCGTCCTTAGGGGCCTGCTGCCCCGTCACCTGCTCGCCCAGCACCAGCGGGCGCACCTCGCAGTAGCGCGGGTCCCGCGGGTCCACCCACGTGTAGCCGTAGCGGCCGTGCTCCGTGGGGATCAGCGCCCTGTCCTTGTTGGCCCAGGTCAGTTCCAGACGGGTGCGTGCCACCAGCGGTCCTCCTCTTGTCCTCGGACGGGTCTGGCGTCATCTCGCCGCCGTTGCCCTCCGCACACAGTAACGGCCCGCAATGGCGCGCCCCGGGACCGGGCATGACGGGCGGCACTACATCCGCCACAAGAGGGGATCAGATGAGCGTCGGAGCCGCCGTTGGCGACTTGTACCGCCGCTACGCCCGGTTCGACGGGCGCTCCTGGCGGTCCGTTCTCATGGCGTGTGTTGCTCTCCCGTGACGCCATCTGCCGCACGGCCAGGTCAGGAGTCTCCTGCCGGCCGGCGGCGAGGATCTTCGCGGTGCAGGCGTCGTAGGCGGTTTCGCCCCATGACGTACGTCGGCAGACCTGAGTCGATGTATCCCAGAAGTGTGAGCGATCCACGGAGACGAGCGGGGGTGTCCACCGAGAAGAGGTTCTCATGATGTGCCACTCGGTTTCGGAGGACCCGAAGGGTCTCAAGCCCCGCGCCCACCTCCGTCAGGCCCTGCAGGCCGGAGGGCGCTCCTGGGAATGCTCGGTGGAGGCAGGCCTCCCAGAGTTCTCGCTGAGCCGCCGTCGGCGCGGTCCGCCCAGGCGATCGCAGCAGCTGGGTCCACGTCCCGAACATCAACTGCGCCACGACGTCGTCATGCTGGGGTGCGGCACCGTGGCGGGGATGCTCAAACGGGCGCGCATCGGCAGTGCGCCGAGCGTCTCGCCGTGCCTGGATAATCTTGCGCCCGATTACCGTGTAGAGCAGGGGCGCTGCCCCCTGGTCGCGTGTCCAGTCAGCGCTCAAGGCGCGGCCATCCGCGGCAGTCTGTGAAGCATTCCAGACGCGGAGTTCTCGATCCATGGCATTGCGGGCGGCGACTTCCACGTGACTGAGATGCGAGTGCCAGGCGCCTGCCAGGTCGACTCCCCAGAGATACAAGCGGGCTGCGAGATCGAGGTCGTGGACTGCGGCGGTCAAGTAGACCTGGGCGCGCGCCTCTCCCACCATGCGCGTGAAGGGAGAGATTGCCGCCATGAGGATGAGGTTATAGTCTTGTCCGCAGCGAGCGGCGGGCTAGGACCGCCGCATCTCACTCGGAGACCCCGCACCCCTTGGGTGTGGGGTCTCTTGTGTCGTCCCCGACCACGCTGACTCGCCGCCGCCCGCCGGTAGGATGGGCGGTCGAATGTGCGGTGCGCCCCGGCGCGCCGGTCAAGCGCAGGCCCGCCGGCCGTCGTCGGCGTGCCGCCCCGACGAGCAGGAGGAGACGCCCGTGTCCGGTCATTCCAAGTGGGCCACCACCAAGCACAAGAAGGCCGCCCTGGACGCCAAGCGCGCCAAGGCGTTCGCCAAGTACATCAAGGGCATCGAGGTCGCGGCCCGCGCCGGCGGCGCGGACCTGTCCGGCAACCCGGCCCTCGACCTGGCCGTCACCAAGGCCAAGAAGAACTCGGTGCCCAACGACAACATCGAGCGCGCCATCAAGCGCGGCGCCGGCCTCACCGGCGAGGTCATCGACTACACCGAGATCATGTACGAGGTCCGCGGCCCCCAGGGCTCGGCCCTGCTGGTGGAGTGCCTGACGGACAACAAGAACCGCGCCGCCGCGGACGTGCGCGCCGCGGTGACCCGCAACGGCGGCACCATGGCCGACTCCGGCTCCGTGTCCTTCCTGTTCAACCGCAAGGGCGTCGTGCGTCTGCCCGCCGAGGGCAACACCGAGGACGGCCTGCTGGAGGCCGTGCTCGAGGGCGGCGCGGACGCCGAGGAGGTCGTGGAGTCCGGCGAGGAGTTCGAGATCGTCTCCGAGCCCTCCGATCTGCGCGCCGTGGCCGGCGCCCTGGACGCCGCCGGGATCGCCTACGAGACCGACGAGCTCGAGTTCCTGCCGACCATGAAGACCGAGCTGGACGCCAAGGGTGCCCGCACCTTCCTGAAGCTCGTGGACGCCCTCGAGGAGCTCGATGACGTGCAGTCGGTGTTCTCCAATGTGGACATCGCCCCCGAGGTGATGTCCGAGCTCGAGGAGGACTGAGCGTCGTGGCGGGGAGGCCCGTCGACGTCGTCCGCGTGCTCGGGGTGGACCCCGGGCTCACCCGCTGCGGGATCGCCGTGGTGGACGTGGACGCGCGTCGGCGGGCCTGCCTCGTCCACGTGGAGGTGGTGGGCACCCCGGCGGACACCCCGCTGGACGCGCGCCTGCTGCGCATCGACGAGGCCGTGAGCACCGTCCTGGCGCGGTTCTCGCCGACGCGCGCCGCCGTCGAGCGCATGTTCGCGAACAACAACACCCCCACCGTGCTCGGCACGGCGCAGGCCGCCGGCGTGGCGATCGCCGCCGCCGCCCGGGCCGGGGTTCCCGTGGGCCTGCACACCCCCTCCGAGGTCAAGGCCGCCGTCACCGGGGACGGCGACGCCGGCAAGGAGCAGGTCACCACGATGGTCACCCGGATCCTGCGCCTGGCCGCCCCGCCGCGGCCGGCCGACGCCGCCGACGCCCTCGCCCTGGCCATCACGCACGCGTGGCGCGGCACCGCCCTGGGCGTGGCCGCCGGCCACACCGGGCTCGACACCGCCTCCCTCACCTCCCGCACCGGCGCCTCCCGCGGGGCCGGGGGAGCTCGCGTGCGGAGGGCGCCGGCAGGGGAGCTGACCGCAGCGCAGCGCGCCTGGCTGGCCGCCGAGCGCTCCGCCGCCGCCCGTCCGGGGCGCCGCGCCTGACCGTCCCGAGCGGCGGCCTCGCGCGCGGCGTTCGATGATATGTTCGAATCCGTCCCACCCCCCTCGAGCCCGGAAGGCGGACCGAGTTGATCGCATCCCTGAGCGGCACCGTCGAACACGTGGGCCTGGACCACGCCGTGATCACCGCCGGGGGCGTGGGCCTGGCGTTCGCGGCCACGCCTCAGACCTTGGCCACGCTCCATGAGGGGCGGATGGCCGCCGTCCAGACCCACCTGGTGGTCAAGGAGGACGCTCTGACCCTCTACGGCTTCGCGGACCGCGCCGAGCGCGAGGTCTTCGAGGTCCTGCTGGGCGCCAACGGCGTCGGCCCCCGCCTGGCCCTGGCGATCCTGGCCGTGCACCACCCCGAGCACGTGCGGCGCGCCGTGACGGAGGAGGACGAGAAGGCCCTCACGCTCGTGCCCGGGATCGGCCCGAAGATGGCCCGTAAGATCATCGTGGACCTCGCCGGCCGCCTGCCTCCCACGGGTCAGGCGCGCGACGACGAGGCCGCGGCCGCGGAGCCGCAGACGCCCACGGACGCATGGCACGCCGACGTCGTGCAGGCGATGACCGGCCTGGGCTGGTCCGAGAAGGAGGCGGCCAAGGCCGTCGCCGCCACCGTGGCCGCCCACCCGGATGTCGCCGGCTCCGGCGACGTCGCCGCCCTGCTGCGCACCACGCTGCGCGACGTCGGCACCGCCGCCGCCGTGCGAGGGGGCCGGACGCGATGACCGAGCACCCCGTCTCCGCTCTGGAGGCCGACGCCGAGGAGCGCCGCCTCGAGGCGGCCCTGCGGCCGAGACACCTGGACGAGTTCGTCGGGCAGATGCGCGTCCGGGAGCAGCTGGACCTCATGCTCGCCGCGGCCCGACTGCGGGGACGGACGGCGGACCACGTGCTGCTCTCCGGCCCTCCGGGGCTCGGCAAGACCACGCTGGCCATGATCGTGGCCGCGGAGATGAACGCGCCCCTGCGGCTGTCCTCCGGGCCCGCCATCCAGAACGCCGGGGACCTCGCCGCGATCCTGTCCTCGCTCACCGAGGGGGAGGTGCTGTTCCTCGACGAGATCCACCGCATGTCCCGGCCGGCGGAGGAGATGCTCTACATGGCCATGGAGGACTTCCGGGTGGACATCGTGGTGGGCAAGGGCGCCGGCGCCACGTCCATCCCGCTCGAGCTGCCGCCGTTCACCCTGGTGGGCGCCACCACGCGCGCCGGCCTGCTGCCCGGGCCCCTGCGGGACCGCTTCGGGTTCACCGGGCACCTCGAGTTCTACGCCGAGGAGGAGCTCGAGAGGGTGCTTCGCCGCTCCTCCGCGCTGCTGGACATGCGCGTGGACACGGACGGCTACCGCCAGATCGCGTCCCGTTCGCGGGGCACCCCCCGGATCGCCAACCGCCTGCTGCGGCGCGTGCGCGACTGGGCCCTCGTGAAGGGCCTGGACACGGTGGATGCTGAGGCCGCCTCCGCCGCCCTGACCATGTACGAGGTGGATGCCCGTGGCCTCGACCGCCTGGACCGCGGTGTGCTCACCGCGCTGTGCACCGTGTTCGGCGGCGGCCCCGTGGGTCTGACCACGCTGGCCACCGCCGTGGGGGAGGAGGCCGAGACCGTGGAGACCGTGGCGGAGCCCTTCCTCATCCGCGAGGGCATGGTGGCCCGCACCCCGCGCGGCCGCGTGGCCCTGCCCGCCGCATGGGAGCACCTCGGCATGGCGGCGCCGGAGGGCACGCCCGGCTGATCCCCCTAGACTGGCCCGGATTCCGATCCCGTCCAGACCCGAGGAGTGCGCCCCGTGCCGCTGTCCCAGACCTCCGCCCCCGTGATCGCCCAGCAGGCCGCCGGGGGCACCAACGTGTTCATGCTCGTCATGTTCGCCGCCCTGGCGTTGATGCTCTTCCTGTCCTTCCGCCGCGCCAAGAAGGCGCAGCAGCAGGCCACGGAGATGCGCAGCCGGTTGACCCCGGGGATGGAGGTCATGACCGCCGCCGGCATCTTCGGCACCGTGGTGGCCGTGGACGAGCCGAATCAGCGCGTCACGCTCGAGACCTCCCCCGGCACGCGCCTCGACGTGCACCTGCAGGGCGTGGCGAACATCGTCGATCCTGATGCCGCCGTGGACCCGTCCTCCGCCGCGGACGGGCAGCACCGCTCGACCGCCGCCGACGCCCCCGCGGACGGCGTCGACCCGCGCACCGACCGCGCCTGAGACCACCTCGGCCGGGCCCGGCGCGCACCGCCGGGCCCGCGCCGCGCACAGAGAGCACGTGACGCATGGCGAAGACCTCCCCCTCCCGCGCCGCCGGCCGCGCCCTGGCCTGGCTGGCCGCGCTCGTCGTGGGCCTGACCGCGATCCTCGGCATCGGCGTGGCCAGCGGCCAGGCCGGCTGGGCCCCCAAGCTCGCCCTCGACCTCGAGGGCGGCACCCAGATGGTGCTGGCCCCGCAGACGGCCTCCGGTGAGCAGGCCACCCCGGAGCAGCTCGGCCAGGCCGTGGAGATCATCCGCCAGCGCGTGGACGGCTCCGGCGTGGCCGAGGCGGAGGTCGCCACCCAGGGCGACCAGAACGTCGTCGTCTCCCTGCCGGGTGTGCCGGACGAGGACACCCGCCGCCTGATCCAGGCCTCCGCGGACCTGCAGTTCCGCCCCGTGCTCCAGGCCGCCCCCGGCGAGCCCACCCCCGAGGACCAGCTCCTCCCGAAGGAGCAGTTCCCGGCGCCCTCGGCCGAGCCGTCCGACGCGTACGACTCCAACTGGCTGACCCCGGACCTGGCCGACGAGTTTCAGCGCACCGACTGCGCCGTCCCGCGCGACCCGGGCGCGGCGCCGATGCCCGCCGACCGCGCGGTGGTCGCCTGCCAGCCCGCGGAGGAGACCCCGGCCGGGGCCGCGCCGGCGATCAAGTACGTCCTGGGCCCCGTGGTGGTCTCCGGCACCGAGGTCGACGGCGCGCAGCCGGGTCTGGCCCAGACCTCAGGCGGCGTGTCCACCAACCAGTGGGGCGTGAACGTGGACTTCACCGACGAGGGGGCCCGTGCCTTCCAGGCGGTGACCCAGCGGCTGACTCCCATGCCCGCCGGGGACCCGCGCAAGCAGTTCGCCATGGTCCTCGACGGCCGCGTCATCTCCGCCCCCAGCTCGAACGCGGTGATCACCGGCGGCAGCGCCCGGATCGACGGTCCGTCCTTCACGGAGCAGTCCGCGAACCAGCTCGCCGAGCAGCTCAACTACGGCTCGCTGCCCATCTCCTTCACCATCGAGTCCGAGCAGCAGATCTCCGCCACCCTCGGCGAGGACCAGCTCCGCTGGGGCCTGATCGCCGGGCTGATCGGTCTGGCTCTCGTGGCCCTCTACCAGTTCTTCCAGTACCGGGCCCTGGGCCTGCTGACCTTCGCCTCGATCCTGGTGATGGGCCTGATGACCTATCTGGCCATCGCGATCCTCGGCTGGACGGACAACTACCGCCTCTCCCTGGCCGGCATCGCGGGCCTGATCGTGGCCATCGGCCTGACCGCCGACTCCTTCATCGTCTACTTCGAGCGCATCAAGGACGAGCTGCGCGCCGGCCGCCCGGTCGAGGCCGCCGTGCACGAGGGCTGGAAGCGCGCCCAGCGCACGATCACCGCCTCGAAGGCCGTGAACCTGCTCGCCGCCCTCGTGCTGTACTTCGTGGCCGTGGGCAACGTGCGCGGCTTCGCCTTCACCCTCGGCCTCACCGCGATCGCCGACCTGATCGTGGTGTTCCTCTTCACCCACCCGCTCATGGTGCTCCTCGCCCAGGGCGACTTCGTGGGCCGCGGCCACCGGATGTCCGGGCTGGACCCGCGCCAGCTCGGCGTGGATTCCGCGCTCTACCGCGGCGCCGGGCAGGTCCGCGAGCCGCGCCCCGCCGTCGCCTCGGCCCCCACGTCCGACGTCCGCCCGGGCCGCCGCCGCGGCCGGGGCGAACCCGCCCTCACCATCGCCGAACGCCGCCGCGCCGAGCGCGCCCGGGCGGCCGACCCCGCCGCCCGCCGCCCGGCCGACACCCAGGAGGACGCCTCGTGAACCGCTTCGCCGACTGGGGCAACGCCCTGTACACCGGCCGCCGCGCCTACCCGTTCGTCCGCCGCTGGCGGCTCTGGTTCGCGATCGCCGCGGCCCTGCTGGTCCTCGCTGGGGGCCTGACCGCCCTGCGGGGCGGATTCAACCTCGGCATCGAGTTCCGCGGCGGCTCCGAGTTCACCGTCTCGGACGCCGCCACGGGCGAAGTGGACCCGGGCAGGGAGGCCGTGGCCGACGTCGTCCCCGGCGTGGAGCCGACCGTCACCGCGATCGCCCCGGGCACCATGCGGGTGCAGACCGAGCAGCTGGACGACGCCCAGACCCGCCAGGTCGCCCAGAACCTGCAGGAGGCCTACGGCGTCACGCAGGACCAGGTGACCTCCACCTTCGTGGGTCCCACGTGGGGTGAGGCCGTGTCCCAGCAGGCGCTGCTCGGCCTGGTGATCTTCGTGGCCCTCGTGACAGTGTTCATGGCCCTCTACTTCCGCACATGGAAGATGTCGCTGGCCGCCGTCGTCGGGATGCTCTACGTGGTGGCGCTGACCGCCGGGATCTACGGGGCCACCGGCTTCGAGGTGACGCCGTCGGCGATCATCGGCTTCTTGACGATCCTCTCCTACGCCCTCTACGACACCGTGGTGGTGTTCGACAAGGTCCGCGAGAACACCGTGGGCCAGGAGGAGGACCCGGAACGCACGTTCGAGCAGAACGTGGAGCTGGCCGTGAACCAGACCCTGGTGCGCTCGATCACCACCTCGATCGTGGGCCTGCTGCCGGTGGCCTCCATCCTGTTCATCGGCGCCGGACTGCTCGGCGCGGGGACCCTGCGGGACATCTCGCTGGCCCTGTTCATCGGCATCATCGTGGGCACCCTGTCCACCCTGTTCCTCCAGGCACCGCTGTACGCCCTGCTGCGCCGCGGCGAAGCCGACGTGCGCGACCAGGACGCCCGCGTGGGCCGGGACCGGGACGGGCTGGGCCAGCAGACCGACCTCGAGGACGCACACGGCGCGGTGCTGTGACCGGCGGACGGCCGACCCCGGAGTAGACTGCCGCATCACCCCGGGCCGGGACGGCCCAGAAGGAGGCACCGTGACCGAGCAGGACTGCCACCCCGCCGCTCCCGCCCGCCGGGGCCGGATCGCGCGGCTCACGGGCCGCCGGGCCACGGAGTACTCGCCGCTGCTAGAACCGCTGATGCGGACGGTGCGCCAGCGCACCACGCACGCCGAGCAGGAGCGGATCGTCCGGGCGTTCGATGTGGCTGAGCGCGCTCACGAGGGGCAGATGCGCCGTTCGGGCGACCCCTACATCACCCACCCCGTGGCCGTGGCCACGATCCTCGCCGAGCTCGGGGTCACGGGCTCCACCCTGCTGGCGGCGCTCCTGCACGACACGGTAGAGGACACCGACTACTCGCTCGCGCAGCTCACGGCCGACTTCGGCGCTGAGGTGGCCCTGCTCGTGGACGGCGTCACCAAGCTGGACAAGGTCACCTACGGGGCCGCCGCGCAGGCTGAGACGGTCCGCAAGATGGTCATCGCGATGGCCCAGGACGTCAACGTCCTCCTGATCAAGCTGGCCGACCGCCTGCACAACGCGCGCACGTGGCGGTACGTCTCGCCCGAGTCCAGTGCCAGGAAGGCCCGCGAGACCCTGGACATCTACGCGCCCCTGGCGCACCGCCTCGGCATGAACACCGTCAAGTGGGAGCTCGAGGACCTCTCCTTCGCGGCGCTCAAGCCCAAGGTCTACGCGGAGATCGTCCGCCTGGTGGGGGAGCGCAACCCGGAGCGGGAGAAGCACATCGCGGCCCTGCGCGGGGCGATCGAGGAGGAGCTGAGGGAGCATCGCGTGCGGGCCACCGTCACCGGCCGACCCAAGCACTACTACTCGATCTACCAGAAGATGATCACGCGCGGGAAGGACTTCGACGACATCCACGACCTCACCGGGATCCGCGTCCTCGTGGACTCCGTGCGGGACTGCTACGGGGTGCTCGGCGTGGTGCACGCCCGGTGGCGTCCGATGCCGGGGCGGTTCAAGGACTACATCGCGGTCCCGAAGCTGAACATGTACCGCTCGCTGCACACCACCGTGATGGGCCCGGGCGGGAAGCCCGTGGAGATCCAGATCCGCACGTGGGACATGCACCGCCAGGCCGAGTACGGCGTGGCCGCCCACTGGCGGTACAAGGCCGGCGCGCGCGGCGAGGCCGGCGAGGCCCCGGGCCAGGGGACCCCGGGCTGGCTGCGCTCGGTCATGGACTGGCAGCACGAGACCAGCGACCCGGACGAGTTCCTCGTCTCCCTGCGCACCCAGATCGGCGCGGACGAGGTCTACGTGTTCACCCCCAAGGGGGAGATCCGCTCCCTGCCGGCCGGGTCCACGCCCGTGGACTTCGCCTACGCCATCCACACCGACGTCGGCCACCGCACCGTGGGTGCCCGCGTGGACGGGCGGCTCGTGCCGCTGTCCACCCCGCTCAACCAGGGCGAGACGGTGGAGGTCTTCACCTCCAAGGCCGAGGACGCCGGCCCCAGCCGCGACTGGCTCGGCTTCGTGGTGTCCCCGCGGGCCAAGTCGAAGATCCGCCACCACTTCGCCACCCGCCGCCGCGACGAGCAGATCGAGCGCGGCCGCGAGGCCTTCACCCGGCAGCTGCGCCGTGCCGGGATGTCGGTGCAGAAGATCCTCGGCGGCGAGGACCTCGACGTGCTCGCCGGGGACCTGGGCTACCACGACCCGGACGGGCTGTTCGCCGCGCTCGCGGACGGGCACGTCTCGCCCCAGGCCGCCGTGGAGCGCCTGGCCGCCCTGCAGGCCCCGCCGCCGGCCGCCCTCGCCGAGCCGCACCGCGAGCTCTCGGTGGGGGCGGTGGACCTCGAGGGGCTGGTCCCCGCGCACTCCCGCCGGGCGCCGGCCCGCGCCACGAACGAGGCCGGGGTCCTGGTGGACGGCGACGGCGGCGTGCTCGCCAAGCTCGCCCGCTGCTGCAACCCCCTGCCGCCGGACGAGGTGGTCGGGTTCGTCACGCGCGGGTCCGGGGTGTCCGTGCACCGGCACGACTGCCGGAACCTCGCCACGATCCTGGAGAACGAGCCCGAGCGGCGCGTGCCGGTGACGTGGGCGCCGTCGCGGGACGCGGTGTACACGGTGGAGATCGAGGTGCAGGCCCTCGACCGCACCTCGCTGCTCTCGGACGTCACCCGGGTCCTGTCCGAGAACCACGTCAACATCCTCTCGGCGTCCGTCAACACCACCCGCGACCGCGTGGCAATGAGCCGGTTCGTGTTCGAGATGGGCGACCCGCTGTTCCTGGAGCACGTGGTCAACGCGGTGCGCCGGATCGACGGCGTGTTCGAGGTCCGCCGCACCTGAGCAGAGGGCGCCCGACGGCCGGTCAGGCCGGCGCCTCGAGGGCCTCCAGCAGCTGGGCGAGCCGGCGTCGGGCGCCCACCGCCCCCGGCCGTCGGCTCGGGCGGGCGAGCCGCTCCCGCAGGCCCGCGGCCCCGTGGCGGGCGATGAGCCGGGCCGCCCGGCGGGTGTGGTCCGGGTCCCCGGTCAGCAGGAGGTCCTCCACGGTGCGCGCGGGGGTGGTGACCCGCACGCCGCCCACGCGCCGGACGTCCGGCTCGGCCGGGGCCAAGCCGTCCGGGCTCGCCGCGACGTCCGACTGCACGAGCGTGAAGGGCACGCCCGGACCGCCCGCGGGTCGGCGGTGGAAGTGGGGGACGGCCGCGTGCACCCGGGCGGGAGGCGTGCCACCGGTGTGCACCCACGCCGCCGACGGTCCGATGGCCGTCCACCCGGCGGCGAGCACGGGTGCGCACAGCAGGCCCAGTGCCCGGGCCCGCTCGGCGGGACGCGAGGGCCCGTCCGCGGGACGGAAGACGCCCGGCAGCACCTCCTCGACCGCCCCACGGGCCGCCAGCACCCGCAGCTCTGCGGCGGTGAAGCACTCCCCGGCCAGCAGCAGGCCCTCGGTGAGGGACCAGATGGGCGGCGCGCCGCCGTCGTCGATCCGCTGCGCGTGGGTCGTCTCCATGCGGGCATCCTGCCAGGACGTCAGCAGCCCCCGCCGGGTGCCTGTGGACAGGCGCGCGGCGGGGGCTGCGGGACGGGTCCGAGCCCGGAGGAGCGGAGATCAGCGCAGCTCGGAGGCGGAGGCCTCCAGGGCGGACTTCCACTGCAGGCGGGCGTCCAGGGCGTCCTGGGCCCGGGCGATGGCCTTCTGATCGCCCTTGGCCTTGGCCTTCTCGAGGTCGGCCTCGAGCCCCGCGATGGTCTCCTCGAGCTGGGTGAGGGCCGAGTTCGTGCGGGCCTTCGTCTCGGGGTCGGTGCGGCGCCAGTGCTCGTTCTCGGCCTGCTTGAGGGCGTCCTCGAGCTTGCGGAAGCCCTCCTCCATCCGGCGGATGTCTCCGCGGGGGACCTTGCCGGCCTCCTCCCACCGGCCGCGCAGCTCGTTGAGCGCCCGCCGGCCGGCCTTCACGTCCGTGAACGGCAGCAGCTTCTGACCGTCCGCCAGGATCTGCTCCTTGACCTTGAGGTTCTCGCCGAACTCCTGGTCGATCTGCGCGTTCTCCGCCTTGCGGGCGGCGAAGAAGACGTCCTGCGCGGCACGGAACCGGGCCCACAGCGCGTCGTCCTCCTTGCGGGAGGCCCGCGGGGCGCGCTTCCACTCGTCCATCAGGTCGCGGTACTTGCCCGCGGTGACGCCCCAGTCGGTTGACGAGGAGAGCTCCTCGGCGCGGGCGATCAGGCGCTCCTTGACCTGCTTGGCCTCCGCGGACTTCGCATCCAGCTGGGAGAAGTGGGCGCGGCGCGTCTTGTCGAACTGCGTGCGGGCGCCGCGGAAGCGCTTCCACAGGCCGTCCTCGACCGACTTGGACAGGCGCGGGCCGGCCTTCTGCGCGGCCTTCCACTCGTCGAAGAGCTCCGCCATGCGGTGGGAGGCCTGCTTCCACGGCATGCGCTCGGCGGGCGTCGCGGCGTACTGCTCTGCCTCGGCCACGATCGCCTCGCGCGCGGCGCGCTGCTCGGCCTGGGCCGCCTGGCGCTTCTCCTGCTCGGCGATGCGGTAGTCGCCCAGCAGGGTCTCCAGCGCGGCCAGTCGGGTGCGCAGCGTGGCGACGTCGCCCACCATGTGGCGCTCCTGCACCGCGGCGGTCATCTGGCCGAGGGCCTTGCCCAGCTCCGAGGAGGGGGCGCCCGCGGCGATGCGCTGCTCGAACAGGGCCATCTGGGCGCGGACGTCGTCGTACTTGCGCACGAAGTAGGCCAGGGCGTCCTGCTCGGTGGCGTCCGGGACCTGACCCACCGCCACCTCCTCCTCGCCGTCCAGCAGGGTGACGTGGCCGTCCTCCGAGACGCGGGCGAACGCGGCGGCCTCCTCCAGCGGGGTGGGCGGCACGGCGGGGGCCGGGGCGACGGGCGCGGCGGCCTTCGCGGGGCGGGCCTGGGCCGGTGAGGGCTTCAGGGCGGCCGGGGAAGGGGCGACGGGGGCCGAGGGGGCGGTGGCCGGCTCCTCCGCGGGGGCGGGCGCGGCGGCCAGGTCCTCAGCCGGGGCGGCCTCGTCCTGCGAGGTCGGAGCGGTGTCCTCGGCGGACTCGTCCGAGCCGTGGGCGGAGGCGTCCGGAAGGATCTCGGGCAGCGGGCGTGCCTCGGGCGGCAGGGCGGCAGCCGCCGGCGCCTCGTCGGCGGCGGGGGTCTGCTGGTCGTCGGACTGATGCTGGTGGGTCACCGCTGGAACTCTCCCTGACTGTGCACCGCGCCGGGATGCGCGGCGGTGGGGATGGACACGAACAGGGCCAGCGTACCGGCCGGACCCCCGCCCCGCCCCTAGACTGTGCGGACCACGGCCCGGGCGCTGGCGGGCCCCACGTCTGCGCCGCTGGGCCATGCCCCGCACCGACGACGAAGGAGCCCCATGTCCCGCAAGCAGTCGCTGTCCGGCTTCCACGAGTGGCTCCCCGCCGAGCGCATCGTGGAGCAGCACGTGTTGGACACCCTGCGGCGGACCTTCGAGCTGCACGGCTTCGCCGGGATCGAGACGCGCGCCGTCGAGACCCTGGGCCAGCTGCTGCGCAAGGGCGAGGTGGACAAGGAGGTGTACGCCGTCTCCCGCCTGGCCGAGGACCAGGAGGTCGCCGACGGCGTGCGGCAGGCCAAGGACCCCGCCGACCCCAAGCGTCTGGCCCTGCACTTCGACCTCACCGTGCCCTTCGCCCGCTACGTGGTGGAGAACGCCGGCCACCTGGCCTTCCCGTTCCGCCGCCACCAGATCCAGAAGGTGTGGCGCGGCGAGCGCCCCCAGGAGGGCCGGGCCCGTGAGTTCACGCAGGCGGACATCGACGTCGTCGGCGACGGCGTGCTCTCCCCGCGGTACGACGCCGACGTCGCCCTCGTGATGGCCGAGGCGCTCGGCGCCCTGCCGATCGGCGACTTCCTCATCCGCGTGAACAACCGCAAGCTCGCCGAGGGGTTCTACCGCGGCATCGGCCTGGAGGACACGACCGGTGTCCTGCGCAATATCGACAAGCTCGAGAAGGTCGGGGTCGAGGAGGTGGCCCGCCTGCTGCAGGAGGAGGTCGGCGCGACCGAGGAGCAGGCCCGGCAGGCCCTCGCGCTGGCGGAGATCCGCACCCCGGACACGGCCTTTGTGGAGCAGGTCCGGGCCCTCGGCGTGGAGCACCCGCTGCTGGAGGAGGGCCTGACGGAGCTGGCCGACGTCGTCGGCACCCTGCACCGGCGCGCCCCGGGGCGTGCGGTGGCGGACCTGTCCATCGCGCGCGGCCTGGACTACTACACGGGCACCGTCTACGAGACCGTGCTGGTGGGCCACGAGCAGCTCGGGTCCATCTGCTCGGGCGGCCGCTACGACGCGCTCGCGTCCAAGGGGAACCGCGTGTTCCCGGGCGTGGGTCTGTCCATCGGTGTGACCCGCCTGGTGATGCGCATGCTCTCTCAGGAGATGGCCGCGGCCTCGCGCTCCGTGCCCACCGCGGTCTACGTCGCCCTGACCCACGACGACGACTGGGCCCGCGGCCAGGACGTCGCCGCGGCGCTGCGCGGGCGGGGGATCGCGGCCGAGGTGGCCGTGTCCGCCGAGAAGTTCGGAAAGCAGATCAAGCACGCCGCCCGCCGCGGCATCCCCTACGTCTGGTTCCTCGGCGCGGACGGCGCGTCCGACGAGGTCAAGGACATCCGCTCCGGCGAGCAGGTCGCCGCCGACGCTGCCACCTGGGCCCCGCCGGCCGAGGACCTCGTGCCGCAGGTGACGCGCACGGGGGAGTGACCGGCGCCGTCGTCGCGCGGGCGGGCGGGCAGCTCCCTCACCGGCCCGGGCGGCGCGTCTGCAGGAACCAGCGTCCCCCGACGCCGACCAGGAACACGCCGACCATGGCCGCCACGGACACCGCCGGCAGGGTGAACGCGATCACGAGGCACAGCACCAGGCCGAGGACGTTCACGGCCCGGGGCACGCGCACGGCCCGCTGCTCGGGGCGCAGCGTGAGCGCCGCGAGGTTCGCCACGGCGTAGTACACGAGGACCCCGAACGAGCTGAAGCCGACGATCGTCAGCACGTCCGTGGCCAGCACCAGCAGGATCACGACGACGGCCACCGCCAGCTGCCCGACCCACGGCGTCCCGGTGCGCTCGCCGACGGTCGCGAGGCGGCCGGGCAGGTCGCCCTCCCGCGCCATGGCCAGGGCCGTCCGGGAGATCCCGGCCAGCAGGTTCAGCATGGCCCCGGCGGAGGCCAGGACCGCCCCCACGACGGCGAGCCAGCCCCAGCCGGGCCCCAGGGATGCCTCGAGACCGGCTCGAACCGGCGCGTCGGCCATGGCCAGGCCATGGGCGCCGAGCGCGCTCACGAGGGCCCAGGTGAGCAGGCCGTAGAGGACCACCGTGAACCCCAGCGCCCCGAGCACGGCCCGCGGGATGGTCCGCTCCGGGTCCACGACCTCCTCGCCCATCGTGGCCACGCGGGCGTACCCGGCGAACGCGAAGAACAGCACGCCCGCGGCGGCCAGGACCCCGCCGAGGTCCAGCGCCGCCGGGTCGAACCCCGGCGTCCGGCCGGCCTCCCCGAGGGCCAGCCCGGACACGACGGCCAGGCCCAGGATCAGCAGCACGGGAACCAGGATCGCCACGGTCGCCTGCGCCGTGCGGGTGATCCCCCTTAGCGCCACGGCCGTCAGGACCACGACGGCGGCCACGCCCGTCAGGCGCGCACCGAGGGGGGAGCCGGGGAAGAGGTAGAGGCCCGCCGTCGTCGCCATGGCGGCCACAGAGGCCGTCTTGCCGGTGACGAAGCCCCAGCCGGCCACGAACCCGGCCAGGGGGCTCAGCTGCCGGCGCCCGTAGACGTAGGTGCCGCCCGAGGCGGGGTGGACGGCCGCGAGCTGGGCGGTGGAGATCGCGTTGCACGTGGCCACCACGGCCGCCAGCACCAGGGCCGCCACGAGCGGACCCACGCGCCCGCCGGTCAGCAGCGCGGCGAGGCCGAGGGAGGTGAAGACGCCGGCGCCCACCATGGAGCCCACGCCGATGGCGAGGGCCCCGGGCAGGGTCAGGCGGCGCTGCAGGGTGGGGGTCATGGAGGTCCTCTCGTCGGGGGCGGGCACGGGGTCGGGACGGGGGCGGCGGGCGGTCGGTGCCCGGGCCGGGCGTCCCCGTAGACTGGGGCCGACGCGATCCGCGCCCCACACGGGTACCACACCGGATCGACCACGACATGAACCCCGCACATCGTCCGTGACCCGGACGGAGAGGAAGCCTCGTGCTGCGCACCCACCATCTCGGCGAGCTCAACGCCTCGCTCATCGGCCAGACCGTCACCGTCACCGGCTGGGTGGCGAAGCGGCGCGACCACGGCGGCGTCGCCTTCGTGGACCTGCGCGACGCGTCGGGCCGCGCCCAGGTGGTCGTCCGCGATGAGGCCGACTTCGACCCGCTGCGCAACGAGTGGGTCCTGCAGGTCAGCGGCACCGTGGAGCGCCGCCCGGAGGGCAACGAGAACCCGAACCTGCCCACGGGCGAGGTCGAGCTGATCGCCGAGACGGTCACCGTCCTGAACACCGCCGCCGCCCTGCCGTTCCAGATCGACGAGCACGTCGAGGTGGGCGAGGAGGCGCGCCTGCGCCACCGCTACCTGGACCTGCGCCGCCCGGAGCCGGGCCGGATCCTGCGCCTGCGCTCGGAGGCCAACCGCGTGGCCCGGCAGCTGCTGCACGAGGACGGCTTCATCGAGGTGGAGACCCCCACCCTCACGCGCTCCACTCCGGAGGGCGCCCGTGACTTCCTGGTGCCGGCCCGCCTGGCGCCCGGCTCCTGGTACGCCCTGCCGCAGTCCCCCCAGCTGTTCAAGCAGCTGCTGCAGGTGGGCGGCGTGGAGAAGTACTTCCAGATCGCCCGCTGCTACCGCGACGAGGACTTCCGCGCGGACCGCCAGCCGGAGTTCACGCAGCTGGACATCGAGGCCTCCTTCGTGGAGCAGGACGACGTCATCTCTCTCGGCGAGCGCATCGTCAAGGCCCTGTGGGCGCTGGTGGGCGTGGAGGTCGAGACCCCGATCCGCCGCATGACCTACGCGGAGGCCATGGAGAAGTACGGCTCGGACAAGCCGGACCTGCGCTTCGGCCTCGAGCTGACCGACCTCACCGAGTACTTCAAGGACACCCCGTTCCGCGTGTTCCAGAACGAGTACGTCGGCGCCGTCGTGATGCCGGGCGGTGCCTCCCAGGCCCGCCGCACCCTGGATGCCTGGCAGGAGTGGGCCAAGCAGCGCGGCGCGAAGGGCCTGGCCTACGTGCTCATCCAGGACGACGGCTCCCTCACCGGCCCCGTCTCCAAGAACATCTCCGAGGAGGAGAAGGCCGGGCTGGCCGCCGCCGTGGGCGCGAACCCGGGCGACTGCGTGTTCTTCGCCGCGGGCAAGCCCAAGGAGTCCCGCGCCCTGCTCGGCGCGGCCCGCGTGGAGATCGGCCGCCGCTGCGGGCTGTTCACCGACGCCGGGGACGGCGTGGCCGCGAAGGACGCCGACTGGGCGTTCGTGTGGGTCGTGGACGCGCCCCTGTTCGAGCCGGCCGCGGACGCGGTGGCCTCGGGCGACGTCGCCGTGGGCTCCGGGAAGTGGACCGCCGTGCACCACGCGTTCACCTCCCC
This sequence comes from Micrococcus lacusdianchii, assembly GCF_023155805.1. GTDB lineage: Bacteria > Actinomycetota > Actinomycetes > Actinomycetales > Micrococcaceae > Micrococcus > Micrococcus lacusdianchii. The sequence goes on along the minus strand of NZ_JAKNUW010000013.1, from coordinate 11,002 downwards.
GAAGCCGGAGTTCGCGGACACCTTCGATACCGACCCGGGCTCCGCGCTGGCCTACGCCTACGACATCGTCTGCAACGGCAACGAGATCGGCGGCGGCTCCATCCGCATCCACCAGCAGGAGATGCAGAAGCGCGTCTTCGGCGTGATGGGCCTGTCCGAGGAGGACGCCCAGGAGAAGTTCGGCTTCCTGCTCGAGGGCTTCAAGTACGGCGCCCCGCCGCACGGCGGCATCGCCTTCGGCTGGGACCGTGTGGTGGCGCTGCTGGCCGGCACCGAGTCCATCCGCGAGGTCATCGCGTTCCCGAAGACCGGCGGCGGCTACGACCCGCTGACCGCCGCCCCGGCCCCCATCACCGCGCAGCAGCGCACGGAGGCCGGCGTGGACGCGAAGCCGGAGCCTAAGAAGGGCGCGGGGGACAAGAGCGCCGAGGCCCAGGCCAAGGCCGACGACGAGCGGACCGCGGCCGACGAGGCGGAGCTGCGCTGATGTCCGGCCAGCCCGAGCGCCGCGTGTCGGCGGGATCCGGAGGGGTCCCCCCGACGTCGGTGCGCCTGCTGCCCACGCTCCTGGCCACCTTCCTGGCGTCGATGCTCATCGACGTCGCCACGGACTGGCCCTGGTGGGTCCGGTGGATCATCGCGCTGGGCGTGGGGCTGGCCGTCGGCGTCGTGGCGGTCACGCTGTGGGCGCGCCGCCGCCGCGGCTGACCTCCGCCCCGCCCCTCAGCCCCGGCGCGGGGCCGCCAGGTCGTCCGTGTCCACGATCAGCGTGAACGGACCGGCGTTGGTGAGGGACACGTCCATCTCCGCGCCGAACACGCCGCGCTCCACGCGCACGCCCGCGGCCTCGAGCTCCGCCATGAACCGCTCGTAGAGGGGCTCGGCGGCCTCGCCCTTCGCCGCGCGCGTCCAGGAGGGCCGTCGCCCCTTGCGCACGTCCCCGTAAAGCGTGAACTGGCTGACCGCCAGGACGGGCGCGTCGGCGTCGGCCACGGAGCGCTCCCCGTCGAGCATCCGCAGGCCGGCGACCTTGCGGGCCGTCTGCACCGCCTCGGCCTCGGTGTCCTCGACGGACACCCCGAGCAGGACCACGAGGCCCTCGCCCTCGAAGGCGCCGACCACCTCGTCCCCGACGCTCACGGACGCGGACCGGGCTCGCTGACATACTGCACGCATGGCCCCATCGTCCCATCCGGCGGTCCCGCCCGCCTCCGACGACGGGTCCACTCGCCGCTCCGCTCGCCGCCTCGTGGCGGCCAACGCCCTCGACGCCGCCGGGCGCTCGGCCACCGACGTCGCCCTGGACGTGATCGCCGTCCTCGCCCTGGGCGTGGGCGCCGCCGAGATGGGCGTGCTCATGACGCTCTCCGGCCTGGGCTTCCTCTTCCTGGGCGTGCCGCTGGGCATCCTCGTGGACCGGCACCTCAGCCCACGGCTGTTGGCCGGTGCCGGGCTGGCCAAGGGGGCGCTGCTGGGCACGCTCGTCGCCGCCTGGGCCCTCGACGCCCTCACCTTCGCCCACCTGGCCGCCGTGATGGCCGGGCTCGGTGTGCTCACCGTGCTCGCCGAGACCACGCAGACCACGCTGGTGCCGCGGGTGACGGGCCCCGACGGCGTCGCCCGCCTGAGCGCGCGTCTCGAGTCAGCGGACGCGGCCCTGGGTGTCGCCGTCCCCGCGGCGGCGGGCCTGGCCGTGGGTGCGCTCGGCGCGGGGCCGGTGGCGGGGCTGGCGGCCGCGCTGCTGGCGGCGGCGGGGCTGACCGCGGCCACGGTCCGGATGGCCCCGGTGGCGGCCGCCGAGACGGTGGACGGGGACGAGGACGGGGCGAACGTGCCGCAGGCCGACCCCGACGCCCCCGCGGCCGCCGCCACCCTGGGCGTGTGGCGGCGCTTCCTCGCCGAGGCCGCCGAGGGCTGGACCACGCTGCGGCGCACCCCGGTGCTGTGGGCGCTCACGCTGGCGTCCACCGTCGGCAACGTCGGGATGGCGCTGTTCGCGCCCGTGGAGGCGGTGTGGATCCTCACGGACCTGCGGCTGGGGCCGGAGTTCGTCGGTTTCCAGCTCACGGCGGGGGCGGTCGGGGCGCTGGCCGCGTCGGCGGCGGTGGGTCGCGCGATCGGCCGGCTGGGGGAGCGGACGGTGCTCGTCGTCGGTTCGACGGGGTGCGTCGTCGCCGTGGGACTGCTGGTGGCGGCGCTGGCGGACCGGGCGCACGCCCCGGCCTGGCTGCTGGCCGGCAACGCCGCGTGGGGGTTCTTCATCGTGCTCGGCAACGTCACCCAGGGGGCGGTGTTCGCCCGCGCGTGCCCGCCCGGGGCGCTCGGACGGGTCACGGCCATGCGCCGCACCCTCAGCCGCGGGTCCGTGCCGCCGGCCACGCTGCTGGGCGGGATCGCCGGCTCGGCCCTCGGGGTCGGGTGGGTGCTGGGGGCGCGGCTGGCCCTGGCCGTGGCCGGGCTGGGGATGGTCCTGCTGGCGGTCCGGCACCTCGCCTCTCCCCGTTCGGGTTGACTTGTCACGGGTCCGGGGGCCGGACACCCGTGACAAGTCAACCGAGACCGCCCGACGGGGAAGAGGAGTGGCGGGTCAGCGGGCCCGGGTCGGCTCCACCTCGTAGACGGTCGTGGACCCGGAGACCTCGTTGGCCACGATCAGCAGCGCCTCGCCCGAGGGGGACTCGTGCGCCGGGACGAACGTCAGCCCCTCGGCGCCCATGTCGCCCAGGCCCGCGGCGGCGTCGTCGCCCTCGGCGTCCCAGTTCCGCTCGTTGACGTAGTCCACGTAGGCGGCCTTGGTCGGGTCGGTGATGTCGAAGACCATCACGCCGCCGATGCGCTCCAGGCCCACGAACGCGTAGGTGCGGCCCTGGACCTGCCCGACGACGACGGACTCCGGCTCGGGGCCCTTGTCATCCGAGCGGGAGTCGAACGACGGGGTCTCGTCGTTGTTCGCGTTGAACGCGGACTCGGGGAGCTCACCGGCCTCGATGAGCCGCACGATCTGCTCCTCGATCATGCCCGCGGAGTCGAACAGCAGCTCGCCGTCCGCGGTGTAGATGGAGAACGAGCGGCCGCCGAAGGCGTGCAGCTGGGAGTGGCACTCGCGCTCGGCGTCGTAGCCGAGGTCCGTGACCACGGTGAGGCGGCCGAGGGCGGCCTTCTTCTGCAGCGCCTCGGCATCCGGGTACTCGGCGGCGCAGAGCTCGAGGTCCTTCACGCGCTCGGCGTCCACGACGTCGCCCCACTCGCGGGAGTCGCCCTCGTTGGCGGTGACCACCAGGTCCTGCCCGCGCCAGCGGTAGGAGTCGATGCCGTCGGGCATGGGCACGCCCATCACGGGCCAGTTCTGCAGGGTGATCCCGCCGTCGTCGTTGGACGCGTCCAGGCGGCCGTCCTCCGACCAGTCGGTGAGCTGCAGGGCCCAAAAGTCCTGGATCGTGGCCGACGTCAGGTCGATCGCGACGACGGCGTTCGCCTCCTGCACGGAGACGTAGGCGGTGCGGCCGGTGTCGCCGATGGTCACGTACTCGGGCTCGAGGTTGCGGGCCATGTACCCGGCCTCCTCCTGGCCGGCCGGCACGGGCACGTCCGGGCCGAAGACGCGCACGCCCGCGGGCAGCGGCGTGCCGGCGTCGTAGGCGCGGAAGTCCACGGTGCGCACCGCGTCCTGGGACAGGCGGGCGTACTGGCGGACGTTCTTCTGCAGCATCACCACGGAGATCGTGCCCTCGGGGTCCACCGCGTAGTCGTCGGCGGGCTCGCCCTCGTTCGCCACCACGGCATAGGCGCCGTTCGGGGACACGGCCACGGAGTCCGGCAGCGCGCCCACGCGGACGGCGCCGAGCGGGGCGAGGGTGTCGGTCCGGTAGAACGCGAGCCAGCCGAGGTCCGTCTTGGCCTCGGCCTCGACGGCCACGACCAGGACGCCGTCGGAGACCGCCGCGGAGTTCACGGTGGCGCCGGCGTCGACCACGGAGCCGTCGGCGGCGCGCAGGCCCGCCACGGTGAGGGTGGATTCGAAGGCCGGGACGGCGTCCGCGCCGACCGCGAGCACGTCCACGGCGCCCTTCTCGGCGTTGACCACGAACAGGCGGCCGGTCGCGGGGTCGAACGCCGGGATCTCGGCGGCGGAGGCGTCGAAGACGCCGGTCTCGTGGGTGCCGGCGGCGGTGAGCTCGACCGTCTTGCCGGACGGGTTAGCGGCGGCGCGCTCAGCGGAGGCGGAGACCGCCAGGGACGCCAGGACGGCGGCGGACAGGGCGGCGGCGGAGGTCGCGGCGCCGAGGCGGGCGAGCCGGGAGCGGGTGGAGCGGGATATGTGGTCCTTCTGCAGGTGGGGATGGCAGTGCCTCCCACTCCACCCGAGACCGGTGAACCGCCGGTGGCCGGCAGGCCAGGGCGGGGTGGACCCCGGGTGTCCCGCCGCCGCGCCGCCGCCGCTCGCTAGGCTGGGACGGCCATGGACGACCTCTTCAGCTCCGCGCACGGCGCCGCCGGCGACGACGCCCCCACCGGGACGGTGGCGCGCCCGCACGCCTCGGCCCCGCTCGCGGTGCGGATGCGGCCGCGCACGCTGGACGAGGTGCTGGGCCAGGCGCACCTGAAGGAGCCGGGCTCGCCGCTGCGCAAGCTCACCGAGCCCTCCGCCGCCGGCCAGGCCGCCGGGCCGAGCTCGGTGATCCTCTACGGGCCGCCCGGGATCGGCAAGACGACGATCGCCCACGTGATCGCCCGCGCCGAAGGTCGGACCTTCCGGGAGCTCTCCGCCATCACGGCCGGGGTGAAGGACGTCCGCCAGGTGATGGAGCAGGCCCAGCGCGAGCGGGACCTCTACGACCGCACCACCGTGCTGTTCCTGGACGAAATCCACCGGTTCTCCAAGGCGCAGCAGGACGCCCTGCTGCCGGGCGTGGAGAACCGGTGGGTGGTCCTGGTGGCCGCCACCACGGAGAACCCCTCCTTCTCCGTGATCGCGCCGCTGCTCTCCCGGTCCCTGCTCCTGACCCTGCGCCCCCTCGACGACGCCGACCTCGCCGCGCTCGTGGACCGCGCCGTCGCGGACGAGCGGGGGCTCAACGGGACCGTGACCCTCACGCCCGGTGCGCGCGACTACGTGGTGCGGATGGCCGGCGGCGACGCGCGGCGGGCCCTTACCGTGCTCGAGGCCGCGGCCGGCGTCGGGCTGGACCGCGCGGCGGCCGCCGCGGGGGAGGCCGACGGTGGCGCCCCGGAGGGTCCGGTCGAGGTCACCGAGGAGGACGCCGCCCAGGCGATGGACCACCAGGTCCAGCGCTACGACAAGGACGGCGACCAGCACTACGACGTCATCAGCGCGTTCATCAAGTCCATCCGCGGCTCGGACGTGGACGCCTCGCTCCACTACCTGGCGCGCATGCTCGAGGCGGGGGAGGACCCGAGGTTCATCGCCCGGCGCCTGATCATCTCCGCCTCCGAGGACGTGGGCATGGCCGACCCCACGGCGCTGCAGACCGCCGTGGCCGCCGCGCAGGCCGTGCAGCTGATCGGCATGCCCGAGGGGCGGATCATCCTCGCGCAGGCCGTCACGCACCTGGCCACCGCGCCCAAGTCCAACGCCAGCTACGCCGCGGTCAACGAGGCGATCGCGGACGTGCGGGCCGGCCGCGGCGGACTCGTCCCTCCGCACCTGCGGGACTCCCACTACCCGGGGGCGAAGGCCCTGGGCCACGGCGAGGGGTACGTCTACAGCCACGACGAGCCCCACGCCGTCGCCCGCCAGCAGTACGCCCCGGACCCGCTCGTGGGCCGGGACTACTACCGGCCCAAGCAGATCGGCCACGAGCGCCAGCTCTCCGCGCAGGTGGACGCGCTGCGCCGGATCATCCGCGGCGGCTGAGCCCCGAGGGAGACCCTCCCCGCCACCGCACCCTTCTTCCGCCCCCGCGTCGTGGTCACGACACGCCGTGAGCACCGGGCGCGCCGCGGCGTGTCGTGACCACAACGCGCAGGGGAAGCAGGGGAAGAGGTCCGCGACGCGCGGCGAGGATCCCGCCGCCGGGCCAGACGCCGCGCCTCTGCTAGGCTTGAACGCTGTCTGGCAGGCGCTGCGCCACCGGACGGATCCCCCCGATCTGACGCAGGTCTCCTGCGAGGGCACACGTGTGCCCGTGGTCGGGGAGCGCAGCGCATCAGTGGATGACGGGCGGCGGCACGCCCCTCAGCTCTCCGATGGACCCGCGGAGGCCAGGTGACACGCCCCTCGACGAGGGCCGCGTCGACAAACCCGAACCGTGCCGCACGTCGAGAAGAAAGCGAGATCCACCATGAGTGGCAACCTCCGCACCCGCCGCACCGTGCGGCACTCCCGCGCCCTGGGCATCGCCCTGACCCCCAAGGCCGAGAAGTACATGGAGCGCCGTCCGTACGGCCCCGGCCAGCACGGCCGCGCCCGCCGCAAGCAGGACTCGGACTACGCGGTGCGCCTGAAGGAGAAGCAGCGTCTGCGCGCCCAGTACAACATCCGCGAGGCCCAGATGCGCCGCTACTTCGAGGAGGCCAAGCGCACCGCCGGCCTGACCGGTGAGAACCTGGTCGAGCTCCTCGAGATGCGCCTCGACGCCCTCGTGCTGCGCGCCGGCTTCGCCCGCACCATCCAGCAGGCCCGCCAGCTCGTCGTGCACCGCCACATCATGGTGGACGGCAAGCGTGTGGACATCCCCTCCTTCCGCGTGAAGGAGGGCCAGATGATCCACGTGCACGAGCGCTCGGAGAAGATGGTCCCCTTCCAGCTGGCCGCCGCCGGCGCCCACCAGCAGGTCCTGCCCGCCACCCCGGGCTACCTGACCGTGGAGATCGAGAAGCTGCGCGCCACCCTCTCCCGCCGCCCCAAGCGCTCCGAGGTCCCCGTGACCTGCGAGGAGCAGCTCGTGGTCGAGTACTACGCGCGCTGATCCGCACCCTCCTGGCCTGACGCCGGGGACGACGACGCCGCGCGCGTCCCGCAGGCCCGGTCACCTCCTGGAGGTGGCCGGGCCTGCGGCCTGTCCGGACGCCGGGCGTCCCGGGGCCCCCGGGGCCGCGCCGGTACGATGGAGCCCGTGCGCCCGCCGGGGCGTCCATGTCAGGAGGACATCGTGATCCGTTCGCTGCTGCTGCTCGGCACCGGCACCGCCGCCGGGTGGCTCGCCCATCGCGCCGCCGAGTCGGGCCGCCGCGTCGCCGAGCAGGAGGCGGGCCGCCGTGTCCGCGAGACCCTGGACCCCACCCGACTGGGCCGTTCCGCCGGTCAGGCCGTGGGGGAGGCCGCCGCCGAGGCCGTTGCCCAGAGCGCCCAGGCCTTCACGGAGCGCCTGCGGGCCGATGCGCCGCCGTGGGTGTCCCAGCTGTTGGGCCCGGCCGTCACCACCGTGCCCGGCGAGACCGTCCCCGGCCCGGGTGAGCCCGGAGGACCGAGGGATGACGCCCGCCCGTCGTCGTCCGCCCGCATGACCATCCCCGGCGAGGCCGTCGACGTCCCCGCCGCCCCGACCACCCCGAAGGACCCGAACGCATGAAGTCCCACGAGATCGCCCGCCGCTGGACGGCCTACTTCGAGCAGCGCGGCCACCTGGCCGTGCCCTCGGCCTCCCTGGTCTCCCCGGACCCCTCGCTGCTGTTCACCGTGGCCGGCATGGTCCCGTTCATCCCGTACTTCCTGGGGGAGCAGACCCCTCCCGCGCCCCGCGCCGTGTCCGTGCAGAAGTGCATCCGCACCGCGGACATCGAAGAGGTGGGCAAGACCGTCCGCCACGGCACGTTCTTCCAGATGTGTGGAAACTTCTCCTTCGGCGACTACTTCAAGGAGAAGGCCATCCCCCTGGCCTGGGAGCTGCTGACCACGGCGGTGGCGGACGGCGGGTTCGGCCTGGACCCCGAGCGCCTGTGGGTCACCGTGTACGAGGAGGACGACGAGGCCGCGCGCATCTGGCGCGAGGACGTCGGAGTTCCCGCCGAGCGCATCCAGCGCATGGGCACGGCGGACAACTACTGGAACACCGGCCAGCCCGGCCCGGGCGGCCCCTGCTCGGAGATCTTCTACGACCGCGGCCCCGCGTACGGCGCCGAGGGCGGTCCGGCGGCGGACGACACCCGGTACATCGAGATCTGGAACCTCGTGTTCATGCAGTACCGGCTCTCCCAGGTCCGCTCCAAGGTGGACTTCGACGTGGCCGGCGAGCTGCAGAACAAGAACATCGACACCGGCCTCGGCCTCGAGCGCCTGGCGATGATCCTGCAGGGCGTGGAGAACATGTACGAGACCGACCAGGTGCGTCCCGTGCTCGACCGCGCCGCCGAGCTGGCCGGGAAGTCCTACACCTCCACCGAGGACCCGGCCGACCCGCACTACGAGGACGACGTGCGCCTGCGCATGGTGGCCGACCACGTGCGCTCCGCGCTCATGCTGATCGGCGACGGCGTGACCCCCGGCAACGAGGGCCGCGGCTACGTGCTGCGCCGCCTGATCCGCCGCGTGGTCCGCGCCCTGCGCCTGATGGGCGTCACGGAGCCGGTGTTCCCCGAGCTGCTGCCGGTCTCTCGGGACGCGATGGCCGGCGCCTACCCGGTGGTGGCGGACGAGTTCGAGCGCATCTCCCGGATCGCCTACGCGGAGGAGAAGGCGTTCCTGCGCACGATCGCCGCCGGCACCGCGCGCCTGGACGCGGCGCTGGCCCAGGCCCGCGACGCCGGTGCCGGCGTGGCCGGCACGGACGCGTTCGAGCTGCACGACACGTACGGCTTCCCGATCGAGCTGACCCTCGAGATCGCGGAGGAGGCCGGCGTCGCCGTGGACCAGGAGGGCTTCCGCGCCCTGATGGCCGAGCAGCGGGATCGCGCCCGCGCGGACGCCAAGGCCAAGAAGTCCGGCCACGGGGACACCGCCGTGTACCAGCGACTGCGCGCCGAGGGTCAGACCCACTTCACCGGCTACACCGAGCACACCACCGAGTCCGTGGTCCGCGGCCTGCTGGCCGGCGGTGAAGAAGTCCCCTCCGCCGGGGCCGGCCAGGAGGTCGAGCTCGTCCTGGACGCCACGCCGTTCTACGCCGAGTCCGGCGGCCAGGCCGCGGACACCGGCCTGATCACGGGGGACGGCTTCACCCTCGAGGTGCTCGACGTGCAGGCCCCGGTCAAGGGCCTCTCCGTGCACCGGGTCCGCGTCACGGAGGGCGAGGTGCCCGTGGGCGCCGACGCCGTCGGCCGGATCGACCTGCAGCGCCGCCTGGACGGCGAGAAGGCGCATTCCGGCACGCACCTGGTGCACGCCGCGCTGCACCAGATCCTCGGCCCGGAGGCCACGCAGTCCGGCTCCTTCAACAAGGAGGGCTACCTGCGCTTCGACTTCCGCTGGGCGGAGGCGGTGTCCGCCATGGCGCGCTCGGAGATCGAGGACGTGGTCAACATCGCCATCCGCGACGACCACCAGGTCCTCACCCAGGAGATGTCCCTGGACGAGGCCCGGAAGTTGGGCGCCATGTCCCTGTTCGGGGAGAAGTACGGTGACCGGGTGCGCGTGGTGGAGATCGACGGCGCGTGGTCCCGTGAGCTCTGCGGCGGCACCCACGTGGGCCGCACGGCGCAGATCGGCTCGCTGACCCTGCTCGGCGAGCAGTCCGTGGGCTCGGGCAACCGCCGCGTGGAGGCGCTCGTGGGCCTCGACTCGTTCCGCCACCTGGCCGCGGAGCGCACCCTCGTCTCCGACCTGTCCGAGATGTTCAAGGCACCCGCGGATCAGCTCAAGGACCGCATCACCGCCACCATGGACCGGCTCAAGGCCGCCGAGAAGCAGGTCGCCGACCTCCAGGCCAAGGCCCTCCAGGCGCAGGCCGGCACCCTCGCCGCGCAGGCCCGGGACGTCACGACGACGGCCGGCGTCTCCGTCACGGTCCTCGCCCACCATGTGGGCGAGGTGGCCGGCGACCAGCTGCGCTCCCTCGTCCTGGATCTCCGCTCCCGCCTCGAGAACGCCGCCGGCAACGCCGCGGGGACCCCCGTGCTCGTCGCCCTGACCGGCGAGGCCAAGGGCCGTCCGCTCGTCGTGGTGGCCACCAACGAGGCCGCGCGTGCCGCCGGGCTCAAGGCCGGCGCCATGGTCAAGACCGCCACCGGCGTGCTCGGCGGCGGAGGCGGCGGCAAGGACGACGTCGCCCAGGGCGGCGGCCAGGACGTCTCCGCCGTGGAGCAGGCCCTGGACGCGGTGCGCGCCGCCGTGCGGGACGCCTGAGGCCTGCCCCCGTGGACGCCGTGGTGCGCGGGCGGATGCTCGCGGTGGACGTCGGTCGGTCCCGGGTGGGCCTGGCCTCGTCCGACCCGGACGGCCTCGTGGCGACTCCCGTGGCCACGCTCCGCCGCGATGCGCGCGGCCGGCGCGACCTCGACGAGCTCGCCGGCCACGCCGCGGAGCTGGACGTCGTGGCCGTGGTGGTCGGCCTGCCGCTGAACCTGCGTGGGGAGAGCACTCCGTCCACCGAGGACGCGCTCTCCTACGCGGGAGCCGTCCGCGAGCGCTTGGCGCGGGGCGGTCGGCTCGTGCCCGTCCGACTCGTGGACGAGCGCCTGAGCACGGTGACGGCCCAGGCGGGCCTCCACCGGGCCGGGCGCCGGGTCAAGGACAGCCGCGACGTGATCGACCAGGCCGCTGCCGTGGCCATCCTGCAGTCCGCGCTCGACGAGCAGCGGCGCACCGGCACGTGGGCCGGTGTGGCCGCCGAGGAGGAGACCGACCGATGAGCACCCCGCCCGAGACCCCGCAGTGGCGTGAGAATGAGCCCGACGACGACCTCGACGTGTTCTCCTTCGTGAGCAACGACGACGAGGACGGGGGCGACCCCGCGGACCGCACCGGGTCCGGACGTGGCGAGGCCGGCCGGGACGGGAGCGACGCCGTCGACGCGGACGGTGCCGCCGCGGGGGCCGCGCGTTCCCGCCGGGCGCTCGGCGTCGGCGGGCCGCGGGGGCGGCTGCGCGCCGGTCTGGCCGGGGCGTC
>NZ_JAKNUW010000012.1 GCF_023155805.1 Micrococcus lacusdianchii | reverse complement strand
CGCTCTTCCGATCTGCTCGCGGCGCTCCCCGCCGCGCTCGCTCCCACGCCGGCCGCCGCGCCCGCCACGCCCGCCGTCGCGGGACCGGCCCCCGCGGCCGCCGCGGTCGCGCTCCTTCGACTCGGGGCCGCCGAGGTCCTCGAGGCGTTCGGCCCCGAGACCCTCGAGGGTGCGCTTCTCCTTCGGCAGGCGCCCCTTGGTGCCCTTCGGGATGCCGAGGTCCTCGAACAGGTGCGGCGAGGACGAGTAGGTCTCCCGCGGCTCCGGCTGGCCGAGGCCCAGGGCCTTGTCGATCAGGGACCAGCGCGGCATGTCCTCCCAGTCCACGAGGGTCACGGCGGTGCCCTTGTGGCCGGCACGGCCGGTGCGGCCCACACGGTGCACGTAGGTCTTCTCGTCCTCCGGTGCCTGGAAGTTGACCACGTGCGTGACGTCGTCGACGTCGATGCCGCGGGCGGCGACGTCGGTGGCCACCAGGATGTCCACCTTGCCGCTGCGGAACGCGCGCAGGGCCTGCTCACGCGCGCCCTGGCCGAGGTCGCCGTGCAGCGGGCCCGCCGCGAAGCCGCGCTGGGTGAGCTCGTCCGCCACGCGCGCGGCGGTGCGCTTGGTGCGGGTGAACACGATGGTCCGGCCACGGCCCTCCGCCTGCAGGGCCCGCGCCACGAGCTCGTCCTTGTCCATGTGGTGGGCGCGGTAGACGAGCTGACGGATGTCCTTCTTCGTCATGCCCTCGTCCTCGGGGTCGTGCGCGCGGATGTGCGTGGGCCGGGTCATGTACCGGCGGGCCATCGCGACGACGGGGCCGGGCATGGTGGCGGAGAACAGCATCGTCTGACGGGCGGCGGGCACGGCGGACAGCAGCGTCTCGACATCCGGGAGGAAGCCGAGGTCCAGCATCTCGTCCGCCTCGTCCAGGACCACGGTGGCCACGTGGTCCAGGCGCAGGTGCTTCTGCCGCATGAGGTCGATCAGGCGCCCGGGGGTGCCGACGACGATCTCGACGCCGCGCTGCAGCTCCTCGATCTGGGGCTCGTAGGCGCGGCCGCCGTAGATGGTGGCGATGCGCAGCGGGCGGTGCTTGGCGGCGGCCACGAGGTCGCCGGCGACCTGGACGGCCAGCTCGCGGGTGGGGGCGACGATCAGGGCCTGGGGGGCGCCGGCGCGGCCGTCGGCCTCGCGCTCGGCCCAGCCGTCCTCGCCCGGGCCCACGGCGCGCTGCAGCGCGGGGATGCCGAAGCCCAGGGTCTTGCCGGTGCCGGTCTTGGCCTGGCCGATGATGTCGTGGCCGCCGAGGGCCACGGGCAGGGTCATCGCCTGGATGGGGAAGGGGTGCTCGATGCCCTTCTCCGCCAGGGCGCGGACGATGGGCTCCTCGACGCCGAAGTCGGCGAAGGTCTGATCGGGCTCGGCGGGGGCCGTCTCGGGGGTGACGGTGTCCGCGGCGACGTCGGCGACGTCCGGCTCGGTCTCGGGTGCGGGGGTGTTCTCGGTCATGGGTCTCGCAGTTCGTCTCATGCGCCGCGGCCTCATCGAGGCCGTCCTCGGGCGTGCCGGGCGCGGTGGTGGAGAGCCGATCGCGGGGAACACGGGCGGGGCCGGGTCGGGCCCCGTGGAACCGGTCTGGGCCGCGGTGCGAACGCGGGCCCGTGCCGGATCCGGCAGGTCGTGCACCGTCGGCCGGAGTCGGCGGACGGCGAGGCGGGGTGATCAGATGCGACCGGTCATCCCGGGTCAGCGTGTGCTGTCCGGCCAGTCTACCCCCGAGGCGGTGACCGTCCCCGTGGCCACGTCCACGGCGTCGATCCGGACGGACACGTCCGTGCCGGGCTCGGCCCGCCCGGGCACGCGCAGCGCCACGGGCGGCTCGGTGACCTGGACGTCCGTGCCGCGCTCGGTGGAGCGGACCGCGGACCCGGTCAGGACCGCGCCGACGTGCTCCGCCAGCACGGCGGCCTCCACGAGCTCCCCGGCGGCGCGGTCGGCCGCGGACGCACGCCGACCCGATTCAGCCATCAGCGCGGGCAGCTCCGGCAGGGCGGCCCGGGCCCACGCGGGGGGCTCAGCGCCCGTGACGTGGGCGTGGCACAGAACCAGCACGAACCGGTCCACGAGCCGGCGCAGGGGTGCGGTGGCGTGGGCGTACGGCGCAGCCAGGGCCGCCTGCCCGGGGTCCTCCGGCGGCGTGCGCAGCGCCGGGTCCTCCGCCCGCGCGTCGAACGCGGTGTACCCGGCGCCCCGGAAGAGGGAGGTGGCGGCGTGCATCACGGCCAGGCCCCGGGGGTCGGCCGGGTCCACCGAGCGCAGATACGTCCCGTAGTCGGTGCCGGGCTCCCACGGCAGTCCCAGGGCGCGCGTGCGGGCGCGGAAGGCGTCCACCGCCTCCTCGTCCGCGGCGGGCATGGTGCGCAGGATCCCGACGCCAGCCTGGAGCATGATCTCCGCGGCGGCCATACCGGTCATCAGGGACAGCTGGGCGTTGTGGTCCTCCGCGGGCAGGGGGACGCGGCGGGTGATCCGGTAGCGCCCGTCCACCACCGCGATCTCCTGGTCCGGCATGCTCAGGGAGGCGCCGCCGCGCGCGGCCTCCTGCGCGGTGCGCCGTGCCCCGACCTCGGGGAGCAGGGCCAGCGACGCGCGCACCTCCGCGGGCCACAAGGCCGCGACGGGGGCCGCGGCGTCGTCCAGGAACGCCTGGACCTCGGGGTAGGCCAGCTGGAGACGCGAGCGGACCCGCGCCCGGCTCAGTGCGGTGTCCGTGACCGTGCCGTCCTCCGCGAGCGTGAACGTCCAGACGAACGCGGGCCGGTCCTGCTCCGGGAGGAGGGAGGCGGCGTCCTCGCTGAGCACGGCCGGGTGCAGGGGGACGCGGCCGTCCGGCAGGTACACGGTCTGGCTGCGGCGCCGGGCCTCGGCGTCCACCGCGCCCTCGGGGGTCACGAACGCAGGGACGTCCGCGATCGCGTACCGCACGGTGAGCGCGCCGTCTCCGGCGTCCGCGAGGTGCAGGGCCTGGTCGAGGTCCGTGGACCCGGCCGGGTCCACGGTCACGAACGGCACGGCCGTCAGGTCCTCGCGCCCCGGGTCCGCGGCGGCCTGCGCGAGGACGGACGCCGCGGCGGCCTCGGCCTCCGCGAGCACGGCCGCAGGGAACTCCGCGGGCAGTTCGAGCTCGGCGCGCAGGGCGGCGAGCCGGGCGCCGAGGGCGGCGTCCTCCTCACCGTGCACCGCGAGGGCGTGATGCGGCATGGCCGGGCCGGGATCAAACGGCGGCGAAGCCCAGGGGGCCGGACTTGCGGGCGCCGATCTCCACGAAGCCGATGCGATCGCCCGGGACCACGACCTGCCGGCCCTTGGCGTCGGTCAGGGAGAGCACCGAGCCGTCGGCGATCGCGGCGTCCACGAGCGTCCGCACCTCCTCGGCGGTCTGCTCGCTCTCCAGGACGACCTCGCGGCCGACATGCTGCACACCGATGCGGATCTCCATGGTCCTCACGTTCCTCTCGTGGGCGGGGTCTAGCGGTCAGCGGCCAGCCTACGGGAGGGGGTCCGGGGGAAGGACCGGACGCGCGCGCCGTTCACCCGCGGGCGTAACGGGGGTGTCGGCCCTCGACGGGGCGGTCCGGGATGGCCTCGAGGCCGAGCCACAGCACCTGCTCGACGGCCTCCGCGGTGTCCTGGGCTGTGGGACGGCGGTCCTCGTGGACGTGGTCCGCCCAGTGCCGGGCGGCGCCCAGCACCATCTCGACGACGCCGCGCGCGACGACCTGCGCCAGCACGCCCTCCACCACGGTGTCGGTGGAGAGGATCCGGGTGATCTGGGCCGCGATCGACTCCCGCACCGCCTCCACCCGGCGCTGCACCTCGGGGTCGTGCTCGGCGCCGGACTCGAAGATCAGGCGGTGCGAGCGCTCGGGGGTGTCCATGTAGGCGAAGACCGCGTGGACCATGCCGTGGGCGCGCTGGCGGTTGTCGTCCGTGCACTCGATCGCCGCGGTCAGTCGGCGGTCCAGTTCGGTGACCTCCCCGTCGAGCAGGGCGAGGAACAGCTCGTGCTTGCCGGAGAAGTGCTGGTACAGCACCGGCTTGGACACCTGGGCGCGCGCGGCGATCTCGTCCATCGCGGCGCCGGCGTAGCCCTGTTCCGCGAACACGGCGCGGGCCACGTCCATCAGCTGGACGCGGCGCTCGGCGCGGGGCATGCGGGTGGGGCGTGAGGTGGTCTCGGTCATGGTCAGGCGCTTCTCCGGGCGACGTCGTCTTCCCCGGTCTCCTGGGCGGGGCAGCCGTCCGGCGCGACGGGCTCGGCCCGCGCTGCCGCCGGTGCGGGGATCTGGAAGAGCACCTCGAGGGCGTGCTCGTACTCGTCCAGCCGGCCGTCGGCGGCGAGCTCACGGGCCCGCACGCTCGGGACGTGGAGGAGTTGGTTCACCATGCGGCGCAGGGCGAAGTGGACCTCCTCGGCGGCGGCCGTGCATCCGTGCCGGGCGCGCACCCGCTCCATCTCCCGGTCGAGGGCGGCGGTGGTGTGCCGCCGCAGCGCCTTGATCGCCTCGTCCGCGGTGCGGCCGCGGCGGGCGGCGGAGTACTCGGCCACGGCCCCGGTCACGAGGGCACGGGCCTCCGCGACGGCGGCCTCGGCCTGCTCGGGCGCGGCCAGGCGCACCGACTCCAGAGTGATCAGGTCCACGCCGTCGAGCTCCGCGACGGCCGGATCGAAGTCGCGGGACAGCGCGAGGTCCACCACGGTGAGCGGGCGGTCGGTGCCGGCGCGCAGCTCCGCGAGGCGCTCCGGGCTGATCTGCCGGTCTCCGCCGGAGGAGCCGATGATCACGTCCGCCTCCGCGGCCGCCCCCGCGACGTCCGCGCCGCCCAGAGCCATGGCCCAGCCGCCGCGGTCGCCCACGAACTGGGCGGCCCGGCCCGAGGCGGAGTGGACGCCCACGGCCTCGGCGCCGCGCTCGGCGAGCTGGGCGAGCGTGGTGCCGGCGTATGCGCCCGTGCCGATCAGCAGGACGGCGGCGCCGGACCAGAACTCGCGGCGCGCGGTCTCGTCCGTGAGCCCGCGGAGCTCCTCCGTGAGGTCGAGGGCCACCGAGACCACCGAACGGCCCGTGGCGCCGAGCGCGGTGCGGGCCCCCACGTCCTTGGCCGTGCGCGTGGCGGACTCGAAGAGTCGCACGAGAGAGCCCGTGGCCGTGCCCTCGGCGCGCGCCTCGACGAGGGCGCGGCGCACCTGGCCGGCGATCTCCCGTTCGCCCACCACCGCGGAGTCCAGGCCGGCACCCACCTCGAACAGGTGTCGGGCGGTGGCCTCGGCATCGAGCACGCGGAACGCGGAGCGGACGGACTCCGCGGGCAGCTCGCTGCGCTCGGCGATCGCGGCCACCAGCCGCTCACGCGCGGCGTCCACGTCTCCGTCGCGGGCCTCCGCGTAGACCTCCACGCGGTTGCATGTGGACAGCACGACGGCCCCGTCCGCCCGGTCGGCGGTCAGGGCGGCCCCGACGCCGGCGGTCCCCGCGCTCAGGCGGGCCACCGTGTCCAGGCTCAGGTCTTTGTGGGATGCCACGAGGGAGAAGACAGTCACAGCGCCGTCCATCCTAGCGCCGTCACGGCGCCCGCCGGGGGAGGCGGCCGCCGGGTGACGTCGTCGATCTCCGGGCCGATGCGGCCCCGCGCCGCGGTCGGTGGGAGAATGGGAGGCATGTCCGCTCAGACCACGTCCTCCGACGCGCCGACCGGCCTGCCGGCCGAGCACCCCCTGCGCACCGCCGATCCCGCCCGTTCCACCGCCCTGAGCCCGCTCGTCCGGGCCCTGCGGGGGCAGGAGCCCTCCCGGAACCCCGTGTGGTTCATGCGGCAGGCGGGCCGTTCGCTGCCGGAGTACCGCCGCGTGCGCGAGGGCATCGGCATGCTCGAATCCTGCCTGCAGCCCGAGCTCGCCGCCGAGATCACCCTCCAGCCCGTGCGTCGGCACGACGTGGACGCGGCCATCTTCTTCTCCGACATCGTGGTGCCGCTGCGCCTGGCGGGCGTGGACGTGGAGATCCAGCCCGGCGTGGGGCCTGTGCTGGGCCACCCTGTGCGCACCGCCGAGGACGCCGCCGCCCTGCCCGCGCTCGCGGACGACGCGCTGGACGTCATCCGCGAGGCCGTGGCCCGCACGGTCGCCGAGCTCGGCGACCGCCCCCTGATCGGCTTCGCCGGAGCCCCGTTCACCCTGGCCGCCTACATGGTGGAGGGCCGCCCGTCCCGCGACCACATGGGACCGCGCCGCATGATGCACGGCGACCCGGCCACGTGGGCCGCCCTGGCCGGGTGGGCCGCCACGGTCTCCGGCCAATTCCTCCGAGCCCAGCTCGAGGCGGGCGCATCGGCCGCCCAGCTGTTCGACTCGTGGGCGGGTTCGCTCTCCGCGGAGGACTACCTGCGCCACGTCCAGCCCCACTCCGCAGCGGCGTTCGCGCACGTGGCGGACATCGCCGGCCCCGCCGCGGTGGACGGCGCCCCGCTGCTGCACTTCGGCACCGGCACGGGCGAGTTCCTGCCCCACCTGCGCGACGCCGGCGCCACCGCGGTGGGCGTGGACCACCGCATCACCCTCGCCGAGGCGCACCGCCGCCTCGCGGCGCACCCCGGCCCGGACGGCCGCGGCGCGGTGCCGCTGCAGGGCAACATCGACCCCGCCCTGCTGGGCGCCCCGTGGGAGGTGCTCGAGGCGCACGTGCGCGATGTGGTCGCCTCCGGTGCGGCCGCCCCGGGCCACGTGGTGAACCTTGCGCACGGGGTGCCGCCGGAGACCGATCCCGAGGTCCTCACCCGGGTGGTGGAACTCATCCACGCCCTGCCCGTGGGGGAGGGAGGTCAGGCATGACCGGCACGGCCCTCGTGGTCGGCGGCGGGATCGCCGGCCTGCTCGCCGCCCGCCGGCTCCGCGAGCAGGGCTGGGAGGTGACCCTGGCGGAGGCGACCTCGGTGCTGGGCGGCACGCTGTCCTCGCGCTTCCTGGACGTGCCCTCCGCGTCCGACTCCGGCACGCCCGAGGCGCAGACCCTCGAACTGGACGGCGGCGCCGAGTCCTACGCGGTGCGCGGCACCGCGATGCAGGCCCTCGTGGACGAGCTCGGTCTGGACGAGCACGTGGTGGCCCCCGAGCCGCTGGGCTCGTGGCTGCACGGTCCGGACGGCGCCCACCCCGCGCCGCGCCTCGGCCTGGTGGGCGTCCCGGGCGACCTGCACGCCCCCGACGTCGCGGCCGCCCTGAGCCCCGCGGGGCTGGAGCGGGCCCGCGAGGACGAGCACACCCCCATGGACCGCTGGGCGCAGGCGCTGGCCGCGGGGACGCCCGTCACCGTGGCCGAGCTGGTCACGGACCGCCTCGGCGAGGAGGTCCTCCGACGCCTGGTGGCCCCCGTCGTCGCCGGCGTGCACTCCGCCGATCCCGCCGTCGTGGACGTGGAGCGCGTGGCCCCGGGCCTGCTCCGCGCCGCGGTGGAGGCGGGCTCGCTGTCCGCCGGCGTCGCCGCCCTGCGCGGCGGCCACACCCCCGGGGCGGCCGTGGCCGGGATCGACGGCGGCATGGCCAAGGTCACCGGGCGGCTCGTGACCAGCCTGCGCGAGGCCGGCGTCACGGTGCTGCGCGGCGTGCGCGTGGCCGCCCTGTCCCGCGTGGGCGGGGACGGCCGCTGGTGGGCGCAGATCTCCGACCGCGACGACGAGGTGGTGCGCGGCCTGGACGTGGACCGCGTGGTGCTCGCCGTGGACGGGGTCACCGCGTGGCACCTGCTGGCCCCGATGAGCCAGGACGCCCTGGACCCGGCCGCCGGCCCCCAGCCCGGCGAGGGGATCGCTCTGGTGACCCTCGTCGTCGAGGCCCCCGGCCTCGACGACGCCCCGCGCGGCACCGGCGTCCTCGTGTCCCCGGGCACCGCGGTGCAGGCCAAGGCCCTGACGCATGCGACCGCCAAGTGGGCCTGGCTGCGCGCCGTGGTCTCGCGCCCGGACGGGGACGGCGTGCCCCGCCACCCGCACCGCCACGTGCTGCGCCTGTCCTACGGGCGCCAGGGCGGGGACGCGGACGAGTTGGGCTTCCGCAGCGGGGACGAGCAGCTGCTCGCCGCGGCCCTCGAGGACGCCGCCGCACTGACGGGCGTGCCGCTGGCGCAGGAGGACGTGCTGAACTCCACCGTGGTGCGCTGGCGCGCCCCGATCCCGCCGCAGCACGGCCCGGACCGCGAGGCCATGGACGCCCTGGTCCGCTGGTCCGCCGACGTGCCGGGGCTGGACCTGGTGGGCTCGTGGGTGCACGGCACCGGCCTGGCCGCCGTCGTGGCCGGCGTCGAGCGCACCGTGGGCCGCGGCGAGGCCGCCTGAGAGGATGTGGCACCGCACATGACCGAACGACAGAACAGGAAGAGCACCATGGGCAAGGACAAGACCGCCGACCTCACCGGGAAGGACTGGTTCACCACCTATACCGTGTTCGCCCGGCCGCAGGGCGAGCCGGGCTGGCTCGGTCTGGAGGGCCGCGAGGCCCGGAAGGCCGTCAAGGAGTTCGACGACGTCGTCGCCGCGCTCGGCAGGGCGGGCGTCACCGTGCGCGGCGTCTACGATGTCTCGGGCATGCGCGAGGCCGGCGACGTGATGGTGTGGATGTACGCCCACACCGCGCAGGCCCTGCAGGCCGCGATCCGCGACCTGCGCCGCACCCGCCTGCTGGAGCGCACCCACCTGGTGCTCTCCGCGATGGGCTCGGACCGCATGGCGGAGTTCAACAAGGACCACATCCCGGCGTTCGCGATGGGCCGCAAGCCGCTGGACTGGCTGTGCTTCTACCCGTTCGTGCGCTCGTACGACTGGTACCTGCTGGACCCCAAGGAGCGCGCCCGCATGCTCCGGGAGCACGGCAAGCTGGGCCAGGACTTCCCCCAGGTGTGGGCCAACACCACGAGCGCCTTCGCGCTCAACGACTGGGAGTGGCTGCTGGGCCTGGAGGCCCCCGAGCTCAACGACCTCGTCGACATGATGCGACACCTGCGCAACAACGAGACCCGCCTGCACGTGCGCGAGGAGGTCCCGTTCTACACGGGCCGCCGCGTCGAGACCTCCGAGCTGCCGGAGGTGCTGGCCTGATGAGCGAGGAGCAGACCGTGAACGTCCCCACCCACCCCGTCCCCGAGGACGCCGCGCGTCCCGAGCACGCCCCCGAGGAGGCCGCCCCGGGCCTCGACTACGATGCCCGCGGCGTCATGGACGCCAAGGACTACGACGCCGTGATCGTCGCCTCCTTCGGCGGGCCCGAGGGCCAGGAGGACGTCATCCCGTTCCTGCGCAACGTCACGCGCGGACGCGGCATCCCGGACGAGCGCCTCGAGGAGGTGGCCACGCACTACCGCGCCAACGGCGGCGTGAGCCCCATCAACGCGCAGAACCGCGCGCTGATCGCCGCGCTCGAGAAGGAGTTCGCCTCCCGCGGCATCGAGCTGCCCGTGTACTTCGGCAACCGCAACTGGGAGCCCTACCTGCCGGACACGCTGAAGCAGGCCCACGACGACGGCCACCGCCGGATCCTGACGGTCACCACGTCCGCCTACTCCTGCTACTCCTCCTGCCGCCAGTACCGCGAGGACATGGGCATGGCCCTGCGGTCCACCGGGCTGGAGGGCGAGCTGGACCTGGACAAGACCCGCCAGTACTTCAACCACCCCGGCTTCGTGGAGCCCTTCGCCGAGGGCCTGCGCTCGGACCTGATCTCGATGCGCGGCGAGGTGGGCGACGACGCCCGCATCCACGTGCTCTTCGCCACGCACTCGATCCCCACCGCCGACGCGGAGGCCGCCGGCCCGCGCGGGCTGGCGGCGGACCTGCGCGAGCAGGCCGGCGGGGCCCCCGGCGAGGCCGAGGGCGCGGACGTGTACTCCGCCCAGCACCTCGACGTGATCCGCGAGATCCTCGCCCGCGTGCCCGAGGCCGAGGGCGTGGACTGGTCGCTCGTGTACCAGTCGCGCTCCGGCGCCCCACACGTGCCGTGGCTCGAGCCGGACATCAACGACGCGATGGAGGCCCTCGCCGGCCCGGACGCCCCCGCGGACGCGCAGGGCCGCGCGGTGGCGGGGTTCGTCGTCGTGCCCGTGGGCTTCGTCTCCGACCACATGGAGGTGGTGTGGGACCTGGACACCGAGGCGAAGGAGACCGCCGGCGAGCTCGGCGTCGCGTTCCGCCGCAGCCCCACCCCGGGCACCGACCCGCGGTTCGTGGCGGGCCTGGCGGACCTCGTGGAGGAGCGCCTGGGCCGCCGCGAGGGCCGTGCGTCGACCGGCTGCTTCCCGGCCTGGTACGACGTGTGCCGCCCGAACTGCTGCGTGAAGGTGATGCGGGACGGCTCCGTCCGTCCCACCACCTCCGCGGTGGACGCCCCCGTGCGCGGCCTCGCCGAGCACGAGGCCGGCCAGGCCGAGGCCCCGGAGGAGGCCGACACCCCGTGACCCTCGAGGACCAGGCCGGGCCGGGCCCCGCGACCGCCGTGACGGTGGGCACGCGGGGCTCGGCCCTGGCCACCACGCAGACCCGCCACCTGGCCGAGGCGCTCACCGAGCGCTCCGGCCTGGGGCACGAGCTCGTGGTGATCCGCACCGAGGGGGACGTGACCACCGGGTCCCTGGCCACCCTGGGCGGCACGGGCGTGTTCGCCTCGGCCCTGCGCGCGGCGGTCCTGGACGGCCGCGTGGACCTCGCCGTCCACTCGCTCAAGGACCTGCCCGCCGCGCAGCCCCCGGGCCTGGAGATCGCCGCGGTGCCGCCGCGCGCGGACCTGCGGGACGCCCTGTGCGCGCGGGACGGGTTCACGTTGGCCACCCTGCCCGAGGGTGCGCGGGTGGGGACGGGCTCACCCCGCCGCGTGGCCCAGCTCAGGGCGCTGCGCCCGGACCTGGAGCTCGTGGACATCCGGGGCAACGTGCAGACGCGCCTGGCCCGCGTGCCCGGCCTGGAGCAGCACGACGACGACGCCCCCGCCGCCAAGGGATCCCCGCGGGGTGACCTCGACGCCGTGGTGCTCGCGTGCGCCGGGCTCGACCGGCTGGGCCTGCAGCACGTGATCACCGAGCGGATCGACCCCGACGTCATGCTCCCGGCCCCCGGCCAGGGGGCGCTCGCGGTGGAGATCCGGGAGGAGGACGGGCCGCTGCTGGTGGAGTCCGCCCTGGATCCGGACTCCCACGCCGGCCGCCTGCGCGCTGCGCTCGAGCTGGTCGACGACCGCGACACGCACGTGGCCGTCAGCGCCGAGCGGGCCCTGCTGCTGCGGCTGGAGGCCGGCTGCGCCGCTCCGATCGGCGCCGTGGCGCACGTGGAGGAGGGGGAGGCCGAGGACGGCACGCCCGCCCCGCGGATCGTGATGTCCGCCATGGTCGCTGCGATGGACGGCTCCCAGGTGCTGCGCCGCACCTCCTCCGTGCAGCTGGACCCCGTGCCCGGGGACGTGGCGGACGACCCGGCCGCGGCCGACGAGTGGCTCGAGGACACCCTGTTCCTGGCCGCCGGCGCGCTCGGCGTGCACCTGGCCGAGCAGTTCCTCGCCGAGGGTGCGGACCTGCTGCCGGGCACCGCGCGGGGGGCGGCGAAGGACGACCCGGAGCAGGTCACCTCGGACGTGCCCGGCACGGGCGTCGTCGGTGAGGAGCTGCCCGGGTCCGCGGACGCCGAGGCCTGACGTGCGCCTGCTCCTGACCCGCCGCCCGGCGCAGGCTGGGGACCTCGAGGCGGGGCTGCGGGCCACGGACGGCCCGGACGGCGTCCCATTCGAGGTCGGCTTCCTGCCCGCCACGGACACCCTGCTTCCCGACGACGACGGCCTCGCGCACCTGCGTGAGGCCGTCGCCGCGCTCGGGGCCGGCGAGTACGCGGTGCTGGTGGTGACGAGCCCGAACGGAGCGCGCGCCCTGGCGGCGGCGGGCTGGGACGGGAACGTGGCGGCCGGCGTGCGGGTGGCCGCCACCGGGCCGGGCACCGTGCGGGTGCTGCGTGAGGCCGGGATGGTCGGTGGGGTGTGGGTGCCGGAGGCGGACCGCTCGGCCGCCGGCATCCTGGCCGGGCTGCCGGGTCCGGCGCGGGCGGGGGAGCGGCTGCTGCTCCCGCAGTCCGCGCGGGCCTCGGACGACCTCGCGGCGGGGCTGCGGGAGCGCGGCTGGGCGGTGGACCGCGTGGAGGCGTACCGCACCGTGGCGTACCCGGGCGATCCCGCCCGGCGCCTGCTGCCGGCGGACCCGCCGGGGGCGGACGTGGTCACTCCGGCTGAGTTCGGCCGGCAGCCGGAGGGGACCGTTCTGGTGCTCACCAGCCCCAGCGCGGTGGAGGAGCTGCTGGACGGTCCCGCGGAGGACGCGCTTCTCTCGGGGGCGGTGCCGTGCATCGCGCTCGGAGCCCCGACGCGGCGTGCCATGGAGACGGCCGGGATGCCCGTGGCCGCCCAGGCGACGACGCCGGACGCCGCGGGCGTCGCGGAGGCCGTCCGGCGGGCCACCGCCGGCTGAGCCGACTGCTCAGGCGGAGGCGGGGCCGGCGTCGTCGTCCGTGTCCGGATCGACGACGGGGTGCGTGTGGGTCTCGTCCTCGGGCCGTGCACCGAGGGTGCCGAGGATGTCGACGCGGGGCTTGCGGAGGATCGCCACGGCCACATTGTTGAAGCCCATGTTGGACAGCAGCTGCGACGCCTCCTCGTCGGTGAGGTCGTACGCGTGCGCCAGCATGCGCACGTTCTCCGTGTAGAAGGCGTGCAGACGGTCGACGCCGCGGAGGAATTCGAGGGTGTTGGCCATGGGCCCACTGTGCCGGACGGAGGTGACGTGTGGGTGAACAGGTCAGCCCCGGCGGCGGCGCTGCTTGAGGGAGACCTCCATGGACCGGCCCTCCGTGCGGGTCTCGAGGTACGGCTGGTCCGCCACGAGCGTGGAGAGCTTGGCATGGCCGAAGTCGCGCGGGTCGAAGTCCACGTGGGTGCGGGACATGTGCTGTCCGATCAGGGACAGCGAGGCCCAGCCGTCGTCACCCGAGGTGGCGTTGACGGCCTTGACCAGTGCCGACTGGAGGTTGATGCGGGAGGCGGGCTCGTCGTCGTCGTCCGCGCGCACGTCCGGCGGGGTGGGGTCCTCGGCGGGGGTGATGACCTCGTCCGACTCCACGTCCACCAGGACTGAGCCGCGGCCCGCGCCGCGCCCGCGGCCGCGCACGGTGCGCTGCGGGGCGGCGGTGGTCTCATCGACCGGCGCGTCGGACCCGGGACGATCGGCGGCGGGAGCGTCCGCCGCGGGGGCCTCGGCGGGCTCGGCAGGCTCGCTCGTCCGCGCGGACCCCTTGGCCTTGGACCGGCCACCGGAGCGCCGGTTGCCCGTGGACGGGCCCTCCTTGGCCTCGCGGATGTCCTTGGGGGAGGGGTCGGCCTCGAGGGAGGGGGCCGGCTCGGCGTCGTCGACGTCGTCCGTGTGGGTGCCGAGCAGCTCGAGGTAGATGAACTGGTCCACGGCGTTGCGCAGGGAGGCGGGGGTCTTGCGGGCGCCCAGGCCGATCACGCGCTTGCCGGACTCGCGCAGGCGGGTGGCCAGGCGCGTGAAGTCGGAGTCGGAGGAGACCAGCGCGAACGCGTCCACGTTGCCCATCCAGAGCAGGTCCATCGCGTCGATGATCAGCGCCGAGTCCGAGGAGTTCTTGCCGATCGTGTACGCGAACTGCTGCACGGGCTGGATGGCGAGCTCGTTGAGCGCCTTCTTCCAGCCGTTGAGGTTCGTGGTGGTCCAGTCCCCATAGGCGCGCTTGATGGTGGGCGTGCCGTACGTGGCCAGCTCCTCGAGGATCAGGCCGGCGTACTTGGGCGAGACGTTGTCACAGTCCAGGAGCACGGCGATGCGCAGCGAGGCAGGGGTGGGTTCGGGCATGGGACCCACACTAGTCGGGAACGCCCCGGGGAGGGGCCGCGGCGGTGCGCGGCCCCTCCCCGGGGCGAAGGCCCTCCGACGAGGGCGGGTGTCAGGCGGAGGCGCTGGTGACGGGGTCCGCGACGCGGACCAGGCGCTTGTTCACGAACTCGTCCACGCCGTAGGGGCCCAGCTCGCGGCCGAAGCCCGAGCGGCCGACACCGCCGAAGGGCAGCCCGGCCTGGGTGGTGCCGTGCTCGTTCACGAAGGCCATGCCCACGTCGAGGCGGCGGGCCGTGGCCTCGGCGAGCTCGAGGTCGTCGGACCACACCGAGCCGCTGAGGCCGAAGTCGGACTCGTTGGCCAGGGCGACGGCCTCGTCGACGTCCGCGGCCCGGTGCACGACGGCGACCGGACCGAAGAGCTCCTCGGACCAGGCGCGCATCTCGCGGGTCACCCCGGTGAGCACGGTCGGCTCCATGAAGGCGCCGGCGCCGGCACGGGCGTGACCGCCGGTGCGCACCTGCGCCCCGTGGGAGACGGCGTCGTCCACCAGCTCCATCAGGTCCTCCCGAGCGGAGGTGCTGGACATGGGGCCGACCTGGGTGCCCTCCTCGCGGGGGTCGCCGACGGTCGCGTCCTTGAACGCGGCGGTGAGCTTCTCCACGAACTCGTCGTAGTGCTCGTCGAGGACGATCATCCGCTTGGGCGAGTTGCAGGCCTGCCCGGCGTTGCTCAGCCGCGCCTTTGCCGCCGTCGCGGCCACGGCGTCGAGGTCGCCGCCGAGGACGATGAACGGATCGGAGCCGCCCAGCTCCAGCACGGCCTTCTTCAGGTGCTGACCGGCCGCGGCGGCCACGGAGGCGCCCGCGCCCTCGCTGCCGGTGAGGGAGACGCCCTGGACCCGCGGGTCGGCGATGATGCCGTCGATCCGGTCCGAGCCCACGAGCAGCGTCTGGTAGACGCCCTCCGGGAGGCCGGCCTCGGTGAGCAGCTCCTCGAGCCGCAGGGCGGAGGCCGCGCAGATGGAGGCGGGCTTGAGCAGCAGGGTGTTGCCCAGCAGCAGGTTGGGGGCGATGAACCGGGCCAGCTGGTAGTAGGGGTAGTTCCACGGCATCACGCCGAGGAGGACGCCGAGCGGCTCCTTCTCCACGCGCGTCGAGTTGGCGCCGTGGGCGGGGAGGGCGTCGTCCGCCAGCAGCTGCTGGGCGTTGTCCGCGTAGTAGCGGAAGATCTGGGAGCACAGCTGCGCCTCCCCGACGCCCTGGGCGAGCGGCTTGCCCATCTCCTCGGCGGCGATGTCGGCGAGCTCGTCGGCGTGCTGCGCGAGCAGGTCCGCCGTGCGCCGCAGGACCTCGGCGCGCCGGACGGGGTCGGTGCTCCGCCAGGTGGTGAAGGCGTCCTGGGCGGCGGCGAGGGCGTCCTCCACCTGCTCCTCGCTCATCGCGTCCCAGGTGCGGACGATCTCTCCGGTGGTGGGATCTTCGGTGCGGAAACCGGCCATGGGTGGTTCTCCTTCGATACTGGGTGGCCCGGCCCCGGTCGGGGCCGGGGTGGGGGGTCAGTCGTCGACGACCTGCACGTCCACGCGGATGTTGCCGCGCGTGGCGTTGGAGTAGGGGCAGACCCGGTGAGCCGCGTCGGCGAGCTGCTGGGCCTCGTCATGGGGCAGGTCGGGGATCACGACCTCGAGCACGACGGCCAGGCCGAAGCCCTCGCCGGCCCTGCCGATGGCGACGCGTGCGCCCACGGAGGAGTCGCCGAGCTTCTTCTTGGCCTGACGGGCCACGTTCTGCAGCGCGGAGTGGAAGCACGCGGCGTAGCCGGCCGCGAACAGCTGCTCGGGGTTCGCGCCGTCGCCGCTGCCGCCCATCTCCGCGGGGACCGCGAGGTCCAGTGCGATGCGGCCGTCCGCGGTCTGGACGTGGCCGTCGCGGCCGGCGCCGGTGGCGACGGCCTCGGCGGTGTAGAGGGGGTCGATCTCGATCATGCGGTGCCTTCCTTGCCGGTGACGGGTCCGGGTGGCGGGCCCGAGGCGCGGGTGGCGCGTCTCCGCGCTCACGAGCGAGCGTAGTCCGCGGTCAGGTTGTGCGCAACCGAATTGCCGCGGGGAGTCGGACGGCCGTGCCCCGATCCCCCCGCCGCCCCGCGCCGACCGGCGCGTCCCGCCGCACCGCGCCTAGACTCGAGGCCATGTCCTTCCCCCATCAGCGTCCCCGTCGGCTCCGCCAGTCCGCCGCCCTGCGCCGGCTGGTCGCCGAGACCCGCATCCACCCGAACCAGCTGATCCTGCCCGCCTTCATCAAGGAGGGCGTGGGCGAGCCGCAGCCCATCGCCTCCATGCCGGGCGTCGTGCAGCACACCACGGACACGCTCAAGGCCGCCGCCGCCGAGGCCGCCCAGCTGGGAGTCGGCGGCATCATGCTCTTCGGCATCCCGGCCCAGCGGGACGCCACGGGCTCCGCCTCACTGGATCCGGAGGGCGTGCTCAACGCGGCCATCCGGGACGTCAAGGCGGAGGTGGGGGACGCCGTCGTGGTGATGAGCGACCTGTGCCTGGACGAGTTCACCGACCACGGGCACTGCGGCGTGCTCCGCGCGGACGGCGCGGTGGACAACGACGCCACGCTGGAGATCTACGCGCAGATGGGCGTGGCGCAGGCCGAGGCCGGCGCGGACGTGCTCGGCCCCTCCGGGATGATGGACGGCCAGGTGCGCGTGATCCGGGAGGCCCTCGACGACGCCGGCCACCAGGACACCGCGATCCTCGCCTACGCCGCCAAGTACTCCTCCGCGTTCTACGGGCCCTTCCGCGAGGCCGTGGACTCCGCCCTGACCGGCGACCGCAAGACCTACCAGATGGACCCGGCCAACCGGACCGAGGCGCTGCACGAGGTGGCCCTGGACCTTGAGGAGGGCGCGGACATGGTCATGGTCAAGCCGGCCATGAGCTACCTCGACATCCTGCGGGAGGTCGCGGACATGGCCGACGTGCCCGTCTCCGCGTACCAGATCTCGGGGGAGTACGCGATGATCGAGGCCGCCGCGGCCAACGGCTGGATCGACCGCCGTGCCGCGATCGCCGAGTCCGTGCTCTCCATCCGGCGCGCCGGCGCCGACACCGTGCTGACGTACTGGGCCGCCGAGCTGGCCCGCTGGATCCAGGAGGACTCGCTCTGATGACGACCACCCCGAACGCGACCCCGACCACGAACGCCGCCGCCTTCGCCGCGGCCCAGCGGGTCATCCCGGGCGGCGTGGACTCGCCCGTGCGCGCCTTCGGCTCCGTGGGCGGCACGCCCCGGTTCATGGCCTCCGCGCGCGGGGCGTACCTGAGAGACGTCGAGGGCACCGAGTACGTGGACCTGGTGTGCTCGTGGGGCCCCATGCTGCTGGGCCACGGCCACCCGGCCGCGCTCGAGGCCGTGCACGCCGCGGTGGACCGCGGCCTGTCCTTCGGCACCTCGGTGGAGGCCGAGACCGAGCTCGCGCGGCTGATCTCCTCCCGCGTGCCCGTGGAGCGCGTGCGCTTCGTGTCCACCGGCACGGAGGCCACCATGACCGCCCTGCGCCTGGCGCGCGGGGTGACCGGCCGGAACCTGATCGTGAAGTTCGCCGGCTGCTACCACGGCCACTCGGACGGCCTGCTCGCCGCCGCCGGTTCCGGCGTGGCCACCCAGGCCCTGCCCGGCTCGGCCGGCGTCACCGAGGCCGCCGCCTCCGAGACCATCGTGGTGGACTACAACGACCGCGCCGCCCTCGAGGCCGTCTTCGCGGAGAAGGGCGAGCGGATCGCCGCCGTCATCACCGAGGCCGTGCCCTGCAACATGGGCGTGGTGGAGCCCGCCGAGGGCTACAACGCGTTCCTGCGGGAGATCACCCGCCGGCACGGCGCGCTGCTGATCTGGGACGAGGTCCTCACCGGCTTCCGGGCCACCGCCACGGGCGGTTGGGGCCTGTCCGGCCAGCCCGAGGGCTGGACCCCGGACATCTGGTGCTTCGGCAAGGTGATCGGCGGCGGCATGCCCGCGGCCGCCCTGGCCGGCTCGGAGGAGATCATGAACCACCTGGCCCCGCTGGGCCCGGTGTACCAGGCAGGCACCCTCTCAGGGAACCCGGTGGCCATGGCCGCCGGCATCGCCACCCTGGGGAACGCGGACGAGTCCGTGTACGCCGCCGTGCAGCGCGCCTCCGACGCCCTGCGCGAGGGCGTGGTGTCGGCGTTCGATGCCGCGGGCCTGGACCACTCGATCCAGCGCGCCGGCACCCTGTTCTCCGTGGCGTTCGGCACGTCCGAGCGCGGCGTGCACGACTACGCCGACGCCCAGGGCCAGGAGGTCTTCCGATACGCGCCGTTCTTCCAGTCCATGCTGGAGCAGGGCGTGTACCTGCCGCCCTCGGTGTTCGAGGCCTGGTTCGTCTCCGCGGCCCACGACGACGCCGCGATCGGCCGCGTCCTCGACGCCCTGCCCGCGGCAGCCCGCGCTGCAGCGGCCGCCACGCCGCAGGACTGAGGCCCGGGCGGGTCGGCGTCCACCGGACCCACGACGACGGCGACGTCACCTGCCGAGGTGACGTCGCCGTCGTCGCGTGACCGGGCCGAACTGCGGTGATACCAGGCTGATACCATTCTGCCCATGGCGATGACCCTGCGACTGACGGCGGATGACGAGAAGCTCCTGGCGGAGCTCGCCCAGGCCGAGGGTGTGAGCAAGCACGAGGCCACCCTCCGGGCCATCCGTGAAGCGGCTGAGCGCCGCGGGCACGAGACGGCGGTCGCGGCGGCATCGGCGGCCGCCCGTGAGCGCTACGCGGACCTTTTGGACCGTCTCGGACGATGACCGTCCACCTCACCACCGAGGACCTCCTCGCCCTGGCGGCCGACCTGAAGGTGGGCCCGCTGAGGGACCTCGGCCTGCTCGACAGCGCCGCCCACAGGCCCGCCAGCGTGGTGTACGGGCGGGAGGTCTATCCGGGGCTCGACGAAAAGGCTGCCGTCCTTCTCGAGTCCCTCGTCCGGAACCATCCGTTGGGAGACGGGAAAAAGAGGCTCGGCTGGCTCGCCGTCGTCGTCTTCTACTCAGTGAACGGCGTCGTCCTCGACGCCCCCGACGACGATGCCTACGACCTGGTCGTCGGCGTCGCGGCGGGCGAACGGAGTGTGGCCGAGATCGGCGCCGCGCTGTCCGCCTGGCACTGATGGCACTGACGCTGCCGATCCGTCCTGCCCAGCGGCTCAGGCCTGTAGCTCGACGGGCCAGGCGCGGGAGACCGTGGCCTGCGGGTCCTTGCGGCGCAGGTACTCCTCGAAGCTCTCCGCCTGCTCGGCCTTCCACCGGACCTGCTGGGCGTGGAGGTCGGGCAGGGGCAGGTCCGCCTTCGGGTGGCGGCGGACGAGCTCGTCCATCACCTGCACCGCCGCGAGGGCGTCTGCGGCCGAGGTGTGCGCGTCCTCGAGGGACACGCCGTAGTGCTCGCAGACCGCCCCAAGGGTGCGCTTGCCCTTGCGGAAGCGGTCCAGCTGCTTGTCCACCACGAACGGGTCCACCACCGGATGCGGCTCGAGCGGGGCGATCCCGTGGCGGCGGGCCTCGCGGTCCATGACGGTGAAGTCGTACACGGCGTTGAACGCCACGACCGGGATCCCGGTGGCGAAGAGGTCCCGCAGGGTCTCGGTGATCTCCGACACTCCTTGCCGGGCCGGCATGCCCTCGGCCTGCGCCTTCTGCGTGGTCACCCCGTGTACGGCGGCGGCCTCCTCCGGGATGGGCACGCCCGGGTCCAGGAGCCACTCCGCGGAGGAGACGGCACGTCCCCGGGCGTCCACCATGACGATGGTCGCCGTGACGATCAGCGCCTGCTTCGGGTCGCGGCCGGTGGTCTCGAGGTCGAACCCCGCGCGGATCTGCTGGTTCCAGGTCATGGGCTCCACGGTACTCACGGCCCGGACACGACAAGCGCGGGCGGCCCGTGGCCGGCCCGCGGCGGAGCAGGATGGGGGCATGAGCACCCCTGACACGACCGCCGCCGCGCCCGTCCCGCCGGTGGGGCCGATCACCCTGGGCGAGGCGCTCGCGGCACTCGCACGCCGGATCCCGGCGGGCCGTGCGGTGTCCTACGGGGGGCTGGCGGCCGTGCTGGGCGCGGGCGGGCCGCGGCAGGCCGGCCGTGCGATGGCCGAGGCGGACCCGGGCACCCCGTGGTGGCGCGTCGTGCGCGCCGACGGCTCCCTCCCCGCCCACCTCGCGCACCGGGCCGCGCGCCGGTGGGCGGACGAGGGGACGCCCGTCCGGGCCGGCGCGGTGCCGCGCGTCGACCTCTCCCGCGCCCGCTGGGAGCCCGACGACGCCGACCTCGCCGCTGCTGAGGAGCTCGCTGCGCGGGTGGGCTGAGGGGCAGCGGAGGAGCGCGCCGGGCGGCGCGGGCTAACGTGTCCGGCCCGGTGGGAGGATGGGCGCATGACCGCACGGCCGACCCCGGACCCCACCCCGCGCGGCCCCGCCGTGCCCGCCGCAGGGGAGCAGGGGAGCGCCCAGGGACCCTCGGCGGAGGACCTGGCCGTCCTCCTCGGGGAGCCGCCGGAGGAGCTCGCCCCTGCCGCGCCGGAGCACGCGCGCCTGGTGCGGGGGGAGCGGGCTGCGGACGCGCCGCTCGTCCTCACCCCGGAGCAGGAGGCCTTGGCCTCGCTGCCGCCCGGTCACGGCGCCGTCCTGGTGCTGGGCGCCCCGGGCACGGGTCGCAGCACCGTGGCGGTGGAGCTGGCGGCACGCCGGGTCGAGCAGGGGCTGGACCCCGAGGCGCTGCTGGTCCTGGCGCCCACGCGCGACGCCGCCGCGCGCCTGCGGGACGCCCTCACCGCCCGCCTGGCCGCCGCGGGCCACGGCACGCGCGCCGTCACGCCGGTGCGGACCTGGGCCGCCTACGCCTTCGACCTCATCCGCCGCGCGCGCGTCACCGGGCCCCTGCGCCACCTGGCACGGCCGCCCCGGCTGCTCTCCGGCGCGGAGCAGGACACGGTGATCGCCGAGCTGTTGGACACCTACGCCGAGGGGCTGGCGGTGCCCCCGGCGTGGCCGGAGGAGATCGCGGAGGCCGTGGACACCCGCGGTTTCCGGCGGGAGGTCCGCGAGCTCGTGGACCGCATGAGCGAGTTCGGCCTGGAGCCGGGCCACCTGCAGCAGCTGGGGCGGCACCACGGGAGGCCCGCGTGGACGGCGGCCGCCGAGCTGGTGCAGGACTACCGGGACCGCCTGGACCTGGGCATGGCCGAGGCGTTCGACGCGGCGGGCCTGATCTCGGCGGCCGTGCGGCTGCTGACCGAGCGGTTCCCGGAGGACCCCGAGCGGGACGCCGCCGCCGTGGCCTTCGCGGACGCCGAGCGCGCCCGGCTGCGGCTGGTGGTGGTGGAGGACCTCCAGGAGGCCACCCCTGCCGTGCACGATCTGCTCCGACAGCTGGCCCGCGGCACGGACATCCTGCTGACCGCCTCCCCGGACACCGCTGTGGAGGGCTTCCGCGGGGCCCGGCCGGACCTGGTGTCCCGGTACCCGGCCGTCCTGGACCCGGACCCCGCGCCCGGCGCGCCGGCGGCCCCCGCCCCGGACGAGCGCATCCACGTCCTCACCCGCGGGCACCGGATGACGTCCGAGGTCCAGCAGGGCTACCTCCGTCTGGCCCGGCGGGTGCGCCAGCGGACGGTGGGCGTCGAGCGCACCCGCACCGCCACCGTGCCCCCCGGGGACGGCGGCCGGGTGCAGGCGTGCCTCGTGCCCTCCCGGGCGCACGAGGACCAGCTGGTCCTCGAGCGGATCCTGCGCGTCCACCACGAGGAGGGGGTCCCGCTGGACGAGATCCTCGTGGTCGCCCGCTCGGGCGCCCGCGTCGCGGCCACCGCCCGGCACCTCGAGGCCGAGGGCGTGCCCGTGGTCCAGGACGCCGCGGGCGCCGTGCTCAAGGACGAGCCCGCCGTCGCGCCGCTGCTGACGCTGCTCCGGGCGGTCTCCGGGCAGGCGGAGTCCGGCGAGGACGCCGTGGGGCTGGACGCGGACGAGGCCGTCGCGCTCCTGCGCGGCCGGTACGGCATGGCCACCGCGCTGCACGTGCGCCGCCTCCGTCAGGACCTGCTGGCCGCCGAGCGTGCCCGCGGCGGCGCGCGCCCCTCGGACGTGCTGCTCGTGGCGGCGCTCGGGGACCCGTCCCTGGCCGGGGAGGAGAGGGACCGGCACCGCGCGCTGCGTCGCATCGCCTGGATGCACCGCGCCGGGCTCGCGGCGGCCCGGGAGCCGGGCGCCACCGCGGAGACCGTCCTGTGGGCGATCTGGGACGCCTCCGGCCGCGCCGACCGCTGGCGCGCCACGGCCCTGGGTCGGGTGGAGGGCGCCGCCACGCGCCGCGAGGCCCGCCAGGCGGACGCTGACCTGGACGCCGTCGTCGCGCTGTTCCGTGTGGCCGAGCGCTTCGTGGACCAGTTCCCGGGTGCGGCCCCGGCGGACTTCGCCGCATACATGCAGTCCCAGGACCTGCCGATGGACTCCCTGGCCCGCCGCGCCGAGGGGGCCGACGCGGTCCACGTGCGCACGCCCGCCGCCGCGGCCGGACGCGAGTGGCACACCGTGATCGTGGTGGGGCTGCAGGAGGGGCAGTGGCCCAACACCACCCTGCGCGGCCAGCTGCTCGGCGCCACGGACCTGGCGGACCTGATCACCGCGCCCGAGGCCGCGGCATGGCCGACCGACCACCGCACCCGCCTGGCCGAGGTCCGGCAGGACGAGCTGCGGATGCTCGCCGCCGCCGTCTCCCGGGCGCGGCGCCGCGTGGTCGCCACCGCGGTGCGGAACGCGGACGAGTCGCCCTCCGACTTCCTGGACCTGCTGGACCCGGTCCGGGATCCCGCCGCGGGGCGGCCCCTCACCCCCGTCCCGTCCCCGTTGACCGCACCGGCCCTCGTGGCTCGGCTGCGGCGCCGCCTCGAGGCGCCCGACGAGCCCGCCGCCCTAGTGGGCGTCGAGGACCCGGCGGCCGCCGCCGGCCTGGCCGCCCTCGCCGCGGACGGGGTGCGCCCCGCCGACCCCGCGCACTGGTGGGGCCTGGCGGAGCTCTCCACCGCCGCCCCGCTGACGGACACCGCCACCGAGGCGGTGCGGCTCTCGCCCTCTCGTGCCCAGACGGCGCTCGAGAACCCCCTGAACTGGCTGCTGCACCACGTGGGCGCCCAGGCCGGCGGCACGCTGGCGCAGTCCGTGGGCACGCTCGTGCACTCCGTGGCCGAGCACCACCCCGACGGCGAGCCGGGTGCGGTCCGCGCAGAGCTGGAGCGGCGCCTGCCGGAGCTGGGCCTGCCGCAAGGGTGGGCTGCCGACGTCGAGCACGCCCGCGCGCGCCGGCTGATCGAGGCGTACATCGGGTACTGGTCCGAGATGCGAGCAGCCGGCCGCCGTCCGCTGGCACAGGAGGTGGTGGTCCGTGCCCCGCTGCACTGGGACGGCCTGGAGGTGGAGATCTTCGGCGTGATCGACCGACTGGAGGTGGACGCCGAGGGGCGCCCCTACGTCGTCGACCTCAAGACCGGCCGGCGTTCCCCCGCCCAGGAGGAGCTGCGGCGCCTGCCGCAGCTCGCCGCCTACCAGGTGGCCCTGCGCGCCGAGGGCCTCGTCCACCTCCTCGAGGCGGAGGGGACGGACCCCGCCCTGCGGGAGGCCCTCGCGGAGCTGGCCCGGCCGTCCTCCCCGGGCGGGGCGGCACTCGTGCAGCTCGGGGCCGGCACCCAGCGCACCAAGGTCCAGGAGCAGCCGGCGCTCACGGACGAGGACACGTGGGCGCTGCGGGACGTGTTCGCCGCGGCCCGCCGCACCGTGGGCCCCCGGTTCCTCGCCGTGCACGATCCCGGGACCCGGTGCGCGCTCCCGTCCGTGTGCCCCCTCTGCTCCGAAGGAAGGCAGGTCACCGAGTGGCATCGTTGAGCTCCCAGGTCCCCGTCCCCGCCGCACCGGAGGTGGGCACCGCCGCCGCGGACGTGTCCGCCGCCGTCCACGCACCCGAGGACATCGCCGCGCGTCTGGGCGCGTTCTCGCCCACCCCCGAGCAGGCGGAGGTGATCACCGCCCCGCTGACTCCGCGGCTCGTGGTGGCCGGCGCCGGCTCCGGCAAGACGGCGACCATGTCCGACCGCGTCGTGTGGCTCGTGGCCAACGGCTTCGTCCGCCCGGACCACGTGCTCGGCGTGACGTTCACGCGCAAGGCCGCCGGCGAGCTCGCCCACCGGATCAATGCCAAGGTGGACGCGCTCCTGCGCTCCGGGCTGCCGATCCCCGGATTCGACGGGCAGCCCGAGGACCTCGGGCGGGCCTCGGTGTCCACGTACCACTCCTATGCGCAGGCGCTCGTGCGGGACCACGGCCTGCGCGTGGGCGTCGAGCCGGAGGCGGCCCTGATCGGCGAGGCGGACGCCCACCGGCTCATGGCCAGGGTGGCGGGGTCGCATCCGATCGTCGCCGACCGGCTCGGAGTCAGCCCCGCCACGCTCGTCTCCTCCGCGCTGCGGCTGGCCGGCGACCTGGCTGAGCACCTCGTGGAGCCCGGCCGGGTGCGTGGGTGGCTGCGCGAGCGGATCGCCGTGGGGGAGTCGCTCGAGCTGCCGCCGCGCATGAAGGAGCCCAGCGCGGAGATCCGTGCGTTCTTCACGGGCTTGGAGGACCGCATCCTCATGGCGGACCTGGTGGAGCGGTACACCGAGGCGAAGGCCGAGCGCGAGGTCATGGACTTCGGCGACCTGCTGCGCCACGCCGCCCGCGTGGCGCGCACCGTCCCCGCGGCGGGCCGGATCGAGCGGGAGCGCTTCCCCGTGGTGCTCCTGGACGAGTTCCAGGACACCTCCTACGCGCAGATGGAGATCTTCGCCGGCCTCTTCGGCCCGCAGGACACCGCCCTCGATGCCGAGGGGCTGGGCCACTGCGTCACCGCCGTGGGCGACCCGCACCAGTCCATCTACGGCTTCCGCGGCGCCTCCGCCGGGCAGCTGTTCTCCTTCCCCGGAGCGTTCCCGCAGCGCGGCGTCCTCGAGGACGGCCGACCGGGACGGGTGAACGCGGACGTGTCCCACCTCACCGTGGCCTGGCGCAACGACGCGGCGATCCTGGCACTCGCCAACCGCGTCGTGGAGCCCCTCAGCGCCCACGCGGCCGAGGACGGCCGGCCCGTGGATCTGAAGGCCCTGCGCACGCGCCCCGGGGCGGGGACCGGGCAGGTGCGCGTGGACCGGCACGTGACGGTCGAGGACGAGGCCGAGGCGCTCGTGGCCCGGCTGGCGGACCTCGGCCGGGACCCGGACACGGCCGGGCTCAGCCGCGCCGTGCTGTGCCGCGCCCGCTCCCAGTTCGGGCCCGTCTTGGACGCCCTCGACGCCGCCGGCCTGCCCTACGAGGTCCTCGGGCTCTCCGGGCTGCTGTCCCTGCCCGAGGTTGCCGAGGTGCTCGCGGTCCTGCACGTGCTGGCCGATCCCGGACGCAACGACCAGCTGGTGCGGATGCTCACCGGACCCCGGTTCCGGATCGGGCCCGCGGACCTGGAGCTGCTCCACGAACGCGCCCGGTTCGTCAGCCGCGTGCACCGACGGGCCGCCGTGCACGAGACCCTCCCAGGCCCCTCGGACGCCGCGCTCACGGACGCGGACCCCGTCAGCGCCGAGGAGGACGCCGACGCGCCCGCCCTCCTCGAGGCGCTCGACTCCCTGCCGGGGGAGTGCACCGTGTGGACCGGCTCCCGCGGCCGGCCCTTCTCGGAGGAGGGGCTGCGGCGCCTGCGCGAGGCGAACGCGCAGCTGCGGCGTCTGTCCGCCCGGGCGGGGCTCGACCCCGCCGACCTCATCGCCGAGGTGGTCCGCGAGATCGGCCTGGACGTGGAGGTCGCGTTGCGCCCCGGACCCTCGGCGGTGTCCGCCCGGCGCCACCTCGACGCGTTCCAGGACGCCGCCCGCGGCTTCGCGGCCGGCGAGGGCGCCGCGTCCGAC
This sequence comes from Micrococcus lacusdianchii, assembly GCF_023155805.1. Lineage (GTDB taxonomy): Bacteria > Actinomycetota > Actinomycetes > Actinomycetales > Micrococcaceae > Micrococcus > Micrococcus lacusdianchii. Next base: position 80,423 of record NZ_JAKNUW010000012.1, on the reverse strand, counting down.
CTGCCGGCGTTCCTCGCGTGGACCGCCTCCGTGGAGGAGCACGAGAAGGGCTTGGGGATCGACTCCTCGGACCCGGTGCCCGGCGTCGTCCAGGTGCTCACCGCGCACGCCTCCAAGGGACTGGAGTGGGACGTGGTCGCCGTGCCCGGGCTGCAGGAGGGCACCTTCCCCTCCACCCGGGCGGACCGCTGGACGGCCGGCGGCACCGGCATGCTCCCCTGGCCCCTGCGCGGGGACCACGGCTCCCTGCCCCAGTGGGAGGCGGACTGGGCCCAGGACCGCCGGGACTGGGTGCAGTCCGCCGGCACCGGGTACAGCAGCAAGGGCGCGGCCGCGGCCAACCCCGCGCCCTACCGCGCGGCGGTCGAGGCGCACGCCGCCCGGGAGGAGCGGCGACTGGCGTACGTGGCGTTCACCCGCGCCCGCAGCCGCCTCTGGCTGAGCACGTCCCACTGGAAGGGGACCGCCACGTCGCCCGTGGATCCCTCGCCGTTCCTCGAGGAGGCCGCCTCCCTCGCGGGGCAGGTGCCGGGCGTCGTGCTCGGCCACGCCCCGGCCCAGGAGGACCTGGGAGAGGCCAACCCGGTGGCCGGACGCACCTTGGCCGCGTGGTGGCCCTTTGACCCCCTCGACGGGCCGCAGGTCGTGGAGGTGGACCCCGAGGACCCGGAGGACGAGCAGGCGTGGCGGCCCGTGCCCGCCCGGACCCGGCCCCGCCGCGCACGGGTGGAGTCGGCCGCCCGGCAGGTGCGGGGGGCGGACCCCGCCGCGCTCTCCGAGGACCCGGACCTCGCCCGGGAGGTGGACTGGGTGCTGCTGCGCCGCCGGGACGTCACCGGCAGCGGCTCCGGGGTGGCCGTGCCCGAGCACCTCTCCGTGTCCCTCTACGGGGAGCTCGCGGCGGACCCACAGGCCGTGGCAGAGCAGCTCCGCCGGCCCATGCCCCGGCCTCCGGCGCGCGCCGCGCGTCGCGGCACCGCCTTCCACACGTGGCTCGAGGAGCGCTTCGACGCCACGGGCCTGCTGGACCTGGACGAGCCCGACGACGCCGCGGACCGCTGGGTGGACGACGCCCTGGACCTGGGCGGGATGCAGGAGTGGTTCCTGTCCTCGCGCTGGGCGGACCGCACGCCCGCGTTCGTGGAGACGGCGGTGGAGACGACGATCGCGGGCATCACCCTGCGCGGGCGCATCGACGCGGTGTACCGATCCGGGGCGCGGGAGGGGGAGCCGTTCGACCCCGAGGCGCACTGGGAGCTCGTCGACTGGAAGACCGGCCGGGTGCCCCGCGGACGGGAGCTGGAGCGCAAGGCCCTGCAGCTGGCCGTATACCGACTGGCCTGGTCCCGCCTGCATCGCATCCCGCTCGAGCGGATCTCCGCGAGCTTCGTCTACGTGGCCGAGGGGCAGGAGCGCGCCTTCGCGGACCTGCCGGGGGAGGAGGAGCTCGAGGCGATCGTGGCGCAGGCCCTCGACGGGGTCAGTCCCGGGGACGGACCACGCTGAGCGTGGTCGTCTCCCGGCTGTGCGCCTTCTCGTCGACCTCGGCGAGGTCGTCGTCCTCCTGCTGCCAGCCGTCGTCCTCGGGATCCGCGCCGGTCGGCGCGGCGCCGGGAGCGGGGGACTGGGTCGCCCGCACCGCGTCCGCGAGCTCGGCCAGCAGCCCCTCCGCGTCGGCCACCCTGTCCGCGTCGTTCCGCTCCACGCCGCGCAGCAGCCATTGGCCGAGGGCGAACTCCGCGAGCAGGGAGGCGCGGCGCAGCAGGTGGACGTCGCCGTCGTCGGCCGCGTCCTCCGCCACGCGCCGGGCGAGGTAGGCGTCCAGGACCCGCTCGGGGAAGTCGGGGTCCTCGGCGGCGGCGAGCCACGCGAAGTCCGTGGCCGGGTCGCCGACGTGCAGGTCCGTCCAGCCGGCCACGCCCACCACGCGGCCGCGCTCCACCAAGAGGGAGTCCTCGTGGAGGTCGCCGTGCACGGGGACGGGGAAGAACTGCCAGAGCGCGTCCTCCTCGAGGGCCTCCTCCCAGCGGCGCAGCAGCACCGGCGGCACCTTGCCCGTGGACGCTGCCTCGTCCAGGCTCGCCAGGTGCCGCTCCCGCACGTGGTCCGCCGAGTACACGGGCAGGTCCGCCTGCTCCACCACCGTCATCGGCAGCGTGTGGACGGCCGCCAGGATCCGGCCCAGGTCCTGCACGGCCGGCTCTCCGAGGGCCACGATCTCCTCGAGGGGCACGGGGAAGCCGGGCAGGTCCTGGTGGACGAAGGTGCGCAGGCCGTCCACCCGCACGGCGCCCGCCACGGACGGCACGCGGAACGGCAGCCCCGCGCGCAGGTGGGCGTCGAACCCCGCCAGGACCTGCACCTCCGTCTCCAGACGGATCCCCGCCTCGGCCGTGCGCGGGGAGCGCACGCGCCAGCGCTCGCCGACCGTGTCCACCACGACGGCGGTGGCGAAGTCGGCCGAGTCGTCCGGGCTGGGCTCCACGGCGGCGGGAGACAGTCCGGGCACGGCGGCGGCGGCGAGGGCGGCGAGGTGGAGGGGCTGACGGTGCACGGTCCCACCCTAGGCGTCGAACCCGGCGGACGCCCGGGGACTCACCGGCGCGCCCCGGTGGACGCCCCTGACACCCGCCCGCGGATGCGCCTAGCGTGGGGGCATGCCCGAGCGCCCCCGCCCAGCGACCCGCCCCGCCCCGCGCCCCGCCGACGGTTCCGCATCCCTGCCGCCCCTGCCGCTGCCGCTGGCCCGGGAGGCGGTGGACCGGGCGGGGCTGGAGCGGGAGGTCCCCGGCCTGCTGGACCGGCTGTGGCAGGAGGCGGGCACCGAGGTGCTGCACCTGCGCGGGGGCCGCGCCCCCGTCCGGGACGGCGCTCTGGTGACCGTGTCTCCGGCGGGGCCGCTGCCGCCCGGGGCGGTCTTCCTGGGCCGGCGCGAGCGCGCGGAGGGACAGGCCCCGGCGGCCGTCGTCCTCGTGGCCCACGAGGACGGCGCAGGCGCCGGCAGCACCCCCGAGCCGTCCCCGGGGCCCCTGCCGGCGGATATGGCCTGGGTGGGTCTGCGGGATGTGGCCGCCGGGCTCTCCGACGCGGACGCCGGCCTCTTCACGGCCGCAGTGTCCGTCACCCACTGGCACGCCTCCCACGGGTTCTGCCCCCGCTGCGGCGGTCCCACCGCCGTGGAGTCCGCCGGCTGGGTCCGGCGCTGCACCGCGTGCTCCGCGCAGCACTTCCCGCGCACGGACCCGGCCGTGATCATGGCCGTCACCGACGACGACGACCGCCTCCTCCTCGGCTCCAACGCCGCCTGGCCCGCCGGCCGGCACTCGTGCCTGGCCGGCTTCGTGGAGCCGGGAGAGTCCCTCGAGCACGCCGTGGTCCGGGAGGTCGGGGAGGAGGCGGGGATCGTCGTCGTCGACCCCGTGTACCGGGGCTCCCAGCCGTGGCCGTTCCCGCGCTCGCTCATGGTGGGCTTCCGCGCCCGCGCCCCGCGGGGGCAGACGGACCGGGCGGACGGCGTCGAGATCCGCTCGCTGCGCTGGTTCAGCCGTGCCGAACTGGTGGCCGCCGTCCGGGACGGGGAGGTGACCCTGCCGGGGGCCGTGTCCATCGCGCGGGCCCTGATCGAGGATTGGTACGGTGGGACGCTGCCGGATGAGACCACGCTGATCTCGTGAGAGGAGGGGTGCACGCCCCATGAGCACTCCGGACGAGATCCTCTGCGGGCTCGACGCCGAACAGCGTCAGGCCGCCACCGCCCTGCACGGGCCGGTCTGCATCCTCGCGGGCGCCGGCACGGGCAAGACCCGTGCCATCACCCACCGGATCGCCTACGGCGTGGCCTCCGGCGTGTTCGACCCGCACCGCACCCTCGCCCTGACCTTCACCGCGCGCGCCGCCGCTGAGATGCGCACCCGCCTGCGGGACCTGGGCGTGGACGGCGTGCAGGCGCGCACGTTCCACTCCGCCGCCCTCCGTCAGCTGCAGTACTTCTGGCCGCAGGCCGTCGGCGGCCCCATGCCGTCGCTGATAGAGAACAAGGTGCGCCTGCTCACCGAGGTGGCCCAGCGCATGCGCATGACCGTGGACCGGGCCGGGCTGCGCGACCTCGCCGGAGAGATCGAGTGGGCCAAGGTGTCCCTCCACGCCCCCGAGGGCTACGCGGAGGCCGCCGCCGAACGGGAGATGCCCATCGGGTGGACGGCCACCACGGTCGCTCGGCTCTATGCGGGGTACGAGGAGGCCAAGACCGCCCGCAACATGATCGACTTCGAGGACGTCCTGCTGATCCTCGTGGGTGTGCTCACCTCCGAGCCGCGGATCGCCGCCACCGTGCGGGACCAGTACCGCGTGTTCGTGGTGGACGAGTACCAGGACGTCTCCCCGCTGCAGCACCGTCTGCTGGACCTGTGGCTGGGCGACCGCGCGGACCTGTGCGTGGTGGGCGACTCGTCCCAGACCATCTACTCGTTCACCGGCGCCACCTCCCGCTTCCTCACCGGCTTCCGCGAGCGCCACCAGGACGCCACCGTGGTCAAGCTGGTCCGGGACTACCGCTCCAGCCCGCAGATCGTGGAGGCCGCCAACCGGCTGCTGGCGGACCGCACGCAGGCGGGGCTGCGGGACCGGACGCTGCCGCACTGGCCGGAGCCGCTGCAGCTGACCTCGCAGCGCCCGGCGGGTCCGGCGGTGGTGTTCGGGGAGTGCCAGGACGACGAGGCCGAGGCCGGCTGGGTGGCCCAGCGGATCGACGAGCTCGTGGCCGAGGGCGTGCAGCCGGCCGAGATCGCGGTGCTGTTCCGCACCAACGGCCAGTCCGAGGCCTTCGAGACGGCCCTGTCCGCCGCGGGGATCGGCTACCAGCTGCGCGGCGGCGAGCGGTTCTTCTCCCGCCGGGAGGTGCGGGACGGCATCCTGCAGCTGCGCGCCGCGGCCCGGGCCGCCCAGGACCTGACGGGCGAGGAGGTGGTCCAGCGGGCGCGGGACGTGCTCTCCTCGCTGGGCTACGCGGCCGAGCCCCCGTCCGCCTCGGGGGCGGCGCGCGAGCGGTGGGAGTCCCTGCACGCGCTCGTGAACCTCGCGGACCAGTTGGCCGGCGCGCGGGAGGACTTCACCCTCACGGACCTCGTGGCGGAGCTGGACGAGCGCGCGCAGGCCCAGCACGCCCCCACGGTGCAGGGCGTCACGCTGGCCTCCCTGCACTCGGCCAAGGGCCTCGAGTGGGACGCCGTGTTCCTGGTGGGCCTGTCCGAGGGGCTCATGCCCATCTCCTTCGCGGACACCCCCGCCGAGGTGGACGAGGAGCGCCGGCTGCTCTACGTGGGCATCACGCGCGCCCGCCAGCACCTGCACCTGACCTGGACGCTGGCCCGTGCCGGCGGCGGTCGGGCCCACCGCCGGCCCTCGCGCTTCCTGCGCGCGATCGACCCCACCCTCGGCGGCACCCGGGAGCATGCGCCCGCCACGTCCCCGGCCGCACGCCGCCCGCGGCGCGGCGCCACGGTGGCCACGTGCCGCTCGTGCGGGAAGGCCCTCGAGACGGGTGCCGAGCGGAAGGTGGGCCGGTGCGTGGACTGCCCCGCGCAGTACGACGAGTCCGTGCTGGACTCCCTCAAGGAGTGGCGCAGCGCCACCGCGAAGGCCGAGAAGGTGCCGGCGTTCGTGATCTTCACGGACGCCACCCTCGAGGTGATCGCCGAGACCAAACCGGCCACGCCCGTCGAGCTGATCAAGGTCAAGGGCGTCGGCAAGACGAAGCTGGACCGCTACGGCCCCGAGGTGCTCCAGCTGCTGCACGGCCCCTCCACGGCCTGACCGGCCGCCAGTTCAGCCGGCGGCAGGCCACGGCAGCGCCCCCGCCCCGCACGCGCACCCGGGCCTGGGTGTGACCGGCCGGCGGGTGAGGCGTCCGGCCGGGTCCACGGCCAGGACGGTGCCGTGGGCGTCGTCGACCCCGCGGAGCACGTCCGCCACGAGCACCGCCGCCCGCAGCGCGGCCACGGGGTCCGCGGGCGCCCCCGGGGTGCCCGCGGCCTCCTCCTCGGCCACCGGGTCCGGCTCGCACAGCACGCACCCCGGGACCGTCAGGCCCGTCCACGGCCCCACCCGGACCCCGTCCGCACCGAGCCGGACGGGCAGCAGCGGGTGGTCGGCGGCGCGGGCGCGGGCCGCGAGCCCCGCCAGGTCCGGCAGGTCCACCGCCACCGTCGTCTCGCCCAGCGGACCCGGCCGGCGCGCGCGGTCCGCGTACACGTGCAGGCCGGGGAGCAGCTGGGCCAGCCGTGCCTCCAGGGCGAGCGACCGCTCCCGCCCCAGGTCCGCCGCGAGCAGTCCGGTGCCCACGTCCCCGGGCCCCACCGGGGTCGGGTCCCACAGGGCGAGGGCCTCGACCCCGGCCGCCGCCGCGAGTCCGGCCACCGCCGCCCCCGCGCGCCCCAGCCCGACCACCTGCAGCCGCCGCGGCCACGTGCCGGGCCCGGCCGTCGTCGTACGCGTCCCCGCGGTGTCCGTCCTCGTCATCGGCGGCCCCTCCTCCTCGTCCGTGTGCGCCCGCCGGCGCGCGGGGCGGTGCCCCGGACCACGCTCACACGTCCACGGCGTCGGCGGGGGCGCCGTCCACAGGAGCGGGGCGGGGCCGGCGCCGCGCGGGTCGTCCGGGACAATGGGCGCATGGCCCCCACACGCACCGCCGTCGACCTCGACTGGGAGGGCACCCCCGTGCGACTGGTGCGCTCCGTCCGCCGCACGCGCACCGTCTCGGCGGTGTGGCGGGAGGGGCGGCTCCAGGTCAGCGTGCCCGCCCGCCTGTCCCGTGCGGAGGAGCGGCGGTGGATCGCCCGCATGGTCCAGCGGTCGCCGGCCGTCCCACGCCGCCCGGACCACCACCCCGCCCCGCCCGCGCCCCGCGACGCCGTCCCTCCGGTGCCCGGCGGCGGGGCGGACCCGGCGCTGACCGCCCGAGCGGAGGCCATCGCGGCCGCGCACCTGGACGCGGCGGTCCCCGGGGGTCGCCTGCCGCGCCCGGTGTCCGTCACGTGGTCCACGCGCCAGCGCCAGCGGTGGGGCTCCTGCACGCCCGCCCGCGGCACCATCCGGCTCTCGGCGCAGTTGCGGGGCATGCCCGACTGGGTGGTGGACGCCGTGCTCGGGCACGAGCTGGTGCACCTGGCGGAGCCCGGGCACGGTCCCCGGTTCCAGGCCCTCGTGGACCGGCTGCCCCGCTACCGGGAGGCCCTGGCGTTCCTGGCCGGCGTCACCCACGCCACCTCACGGGCCCTCCCCGCCGCCCCGGACGCCGCAGACGACGACGTCGCCGCCCCCGCCGGCGCGTGGCCGGACGGGGACGACGACGCCGTCATGGGATGAGGACCGCTCACGACTCCTTCGGCGCGTCCCCGTAGCCGCCGTCGAGGAGGCGGCGCAGCTCGTCGTCGAGGGCGTCCGTGGAGGCCTCCGCGGCCGAGCGGCGGCCGGCGTAGCCCGAGGGGTCATCCAGGTCCTCGGCCGTGGGCTGACGCTCGGGGGAGGACCAGATGTCCTCGCGGTACGCGGTCCCGTGCTCCGCGGTCACGTGCTCCCAGAAGGCGGCGGCCTCATGCAGGCGCCGCGGGCGCAGCTCGAGGCCCACGAGGGCCGCGAACGCCTCCTCGGCGGGACCGCCCGAGGCGCGGCGGCGGTTGATGGTCTCCCGCAGGGCCGCGGCGGACTCCAGCGGCTTCGCCGCCTCGGCCACCACGACGTCGACCCAGCCCTCCACGAGCGCGATCAGCAGCTCGAGCTGGTCCAGGGCGGCGCGCTGGGTGGCGTCCGGCGCGGCGATGAAGGACGAGCCGTCGAAGACGGCCTGCATGGACTCCGGGTCCATCGGGTCCACGGACGCGGCGGCACGTTCGATGCCCTCCGTGTCCAGGCGGATCCCGGCGGCGTACTGCTCGATGGCCGCGAAGAGGTCACGCTCGAGCCACGGCGAGTGCAGGTAGAGGCGCAACCGGGCCACCTCGCGCAGGGCGAGGTAGAGACGCAGCTGGTCGTCCGGGACGGCCAGGCCGTCTCCGAACTCCTCCACGTTGACCGGGATCAGGGCGGGGCGATGGCCGGCCATCGGCAGCCCGATGTCGGTGCCGGAGAGCACCTCCTTCCCGAGCGTGCCCACAGCGCCGCCCAGCTGCAAGCCGAACATGGTGCCGCCCATGTTCTGCAGCATCGGCTGGAGGCCGCCGAGCAGGGAGGCGTCCAAGCCCTCGGGCAGCTGGCCGGGCAGCTGCTGCTCGATCGCGGCGGACATCGCCCGGGAGAGGGAGGTCGCCACGGGCTCGGTCACACGGCGCCAGGCGTCGGCGGTGGCCTCCACCCACTCGGCCCGGGACCACGCCTGCCCCATCGCGCCGGTGGGCTCGGTCTCCGTCACGGCGTCCAGCCACAGCTCGGCCAGTCGCAGGGCCTCGTCGACCTCCCTGCGCGCGAACGACCCCACCGAGGGGTCCTCGCCGGCCACGGCCTGGCGGGCGGCCTGCTTGGCGAGCGTCCAGTTGACGGGACCGTCGGAGCCGGGGCCGGGGTTCATCATGGCCTGGAACTGGGCCATGGCCTGCTGCATCATCGCCGGGTCCAGCCGCGAGGGGTCGAAGCCCATGCCGGGCATGCCGCCCATGCCTCCGGGGGCGCCCATGCCCTCCATGGCCTTGCGGATCTCGTCCGCGTCCGGGGCCTGGCCGCCGAACATCTGGCGGAGCATCTCCTCGAGCGGGTCGCGGCCGTCGTCGGGACCGGGGGTGCGCGGGTCGTGAGTCATGCGCCCCAGCGTATCGGCGCGCGCCCGGCGCCGCGCGGGTCGGGCGGCCAGCAGTCGGAGCGGGTTCGCCCTCGGCGCAGGGCCGTCCCGTCCCGCGTGAGCCCGGACCGCCACCGTTAGACTGGGCCGACCGCCGCGCCCGCGCCCCTCGCGCCCGCGCGCAGCGGACATGGCCCCGGACCAGGTCCACAGCAGGAAAGTCGGTGTCGCGTGCGCGCAGTGTCCCGTGTGTCCCGCCGCCGCCCGAACGTGCCCGTCTCCGGGTGGCTCGCCGCCGGCTCTGCGGCCGCGGTCCTGCTCCTGCCGACCCCGTACATCCTCGAGGGCCCCGGCCCGGCGATCGACGTCCTCGGTGAGCACGGCGGCCGCCCGGTCATGTCGGTCGAAGGAGGCGCGGAGCACCCGGGGGAGGGGCGCCTGGACATGACCACCGTGCTCGTCTCGGGCCCGCCCGGCGGCACCACCACCGCGGCCGAGGTCGTCGCTGCGCTGGCCGACCCCACCACGGACGCGGTGCCCCGCGATCTCATCCACCCCACCGGGGTCAGCGCGGAGGAGGTCGGACGGGCCAACGAGGCCGCCATGACGAGCTCGCAGGACGTGGCCACCGTGGCCGCGCTGCGCTCGCTCGGGCGGGACGTGCCCGGCCAGCTGACGGTCCAGGCCTTCACCCCGGACAGCCCCGCGACCGGAGCTCTGCGCGAGGGGGACGCGGTGCTGCGCGCCGGCGGCGAGCCGGTGCGGTCCGTCGACGACGTGCGGACCGCCGTCGAGGCCGCCGCCCCGGATCCGGTGACCCTGACCGTGCGCCGTGAGGGACGGGAGCAGGACATCGAGGTCCCCGTGGCCGCCGCCCCGGCCGGGTCCGAGCGGGCCTGGCAGATCGGGGTGCTGATGGACGAGCGGTTCGAGGTGCCCGTGGAGGTGGACTTCGCCCTCGAGGACGTGGGCGGGCCGTCGGCCGGCACGGTGTTCGCGCTCGCCGTGATCGAGCGGCTCACCCCCGGCGCCCTTACCGGCGGCGCGCACGTGGCCGTGACCGGCACGGTCACGGCCGACGGGCGGGTGGGCGCGATCGGCGGCATCGCCCAGAAGGTGCGCGGGGCGGCCGACGCCGGCGCCACCGCCTTCCTGGCCCCCGCGGAGAACTGCGCGGAGCTCGCCGGGCGCGTGCCCGAGGGCATCGACGTCTACGCGGTGGACACCCTCGACACCGCCCGCCGCGCTCTCGAAGAGCTCGGGCGAGGACAGACCCCCGACGGCGTACCGCCGTGCGGATGAGGCAGGCCCGCCCTCGCGGCCCGGCCCGGCAGACCCAGCGGTCCGTGACCCCACGGACCCCCGACGCGGAGACCATCCGGCTCCGCACCGCACCCCCGTCCGCGGGGGAGAACGAGGAGACACAGTGAGCTTCGGACAGTCCGGCGGGCCTTTCGGCGGGCCGCCTCGAGACCAGGGCCCCGGCGTGGGCGGCCCGTTCGGCGGGTTCGGCCCGTGGGGCGGCGCCCCCGACAGCGGCGGCGGCGCCTCCGACGGCGGCGCGGGCGGCGGGTCCTCCGCGGCGCGCACCGCCCCCCGCGGGCCGGGCCGGCCCAGCGCCCTGCTGCTCACCGTGATCTCGGTGGCGGTCCTGACGGCCCTGTTCATGCTGTTCACCCGCGTGTACACCGAGATCCTCTGGTTCGATCAGCTCGGCTTCACCGAGGTGTTCTGGACCGAGATCCTCACCAAGGCCGCCCTGTTCCTCGTGGCCGGAGCCCTCATGGCGCTGGCCGTGTGGCTGGCCATCCACCTGGCCTGGCGCCACCGCACCCGCGAGGCCGGACCCGGGGCCCGGGACTCCCTCAGCCGGGCCCAGCGCCAGCTCGAGCCGATGCGTCGCCTGGTGTTCGTGGCCGCCCCGATCGTCCTCGGCCTGTTCGCCGGCTCGGCCGCCCTGAACGGCTGGCAGACCGCCCAGCTGTTCCTGCACCAGGTGCCCTACGGCCGCACGGACCCGGAGTTCGGCCTGGACCTGATGTTCTTCATGGCCACGCTGCCGTTCCTGTCCATGGTGGTCGGCTACCTGATCTCCGTGGTGCTGATCGCGGGCCTGGCGGGCCTGGCGGTGCACTACCTGTACGGCTCCGTGGGCGTGCGGGAGGACGGCAGGCTGCACGTCTCCCGTCCCGCGCGCATCCACGTGGCCGCGACGGTGGGCCTGTTCCTGCTGCTCCAGGCCGTGACCTTCTGGCTCAACCGGTACCGCACCCTCCAGTCGCAGTCGGGCGGCTGGGCGGGCGCCATGTACACGGACGTCAACGCGGTGATCCCCACCTCGGCGATCCTGGCGGTGACGGCGGCAATCGTGGCCGTCCTGTTCGTGGTCGCCGCCTTCACCGGCCGCTTCCGGCTGCCGCTCGTGGGCACGGCGGTGCTGGTGATCACGGCGCTCGTGGTGGGCGCGGCCTACCCGTACATCGTCCAGCAGTACCAGGTGAAGCCCTCCGAGCGGACCCTGGAGTCCGAGTACATCGCGCGCAACATCGAGATGACGCGTGAAGCGTACGGCCTGGACGCCGTGCAGGTGGCCACCTACGAGGGCGCGACGGAGACCGAGGCGGGCGCGCTGGCGGGGGAGGAGGCCAACACGGCCAATGTGCGCCTCATGGACCCCAACCTGATCTCACAGACCTTCGGCCAGCTGCAGCAGTTCCGCCCGTACTACGCGTTCCCGGGCACGCTCCACGTGGACCGCTACGAGGTGGACGGCGAGATCCGGGACACGATCCTGGCGGCCCGCGACGTGAACGTGGACGACTCGCAGTCCTGGGTCAACCGGCACACCATCTACACGCACGGCTACGGCATGGTGGTGGCGGACGCCTCGGAGGTGGCTGCGGGCGGCCGTCCGCAGTGGCTGCTCTCCGAGATCCCGACGCGCGGACCCCTCGCCTCGGACCAGGACTACGAGCCCCGCATCTACTTCGGCCAGAACTCCCCGGCGTACTCCGTGGTCGGGGCGCCCGAGGGCGCCCCGCCGGTGGAGCGCGACCGCCCCCAGACCGCCGACTCCGAGGACGACACCGCCTACACCTTCCAGGGCGACGGCGGCCCCTCCGTCGGCGGCATCTTCAACCGCCTCGCGTACGCGGTGAAGTTCGGGGCCCCCGAGCTGGTGCTGTCCTCGGACGTCAACGAGGAGTCGCAGATCCTCTACGACCGCGACCCCATGGAGCGCGTGCGGAAGGTGGCCCCGTACCTGACGGTGGACACCTCGGCCTACCCGGCGATCGTGGACGGCCGCGTGAAGTGGATCGTGGACGCCTACACCACCTCGGACCAGTTCCCCTACTCCACGGCCGAGCAGCTGGGCGAGGCCACCCTGGACGCGCTGAGCCAGGGCCCGAACGCGGCCCTGCAGGGCCGGGTGAACTACATCCGCAACTCCGTGAAGGCCACCGTGGACGCCTACGACGGCTCCGTGGACCTCTACGCATGGGACACCGAGGACCCGCTGCTGCGGGCGTGGCAGGAGGTCTACCCGGCCTCCCTGCGCCCGTACACGGAGATGAGCGCCGCGCTCATGGACCACGTCCGCTACCCCGAGGACATGTTCAAGGTCCAGCGCGAGCTGCTGGGCCGGTACCACGTGACCGACCCGGACGACTTCTACGAGAACAACGACGCGTGGTCCGTGCCCTCGGACCCCACGCGGGACGACGACGTCAAGCAGCCCCCGTACTACATGACGCTGCAGATGCCCGGGCAGGAGGAACCCGCCTTCTCCCTGACCAGCAACTACATCCCGCAGATCACGCAGAACGCCCAGCAGCGCAACGTGCTCTACGGGTTCCTGTCCGCGGCCGGTGACGCCGGCACGGGCGAGGACGGCGTGAAGGCGGAGGACTACGGCACGCTCCGTCTGCTCGAGCTGCCGCGCTCCACGACGGTGCCCGGCCCCGGCCAGGCGCAGGCGAACTTCGACTCGAACGCCACCGTCTCCCAGGAGCTGAACCTGCTGCGCCAGGGCGCCTCCGAGGTGCTCAACGGCAACATGATCACCCTGCCGGTGGCGGGCGGCATCCTGTACGTCCAGCCGGTGTACGTCCGGTCTTCGGGCGGCACCACCTACCCGACGCTGCGCAAGGTGCTCGTGTCCTTCGGCGACAAGGTGGGCTTCGCGGACACCCTGCAGGGCGCCCTGGACCAGGTGTTCGACGGCGACTCGGGGGCCGTCACCCCCGAGGAGGGCCAGGCCGGCGGCGAGAGCGGGCAGCCGGCCGGGCCGCAGGGCACCGCCGAGCAGGAGCTGCGGTCCGCGCTGCAGGAAGCGCAGGACGCGCTGACGAAGGGCCAGGAGCGCCTGGCCGAGGGCGACTGGGCCGGCTACGGCGAGCAGCAGGACCGCCTCAACGAGGCTCTGCGCCGCGCCACGGCCGCGGATGACGCGCTCAACGGCGATGCCGGCGCGCCGGCCCCCGCGGAGGGCGCCCCGACGCCGGCCGAGGGCGACGCCGCCCAGCCCGCACCGCAGCCCGAGGGCTGAGCGGGAGGGCCGCACACGACGGTGCCGGGCGGGGGAGCGATCCCCGGCTCGGCGCCGTCGCCGTCGGGGGAGCCGATCCGGTCCGCCCGGTGACGGGGACATGGCCGTGTGATGACCGGCACGCGTCCTCGATTTGGCGAGCGGATGAGGAGCGTGTAGAGTCATGGTCATCGCCGCGGGGTGGAGCAGTTCGGTAGCTCGCCGGGCTCATAACCCGGAGGTCGCAGGTTCAAATCCTGCCCCCGCAACGAGGACAAGGCCCCAGGACTCCGGTCCTGGGGCCTTCGCCGTGCGCGGGATGGTGCCGGCGGGGTCGGTCCGCAGCAGCAGGACCGCCGCGGCGATCGCCGCCCGCGAGGGGCAGCTCAGCACGCCGCCGCAGGCGGACGAGCCCACCGGCCGGTCGATCCTGCGCCCGGTCACGTGGTCCGTCAGCGCCGGGCGGACGACCACCGTCACGAGCAGGATGGAGCCGTACGTCCGCGGCGGTCAGCCGATCGGCAGGACGCCGAGGAACCGCGGGCCAGCGGCCGCCGTCGCGCAGGGGAGGCCGTGACGCACGGGTCCCTCGACAGGGGAGGGGACCGGGGACCCTTGCCGGTGGCGGTGTGGGCCGCCGAGTCCGTGGTGGCCTGGGGCCGGACGCACGACGGCGGCGTCGCCCCACGCAGGGGGCGGCGCCGCCGTCGCGATGCCGCGGCGTCTCTGATGCCCCGGCGGGCCGGGTCAGGCCTGGGTGCCGGTGCCGGTCTTCGTGCCGGTCTGCTCGCCCGCGTAGTCGAGGGTCAGCTCATCGGAGCCGGCCTCCAGGGCGGCGGGGGCGCCGCCGGACTTCAGTGCGGCCAGGCGGGCCTCCACCTCGGTCTGCTCGCCGAGGTCCTCGAGGGACTCGAACTGCGCGTCCAGGGAGGACGCGGCGAGCTCCTGCTGGCCGCGCACGCGCGCCTCCTCACGGCGGACCTTCTCCTCGTACCGGGAGATCTCCGAGGTCGGATCCATGATGTCGATGGACTTCACGGCGTCCGCGACCTTGGTCTGGGCGTCCGCGGTGCGGGCGCGCGCGGTGAGCTCGTCCCGCTTGGACACTAGCTGCTGACGCTTGACCTTCATCTGGTCCAGACCGGTCTTCAGGCGGTCCACGATCTCGCGCTGCGAGGTGATGGTCGGCTCGGCGGTCTTCGCCTGACGCTCGGCGTCCATCTGGCGCTCGATGGCGACCTTGGCGAGGTTGTCGAACTTGTCCGCGTTGGCGGCCTCGCCCTTGGTGCGGAAGTCGTCCGCCTTCTGGGACGCGGCGAGAGCCTTCTGGCCCCAGCTGCGCGCGGCCTCCTCGTCCTCGCGGTAGTCCTCCTCCATCATGCGCAGGTTGCCGATGGTCTGCGCGACGGCGGCCTCGGCCTCCGCGATGTTGTTCGTGTAGTCCCGGACCATCTGGTCCAGCATCTTCTGGGGGTCCTCCGCCTTGTCCAGCATCGCGTTGATGTTGGCCTTGGCCAGGGTGCTGATCCGGCCGAGAATGGACTGCTTGACCATGGTGTTCGCCTTTCGTGGGGGTGGTGATCGGTGTCGCCAGGCCGGTGGCCTGCACGTCGTCGTCCCGCGGCGGGGTCCCGCCTGGGGTCCCGGACGACGTCGGCCGTCCGGTCCGGTGCGCGAAGCACCGGTGGTCTGTGGGTGGGTGGGTGGGTCAGAAGCCTCCGCCGCTGAAGTCGCCGAAGTCGCCGAAGTCGCCCCCGCCGAGGCCGCCGCCGTCGAATCCGCCGAAGCCGCCGCCGCCCCAGTCGCTGCCGCCGTGGCCGCCGCCGAGCATCGAGTTCATCAGGATGCCGCCGAGCAGGGCGCCGCCGAGGCCGCCGGCGAAGCCGCCGCCCATGCCGCCGCGCTGGACCACCACCGGGCCCCCGAAGGGGGAGCCCCCGTAGCCGCCCATGCCGCCGTAGCCGAAGCCGGCCACGTCCTCCTGGGCGCGTTCACTCGCCCGGTCCGCCAGCTGGGAGGCGCGCTGGGCGTGCTCGAGCGCGGCGACCGGATCGGACGAGCGCAGCGACATGGCGGTCTGCAGGGACCGGTCCGCTTCGGCCAGACGGGTGCGCGCCTCGGAGCCCACCGCGCCGCGACGGGCGCCGATGAAGTCGGCGGTGCCGTCGATCTGCGCCTGGGCCTGGGAGATGGCCGCCGAGAGCATCTGCTCGGCCTGGCGGGCCTGCTCCCGCGCGTCGCGGACGCCGCTCAGAGGCGTGTTCAGCTGACGATGCGCGGCCTCCAGGCGGTGGAGCAGGTCCAGCGGGTCCGGACGGCCGGACTGCAGCTCCGCGCGCACGGTGGTCAGCGTCTGCCTCATGCCGCCCACGGGGCCCGCCAGCTCGGGGCTGCGGCCGGCGGCCAGGAGGGCCTCCGCCTCGGCCAGGTCCTGCTCCGACTGGGCGATGCCCGTCTGCACGTTCGCGGTGAGGGTCGTCAGCGTCCCGCCGGCCTTGGCCACGGCCTCGGTGAGCGTCCGGACCTGCGCCAGGGACTGCTCGGCGGCGCGCACGGCCAGGGCGGCGGTGGACCGGTCCCCGGACTCCAGTGCGGTGCGGGCCTTGGCCTCCGCCGTCTTGACGAACTCGAGGCGCTCGCGCGCCTGCACGGCGTTGTCGTTCACCTCGGCCAGGGCGGAGTCCGCGTACCGGGCGTGCAGGTCCACGAGGGTCTCCTCCGCGCGGCGCACCGTGGACTCGGCCTCGGGCAGGCGGCCCTCGAGCTCGGCGAGGGCCTGCGGGACGGAGTTCTCCAGGTCGCGGAGGGAGTCGAACTCCTCCTGGTGGACGGCCAGCGCGGCGCCCACCTGGTCCGAGCGTGCGATGATCTCCTTGAGCCAGGCGCGCTGGTCCTCCTCGGTGTCCGGGATGTGGTCGTCCAGCTGGTGCTGCAGTTGGAAGGACGCCTTCATGTGCTCCTTGGCCGCGTCGATGTCCTCGCGGAACGTGCGGACAGAGTCCTCGCCGTAGGAGGCCATGGCGAAGCCCAGCTCCTGCTCGGAGGAGCGGATCGCGTCGTCCGCGGCCACGAGCTTGGCCCCCGCCTTGGTGCGCAGCTCCTCGACGGTCATGGCGTCCAGCGGATCCTGAGGGCCCGCCGGGGCCTGCTGCTGCGCGGGGAGGTGCCCGTCGCGGCCCTTGTCCCTCTTCCGGCTCCGGGCCACCATCACTCCGCCGCCCACGGCCGCCGCCAGCGCCGCCGCGCCGAGGGCCCCGGTCAGGGCGCCGCCCGCACCGTCGCCCGGGGCCTGGTCCGTGCCCGCGGCGCCGGGCAGCGCGCCCGCGGGATCGTAGGTCTCGCCCGTGCGCCCGCGGCCGTCCATGCGGCCGTCCGCGGCGTCGTCGAGACCCTCGACGGCGGCCACGGCGGGGGCGAGCCAGTCGTCCGTTGTGCCCACCTGCTGGAACAGCGGGTTGACGTACGAGCCGTCGATGACGTCCTCGGCGGGGTCCAGGCGCTCGTTCGTGTTGAGTCCGTAGCGGCGCTGCTCCACCTCGATGGCCAGGACGTTGTCATTGGCGGACAGGCCGCGCGAGTTCGCCACGTCCTGCACGATCCCGCGGATGCCGTCCGGATGCTCGTCCACGTACACCACGTACAGGTTCTGCCCCGCCTGGGTGCGCAGGCGGGTGATCTCCTGGCTCAGCTGCTGCTCCTCGGCGGAGGAGAGCACCCCCGCCTCGTCCACCACGAACGTCCCCGGCGGCACGTCGACGACGGCGGACGCCACCGGCGCCAGCACGAGCGTCGAGCCCACGGTGCCGCCCACCAGGACGGCGCGGCTGAGCCGTGCGGGAGTCGTGCGTGCGGCGGGGTGGGCCATGGGGTGCTCCGATCGGTGACATGGAGCGGGGCGGCGTCCGGTCGGCCGATGCGCACCCCGCGGGATCCTGCGCCGAGTCTAGGCATCGCCCCGAGCGGCGCACCAGGTCCGCCCCACGGGCGGGTGCGGCACGCGGTCACCCGCCATACGGGAGACGTCCAGCGGTCGTCCAGGAACGTCGCCCACCATGGTGGCGGACCCCGGGAGGACACGGGCGCCCGGCCCGGTGGGCCGAGCCGCTCGGTCCTCCCCGTCGAGAGGAACAGAGGAACCCCGTGCAGCACACCACTCCGTCCGGCGTCGGCCGCCTCGCCCATGCCTCCCGCCTCCGCCCGCGCTCCGCCGGGGGTGCGCTCGTCGCCGCGGTGCTCGCCCTGTCCCTGGCCGGCTGCGGCGCGGCCGCTCCGGGCCCGGACGCCGCCGCCGCAGCATCCGGCGCGCCGACGACGTCTCCGGACGGGCAGGGGCCCGGTTCCGCCGCCGCCACCGTCGGCAGCCAGCCGGTCTCCGACAACGCGGTGGGTCAGGCGGCGGCCACGGCCCTGCCCTCCGTGGTGACCATCTCCGCGACCTCCGGCCAGGGCTCCGGCTCGGGTTCGGGCTCGATCATCGACGACCGTGGCCACATCCTCACCAACACGCACGTGGTCACCCTGGGCGGGGCCACGGCGGACGCCGACATCACCGTGCGGACCGCGGACGGCGAGGTCTACGCCGCCACCGTGGTGGGCACGGACCCCGTGTCCGACCTGGCGGTCATCAAGGTGGACGCGCAGGGGCTGACGCCCATCGCCCTCGGCTCCTCGGCGGACCTCAGGGTGGGCGACGACGCCATCGCCATCGGCGCGCCGCTGGGCCTGCCGAACACCGTCACCGACGGCATCGTCTCCACCCTCGACCGGACGATCGCGGTGGCCTCGGCCGCCGCGCCCGAGGAGGCCGAGGCCTCCGCCGCCCCGGGCGGCGAGCGCTTCCGGTTCGAGGTGCCCGGCGCCCCCGCGCCCACCCCGCAGCAGGACATCTACATCAACGTCCTCCAGACGGACGCGGCCATCAATCCCGGCAACTCCGGCGGCGCCCTCGTCAACAGCCGTGGCGAGCTGGTGGGCGTGAACGTGGCCATCGCCTCCGCCGGCGGCCAGGATTCGGGGAACATCGGCGTGGGCTTCGCCATCCCGGTGGACTACGCCCGGCGGGTGGCCGAGGACCTGATCAGGGAGGGGTCGGCGTCCCACGGCCTGCTCGGCGTGGCCGTGACGCCCCAGCCGGCGGACGTGCAGGGCGGTGACGAGGCCGCCCGCACCGTGTTCAGCGACGGCGCCCGGGTCGAGACCGTCACCGAGGGGTCCCCGGCGGCGGCCGCCGGCCTGCAGGAGGGGGACGTGATCACGGCCGTGAGCGACCGCACCGTCTCCGACACCCAGTCCCTCACCGCGGTGGTGCGGGAGCACCGCGCGCAGGACACCGTCACGGTGCACTACACCCGGGACGGTCAGGAGGCCACCGCGGACGTGACCCTCGGAGCGATGGAGTCCGGTCGGTGACCGCGGAGCATGCCGCCGCCGGGCCGCTGCGCACGCCGGCCGCCCTGGCCGCCGAGCACGGCTGGCGCACCGTCCTGGCCTTCGGCGCCCATCCGGACGACCTCGACTTCGGGGCCGCCGCGACCCTCGCCGGGTTCGCCGCCGCGGGTCTGCGGGTGGAGCTGTGCGTGGTGACCGACGGGGACGCCGGCGGGTTCGACTCGGACGGGCCCGAGGCCATGACCGCGCGGCGGCACGCGGAGCAGCGGGCCGCCGCGGCCACCGTCGGCGCGGCCGAGGTGCATTTCCTCGGCGAGCGGGACGGGCACCTCGAGCTGACCCACGAGGTGCGCCGCCGGATCGTGGAGCTGATGCGCCGGGTGCGCCCCGACGTCGTGCTCAGCCCCCACCCGGAGCGGGACTGGGAGTCGATGCAGGCCGCCCACCCGGACCACCTGGCCTGCGGCGAGGCGGTGGTGCGGGCCGCGTACCCGGCCGTGGAGAACCCGTACGCCTACCCGGAGCTGGCCGCGGGCGGCCTGGCCGCGTTCCGGATCCGGCACCTGATGCTCTACGCGGCGCCCGCGGCCCGCCGGAACCTCGCCGTGGACGTGTCCGGTCTCGAGGACCTCAAGATCCGGGCCCTGGACGCCCACGTCTCCCAGCACCCGGACGCCGAGGCCATGCGGTCCGCCGTGCGGGCCATGCTGCGGCAGCGCCACCTCACCGCGGCCGGCCCGGGTGCGCCCGAGGGCTCGGCCGAGGCGTTCCACCTGGTCACCGTCAACGGCGAGGGGACCATCGCGGGCTTCTGACGGGAACCCGCCCCACGGCTCCGACGACGACGGGTCCCACCGGGGTGGGACCCGTCGTCGGGAGGGGGGAGGGTCAGCTGCCGGAGGGCTTGCCGCCGTACTGCGGCCCGGTGGTGGACGTCGGATGCAGGTCGAGGCCGAGCAGCAGGTCCTCCGCGGTGGGCTCTGCGGAGCCGCCGGCGGGCTCCTCGGTCATGCTGACGGCCGCGAACCGGTCCAGCCCGCGGAAGGAGATCGGCTCCCCGAACTCGTCCGCCCTGTAGGTGCCCAGGGAGGAGGGCGCCGAGCCGTCCTGGGGGTAGAGCCACACCTGATAGGTCCGGCCCTTCTCCAGCTGGGGCATGCCGTCCACCCGGACGTAGCCGCTGTTCTCCTCGGCGGAGAGGAAGCCCTGCATCACGCCGCCCCCGGTGGCCGGGTACTCGGTCGTGGTGTAGAGGTCGTCCGCCTCCCGCACGCGGTGCGCGATGCCGTCCGCGGAGAACTGGCTCCACGCCGCGTAGAGGCCCACGGCCAGCACGGCGAGGGCCAGCAGGGCCAGCAGGGCGATCTTCAGGGCGCGCAGGCGGTCCACGGGGCCGCGCGGGGCCCGGCGCTCCGCCACCAGGGCCAGCCCCTCGTCCTGGGCGGGCAGGCGCGCGAGGAGGGTGTCCAGCAGGGCGGACGGGGGCTCGGCCACCACGTCCCGGAAGGCCCACGCCACCGCACGGCGGCCGGCGTCCACCCGGGTGCGCCAGCGGGCCAGTTCACCCGCGCCGCGGGCCTGAGCGGCCCCGGCGGCCGCGGTGTGGTCGGCGACGTCGAGGGTGTGCAGGGCCGAGAGGTCGGCGAGCTCCGCGCCCCGCCCGGCGTCCACGTCCTCGGCCACGGAGGAGCCCAGTGCCAGGCGGCCTGCGTCGGTGGGAGAGGCGGCCGGCGCCTCGCCGTCCGCGTGGGCCATGCGACGCGCGGCCACCAGCTGCTGCACGCCGTCTCGCAGCAGCGTCCGGGTCTCGTCCCGAGGACGGTCGAGCGCCTCGGACACCTGCGCCTCCGTGAAACCGCCCAGCCAGGCCAGACGGACGGCCTCGAACGCCGCCGGGTCCACCGTCCCGACCAGTTCGGCCGGCGGCTGCGCGGGCCCGCCCACCCGGGACCGGGCGGCGCGGCGCCCGGATGCGCGCATACGGCCCGCCATGACGCGGTGACCCAGGGCCCCGAGCCACGCGAACACGCGGCGCTCCCGTTCGGCGGCGTCGTCCTGGTCGCTGAGGTCGAGCTCGGCCTCGCCCGCCTCTTCCCATGCCGTCAGGTACGTCTGCAGGGTGGCGTCCGCGGCGTCGTCCTCGGAGGGGGACATCGCGACGGCCATCCCGTGCACCCACGGGACGGTGGCGTCGTAGAACGCGGAGAACGCGGCCCGGTCGCCCCGGGCGCTGGCCCGCAGCAGGGTGTCGACGCCGGGGTGGGCCTCCGCCGGGGCGCCCGGGGCTTCGGCCTCGGGGATCACGTGGGGTTCGGGAGTCTGCATGGTGACCTCAGTGTAGGGAATCGGTGTCCACCGGCTGGGCGCCGGCGAAGCCGTGCTGGCGCCATGCCTCGTAGAGCGCGATCGAGGCGGCGTTGGCGAGGTTCAGCGAGCGGCGGGCCGGCTGCATGGGCAGCGCGGCGGTCTCCGACACCCTCGGGTGGGCCAGGGCCTCGGGCGGCAGCCCGGTGGACTCGCGCCCGAAGAGGAGGATGTCGTCCGCGCGGTACCGCACGGCGTCATGGCGGACCCGGCCGCGGGCGGTGAACGCGATCACCCGGCCGGGTCCCAGCACCTCGAACGCGGTGTCCAGGTCCGGGTGGACCGTGACCACCGCCAGGTCGTGGTAGTCGAGTCCGGCCCGGCGCAGGTGCGCGTCCTCGAAGCCGAAGCCGAGCGGCTCCACGAGGTGCAGCTGCGCCCCCGTGATGGAGGCCAGGCGGATCGCGTTGCCCGTGTTGCCGGGGATCTCCGGAGTCAGGAACAGGAGCCGGAAGCCCGGGGTCCCGGGGGCGGGCTCGGGCGCGGCGCGGTCGTGGGGGTTCTCGCGGGCGGCGGGGTTCTCGGGCACCCGCCCATGGTAGTGCGCGGCCCCTCCCGGACCGCCGAGGGGACAGGCTCCTCCCCGTCAGTGCAGGTGGTCGACGAGCGTCCTCAGCACCCGGCGGTCCACGACGAGGGGATCGGGACCTGTCCCGAGGAACAGCTGCAGCTCCCGCAGCAGCGCCTGGCCCGGCGCGGGCGGGGCCGTGAGCAGGTCGGCCTGGGCCTCGGGCCGGTCCGCCCCGCGGGCGTGGCGCACCACCGGGGAGTGCCGCGCGTCGCGGTCCGTCATGACCAGCACGAACCCGCCCACCGTGACCCCGGGCAGGGCGTGCTGCCAGGCCTGCATCGCCGGACCGAGCAGCGGCGGCGCCACGGGGCGGGCCCGGGCCCCCGCCTGCAGGTCCGCGCCGTCCCATGTGTAGATCCCGTCGGGGACCATGACGGAGCCCACCAGGGCCAGCCGCCGGCCGCACAGCACCGCGTGGTCCACGTCCAGGGTGCGGCCCCAGCGGCCGCCCAGGCGTACACCGGTGAGGATCCGGGAGGCCGGCAGCGCCTCCGGCAGCACCGAGGAGAGCAGCTGCAGGGTCCGTGCCTGCCGGAGGACGCGGTGCTCGTCCGGCAGCACCCCGCGCGGTCGCGGCGCGCCGTGCAGGCGCTGGCTCGAGCGCACCAGGTCCAGCACCGAGGCGTCGTCCTCGCCCTCGCCCGGGGCCGGCTCGTAGACGACGTCGGCCGGCGAGGCGCCGCCCGCCCCGCCCCTCCGGCGGGGGCCGCGTCCGGCGTCGCCGGGGCGGGAGCCCCCGGCGCGGCCGGGGACCGGCTCCGGCGGCAGGGACAGGTCGTAGCGGCGTCGGGCGTCGGGGTCTCCGACCGCCTCCCAGGCGCGGACCACGGCACGGAAGTCGCGGGCGTCCCCGCCGGCGTCGGGGTGGGTCCGGCGGGCGGCGGCGCGGTAGGCGCGGCGGAGCTCCTCAGGGGAGGCCGTGCGGGCCACACCGAGCACCTCATAGGCCGTGCGCGGGTCCCCGGCCGCCCCGTCCGGGGTCCTCTGCGGGGTCATGGGCCGGCCGGCCGGGGCGCGGTCCCGCCCACGGTCCTCGACGGGTGCTCACTCAGAACGGGCATTCCGACACCGTAGCGCGGCCGGGGGCCGGCGATGCGGCGGGTCTCGACGACCTCCACGGCGCGGGGCTGTGCGCGGGCCCGACGGAGGAGTATGTTCTCCCTCCGTGCTCCCCTCCGCCGGCGGCCCCGCCCGTCTCGGCCGACGCCGACTGCGTCCCGCCCAGCTGATCGTCCTGTCCTTCGTCCTGGCCATCGCCCTGGGCACGGCTCTGCTGCTGCTGCCGATCGCGTGGCAGGACCGCGCCCCAACCCTGCTGGAGGCCGCGTTCACCGCCACGAGCGCCACGACCGTCACCGGGCTGGGCGTGGTGGACACCCCCACGTTCTGGACGGGGTTCGGCCAGGCCGTGATTCTCGGCCTGATCAAGGTCGGCGGTCTCGGCGTCATGACCTTCACAGCGCTGCTGGGGCTGGTCGTCCTGCACCGCATGGACCTGGCCCAGCGCCTGGGGACCGCCGCCTCGACCCGCGCCCCGGGGCTGGGCGACCTGCGCTCGGTCCTGGCCACGGTGGTCGGGTTCTCCACGCTGGTGGAGTCGCTCGTGGCCGTCGCCCTCACCCTGCGGTTCCTCCTCGGGTACGGCATGAGCCCCGGCCGGGCCCTGTGGAACGGGGTGTTCCATGCCGTGTCCGCGTTCAACAACGCCGGGTTCGCGCTGTTCAGCACCAGCCTCATGGAGTTCGTCGGCGACCCCCTCGTGTGCCTGCCGATCGCCGCGGCGATCATCAGCGGCGGCCTGGGCCTGCCGGTGGTGGCCGCGCTGCGGCGGCACGGGCGCCACCCCGAGCGGTGGTCGCTCACGGTGCGGCTCGTCCTGGTGGGCACGGCGGTGCTCCTGACCGCGGGCACGGTCATGTACCTCCTCCTGGAGTGGGCCAACCCCGCCACGCTCGGCGCCCTGCCGCCCGCCGAGCGCGTCCTGGCGGCGTTCTTCCAGTCCGTCACCACCCGCACCGCCGGCTTCAACTCCCTGGACTACGGGCAGATGCACCCCGTGACGCTGCTGGCCACGGACGTCCTCATGTTCCTGGGCGCCGGCCCGGCGGGCACCGCCGGCGGCATCAAGATCACGACGGCGGGGGTGCTGTTCTTCATCGTCCTCACCGAGATCCGGGGCCAGGGCGCGGTCCACGCGTTCGGGCGGCGCCTGTCCCGGTCCACCCACCGCGAGGCCATCACCGTGGTGCTGCTCTCCGTGCTCGTGGTGGTCACGGCCACCGCGATGCTCATGGGCATGACCGCGTTCACCACGGACCAGCTCCTGTTCGAGGCCGTCTCCGCGTTCGCCACGGTCGGCCTGTCCACCGGGATCACCGCCCAGCTGCCCCCGGCCGGGCAGATGATCCTGATGGTCCTCATGCTCCTCGGGCGCGTCGGACCGGCCACCGTGGCCGGCAGTCTCGCCCTCACCCCCCGCACCCGACACTTTGAATATCCGAAGGAGAGGCCCCTCATTGGCTGACCACCCCCGTTCCCTGTTCCCCGCCGGCCGCCGCGGCGGCCGGTCCCGCACGCCCGTGGCCGTGCTCGGCCTCGGCCGGTTCGGGCGCGGCGTCGCCCTCGAGCTGATGGAGTCCGGCTTCGAGGTGCTCGGCGTCGACGCGGACGAGCGCGCCGTCCAGGACCTCAACGGCCGGCTCACCCACGTGGTGCGCGCCGACGCCACGGACGAGGAGGCCCTGCGCCAGCTGGCCGTGCACGAGATGGAGCGCGTCGTCGTCGCGATCGGCGGGGACCTCGCCGACTCCATCCTCGCCGCCTCCCTCATGATCCGCTTCGGGATCGAGCACCTGTGGGCCAAGGCCAACGACGAGCGCCACGAGGAGATCCTCCGGCAGCTCGGCGTCGAGCACGTGGTCCACCCCGAGCGGGACATGGGCCGGCGCGTGGCGCACCTCGTGAGCAACTCGCTCCAGGACTTCGTGGCGGTCGAGAACGGCTTCGCCATGGTGCGGGCGGCCGCGCCGCGCCGCCTCTACGGCCGCGACCTGCGCAGCCTGGGCCTGGCCGGGGAGACCGGCGTGCGGGTGGCCGCGATGCGCGGCGCCGGCTCCTGGCGGTACCCGGTGGGCCACGACGTCGTCGGCCCGGAGGACACACTCCTGCTGATCGGGCCCACCCGCGAGGTGGAGGCGTTCCTGGACGAGGGCTGAGCCGCCGGGGGCTCCCTCCCTAGACTGGGGGGATGCCGCCGACCGACCGCGTCCTCCTGGACCACGCCGCCACCACGCCGGTGCGCCCGGCGGCGCTCGCGGCGTTCGCCGAGGCCGCCGCGCTCGGGGCCAATCCCGCCTCTCTCCACGCCGCCGGGCGCCGCGCCAAGCTCGTGCTCGAGCAGGCCCGCGAGCGCGTCGCCGCGGCCATGGGCGCCCATCCCTCCGAGGTGGTGCTCACCTCGGGCGGCACCGAGGCGGACAACCTCGCGGTGCAGGGGCTGTACCGGGCGCGGCGGCGTGCGGAGCCGGCGCGCACGCGGATCGTCCACACGGGGATCGAGCACCACGCCGTGCTGGACACGATCGCCTGGCTGGCCTCCCACGAGGGCGCAGAGTCCGTGCTGGTCCCCGTGGACGACGACGGCGTCGTCGACCTGGACGCCTGGGCGGCGGCCCTCGAAGAGGCCCCTGAGCGCACGGCCCTGGCCACCCTGATGTGGGCCAACAACGAGGTCGGGACGGTGCAGCCGGTCGTCGATGCCGCGCGTCTGGCCGCGGAGCACGGGGTGCCGTTCCACACCGACGCGGTGCAGGCCGTGGGGTCGCTGGAGGTGGACTTCGCCGACGCGGGGGCGGCCACGCTGGCCCTGTCCGGCCACAAGCTCGGCGCGCCCGTCGGCGTGGGGGCGCTGCTGGTGCGGCGGGACGTGACGCTGGAGCCTGTGGCACACGGTGGCGGCCAGGAGCGGCGGCTGCGTTCCGGGACCGTGTCCGTGGCGCTGGCCGCCGCGCTCGCCGCCGCGCTCGAGGAGGCGGTGGCCGGGCGCGCGGCCGAGGCGGAGCGGCTCGGTGCGCTGCGGGACCGGGTGCTGGCCGCCGTCGAGGGCTTCCCGGGGGTGCGCGTCAGCGGCGCCCGCGACGTCGACCCGCTGACGGGGGAGCGCCTGCCGGCCGGGACGCGGCGGCTGCCGGGCAACGTGCACGTCACGGTGGACGGGGTCAGCGCCGACGCCCTGCTGTTCCGGTGCGACATGGCCGGATTCGACACGTCCTCCGGCTCGGCGTGCACGGCGGGGGTCGCGGAGCCGTCCCACGTCCTCGAGGCCATGGGCCTGGGGGAGCGGGCCCGGTGGACGCAGCGCCTCACCCTGGGGCACACCACCACCGAGGATGACGTCGAGCGTCTGCTCGCCGGGCTGCCGCAGGTGCTGCGGACGGGCGGGTCGGCCGCAGCGCCGACGGGGGAGGATGGCCGATGAAGGTCCTGGCCGCCATGAGCGGGGGAGTGGACTCCGCGGTCGCCGCCGCCCGCGCCGTCGAGGCGGGGCACGACGTCGTCGGGGTGCACCTGGCGCTGTCCCGCATGCCGGGCACGCTGCGCACGGGCTCCCGGGGCTGCTGCACCATCGAGGACGCCTCGGACGCGTGGCGGGCGTGCGAGGTGCTCGGCATCCCCTTCTACACGTGGGACTTCTCCGAGCGGTTCCAGGCGGACGTGGTGGACGACTTCGTGGCCGAGTACGCCGCCGGCCGCACCCCCAATCCGTGCCTGCGCTGCAACGAGAAGATCAAGTTCGAGGCCCTGTTGGACCGGGCGCTCGAGCTCGGGTTCGACGCCGTCGCCACCGGCCACTACGCGCGCGTCGACCGCGCACCGGACGGCCGGGTGGAGCTGCACCGCGCCGCCGACGACGCCAAGGACCAGTCCTACGTCCTCGCCGTGCTGCGCGAGGACCAGCTGGAGCACTGCCTCTTCCCCCTTGCGGACACCCCGTCGAAGGACCTGGTGCGTGCCGAGGCCGCCGAGCGCGGGCTGTCGGTGGCGCAGAAGCCGGACTCGCACGACATCTGCTTCATCCCGGACGGCGACACCCGGGGCTGGCTCGCCGAGCGCATCGAGCTGGCGCCCGGGCCGATCGTGGACGCCGACGGCGTCGAGCTCGGCAGGCACGCCGGCGCGCAGGCGTACACCGTGGGCCAGCGCAAGGGCCTGGCGATCGGCCGCCCCGCCCCGGACGGGAGGCCCCGCTTCGTGCTCGAGGTGCGCCCCAAGGAGAACACCGTGGTGGTCGGCGGCAGGGAGCTGCTCGACGTGGACCGCATCACGGCGATCCGCCCGTCGTGGGCAGGTGCCCCGCTCGCCGAGGACGCCACCGGTGCATGGTTCGACTGCGAGCTCCAGTTCCGCGCCCACGGGGAGATCGCCCCTGCCCGGGCGCGCGTCGTCCGCACCCCCGTCGATCGCGTCCCCGCCACCGAGGCGGGGGAGGGTGCCGTCGCCTGGGAGATCGAGCCGGCCCGCCCCCTGCGCGGGGTCGCACCGGGCCAGTCCGCGGTGCTCTACCGCGGGACGAGGGTGCTGGGCCAGGCGACGATCGACACCGCCCGCAACGCCCGCCTGGCCGCCGGGTCCGGTGCGTAGGGTGTGGCCATGAGCCCGGACTACGACCCCCACGCCAGCTCCCTGGCGGGCACCGCCGACTCCGACGTCCTCGAGGAGCTCTACGCCATCCGCGGGAGCATCGACAACATCGACGCCTCCCTGGTGTACCTGCTGGCCGAGCGGTTCAAGTTCACCCAGCGCGTGGGCCGACTCAAGGCGCGTCACGCCCTCCCGCCGTCCGACCCCGGGCGCGAGTCCGCGCAGATCGAGCGGCTCCACGCGCTGGCCCGCGACGCCGACCTCGAGCCGGAGTTCGCCGAGAAGTTCCTGAACTTCATCATCGCCGAGGTCATCCGCCACCACCGGGCGATCGCCGCCGATGAGACCGTCACGGCCGAGGTCGACGCCGATGCCTGAGACCGCCCTGCCTCGCACGCCCCGTCCGCGCGCCCTCGGCGGCACCCCGTGGCGGGGGGCGGACGCGGCGGAGGCCGTGACCATCACCCTCGGCGAGCTGACGGAGAGGCACCGACCCGTGCTCCCGGAGCTGCCGGACCGCGGTCCGGGCGCCGACGCCGCAGGGCGGTCCGCGGCGCTGCTGACAGAGCTGTCCGTGGACCTGCAGCCCCACGGGTGGCGCGTGAGCCCGCCGTCCGCCGTGTCCTCCGGCATGGACCGCCGCCGGGCGCAGTCCTTCTGGCGGGAGGACCTGCTGCGGTGGACGGACACCGCGGGGGCCGAGGGGCTGACCGCCGTTCCGCTGGCAGTCCGGGTGCTGGGCCCGCTCAGTCTGCTCGGCTCCCTGTGGCTGCCCGGCGGGGAGCGCGTGCTCGTGGACGCCGGGGCGCGCCGGGACGTCGTCGGCTCCTACCGGGAGGGGCTGGCCTCCGCGGTCGACCGGTGGCGCGCGGCCACGGGCGCCGCGCAGGTGGGCGTGGTGGTGGATGAGCCGTTCGCCGCCGCCGTGCTCGCCGGGGAGCTGGCCACCGCCAGTGGCTACCGCACGGTGCGCTCGATGCCCCGGGACGAGGCCCGCGCCGCCTGGCGGGACACGTTCGAGGACCTGGTCGGCGCCGGCGTGGACCAGCTGTGGCTGGACCCGCACGCGGGGGAGGCCGTCGTCGTCGACCTGGCGCTGCTGGCCACTGAGTCCCTGCCGCATGCCGACGACGCCCCACCCGTCCGCCTGTCCCTGTCCGTGGGCGCCCTGGAGGCGGCCGCGCCGGGCCGGGACGGGCGCCCGCCCGCCGGGTCGCCGGCCGCCACCCCGCGCGCGTGGGACGTGGTGGCGGGCTGGATCGACGCCGGCCGCGGCCTCGCCCTGCGCGGCGTGCGGCCGGCGGAGCTGCTGCGCACATGGGACCGGCTGGGCCTGGACCCCGCGCTGGCCGCCGGGCTCGACCTGGCCGACGCCGGTCCGGCCACCGCCGCGGGCCTGCGGCGGCTGCGGCAGGACGCCGAGGAGCTCGAGGCGCGGGTCCGCGAGCTCCTCGGCTGAGCGCCGGGCGCCAGGGGACCTCGACGATCTCCGGGCGCGGCGCCCCCGCCCCGGGCGGCGCGGGTCACGAATCGGTGACGAGATCGGTGGAACCCGCGTCACGGGCCCGCGCCGGCCCGGGCGGGGACTACGATCCGGTGGTGTCCGGTCAGACCGGACAGCCCCCGTCCGGACACGGGGGAGCGCCGTGCGGCGATGGAGGAGGAACGCGGATGAGCAGGGCCAGGATCCTGGTGGTCGACGACGACGAGGCGCTCGCCGAGATGATCGGCATCGTGCTGCGCAATGACGACTACGAGGTCTCGTTCGCCGCCGACGGCACGTCCGCCATGCCTGCCTTCCGCTCGTCCCACCCCGACCTGGTGCTCCTGGACCTCATGCTCCCCGGCATCGACGGGCTCGAGGTCTGCCGCCAGATCCGCGCCGAGTCCGACGTGCCGATCATCATGCTCACCGCGAAGTCGGACACGGAGGACGTGGTCCGCGGCCTGGAGTCCGGCGCGGACGACTACGTCCCCAAGCCCTTCAAGCCCGCTGAGCTCGTGGCCCGCGTGCGCGCGCGCCTGCGCGAGGGCGAGGTCCGCCCGGCTGAGACCCTGCGCATCGGGGACGTGGAGATCGACGTCGCCGGCCACCAGGTGACCCGTGGCGGGGTGCCGATCGCCCTGACCCCCCTGGAGTTCGACCTCCTCGTGGCGCTCGCCCGCCGGCCCCGCCAGGTGTTCACCCGCGAGATGCTCCTCGAGGAGGTCTGGGGCTACCGGCACCAGGCGGACACTCGCCTCGTCAACGTGCACGTCCAGCGGCTGCGCTCCAAGATCGAGCCGGACCCGGAGAGCCCGACGGTGGTGCTGACCGTCCGCGGCGTCGGCTACAAGGCCGGCCAGGGCTGAGGCGGTGACCGCCGCGCCCGACGCCCCTGCGCCGGCGGAGACCGCGGCGCCGGCCGCTCCCGCAGCGGCCGGCCCGCCTGAGCCGTGGCACCGCAGGCTCCGCCGCCGGTGGACAGGCTCGCTCCAGCTGCGCACCGCCGTCGTCGCGGGACTGCTGACGCTTGTGGCGAGCCTCGCCGTCGCGGGCCTGTTGACCCACCAGGTGGCGCAGGCCCTCTTCGACGCCCGCCACGCGCAGATCGAGGCCGAGGCCCGCCGCGGCCTGTCGCTCGTCCAGGACACCTTCGCATCCGCTGCCTCGACCGATGAGCAGACCACGGACGCGCTGGTGAGCCAGACCATGCGCGCCCTCGAGGGCGACACCGGCACCACCATCCGGCGACGCTTCCACCTCGAGCCCCTGCCCGGCTCCGGCGCCACCTACGTGGGCACCGTCTCCTCCCAGGGGCTGGACCCGGACGTCATCCCCGAGGACCTGCGTGAGGCCGTCGCCTCCGGCCCCGGCGTGTTCGACGCCTCCGTGGCGCTGCCCAACGGGGGCGGCGCCACGCGTCCGGGGCTGGTGTTCGCCACGCAGGTGGTGCTCCCTCCGGGCGCCTCGTACGCCCTCTACCTGGTGTACGACCTCTCCGACGTCCAGCAGTCCCTCGACTCCGTGCTCGGCGTGCTGCTGCTGTTCGGCAGCGGCTTCCTGGTGGTCAACGCCCTCGTGGCATGGTGGGCCTCGCGCAGCGTGGTCCGTCCGGTCCAGCAGGCCGCCACGGCGGCCGAGTCGCTCTCGGGGGGCAACCTCGCCGTGCGGATGCCGGTGCGCGGGGAGGACGAGATGGCCCGTCTGGGCACCTCGTTCAACCGAATGGCGGACAACATCCAGGAGCAGATCACCCAGCTGGCCCAGCTCTCCCGGATGCAGCAGCAGTTCGTCTCGGACGTCTCCCACGAGCTGCGGACGCCGTTGACCACGGTGCGGATGGCCGCCGACGTCCTCTACGGCTCCCGCGAGGACTTCGACCCGGTGAACCGCCGCTCCACCGAGCTCCTCTATCACCAGGTGGACCGCTTCCAGACGATGCTCGCGGACCTGCTGGAGATCACCCGGTTCGACGCCGGCGCCGCGCAGCTCGCCGTCGAGGACACGGATCTGCTCGAGCTCGCCCGGGACGTGGTGCTGACCGCCCAGCCCCTGGCCGAGCAGGCCGGCGTCCCGGTCTACCTCGTGCCGTTCCGCGCGGAGGACGACGCCGGGCACCAGGCCAGCGTCGACCCGCGGCGGATCGAGCGCATCCTGCGCAACCTCGTGAACAATGCGATCGAGCACGCCGAGGGGGCGCCCGTCGACGTCCTGGTGGCCTCCGACGCCGAGGTGGTGTCCGTGGCGGTGGTGGACCGCGGCATCGGCATGACCCCCGAGCAGGTCCAGCGCGTGTTCGACAGGTTCTGGCGCGCCGACCCCTCCCGGAAGCGGACCACGGGGGGCTCGGGACTCGGCCTGGCCATCGCCATGGAGGACACCCGACTCCACGGCGGCCGGCTCGAGGCCTGGGGCGAGCTCGGCGTGGGCTCGGTGTTCATGGTCACGGTGCCCCGGATCCGGACCGCGGGGGAGGGCGGCGAGCCGGCGCCCGTGCGTCGCGCGGCCCTGCCCATCCCGCCGGAGTATGACCTGGCCGACCGCCGGCTGGCCGCCGACCTGCACGCTCCGGTGCCCGTGGACCACCAGGAGAAGCCGGCCCCCCGGGCGGACCTCCCGCCGGGCGCCGTCGACCGCGCGCGTGAACAGGAGCTCGGATGAACCCTCCCGCCTCTCCTCCCGCCCCCCGTCGGCGCCGGTCCGCCGCGGCGGCGGCCGTCCTGGCGCTGACGCTGGCCCTCTCGGGCTGCGCCCAGGTGCCGCAGTCCTCGGCGGTGCGCAGCGGCGCCCCCCTGGACACCGGCGGCGGCCCGGAGGACGTGCCGCAGTTCCACCCGCCGGGCCCGGCCGAGGGAGCCTCGGCCGAGCAGGTGGTGCGGGGGTTCGTCCTGGCCGGGACGGCACCCGAGGACGGCTACGCGATCGCGCGCCAGCATCTGGGAGGCAAGGCCGTGGACGGGTGGGACCCCGCCCGCACCACCGTCGTGTACTCCGGCGAGCCCACCCTGGTCCGGGGCCAGACCGAGGGGACGTGGGAGCTGCAGCTCGAGGTGGCCGCGGAGGTGGACGAGTACGGTCTGCGCACCGAGGCGCCGACCGGCACCACGCGGGGCTGGGAGGTCACCGTGGAGGAGGTGGGCGGCGAGCCGCGCATCACCTCCCTGCCGGACGGCACGCTGCTGTCCATCACGCAGTTCACCCAGCTCTTCTCCCCCCAGGCCCTGTACTTCTACGACCAGACCGGCACCTACGCGGTCCCGGACATCCGCTGGTTCGTCAACCGCCGCGGCACCGTCACCTCGCTCGCCCGCGCCCTCCTGCACGGCCCGGCGCCCTACCTCACGGGTGCCGTCGACACGGCCTTCCCGTTGCGCACGGGCGGCGACCTCTCGAGCCCCTCCGTCCCGGTGTCGGAGGCCGGGGTCGCATCGGTCGACCTCACCCCGGCCACCGTGGAGGGGGCGGACACCGAACAGCTGTTCCGCATGCGGGAGCAGCTGGAGCTGACCCTCACGGGCGTCACGGGCGTGGAGCGTGTGGAGGTGATGGTCGACGGCCGCTCCCTGACGCCGGCGAGTGGTGGCACGGCGCCGCCGGCGGCGCTGACGGAGGCGTCCGCGGGGACCGTGCAGGTCGGCGTGGACCCCGCGACCGACGACCTGGTGCTGTTCCAGGGGCTGGCCGTCTCGCCGGTCGGGGGCGTCCCCGACGTCTCCGACCTGCGCCCCGTGGAGCCGACGATGGACCGGGACCGCACCCGTTTCGCCTTCCTGGACCCGTCCCGGACAGCGCTGCACCTCGCCATCGCGGACGGCGGTCGGTCCGCCGTCCTCCAGGGCTCCGCCCTCACGTCTCCCAGCATGGACACGCACGGCTGGGCCTGGACGGTGGACCGCGGGGCGGACTCGCGCGTCTACGCCGTGCCGGCGGACGCCTCCGGTCCGCGCCGCGTGGTCAGCGCCCCGTGGCTCGAGGAAGGGGAGAGCATCGTCGACCTGCACGTGGGCTTCAGCGGGGCGCGGGCCGCCCTCGTCGTCACCGACGGCAGCGGCGACCGCTCCCTGCGCGTGGCCGGGGTCGTGCGAGGGGACGACGCCGTGCCCACCGCCCTCACGGAGCCGGTGCGGGTGCCCACCCAGGTGCCGCCCGACCTGGCGCTCTGGGCTGGCGAGGACAGTGTGGTGGTCACCCGCGTGGCGTCCGACGCGGAGGACCGGGTGCGGCCGGAGGTCGTCTCCCTCGACGGGACCTCGCGCGTGCTGAACCCGCTGGCCGGGCTGCAGGGGATCTCCTCCGGCGACGACGGCGCGCTCTACGCCGAGACGGCGGACGACGTGTTCCTGCTCGTGGGCTCCTCGTGGCGCGCCCAGGAGCTCCAGAAGCCCGTGCGGGACCTGTCCTTCCCCGGCTGAGCCGCGCCCGCCCGCGCGGCGGTGCGGCGCGGTCCTCGGTCCCGCCGCCTCCTGCACCGGCGACCGCCCCGCACAGGTGGGGTCTGCGGCGAACCCGGGCCCCCCTCCCGTGCTGGACTGCGGCCATGACAGGCACCGACCCGCCGACGCGGCCCTCCCTGCTCGAGGGGCTCGTGGACCTCGTGCTCCCTGCCGACTGTGCAGTGTGCGCCCGCCCCGGGATCCGCCTGTGCAACCGGTGCGCGGCCGAGGTGGGGCGCCGGCTGGCCGTGCCCCGCCGAGCGGAGGAGGCGGCGCCCGCGCTGCCGCTGGGAGCGGACGGGGCTCCGTTGCCGGTCACGGCGGCCGGGACGTACGCCGAGGAGCTCGCGACCGCGGTGCTCGCCTTCAAGGACCACCACGCCCTCGTGCTGCGCCCCCTGCTGGCCGACGGGCTCGCCCGCACCGTCGCCGCGGCCCGGCTCGACCCGTCGGTGCCCGCGGCCGCGCCCGCCCTGCTGGTGCCGGTGCCCGGCGGGGCGGCCGGGCACCGGAGGCGCGGCTACGACCCGCTCGGCGAACTCACCGACGCCCTGCCGCCGGCGTGGGTGCGGCGGGACCTCGTCGTCGCCCCACGGCTCGGCCTGCCGCGGCCGCCGTGGGAGGCCGGCGCCGGATCCGCCCACGCCGGGGCGGACGCGCGGCAGCGCCGGGGCCGGGACCGCGGCTGGCGGACGCGCCCCGGGCGGGTGCGTCCGGGCACCCCCGTGCTCCTGGTGGACGACGTCCTGACCACGGGGGCGACCCTCGCCGCGCTGGCCGCCGCGGTGCGCGCGGCCGGGGCCGAGCCGGTGGGCGCCGTGGTGCTCGCGGCCGTCGCACCCCCGCGCCGGGCACCGGGCGGGGCGGAGGGCTGAGGGCCCCACCGGACGTCCCTGGTCCCCGGACGCGGAGCGCGGGTAGTGTGCCGGGCACGGAGCACGCGCCAGCTGCTCCCGTCCCGCCGACGGCCGGAAGGAGGATCGCCCCCTCTCACCCGGACCGCCCGCGCGGCGGCCCCGAGGACGGGGGTCGCGACCTCCCGGCCCGCACGCGGGGCCCGAGTGAGTCGGATTCAGGAGGACACCATGACTCTGGACGTCAGCTACATCGCCCGAGGCCTCACCCTCACGGACCGCTTCCGTGGCCACGTGGAGGAGCGCCGGGAACGGATCGAGCAGCTTGCGGAGGGGGCCGACACCCTCGAGGTCAAGGTCACCAAGGCCTCGCACCACCGCCACTCGGAGGAGACCGTGCGCGTGGAGCTCACCGTGCGCGGCGCCCGCGAGGTGGTGCGCTCCGAGGCGGACGCAGACGACAAGCTCGCGGCGTTCGACGCGGCCTCGGCGCGCCTGGCCGAGCGGCTGCGCCGCTTGCGGGACCGCCGCAAGGACCGCCGCCACGGCAAGGGGACGTCGAGCTCGCGCGGCGTCGCCGAGGTGGCGTTCGTCCCGCCGCTGCCCGCGACCGGCCAGGAGCTCGAGGTCGAGGCCCAGGAGGCCGCCGGTGTCCCGGCCAGCGGCACCCCCGTGAGCATCCGGGCCAAGTCCTTCCCCGCCACCCCCATGACGGTGGAGCAGGCCGTGGACGCCATGGAGCTCGTGGGCCACGACTTCTACCTCTTCCAGGACGCGGAGACGGCCACCCCGTCCGTGGTGTACCGCCGCCGCGGCTGGAGCTACGGCGTCCTCACCCTCGACCCGGACCTGCCGGCGGACTACGTTGACTCGGCAGACGGCGGGGAGCGTCCGTACCGTGCGGAGGCCGACGCGGAGGCCGACGCGGATGCGTGAGTCGTGAGCGGCACGTCCGCGCGCGGCGGGGCGGCGTCGTCCGGGGAACCCCCGGGCGGTGCCGCCCCCGTGTGGTCCGCTTCGCGCGCCCGACGGGTCGTGCTCGCCGCTCAGGGGCTGGCCGGCCCCCGGCCGGCCGCCTCGGCGCGGCGGGTGCGGTCCGTGATGGAACGCCTGGGCGTCGTGCAGATCGACTCGGTGGACGTCCTCGCGCGCGCCCACCTCATGCCCTTCCACGCCCGCCTCGAGGGCGTGGACCCGGCCGACGTCGACCGGCTCGTCTCAGCCCGCCCCCACCGGTTCACGGAGGCGTGGGCGCATGAGGCGTCGATCGTCCCCGCCGAGCGGCGGTCCGCGCTCGTGGCCCTGCAGTCGCGCACGTGGCCGCTGGCCGCGGACCTGCCGGAGGACGAGCTGCGGGTGGCCCGCCAGCAGGTCCTGGCCCTGCTGGCCCGCCATGGACCGCTGACGGCCCGGGAGGTCGGGGCCCGGGGCGTGGACGCGGGAGCGCGTGCCCCGGGCTGGGGGTGGAACTGGTCGCGCGGCAAGCGCGTGCTGGAGCACCTGTTCGCCACCGGGGAGGTGGCGGTCGCCGGACGCACCGGCTCCTTCGAGCGGCGTTACGCGCTGCCCTCCCTGCTGTGGTCCCAGGGGCACGGCGGGCTGGCGCCGGTCCCGGCGGATCCGAGCGCCGCAGGCGACCCCGCGCTGACCGCGGCGCTCCCGCTGACCGCCGCCGCGGTGCGCGCCCTCGGGGTGGCGTCGACGGTGGCCGTGGCCGACTACCACCGGCTGCCCGTCACCCTCACGGCCTGGGCCCTGGCGGTGCTGCGAGACCGGGGGGAGGCCGCGCCCGTGCGGGTGCGGCTGGGTCCCGGCCGGCCGGTGGAGGCCTGGGCCGACCCACGGGCGCGCACACCGCGCACGGCCGAGGCCGTGGCGCTCGTGAACCCGTTCGACCCGCTCGTGTTCCACCGGCCCCGGGTCGAGCGGCTGTTCGGAGTGCGGTACCGGATCGGCATCTACACCCCGGCCGCCCGCCGTGACCGCGGCTACTACCCCCTGCTGCTCCTGCAGGGAGAGCGGCTCACGGCACAGGCCGATCTCAAGGCGGACCGCCGCGCGGACCCGCCCGTCCTGCGGGTGCGCGGCGCCTGGTCTGAGGACCCGGCCGCGGTGCCCGGCCCTCGGGACGCCGCACCGGCGGTGGAGGGGGTGGCCGACGCGCTGGCGGCAGAGCTGCGCCGCCTCGCGCACTGGGCCGGGCTGGCCGACGTCGTGGTGGACGAGCACGCTCCCGGGGACCTCGTGGGGACCGTGCGTGCGCACCTGCGCGACGACGGCCCCAGGTGACCGGACCGTAGACTGTGCGGACGACCGCGTACCGGACCGGGCGGCCGCCGTCGTGCGCGACCTGAGCCCGGGCCTCACCGCAAGGGAGCAGAGAACCAGTGCCTTCGATCATCGACCGCGTCCTGAAGATCTCGGACAACCGCGTCCTGAACCGCATGCGGGGCACGGTGGACGCCGTGAACCTCCTCGAAGAGGACTTCCGCGCGCTCTCCGACGCCGAGCTGCGCGCGGAGACGGACACGCTCCGAGCCCGGGCCGCCGAGGGGGAGTCGCTGGACCTGCTGCTGCCCGAGGCGTTCGCGGCGGTCCGCGAGGCGGCCGGTCGCACCCTCGGCCAGCGCCACTACGACGTGCAGCTGCTCGGCGGGATCGCCCTGCACCGGGGCAACATCGCGGAGATGAAGACCGGCGAGGGCAAGACGCTGGTGGCCACCGCGCCCGCCTATCTCAATGCGCTGTCCGGCCAAGGCGTCCACGTGGTCACCACGAACGACTTCCTGGCCTCCTACCAGGCCGAGCTCATGGGACGCGTCTACCGGTTCCTGGGGATGGAGACCGGCGTGATCGTCTCGGGCCAGGACCCGGCCACGCGCCGTGCCCAGTACGCCGCGGACATCACCTACGGGACCAACAACGAGTTCGGCTTCGACTTCCTCCGGGACAACATGGCCTGGTCCCTCGACGAGCTCGTCCAGCACGGCCACCACTATGCGATCGTGGACGAGGTGGATTCAATCCTCATCGACGAGGCGCGCACCCCGCTGATCATCTCGGGGCCCGCGCAGGGCGCCACGAGCCGCTGGTACAGCGAGTTCGCCCGCCTCGTGCGGAAGCTGGACAAGGGCACCGACTACGAGGTGGACGAGAAGAAGCGCACCGTGGGCGTGCTCGAGCCCGGGATCGAGAAGGTCGAGGACCACCTGGGCATCGCGAACCTGTACGAGGCGCAGAACACCACCCTCATCCAGTACCTGAACAACGCGGTGAAGGCCAAGGAGCTGTTCCTGCGGGACAAGGACTACGTGGTCCTCGGGGGCGAGGTGCAGATCGTCGACGAGCACACCGGCCGCGTCCTGAAGGGCCGGAGGTACAACGAGGGGCTGCACCAGGCCATCGAGGCCAAGGAGGGCGTCGAGGTCAAGCCGGAGAACCAGACCCTGGCCACCGTCACCCTGCAGAACTACTTCCGCGGCTACGAGAAGCTCTCCGGCATGACCGGCACCGCCGAGACCGAGGCGGCGGAGTTCACGTCCACCTACGGCCTCGGCGTGGTCGTGATCCCGCCGAACAAGCCGAAGCGCCGGGTCGATCGCAACGACCTCGTCTACAAGAACGAGAAGGTCAAGTTCGACGCCGTGGTCGCGGATATCGCCGAGCGGCACGCCACGGGTCAGCCCGTCCTCGTGGGCACCACGTCCGTGGAGAAGTCCGAGTACCTCTCGACCCTGCTGTCCAGGGCCGGCATCCGCCACGAGGTCCTCAACGCCAAGAACCATGCGCGCGAGGCCGCAATCGTGGCGCAGGCGGGCCGGTCGGGCGCCGTCACCGTGGCCACGAACATGGCCGGCCGCGGAACGGACATCATGCTCGGCGGCAACGCCGAGTTCACCGCCGTGGCGCGCATGCAGGAGCTGGGGCTCGACGCGGCGCAGGACCCGGAGGCCTACGAGGCCCGCTGGCCCGAGGTGCTGGCCCAGGCCGAGGCGGCCGTGATCGACGACCGGGAGCGGGTGCGCGAGGCGGGCGGCCTCTACGTGCTGGGCACCGAGCGCCACGACTCCCGGCGCATCGACAACCAGCTGCGCGGCCGCTCCGGGCGCCAGGGCGATCCGGGCGAGTCCCGCTTCTACCTGTCCCTGACGGATGACCTGATGCGCAACTTCAACCCCGGCGCGGCCCAGCGGATCATGAACTCCGCCGCCATCCCGGACGACATGGCCCTCGAGTTCAAGATGGTCTCCTCGGCCATCCAGAACGCCCAGTCGCAGGTGGAGGGCCGCAACGCCGAGCAGCGCAAGAACGTCCTCAAGTACGACGACGTCATGAACCGTCAGCGCGAGGCCATCTACGCGGACCGCCGCTCCATCCTCGAGGGGGAGAACCTCGGGGAGAAGGTGCGCGGGTTCGTGGCGGAGGCCGTGGGCGCCGTCGTGGACGCCCACACCGAGGAGGGCGGTCCCACCGAGTGGGACCTCGACCAGCTGTGGGCCGATCTGCGGGACATCTACCCCGTGGGCATCACCCCGGAGGACGTGGTGACGGAGGCCGGGGGGCGAGGGCGTCTGAAGGCCGCGGACCTGCGCCGCGAGCTCGTGTCCGACGCGCTGCTGGCCTATGACGACCGCGAGGAGCAGGTCGGGGCGGAGAACCTCCGGGAGGCCGAGCGCCGCGTGGTGCTGTCCATGGTGGGCCGGAAGTGGCAGGAGCACCTCTACGAGATGGACTACCTCAAGGAGGGCATCGGCCTGCGGGCGATGGCTCAGCGCGAGCCGCTCGTGGAGTACCAGCGTGAGGGCTACACGATGTTCCAGGCGATGCTCGCGGCGATCCGCGAGGAGTCCGTGCGCACCCTGTTCCGCGCCCAGATCGCCGCCGCTCCGGCGCCCACGCAGCTGCCCGGCGTGAAGGACGCGCGGGCGGCGACGATGGCTCCCCAGATCTCGATCGAGGGCGTGGACACCCCGCGCCAGCCGGCGCAGCTCCGCCTGATCGGCCCGTCCGAGGACGGGGACGCGGTGGAGGCGAAGGCCGTCACCGGCGACGGACGCACGGTCGACGCGGGGACCAACCGCGCCTCTCGGCGTCGCCAGGCCCGGCAGGAGCGCCGCCAGGACTGACCGGTCCCGCGGAGCGACCACAGGCCCGGGCGGCCACGCGAGGACGCGGCCGCCCGGGCCTGTGGCGTCGGTGGCGGACCGGGAGTCAGCCGACCTCGACGGCCGTCACCTTCCAGCGGCTCAGGCGCCGCTCGATGCGCAGCGCCAGCGCCCTGGCCCGTCCGCCCACGACCACGGTGGCGCTGGCCTCGACGCGTCCGGGAGCCACCTCGCAGACCCGTGCCCCGGCGGGCCGAGGGGCCGCGCCGAGGGGCGGGCGGGTGCCGGTGCGGTCGAGCAGGTCCACCCGACGGCTCATCTTCTCGAAGGCCTCCGGGTCGAGCCACCCGGCCAGGTCGCGGACCGGGCGCCGCCCCGACTCCGTCTCCACGACCGCCACCGCGACGACGGCCGCCAGCGAGCGCACCCGTCGCAGCTCCTCCCGGTCCTGTTCGCGGTCCGCGCGACGCAGCAGGTCCGTGGCGCGCGGCAGGGCGGCGGTGCGTCGGGCCGTGCCGTGCAGGAGCGCGGCTCCCTCGGAGGGGCGGGCCGTCGGGCGGGCGTGCGGGCGGGCGGGGGCAGGGGCGGGAGCGGTCATGGCGTCCTCCTGGTGGTGTGCGTGGGAAGCGGGCGATGCGGGGGAGACGGCGACGGGGTCGGCGTGCGGGTGAGCGCCGGTGGGGGATGCCCCGGCGACCCGTGGGGCGGGGCTCATGGGGCCGTGGGCCCGGAGTCGGGCACGTCATGCGGGGAGAAGACGGGCGCCGTGAGGACGGTGCCGGGCAGGAGCAGGTGCGGGTCCGGACCGATCGCGTCCGCGTTCTCGCGGTGCCAGTCCCGCCACCGGCGGTCCACCTCCCGTGGCGTGGCGTCGGGTCCGAGCTCTCGTGCGGCGATGTCCCAGAGGCAGTCGCCGGAGCGGACCGTCACGGTGGGGCGCTCCGCGGTGGGGCGGCCGGTCGGGGCCGCGCCGGGGGGCGGCGTCTGGGGGGATCGCGGCGTCCACGCCGCACTGGGCGGGCGGTGCGCTCCCGCACGGTCCGCGGCGTCCACCGGGGTGGCCGCAGCGGCGGCGGACCAGGACGCGTCGATCGGGCCGTGCCGGAGGGGCCCGGTGTCGGCGAGGGCCGCCGGCGCCGCGATCAGGTGAGCGCCGAGCACGGCGGCCCCGACCCGCTGCAGCATGCGCGGGGTCAGCCGCAGGCCGATACGCTCCCATCCCGTCCGCCCGGTCCGTCGCCCCGCCGCCTGGAGCACGAGGCCGAGCAGGCCCACGGCCCACCAGGCCAGGAGGAGCAGTCCGGCGATCCCCGCCAGCAGGGCCAGGAGTCGCAGTACGACGGCCTCCGGGGTGGTGGGAGCGCTCCGGGACAGGCTCGTGGACGCGGCCAAGAGTGCCGGGCCCGCCACGGCGAGCAGGGCGGCTGCGGCGAGGTCGGGCGACGTCGCCCGGTCTGGCCGGGACTGCGGGTGTGACGTGGCTGCGGACATGATCCCCTCCGATCGTCGTCCGGACGGCTCCTGAGCCGCCCTGGAATGGTGTCCTGCCCAGTGAAGCGGAAGGCTCGTCTCGTTGTCAATGGTGCCTTTTGATGCGTTTTGATGAAGTTACGCGATCGGGGAGTTCTGCACGGGACGCGCCCTAGGCTGTGCACATGCGATGGGATGGACTCTTCGACGACCTGGAGGCCCAGTGGGCGGAGCTCGATCGCCGGGCACTCGTGGCCGAGGCGGCGGAGCTGACACGGGGGGAGTGGTCGCGGCTGGGCCTGGCCGACCGGCTCCGGGGCGGGATCGGTCGGCCGACGCGCCTGCACCTGATCTGGGGGGAGCACCGGGACGTGCTCCTCGAGTCGGTGGGCGAGGGGTGGATCGGCGGCATGACCGAGGCGGGCGACGGACTCGTGGTCCCGCTCGCCTCCCTCGCGGCCGTCGAGGGGGACCTGGGGTCGGCCACCGAGGCCTCGGACCGGCCCTCCGCTCGGGTGCCTTTCGCGGCCGCCCTCCGCCGCCTGGCGCGGGCGCGAGCGGCGGTCCGGCTGGTGTCCCTGACCGGTGCGACGGTGGCTGAGGGCACGGTGGACCGCGTCGGAGCGGACCACCTCGACGTCGCGCGTCATCCGCGGGACGAGGGCCGTCGGCGGTCGGCGGTCCGTGGCCGCCTCACCGTGCCGTTCTCCGCTCTCGGCCTCGTCGCGGACGCCGGCGGCGCGTGAGATGCCCCCGGGTCAGCGGTCGGCGCCGACGTCCTCTCGGGTCCACTGCTCCACGCGCTCACGCGTGACGGCGCGCTGACGTTCCACGAACTCGTCCAGCCAGGACTCCTCGATCCGCCACTGGCCCCGCCCGCCGACCTGGATGGCCTGCAGGTCCCCCGTGCGCACCAGCGCCCGGACCTGGCTCACGGACACGTTCAGGACCTCGGCGACGTCGGTCAGGGTCAGAAAGCGCTGCACGGATCCTCCCGGAGATGGTGACGAGACGGTGCGGACGGGATCGTCCGCACCCCCATTGAAGCGTCCGCCGGACGGACCTGGGACACTTTTCCACACCTGGGGCGCTGATGCCCGCCGAGGGCGTCACGGATGGCTACTGTGGGGCATGCGCGGGGGCGCGGCGCTGACAGGGCGTCCGGCCCGCGCGGCCCGGCGACGGGCCCGTGCGAAGGGGGAGCCCACCATGACCGTCGACCGCGCCGCGCCCGCCGAGGGTGCCCGCCTGCGCCGCCCGCGCTGGCGCGATCCCCGCCTGCTGGTGGGACTCGTGCTCGTGCTCGCCTCGGTGGCGGGCGTCGTCGCCCTGCTCGCCGCGGCACAGCGCACGCAGACGTACTGGGTGGCCGCCCGCGACCTTGCGCCCGGCACCCCCGTGGACGCCGCGGCCTTCGTGCCCGCCGAGGCTCAGCTGGGAGACGCCGCCGGTCTGTACCTGACCGCGGATCATCCCGCCCCGGCCGGGCAGGTGGTGGGGGCCGTCGTGCGGCGGGGAGAGCTCGTCCCCGCCGGCGTGATGGCGCCCGCCGATCCGGCGCGCCGCCGTCCCGTGGGGGTGGCCCTGGCCGAGCCCCTGCCCACAGGCGTGGGCGTCGGGGACCGGGTGGACGTGTGGGCGGCCGCGCCGAAGAAGGACGGGCGCGGCCACCAGCCCCCCGAGCGGCTGGCCGCCGGCGTGGAGATCGCCGAGCGCTCAGAGGACGCGGGGGGCCTCGGCGGCACGGCCACCACGCGCCTGCAGCTCATGGCGGACGAGGAGCTGCTGCCGCGGCTGCTCGACGCCAAGACGTCCGACGCGCGGATCACCGTGGTGCCCGCCCTCGGGGAGGGCTGAGCGTGCGCGTCTCGCTCGCGGTCGTGGTTCCCGAGGGGTCCGACCTGGTCGGCGCCCTCGAGCGCGCGCAGGCGGAGATCACCGTGGTGCGGCGGGCGGCGGACCTGGCCGAGCTGATCGCGGTGGCCCGCTCCGGCCTCGTGGACGCGGTGCTCGTCGCGCAGGGGGCGGACCAGCTGGGCCGCGGTGTGCTGGAGGAGATGGCCCGTGCCCCCCGCCCCGTGGGGGTCTCGGCGATGAGCGAGGTGCGCGAGGATCGGGAGCGGCTGCGCGCCCTGGGCGTGCCATGCCTGCGGGTGGACGTCGAGCCCCTCGCGCTGGCCGCCGCGGTCCAGGAGGCGGTCCGGGCGGCCCACACCGGCCGGACCGCAGGCATGCCCGTCGATCCTGAGGACCGAGACCCCGCGGAGGTGCCCGCCGAGTCCGGGGCACCCTCGGACGCGCCCGGCCCCGACCCGGACCGTGCGTCGGGGCGTCCGCCGGCCGCCCCGGGCCTCTCGGGGGAGGCATTCGACGCC
Organism: Micrococcus lacusdianchii; assembly: GCF_023155805.1. Taxonomy (GTDB): domain Bacteria; phylum Actinomycetota; class Actinomycetes; order Actinomycetales; family Micrococcaceae; genus Micrococcus; species Micrococcus lacusdianchii. The sequence goes on along the minus strand of NZ_JAKNUW010000012.1, from coordinate 37,445 downwards.
GGCGAGGACACCGGCGTCGCGGTCGTCACGGACGAGCAGCTGGCCGGGCTGTTCGCCGACCCCGCCGATCCGGTCCTGCCGGGCGGAGCGGAGCCGGACATCGCGGATCGCCCGACCGACCGTGCGGAGGAGCGCGTCCCCGCCCCGGACGACGACCCGGGAGACGGAGCCGCGGGGGAGCACGGCAGGCCGGTCCGCCCGGGGACGGCCCTGGTGGTCGTGTGGGGGCCCACCGGTGCTCCAGGACGTACCACGGTCGCCGTGAACCTGGCGGCCGAGTACGCGGTGTCCGGGCTGCGCACGCTCGTGGTCGACCTGGACACCTACGGGCCGGCGGTCGGCGTGCACCTGGGTCTCACGGAGGAGACCGCGGGCGTCGCGCGCGCCGCCCACCGGGCGGACCGCGGTCCGCTCTCCACCGAGGACCTCGTGGACGCCGCGGTGGGCGTGCGGGTGGCCGGCGGGCGGCTCGACGTGCTCACCGGGCTGACCCGTCCCGAGCGGTGGCCTGAGCTGCGCCCGTCCGCGCTGCGTCATGTCCTCACGGAGGCGCGGCACGGGTGGGACCGTGTGGTGGTGGACGTGGGCTTCAACCTGGAACAGGACGAGGAGCTCTCCTTCGACGTCCCGGCCCCGCAGCGCAACGGCGCCGCCGTGCTGGCGCTGTCCCTCGCGGACCGCGTGGTGGCCGTGGGCGGGGCGGACGCGGTCTCCCTGCCGCGTCTGCTGCGTGCTCTCGAGACGCTCCCGGAGGAGGTTCCGACGGAACGGGTCGAGGTCGTGATGAACCGTGTGCGGCCCCAGGCCTCCGGGATCTCGCCGCAGGCCCAGGTGGCCGGCGTGTGGGCTCGGTACGGACCGGACCTGCCGCTCGTGGCCCAGCTGCCGTGGGATCCGCAGGCGGCGGACCGTGCCCTGTTCGGCGGTCAGGTGCTCGCCGAGGCCGCGCCGTCCGGTCCGCTGCGCCGCGCGCTGCGGGAGCTGGCGCTGCGGGACCCCGAGGTCGCCGCGAGGGCGAGCGCGGGAGCCCAGGGCCGCGCCGGGCGACCGCGCGCCGGTGGCCGCGAGCCGCGCCGTAGGGTGATCCCATGGCCAGCACCTTCGCGTCGGACCCCCTGAGCACCCACCCGGACCTGGCGCCCGAGGACCGGGCCTGGCTGCAGATGCTGGTGGGGGACTGGCAGCTGGTGGCGGATCTCGCCCTGGCGGACCTCGTTCTCTGGCACCCCGCGCCCGCCTCCCACGCGGGCGGCGGTCACATCGCGATGGCACAGGTGCGCCCCTTCACCGCTCCCACCCTGTTCCACCGCGACATCGTGGGCTCTCGGGCTCGAGCCGACCTGCGCGCCCTGCTGGACCGGGTGTGGCGCGCGGGGCCGCCCGCGGACGGCGCGGGCCCACTCGTGGAGCCGGGCGCGTCCTTCCAGGTGCGGCTGTGGCCGGTCGTGCGGGCGGGGCGCGTGGTCGGCGTCGTCAGCGCCCACGAAGACCCCCACTCGCGGCCGGCACGCTCGGCGATCGAGGAGAACTACCTCGCCTCGGCCGGCACCATCCTGGACATGGTCCAGCACGGCCGGTGGCCCGACCCCCACGACCCTCCGGCCTACTGGATCGGCGGCACCCCGCGCGTGGGGGACGGCCTCGTGATCCTGGGTCCCGACTCGGCCGCGCGGTTCACGAGCCCGAACGCCGTCTCCGCGCTGCGGCGCCTCGGGGTGAACGCGACCGTGCCCGGGCACTCCCTCACGGAGCTGCTCGCCGGCGCCGACGCCGTGCGCCGTCCCGTCGAGGAGGGCTCCTGGGCGGTGCTCAGCGGTCAGCGCGCCGGACGGGCCGAGGTCCAGGCCCACGGGGCCACGCTCACCGTCCGCTGTGTGCCCCTCCGGGGCGCCGCGGGGTGGCGCGGCGCGCTCATGCTCCTCCGGGACGTCACCGAGCTGCGTCGACAGGAGCAGCGGCTGATGAGCAAGGACGCCACCATCCGCGAGATCCACCACCGGGTGAAGAACAATCTGCAGACGGTGGGTTCCCTGCTGCGCATGCAGGCGCGCCGTACCGGTTCTCCGGAGACCCAGCGGGCCCTGCGGCAGGCCATGCAACGGGTGGACACGATCGCCCTCGTGCACCAGACGCTCAGTGAGCAGCTCGACTCCGAGGTCTCCGTGGACGCGCTCATGGCGCGGCAGTTCCGTCTGGCCGTGGAAGTGGCCGGGGACGGCCGCCCGCTCGAGTCCGTGGTGGAGGCCGAGTTCGGGGCCCTGCCCTCGCACGTGGTCACCTCGCTCGCGCTCGCGGTCAACGAGCTCGCCACGAACGCGGTGGAGCACGGCACCGGTCCGGAGGGCGGGCGGGTCGCCCTGCGGGCACACCGCGAGCGCACCCCCGCGGGGGACGTCCTGGTGCTCTCGGTGACGGATGGGATCGGCGGCCCGGAGGACGACGGCGAGGAGTTCGTGCCCGCGCCGTCCCCCTCGGGGCTGGGGCTGAGGATCGTGCAGACCCTGGTCACCGGGGACCTGCACGGCACCCTGCGCTGGCGGCGGCTGTCCGACGGCGGCACGCGGGCGTCGGTGCGGATCCCGGTGGAGTGAGGAGCGCGGAGGGGAGGGACAGGTCAGGCGGAGCGCCGGGCGCGCGCGGCGCGGCGCTTCATGGCGCGGCGCTCGTCCTCACTCATGCCGCCCCACACGCCGGAGTCCTGGCCGGACTCCATGGCCCACTTGAGGCACGTGTCCATCACCTCGCACGTACGGCACACCGCCTTGGCCTCCTCGATCTGGAGGAGGGCGGGGCCGGTGTTGCCCACCGGGAAGAACAGCTCGGGGTCCTTGTCGAGGCAGGCGGCCTTGCTGCGCCAGTCCATGGTGATGCTCGCTTCCTGTGTCTGTTGCGGGGCTCGGGGCCGCCGGATGCTGGCCGTCGCGGCCGCGGCGGGCACGGGGGCGCGCGACGCGCCGCCGTCCCGGGATGCGGACGACCGGGTCACAATGCAACGGGGACCGCATCGGTCGAGACGGTCCCCGCGTGAAACTGATCTGTAGTGATCCTCGCACGCGCTTGTAACGTGAACAAGGGATGAATGGATCACATCATCGGTCCCTGCGTGAGTCCTTCGTCACAGTCGGAGCGTTCCGGCCGGCCGCGTAGCGTGGGCCATCGTGACCGCGGCGGCGAGTGCCCGTGACGGCCTCGACCCGCCCCTCGACCGCCCCCTGACCCGTCCGGAAGGCCGCCCATGACCCCATCGCCCGTCCGCCCGTCCGCCCCGGATCGCGGCCGCCGTCCACGCCGTCGCCTGCCCGCCGCCGTCCTGGTGGCCGCGGGTGCGCTCGCGCTCGAGGCGGCGGCCCTGCTCCTCCTCGCCGTGGACGCGGTCCTGCAGTTCGGCTCCGGCGGCCTGCCGCTCGGCGCCCGGGTCTTCCTGGTGGCGATCTACCTGATCCTGGCGGCCTGGGTCGGCGCCGCCGCGGCGGGGATGCTGCGGGGCCGGGGCTGGAGCCGGGGGGCGGCGGTGGCCGTCCAGCTGTTCGGCGCCGTCCTCGGGTGGTGGCTGGTCAGCATCGGCGCGGGGCCCCTGGGCGTGGGGCTGCTGGCGGTGTCGACGGCGGGCCTGCTCGCCGTCTTCACGCGCTCGGCGTCCACCCATCTGCGGCAGGCCGACGCCGAGGGCTGAGCTGCCCGACGCCGTCGGGTCAGTTGACCGGGCCGGTGAACTTCTCGCCCGGGCCCTTGCCCGGGCCGTCCGGGAACGGGGAGGCCTCGCGGAAGGCCAGCTGCAGGGAGCGCAGACCGTCGCGCAGCGGCCCGGCGTGCTGGCTCCCGATCTCGGGTGCCGCCGCCGTGACGAGGCCGGCGAGGGCCGTGATCAGCTTGCGGGCCTCGTCCAGGTCGACGAGCTCGCGGGCGTCCGGGCCGTCTGCCAGGCCGACCTTCACGGCGGAAGCGGTCATCAGGTGGACGGCGGTGGTGGTGATCACCTCGGCAGCGGGGACCTCGTGGATCTCCCGGATCTGGGGGGGCGCCTCGGGGGCGTCGTGGGGGTGGCGGTTCTCTGCGGTCATGGTGGTAAGCTTCTCACAGACCCCTTTCGGTCGGCGCCTCGTCGTGCAATCCGGAGGGACAGAAAGAGGAGGCCTCCTCCCACCCGCGTCAGCAGAATGCCCGGCAGCCCCGGGCCGAGTTGCCGGGTCACCGCGTGAGCGGCGGCCGTCCGGTGTCCTCGCGACACCGGCGAAGCCGGCGCCCATGGCGAAGGGTCCCGTCCCGGGACCGTTTCGAGGCCTCCCGACTGCGTGACGCAGGGGAGGCCTTCTTCATGGAGGCTGCTCCGGCCCGCGCGGGACCCCATCGTCCAGCAAACAGGAGTGGCACCATCAGCGATCCCCGCATCAACGAGCGTATTCGCGTTCCGGAGGTCCGACTCGTCGGCCCGAACGGCGAGCAGGTCGGCATCGTCCGCATCGAGGACGCCCTGCGCCTCGCCGGCGAGGCCGATCTGGACCTCGTGGAGGTGGCCCCCACGGCCAAGCCTCCGGTGTGCAAGCTCATGGACTTCGGCAAGTTCAAGTACGAGGCGGCCGTGAAGGCCCGTGAGTCGCGCAAGAAGCAGGTGAACACGGTCCTCAAGGAGGTCCGCTTCCGCCTGAAGATCGACTCGCACGACTATGAGACCAAGACCGGCCACGCCATGAAGTTCCTGAGCCAGGGTGACAAGGTCAAGGCCATCATCCAGTTCCGCGGCCGCGAGCAGCAGCGTCCCGAGCTCGGCATCCGCCTGCTCGAGAAGTTCGCCGCCGACGTGGCCGAGCTCGGCACGGTCGAATCCCAGCCGCGGCAGGACGGCCGCAACATGGTGATGGTCATCGGGCCGGTGCGCACCAAGGCCGACGCCCGCGAGGACCAGGTCAAGGACACCGCCCCTCAGCGCGAGCGCAAGGGCGGCGGTTCCCGCCGCGACCAGGCCGCGCGAGAGGCCAAGGCCGCTGCGGCGGCCAAGGCCGAGGCCAACGCCGCGCCGGTGAAGAACTCCGTGGGCGATGCCTTCCCGGAGCAGCTGCGGTCCTTCGCGGCCGAGCGTGCCGAGGAGGCCGAGCGTCGGGCCACTGCTCCGGCGGAGTCGAAGCGGGCCCCCGAGGCGCCGCAGCAGGCGGCCTCGGTGGAGAAGAAGGCCGCGCCGGTTCCCCGCCAGGCGGCTCCGAAGATCCCGGCTGCCCCCACGGCGCCCGCCCCCCAGGCCCCGGCCGCCGAGCCGACCGCGGCCCCCACCTCCGCGCCGAAGCCCGCGGCGGCCCCCAAGCCGACCCCGGTGCCGAAGCCGATGCCCGCCCCGCCCAAGCCGGCCACCCCCCGCAAGGGGGCGCCGAAGCCCGGCCAGCGCGGCTGAACCACCCCGGCGCGCACCGCGCGTCGGGTCCCAGACCGGCTCGCCCCGCACGGGGCGGGCGCGAACAGCACTGACCTGCGTCCGACGGGCGCGGGCAGCTGACCACGAAGGAGAACGGCTGCCATGCCGAAGATGAAGACCCACAGCGGCGCCAAGAAGCGCTTCCGCGTGACCGGCTCCGGCAAGATCATGCGCCAGCAGGCCAACCGTCGCCACTACCTGGAGCACAAGTCCTCTCGCCTGACGCGTCGTCTGGCCGGGGACAAGGCCGTCTCCAAGGGCAGCATCAAGACGATCAAGCGGATGCTCGGCATCTGATCCCGTCCGGCCCGCAGGGCCGGTCCCGACCTTCCTCCCGCCGCGGCCGTGTGCAGCGCCGCCGGGGACCTCACAGATTGGAGAACACACGTGGCACGTGTGAAGCGGGCGGTCAACGCCCACAAGAAGCGCCGGACGATCCTGGACCGCGCCTCGGGCTACCGCGGTCAGCGCTCGCGCCTGTACCGCAAGGCGAAGGAGCAGCTGCTCCACTCGTTCGTCTACAACTACCAGCACCGTCACAAGCGCAAGGGTGACTTCCGTCGCCTGTGGATCACCCGCATCAACGCGGCCGCCCGCGCCAACGGCATGACGTATAACCGCTTCATGCAGGGCCTGAAGCTGGCGGGCGTCGAGGTGGACCGCCGCATGCTGGCCGAGATCGCCGTCTCCGACGCCGCCACCTTCACGGCACTCGTCGAGACCGCCCGCACGGCGCTGCCGGCGGACGTCAACGCCCCGGCCGCCTCGCGCTGAGCCACCGGCCGCGCGTGAGCGCGCCGTGACCGCAGGGGGCGGGCCCGTACGGGCCCGCCCCTTCGTCGTGCCCGTGGCGACGCCGCCGCGTCACCGGGCCTCCGCCGCCCCACCTCGTCGCCCCCGACCCTGGAGGACCGCCATGCCCCGCGACACCCGTCCGTTCACACCGTCCGACGTCATGGACAACCCCCGCGCCGAGCGCGTGCGCGCCGTCGCCGCGCTGGCGGGCCGGACGGCCCGGCGTCGGTCCGAGACCTTCCTCGTCGAGGGCCCGCAGGGCTGCCGCGAGGCCCTCCGCGCCCATCTGGGGGAGGGGCCGGAGCGGGCCCGGCGGCAGTGGCGTCGTGGGCGTGTCCTGACGCAGGTGTTCGTGTCCCCCGACCTGGCTCGGCGGGACCCGGAGCTGGGGGATCTCGTGGCCCGGGCCCACGACCTCGAGGGAGAGGACCGGCTCCTTGTCCGCGAGGCCGCGGACGAGGTGCTGACGGCCATGACGGACGCGGTGACGGCCCAGGGGATCGTGGCGGTGGCGCGGATCCCCGAGCCGGTGCCGGCCGAGGAGCTCTGGCGGGACGTCCGGCTGGCCGCGGTCCTCTGCCGTGTCCAGGACCCCGGCAACGCGGGGACCGTCCTGCGCGCGGCGGACGCTGCCGGCGCCGACGTCGTGGTGCTCACGGCGGGGTCGGCCGACCCGTTCGGGCCGAAGGCGGTGCGATCCACGGCGGGGTCCCTGTTCCACCTGCCCGTGCTGACCGGGGCGGAGGTCGGCCGCACCGCGGACGACGCGCGATCCGCGGGGCTGCAGGTCTGGGCGGCGGACGGCTACGGGACGGACCGCCTCGACCGACTGGCGGGGGACGTCGTCGGCGCACCCACCACCTGGCTCTTCGGCAACGAGGCCCAGGGCCTGGACGACGCGGAGCTCGCCCTGGCCGACCGGCGGGTGGCCGTGCCCCTGTACGGTGCGGCGGAGTCCCTCAACGTGGCCACGGCGGCCACGGTGTGCCTCTACGCGTCGGCCATGGCCGCCCCGCGGCGCGGGTGACCCCGCGGCGGGGGCGCCCCCCGCGTCCGACGGCGGGACATGCGAAAGGGGCGGGACATCGGATGAACCGATGTCCCGCCCCTCTCGGTGCGGTCGGCTCCTTAAGAGGAGCCGGTCGCCGATCAGACGCGGGTGCCGCGGCGGCCGGCGATGGCCTGCCAGATGAAGGCCACGATGACGCCGCCGATGATCGCGGAGATCCAGGTGCCGAGGTCGAAGAACTGCTCGTTCACGTTGATGTCCAGGAGGGCGGAGGCGAGCCAGCCGCCCAGCAGGGCGCCGAGGATGCCGGTGACGAGGGCGCCGAGCCAGCCGGAGCCCTGGTCGCCCGGGAGAATGGCGCGAGCGATGGCACCGGCGATGAGGCCGAGGATGATCCAACCGATGAAGCCCATGGTGGTGTTCCTTTCGAGTGATGACAGGGTCGTGCCCTGAACTTACCGGGACGACGTGAGGCCTTGCAAGGGGTTTCCACGGGTGACGTCAGTCATGCGCGGCGGAGGAGCAGGATGGACAGCAGGACGCCGAGGCCGGCGATCCCGGCGCCGAGCAGGGGGGGCGCCTGCAGGGAGGCGCCTGCCCCGATGGCCGCCGCGCCGACCCAGGCGCCCATGGCATTGGCCATGTTGAGGGCCGAGTGGTTGAGCGCGCCGGCGAGCTGGGGCGCGCCGGGCGCGGCGTCCACCAGCAGGACCTGGAGGGCGGGGGCGATCCCCGATCCAGCGAGCGCCACCACCAGCATGCAGGCCAGCAGGGCGGGCCACCACGGTGCGGTGAGACCGACGCCCAGGAGCCCTGCGGCGCTGACGGCGAAGCTCAGGCGCAGCGTGGCCACGGGGTCCCGGTCCGTGAGTGCGCCGCCCACCAGCGTGCCGATCACCATGCCCGTCCCGTAGAGGGCCAGCACGGCGGGCACCCAGCGGGCCTCGAGTCCGGCCACGTCCGTCAGCAGCGGGGCGATGTAGGTGTAGAGGGCGAACATGCCGGCGAAGCCGATCACCCCGATCGACACGGTGGCCCACAGGCGGCCCGAGGCCAGGCCGCGCAGCTCGCGGGCCACCGAGGCCCCCTCCGGCGCGGGCACCCGGGGCACGAGCAGCACGGTGGCCACGATGCACGCCAGGGCGCAGCCGGCGACGATCACGAACATCCAGCGCCAGCCGGCGGCCTGGCCCAGGGCGGTGGCCGCGGGGACGCCGAGCACGTTGGCCACGGACAGGCCGGCCATCACCCAGGCGACCGCCTGGCCCCGGCGGGCGGGGCCGGCCAGGTGGGCGGCCGCGAGGGCGGCAGCGGAGAAGTACGCCCCGTGGGGCAGTCCGGAGACGAACCGGGCGGCCATCATCGTGCCCAGTGTCGGGGCCATCAGGGAGCCGGCGTGCCCCACGAGGAACAGCGCCATCAGCACGATGCTGGACGTGCGGCGGTCCACGCGGGCCAGGCCCGCGGCCAGCACGGGGGCGCCGACCACCACGCCGAGCGCGTACATGGAGATGAGGACACCGCCGGCCTGGAGGTCGACGCCGAGCTCGGCCACGGCCTCGGGCAGCAGGCCCATGATGGCGAACTCGGTGGTCCCGATCGCGAAGCTGCCCAGCGCCAGCGCGAGGATGGCCGGCAGCAGGCGCGTGCCCCGACCGTCGGTCAGCAAGGCGGCGCCGGAGGGGGAGGCGGGCAGGGGGCGGGGGTCACGGAGGGGGCTCGGCGGGGACACCGACCCAGCCTACGGAGCGCGGTGGGTCTGCCCTGCGCCCCTGACTAGGCTGGCGGCATGAGCTCCGACACACCGGCCCTCCGTGCCCCCCGCTCCGTGGTCGGGGTGGCCCTCCTGGACGCCCCGGCCGGGCCGACGTCGCTGCTCGCGGCGCGACGGTCCGCCCCCGCGGCCCTCGCGGGGCTGTGGGAGTTCCCCGGGGGGAAGGTGGAGCCGGGGGAGGAGCCGCGGGACGCGCTGGTCCGCGAGGTGCGTGAGGAGCTGGGCGTGGCGGTGCGCCTGGGCGCCGAGGTGGCCGCCGCGGACCCGGAGGGGTGGGTGCTCGCCAACGGCGCCCGGATGCGCGTGTTCTTCGGGGCGCTGGTGGCTCCGGACGCCGATCCGCGCCCGCTCCAGGACCACGACCTGCTGGCCTGGACGGCGCTCGTGCGCGAGGACCTGCATGCCCTGCGGTGGATCCCGGCCGACCGGCCGATCGTCGATGCCCTCCTGGCCCTCGTGGCGACGGGGCGCACCGGACTCTGAGCGGTCCGGTGTCCCGCGGGGCCGGGGGCGGCGACGGGCGGGTGGTCCGGCCGGCGTGCCGGACCCCGCCCACACGGCTCCGCCCCCGGCCGCGGGTTCTGCGCTTCCCATCGCAGGGCTCCATTAGAACAGGTGTTCGAACGGCCGGCAATCCCCGCGGCCACCGTGTCACCGCGCCTACCCTGGCCCCATGACCACATCCGCCCGCGTGCTGCTCACGGGGTTCGAGCCCTTCGGCGGCGACCCCCACAACCCCTCGATCGTCGCCGCCCGTGACGCCGCCGCCCTCCTCGCCCAGCGTGGGGTTCCCGCCCGCGCCGTGGAGCTGCCGTGCACCTTCGCGGGGTCCGGGCCGGCCCTGCTCGCGGCCCTCGAGGAGGCGCGGCCGGAGGTGGTCGTCGCCGTCGGGCTCGCGGGCGGGACCGAGCGGGTGCGCCTCGAGCGCGTGGCGGTCAACATCCAGGACGCCCGCATCCCGGACAACGCCGGAGCCCAGCCCGTGGACCTCCCCGTGCGCGCGGACGGGCCCGCCGCCCATCTCGGCACCCTGCCGGTCAAGCGGGCCCTGGCGCGAGTGCGCGCGGCCGGGGTGCCGGCCGAGCTGTCCCTGTCCGCCGGGACGTTCGTGTGCAATCACGTCATGTACGCGCTCCTGGACGCCCCCGGCGCCGCTCGCCGCGCCGGGTTCGTGCACGTCCCGTGGGACGAGGAGCACCGGCCGGACCCCGCGACGCCGTCGCTGCCGGCCGAGGCGCTCGCCCGGGCGGTGGCGGAGACGGCGCTCGCCGCCCTCGAGGACGACCCCGACCTCGCCGTGCCCGGCGGCGCGCTCCACTGACGCCCGGGGGCGGCGGGTCCGTCAGGCGGCCCCGCCGCCCCGGGCGGTCCGGGCCGCATCCCGCCGGTCCCCGAGGGCGGCGCGCACGCGACCCCGCCCGGGGCCCCGGCGCACGGCCCGCTGGACGTACCCGCCGCGCAGCAGCCCGGCCCCCCGCTCGAAGGGGTTGCGGGAGGCGGGATCGCCGGTGCGCCACGTCGACCACGCGGCCGCCAGCCCGTACAGGGGCAGGAACGGCACGCCGAGACACAGGGCGTACTGCGCGGCGTGCGTGCGCTCGTGCCGCCACAGCTGCTCGGTCATCTCGAGCCCCGGCCGGGTGAACACCACGTCGCCGACCGTGAACGCCGCCCCTCCCGGGAACGCATGCCGCCAGCCCTCGGCCCGCACCAGCCCGTGGGGCCCGGGGCTCAGGGGACATCCGGCGACGGCGGCGCCCGCCACCCCCAGCGGCGTGGACAGGTTCAGCAGGTTCCCCAGGCCCCGGGCCCGGTCCAGGGCGCTCACCGGGCACCGCCCGGGGCGAAGTACAGGTGGTCGTGGCGGGAGCATCCGGGGTTGAACCCGGCGCCGCACCGCGGGCACGCGGGTCGGTCCTCGGCCATGGCGGTCCGATACTCGCGCACGGTCAGCTCCGCCCGGCAGGCGCCGCACAGCACGTGCGGGGTGTCGAAACCCGCCCGCGGCACGGGGACCGCGGGGTGGCCCGCGAGCGCGTCGTGGCAGTCGCGGCACGCCCAGTAGTGCTCGCAGCAGGCGAGCCGGAGGGCGACGACGTCGAGCGCGGTGTGCCAGTGGGCGCACCGGGTCTGCGGGTCCAGGTCGACGCCGCGCACGCGCGGACCGTCGGCGGCCGCGGCGCCCGACGGCCGAGGCGGGGGAGCGGAGGAGGGGGCCGTCATGCCGCACAGCCTACGGATCCGGCGTCCACGCCGGACACTAGACTGGCCCGCAGGCCGCCGCACGTGCGGGTGAGCGCGCGCCGCGCGTCGCCCCGGTGTCGGCGGCGCCCGACGTCCCCCACCGTGAAGGTCGTTGACCCATGACATCCAGCCCCGAGTCGGGCGCGTCCGTGGACGCGCCGCAGATCTCCCCCGTGGACGCCGCCGCCGTGGACGCGGCCGTGGAGGCCGCGCTCGCCGCGTTCGCCGCCGCCGCGGACCTCGACGAGCTCAAGGCCGCGCGCCTGGCGCACACCGGCGACCGCGCCCCGCTGACGCTGGCGAACAAGTCCATCCGCACCCTGCCGAAGGACCAGAAGGCCACCGCCGGCAAGACCATGGGCGCCGCCCGCGGCCGCATCACCAAGGCCCTCGCCGCCCGTACCGAGGTCCTCGAGGCCGAGCACGCCGAGCGCATGCTCCGCGAGGAGGCCGTGGACGTCACGGCGGCCGCCGCGCGTCGCCTGACCGGCGCCCGCCACCCGCTGTCCCTGTTGCAGGAGCGCGTCTCGGACATCTTCGTGGGCATGGGCTGGGAGATCGCCGAGGGCCCCGAGCTGGAGCACGACTGGTTCAACTTCAACGCCCTGAACTTCCCGCCGGACCACCCGGCGCGGGAGATGCAGGACACCTTCTTCGTGGAGCCCCGCGAGTCCAACCTCCTGCTGCGCACCCACACCTCGCCCGTGCAGGTGCGCTCCATGCTCGAGCGCGGCGCCCCGGTGTACGTGCTCTGCCCGGGCCGCACCTTCCGCACGGACGAGCTGGACGCCACCCACACCCCGGTGTTCCACCAGTTCGAGGGCCTGGCCGTGGACCGAGGCCTCACCATGGCGGACCTGCGCGGCACCCTCGAGTCCTTCGCCCGGCAGATGTTCGGCCCCGAGGCGCGCATCCGCCTGCGTCCGAACTTCTTCCCGTTCACCGAGCCCTCGGCCGAGATGGACGTGTGGCAGCCCCAGGCCAAGGGCGGCCCGCAGTGGATCGAGTGGGGCGGCTGCGGCATGGTCCACCCGAACGTGCTGCGCTCGGCCGGCATCGACCCGGAGGAGTACTCCGGCTTCGCGTTCGGCATGGGCATCGAGCGCACGCTCATGTTCCGCAACGACGTCCCGGACATGCGGGACATGATCGAAGGCGACGTCCGCTTCTCCCAGCACTTCGGAATGGAGCTCTGATCTTCCCGTGCGTATCCCGCTTGACTGGCTGCGCGAGTTCGCGCAGGTCCCGGCCGACGCCACCGCCGAGGACGTCCTCGCCGACCTCGTGACGGTCGGCTTCGAAGAGGAGGACGTGCACCGTCCCGCGGACGGGCTCACGGGCCCGCTCGTCGTCGGCCAGGTGCTGTCCAAGGAGCCCGAGCCGCAGAAGAACGGCAAGACCATCAACTGGTGCCAGGTCCGCGTGGTGCCCGAGGGCGCCGAGCAGACGCTCACGGGCGAGGGCGTGGAGCCCTCCGGCGTGCAGGGCATCGTGTGCGGCGCGCAGAACTTCGAGGCCGGGGACAAGGTGGTCGTGTGCCTGCCCGGCGCCGTGCTGCCGGGCGACTTCCGGATCTCCCCGCGCAAGACCTACGGCCACGTGTCGGCCGGCATGATGGCCTCGATGCGCGAGCTCGGCCTCGGCGACGACCACGAGGGCATCATCGTGCTCTCCGACCTCGGCCTGGACGCGGAGGTCGGCACGGACGTGTTCGACCTCTTCGGGCTGCGCGAGCAGGCTGCCGAGGTCAACGTCACCCCGGACCGCTCGTACGGGTTCAGCATCCGCGGCATGGCCCGGGAGTACTCCCACGCCACCGGCACCGCGTTCACCGACCCGGCCGCCGGCGTCACCCCGCCCGCCGCGGACGACGCCGGCCCGTCCGTCACGCTCGCGGACGAGGCCCCGATCTACGGGACCGACGGGTGCGACCGCTTCGTGGCACGCGTGGTGGAGGGCGTGGACCCGGCCGCGGCCACGCCGCCGTGGATGGCCGCGCGCCTGCGCCTGGCCGGCATCCGTCCGCACTCCCTGGCCGTGGACGTCTCCAACTACGTGATGTGGGAGCTCGGCCAGCCGCTGCACTTCTACGACGCGGACCGCCTGACCGGCGGGATCACGGTGCGCCGCGCCGCCGCGGGGGAGACCCTGCGCACCCTGGACGACAAGGAGCGCACCCTCGACCCCGAGGACCTCGTGATCGCGGACGAGTCCGGCGCGATCGGGCTGGCCGGCGTCATGGGCGGCGCCGCCACCGAGGTCTCCGAGACCACCACGCGCGTGCTGATCGAGTCCGCGCACTTCGACCCGGTGTCGATCGCCCGCACCCGGCGCCGCCACCGCCTGCCCTCCGAGGCCTCCAAGCGCAACGAGCGCGGCGTGGACTGGGAGATCGCCGACGAGGCCGCCGAGCGCGCCGTGCAGCTCCTCGTCGAGCTCGCCGGCGGAACGCCGGCCGCGGGCGTCACCGACGTCGGCGAGCGGCCCGCGCCCGTCGTCGTCGAGCTGGACCCGGAGTACCCGTCGCGACGCATCGGCGTGGACTACCCGCGCGAGCGCGTCGTCGAGCTCCTGGAGATGCTCGGCGCGCAGGTCGAGGACGCCGGGAACGTGCTGCGCGTGACCGCGCCTTCGTGGCGGCACGACCTGCGCGTGCCCGAGGACTACGTGGAGGAGGTCGCCCGCCTGGACGGCTTCGACCGCATCCCCGCCACCCTGCCCGTCGCTCCGCCCGGGCGCGGACTGACCCGCGCCCAGGCCCAGCGCCGCCGCGTGGCGGACGTGCTGGCCGGCGGCGGTCTCACCGAGGTGCTGACGTACCCGTTCGTGTCCGAGGCGCAGAACCGCCTGTTCGGATCCGCCACGGAGGCCGAGGGCGCGGCCCAGCGGATGGTGCGCCTGGCCAACCCCATTTCCTCCGAGTTCGGCTGGCTGCGGACCTCGCTGCTGCCGAACCTGCTGGAGGCCGTGCGGCGCAACGCCTCCCGCGGCTTCAAGGACGTGGCCCTGTACGAGGTGGGCGCCGTGTTCCTGCCGGGGCAGACCCTCGGGTCGCCCTCCAATGAGCCGATCGGGGTGCAGCCCTCGGCCGAGACCCTCGACGGCCTGCAGGCCGGCATCCCGGACCAGCCGCGCCACGTGGCCGGCGCGTTCGCCGGGCACGAGGCCGCCCCGGGCGCCGGGTTCACCCCGCGCGCCTTCGACTGGCAGGACCCGATCGCCGCGGCGCTCGCGGTGGGCCGTGCCGTGGGCGTGGAACTGACCGTGTCCCAGGGCGCGCACCAGGCGTTCCACCCGGGCCGCACCGCGGAGCTGTCCCTGCCGGACGGCACCGCGGTGGGCGTGGCGGGCGAGCTGCTGCCCGCGTGGCTCGAGGCCGCGGACATGCCCGCGCGCACGGGCGCCTTCGAGCTGGACCTCGACGCCGTGCTGGCCGCCTCGGCCGAGCGCGTGGTGGCCCGCCCGCTGTCCACCTACCCGGCCTCCACCCAGGACGTCGCGCTCGTGGTGGCCTCGGACGTGGTGGCGGGCGAGGTCCGCGCCACCCTGGCCGAGGGCGCCGGGGACCTGCTCGAGGACGTCGCCCTGTTCGACGTCTACGAGGGCACGGGCGTGCCGGAGGGCCACAAGTCCCTCGCGTTCACCCTCCGGTTCCGCGCGCCGGACCGCACGCTCACCGCGGACGAGGCGTCCGAGGCCCGCGCCGCCGCCACCGCGCTCGCGGCCGAGCGCCACGGCGCCGTCCAGCGCTGAGCATGACCGCCCGCCCCGCCGACGCCCTGCCGGGCGTGTGGGGTCTGACGACGGCCGTCCCCGCCCTCGCGGGGGCGGGCGTCGCCGCAGGCGGGGACGACGGCCGCGCCGCGGGGGACCGCGTCCTCCTGGACCGGGTGCGCGCGGCCCTGTCCGCGGTGTGGGGTCAGGACCCGGGCGCCCTCGGGCTGGCGCGGCGGTGCCCGGCGTGCGGCTCCGGGGAGCACGGGGCCCCGCGGCTGACCGGCCTGCCCGCGGGGCGGCAGGCGTTGATCTCCCTGTCCGGCGTGGCCGACGACGACGGCGCGCCCCTGCGTGCGGCCGCCTGGTGGACGCCCGGTCCGGGGGCCGGGCCGGCCGGTCCCGCGCCTCGTCCGTGGCGGCGCGGGGGCGGACCGGCCCCGGCACCGTCGGTCGCGGGACTGGGCCTCGACGTGGAGCGTGCGGACGCCTCCGCCTTCGCCGGGTCGGAGTCCCTGGGGGAGGTCGGCTTCGCCGCGGACGAGCTCGCGTGGGTCGAACGCCACGCCGCGGCCGCGCGGCCCGCCGCCCGCGCGCGGCTCTGGACCCGCAAGGAGGCCCTGGTCAAGGCCGCCGGGACGGGCTTCCGCGCGGATCCGGCACAGGTGCCGGCGCTCACGCCGGTGCCGGGGGCCGCCGTCGCCGACCTGGCGGCGGAGGTCCTCCGGGCCGCGGGGCTGCCGCCGGCCGTGCTCGGGGCGCTCGCCCTGCGCGTCCCGAGCCGCTGAGCCCGGCGGCGCCCGAGCTCAGCCCGGGAAGGCGGGCAGCTCGGGGCGGAGGGTCCAGGCGTCGAGGACGGCGTCGACGTCGCCGACCGTGACCCCGGCGCGGGGCGCCCAGCCGTGCAGGTGCGCGCGCAGGCCCGTGGAGTCCACGGTGGCGAACGCGTGCCGGGCCACCCAGTCGCGCACCGCCTCGCCGAAGGCGGCGTCGCCCAGCAGCCGCCGCAGCGCCACCACGGTCAGGGCGCCCCGCTTGTACACGCGGTCGTCGAACATGCGCTCGGGTCCGGGGTCGGCGAGGACGAGGTCCTCCGGCTGCGCCTGCAGGCCGCGCCAGGCCCGCCGCGCCATGGACGTCACGGAGGACCGGCCGGTCGCCTCAGCCCACAGCCACTCCGAGTAGCAGGCGAAGCCCTCGTGCAGCCACAGGTCGGACCAGCGGCCCAGGGTGACGGCGTTGCCGAACCACTGGTGGGCCATCTCGTGGGCGATCAGCCGCTCCGACTCCCACGAGCCGTCCAGGTGATTGGTGCCGAACAGGGACAGCCCGGCCGCCTCCAGCGGGATCTCCAGGACGTCGTCGGCCACCACGGCCGCGTAGTCCGCGAACGGGTACGGCCCGTAGGCCGCCACGAACGTCTGCATCATGCGTGCCTGGGCGGACATCGCCTGCTCTGCCCGCGCCTGGTGGCGGGGGGAGACCACGAGCCGCAGCGGGGGCACGCCCGGGGCGGCCGAGCTGCCCGGGGCGGTCACCTGACGGTAGCGGCCGATCTGCACCGTCAGCAGGTACGCGGGGACGGGCCGGTCCAGCACCCAGCGCCATGTCTCGCGGGAGCCGCGCGCGCGCACCCGCTCCCCGCGGCCGTTGGCCAGCGGCAGGTAGCCGGCGTCCGTGGTGAGGGTGATGTCCGCCGTCTGGCGCACAGCGGGGGAGTCGATGCACGGCACCCAGGTGGACGCGCCGTGGGGCTGGCCGGCGACCAGCACGCCGTCCGTCAGCTCCTCCCAGCCGATCGTGCCCCACGGGCTGCGGCGCGGGACCGGGTGGCCCGAATAGCGCAGGGTCAGCTCCACCGCGGTGCCCGCGGGCAACGACTCGCCGAGGGCCACCACCACCCGGTGCGGGCGGGACCGCGGACGGGTGGCCCGCACGCGCAGGGTGCGCCCGCCCACCGCGGCGCGGGCCTCGTCCACGGCGAGGCGGTGGAGGTCCAGCTCGACCTCGGCCGTCTGGCACAGCAGGCGCAGGTGCAGGACGGCCGTGCCGGCCACGCGGTTCGCCGCCAGCCGGACGTCGAGCTCCACCCGCAGGTGCTCCACGGTCGCCGCGGCCGTGCCGACGCCGGGCAGGTAGGGGTCGGTGCTCATCGGTCGGCTCCTTCGGTGGTGGGGTCGGTGGTGGCGGGGGACGCGTCGTCCGCGACCGGCGGGGCCGCCGTGGACCCGGTCCCGACGGGCCGGGCACCGGGCGTCCGGCCGGGGCGGCGCCACGGGGAGACGGGGTTGCCCAGCCACCACGTGCCGCCGGGCAGGTGCTCGCCGCGCATCACCAGCGACCCGGCCCCCACGGTGGTGCCCGCACCGAGACGCGCGGCGGGCAGGACCACGGAGTTCGGACCCAGCGTGGCGCCGTCGTCGAGCACCACCTCGTCCAGGGCCATGACGCGGTCGTGGAACAGGTGCGTCTGGACCACGCAGCCGCGGTTCACGGTGGCGCCGTCGCCCAGGGTCACGAGGTCCGCCTCCGGCAGCCAGTAGGACTCCACCCAGGCCCCGCTGCCGATCCGCGCGCCCATCGCGCGCAGGAACCAGACGAGGGCGGGCGTGCCGGCGGCCGCGCGGGAGAACCACGGGGCCGCCAGGAACTCCGTGAAGGTGTCCGCCACCTCGTTGCGCCAGATGAACGAGGACCACAGGGGGTGCTCGCCCGCGCGGATGCGGCCCACGAACAGGCGCTTGGCCGCCACCGTGATCAGTGCCGCCACCGCGCCCGCCAGCAGCAGCACGGCGCCGCCGAGCAGCGCGGCCAGCCACCATGAGCCCAGGGCCGCGAGCCCCGCGAGAGCGCCGCCGACGGCGATGGTGAGGGCGACGTGCAGCCACACCGGAATCGCGCGCAGCGCCTCCCAGGCCGAGCGGGCGGCCTTGAGACGGGCCGGCGGGGCGTACGTGAGGGACGCGTCGGCGTCGACCTCGGTGCGGCGCAGGCGCACGGGCGGGGAGCCCATCCACGAACTGCCCCTCTGAGTCTTGGCCGGGGCGGTGGACAGCACGGCCACGAGCGAGTCGCGGCGCAGCGTGCGGCCACCGGGGACCATGCCGGAGTTGCCGACGAACGACCGCTTCCCCACCTTGGCGGGAGCCACGTGCATCCAGCCGCCCTCGAGCGTGTAGGAGGAGATCATCGTGTCGTCCGCGAGGAACGCGCCGTCGCCCACCTGCGTCATGGTCGGCAGCAGCACCACCGTGGAGGCCTCGACGTCCCGGCCGATCCGCGCGCCGAGCAGGCGCAGCCAGGTGGGGGTCAGCCGGGAGGCGTAGATCGGGAACAGCTGGTCCCGGGCGGCGTCGAGGATCCGTTCGATTGCCCAGATCTGCCATCCGATCCGCGAGCGCACGGGGTGCCGGCCGGCGGTGACGCCGAGGGACAGCAGCCGGACCGCCGCGAGCACGAGCAGCAGCTGCGCCGCGAACCAGACGCCGGCGATCAGCGGGCTGGCCGCCAGCAGGCGGCCGGTGAGGATGCCGACGGCGTCCGGGGCGGACGTCCCGCCGGTCACCGGCGGCCACCAGGTCAGCGACCACAGCCCCACGCCGCCGGCGGCCGCCGTGGCGACCAGGGGCAGCAGGGCCAGGACGGTCGACGCCAGGGTGGAGAGCACGCTCCACCCCGGGCTCCGGGGCGGGGCGGCCTCGACGCCCCGGTCCCGGCGGACCTTCCCGGTCCTCGCGGCGGGGGAGCCACCGTGCCGCTGTCCGCCGCGCAGCCGCCCGACCACGGTCGAGCCGGCCTCGACGTGGGCGCCCGCGCCCACCCGGGCGCCCGGCAGGAGCGTCGAGCGGGAGCCGACCACGGCGCCCGCGCCGATGCGGATCCGGCCGATGCGCACCACGTCGCCGTCCACCCAGTAGCCGGAGAGGTCGACCTCGGGCTCGATCGAGGCGCCGTCACCGACCGAGAGCAGCCCGGTCACGGGCGGGATCGTGTGCAGGTCCACGTCGCGGCCGATCTCGTTGCCGAGCAGGCGTGCATAGGCGGGGATCCATCCGGCCCCCGCGAGCGAGTAGGGGTCCACGAGGTCGGTGACCTGCTGGGCCAGCCACAGGCGCAGGTGCACGCGCCCGCCGCGCGGATGCGCGCCGGGGCCCACGCCGCGCAGCAGCAGGCGGGCTGCCAGGGCGGCCAGTAGCATCCGGCCGGGGGCGGCCACCACGAGGAGGCCGACCGCCAGCAGGGCCCACCAGGACACGGTGGGCAGGCCGGGGATGAGCCCCGAGAGGGCGATGAGGTTCACCGCCACGCCGGTCCACACGCCCAGCCGCAGCGCGGGCAGCACGAAGACGGGCAGGCCGACCAGGGTCTGCGTCCACTGCGTCCGTCGGCGCGTGGCGGCCACCTCCCGCTCGTGGACCTCGAGGCGGGGGCCTCCGCCGGCGTCGTCCCCGAGGACGGCGGCCACGAGGCCGTCCGCGGTGGGGTGGCGGTACACGTCCTGGACGGTCACGGCGGGGTGGCGGCCGCGCAGGCGGGCCACGAGCTGGGCCGCGGCGAGGGAGCCGCCGCCCGCGGAGAAGAAGTCGGTGTCGCCGGAGACCGGCGCAGCACCCAGCACGGCGGCCCACTGGGCCAGGACCCAGCCGCCCGGGGTCTTCTCGTCGGGGGCGTCGGCGGCGTCCGCCGCGGTGCCCGGCAGGGGCCACGGCAGGGCGTGGCGGTCCACCTTGCCCGAGGTCTTGGTGGGCAGCGTGTCCACGAGCGCGAGGCGCGGGACGATCGCCGCGGGCAGCTCCTCGGCCAGCCGCTCGTGGGCGGCGTCCAGGTCGAAGTCCTCGAGGGGGCCGGTGGGCTTGAGGTAGCCGATCAGCAGCTGGTTGCCGGCCGGGGTGGTCCGCACCGCCGCGGCGCCGCCCTGGACGCCGGGCAGGTTCTGCAGGGCCGCGTCCACCTCGCCGAGCTCGATGCGGCGGCCCCCGACCTTGACCTGGTCGTCCGCCCGGCCGAGGAACACGAGCCCGGCGGGGTCGTGCACCACGAGGTCCCCGGAGCGGTAGGCGCGGTCCCAGCCCAGCGTGGGCATCGGGGCGTACTTCTCCGCGTCCTTCGCCGGGTCGAGGTAGCGGGCGAGCCCGACGCCGCCGATGATCAGCTCGCCGCTCTCCCCGGCCGCCACGGGCACACCCGTGGCGGGGTCGACGACGGCCAGGTCCCAGCCGTCCAGGGGCAGACCGATGCGCACCGGGCCCTGGCCGGTCAGCGGCGCGGCGCACGCCACCACGGTGGCCTCCGTGGGTCCGTAGGTGTTCCAGACCTCCCGCCCGGGCACGGCCAGGCGGGCCGCGAGCTCCGGGGGGCACGCCTCGCCGCCGAAGATCAGCAGGCGCACGTTCTCCAGGGCCTCGGTGGGCCACATCGCGGCCAGGGTGGGCACGGTGGAGACCGCGGAGATGCGGCGCTCGGCGAGCCACGGGCCCAGGTCCATGCCGGAGCGCACGAGCGCCCGGGGGGCGGGCACGAGGCACGCGCCGTGCCGCCAGGCGAGCCACATCTCCTCGCACGAGGCGTCGAAGGCGACCGAGAGTCCGGCGAGGACGCGGTCGCCGGGACCGAGCGGGTCCTCGGCGAGGAAGAGCCGCGCCTCGGCGTCCACGAACGCCGCGGCGGAGCGGTGGGAGACGGCCACGCCCTTGGGGGTGCCGGTCGAGCCGGAGGTGAAGATGATCCAGGCGTCGTCGTCCAGGCGGGGCGGCCGGGCCTCGGAGGGGCCGTCGGCCGCGCCCGTCGTCCCCGTCCCTCCGGCGGCGGCCTCCGGCGCCTCCAGACGCCGCTCGCCCGTCAGGACGCCGGCGACGCGGGCCTCGCCGAACACCAGGCGGGCGCGCTCGTCGGGGTCGTCCGCGTCCACGGGGACGTAGGCGGCGCCCACGACCAGCACGGCCAGGATCGAGACGTAGAGGCCGGCCGTCCCCGAGGCGATCCGCACGCCGACGCGGTCGCCCGCGCCGATGCCGTGGTCGGCGAGGAAGCGGGCGGAGGCGAAGACCCGCTCCTGCAGGTCGGCGTAGGTCAGCGCCGCGGCGCCGTCGTCGAGGGCCGGCGCGTCCGGATGGGCCCGGACGGTGGTCTCGAGGACGTCGATGAGCGTGCGCGGCGGGGGCGTGCGGTCGGATCCGGGGAGCTGGGGCGGGTGGACGGGGGACGTCGGTGCGGTCACGGGACCTCCGAGGACGGTGGGGCGAGGGGCGAGCGGACGGATCACCGGCACACGGGTGCCGAGCCGGTCCAGTCTAGTTCACCTGCTGTTCACCTTGCTCCCGGGGCCGCAGGGGGGGCACCCGCGACGTCAGTCCAGGGTGAGGAGCACCTTGCCCGTGGTCGCCCGGGACTCCAGGGACGCATGGGCCCGCCCGGCCTCGGCGAGCGGGACCCGCGCGCCGATGCGCACGTCGAGCCGGCCGTCCGCCCACGCGCCGAACAGCTCCTCCCCCCGCCAGCGGGTCTCCTCGGCGGTGCGCGTGTAGTGCATGAGCGAGGGCCGGGTCACGAAGAGGGCGCCGCCGGCGTTGAGGCGCTGCAGGTCGAACGGCGGCACCTGACCGGATGCGCCGCCGAAGAGCACCAGCATGCCGCGCACCCGCAGCGCGGCGAGGGAGTCCTCGAAGGTGTCCTTGCCGACGCCGTCGAAGACCGCGTGCGCTCCCTCACCGCCCGTGGCGTCCGCCACGGCGTCCCGCAGTTCGGTGTAGTCGACCGATGCGGCGGCGCCCGCCGCGCGGGAGAGGTTCCGCTTGGCCTCGGTCGAGGCGGCGGTCACCACCTGCGCGCCGTGCGCGGCCGCCAGCTGGGTGAGGAGCAGGCCGACGCCGCCCGCGCCGGCGGTGACCACCACCGTCTGACCCTCCTGCACGGGGAAGGTCGAGCGGCACAGGTAGTGGGCGGTCATGCCCTGCAGCGGCAGGGCGGCGGCGTCCGCGAGGTCCACCGCCTCCGGCACCGCCAGCAGCCCGTCCACGGGGGCGAGGAAGTACTCGGCGTACGTGGCGCGCCCGGCCGCCGTCGCCACCCGCGCGCCGCGCAGGGAGGCGTCCACGCCGTCCCCGACCTCGACGACGGTGCCCGCGCCCTCCGTGCCGGGGGTGAACGGGCGCGCCACGTCGTACACGCCGGAGCGCTGGTACGTCTCGATGAAGTTCAGCCCCGCCGCCGCCGTCCGCACGAGGACCTCCCCGGGCCCCGGGCGGGGGACCTCCGCCTCCGTCCAGCGCAGGACCTCGGGGCCGCCCGTGGTCTCGGCGACGACGGCGTGATGGGTGCGGGGCGTCGGTGCGGGGGAGCTCATGGGTGCACTCTACGAGCCGGTGGCCGGGCGCGGCCGGGGGCTCCGAGATGCATACATATTCCGAGAGTGGAATACATGGGATAGGATGACCTGCATGACACACGCCGTCGCCGTCGCCGGAGCCACCGGCTATGCAGGAGGGGAGGTCCTGCGCCTGCTCGCGGGCCACCCCGAGGTCCGGATCGGGGCCGTCACGGCCCATGCGAACGCCGGCGAGCGCCTCGGGGCGCTGCAGCCGCACCTGCCCGCGCTCGCGGACCGCGTCCTGCAGGCCACCACGGCGGACGTCCTGGCGGGGCACGAGGTCGTGGTGCTCGCCCTGCCGCACGGGGCCTCCGCGGCACTCGCCGCCGAGCTCGAGGAGCGCACGCCGGGCACCCTCGTCATCGACGCCGGGGCGGACCACCGCCTCGAGTCCGGGGAGGCGTGGGAGCGCTTCTACGGGTCGGAGCACGCCGGGACGTGGCCCTACGGACTCCCGGAGCTGCCGGGCCAGCGGGAGCGCCTGGCGGGCGCGCGACGCATCGCCGTGCCGGGCTGCTACCCGACCACCTCGATCCTCGCCCTGGCCCCGGGCTTCACCGCCGGTGTGCTCGAGCCGCGGGATGTCGTCATCGTGGCCGCCTCCGGCACCTCGGGCGCGGGCAAGGCGGCCAAGCCGCACCTGCTCGGCTCGGAGGTGATGGGCGGCATGAGCCCCTACGGCGTGGGCGGCGGGCACCGCCACACCCCGGAGATCGAGCAGGGCCTCTCCCAGGCCGCGGGGGAGCCCGTGGAGGTCTCCTTCACGCCCACGCTCGCGCCCGTGCCGCGTGGGATCCTGGCCACCGCCACCGCCCGGCTGCGTTCCGACGTCGAGCCCGCCCGCGTCCGCGCGGCGTGGGAGGAGGCGTACGCGGACGAACCGTTCGTCCACGTCCTCCCCGAGGGGCAGTGGCCCACCACGAAGGCCGTGCTCGGCTCCAACCACGTGGTCCTGCAGCTCGCCGTGGATCCGCACGTCGGCCGCGTGATCGTCACCGCGGCCCTGGACAACCTGACGAAGGGCACCGCCGGCGGGGCCGTCCAGTCCATGAACATCGCCTTGGGCCTGCCCGAGCAGACCGGGCTCGAGATCCAGGGGGTCGCACCGTGAGCGTCACCGCAGCCCGGGGCTTCCGCGCCGCCGGCGTCACCGCCGGCCTCAAGCCGTCGGGTGCGCCGGACGTGGCCGTCGTGGTCAATGACGGCCCCTCCCGCGCCGCCGCCGGCGTGTTCACCGCGAACCGCGTGGCCGCGGCCCCCGTGCTGTGGTCCCGTCAGGTGCTCACGGACGGGCGTGCGGACGCCGTCGTGCTCAACTCCGGCGGTGCCAACGCGGCCACGGGCCACGCGGGGTTCCAGGACACCCACCGCACCGCCGAGCACACGGCCGCGGCCCTCGGGGTCTCCGCCGGTGACGTCGTGGTCTGCTCCACGGGTCTGATCGGCGAGCGCCTGCCGCTGGACACGCTCCTGGCGGGCGTGGACGCGGGGGTGCGGGCCCTGTCCGCCGACGGAGGTCAGGACGCCGCCGTGGCCATCAAGACGACGGACTCGGTGGCGAAGACCGCCGTCTCCGCCGGGGACGGGTGGACCGTGGGCGGGATGGCCAAGGGCGCGGGGATGCTCGCACCCGGCATGGCCACCATGCTGTGCGTGATCACCACGGACGCCGACCTTCCGGCCCAGGCCCTCCAGGAGGCCCTCGCTGAGGCCGTGCGCACCACGTTCAACCGTGTCGACTCGGACGGCTGCATGTCCACCAACGACACCGTGGTGCTCATGGCCTCCGGCGCATCCGGCGCGGCGCCGGAGCCGGCGGTCTTCGCGGAGCGCCTGCACGCCGTGTGCGCGGACCTGTCGCGGCAGCTCGTCGCCGACGCCGAGGGAGCCGCCCACGACGTGCTCATCCGCGTGGTGAACGCGTCGTCGGAGGAGGCGGGGGAGGCCGTGGCGCGCGCCGTGTCCCGCTCGAACCTCTTCAAGGCCGCGATCTTCGGGCAGGACCCCAACTGGGGTCGCGTCATCTCCGCCGTGGGCACCGTCCCCGAGGACGTCGCCCCGTTCGACGCCGACGCCCTGGACGTCTCCTTCAACGGGGTGCAGGTGTGCCGCTCCGCCGGCGTCGGGGACCCCCGCGACGGCGTCGACCTCTCCGGCCGCGAGGTCACGGTGGAGATCGACCTCCATGCGGGGGACGCCGTCGTCGAGCTGTGGACCAACGACCTGACGCACGACTACGTGCACGAGAACTCCGCCTACTCCACCTGAGGTGACCGCCATGACCGTCCCCGCCGTTCCCGAGGGCCCCGCCACGGCCTCCGTGCCCGTGCTCTCCACCGCCGAACGCCTCGAGAGCGCCGCCGCCAAGGCGGAGGTGCTGATCGAGGCGCTGCCGTGGATCCGCCGCTTCGCCGGGACCACCATGGTGGTCAAGTACGGGGGCAACGCCATGGTGTCCGATGATCTGCGCCGGGCCTTCGCCGAGGACGTCGTGTTCCTGCGCCACGTGGGCGTGCGACCGGTCGTGGTGCACGGCGGCGGCCCGCAGATCAATGCCATGCTGGACCGCCTGGGCCTGGAGTCCGAGTTCCGCGGCGGTCTGCGCGTCACCACCCCCGAGTCCATGGACGTGGTCCGCATGGTGCTCACCGGACAGGTCGGCCGCGAGCTCGTGGGGCTCATCAACTCCCACGGCCCCTACGCGGTGGGCTCCTCCGGCGAGGACGCCGGCCTGTTCCGTGCCCGGCGGACGGGGACCGTCGTGGACGGCGAGGAGGTCGACCTCGGCCTGGTGGGCGAGGTGACGGACGTGGACCCCCGCGCGCTGCAGGACGTGCTCGATGCCGGGCGCATCCCCGTGGTCTCCTCGGTCGCCCCCGAGATCGGCCCGGACGGGCGGCCCACGGGTGCGGTGCTCAACGTCAACGCGGACACCGCCGCCGCGGCCCTCGCCGTGGCCCTCGGCGCCTCCAAGCTCGTGCTCCTGACGGACGTCGAGGGGCTCTACGCCCGCTGGCCGGATCGGTCCTCCCTGATCAGCTCGCTCACCGCGGACCAGCTGCGCGGGCTGCTCCCGGACCTCGAGTCCGGGATGATCCCCAAGATGGCCGCCTGCCTGCACGCGGTCACGGCCGGCGTCGAGCGCGCGCACGTCGTCGACGGCCGCCGTGCCCATTCGATGCTGCTCGAGGTGTTCACCTCGGCCGGTGTCGGCACCCAGGTGGTGCCCGGCCCCGGGCCGTCCGCCTCCGGGCCCGAGGAGGGGAGCGCATGAGCGCCGGACCGACCCCGCAGCAGGCGCTGCTGGACCGCTACGCGGGCGCGCTGACGGGGGTGTTCGGCGCACCCGCTCGCGCCCTCGTGGCGGGCCGGGGCGCCCACGTGTGGGACGCGGACGGCCGCGAGTACACGGACCTGCTGGCCGGGATCGCCGTCAACTCCCTGGGGCACGCCCATCCGGCGCTCGTGGCTGCTGTGAGCACGCAGCTGGGCACGCTCGGCCACGTGTCCAACCTCTTCACCTCCGCGCCGCAGATCCGGCTCGCCGAGGCGTTGCTGGACCGCGCCGGCGTGCCGGAGGGCTCCACGGTGTTCTTCTCGAACTCCGGTGCCGAGGCGAACGAGGCCGCCTTCAAGCTCGCGCGCCGGCACGGTGCAGAGGACCCCTCGGGCGGGCGCACCCGCGTCCTGGCGATGGAGCACGCCTTCCACGGTCGCACGATGGGCGCGCTGGCCCTGACCCACAAGCAGGCCTACCGGGCCCCGTTCGAGCCCCTGCCGGGCGGTGTCGAGTTCGTCCCCGGCGGGGACGCCGAGGCCCTGCGCGCCGCCCTCGCCCCCGACGCCGAGGGGCGCATCGTGGCCGCGGTGGTCCTCGAGCCCGTGCAGGGCGAGGCCGGAGTGCACGGATGGCCCGCCGGCTACCTCGCCGACGTCCGCGCGGCCACCCGCGAGGCCGGGGCCCTGATGGTCCTCGACGAGGTCCAGTCCGGCATCGGCCGGACCGGCACGTGGTTCGCGTTCCAGAACCCGGCCGTCACCGGCCAGGACGATCCGGTCGTGCCGGACGCCTTCACCCTGGCCAAGGGCCTGGGCGGCGGCCTGCCGATCGGCGCGCTCGTCTGTGTCGGCGACGGCGCGTCCCGCCTCCTCACCGCCGGCCAGCACGGCACCACCTTCGGCGGCAACCCGGTGGCCACGGCGGCGGGTCTGGCCGTCCTGGAGACCATCGACCGAGAGGGGCTGCTCGAGCACGTCCGGGCCGCCGGCGCCCGCCTCGCCGAGCGCCTGGCGGCGTTGGACGAGGTCGCGGAGGTGCGCGCCCACGGCCTGTGGATCGGCGTCGACCTCGCTGTCCCCAGGAACGTCGGTGCCGTCGAGGGCGGCCTCGCGCCCGCCGTCGTCCGCGCCGGCCTGGACGCCGGCTGGATCCTCAACGCCACCGGTCCGTGCACGCTCCGCCTGGCCCCGCCGCTCGTGGTGGACCTTGCCGATCTCGACCGCTTCGCCGAGGCCCTCCCCGGCCTCGTGCACGCCGCCATGGTCGGAGGGCCCGTCTCCTCCGGCGTCGCGGCCCCCACGACCCGCGCAGTTCCGAAGGAGCAGACCCCATGACCGCACCCGCGCGGGCCGCCGAGCCCGTCCGCCACTTCCTCGTGGACACCGACCTCAGCCCCGACGAGCAGGCGGAGGTGCTGGACCTGGCGGCCGAGATGAAGGCCGACCGCTTCCGGCACCGCCCCCTCGCCGGTCCCCGGACGGGCATCGTGTTCTTCGACAAGACCTCCACGCGGACGCGCGTGTCGTTCGCCGTCGGCATCGCGGAACTCGGCGGCAGTCCCCTCATCGTCGATCCGGGCGCGTCGCAGCTGGGGCACAAGGAGACCGTCGCGGACACCGCACGCGTGCTCGAGCGCATGGTCGGTGTCATCGTCTGGCGCACCTTCGCGCAGGCCGGGCTCGAGGAGATGGCCGAGCATGCCTCCGTGCCGGTCATCAACGCCCTCTCGGACGACTACCACCCCTGTCAGCTGCTCGCCGACCTGCTGACGGTGCGTGAGCACAAGGGCCGGACGCAGGGCCTGACGATGACGTACCTCGGCGACGCGGCGAACAACATGGCCAACTCCTACCTGCTGGCCGGCGTCACCGCCGGCATGCACGTGCGCATCGCCGGCCCGGCGGGCCACCTGCCGGACCCGGCCGTCGTCCACGCCGCGGAGGAGCGCGCACGGCAGACGGCCGGCTCCGTCCTCGTCACCACGGACGCCGCCGCGGCCCTGGACGGCGCCGACGTCGTCGTGACGGACACCTGGGTGTCCATGGGACAGGAGGACGAGAAGGCCGAGCGTCTCGAGGTGTTCACGGACTACCGGGTGGACGCAGCCGCGATGGCCCGCGCCGCGGACGACGCGATCTTCCTGCACTGCCTGCCGGCGTACCGCGGCTACGAGGTCACGGAGGACGTGTTCGATGGGCCGCAGTCCGTGGTCTTCGACGAGGCGGAGAACCGGCTGCATGCGCAGAAGGCCCTGATCGCGTGGCTCCTCTACCGCTCCGGACTCGCGGAGGACCCCCGCTGATGGCCGCTCCCACCACCAAGACGGCCCGCCAGGCCGCGATCCGGGACGTGCTCGCCACGCGGCCCATCCGCTCGCAGGCCGAGCTGTCCGCAGCCCTCGACGAGCGGGGCCTGTCCGTGACGCAGGGGACCCTCTCGCGCGACCTCGTCGACCTCGGCGCCGTGCGGATGCGCGGCGTGGACGGCATGGTCTACGCCGTTCCGGTCGAGGGGGAGGACGGCGTGCCCGGACGCACCACGGAGGCGCACGCGAGCCGGCTGGCCACGATGGCCCGCGAGCTGCTCATCTCGGCCGAGCCCACGGAGAACCTCGTCGTCCTGCGGACGCCACCCGGGGCGGCGCAGTTCCTCGCCTCGGTGATCGACCAGGCGCGCGTGGAGAA
Source organism: Micrococcus lacusdianchii (assembly GCF_023155805.1). Lineage (GTDB taxonomy): Bacteria > Actinomycetota > Actinomycetes > Actinomycetales > Micrococcaceae > Micrococcus > Micrococcus lacusdianchii. The sequence continues at coordinate 9,175 of NZ_JAKNUW010000012.1, read as the reverse complement.
TGTGATGGGCACCATTGCAGGCGACGACACCATCCTCCTGATCGTCGCAGGCAGCGCGCACGCCCCGGGTGTGGCCGCCCACCTGCTGGCGCTCACCGGCTGAGCCCGGTGGCCACCGGCGGAGGCACCGGCCCCTCCACTCCCGGATGCACGGAACGGCCCCCGACCGCGAGGTCGAGGGCCGTTCCCGGCGGTCAGGGGACCGCTGGGGCGCACATCACGCGGTGGGCAGCACGAGCTCCTGGCCGATGTAGATGAGCGTCGGATCATCGATGATGTCCTGGTTGGCCTCGTAGAGGGCCTGCCAGCCGCCCTGCACGTCGTGCTTCTTGGCAAGCTTCCACAGCGAGTCGCCCGGCTTCACGAAGAGGGTGTCCTCGGCCCGGTCCAGCTCGGCGGCGTTCTTCTTGTTGGCCTTCTCGGCGGCGGCCAGCTCGGTCTGGGAGACCTTGGCGGCGGCGGCGGCACGCTGGGCCTCGGCGCGCTCGGCGGCACGCTCCTCCTCGGCGCGCTTCTCGGCGGCCCAGTCGGTGGTGGACTGACGCTCGACCGTGGCGGCCGGAGCGGCGGCGTAGGCGTCGGGGGCGTTGTCAGCGCCGGAGAGCCCGAGCTTCTTGGAGCACACGGGCCAGGCGCCCCAGCCCTGCAGGTCCTGCAGCTTCTCGGCGCGCTTGATCTGCTCGGCCTTGGAGGCGTGGTGCGGGTAGCCCTCGCCGCCCACGGCCTTCCAGGACGACAGCGTGAACTGCAGGCCGCCGTAGAAGCCGTTTCCGGTGTTGATGTCCCAACGGTTGGTGGACTCGCAGAACGCGATGGCGTCCCAGGTCTCGACGGAGGCGGCCTGGGCCGGGGCGGCGAAGGCGGCGGCGGCGCCTGCCAGGGTCATGCCGGTCACGACGGAGGCGGTGGCACGGCGGGAAGAAGAAGAGAAGAGAGTCATGATCGAAGAGAGGTGTCGAGATCCCGTCTGCGGCCCACGCGGTGCGCGTTCCGTTCGGTCGTCCACTCCTTGGTCGGGTCAAAGACTCCAGCGGGGCGGGACGACCCTCGACGGGCGCCCGATGGAGCTTCGGTTCGCGGTCCGATCGTCACGGGCTCCTGAGGTGTCCTCGGTGCTCGATAACGGTTGGGTCACGAATCGGCTACGAGAGAGTCAACGCCGCCGTCAGGGGATCCGTCAAATCGGGGTGTGGATGACGCGGTGACACCCCACCCCTGACGCGGGTCGCTGCCATTATGTCCAGTGACGAGTCGCGCGCGGTGGACGTATTGCCATCAGGTTCTACCAGACGTCATCTACCGTCCGGTATCTCCGAGGACACGGGGCCGACCGGGCGTCCGTGATCCACCGTGATGGTCGGTGGCAATGGCACGAAATGGCAATGAAAAAACTGTGAAGGCAGGGGCTCAGGCCCGCTGTGCAGGAGTCGGGCGTGAGGTCGCGCACCACGGACGTGACTCTTCGATTCATATTCGGCGCTTTGCATAGATATGCGACGTGCGGCTAGGATCGCCACGACGCCCCCGCCGAGGTGGCCCGGTCGCCGCAGGAGCGGGTCCGCGACCCCGCCGGCGCATCCGCACATAAGGAGAAGCTCGTGAAGGAACGCATCGTCCTCGCCTATTCCGGCGGTCTGGACACCTCCGTCGCCATCGGCTGGATCGGCGAGGCCACCGGCGCCGAGGTCGTCGCCGTCGCCGTCGACGTGGGCCAGGGAGGCGAGTCCCTCGAGACCGTGCGCCAGCGCGCCCTCGACTGCGGTGCGGTGGAGGCCTACGTGGCGGACGCCCGCGACGAGTTCGCCGAGCAGTACTGCATGCCCACCCTCAAGGCCAACGGCCTCTACATGGACGCGTACCCGCTCGTCTCCGCGATCTCCCGTCCCGTGATCTCCCGTCACCTCGTGGCCGCGGCCCGTCAGTTCGGCGCCTCGACCGTCGCCCACGGCTGCACCGGCAAGGGCAACGACCAAGTCCGCTTCGAGGTCTCCATCCAGACCCTCGGCCCCGACCTCAAGTGCATCGCCCCGGTCCGCGACCTCGCCCTGACCCGCGAGAAGGCCATCGAGTACGCGGAGCGCAACGACCTGCCGATCGCGACCACCAAGAAGAACCCGTTCTCCATCGACCAGAACGTGTGGGGCCGCGCCGTGGAGACCGGCTTCCTCGAGGACATCTGGAACGGTCCCACCAAGGACGTGTATGACTACACCGACGACCCGGCCTTCCCGCCGGCCCCGGACGTGGTCACCATCGCGTTCGAGCGGGGTGTGCCCACGGCGCTGGACGGACGCACACTCTCCCCGCTCGAGATCATCGAGGAGCTCAACCGCCGTGCCGGCGCCCAGGGCGTCGGCCGGATCGACATCGTGGAGGACCGCCTCGTGGGCATCAAGTCCCGGGAGATCTACGAGGCTCCGGGCGCGATGGCGCTGATCGCCGCCCACCGTGAGCTGGAGAACGTCACCCTGGAGCGCGAGCAGGCCCGCTTCAAGAAGCACGTCGACCAGCGGTGGACCGAGCTGGTGTACGACGGCCAGTGGTACTCGCCGCTGAAGAAGAACCTGGACACGTTCATCGACGACACGCAGCAGTACGTCAACGGTGAGATCCGCCTCGAGCTGCACGGCGGACGCGCGACCGTCCAGGGCCGCCGCTCCGAGACCGGCCTGTACGACTTCAACCTCGCCACGTACGACGAGGGCGACTCGTTCGACCAGTCGTCGGCCCGCGGCTTCATCGACATCTACGGGCTCTCCGCGAAGACCGCGTCCGAGCGGGAGCAGCGGCTGGACGGCGGAGCGGACCTCGCCGACGTCGCCCGCCTGTCCAACGACTGACGCGCCGCCCTCCACGGGACGGCGGCGGCCCGGCCCCTCTCCTGGCCGGGCCGCCGTCGTCCGCCCGACCATCCGACCGAGGAGACCCACGTGACCGAGAAGAGCACCCAGCACCACGGGACCAACGAGGGTGCGCTGTGGGGCGGCCGGTTCGCCGGCGGCCCGTCCGACGCCCTCGCGGCGCTCAGCAAGTCCACGCACTTCGACTGGCGGCTCGCCCCGTACGACATCGCGGGCTCCCGCGCCCACGCCCGTGTGCTGCACACGGCCGGCCTGCTCACCGACGCCGAGCGGGACGGCATGATCGACGCCCTGGACCGCCTGGAGGCCGACGTGCGCTCGGGGGCCTACGTCCCCTCCGCCACGGACGAGGACGTGCACGGCTCCCTCGAGCGCGGGCTGATCGAGCGCGCGGGTGCGGACCTGGGCGGCAAGCTGCGCGCCGGCCGCTCGCGCAACGACCAGGTGGCCACGCTCGGCCGCATGTTCCTGCGGGACCACGCCCGCGTCGTCGCGCGCGGGGTGCTCGCCACGGTGGACGCGCTGATCGCCCAGGCCGAGGCGCACCCGTACGCCCCGATGCCGGGCCGCACCCACCTGCAGCATGCGCAGCCGGTGCTCCTGTCCCACCACCTGCTCGCCCACGCGTGGGCCTTCGCCCGCGACCTGCAGCGGCTCGTGGACTGGGACGCGCGCGCCGCGGTGTCGCCGTACGGCTCCGGCGCGCTGGCCGGCTCCACGCTGGGCCTGGACCCGAACGCCGTCGCGCACGAGCTCGGCTTCTCCTCCGCGGTGTGGAACTCGATCGACGGGACCGCCGCCCGGGACGTCTACGCCGAGTTCGCGTGGGTGGCCGCGATGATCGGCGTGGACCTCTCCCGCATCTCCGAGGAGGTCATCTTCTGGGCCACCAAGGAGGCGGGCTTCGTGCGCCTGGACGACGCCTACTCCACGGGGTCCTCGATCATGCCGCAGAAGAAGAACCCGGACGTCGCGGAGCTGGCGCGCGGCAAGTCCGGCCGCCTGATCGGCGACCTCACCGGTCTGCTGGCCACGCTCAAGGCCATGCCGCTGGCCTACAACCGGGACCTCCAGGAGGACAAGGAGCCGGTGTTCGACGCCGCCGACACCCTCGAGCTGCTGCTCCCGGCCGTCTCGGGGATGATTGCCACGCTCACCTTCCACACGGGCCGCATGGCGGAGCTGGCCCCGCAGGGGTTCGCCCTCGCCACGGACATCGCCGAGTGGCTGGTGCGGCAGGGGGTGCCGTTCCGGGTGGCCCACGAGCTCTCGGGGGAGGCGGTCCAGCTCGCCGAGGGCCGTGGCGTCGAGCTGTGGGACCTCACCGACGAGGAGTACGCCTCGATCTCCGAGCACCTCACCCCCGGCGTGCGTGAGGTCCTCAGCACGGAGGGTTCGCTGAACGCCCGTCGCGGCCAGGGCGGAACCGCCCCGGATGCGGTGGCCGAGCAGCTCTCGGCGCTGCAGGCCGCACTCGAGCCGCTGCGGGTCTTCGCCGACACCCCCGGGTCGGTGGTGGACGCGCGCTGACCGTCGCCTCGGTCCGGTCACCTGGCGGACACGCCGCGTTCATGTCACCGGCTATACGATGGGTGGTCCCTTCCGCCCGGCACGCCGCCTCCCAGGATGTGCCCCGATCCGCTCCCCGAGGTTCTCGCCGATGACCGACACCGTGTCCGCCCGTCAGTCAGAGCTCGAGCTGGAGCGGGAGCGCGTGGCCGTGCGGTACGCCCGCCTGGACGCGCTGCGGGCGGAGAAGGAGGAGCAGCTGCGCCGGGTCCGCCGGGACGGGCTGCAGGGGTCGGTGCAGAACCACTCGGAACGGGACGCCTTCGCCACGCTCTACGAGGATCGGCTGGCCCAGCTCACCGCGGTGGACGAACGCCTCGTCTTCGGGCGGCTGGACCTGGACCCGGACGCCGAGGGCCAGGTGGAGGAGCGCTACATCGGACGCATCGGCCTCACGGACGAACACCAGGACCGGCTCCTCGTGGACTGGCGCGCGCAGGAGGCCGGTGCCTTCTACCAGGCGACGGCGGCGCACCGCCAGGGCGTGGGCCGGCGTCGTCACCTGCTGCTGCGTGGCCGTGAGGTCCGCGACTTCGAGGACGACGTCCTCGATCCGCGACTCCTCGAGGGCGGCCACGCCCGTCCGCAGGCGCAGGGGGCGCTGCTCGCGTCCGTGACGGCAGCCCGCACCGGGCGGATGGGGGACATCGTGGCCACCATCCAGGCGGAGCAGGACGAGGTGATCCGCGCGGACACCTCGGGCGCGCTCGTGGTGCAGGGCGGTCCGGGCACCGGCAAGACAGCCGTGGCGCTGCACCGCGCCGCATACCTGCTCTACACCCACCGGGACCGGCTCGCGAAGTCGGGCGTGCTGGTGGTGGGACCCTCGGACGCGTTCATGCGGTACATCGAGCGCGTCCTGCCCTCCCTCGGCGAGACCGGCGTCGTGATGGCGTCCCTCGGCACCCTCATGCCCGGGGTGCACGCGACCCCGGAGCGCTCCGCCCGTGCGGCGGAGGTCAAGGGCCGGCGGGAGATGGCCGAGGTGGTGGCGCACGCCGTCGCCCAGCGCCAGCGTCTGCTCGTGGAGACGCGCCAGGTGGACATCGAGGGGACCACGGTCAAGCTCAAGCCGGCCATGGTGCGCCGGGCGCGGGATCGGGCCCGGGCCACGGGCAAGCCCCACAACGAGGCCCGCGTGACGTTCGTCAAGATCCTCGTCCGCGAGCTCGCGGACAAGCTCAAGAAGAAGCTGGAGAAGTCCTCGGGCGTCCCGGTCCAGCGGGACCTGCTGCTGGAGGACGTGCGGACCTCCCGGGACGTGCGGATCGCGCTCAACCTCTGCTGGATGCCGCTCACCCCGCAGAAGCTGGTGGGGGACCTGCTGACCCGGGAGCCCCTGCTGCGGGCCGCCGCGCCGTGGCTGTCGGACGACGACGTGGCCGCCCTCCTGCGCACGGATCCCGACGCCTGGACCGAGGCCGACGTGCCGCTGCTGGACGAGGCGGCGGAGCTGCTCGGCGAGCTCGAGGCGCCGCGTCGCGTGGGCGAGTCCGACGCCCAGCACCAGCGCAACCTGGAGAACGCGCGGGCGTCCCTGGAGAACATGCACCAGACCCTGTTCGAGATGGGGGTGGACGGCGTGGTGGACGCGGAGCAGCTGGCCGCCGCGAACGAGGTGCGCGGGGTGCGCCGCAGCACCGCCGAGCAGGCCGCGCACGACCGCACCTGGACCTTCGGCCATGTGGTGGTGGACGAGGCGCAGGAGCTCTCCCCGATGCAGTGGCGCCTCCTGGCCCGGCGCTGCCCGCTGAAGTCGTTCACGGTGGTGGGGGACATCGCCCAGGCCTCCCGGCGGGCCGGCGCCCGCTCGTGGCAGGAGGTGCTGGCCCCGGACTTCGGCGACCGCGTGCGTCTCGAGGAACTCACGGTGAACTACCGCTCGCCGGCCCGGATCACCCGCTGGGCCGCGCAGGTGGCGCGGGCCGCCGGACTCGAGATCAGCAGCCCGGAGGCCGTGCGCGAGGGCGAGCACGCCCCGGAGCTGACGGTCGTCCCGGGGGCGTCCGTCACCGAGCTCGCCGTGGCCGCCGTGGAGGCGGAGCGTGCCCGCGTGCCCGAGGGGCTCCTCGCGGTGATCGTCCCCGTGGACGACGTCGCCGCGCACCTGGACGCGCAGCGCGCCCGCTGGGGGGAGCGCGCCGACCGCACGCCGGTGCCCGGGGTCGAGGTCGTCGTCGTCACGGCCCGGGAGACGAAGGGCCTCGAGTTCGACTGCGTGGTGCTCGTCTCCCCGGAGCGCATCGTGGCGGACGCCGAGGGCGTGGTGGGCGACCTCTACGTGGCCCTGACCCGCTGCACGCAGTCCGTCCGCGTGGTCAGCGCCGCCGCGGAGGCGGAGCTGCCCGCGGGCCTGGTGCCCGTCCCCGCCTGAGCGGCGGCGCCGGCGTCGTGCCGGAGAGGACGACGCCGGCCCGCGCGTCCTCGCGCGCCCGATGGTGGCGCTCGGTAGGCTGACCGGGTGGCAGCTGAGACCGAACCCCGAGCAGAGCGCCTGCACGCGCAGGCGAACGACCCCTCCTTCGAGAACGTGTGGCAGGAGCTGACGTGGCGTGGCCTGGTCCACGTGTCCACCGATCCGGCCGCGCTCGAGGAGGCGCTGGCGGGGGAGCCGATCAGCTGCTACTGCGGCTTCGACCCGACCGCGCCGTCCCTGCACCTGGGGCACCTCGTCCAGCTGCTGCTCATGCGGCGCCTCCAGCTGGCCGGTCACCGACCGGTGGCGCTCGTCGGCGGGGCGACGGGACTGATCGGCGACCCGCGGCAGACCTCCGAGCGTGTGCTGAACTCCCGTGAGGTCGTGCAGGAGTGGGTCGAGTCGTTGCGGGCACAGATAGAGCCCTACCTCTCCTTCGAGGGGGACAGCGCCGCGCGGATGGTGAACAACCTGGACTGGACCGCCCAGATGTCCGCCCTCGACTTCCTCCGCGAGGTCGGGAAGAACTTCCGCGTGGGCACCATGGTGAAGAAGGAGATCGTCGCCAAGCGGCTGCACTCGGAGGAGGGCATCTCCTACACCGAGTTCTCCTACCAGGTGCTGCAGGGCAACGACTACCTGGAGCTGTACCGGCGCCATGGCGTGACGCTGCAGTCCGGCGGCTCGGACCAGTGGGGCAACCTGACCTCCGGCACCGAGCTGGTGCGGAAGGTGGAGGGGGCGCACGTGCATGCGCTGGGGACGCCGCTGATCACCAATGCTGACGGCACCAAGTTCGGCAAGTCGGAGGGGAACGCGATCTGGCTGGACGCGGCCATGTGCTCGCCGTACGCCTTCTACCAGTTCTGGCTCAACACCGCCGATGCCGACGTGGTGGACCGGCTCAAGGTGTTCACCTTCCTGACCCGTGCCGAGATCGAGGGGTACGCGCGGAAGGTGGCGGAGGAGCCCTTCCGCCGCGAGGCCCAGAAGCGCCTGGCGTGGGAGGTGACCTCCCTGGCCCACGGCGAGGAGGCCACCCGGAAGGTGATCGACGCGTCCGCGGCCGTGTTCGGCGGGGGAGACCTCGCCGAGGTCGACGGCGAGGTGCTGGCCGCCGTGCTCGCCGAGCTGCCCCAGGCGGACCGCACCCAGTGGTCGGGGGAGGGGGACGGCGTCAGCGCGATCGAGCTGCTCGTGTCCACGGGCCTGGTGTCCTCGAAGTCGGAGGCCCGTCGGACCGTCAAGGAGGGCGGCGCCTCGGTGAACAACGTGAAGGTGCAGGACCCGGAGCAGGTCTACACACGGGAGGACGCCCTGGCCGGCCGACACCTGCTGGTGCGCCGCGGCAAGAGGAACATGGCGGCCGCCGATCTGACGGGCCTGGGGGAGGACGAGGCCTGAGTGTGACCCACGTCATGGCGGTGTCCTGTCGGTGAACGCCGCCACCGGGTCCCTCTCGAGGCCGCGGGATCCGCGTGGACATGCGGATCTCGGGGCCGTCGTCGTCGGAGGGCACTCTCGATTTGGTGTGGGGGCCGGAGGGTGTGTAGAGTTCTTTCTCGTGCTGAGGCGCGGTCCGGTGACACGGGCGGCGCGGTGAGCAGACCACAGGCTAGGGAATCTGGCGCATGATCGCAGTTCTTCTGGCAGGGTTCACCACGGCATCCGGTTCCTTCCTTTGGGAGGGGAGCGGTATTTCTGAAGAGATGATCTGGTTCAACTGGCTGGGATCGTGTGGTAGGGTCTGATGGCCCACTGATATGAACAGCTGGTGTCGACTGCGGAAACGGAGTTGACACGGATCGTGAACGTGGTAAGGTTGTGAAGCCTTCCGATGACGGATCACGGTTCGAGATCGATCCTGGTGACGGGGTTGACAGTCTGAATCAGATGGTCTAGAATGGAGAAGTTGCTCCGGAGCGAAACGCCGCGAATGAGCGGTGCTGAAGCCGGAAGCGTCTGTTGTTTGAGAACTCAATAGTGTGCCAAGTTTTTTGATGCCAATTGTTTTAACACATTGGTTGACCAGCGTGCCCGCACCCCCGTGCGTTGTGCACCTGGTCTGCCAGGTAATCGAATGGATGTCCTGATGGTTATTTCCGGCCGTCGGGGTGTCGTTCTGTAATTTTTTACGGAGAGTTTGATCCTGGCTCAGGATGAACGCTGGCGGCGTGCTTAACACATGCAAGTCGAACGATGAAGCCCAGCTTGCTGGGTGGATTAGTGGCGAACGGGTGAGTAACACGTGAGTAACCTGCCCTTGACTCTGGGATAAGCCCGGGAAACTGGGTCTAATACCGGATAGGAGCGCCTGTCGCATGACGGG
>NZ_JAKNUW010000011.1 GCF_023155805.1 Micrococcus lacusdianchii | reverse complement strand
GACCGACCGCGCGCGCCGGTGCGGCGGCGGGGTCCGCGAGCGCGTCCCGGGCCGCCTCGGGCACGGGCTCCCGCGCGGCGGCGCGGGCCCGGCCCTCGGCCTCGCGGCCGTCCTCGGAGGCGTGGTACGCGCTGCCGACGTCACGCAGGGGCAGGTACACCTCGGCGGCCAGGACGAGGACCACGAGCCCGGCACCGAGGTCCATCTGCCCGTAGACGAGGCGCAGGCCGATGAACACGGCCATCACGGCCACGGAGAGCGAGGCGATCAGCTCGAGGGCCATGCCGGAGACGAACGCGGTGCGCAGGGTGCCCAGGGTGGCGGCGTGGTACCGCTGCGAGGCCCGCTCGAGGGCGCGGCGCTGGACGCCGGCCCGGCGCAGCCCCACGAGCACGGGCAGTCCGCGGGCGAGCTCCACGAGGTGGCCGGAGAGGCGGTCCAGCCCGTCCTGGGCGGCGTCGATCCGCTCCTGCGTGTGCCGGCCGATGAGGACCATGAAGAAGGGCACGAGCGGGACGGTCAGCAGCACCACGAGGGCGGAGAGCGGGTCACGGGTGAGGATCCAGGCGCCGAGGACCGGGGGCACGACGGCGGCGGAGGCCAGGGCCGACAGGACCTCGGTGTAGTAGTCGTCCAGGCCCTGCAGGCCGTGGGTGACCAGCACGGCGTCCGCGCCCGAGCGGGGGCGCGAGCCGTCCGCGGAGGCCAGGCGGTGGGCCACGAGGTCGCGGCGCACGCCCACCTGCACGCCGAGCGCGGCGCGGCGGCCCCACACCCGCTGGCCAGCGTCGGCCAGGGCGCGCAGCCCCACGCCGGCGGCGCCGAGCGCGAGGGCCCCGGCGAACGACGACGCCGCACCGACCGGCCCGACGGGCGCGGGCGGGAGGAAGAGCATCTCGAAGAGCTGGGCCGTGCCCTCGGGGTCGAGCGTGTCGGCCATGCGGGTCAGCAGGCGGGCGAGCGACTCGGCGAGCAGGATCCAGCCCGCGGCCCGCAGCGCGGCGAGCCCGAGCATCGCCGCGACGGCGCGGCGCGCGGCCGGGCTCAGGTCGGGACCGCGGCGGCGCCGAGGGCCGTCGTCGTGCTTGCGGCCTGGCCCACGGGGCGCGCCGTCGTCGGTCACACCGGCTCCACGGCGTGGGGCTCGGGGATGTGGGTCTCGCGCACGCGACGGCGGAACACCCAGTAGGACCACGCGGAGTAGGCCAGCACGATCGGCACGAAGACGAGGCTGATGACGGCCATGATGCCCAGCGTGTACGGGCCGGAGGCCGCGATCTCGGCGGTGAGGTCGAAGGCCGGGTCCACGGTGGAGGGCTGCAGCACGGGGAACTGGACGATCATGACGGCGCTCCAGGCCGCCACGAGGAACAGCGTCAGGCCGGCCAGGGCGAGGCCCTCCCGGCCTCGGCGGGCGGCCACGACGGACCCGGCCGCGGCCGCGACGCCGGCGGCCAGCAGCGCCCACGTCCAGGGGCGGTCGCCACGCAGCAGGACGGCGCCGGCCCACACGAGCAGCGGGACGAGGGCCACCGGGGTCCAGCGCGAGAGGAAGCGGGCGGCCGCCTGCCGCGGGGCGCCGTCGGTCTTGAGCCCGATGAACGCCCACGCCTGGGCGATGGAGAAGCCGACCACGGCCAGCCCACCCAGCACGGCCCAGCCGTTGAGCCACGCGAAGGGCCCGCCCACGCGGTCGCCGTTCGCGTCGATGGGCAGCCCGGTGGTGGTCAGGGCCAGGAAGGCGCCCACGACGAAGGCGGCCGTGAAGGAGCCCAGGGCCAGGCACCAGGTCCACACCGCCCGCGTGCGGTCCGTGCGCGCCTTGCCGCGGTACTCGATGGAGACCGCCCGCAGGATCAGGGCGAGCAGGAGCAGCAGCATGGGCAGGTACAGCGTGGAGAGCAGGGAGGCGTACCAGAACGGGAACGCCGCGAACATCGCGCCGATCGCCGTGATGAGCCAGACCTCGTTGCCCTCCCACACGGGGCCGATCACGTTCAGCAGCACCCGGCGGCGCCGCTCGTCGCGGGCCCAGGCCTGCATGAGCATGCCCGCGCCGAGGTCGAACCCCTCCAGGGCCAGGTAGCCGAGCCAGAGCACGGCGATGATCACGTGCCAGAAGACGGGCAGGGCCTCGGCCATTCTCGTTCGGTCCTCTCAGCTGCGGGGGTCAGTAGGCGAACGCGAGCACGTCGTCGCGGTCGTGGCGGTCCTCGTCGGGGTCCCGGTGCTCGCCCGCCGTGAGCTCCGGCATGCCGGCGGGCACGCCGCCGCGCACGTAGCGCACCATCAGCACCACCTCGACGACGAGCAGCACGGCGTAGATCCCCACGAGCACGATCAGGGAGGCGAGCACCTCCTGGGCGCTCACGCCCGGGGAGACCGCGGCGGCCGTGAACATGTACACCTCGTCGACGCCCATGGCGGGGTTCGGGTAGACCACGAAGGGCTGCCGGCCCATCTCGGTGAACACCCAGCCGGCCACGTTCGCCGCAAAGGGGGCGCCGATGGAGGCGACGGCGGTGGCCGTCCAGCCCCGCGAGTCGGGGACCGTGCCGCGGCGGGTCATCCAGAGGGTGAGCGCCCCGGCCAGCGCGCCGAGGCCGCCGAAGGTGATCATGAGGCGGAACCCCCAGTAGGTGACCTCCATGAGCGGCTGGTAGTCGATGGGCGCTCCGGCGCGCTCGCCGTACAGCGGGTCGTCCGGCAGGTGCGTGCCGTAGCGCTCCTCGAAGTCCGGCAGCAGGGAGTTCAGGCCGGGCACGGGGGTGGTGAAGTCCTCGTAGGCGAGGTAGGAGAGCAGCCCGGGCAGCTCGATCACCGTGGTGACGTCGGTGCAGGTGGTGCGGTCGCCCGCGCCCAGGTCGCCCAGGGTGAGGACGGAGAAGGCGGTGCCGTCCTGGCACGCGGCCTCGGCGGAGGCCATCTTCGTGGGCTGGAACTCGATCATCTGCTGCGCCTGGGCGTGCCCGGTGAAGGCGGTGCCGAGGAAGCCGACGATCGCCACCGCGGCGCCGGCGCGCAGGGAGGTGATCCACACGCGGTGGTCCAGGCGGTCGCGGGCCTTGGAGCCCGTGGTGCCGACGACGACGCGCCCGTGCTCGTCCACGGTGTCGATCCCGTCCCGCCGGCGCTTCCACAGGTGGTACCAGGAGATGCCGAGCAGGAAGCCTCCGGCGACGGCCCAGGAGCCGGCGATGGTGTGGGGGAAGTGCGTGAGGACGATGGGGTTGGCCAGCACCGCACCGATGTCGTTCAGCACGGGCCGCCCGTCGACCACCTCGTAGCCCACCGGATGCTGCATGAAGGCGTTCGCGGTCATGATGAAGTACGCGGACAGGTGGGCCCCGATCACGGCGCACCAGATGGCCGCCAGGTGCAGGCGGCGGGGCACCCGGCCCCAGCCGAAGATCCACACGCCCAGGAACACGGACTCCAGGAAGAAGGCGATGAGCGCCTCCAGGGCCAGCGGGGCCCCGAAGACGTCGCCCACGAACCGGGAGTACTCGGACCAGGCCATGCCGAACTGGAACTCCTGCACGATGCCCGTGGCCACGCCCATGATGAAGTTGATCAGGAAGAGCTTGCCCCAGAACTTCGTCATGCGCAGGTACTGCTCCCGGCCGGTGCGCACCCAGAGGGTCTGCATGACGGCGACCACCAGGCCGAGGCCGATGGTCAGGGGCACCATGAGGAAGTGGTAGACGGTCGTGATGCCGAACTGCCACCGGGCGAGGTCGAGGGGATCCACGGACGGCTCCTGAGACGAGGCGGGCTCCGGCGGGGACGGGCCGGAGGGTCCCGTCCACTCTAGCCACTTTTTCTACACGTTGTCGAAAACAACCGACGGCGACGGGCCTCGCCGGCGACCCTGGCCTAGGATCGGGGGGCACGCACCGGTGAGACGAAGGAGGACCCATGACCCGCGCCCGCCTCGAAGGCGCCGTGATGGACCTCCTCTGGGACCACGCCGAGGGCCTCACGGCCGCCGAGGTCCGCACCCACCTGCACCGCGAGGGCGCCCCGCCCGCCCTGACCACCGTCCACACGGCCCTCACCCGGCTGGCGGCCAAGGGCCGCGTGCGCCCCGCCGAGGGGGGCCGCCCCCGCCGCTTTCGCGCCGCCGTGACCCGAGAGGCCCACACGGCGGAGCTGCTGCGGGACCTCCTCGGCTCCGCCCCGGACCGGGAGGCCGTCCTGGCCGCCTTCGTGGGCGGCATCTCGGAGACCGACTCCGCCGCCCTGCGCCGCCTGCTGGACTGACCCGGACGCCGAGGCACCGTGTCCGTCCCCGTCTTGCTGCTCGCCGTCGTCGCCGTGGCCCTGGCCGGACCCGTGCCCGTGCTGGTCGGGCGCGCCGCGTGGCCGGCCCGCTCCCCCGTGCTCGCCGCCCTCGCCTGGCAGGCCGTCGCCCTCGCCGGCGGGCTCGCCCTGCTGGGCGCGCCCCTCGTGTGGGGCCTGCTGCCGTGGGGCGAGGGCCTCGTGGCAGCGGCGCCCCGGCTGGCCGCGCACCTGGCCGGCGACGCCGCCGCCGCGCCGCGGCCCACCGGCCTGCCCGTCGGCCTGCACCTGATGGCGGTGGGCGCCGGGGCCGGGATCGCGGTGCACCTGCTGCTCACCACGGCCGTGACGGCCGTCCGCACCCTGCGGGCCCGGGCCCGCCACCGGGACGCCGTCGAGCTCGTGGCCACGGGCCCCGCCGACGCGGGCCGGTGGCCCGGCGGGGCGCGCGGGGCCCGCGAGCTGCCCGTCGACGACCCGCTGGCCTACTGCGTGCCCGGCTCCCCGCGCGGAGGGGAGGCCCTCACCGTCGTCTCGAGCGGCCTGCTGGCGCGCCTGTCGCCGGAGGAGCTGGACGCCGTCGTGGCCCACGAGCGGGCCCACCTCGACCAGCACCACGGCCTGCTGCGCCTGGCCTTCGCCGCGTGGGCGCGGGCGTGCGCGTGGCTGCCCACCGCCGAGACCGCGCGCCTGGCCGTGGTCCAGGTGACCGAGATGCTCGCCGACGACGCCGCCCTGCGCCGTGCCCCGGCGGACGTGCTCGTCCGGGCCCTCGCGCAGGCCGCCCCGGGCCCCGACGCCGGTCCGGCCGGCCAGACCGACGCGACCGGGCCGACCTCCGCGGGCCTCGGCGACCGGGCCGCGCGGCTGCTCACCCGGCCGGCGCCCCTGCCCGCCGCGGCGGCGGCGCTCGTGGCGGCGGCCTCCCTCGCCCTGCCGGCGGCCACCGCGGCCGCCCTGCTCGGCCTGCCCTGAGCCGGCACCCCCGGGCGTGTTCGCCCCGGGCCGAGCGACACCCATCCTGGGCGGGCGTCCGCACCGCTCCGCTAGAGTGACATCTCGCCTCACCCCGGGGTGAGTCCCCCGTCCTCCCGCAGATTGGTCCTGGTGACGAACGTGTCCGGCAACGCCAGCTACGAGTACTCCCGCGCCGCCCTCCTGGCGGTCACCGAGGTCGAGGCGCCCCTCGAGGTGACCTCGGACGACCTCGACGAGCGGCTGGCGGACGTGCTCCGGCGGCTCAAGCTCCCGCCCCACCTGCTGCAGCGCGTCGCAGGCGTGCGCGCCCGGCGCAACTGGGACGCCTCCCAGGACTTCCAGGAGGCCGCCGCGCAGGCCGGCACCGCCGCCCTCGCCGCCGCCGGGATCGGTCCCGAGCGCGTCGGGCTGCTCATCAACACCTCGGTGACCCGGGCGACCCTCGAGCCCTCCGTGGCCGTGCGGATCCACCACATGATGGGCCTGCCCACCTCGGCCACCAACTTCGACATCACCAACGCCTGCCTCGGCTTCGTCAACGGCCTGATGATGGCCTCCACCCTCGTGGACGCGGGCCAGGTGGACTACGCCGTGGTCGTCGCCAGCGAGGACGCCTCCAAGGTCCAGGACGCCACCGTGGAGAACCTGCACGCCTCCACCACGAACCGCGGCAACTTCATGGAGCAGTTCGCCTCCCTCACCCTGGGCTGCGGTGCCGCGGCCGCCGTCGTCGGCTCCATCGAGGACCACCCGGACGCCCACCGGATCGTCCGCGGCATCACCCGCGCCGGCACCGACCACCACGACCTGTGCGTCGGCGACCACCGCGGCATGTACACGGACTCCACCGCCCTGCTCAACGACGGCCTCGAGCTCGTCATGGACGCGTGGAACGACACCCCCGCCGAGTGGGCGTGGAAGGACGCGGACCGGTTCATCACCCACCAGGTCTCCCAGCTCCACACCAACGCGATCTCCGAGTCCGCCGGCCTGCCCCTGGACCGGATCCCGACGACGTTCCCCGTGCTGGGCAACGTCGGCCCGGCCTCGCTGCCCATCACCCTCGTGCGGGAGATGGACGAGCTGTCCGCCGGGGACACGGTGGTGTGCCTGGGCGTGGGCTCGGGCCTGAACACCGCCATGCTCGAGATCCAGTGGTGAACTGACGTAGGAGGACGAGAGACCGCCATGCCGCACATCCCCGCCGCCCCCGCCGCCCTCCCCCCGCACGAGCAGCTGCCCGGCTGGGACGCCGCCTGGTCCCGTCTCGTCACCGTCCGCTCCGCCGCGGACCCGGACGGCGTCTCCCGCACCCTGCACGTGGCCGACACCGGGCCCCTCCTGGACGCGCTCGGCGCGGACGTGGTGGGCACCATCGTGGCCGTCCACGGCAACCCGACGTGGTCCTACCTGTGGCGCTCGCTGCTGGCCGAGACGGTCCGCCGCGCCCGCCGCGGGCAGCAGGCCTGGCGCGTGGTGGCCCCCGACCAGCTGGACATGGGCTTCTCCGAACGCCTCGAGCACCCGGCGAACCCGACGCCGTCGGAGATGGGCCGGGCGCGCAGCACGTACCGCGGCCTCCGGGACCGCGTGGACGACCTCGAGGCCCTGCTGGCCGAGCTCGGGATCACCGCCCAGGCGGAGGCAGGGCACCCGGTCATCACCCTCGGCCACGACTGGGGCGGCGTGGTCTCCCTCGGCTGGGCCGGTCGTCACCGCGACGCCGTGGCGGGGGTGAGCACCCTCAACACCGCGGTGCATCAGCCCCCGCAGGCCTCCCTGCCCGCGCCCCTGCAGGCGGCGCTGGCCGGTCCGGTCCTGCCGGCGTCCACGGTGGCCACCGACGCGTTCATCGCCGTCACCACCTCGCTGGCGAAGCCGTCCCTGGCACCCGAGGTGCGCGCCGCCTACCACCTTCCCTACCCGGACGCGGCCCGCCGCGGCGGCGTCGGCGGGTTCGTGGCCGACATCCCGGCCGACCCCGCCCACGGCAGCCACGCCGAGCTCACGCGCGTGTCCGACGGCGTCAGTGCGCTCGGCGCGGCCGGCGTGCCGGCGCTGATCCAGTGGGGCGCCGACGACCCCGTCTTCCTGGACCGCTACCTGGACGACCTCCGCGACCGCCTCCCGGCCGCCCGCGTCCACCGCTACGAGGAGGCCGGGCACCTGCTGATCGACGACCGCGACGTCGTCACCCCCCTGCTGACCTGGGCGCAGCTGCTCCTCGCGGGTCTGCTGGACGACCCGGCCTCGGGCCTGCCCGGACCCCGGCCCCACGCCGACGACGACGCCCCCGCCACCTCCTCCCACCCGGTGCTCGGCGTCACGGGACGCGCGGTGGAGCTCGAGCTCGCCGACGCGGACTCGGACGCGGACCGCGGCGACGGGGCGACGGCCCCGGCCGCCGGCGGCGTGCCCCGGCTGTGGGACCGGCTCGAGGACTGGGGCGCCCCCGGGTCCGCGATGCGCGAGTACACCGCGCTCGTGGACATGGCCGGCGCCGCGTCCTCGCGCGCCCTCGTGGGCGCCCGACGGCGTCCCGTCGCCGTCGGCTGGGGCGAGTTCCAGGAGACCGTCTCGGCGATGGCCACGGGCCTGTGGGAGGCGGGCATGCGCCCCGGCGACCGTGTCTCCATGCTCGTGCCGCCGGGCCGTGACCTCTCCGCGGCGCTGTACGCGGTCCTGCGTGTGGGCGGCGTCGCCGTCGTCGCGGACCAGGGCCTGGGCATCACCGGGATGACCCGCGCCATGAAGTCGGCCCGGCCCCGCTGGATCATCGGGCAGACCCCGGGCCTGACCCTGGCCCGTGCGCAGTCCTGGCCGGGCACCCGCATCTCCGTGGCCACCCTGGCCGCGCCCCAGCGGACGCTGCTGGACGTCTCCGACTCGCTGTACGCCATGGTCGAGCGCCACCGGGACCCCGCCGCGTCGGGGCCGCGCGACGCCGCCGGCGCACCCCTGGCCGAGCCGGCCCTCGCCGCGGACGCTGCCGTCCTGTTCACCTCCGGCTCCACCGGCCCGGCCAAGGGCGTGGTCTACACCCATGAGCGCCTCGGCCGGCTCGTCCAGATGATCGGCCGGACCCTCGACATCCGCCCCGGCGCGTCCCTGCTGGCCGGCTTCGCACCGTTCGCCCTGCTGGGCCCGGCCCTGGGGGCGGCCTCGGTCACCCCCGTCATGGACGTCACCAAGCCGGCCACGCTCACCGCCTCCGCGCTGGCGGACGCCGCGATCGCCGGGCAGTCCTCCGTGATGTTCGCCTCTCCCGCGGCCCTGGCCAACGTGGTCCAGACCGCCGGGGACCTGACCCGTGAGCAGCGCGCCGCCCTGGCCGGGGTGCGCCAGCTGCTCTCCGCGGGCGCCCCGGTGCACCCTGCCCTGCTGCGGCAGCTCTCGGCCGTCCTGCCGCACGCGGAGGTCCACACCCCCTACGGCATGACCGAGGGCCTGCTGCTCTCCGACATCGACGGGGAGGAGATCCAGCGGCTGCGCCGCGCCCCGGACGCCGGGGTGTGCGTGGGCCGGCCGCTGCCCGGCGTCGAGTTCCGGATCGCCCCGCTGCTGGAGGACGGCACCGCCGAGGAGGTCACCCTCGACGCCGCCACCGGGCACGGCGTGCTCGGCGAGTTCGTGGTGTCCGCGCCGCACCTGAAGGACCGCTACGACGCCCTGTGGGCCACGGACCAGCAGTCCAAGCGCGACGGGCTCGTCCGCCGCGACGGACGCGTGTGGCACCGCACCGCGGACGTCGGCCACTTCGACGCCGAGGGACGCGTGTGGATCGAGGGGCGGCTCCAGCACGTGCTCACCACCCCGGACGGCCCGCTGGCCCCGGGCGGTCCCGAACGGATCGTGGACGCTCTCGGCCCCGTGCGCCGCAGCGCCGTGGTCGGCACGGGCCCCGCCGGGACCCAGGCGGTCGTCGTCGTGGTGGAGGCCGCCGTGCCGGCCAACCGCCCCGCGCGCCGCGCCGGCCACCATCGCGACGGCCGGCCCAAGCAGGGGCTCGCCCCCACCGCGCTGGCCGCCTCGGTGCGCGCGGCCCTGGACCCGCTGCCGGTCGCGGCGGTGCTCGTGGCGGACGAGGTGCCCACCGACATCCGGCACAACTCGAAGATCGACCGTCCGCGCGTGGCCCGCTGGGCCACGGACGTGCTGGCCGGCGGATCGGTGGGCGGGCTGTGAGCGGGATGGGCATCGAGATCCACGTCGACGACGACGGCCTGCCGCAGCTCGTGGAGCGCGTGGTCAGCCGACGCGCCCTCGTGACCGGGGCCTCCGGACTGCTGGGCGCGGGCACCGCCCGCGTGCTGGCCGAGTCCGGCACGGAGGTGACGACGCTCCAGCGCCGGCCCTCGGGCGTGCCGGGCGTGCGGGACGTCCTGGGCTCCGTGACGGACCCCGCGGCCGTGGAGGACGCCCTCGAGGGCGTGGACACCGTGGTGCACGTGGCCGCGAAGGTCTCGATGTCCGGACCCGAGGAGGAGTTCCGCGCGGTCAACGTGGAGGGCACGCGGATCCTCGTGCACGCCGCGCGCCGCCGGGGGGTGCGCCGGTTCGTCCACATCTCCTCTCCCTCCGTCGCCCACGCGGGCTCCTCCATCGTCGGCGAGGGGGCGGGCCCGGCCGACCCGGAGCGCGCCCGGGGGCCGTACGCGCGGACCAAGGCCGCCGGCGAGCTGATCGCCCTCGAGGCGGACTCCGAGGACTTCCGCGTGCTGGTCCTGCGCCCCCATCTGATGTGGGGGCCGGGAGACCTGCAGCTCACCGACCGGATCGTCCAGCGCTCCCGTGAGGGCCGCATGCCCGTGCTGGGCACGGGCGCGCCCCTGATCGACACGCTCTACACGGGCAACGCGGTGGAGGCCGTGGTGGCCGCCGTCGCGGCCGTGGACCACACCCACGGCGAGGCGCTCGTGGTGACCAACGGCGAGCCCCGCCCCGTGGGCGAGCTCGTGCGCGGCATCGCGCTGGCCGGTGGGGCCCCCGAGCCCGAGCGCACCGTGCCCGCGGGCCTGGCCCGCCGCGCCGGCGCCCTGATCGAGAGGGTGTGGGAGCGGGACCTGTTCCGGGTGCGCTCGGCGGGCATCGGCTCGGCCGACGGCGAGCCGCCCCTCACCGAGTTCCTCGCCGAGCAGCTCTCCACGGCGCACTGGTTCGACCAGCGCCGCACCCGCGAGGTGCTCGAGTGGACCCCCACCGTGTCGATCGACGAGGGTCTGCACCGCCTGGCGGCGTACTACCGCGACCGGTGAGCCGGACCGCCTGGCCCGTCCCGCCCCGTCCCCCGTCAGCCGAGGGGGACGATCTCCGGTGCGGGCTGGGGCCGGCGCGTCATGCACCGGGAGACGATCGTCTGGTTCGCGACGGCGACCACGATGCCGAGCCCGGAGGCGCTGAGGACGAGCGGGACGGTCTCCGTGATGCCGGTGATGAAGACCCAGGGGATCTGGAACACCCCGAAGAAGTTCACGGCGAACCAGGAGCCCTGCCCCTCGCCGGTGTAGAACACGGCCCGGCGGGCCTCGTCCTGGTCCACGACGAACCGCAGCCCTGCCATGCAGAGGAGGCCGAGGGCCAGGAGACCGGCGACGGCGCCGACCGCCACCCAGTCGGGGAGCCGCGCGTGCAGGCTCCAGACGACCGAGGCCATCCCGAAGGCCATCCCGACGCCGGCCGCACGCCAGGCGGGCGCGTCCCCCCGGGGCGGGGTGTCCGCGGGCCGGGCCGAGGCTGCCGAGCCGGCGTCGACCACGGCAGCGTGTGCGGTGTCCTGGCTGCCGGTGTCCATGGCCCGACCCTAGCAAGCCCCGCCGGGCGTCCCCGGGGACGCCCGAGGACGCTCAGGCGTCGATGCGCTCCCGGTCCAGCTCGTCCGCGTGGGAGACGATGAACGCCTTGCGCGGCGCCACGGACGAGCCCATGAGCAGCTCGAACACCTTCTCCGCGGCCTCCACCTCGGAGATGGTCACGCGCCGGAGCATGCGGTGCCGCGGGTCCATGGTGGTCTCAGCCAGCTGGTCCGCGTCCATCTCGCCCAGACCCTTGTACCGCTGGATGGGCTCCTTGTAGGAGCGCCCCTCGGCCTCGAGGCGCGCCAGCGTGGCGTGCAGCTCCTGCTCGGAGTAGGTGTAGACGACCTCACGCTCCTTCTTCCCGCGGGTCACCGCCTCGATGCGGTGCAGCGGGGGGACGGCCGCATACACCCGCCCCGTCTCCACCATGGGACGCATGTAGCGGAAGAACAGCGTGAGCAGCAGGGTGCGGATGTGGGCGCCGTCCACGTCGGCGTCCGTCATGAGGATGACCTTGCCGTAGCGGGCGGCGTCCAGGTCGAAGCTGCGTCCGGCGCCGCCGCCGACCACCTGGATCAGGGCGGCGCACTCGGCGTTGGAGAGGATGTCCGAGACGGAGGCCTTCTGGACGTTGAGGATCTTGCCGCGGATGGGCAGCAGCGCCTGGAAGTCCGACGACCGGGCCAGCTTGGCGGTGCCCAGGGCGGAGTCGCCCTCGACGATGAACAGCTCGGAGGAGGCGACGTCGTCGGTCCGGCAGTCGGCCAGCTTGGCGGGCATGGTGGAGGTCTCCAGCGCGTTCTTGCGGCGCTGGTTCTCCTTGTGGGTGCGCGCCGAGATGCGGGACTTCATCTCCGCCACGACCTTCTCCAGCAGCACCGCGACCTGCTGCTTCTGCGCGCGGGCCGTGGCCGTCAGCCGCGCGGTGAGCTCCTTCTCCACCACCTGCGCCACGATGCGCCGCACCGCCGGGGTGCCGAGGATCTCCTTGGTCTGGCCTTCGAACTGCGGCTCCGCCAGGCGGACGGTCAGCACGGCGGTCATGCCGGCGAGGACGTCGTCCTTGTCCGGGCGGTCCGAGCCGGCCTTGAGGCGCCGCGCCCCGGCCTCCACCTGGGCGCGGAAGACCTTCAGCAGGGCCGACTCGAACCCGGACTGGTGGGTGCCGCCCTTGGGGGTGGCGATGATGTTGACGAACGGGCGCAGGACGGTCTCGTAGCCGACGTCCCAGCGCAGGGCGACGTCCACCTCGCAGGTGCGCTTGACCTCCTGCATCTGGGTGCGCCCGTCCTCCCCCAGCACGGGCACGCGCTCGGTGAAGGTGCCCGAGCCCTGCAGCCGCCACACGTCCGTGACGGGCGCGGCGGGGGTGAGGTGCTCGACGAACTCGGCAATGCCGCCGTCGTACTGGTAGACCTCCTCCGCGGGCCCGTCCGCCCCCGGCGTGCCGGGCAGGCGGCGCAGGTCCCGGACGGCGATGCGCAGACCCGGGATGAGGTAGGCGGTCTGGCGGGCCCGGGCCTGGAGGTCCTGGGCGGAGAACCGGGCATCCGTGGTGAAGATCTGCTCGTCCGCCCAGTACCGCACCCGCGTGCCGGTCTGCCCGCGCTTGGCCTTGCCGACCACCTCGAGCGGGGCGGCCTCCTCGGCGGGTGTGAACGGCGCCTCCGGGGAGGGCTTGGAGCCGTCCTGGAACGCGCCCGGCTCGCCGCGCCGGAAGGACAGGCGGTGCACCTTGCCCCCGCGCATGACCTCCACGTCCAGGCGGGAGGACAGGGCGTTGACCACGGATGCGCCCACACCGTGCAGGCCGCCCGAGGCGGCGTAGGAGCCACCGCCGAACTTGCCGCCGGCGTGCAGCTTGGTGAAGACCACCTCGACGCCGGTCAGGCCGGTCCGCGGCTCGACGTCCACAGGGATGCCGCGACCGTTGTCCGCGACCTCGACGGAGCCGTCCGGGTGCAGGGTGACCTCGATCGACTGGCCGTGGCCGGCCAGCGCCTCGTCCACGGAGTTGTCGATGATCTCCCACAGGCAGTGCATGAGGCCGCGGGAGTCGGTGGAGCCGACGTACATGCCCGGACGCTTGCGCACCGCCTCGAGGCCCTCCAGGACGGAGAGGTGGCGGGCGGAGTACTCGGAGGCGGCGGGCACGGTGGAGGGGTCCTTCCAGGGGACGGCGGGAGCCCGTCCAGACTACTCCGCGCCCCGGACACGGCAGCGGGCGGGGGCATGTCCGGACCGGACGTCCCCGGCCGTACGCGGGTGGCGAAACGGGCGGGTCCGGGCACGCCCGGCGGGCCCGCGGGTGCCATGCTGGCCGTTCCAGGGGACACGAGGCGCAGGAGCCGTGCGGCCCTGCCCCCCACCGACCCGACAGATCAGGAGGACAGCATGTCCATCACCGCCGTGGCCGATCCGGCCGCCCTCACCCGTTCCGACCGCTGCGACCGCTGCGGGGCCCAGGCCTTCGTGCGCGCGATCCTGCCCTCAGGCGGCGAGCTGCTGTTCTGCGGTCACCACGCCCGCGCCGTGGAGGACGCGCTGCGCCCCCAGGCCAGCGTGTGGCAGGACCAGACCGAGGACCTGCACGCCCGCCCCGCGCCGGCCGACGCCTGACCCTCCACGGCACCACGACGGCCCGTCGCCTCCTCGGGGAGGCGGCGGGCCGTCGTCGTGGGCCCTCCGGGCTCAGTCCAGGTAGTCCCGCAGCACCTGCGAGCGGGACGGGTGGCGCAGCTTGGACATGGTCTTGGACTCGATCTGGCGGATGCGCTCACGGGTGACCCCGTAGACCTTGCCGATCTCGTCCAGGGTTTTGGGCTGGCCGTCGGTCAGGCCGAAGCGCATGGCGACGACCCCGGCCTCGCGCTCGGACAGCGTGTCGAGCACGGAGTGCAGCTGCTCCTGGAGCAGCGTGAAGGACACGGCGTCCGCCGGGACCACGGCCTCGGAGTCCTCGATCAGGTCGCCGAACTCGGAGTCGCCGTCCTCACCGAGCGGGGTGTGCAGGGAGATGGGCTCGCGGCCGTACTTCTGGACCTCCACGACCTTCTCCGGGGTCATGTCCAGCTCCTTGGCGAGCTCCTCCGGGGTGGGCTCACGGCCCAGGTCCTGGAGCATCTGCCGCTGGACGCGGGCCAGCTTGTTGATCACCTCGACCATGTGCACCGGGATGCGGATGGTGCGGGCCTGGTCCGCCATGGCGCGGGTGATGGCCTGGCGGATCCACCATGTCGCGTAGGTGGAGAACTTGAAGCCCTTCGTGTAGTCGAACTTCTCCACGGCGCGGATGAGGCCGAGGTTGCCCTCCTGGATCAGGTCCAGGAAGAGCATGCCGCGGCCGGTGTAGCGCTTGGCCAGGGACACCACGAGGCGCAGGTTGGCCTCCAGGAGGTGGTTCTTGGCGCGGCGGCCGTCGGCGATGATCAGCTCCACGTCGCGGCGCAGGCGGTAGTCCTCCGGGGGGTTCTCGGCGAAGTGGTGCTCGGCGTAGAGGCCGGCCTCGATCCGCATGGCGAGGTCCACCTCCTGCTCCGCGTTCAGCAGGGCGACCTTGCCGATCTGCTTGAGGTAGTCCTTCACCGGGTCGGCGGTGGCACCGGCCACCACGACCTGCTGGACGGGGGCGTCGTCCTCCGAGTTGTCCATCACGAAGGCGCCCTTCGAGGCCGTCTTCCCGGACACGGTCTCACCGGTGACGGCCTCCTCCACGACAGCGGGGGCGTCCGCCGCGTCCGAGCCGTCCGCGTCGTCGTCGTCCGAGTCCTGGGACGCCGCCTCGACGGCGTCGTCGGTCACGAGGCGCTCCTCGTCCCGGGGCAGCGGCTGTTCCTCCGGCTCCGCGGCGGCCTTCGCGGCCGACGACGTCGTGGCCGCGGCCTTCTCGGCCGCGGCCTTGGTGGCGGGCTTCTTGGCCGCGGCCTTCTCGGCCGCGGCCTTGGTGGCGGGCTTCTTGGTCGCGGGCTTCTTGGCGGCGGTCTTCCTCGTCGCGGTCGTCGGGGTCTTCTTGGCGGCGGGCTTCTTGGCCGCCGCCGTCTTCTTCGCTGCCGTCCCGGTGGACTCCTCGGCCGCGGCGGTGCTCCGTGCGGATCCCGACGCGGCGCCCTTCCGGACGTCCTTCTCGTCGTTGGTCGTCGACGTGGTCACTCGTGGCCTTTCCCTCGGGTCCGCACCCGGACGGCGCGGAACACTGCAGTGCAACTAGGTGTGACCCTGTCAAGTCCGCGCGGGCCGCGGCTGACGCCGAGGCCCGCGCGGATGCCAGGGTCTCTCGTGCTCACAACACCGCATCACCGGGGTCTATTCCAGACGGTCGAGGTGTCGGACGCGTCCGCCGGGGGCGGAGCGCGTCGAGCCCCGACATCCTCCCACGGGCCCCGCCTCAGGGCCGCCAGCACCGCCGGGGGTCGGCGGCCCAGTCGCACACGACGCCGAAGCCCACCAGCCCATCGAGCACCCGTCCCAGCCCGTCCGGGCTCGTGAGGCCGGCGGCCGCCTCGAGGTGGGCGCCCGCGGCGGACCCCTCGCCCCGGGCCCATGCCACCCAGGCGGCGAGCGTCAGCGCCTGCCCGCCGTGCCCGGCCGGGGCGTGGACGGCGAGGCCGCGGAGCCGGCCCCACAGGGCGTCCAGGCGCCGCCAGTCGGGCGCCTGCGCGGACCGGCCGGTCAGCACGGCCGCCCGTCGCGCTGGATCGTCCGGCACGGTGCCCGGGGAGCACGCGGCGTGCAGCAGGAGGGCGTCCCGCCAGGCCGGCCGCACGAGGGGCCCACCCAACTCCGCGTCCGAGGGAGCCCGTCCGGTGGCCGGTGCCGGCCCCGAGGCGAGGACGGGCTCCCAGGCCGCGAGCCAGCCCGTGAGGGCGGCCGGCTCGGGGTGGCCGGGCTCCGGGGTGCACCGTCCCCACTCGGCGGCCAGCGCCGGTCCGGGCGGCCGGTGCCGGGGCACGTGCGCATGGTCGGCGCGCAGCCCCCACACGGAGCCGCGGCCGATCAGGTGGAGCGACAGGTCCGAGGCGGCCGGGTCCACCGCGACGGCGACCCCGGCCCGGCCCTCCCGATCGTCCGCCACGTCCGTCCCCCACCACGGATGGGCGATTCCCGCGCGTACGGTCCAGCCCTCCCGCAGGGGCCGGCCACGGCCGGCCAGGGCCGTCGCCAGCGGGTCGAGCCAGGCGGGGGCCGCCGCCCGTGCGGGCACCCGGGGACGGTCCCCCGCCAGCTCGAGGGCCACGGTGGCGTCCGCGGCTCGGTCACGGGCGAGCACGTCCGCCACGGCCTCGGCCCAGCGCGCCCCGGCCGGTCCCTCGAGCGCCTCCGAGGGCGGCAGATCCACCCGCACCACGGCGCCCAGCACGGTGCCGTGGAGGGACACCAGCACGAGCGAGCCCGGCCGCAGCGCCCCGAGGACATGTCCGGCGTAGCCGAGGAGGTCGTCCACGCCTCGCGCGCGCAGCACCGAGGTCGGGGGGCCTGCCGCGGGCTCGTCGAGGGCGCGCGGGTCGTGCGGCGGGAGGGAGGCTGCCGGTCCGGGGAGGTGGTCCATGCCCCGACCCTGCCCGTCCTCCGGCCGACTGCGCCCCTCAGTCCGCGCGGTCGGTGGACGGGGCGGGCCCGTCGTTGTCCTGTGCAGGAGGGGTCGGGCCGTTCCCGTGCGTGCGGGGGCGCACCGAGTCGTCGCGGCGGGCCAGGTACTCCTCGACCGCGGAGGCGATCTCCTCCCCGTCGGGCAGCCCTGCTGCGGACTCGAGCAGGGAGCGCTCCTGCTCCTCCGCGTTCTGGTCGTGGTTCTTCTCCAGTCCCGCGATCATCTGCTGGACCTCCGGGGAGGCCGTCACCTGGCGCTCGATCTCCGCCTCGACCTCGCGTGCGGCGTCGCGCAGCTCGTCCGTCGGCATCATCAGGCCCATCGCGGCGCCCACGTACTCGAGCGCCGCCACGGCGCCGGGCGGGTAGGCGGCCTCGGCCACGTAGTGCGGCACGTGGACGGTGTACCCCGCGGTGTTCAGGCCCGCCTCGCCCGCGCGCAGCTCGAGCATCTGGAGGGCGCCCGCGACGACGTCGGCCTCCGGGCTCCAGGTGGACAGGCCCTCGAGTGCGTCCGTGCGCGTGCCGTGCGTGGTCACCCCCACGCGCCGCGTGTGCGGCACCGGCAACGGGGCGGCGTCCACGAACGTGACCGTGTCCACCGCCCACTCCCGGGCGAGCCCCAGGACCGCCGCCGTGAACCGCTGCCACTGCAGGTCCGGCTCGGGTCCGGCCAGCAGCAGGAACGGCCGGCCCAGGAGGTCCTCCATGAGGTCCACCGTCAGGGCGGGCAGCCGCAGGTCGGTGTACCGGTCGTGTTCGAACCGTACCCGCGGACGCCGGGCCCGGTAGTCGTGCAGCTGGTCCAGGTCGAAGGAGGCCACGGTCCGGTGGGCCAGGTGCTCCCGCAGGGCGGAGCGCAGCTGCCGACCCACGTGTCCGGCGTCGAGGTGGCCCGTGAGCGTGACCAGCAGGCCGAGCCCCGCGGGCACGGCGTCCTCGCCGTCGTCGCGGGTGTAGAGCTGCGTGGGATCCAGCACGAGTGCCGCCTTCCGGTGGTCCTGTCCCCCGGCGGAGGCCGACGGATCGTCCCGGGTCAACCCCGCAGACCGGCCCCCCTATTCCACGCCGCGCGGTCCTGCCGTCCGCCGCGGGGTGCTGGCTAGGATGAGCCGGGACGCGCCCGTCCGCCCCCGCGCGGCCGGCGCAGCCCCGAGCCCCCGCCATGGAAGGATCCCCGTGATCTCGAAGGACCGCCCCTCGCTGACAGCCCGCGCCTTGGAGGAGGTCACCGCGTCGGCGGTCGTGGTCGGCGTCGGCGCCGGGTCCGACGGCCCCGTGCTGCTGACCGACGCCCTGCCGCAGGACGCCGCCGCCGCACTGGAGGACTCCTTCGAGCTGCTGGGCGTCCGCGCGCGCACCGACGAGGTGCACCGCCTGCCCGGCCTCGCCGGCTCGCGCTGGCCGCTGCTCGTGCTCGTGGGCGTGGGCGAGCTGGGGGACGACGGCACCGCCGGACTCGAGGCCCTGCGCCGGGCCGCCGGCGCGGCCGTGCGATCCCTCGCCGGGACGGATGCCGTCGCCCTGGCCCTGCCCGCCGACACGCCCGAGCGCCTCGCCGCCGTCGCCGAGGGCGCGACCCTCGGCGCCTACACGTTCACGGCGCTCAAGTCCGAGGCCGCCCGAGAGGCGGCCTCCTCGTCCGCGCCGGTCTCCCGCATCGAGGTCGTCACGACCGTCGAGGAGGACGCGTCCGCGCAGGTCCTGGCGCGCGCCGCCGTCGTCGGGGACGCCGTCTGCGCCGTGCGCGACCTCGTCAACACCGCCCCGTCCCACCTGTACCCCGCCTCCTTCGCGGACACGGTGCGCGAGGAGCTGGCCGGGTCGGACGTGAGCGTGCAGGTGTGGGACGAGGACGCGCTCGCCGCCGAGGGCTTCGGCGGCATCCTGGCGATCGGCCAGGGCTCGTCGCGTCCGCCCCGCCTCGTGCGGATCGAACACGCCCCCGCCGACGCGCGGGCGCACATCGCCCTCGTGGGCAAGGGCATCACCTTCGACACGGGCGGCATCTCCCTCAAGCCCGCCGCGTCCATGATGACCATGAAGTCCGACATGGCCGGCGCCGCCACCGTGTTCGCCGTGGTCCGCGCCGCGGCCGAGCTCGGGATCCCCGTGAAGGTCACCGGGTGGCTGGCCCTGGCTGAGAACATGCCCTCGCACACCGCCATCCGCCCCTCGGACGTGATCACCATGTACGGCGGCAAGACGGTCGAGGTCATGAACACCGATGCCGAGGGCCGCGTGGTCATGGCCGACGCCCTCGTGGCCGCCACCGACGAGCGCCCGGACGCCGTCCTGGACGTCGCCACGCTCACGGGCGCCCAGCTCGTGGCCCTGGGCGTGCGCCACACCGGAGTGATGGGCCACGAGGCCCTGCGCGACGAGGTCGTGTCCGCCGCCGACGCGGCCGGCGAGCTCGCCTGGGCCATGCCGATCCCGGAGCAGCTGCGCGCCTCCCTCGACTCCCGCGTGGCGGACATCTCCAACATGGGAGAGCGGTTCGGCGGCATGATGACCGCCGCCGCCTTCCTGCGCGAGTTCGTCGACGCCGGCCGCGACGAGGACGATCGGGCGTCCGCGCCCACGCCGTGGGCGCACCTGGACATCGCCGGCCCCTCGTTCAACGAGTCCTCCGCCTACGGCTACACCCCCCGCGACGCGACCGGCGCGATGGTGCGCACCCTGGTAGGCCTCATCGCCGGACGTGCCGGGTAAGGTGAATGAACGACGCCGCTGACCGGCGCGACCCGGCCGATCCCGGGCCGCGATCGGCACGGCGGACCCACTCGACGACTCCCTCCCACCCGACACCAAGGAGCATCACCGTGGCCGATTCGGCAACCGCTCAGGAATTCGACGTCCTCGTCCTCGGCGGTGGCTCCGCCGGGTACGCGGCCGCACTGCGCGCCGTGCAGTACGGCATGACCGTGGGCCTCATCGAGAAGGCCAAGCTCGGCGGCACCTGCCTGCACTGGGGCTGCATCCCCACCAAGGCCTACCTCCACGCCGCCGAGGTGGCGGACGAGACCCGCCACTCCGAGAAGTTCGGCGTCAACGCGACCCTCGAGTCCGTGGACATGGCCAAGGTGCGCGACTACAAGGACGGGATCGTCGCCGGCAAGCACAAGGGTCTGACCGGCCTCATGAAGATGAAGAAGGTCCAGGTCGTCGAAGGCGAGGGCAAGCTCGTCTCCCAGGACGAGATCGAGGTCGACGGCGTCCGCTACAAGGGCAAGAACATCGTCCTGGCCTCCGGCTCCGTGTCCAAGACCATGGGCCTGCCGATCTCCAAGAAGATCATGACCTCGACGGAGGCGCTCGAGCTGGACTACATGCCCACGTCCGCCATCGTGCTCGGCGGCGGCGTCATCGGCTCGGAGTTCGCCTCGCTGTGGAACTCCTTCGGCGTCGACGTCACCATCATCGAGGGCCTGAAGACCCTGGTCCCCAACGAAGACCCGGCGATCATCAAGGTCCTCGAGCGCGAGTTCAAGAAGAAGGGCATCAAGACCAACCTGGGCACGTTCTTCGACAAGGTCGAGGAGACCGACTCGGGCGTCAAGGTGACCCTCGCGGACGGCAAGGAGTTCGAGGCCGAGGTCTGCCTCGTCGCCGTCGGCCGCGGCCCGAACACCGAGGGCCTCGGCTACGAGGAGCAGGGCGTCAAGATGGACCGCGGCTTCGTCCTCACCGACGAGCGTCTGCACACCGGCGTCGGCAACATCTACGCCGTGGGCGACATCGTCCCCGGTCTGCAGCTGGCGCACCGCGGCTTCCAGCAGGGCATCTTCGTGGCCGAGGAGATCGCCGGCAACAAGCCGATGGTCGTCGAGGACATCAACATCCCGAAGGTCACCTTCACCGAGCCGGAGATCATGTCCGTGGGCTACACCCAGCCCAAGGCGGAGGAGAAGTTCGGCAAGGACAACGTCGAGGTCGCCGAGTACAACCTGGCCGGCAACGGCAAGTCCTCGATCCTCGGCACCGGCGGCATCATCAAGCTGGTCCGGCAGAAGAACGGCCCGATCGTGGGCGTGCACGGCATCGGCAAGCGCATCGGCGAGCAGATCGGCGAGGCGCAGCTCATCGTGAACTGGGAGGCCTACCCCGAGGACGTCGCCCAGTTCGTGCACGCGCACCCCACGCAGAACGAGGCCCTGGGCGAGGCCGCCATGGCCCTGTTCGGCCACCCGCTGCACAGCTGACCCACCGCACTGACCATCCCGGGTCCGCGCGGCGGACCCACACCCGACCCCCGGCGAGTGCCCACAGCGCCGCCACCCGTGAGGAGCATCAGGACATGTCTGAGAAAGTCACCCTGCCCGCCCTCGGTGAGTCCGTCACCGAGGGGACCGTGACCCGCTGGCTCAAGGCGGTCGGCGACGAGGTCGCCGTCGACGAGCCGCTCGTGGAGGTGTCCACCGACAAGGTGGACACCGAGATCCCCTCCCCCGTGGCCGGCGTGCTGCAGGAGATCCTGGCCGAGGAGGACGAGACCGTCGAGGTCGGCGCCGCCCTGGCCGTGATCGGCGACGGCGAGGGCACCGACGAGTCCGGCGACGCGCCCGCCGAGGAGTCGGCCGACGCGGTCGAGGACGAGGAGGCCCCGGCCGAGGACGCGTCCGAGGACGAGGAGCCCGCGGGTGAGCCGGAGCCCGAGGAGCGGGCCGCCACCGGCTCCGCCGACACCGGCTCCGGGGAGTCCAGCGACGTGACCCTGCCCGCCCTGGGCGAGTCCGTCACCGAGGGCACCGTGACCCGCTGGCTCAAGGCGGTCGGCGACGAGGTCGCCGTCGACGAGCCGCTGCTGGAGGTGTCCACCGACAAGGTCGACACCGAGATCCCCTCCCCCGTCGCGGGCGTGCTGCAGGAGATCCTCGTGGAGGAGGACGAGACCGTCGAGGTCGGCGCCGTGCTGGCCCGCGTGGGCTCCGGCTCCGGCTCCGGCGCCTCCGCCCCGGCCGCCGGCTCGGGCGACGAGGAGCCCTCCGCCGAGGAGATCGAGGACGCGGCCACCGACGCCCCGACCGGCGAGCAGACCGAGGAGGCCGCCGAGGACGCGGGTGAGTCGCCGTCAGACGACGCACCGGAGACCAGCGCCTCCGAGGAGTCCGCGACGGCGCCGTCCGTCCCTCAGCAGGAGGCGTCCGCCGACCAGGAGTCCGCCGCCCCCGCGGCCACCGAGCCGGGCCAGGGCTACGTGACGCCGCTGGTGCGTCGCCTGGCCAAGCAGCACGGGGTGGACCTGTCCACGGTGCGCGGCACCGGCGTCGGCGGCCGCATCCGCAAGCAGGACGTGCTGGCCGCCTCGCTGTCCGCCTCCGCCGGATCCTCGGATCAGGCGACGGACGCGTCCGCCGACGCGGGTCAGGACTCCTCGGCCGCCGCCCCGACCGCCGCCGCCCCGACCGCCGCCGCGCCGGCCGCCGCCGCTCCGCGCGGGGGGACCGAGAAGGCCCCGCGGATCCGCCAGGTGATCGCCCAGCGCATGCGTGAGTCCCTGGACCTGTCCACCCAGCTGACCCAGGTGCACGAGGTCGACATGACCCGCATCGTCCAGCTGCGGTCCAAGGCCAAGAACTCCTTCCAGGAGCAGAACGGCGTCAAGCTCACGTACCTGCCGTTCATCACGCAGGCCGTGACCGAGGCCCTGAAGCAGCACCCCAAGCTCAACGCCTCGTTCTCCGAGGACAACAAGGAGATCACCTACCACGCCACGGAGGACATCGCGATCGCGGTGGACACCGAGCGCGGCCTCCTGGTGCCGGTGATCAAGGACGCCGGCTCGCTGAACCTCGGCGGGATCGCGAAGCGGATCGCCGACGTCGCCGAGCGCACCCGCACCAACAAGATCGGTGCGGACGAGCTCTCCGGCGGCACGTTCTCGATCACGAACATCGGCTCCGTGGGTGCCCTGTTCGACACGCCGATCATCAACCAGCCGCAGGTGGCCATCCTGGGCACCGGCGCGATCGTGAAGCGTCCCATGGTGGTGGCCGACGCCGACGGCAACGACACCATCGCGATCCGCCACATGATGTACCTGTCCCTGACCTACGACCACCGCCTCGTCGACGGCGCGGACGCCGGCCGCTTCCTCCAGTCGCTCACGCAGCGCCTGGAGGACGGCGAGTTCGCGGCCGAGCTGGGCCTCTGAGGGGGATCTGATCACCATGGAGTCCCTCGACGTCCTGCACGACGTGATCGTCGCCCTGCACATCGTCTCGGCGGCGGCGATCGTGGGCGGGTGGTTCGCCCACTTCAAGAATCCGACCGTGACCGCCTCGCAGTGGTGGGGGTCGCTGGGGATGGTCGTCACCGGAGTGATCCTCTTCGGCTGGGCCATGCTCGGCGGCGGCGACCCGAACCACATGAAGCTGGGGATCAAGTTCCTCATCGGCCTCCTCGTGTTCGCCGCCGCCCTCCTGGGTCGGCGCAAGTCCAACCGCGGGGAGGTCGTGCCCACGGGCCTGGCCCATGCCGTCGGCGGCCTGGGCCTGGTGAACATCCTGGTGGCCACGCTGTGGCACTGACCGGCTGAGCGCCGCCCCACGGGCGGCACCCACGCCGTGGGCCCCGGGGATCCGTCCCCGGGGCCCACGGCGTCCCCGCGTCCCCGCCTAGCGGGGCTCCACCCCGTGGACCAGCCATCCCGTGCCGGCGCGCACCAGGGTCAGCAGCACCTCCTCCTCGGAACCGGGCACCTGGTCCAGCGGAGTGCCCGTCTCGTCCAGCACGATGTGCGGGCTGAGGACCAGGCGCGCGGGGACGGTCAGACGGTCCGGCCCGGCGGGTGTCGCGGTCCCGTCAGCGGTCAGCCCCACCACCAGCCCGGAGAAGGCGTATCCGCCGTCGGCGAGGTCCTCCTGGATCGTCCGGTCGCGCTGCCATGCCGGGCCGTCCTCCGCGGCGTACACGGACAGGCGGTCCCTCCGGGGGTCGGCCAGCGCGGCGGTGCGCGCCTCCGCCAGGCCGTCGAGGAGGTCCTGCAGCACTCCCCCGGCGGGGACGGCCGCCCGTGCCGGAGCCGCGGTCCTCTCAAGTGCGGGGTCAGGGCGCGGACCCTCCGGGGCGGGCGAGGCCGGCGTGGTCTCCACCCGCGGCGGCGCGGCCGGTGCCGCCGTCTCGGCGGCCTCCGGGCCGGTCTCGCCTCGCGAGAGCAGCGCCGCCCCGGAGGCCAGGGCGGCGACGACGGCCCCGGCCAGGGCGAGCATCACCACCCGGCGCCCGGGCCGCCCGCTCGTGCGGACGCGTGCACCCTGCCGGGAGCGCGCACCGTGGGGGCCACCCGGCATCCGCTCCGGCGGCACGAGGGTGGGCAGCAGGTGCGCCACCTCCGGCGGCGCCGAGTCGTGCAGGGGCACCGGCTCCGGCGCGGCGGCGTCGTAGGCGGCCACGGCGGCGTCGGCCGCGCTCGGCCGCCGCGCGGGATCGGGGTCCAGGGCGGCGTCCAGCAGCAGCGCCAGCTCGACCGGCACGTCCGGGACGAGCACGGGCAGCGGCGCCCGGTGCTCCCGGTCTCCGGGGGCCCGCCCCGTCAGGGCGTACCAGCCCAGCGCGGCCCACGCGTACACGTCCGTGGCGGCGCCGTCGCCGGCGCATGCGCCCTGGTCCCCGTCCCGACATTCGGGGGCGAGGAAGCCGGGCGTGCCGCCCCGCCCTCGGGGGCCGCCCACGACCCGGGCGACGCCCAGGTCCGACAGGGCCGGCCGGCCGTCGACCGCGAACAAGACATTGCCCGGGGCGACGTCCCCGTGCACCACGCCGTGCGCGTGCAGGTGCGCCAGGGCCTGCGCGACGGGCACGAGCACCGTCACCGCCTGGCCGGGCCGCAGCGGCCCGGCCTGCTGGACCATGGACCCGAGGTTCCCCGCGGGCAGCCGCTCGGTGAGCACGCCCGTGCCCCGGTCCGTGGACACGGTGCCCAGGACGCGCAGCAGGTGGGGATGGTGCAGATGCCCGTAGGCCTCTGCCTCGGCGGCCACCGCGGCGGGGTCCTCGCCCGCCCGGGCCACCTTCAGCACGGCCTCCTCCCCCTGCGGGGAGCGCACCAGCCACACCTCCGCCTGGGCGCCCTCCCCGATCAGGACCCGGGCCGCCCAGCCCTCGACCTGCGGCGGCTCCGCGGCCGTCGGGACCTCCTCCGGCCCGTCCTCCGGGTCCCACCCGTCCTCCGTGCACATCCTGGGCCCTCCCCCCGCTCTCCGCGCGGGCCGCGTCTCGGCCGGCGCTCTCCGCGTCGTGTCGGCACCAGCCTCCCGCAGGCGCACGGGCCATGGGACGGCCGTCCACAGGCCCGTCGGGACGGCGGCTACAGTGGAGGCCATGTCCGCGCCCGACCTGCCGCCCGTCCGTGTCCTCGGCCTCGCTCCCGACCTCGTCGACTACGAGCGCGCGTGGGACCTGCAGCGGGCCCTGCACGCCGACGTCGTCGCCGGCCGTTCTCCCGGCGGGATCCTCCTGCTCGAGCACGAGGCCGTCTACACCGCGGGGCGCCGCACGGAGGACCGCGAGCGCCCCACGGACGGGGCGCGCGTGGTGGACGTGGACCGTGGCGGCAAGATCACGTGGCACGGGCCCGGCCAGCTGGTGGGCTACCCCGTGGTGCGCCTGCGGGACCGCGCCCACGTCAAGGACTACGTGTGGTTCCTCGAGGAGGTCCTGATCCGCACCGCGGCGGACCACGGCGTCGCCGCCGTCCGCGTCGACGGCCGCGCAGGGATCTGGATCCCCGCGGACACCGACGACGCCGGCCGCGCCCGTCCCGACCGCAAGCTGGGCGCCATCGGCCTCTCCATCCATGAGGGCGTGTCGATGCACGGCTTCGCCCTGAACTGCTCCAACTCGCTGGAGCCCTACGAGAGCATTGTGGCGTGCGGGATCGCCGACGCCGCCACCACCACCCTGAGCGCCGAGACCGGCCGCACCCTGACCCCGGCCGACGTGCTGCCCCTCCTCGTGCGTCACGTCGAGGACCTGGGCCCCCAGCACATCGCCCTGACCCCCACGGAAGGAACGCCCGCATGACCGCCGCACCCGAGGGCCGTCGCCTGTTGCGCGTCGAGGCCCGCAACGCCGAGGTCCCCGTCGAGCGCAAGCCCGACTGGATCAAGGCCAAGGTCCACATGGGCCCCGAGTACGTGGGACTCAAGAACACGGTGAAGAAGTCCGGCCTGCACACCGTGTGCGAGGAGGCCGGCTGCCCCAACATCTACGAGTGCTGGGAGGACCGGGAGGCCACGTTCCTCATCGGCGGGGACATCTGCACCCGCCGGTGCGACTTCTGCGACATCGCCACGGGTCGTCCGCTCCCGCTGGACCTGGACGAGCCGCTCAAGGTGGCCCAGAACATCCGTGAGATGGACCTGCGCTACTGCACCGTCACGGGCGTGGCCCGTGACGACCAGAAGGACGGCGCGGCGTGGCTCTATGGGGAGACGATCCGGCGGATCCACGAGCTGAACCCGAACACGGGCGTGGAGATCCTGCCGCCGGACCTCGGTGCCGTCCCCGAGCTCGTGCAGCAGGTCTTCGACGCCCGCCCGGAGGTGTTCGCGCACAATCTGGAGACCGTGCCGCGCATCTTCAAGCGCATCCGCCCGGCCTTCACGTACGAGAAGTCGCTCCGCGTGCTGACGATGGCGAAGGAGCAGGAGCTCGTCACCAAGTCCAACCTCATCCTGGGGATGGGCGAGGAGGACCACGAGATCGACCAGGCCCTCGTGGACCTGCACGAGGCCGGCTGCGACATCATCACGATCACCCAGTACGTCCGCCCCTCCAAGCTCCACCACCCGATCGAGCGGTGGGTCCGCCCGCAGGAGTTCGTCGAGTGGTCCCGGCGCGCCGAGGAGATCGGTTTCGCCGGGGTGATGGCGGGTCCGCTCGTGCGCTCGTCCTACCGTGCGGGCAAGCTCTACGCCCAGGCCATGGAACGCCTCGGCCGGGAGGTGCCCGCCCACCTCGAGCACCTCAAGGGGGAGCGCACTGCGAAGCAGGAGGCGGCCGCCGTCGTCGCCCGCATGTCCTGAGGCCCGCCGGTAGACTGGATCCACCATGGCCAAGAACGCCCCCACCCCCGTGTCCTCGTCCGGCTCCACCGCGGCTTCCCTCAAAGAGGTGAAGGCGATGCAGCGCGATCGGCGCCGCCAGATCAAGGCGGACGCCAAGGCGGACCGCGCCCGCAAGCGCTCCGCCGGCGGACCGGGCATCATCACGCAGCTCAAGCAGGTCTACGCGGTCACCAGGCAGCACGAGCCGCGCCTGCCCCTCTGGATGGGTCTGGCGTTCGGGGCGGCGCTGCTGGTGGGGCTGGTGATCGGTCTGCTGCTGGAGAACTGGATCACGTGGCTGCTGATCGCCCTCCCGTTCGGCGTGCTCGCCGCGGTGATCGTGATGAACCGGCTCGGCGAGAAGGCGATGTACTCGCGCCTCGAAGGCCAGACCGGCGCGGCGGGTGCCACCCTGTCCTCGCTGCGCCGCGGCTGGATCGTGTCCGAGCAGCCGGTGGCGATGAATCCCAAGACCCAGGACCTGGTCTTCCGGGCGATCGGCCGGCCGGGAGTCGTGCTGGTCACCGAGGGGCCGGTCCAGCGCGTCGGCAAGCTCCTGTCCAAGGAGGAGCGCGCGATGGAGCGCTTCCTGCCCGGTGTCCCGGTGCACGTGGTGCAGACCGGTCGGGGCGAGGGCCAGACCCCGCTGCACGAGGTCCCCAAGACGCTCAAGTCCCTGCCGAAGAAGCTCACGGCCCAGGAGGTCGCCGCGGTGGACAGGCGCCTGAACGCCCTCGGTGCCCAGCGGCTGCCCATCCCCAAGGGCGTGGACCCGATGCGCGCCCGGCCCGACCGCCGCGGCCTGCGCGGCCGCTGACGTGAACACGACGGCGCCCCACCGGTGGAACCGGTGGGGCGCCGTCGTGTCCGGGCACGGGTGCACCCGCGCGCGGCGTCTCACATGCGCAGCTCGACCGTGCCCGCGGCCCGGTCGTGCATCCCGCGGCCGTCGGGGCCGACGACGACGGCGGGCAGGACCAGGCACAGCAGGGCGGTGCGGACGAGCACGCGGTGCACGGGGGCCGTGCGACCGCCCACGGCGACCACCTGGATCCGGCACAGGGCCTTGCCGACGGTGGTGGCCAGCAGGCTCAGACCCACCACGTGCATCGCGGCGAAGACCAGAAGGGTGGCGATGGGGTCCCCCGAGAACAGCACCCCGGAGATCCCCAGCGCGATCGCCCAGTCGATCACGAGGGCGGCGGCGCGGCGGGCCGCCGTGGCCATCGATGCGGGTCCGTGCTCGGGCAGTCCGAGCAGATCACCGGGCCATCGTCCGCCGATGCTCCCTGCCCCCGGCCCCTCGATCCACCCGCCGAGGTCCTGGCGGGAGATCAGCGGCTCGTCACCGCCGCTCGGCCGGCCGGCGGCAGAGGGTCCTGCGTCGCGGGGACGGTCCTGGGGGTCAGATGCTCGGTGTGCCACCCGACCAGGGTAGTGCGAGGGCCGGACGTTACAGTCCCGAAACACGCACGTCACGCCGGGCACACGCGGGATCGCTACGGTGGACCCATGCCGTGCGCCTCGGCGCGCGGACGTCCGAACCGTCTCCAGGAAGGCCACCAGCACCATGTTCACCTCCGTCGAGGAAGTGCTCGCCTACATCAAGGAGGAGGGAGTCGAGTTCGTCGACATCCGCTTCACCGACCTGCCGGGCATGCAGCACCACTTCAACGTCCCCGCCTCCTCCGTGGACGAGGACTTCTTCGTCAACGGCCAGCTGTTCGACGGGTCCTCGATCCGCGGCTTCGCGGGGATCGCCGAATCCGACATGCAGCTGATCCCGGACGTCGGGACCGCCTTCCTGGACCCGTTCCGCATGCGCAAGACGCTGACGATGAACTTCTCCATCGTCAACCCGCGCACCGGCGAGCCGTACCTGCGTGACCCGCGCGGCGTCGCCCAGCGCGCTGAGGCGTACCTGACCTCCACCGGCATCGCGGACACGGCCTTCTTCGCCCCCGAGGCCGAGTTCTTCGTCTTCGACGACGTGCGCTACGAGTCCCACCCGAAGGGCTCCTTCTACGCCGTGGACTCGGACGAGGCCTGGTGGAACACCGGGCGCCGGGACGAGGGCGGCAACCAGGGGTACAAGACCGCCGTCAAGGGCGGCTACTTCCCCGTGTCCCCGACCGACAAGCAGGCGGACCTGCGGGACGAGATGTGCGCGGTGCTCGCGGAGGTGGGCCTCGAGGTCGAGCGCTCCCATCACGAGGTCGCCGCACCGGGCCAGGCCGAGATCAACTACCGGTTCAACACGCTGACCCACTCGGCGGACGACCTGCAGAAGTTCAAGTACGTCGTCAAGAACGTGGCGGACCAGTTCGGCAAGAGCGCGACGTTCATGCCCAAGCCGGTCTTCGGCGACAACGGCTCCGGCATGCACTGCCATCAGTCGCTGTGGCGGGACGGCGAGCCGCTGTTCTTCGACGAGCAGGGCTACGCCAACCTGTCCGACACGGCCCGGTGGTACATCGGCGGGCTGCTCAAGCACGCCTCGGCCGTGCTCGCCTTCACCAACCCCACGGTGAACTCCTACCGCCGCCTGGTGCCGGGCTTCGAGGCCCCCGTGAACATGGTGTACTCGCAGGGCAACCGCTCCGCCGGCATCCGCATCCCGATCACCGGCGCCAACCCCAAGGCCAAGCGCATCGAGTTCCGCGCCCCGGACGCCTCCGGCAACCCGTACCTGGCGTTCGCCGCGCAGCTGATGGCCGGCCTGGACGGCATCCGCAACCGCATCGAGCCCGCCGAGCCGATCGACAAGGACCTCTACGAGCTCCCGCCGGAGGAGGCTGCGGACATCCAGAAGGCCCCGGCGTCCCTCGAGGAGGCCCTGCGCGCCCTGGAGGAGGACCACGAGTTCCTGCTCGAGGGCGACGTCTTCACCGAGGAGATCATCCGCACCTGGATCGACTACAAGCGCGAGACGGAGATCGCCCCGCTGTCGCTGCGCCCGAACCCCTACGAGTTCGAGCTCTACTACTCGGTGTGATCCCCGTCCCGGCCTGAGCCGTGGCACCCGCTCGACGCCGGTCCGCCCCCTCGGGACGGGCCGGCGTCATCGCGTCCCCACGTCCCCGCGGGGTGCGGTCGACGCGTGGCGGGAATAGTCCCGCGGGCGGGGACGCTGTGCCGGGCATGACCGCGACCCCCACCGCCTCTATTGACGCCGTCCCCGGCCCGCTGCTGTCCCTGCTGGACCTGGCGACGGTGAGCACCGGACAGGGCGTGGGCGAGGCGATCGCCCAGTCCGTCGAGCTGGCCCGGGTGGCGGAGGCCCAGGGCCTGCACCGCGTGTGGTACGCCGAGCACCACAACATGGACCGCATCGCCTCCTCCGCCACGGCGGTGCTGATCGCCCACGTGGCTTCGCAGACCAGCACCATCCGGGTCGGCTCGGGCGGCGTCATGCTCCCGAACCACTCGCCGCTGGTGGTCGCCGAGCAGTTCGGCACGCTCGCCGAGCTGCACCCCGGCCGGATCGACCTCGGCCTGGGCCGCGCGCCCGGCACGGACCAGCGCACCCTGCAGGCGCTGCGCCGCTCCCCCGAGGCCGCCGAGCGCTTCCCGCAGGACGTCCTGGAGCTGCAGGGCTACCTGCGGGGCGAGTCCCGCATTCCGGGCATCGCCGCCTATCCCGGCGCCGGGACGGACGTGCCGCTCTTCATCCTGGGGTCCTCGGCGTTCGGTGCCCAGCTGGCCGCGCGCCTCGGCCTCCCCTACGCGTTCGCCAGCCACTTCGCCCCGCAGATGCTCGAGCACGCCGCCCGCCTCTACCGCCAGCACTTCGAGCCCTCCGACGCCCTGGACCGTCCTCACTTCATCGCCGCCGCCAACGTGATCGCGGCAGACTCGGAGGTCGAGGCGCAGGAGCAGTGGGAGCTCACCCGGCGCCAGCGGATCCGCATGATGCTCGGCCGGGGCCGCACCCTCACGGAGG
This sequence comes from Micrococcus lacusdianchii, assembly GCF_023155805.1. Taxonomy (GTDB): domain Bacteria; phylum Actinomycetota; class Actinomycetes; order Actinomycetales; family Micrococcaceae; genus Micrococcus; species Micrococcus lacusdianchii. The sequence goes on along the minus strand of NZ_JAKNUW010000011.1, from coordinate 77,974 downwards.
ACGAGGTCGACATGCTCCTCGACTCCCCCGCGGGTCAGCAGGTGCTCGGCATGCTCGAGTGCTCCGCGGTGGGCACCGGCCCCGCGGTCCGGACCTGGCTGCTCGACTTCGCGGAGAGGGTCCAGGCCGACGAGCTGATCGTCACGACGGCGGCCCCGGACCAGGCCGCGCGGGTGCGTGCCCTGGAGCTGCTCGGCGAGCACGTGGTCCGCGGCTGATCCCGTCCGCCGGGGGCTCGGCCCCGTCGGCGCGGGGCCCCGTCGGCGCGGCTCAGAGACCGTAGAACCGCTGCTCGAACACCTGACGGGCCTGGCGGGTCACCCGCAGGTAGCGCTCCCCGAAGGCCGCCCCGTCGTCGTCCCCGCCGCCCAGGTGAGCGAGGGCGCCCAGGTCACGGGCGTTGGTGGGCAGCACGTCCGAGGCCTTGCCGGTCCACAGCACCAGGGAGGCGCGGACGCGGGTGGCCATCAGCCAGGCCTCCTCGAGGAGGGCCGCCTCGGAGGCACTCAGCAGCTCGTGGCGGGCCAGGGCCCGCAGCGCCGGGAGCGTGCCCGTGACCCGCAGGTCCTCGACCTCGTGGGCGTGGCGCAGCTGCAGGGACTGCACGAGCCACTCCACGTCGGAGAGGCCGCCGCGGCCGAGCTTGACGTGTCGAGAGGGGTCGGCGCCGCGCGGCAGACGCTCGGCCTCCACGCGGGCCTTGATGCGGCGGATCTCCCGCGCGTCGGCGGCGGTGAGGTCCCTCCCGTACCGCTCCCCGTCCGCCCAGCGCACGAAGGCCGCGGCCAGGTCGTCGTCGCCGGCCACGGGACGGGCGCGCAGCAGCGCCTGGCGCTCCCACACCTCCGACCACCGGGCGTAGTACTCCTGGTACGAGTCCAGGGTCCGCACGAGCGGGCCCTGCCTGCCCTCCGGGCGCAGATCCAGGTCCACCTCCAGGGGATGCTCGTTCGGCAGCGGCGGCTGCGCCGGTCGGGACAGCAGCCCGATGAGCTGGCGGGCCACCGCCTCGGCCTGCTGCGCGGCCGCGGAGGCGTCGGCGCCCGCGCGGGGGCGGTGGACCACCATCGCGTCCAGGTCCGAGCCGTAGGTGATCTCCCGGCCGCCCTGCCGGCCCATGGCCACCACGAGCAGATCCGTCAGCTGGTCGCCGTCCCCGACCGTGGCGTGCAGCGCCACCCGCAGGGCGCCGAGCACGGCGGCCTGGTCGACGTCGGCGAGCGCCGCTCCCACCTGTTCGAGGGAGCAGACCCCCGTCATGTCCGCCAGGGCGATCCGCAGGACCTCCCGCTGCCGGATCTGCCGCACGTGTCGGATGACCTGCGCGGCGCCCTCCTCCGCGCCACGGCGGTCCAGGCGGGCCTGCACCTCCCCCCACAGCGTCTCGAGGGAGCGGGGCGCGAGCTCGCGGGCGTCGCCCACCCAGGCGACCGACTCCGGCGAGTGCTCGAGCAGGTCCCCCACCCGGCGGGAGCTGGCCAGCACCAGGCACAGCCGGTGCGCCGCGTCCGAGGAGTCGCGCAGCATGCGCAGGAACCACGCGGTGGCGCCCAGGGACTCGGAGAGCCGGCGGAAGGCCAGCAGGCCGGCGTCGGGGTCCGGGCCCTCGGCGAACCAGCCGAGCATGACCGGCAGCAGCTGGCGCTGGACGGCCGCGCGCCGGGACACGCCGCGGGTGAGCGCCTCGATGTGTCCCAGGGCCGAGCGCGGGTCCCGATAGCCGAGGGCGGACAGGCGCGCCCTGACGGCCTCGGCGGTGAGGCGGACCTCGTCCTCGGACAGCGCCGCCGTGGTGGACAGCAGGGGCCGGTAGAAGACCGTCTCGTGCAGGGAGCGGACCTCGCGGCGGACGGCCTCGAAGCGGGACACGAGGACCTCGGCCGCCACGGGGGCCGTGTCCCCGGCCCCGCGCAAGGATCGGGCCACCACGCGCTGGGCCGCCTCCGTGGCGGGCATCAGGTGGGTGCGGCGCAGGCGGACCAGCTGGATGCGGTGCTCGAGGGCCCGCAGCCACCGGTAGTGCTCGACGAAGCGCCGCGTGTCCGGGGTGGAGATGTAGGAGGCACGGTTGAGGGCCTCGAGCGCGTCGAGCGTGGCGCGCACGCGCACGCTCTCGTCGGCGCGGCCGTGGACCAGCTGGAGAAGCTGGGCGGTGAACTCGACGTCGCGCAGGCCGCCCGGGCCGAGCTTGATCTCGCGGTCCCGCTCGCCGCGGGCGATCGTGTCAATCACGCGGGTGCGCATGCGTCGCACGTTCTCCACGAATCCCTCGCGCGCGGACGACTCCCACACGCGGGGCCAGACGGCCTCGACGTACCGCCGCCCCAGGTCCGCCCCGCCCGCCAGGGGACGGGCCTTGAGCAGGGCCTGGAACTCCCAGCCGTGCGCCCAGCGGCGGTAGTACTCCACATGGGAGGGCAGGGTGCGGGAGAGCGCCCCATCCCTGCCCTCGGGGCGCAGGTTGGCGTCCACCTCCCACAGCCCGGGCTCCGGCGCGGGAGCGGTGAGGACGCGGGATATGCCGGCGGCCAGGTCCGCGGCGAGGCGGGAGGCGGTGGCGTCGTCGGGCGCGTCCTCGGCGGCGGGGTCGTCCACCTCGTGCACGAACACCACGTCGACGTCCGAGATGTAGTTGAGCTCCCGGGCACCGCACTTGCCCATGCCGATCACGGCGAGGTCCAGGTGGTCCACCGCCGCGCCCGCGCGGGCGGCGAGCTCGGCGCGGGAGACCGCCAGCGCGGCCTCGACCGCGGCTCCCGCGAGGTCGGCGAGCCAGCGGCCGACGCCGGGCAGGACGGCCGTGGGGTCCTGCGAGCCCAGGTCCGCCAGGGCGACGGCGGCGAGCTGGCGCCGGTAGGCGCGGCGCAGGGGCACGGCGGCGTCCACGCCGGTGAGGGAGGCCACGGGCCGGGGCGAACGCGGATCGGCGCCGACGGACTCCAGCAGCAGGGCGCGCAGGGCGGCGGGCTCGTCCGCCCAGGGCGGGCCCGCGGCGGGGTCGGCCTGGGCCAGGGCCGGGGCGGTCGCAGCCGCCGACTCGGGGGCGAGGACGAGGTCCAGGTGCTCGGGGCGGCGGATGAGGAACTCGCCCAGCGCCTCCGAGGCACCCAGCAGCCGCAGGAGGGCCGCGGTGCCCCCGGCGTCGTCCAGGATGCCGTGCACGGACGGCGCCCGCTCCGCCAGGCGAATGTAGAGCAGCAGGGCCCGATCGGGGTCGGCGGCGTGCCCGAGGCCGGCCACGAGGGCTCCGAGATCCTGCCCGGCGAGCTCAGGCGAGTCCAGGAGCCGCTCGGCCCGTGCGAGGTCCACGACGCCCGCGTGGCCGAGGGCACGGCGCAGTCCCCCGGAGGCTGCGGGGGGCGGGGGCAGTGCGCTCACCGGGTCAGAGCCCCGTGAGGTAGCGACGCAGCTCGTAGGGGGTGATCTCGACGCGGTAGTCGTCCCACTCATGGCGCTTGTTGCGCAGCAGTGCCTCGTACACGTGCTCGCCGAGCACCTCCGCCATGAACTCCGACTCCTCAGCGGCCCGCACGGCGTCGTGCAGCGTGCCCGGAAGCGAGGCGTGGCCCAGCACCCGCCGCTCCTGGGCGGACAGGGCGCCCACGTCCTCGGAGGCGGGCTCCGGGAGGTCGTAGCCCTCCTCGATCCCCTTGAGACCGGCCGCGATCAGCAGCGCGTAGGCCAGGTACGGGTTGGCGGAGGCGTCGATGCCGCGGTACTCGATGCGGGCGGAGCCCGCCTTGTCCGGCTTGTACAGCGGGACGCGCACGAGGGCGGAGCGGTTGTTGTGCCCCCATGACACGTAGGAGGGCGCCTCGTCCGCGCCCCACAGCCGCTTGTAGGAGTTCACGAACTGATGAGTGACCAGGCTGATCTCCACGGAGTGGCGCAGGAGCCCGGCGATGAACCGGCGCCCGATGAGGGAGAGCCGGAACTCGTCCGCCGGGTCGTAGAACGCGTTGGAGTCACCCTCGAAGAGGGAGAAGTGCGTGTGCATCCCGGAGCCGGGGTGCCGGCCGAACGGCTTCGGCATGAAGGTGGCGTAGATGCCCTGGCGCGCGGCCACCTCCTTCATGATGGTGCGGAACGTCTGCACGTTGTCCGCCGTGGTGAGCGCGTCCGCGGCGCGCAGGTCGATCTCGTTCTGTCCGGGGCCGTTCTCGTGGTGGCTGAACTCCACGGAGATGCCCATGTCCTCCAGCATCATCACCGCGTCTCGGCGGAAGTCCTGCGCCGCACCGCCGGGGACGTGGTCGAAGTAGCCGGCCCGGTCCACCGGCACCGGCTCGCCGTCCGGGCCGGGGACGTCCGACGCGAGGAGGTAGAACTCGATCTCGGGGTGCGTGTAGCAGCTGAAGCCCATCGCGGATGCACGGTCCAGCACGCGGCGCAGGACGTTGCGGGGATCGGCCGGTGCGGGGCGGCCGTCCGGGGTGCGCACGTCGCAGTACATGCGGGACGAGTTCCCGGCCTCGCCGCGCCACGGGAGGATCTGGAACGTCGAGGGGTCCGGCCGGAGCAGCATGTCCGACTCGGAGATGCGGGTGTAGCCGTCGATCGACGACCCGTCGAACCCGAGCCCCTCGGAGAACGCCGCCTCGACCTCCGCGGGCGCGAGCGCCACGGACTTGAGGGTGCCGATGACGTCCGTGAACCACAGACGCACGAAGCGCACGTCCCGGTCCTCGATGGTGCGGAGCACGAAATCCTGCTGACGGTCCATGCCGCCACTCTAGACGCCAGCCGCTGCCGTGGGGGTCGTCCCGCGTGCCGGGGGCCGACCCGCCGGCCGTGCGGGCCGTCCCGCCGGCCGCCCGGACGGGCCCCGCCCGTAGACTGCGGCCCATGAGCCAGACCCCCGCGCCCGACGCCGCCGGAGCCGAGACCGCCGCCCCCTACGCCTCCTCCGCCGCCCCGGCCGGACCCTCGACGACGCCGCCCGCCCCCGCCCGGGTCCGCACGGTCCACTTGCAGCGGGCCAAGGACGAGGGGCGCCGCTTCGCCATGCTCACGACCTATGACGCGATGACCGCCGCCCTGTTCGACGAGGCCGGCGTGGAGGTGCTCCTGGTGGGCGACTCGGTGGGCAACACCGTACTGGGCCACTCCTCCACGCTCCCCGTCACCCTGGACCAGATGGTCCTGTTCTCCTCCGCCGTGGTCCGCGGGGCCTCCCGGGCGCTCGTGGTGGCCGACTTGCCCTTCGGCTCCTACGAGGCCTCTCCCGAGCAGGCGGTGGCGGCGGGGGTGCGCCTGATGAAGGAGGCCGGCGTGCACGCCGTCAAGGCCGAGGGGGACGAGCGGTTCGCCCCGCACGTGGCGGCCATGACGGCCGCCGGCGTGCCCGTGATGGCGCACATCGGCTTCACCCCGCAGTCGGAGCACGTCCTCGGCGGCTACCGCGTGCAGGGCCGCGGGGAGGGCGCGGCCGACCGCGTGGTCGCCTCCGCTCGCGCGCTCGAGCAGGCCGGTGCCTTCGCCGTTCTCATGGAGATGGTCCCCGCCCACGTCGCCGCCGCCGTCGAGACCGCGGTCCAGGTGCCCACCGTGGGCATCGGCGCCGGCCCCCACACCACGGGGCAGGTCCTCGTGTGGCAGGACATGCTCGGGCTGCGCACGGGACGCGTCCCCCGGTTCGTGAAGCAGTACGCCCGCCTGCACGACGTGGTCGGCGAGGCGGTGCGGGCCTACCGGGCCGACATCCTCGACGGCTCCTTCCCCGCGCCCGAGCACGGCTTCGAGGCCTGACGGCCCGCCCCGTGCAGGGGCGGGGCCGGGGGTCAGGACTTGTCGTTGAAGGGGTTGGCGTCCCAGTCGTCCTCGGCCTCGTCGGCGCGGTCCGCGGCCTCGTTGCGGGCCTGGACCCTGGCGAGGGCGCCCTCGGCCTCGGCGCGGGAGCCGTAGGGGCCGAGCAGGTCCTTCCAGTCGGACTGGGGCCCCTCCTCCACCTGGTGGGTGCGGACGTTGAACCAGAAGCCGCTGCCGGGCTCGTGCGTGTCAGTCATGGCCCACACCCTAGACCGGCCCGCCCCCGCCCGGACAGCCGGAGCGGACGTCCCCGATACCCTGGGGGCATGTCCGCGCAGACCTCCTCCGCCCCCGCCAGCCACAACGGCCCCCGTCCCGCGGGCCCGCCCGCCCCGGAGCCGGGCTCGCTCGCGCCCGTGGGCCTGCTGACCCCCGGCGCGGCCTCGCCCGCCCCGCCCGTGCCGGCGTCGATCCCCCGCCCCGAGTACGTCGGCAAGGCCACAGCGGACGAGGGCAACGCCTCGGACGTGTACGACGCCGAGGGGATCGCCCGGATCCGCGCCGCCGGCCGGCTCGCGGCCCAGGCGATGGAGCACACCGCCGCCCACATCCGTCCGGGCGTGACCACGGACGAGCTGGACCGGATCGCGCACGCCTTCCTCGTGGAGCGCGGCGCCTACCCGTCCTGCCTGGGCTACCGCGGCTTCCCGCGGTCCATCTGCACCTCGATCAACGAGGTCATCTGCCACGGCATCCCGGACGGCACCGTCCTGGAGGACGGGGACATCGTGAACCTGGACATCACCGCGTACCTGGACGGCGTCCACGGGGACCACAACCGCACCTACCTGGTCGGCGACGTGGACGAGGAGTCCCGCCTGCTCGTGGAGCGCACCGAGGAGGCCCTGCGCCGCGGCATCCGCGCCGTGAAGCCCGGCCGTCAGGTCAACGTGATCGGCCGGGCCATCGAGTCCTACGCCAAGCGCTTCGGCTACGGCGTGGTGCGCGACTTCATCGGCCACGGCGTGGGCGTGGACTTCCACTCCGGCCTCGTGATCCCCCACTACGACGCGGCCCCGGCCCACGACCGCCTGCTCGTGCCCGGCATGGTGTTCACCATCGAGCCGATGCTCACCCTCGGCACGATCGAGTGGGACCAGTGGGACGACGGCTGGACCGTGGTGACCCGGGACCGACGACGCACCGCGCAGTTCGAGCACACGATCGTGGTCACGGACGACGGCGCGGAGATTCTCACGCTGCCCTGACCCGGACCGGGTCCGTACACTGGCGGCCGTGAGCTTCCCGAACACCGGTGCGGTCCCGCACCTGCCCCCCTCCCCGTCCACGCACCCCGCCGTCCTCGGCGTCGACATCGGCGGCACCGGCATGAAGGGCGGCATCGTCCGCCTGGGCGCCGGCCCGAAGTCCGGGACCCTGCGCGGTGAGCGCTTCCGCCTGCCCACGCCCCAACCGGCCCTGCCGGAGACGATGGCGCGCACGCTCACGCAGATCGTCTCCGAGCTCGACGCGCGGCCGAAGGCGCCCCACCCGGACATGCCGGTGGGCGTCTGCTTCCCCTCGATCGTCCAGCGCGGCGTGTGCCGCTCGGCGAACAACATCGACCACTCGTGGATCGGCGTCAGCCTGCAGGAGACCTTCGAGGACGCCCTCCAGCGTCCCGTTGCCGTGGTCAATGACGCCGACGCCGCCGGCCTGGCCGAAGCCCGCTACGGTGCGGGCCGCGGCGTGGACGGGCTCGTGCTGGTCATCACCCTCGGCACCGGGATCGGCGGTGCGATGATCCACAACGGCGTGTTGATCCCGAACTTCGAGGTCGGCTCCCTCGAGCTGGACGGCGTCCTGGCCGAGACCCGGGCCTCCGCGAAGGCCCGCGAGCGCGAGGACCTGTCCTGGCCCGAGTACGCCACCCGGCTGCAGCGGTTCTTCTCCCACGTGGAGCGGATCTTCTCCCCCGACCTGGTCATCGTGGGCGGCGGCATCTCCAAGCGCCCCGACGACTACCTGCCCCTGCTGACGCTGGACACCCCGATCGTGCCCGCGCAGCTGAAGAACAACGCCGGGATCGTGGGGGCCGCACTCGCGGCCCACGCCGACCCGTCGGACCGCACGGGGGCCTGACGAGGTCCGACCCCGGACGCACCGAAGGCGGTTCCGGCTTCCCCTCCGGAACCGCCCTCGGCGTCCACTGGCCGCACATGGCGGCCACGACGGACACTCTAGCGCCTGGGCAGGCGCGGCTGCACCGCGGCCCGGCCGCGTGCCGCCGTCTCCTGGGTGCGCAGCTCGGCGATGGCGTCGGCGAAGTCGTCCAGGGACTCAAAGTCCTGGTAGACCGACGCGAAGCGCAGGTAGGCCACCTGGTCGAGCTGTCGCAGTGGCCCGAGGATCGCCAGGCCGACGGTGTGGGCGTCCACCTCGGCGTGGCCCGAGGCGCGCACGGCCTCCTCGACCTCCTGGGCCAGCACGGCGAGGTCGTCGCTCGAGACGGGCCGGCCCTGGCAGGCCTTCCGGACCCCGTTGATGACCTTGGACCGGTCGAACGGCTCGGCCACCCCGGAGCGCTTGACCACGGTCAGCGACGTGGTCTCCATGGTGGTGAACCGCTTGCCGCACGCCCGGCACTGCCGGCGCCGACGGATGGCGGAGCCGTCCTCGAGGGAGCGGGAGTCCACCACGCGGGAGTCCTCGTGGCGGCAGTAGGGGCAGTGCACGGCGGGCGTCCTCTCGGCGGGGTCAGGTCAGGCAGGCGGGGCCGAGCAGGATCTTCAGGTCCCCGAACAGGGCCGGCGTGGGCGCCACCCGGAACTGCGGGCCGAGCGCGAACTCCTGCGCCCCGCGCTGGCCCGCGAGGGTCAGGCGGACCTCGGAGGAGCCCTCGTGGGTGCGCAGCACATCGGCGAGCTGGCCGACCACGCGCTCGGTGGCCTTGAACGCGGGCATCGTGATCCGCACCGGCCCGCCGGTGGCGTCCGTCAGCTCGGGGATGGCCAGCTCCATGGCGGAGAGCACCACGGAGCCGTCGTCGCGGCGCTGGACGCGCCCCTTCACGGCGACGACGAGGTCCTCCTGCAGCATCATGGCGATCGGCGCGTACACCTGGCCGAAGAACATCACGTCCATCGAGCCCCCGAGATCCTCGATCTCACAGCGCGCGTAGGCGTTCCCCGAGCTCTTGGCGATCCGCCGCTCGAGCGTGGTGATCAGCCCCGCGATGGTGACGTGCGCGCCGTCGGCCGGCCCGTCGTCGTCGAGCACGCGCGTGATCGGGGTGTCCGCGAACTGCCCGAGGACCGCGTCGAGGCCCTGCAGCGGGTGGTCGGAGACGTAGAGGCCGAGCATCTCCCGCTCGAACGTGAGCTTCTCCTTCTTGGGCCACTCGGGCAGGTCCGGCACGGCGACGCCGTCCGCGGCGTCCGAGTCGTCCTCCTCTCCCGCACCCCCGAGGGCGAACAGGTCGAAGGTGAACTCACCGTGGTCCTCCTTGCGCTTCTGCTGGACCGTGGCGTCCACCGCCTCCTCGTGCACGGCCAGCAGGGCGCGGCGGGCGTAGCCGAGGGAGTCGAAGGCGCCCGCCTTGACCATGGACTCGATGGTCCGCTTGTTGCAGACGACGAGGGGCACCTTGGCGAGGAAGTCGCCGAAGCCCGTGAACGCGCCCTTGTCCTCGCGGGCCTGGACCATGCCCTTGACCACGTTCGTGCCGACGTTGCGCACCGCGCCCATGCCGAAGCGGATGTCCGTGCCCACCGGGGTGAAATTCTGGAAGGACTCGTTCACGTCCGGCGGGAGCACCGTGATGCCCATGCGGCGGCACTCGTTGAGGTACATGGCGAGCTTGTCCTTGTCGTCGCCCACCGAGGTGAGCAGCGCCGCCATGTACTCGGCCGGGTGATGGGCCTTGAGGTACGCGGTCCAGTAGGACACCAGCCCGTACGCGGCCGAGTGCGCCTTGTTGAACGCGTAGTCCGAGAAGGGCAGCAGGATGTCCCACAGCGCCGTGATGGCCGCCTGCGAGTAGCCCCGGTCCAGCATGCCCTGCTGGAAGGCGGCGTACTGCTTGTCCAGCTCCGACTTCTTCTTCTTGCCCATCGCGCGGCGCAGGATGTCCGCCTGGCCGAGCGAGTACCCCGCCACCTTCTGGGCGATCGCCATGACCTGCTCCTGGTACACGATCAGGCCGTAGGTCGTGTCGAGGATGTCCTTCAGCGGCTCCTCGAGCTCCGGGTGGATCGGGGTGATCTCCTGCTGGCCGTTCTTGCGCAGGGCGTAGTTCGTGTGGGAGTTCGCGCCCATGGGCCCCGGGCGGTAGAGCGCGATGGTCGCCGAGATGTCCTCGAAGTTGTCCGGCCGCATCATCTTCAGCAGCGAGCGCATGGGCCCGCCGTCGAGCTGGAACACGCCGAGGGTGTCGCCCCGGGCCAGCAGCTCGTAGGACGCCCGGTCGTCCACGTCGAGGGTCTCGAGGTCCAGCTCGATCCCCGTGTTGTCCTTCACGTTCTCGATCGCGTCCGAGATGATCGTGAGGTTGCGCAGCCCCAGGAAGTCCATCTTGATCAGCCCGAGACCCTCGGCGGTGGGGTAGTCGAACTGGGTGATGACCTGGCCGTCCTGCAGGCGTCGCATGATCGGGATGACGTCGATCACCGGATGCGAGGACATGATCACGCCGGCGGCGTGCACGCCCCACTGGCGCTTCAGGCCCTCGATGCCCTTGGCGGTCTCGAAGACCTCCTTGGCCACCGGGTCCGTGGCCACCAGCTGGCGGAAGTCGGCGGCCTCGGCGTAGCGCGTGGCCTCGGGATCCTCGATGTCCTTCAGCGGGATGTCCTTCGCCATCACCGCCGGCGGCAGCGCCTTGGTGAGCGCCTCGCCCATCGAGAACGGCTGGTCCATCACGCGGGCGGAGTCCTTCAGCGCCTGCTTGGTCTTGATGGTGCCGTACGTGACGATCATGGTGACGCGCTCGTCGCCGTACTTGCGGGTGACGTAGTCGATCACCTCGGAGCGGCGGCGGTCGTCGAAGTCGACGTCGAAGTCCGGCATGGACACGCGGTCCGGGTTGAGGAAGCGCTCGAAGATCAGGCCGTGCTTGAGCGGGTCCAGATCCGTGATGCGCAGCGCGTACGCCACCATCGAGCCGGCGCCGGAGCCGCGGCCGGGGCCCACGCGGATGCCGTTGTCCTTGGCCCAGGTGATGAAGTCGGCCACCACGAGGAAGTAGCCCGGGAAGCCCATCGAGATGATGACGTCCAGCTCGTAGTCCGCCTGCTTGCGCACGTGGTCCGGGACGCCGTCGGGATAGCGGTAGTCGAGGCCCTTGGCGACCTCCTTGATGAGCCAGCTGGTCTCGTCCTCCCCCTCGGGGGTGGGGAACAGCGGCATGTAGTTCGCGTCGGTGTCGAAGGACACCTCGCACCGCTCGGCGATCAGGAGTGTGTTGTCGCACGCCTCGGGCAGCTCCCGGAACAGCTCCCGCATCTGCCGCGGGGACTTCAGGTAGTACTCCGTGCCGGCGAAGGCGAAGCGGGAGCCGCCCTGGTCGTAGGTGGGCTCGTTGAGCTTGGAGCCCGACTGGATGGCCAGCAGCGCCTCATGGGCCTTCGCGTCGTGCTCGTGCGTGTAGTGCAGGTCGTTGGTGGCCACGAACGGCAGGCCCAGGTCCTTGGCCAGCCGGCGCAGGTCCTCCATCACCCGGCGCTCGATGTCGAGGCCGTGGTGCATGACCTCGCAGAAGAAGTTGTCCTTGCCGAAGATGTCGCGGAAGTCCGAAGCGGCCTGCAACGCCTCGCGGTAGTGGCCCAGGCGCAGGCGCGTCTGGATCTCCCCGGACGGGCAGCCGGTGGTGGCGATCAGGCCCTTCGAGTACTGGCTCAGCAGCTCGCGGTCGATGCGCGGCCACTTCGCGTAGACCGAGTCCAGGGAGGCGATCGAGCCCATCTTGAACAGGTTGCGCATGCCGGTGTTGTCCTCGGACAGCAGCGTCATGTGGGTGTACGCGCCGCCGCCGGACACGTCGTCCCCGCGCTGGTGCGGCTCACCCCAGCGGGTCTTCGCCTTGTCCGTGCGGTGCTGCGTGCCGGGCGTGAGGTACGCCTCGAGACCGATGATCGGCTTGACGCCGGCCTGCGTCGCCTTGTTCCAGAAGTCGAACGCGCCGAAGAGGTAGCCGTGGTCCGTGATGGCCAGGGAGTCCATGCCCAGGCGGCGGGCCTCGGCGAACAGCTCGTCCAGCTTCGCGGCGCCGTCGAGCATGGAGTACTCGGTGTGCGTGTGCAGATGGACGAACCCGCCGTCCCCCGTGGCCTCCGCGGTGGTCTCCTGCTGCACGGTCATGACGCGTCCATCCTCCTTGACGCCCCGCGCGGACGGTTCACCGACCGGTCGGACGGCGGGGTGCGGGACCGGACCAGTCTAGTGGCCGGCGCCGCGGGGCGGGCGGGGCGGGGCTCAGCCGCCGCGCAGGACCTCCAGGGCGCGGGCGAGGTCGTGCGGGTGCGGAGACTCGATCCGCAGCGTCTCGCCCGTGACCGGGTGCGGCAGCACGAGTCGGTGCGCGTGGAGCCACTGCCGGGTCAGGCCGAGCTCGGCGGCCAGCCGCGGGTCCGCCCCGTACGTGAGGTCGCCGGCGCACGGGTGGCGCAGGGCGGAGGTGTGCACGCGGATCTGGTGGGTGCGGCCCGTCTCCAGGTGGATCTCCAGGAGGGTGGCCCGCCCGAACGCCTCGAGGGTCTCGTAGTGGGTCACCGAGGGCCGGCCCCCCTCGAGCACGGCGAACCGCCAGTGGTGGCCCGGGTCGCGCCCGATGGGCGCGTCGATCGTGCCGGCCAGCGGGTCCGGCATGCCCTGCACCACCGCGTGGTACACCTTCTCCGGCACCCGGTCGCGGAACTGGTCCTTCAGGGCCGTGTAGGCCCGCTCCGTCTTGGCGACCGCCATGACGCCGGTGGTGCCGACGTCGAGCCGGTGCACGATCCCCTGGCGCTCTGGAGCGCCCGAGGTGGAGATGTCGTGGCCGAGGGCGGCCAGGCCGCCGACCACCGTGGGGCCGAACCAGCCCGGGGAGGGATGCGCGGCCACGCCGGTCGGCTTGTCCACCGCCAGCATGTGCTCGTCCTCGTAGAGGATCGTCATGGCCTCCACGGTCTCTGCCCTCACTTCCAGGGGGTCGGGGTCGTCCGGCACGTCGACGACGAGGCTTTCGCCCGCCGTCGTCTTCGCCGACTTCGCCAGCACGCGGTCGCGGCGGCCCGTGCGGGACTCGGCGCGGACCAGGCCGCGGGCGAACAGGTCGGCCAGCGAGGCGCGGGACACGCCGAAGGCCTCGGCGAGCACCGCGTCGGCGCGTCGGCCCGCCGCGGCGTCGTCCACCTCGAGTCGTTCGGTCACGCCCGGTCGCAGCCCCATCGCTCAGTCCCGTCCGGCGGCACCGTCACAGGTGCCGTCCAGGTTCCGGCCGGTCATCATCAGCAGGCACAGGCCGATGATCGAGCACACGATGAAGGAGTCCGCCACGTTGAACACCGCGAAGTTCGGCACGGAGATCATGTCCACCACGTGGCCCTGGCCGAACGACGGCGGCCGGAACAGCCGGTCCGTCAGGTTGCCCAGGACGCCGCCCAGCAGCCCGCCCAGGGCCAGGCCCCACGCCCACGACCGGGCACGCAGCAGGCTGACGAGGGCGATGACGGCGACGGCCGCCTGCACGATCGTGAACACCCACGTGACGTCCGTGCCGATGGAGAACGCCGCACCGGGGTTCAGGATGTAGTACCAGCGCAGCAGCCCGGGGACGACCACGATCGACTCGCCGAGCTCCATCGTCCGCTCGACCCACAGCTTGGTGCCCTGGTCGATCAGGTAGGCCAGCACTGCCAGCGCCAGCCCGGAGAGCACGACGCGCCTCACCCCCGTCCGACGGACGGGCGGGGCGGGGCGGGCGGCGGTGTCCTCGGGAACGGCGCCAGCGCTCACACGGTCCCCTGCGCGGGCGCGACCCGCTCCTGGGACGTGATCTCCCGCAGCTGACCCTCGATGTACGAGGTCAGCCGGGCGCGGTAGTCGGTCTCGAAGGCGCGCAGGCGCTCGACGTCCTCCTCGAGGCCCTTGCGACGGGTCTCCAGTTCCGTGAGCGTGCGGGACCGGGTCTCCTCGGCCTCGCGGACCACGGTGGTGGCGGTGCTCTCGGCCTCGGCGATGATCTGGGCTCGGCGCTGCTCGCCCTCGGCGACGTACTCGTCGTGCAGGCGCTGAGCCATCGCCAGCATGCCGGCGGCGGAGCTCGCGGAATCGGCGGCGGGCTGTGGGACGGACACGGCCTGGGACGGGGTCGAGTCCGCGACGGCCGGGTCCGCCTGTGCGGGCTCCGGCGCGGCGGCCGGGGATCCCGCGCGGCACTCCTCGAGCTCGGACGTCAGGCGCGCGTTGGCCTCAGTGAGGCGCTTGAGCTCCTCGACCACGTCGTCGAGGAAGTCCTCGACCTCCTCGCGGTCGTAGCCCTCGCGGAACTTGGTTAGCTGGAACTCCTTGTTGACGACGTCTTCCCAGGACAGTGCCATCGGCGGGCACCCCTCTCTCTCGCACGGCGGCCGGGACGGGGATTCGCTGTCACGGCGGGCGACCGCGGGGCGCCGGACTGTCGGTGGTCGACGATATCATCGCCCCCAGCCGGTCCGTCAGGCCAGGATGAGCACCAGGGTTCGCAGCAGCACCACGGCGAGGAACAGGACCAGGAAGGCCAGGTCCAGGCCCACTCCGCCCAGGTTGAGCGGAGGGATCCTCCGGCGCAGGGCGTCCAGGGATGGGTCGGTGACCGCATACACGGCGCTGGCCATCACGAGGGCGGGGCCCGTCGGGCGCCACTGCCGCGCGAACGAGCGGGTGACGTCCAGGACGATCCGCACCGTGAGGGCGGCCAGCGCGACGGTCAGGACCAGGTAGGCGAGGGCGAGGAGCAGCTGCACGATCAGTCGTTGTCGTACGGGGCGTCCGCGTCACGCGGAGCCGGGGAGTCCTCCCCCACCACCTCGACGGTGGCGGGGGTGAGCAGGAAGACCTTGCTCGTGATGCGAGAGATGGACCCGTGCAGGCCGAACACGAGGCCGGCGGCGAAGTCCACGAGGCGCTTGGCCTCGTTCTCGCCCAGGTCGGTCACGTTCATGATCACGGGCATGCCGGAGCGGAATGCCTCACCGATGCTCTTCGCGTCGTTGTAGGAGCGCGGGTGGACAGTAGACAGGGTGCGCACGGAGTCTCCTTCGGCCGACGAGGCGGCAGCTCGCTTGATGGGGGTGACCGGTGCACGATACCCCTGGTCGGGGGCCGGTCGAGGGGTCGGCTCGGGCTCCGCTCGGACGGCCCGGCGCGGCGCGGGCTCAGCCGCCGAGGATCCGGCACCGGCCGAGAGGACCGCGGGGGCAGGCTCGAGGGTCGTGCGCACGGCGGTGTCCTCGGTCACCCGGCGGGCCTCCACGGCGTCGCGCCGGGGCGCGGCCTCGCGGGGTTCGACCCGCTGCTGCTCCTCGTACTCGTCGCCGTCGGCCAGGCCGAGGTAGATCATCGTCTTCTTCAGGCCGCCGGCCATGTGCTTCCTCCGCGTCGTCGGGGTCCCGCGGTCGGGACCCGCCGTCGTTCGTCGTCGGGTCGGGCGCCCCGGACAGGGTCGCGCTGGACCACGCTAACCCACGGGGCCGCGGGGCCCCAGGATGTCCGAGCCGATCCGCACGTGTGTCGCCCCCACGGCCACCGCGGCCTCGAGGTCGGCGGACATGCCCATGGACAGCACGTCGGCCTCCGGGTGGTCGGCGCGCAGGCGCGCCCCGAGCTGCGCCAGGCGGGCGAACGCGGCGGCCGGGTCCACGCCGCGCGGGGCGACGCACATCAGGCCGCGCAGCCGCAGCCCCTGAGCGGCGGCCAGCCGGCCCGCGACGGCGTCGACCCGGTCCAGCGGCGCCCCGCCGCGGGGTCCGATCCCCTCGGGGCGGTGCGCGTCGGCCCGCTCGTCCACGTCCACCTGGACGAGGCACTCCAGGTCGGCGACGGCGTCCGCGCCCTCGCGCTCCCGGCGCAGGACCACGGCCCGGGACAGGGCGTCCACGAGCTCGACCCGGTCCACCGAGTGCACGGCCGCCGCGTACTTCACGACGTGCTTGACCTTGTTCGTCTGGAGCTGGCCGATGAAGTGCCAGCGCGGGGCGTCCGGCCCGAGCCGCGCGGCGGTCTCCGCGGCCTTCGGCCGCGCCTCCTGGTCCCGGTTCTCCCCGACGTCCGTGACGCCGAGGGCGGCGAGCCGCAGGACGTCCTCGGCCGGATGGGTCTTGGTGACCACCACGAGGCGCGGGAGGTCGGCGCGGCCGGCGGCCGCGGCGGCGCGGGCGATGCGCTCCCGCACGGCGTCGAGGCGCGCGGCGAGCTCGGCCGTCCGAGGGTCCCGTGCGCGGCCGGGGGCGGTCTCAGCCACGGTCGTCCGCCCGCGCATCGGTGGTCCACACGAGGCCGGCGAAGCGCCCTCGTCCCGGATCGCGCCGGTGGGAGAAGACGCGCTCGTCCTCGAGGGTGCACACGTCGATGCGCTCGACCGCCACTCCACGGCTCCGCAGCACCGCCTGGGCGCCGGCGGGCAGGTTCAGCGCGGGCGTGCCCCACGATGTGGTGGAGTGCAGCTCGGGGATCCGCGCGGCGGCGTCGGCCCGCATGTCCTCCGGCACCTCGTAGCACCGGCCGCACACGCCGGGGCCGATCCACGCCTTCATGCCGAACGTGCCGCGCGCGCCCGCGGGCCGCAGCGCCTCGAGGGCCTCGACCGTGTGCTCCAGGACGCCGTCCAGCAGGCCCCGACGCCCGGCGTGGGCCGCCGCGGTGGCTCCGGTGAGACCGTCCACGAAGAGCACGGGCAGGCAGTCGGCCACCAGCACGGCCAGCGGCTGCTCGCCGTCTGGGCTCACCGAGGCGTCCGCCTCGGGACCCGCGGCTCCGCCCCAGCCGATCCCGTCCGCCGTCACGACGTCCGCGGAGTGGACCTGGTCCAGGTAGAACGTGCTGCCGCGGGCCACGCCCATCGCGTCCTCCACGGCCGCCCGTGACCGCTCGACGCCACGCCGGCCCGAGGGGTTGTCCGCGCCGAGGATGTGCAGCGCCAGGCTCCCGGCGTCCACGGACGTCCAGGCCACGTGCGCGCGCCGACCCCGGGAGTCCGGGCGCAGGTCGGCCCGGTGGACGAAGGGGCCGGACGGGACCGGCTGGGTCCCGACCGGCCCCTCCCCGAGGATCACTTCAGGAAGTCCGGGACGTCGAGGTCGCCGGCGCCCAGCTCCGGCTCCACCACGGCCGGCAGGTCCTGCTGGCGCCGCTGCGGGGCCGCCTGCTGCTGACCGCCCGAGGAGGACAGCGGCATGGTGCCCGGCACCTGGGTGCGCTGCGGGGCGGCTGGCTGCTGCGGCGCCGGCTGCGCCGGGGCGACACGCTGGGGGGCGGGCTGCTGCTGCGGCGCCTGCTGCGGCACGGCCTGCTGCTGCGGTGCGGCCGGGGCGGAGGTGGCGTCCACCTTGTCGAAGCCCGCGGCGATGACGGTCACGCGCACCTCGTCGCCCAGGGCGTCGTCGATGACGGCGCCGAAGATGATGTTGGCCTCCGGGTGCGCGACCTCCTGCACCAGGCGGGCGGCCTCGTTGATCTCGAACAGGCCCAGGTCGGAGCCGCCCTGGATGGAGAGCAGGACGCCGTAGGCGCCGTCGATCGAGGCCTCGAGCAGGGGCGAGGCGATCGCCAGCTCCGCCGCCTTGACGGCACGGTCCTCGCCCTGGGCGTGGCCGATGCCCATGAGGGCCGAGCCGGCCCCCTGCATGACGGACTTCACGTCCGCGAAGTCGAGGTTGATCAGGCCCGGGGTGGTGATGAGGTCGGTGATGCCCTGGACGCCGGACAGCAGCACCTGGTCCGCCTGGCGGAACGCGTCCATGACGGAGACGTTGCGGTCCGAGATGGACAGCAGGCGGTCGTTGGGGATGACGATCAGGGTGTCGACCTCGTCGCGCAGCGCGTCGATGCCGGACTCGGCCGAGCTCGCGCGGCGGCGGCCCTCGAAGGTGAAGGGGCGGGTCACGACGCCGATGGTCAGCGCACCGAGCGAGCGGGCGATGCGGGCCACGACGGGCGCGCCGCCGGTGCCGGTGCCGCCGCCCTCGCCGGCGGTGACGAAGACCATGTCCGCCCCGCGCAGGACCTCCTCGATCTCCTCGGCGTGGTCCTCCGCGGCCTGGCGGCCCACCTCCGGGTTGGCGCCGGCGCCGAGGCCGCGGGTCAGCTCCCGGCCCACGTCCAGCTTCACGTCCGCGTCGGACATCAGGAGGGCCTGCGCGTCGGTGTTGATGGCAATGAACTCCACGCCGCGGAGCCCCGTCTCGATCATGCGGTTGACGGCGTTGACGCCGCCGCCGCCGATGCCGACGACCTTGATGACGGCCAGGTAGTTCTGGGGTGCAGCCACGGTGTCCATTCCCTTGTTCGACGATGCTCGCTGTGCCGCGCGCGACCTGGGGGACGAGGGTCCCGCCGAGCCGGTTCACGCCTCCGGTCTCAAGGCGTGCTTGAAGGAGGTCACGCGCGCGCGTTCGGTCCCACCGTACTGCGCGCGGGCGGGGCGACGCAAAGGAATTGGCGCGACGGCGCGCCGTTCTCCGGCCGTTCTTCAACCTTCACGTGAAGGTCGAGGACCGCCCGGCCCGGCTCGCCGCCGTCGCGACCGGTGAGCGCGGTCTCACCCTCGATCAGAGGGTGAATCGCACCCGACATGGCCTTGTGCACCGTCACCGGGTCAGGGGCCGCTCCGGGACGGAGACGTCGAGCTCGGAGACACCCCGCACGGCGCCGTCGGTCCCGTCGAGGAACGCCTCCACCACGGCGGCCTTGGCCCCGGGGCGGGACGCGTCCCCCCACACCAGCACCGGCCCGTCCGCCAGGGTCAGGGACACCTGCTCGGGGGTCTGGGCGTCCACGCCCGTCACCCGGGCGGCCACGGACGCGGGCAGGCCCGCCAGCACGGCCGCCGCGGCGGCCCGGACGTCCGGTCCCGCGGCGAGGAGGCCGGCCGAGGCGCGGGGCAGGACGTCCTCCCCCTCCCGCGCCCGCACCAGGGTCTCCTCGGCGACCCCGGTCAGCACGGACCCGTCCGCCAGCAGCACGCCGTCCTCGACGTCCTCCGCCCGGGCGGTGGGGGCCAGCTCCGCCACGCGGACCTCCACCCCGGTCGGCGGCAGTGCCACGGACGTCACCTCGCGGATGCCGGGGGTGCCCTCCAGGAGCCCGCGGGCGTCGTCGGAGCGCACCCGCGGCAGGGGCGTGCCCATCAGCGGCTCCAGCCGGGACCGCACCACGTCCCGGTCGACGAGGGACGTGCCGGTGACCTCGATCCGGTCCACCGCCAGCAGCGGGGAGAGGAAGACCGCCCAGACGGCCGCGGCGGCCACCAGCAGGGCGGCCAGCACGGCCGTGAGACGGCGCACCCGGCGCTGGCGGGCACTGAGTCCGGGGAACGCCACCACGGTGCTGCCGGTCGGGGCGGTGGCCCGACGGGGGGCCGTCGCCCCGCGTCGGCGGCTCACGCGGAGGCGGCGGAGGGATCGTCCGCCAGACGGGCGACGAGGTCGGCCCCGAGGGCCGTGACGTCGCCGGCACCCATGGTCAGGACCACGTCCCCGGGGGCGGCGCCGTCGGCGAGCTCGCGGACCGCGGCCCCGCGGTCCTCGGCGACGGCGCGGTCCGCCGGGTCCGCGGTGGTGAGGCGGGAGGCGATCAGGCCGGCGTCGACGCCCGGCATCGGCTCCTCCCGCGCCGCGTACACGGGCAGGACCCGCACCCGGTCCGCTCCGGACAGGGCCTGGGCGAACTCGACGGCGAAGTCGCGGGTGCGGGAGAACAGGTGCGGCTGGAACAGGACGTGGACGCGGTGCTCCCCGGCCACCGCGCGGGCGGCCGAGACGGCGGCCGCGACCTCGGTCGGGTGGTGCGCGTAGTCGTCGAAGACCCGCACGCCGCGGCCCGCGCCGCGGAACTCGAAGCGGCGGGCGGTCCCCCGGAAGGCCTCGAGCCCGCGCACCGCGTCCTCGAACGGCATCCCCGCACGGACCGCCGCCAGGGCCACGGCGGCGGCGTTGAGGGCGTTGTGCCGGCCCGGCACCTGCAAGCGCACGGTCAGGGACGGCCCGTCCGCGAGCGTGAAGCGGGCCCGCTGCCCGACGCCGGACTCGCCCGGTTCGACCTCCAGGTCGGACACGAGCAGATCGGGCGCCACGCCGTCGCGCTCCGCCGTGCCGTAGGTGAGCACGGAGGCCCGCGCGTTCTCCCGGGCCCACGCGGCCAGTCCGGCCGCGCCGTCGTCGTCCAGGCAGGCCACCAGGGCGCCGCCCTCGTCCGCCGCCGGCAGCTGCCCGACGAAGGTGCGGAACACCTCGTGGACGGCCGCCTCGGTGCCGTAGTGGTCGAGGTGGTCGGCCTCCACCGTGGTCACGATCGCCACGGTGCTCGGGTAGGCCACCAGGGTGCCGTCCGACTCGTCAGCCTCGGCCAGGAACCACTCGCCCCTGCCGGCCCGGGCGTTCGTGCCGAGCCCCGCCACGGCGGCGCCGACGGCGAACGTGGGGTCCCAGCCGACCTCGGTGAAGGCCATCGCGGCCATCGAGGAGGTGGTGGTCTTGCCGTGCGTGCCCGCCACGGCGAGCACCTTGTGCCCCCGCATCGCCATCGCCAGACCCTCGGAACGGTGCATCATGCGCAGCCCGCGCGCCGCGGCGGCGTCGTACTCGGGGTTGCCGGGGCCGGCGATCGAGGAGGCGATGACGCACGTGACGTCCTCCCCCACGTTCTGCGGGGCGTAGCCCACGGTGATCCGCGCGCCCGCCTCGGCCAGGCGGTGCATCACGGGCAGGTCCTTCGCGTCCGTCCCGGAGACCGGCACGCCCTGGTCCTGGAGGATCCGCGCGACGCCGGAGACGCCCACGCCGCCGATGCCGAGGAAGTGGACGCGGCCCAGATCATGCACGGTCCCCCGTGCGGCGGTGCCCTCGGTGGTCATCGGCGTGCTCCTTCCCGGGCCGCCTCGTGCACGAGGTCGGCCATCTGCTCGTCCGCGTCGCGCACGCCCAGGCATGCGGCGGCCGTGCCCATCGCGCGCAGGCGCGCCGGATCCGTGGCCAGCGGGACCAGCTCGCGCCGGACCCAGTCCGCACGGAACGCCTCATCACGGACCAGGAGGGCGCCTCCGGCGTCCACCATGGGGCGCGCGTTCAGCGCCTGCTCCCCGTTGCCGACGGGCAGGGGCACGAACACGGCGGGCAGGCCCACCGCGCCGACCTCGCACACCGTGCCCGCGCCGGAGCGCGCCACGATCAGGTCGGCCGTGGCGTAGGCCTGCTCCATGCCGTCCAGGTACTCGCGCTGGACGTAGCCGTCCCGGCGCAGGGGGGCACCCGCGGCGTCTGTCACCGCCTTGCCGCGGCCGGTCAGGTGCAGCACCTGCAGGCCCGCGCCCAGGAGGTCGTCGAGGGACTCCTCGACGGTGCGGTTCACGTTGAGCGCGCCGGAGCTGCCGCCGGTGACCACCACGGTGGTCCGGTCGGGGTCCAGGCCGAGGGCCGCGCGGGCCGCCACGCGTGCCGTGGACCGGTCGAGGCCCGAGATCTCCGGACGCATGGGCATGCCCACCCACCGGGCGCCGCGCAGGCGGGTCTCGGGCAGGGCCGTCCCGACGGCCGCGGCCCGGAGGGCGCCCACGCGGTTCGCCAGGCCCGGCTTCGCGTTCGCCTCGTGGACGACGACGGGCACGCCCGCCCGGAAGGCGGCCAGGTACAGCGGTGTCGACACGTAGCCGCCGACGCCGACCAGCACGTCGGCCTGCCGGTCGGCGAGGATGCGGGCGCCGGCGGCCACGGCGCTGCGCAGGCGTCCGGGCAGGCGGACCAGGTCCATGGAGGGGCGGCGCGGCAGCGGCACGCGGTCCACGAGGTCCAGCTCGAACCCGGCGTCCGGGACGAGGCGGGTCTCCATGCCGGAGGCGGTGCCCACCATGGTGCACACGGCCCCCGGACCGGGGCGCCGCTGGAGGGCGCGGGCGATCGCGAGCATGGGCGAGATGTGGCCGGCGGTGCCGCCGCCGGCGAGCACCACCCGCAGCGGACGGTCGGCGTCGGGCGAGGTGGTCATCGGGTCTCCTGCGGACGGACGGACGGGTCGGGGGTGGGCGCGTCAGGGGCGCCCTCGCGGCGCAGCGCCTCGCGCTCGTGCCGGGCGAAGGCGAGGACGACGCCCACGCCGGCGAGGGCGAGGGTGAGCGCGGAACCACCATAGGAGATGAACGGCAGCGGCACACCGATCACCGGCAGCAGCCCGGTGACCATGGCGATGTTCACGAATGCCTGGCCCACGAGCCAGGCCATGACGCCCCAGGTGGCCAGGCGGATGAACGGGGACGTGGTCCGGGCGGCGAGCGTGTACATGCCGATCGCCAGGCCCAGGAACGCGGCGAGCACGGCGAGGCTCCCCACGAGGCCCAGCTCCTCGCCCAGGATGGTGAAGATGAAGTCGTTCTCCGCCTCGGGGATGTAGCTCCACTTCTGCCGCGACTGGCCGAGGCCCACCCCCCACCAGCCGCCCGACGCGAGCGCGTAGATCCCGTGGTCGGGCTGGAAGCAGGGGTCGCCCGAGGTCTCCAGTCCCTCGCAGCCGAACAGCCAGGCCTGGACGCGCACCAGACGGTTCTTGGCGAGCAGGACCATGGCGATCGCCACCGTGGCCGCCAGCGCCGCGAAGGCGATGAAGACCTTGCGGTTGGTCCCGGCGATGAAGAGGATCGTCGCGAGGATCCCCGTGAGGATGATGGCGGTGCCGAGGTCCCGCCCCCGCAGCACGAGGACCACCAGGACCAGGCCGAAGGGGAGCACCGGCACGAGGGCGTGGTGCACGTGCCGGATCAGGCGTCCCTTGCGCTCCAGCACCGCGGCCGCCCACAGGGCCATGGCCAGCTTCGCCGCCTCCGAGGGCTGCATGGTGAACCCGCCGATGCGCAGCCAGTTCGTGTTGCCGCCGACCTCCTTGCCCAGGGAGGTGAACGCCACGAGGCTCAGGAGGACGAACGCCAGGCCGAACGCCGGCCAGGCGAGGCTCTTGAGCACCCGCAGGGGCAGACGACGCAGCACCAGGAGCGCCGCCAGGCCGCCGACGGCCCACAGGGCCTGGCGGCGGAAGAGCCCGTACGAGCCGTCGGTGCTGCCGATGGCCTCGACGGAGGAGGACGAGAGGACCATCACGAGGCCGAGCACGGTCAGGACGGCCGTGCACACCCCGATCAGGAGGGCGGCGACGTCGAGGGCGCGAGGTCCCTCCAGCACCCGCCAGAGGGCGCCCATCCGGCCCCCGCGGGGTGACGGCTCCGCCGCACGGGGGCTGCGGTCGGCGCGGGTCGCGGTGGCCGGCATGGCGGCTCCTCTCGGATGACGGGGCGGGGGCGATGGCGGGGGTCAGGCCCCGGGGGCGTCGTCGACGTCCCAGCCGTGCTCGGCCGTGAGCGCGGCGACGGCGTCGATGAACGCCTCCCCGCGCTGGGCGTACGAGCGGAACTGGTCCATCGAGGCGGCGGCGGGCGCCATGAGCACGGTGTCCCCCGGGCGGGCGAGGCGGTCGGCGGTCCGGACCGCCTCGGCCATGACGGCCGGGCCGTCCGGGGAGCCCGCGCCCTCGGCGTCGGCGAGCGGCGCGTGGACCGGCACGTCCGGCGCGTGCTCGGCGAGCGCGCGACGCAGGGCCGAGGAGTCCGTGCCCAGCAGGACCACGGCGCGCAGCCGGTGGGCGTGGGCGGCCACGAGCTCCGCATAGGTCACGCCCTTGGGCAGGCCGCCGGCGAGCCAGACGATCGAGGAGAACGCCGCCAGGGACGCGCCCGCCGCGTGCGGGTTGGTGGCCTTGGAGTCGTTGACCCACATGACGTCCCGGGACGTGGCGACGAGCTGGATGCGGTGCTCGCCGCGGTCGTAGGAGCGCAGCCCCTCCGCCACGGCCTCCGGGGAGACGCCCACGGCGCGCGTCAGCGCCGCGGCCGCGGCGGCGTTCGCCACGGTGTGGCGCGGGGCCACGGGGCCCAGGTCGGCCCGCTCCGCGAGGGCCACGGCCTCGTGGCGCCGGTTCTCGAGGAAGGCCCGGTCCACCAGGATCCCGTCCACCACGCCCACGTCGGAGACGGCGGGGCTGTCCGTGGTGAACCCGACGGCGCGGCAGCCCTCCTGGACGTCCGCACGCTCCACGAGCGTGCGGGTGAGCGCGTCCGCCTGGTTGTAGACGCACGCGACGGCGGTGTTCTCGTACACCTTGCCCTTGGCCGCGGCGTACTCCTCCATGGAGCCGTGCCAGTCCACGTGGTCCTCGGCGAGGTTCAGGACGGCGGACGAGGCGGGCTCGATCCGGTGCGTCCAGTGCAGCTGGAAGCTGGAGAGCTCGAGCGCCAGCGTGTCGTAGCCCTCGGGGTCGCGGACGGCGTCGAGCACGGGGGTGCCGACGTTGCCGCACGCCAGGGCGCGGCGCCCGTCGGCGCGCAGGATGGCCTCCACCATGGTCACGGTGGTGGTCTTGCCGTTCGTGCCGGTCAGGCAGACCCACTCGGCCGTGGGCCGGCCGGCGCGCTCGCGCACGCGCCACGCCAGCTCCACGTCCGACCAGATGGGCAGGCCCGCGGCATGGGCCGCCATCAGCAGCGGCTGGTCCGGGCGCCAGCCCGGGGAGGTCACCACCAGATCGGCGGGCTCGCCGGCCACGGCGGGCAGGGACCGGGTGGCCTCCTCCGAGAGCAGGACGTCGGCGACGCCGACGATGCGCAGGGTCTCCGCCTTCGCCCGGTTCTCCGGGGTGTCCGCCCCGTCCACCACCACGACGACGGCGCCCAGCTCGGCCAGGGTGTCCGCGGCGGCGAAGCCGCTCACCCCGAGGCCCGTGACCACGACCCGCAGGCCGCGCCAGCCGGCGTCGTCCCACGAGGACAGGTCACGGGTGCGGTCGGTGTCCGCGATCGGACGGGTCACGGGGGTCGGCGCGCCGCTCACGGGGTCACCCCCGCCAGACCGCCCTGGTGCAGCAGCCACTCGCCGTAGAAGAGCGAGAGGCCGGCGCTCACGCACAGCAGGGAGATGAGCCAGAACCGGACCACGACGGTGACCTCGGCCCACCCCTTGAGCTCGAAGTGGTGCTGCAGCGGCGCCATGAGGAACACCCGCCTGCCGCCGGACACCTTGAAGTACCCCACCTGGATGATCACGGACAGGGTGATGGCCACCATGAGCCCGGCCAGGACGATCACCAGCATCTCGGTGCGGGTGAGGATCGCCAGGCCCGCGAGGGCGCCGCCCAGGCCGAGGGAGCCGGTGTCCCCCATGAAGATCTTCGCCGGGGAGGTGTTCCACCAGAGGAAGCCGAGCAGCGCGCCGGTCAGCACCGCGGCGAGCAGGCCGAGGTCCATCGGGTCGCGGACCTCGTAGCAGCCGGGGGCCGCCTCGCCGGCGCAGTCCTGGCCCGCCTGGAACAGCGTGATCAGGACGTAGGCGCCGGTGACCATGGCGGTCGCGCCGGTCGCCAGGCCGTCGAGGCCGTCCGTGAGGTTGACGGCGTTGGTGGTGGCGGTGGTGATCAGGTTGGACCAGACCACGAAGAGGACCGCCCCGAGCAGGGGCCCGGCGAAGGCCAGCTCGAGCCACGGCAGGTCGCGGACGAACGAGATCGCCGTCGAGGCGGGCGTGAGCCCCTCATGGCCGTCGGGGAACAGCAGCGCGAGCACGGCGAAGGCCGTGCCGATCGCCGCCTGCAGGATGATCTTGCCCTTCGGCGTGAGGCCGAGGGAGCGCTGCTTCGCGATCTTGGTGTAGTCGTCGATCCAGCCGACGAACGCCATGCCCACCGTGAGGAGCAGGACGAGCCACCCCGACGCCGTCGGGCCCGCGAGCTCGCTGCCCAGCAGGGCCAGGACCAGGTGCGTCGCCAGGTAGCCGACCACCAGCGCGGAGATGATGACGAATCCGCCCATCGTGGGCGTGCCGCGCTTGGACTTGTGCGTCTGCGGGCCGTCGTCGCGCACCTGCTGGCCGTAGCCCTGCTTGACGAGGTAGCGGATGAACAGCGGGGTGCCCAGGCCGGTGAGGACCAGGCCGAGCACGCCGCCGATGAGCAGGCCGATCACGGTCGCGTCTCCTTCACGGGGTCGGACGGGGAGGTGAGGTCGTCGGCGCTCGCCAGGCGCTCGCCGAGGGCGGCGAGCCCGACCCCGTTGGAGGACTTCACGAGGACGATGTCGCCGGGCGCCAGGCGGCCGGCGAGGAACTTCTCGGCCTGCGCGGCGTCGTCGACGAAGTGGGCCTCGTCCCCCCAGCTGCCCTCGTTGACCGCACCGACGTACAGCGGGCGGGCGCCGGCGCCCACCACGAGCAGCTGGGAGATGTTGAGGCGCACCACGGACTCGCCGACCAGCGTGTGCTCGCGCACCCGCGCGTCGCCGAGCTCGAGCATCTCGCCCAGCACGGCCCACGTGCGCCGACCAGAGGACCGGCCGAGCGTGGCCAGGGTCCGCAGGGCGGCGCGCATCGACTCCGGGTTGGCGTTGTACGCGTCGTTGATGATGCTCACGCCGTCCGCACGGTCGGTGCGCTGCATGCGGTGGCGGCTGGTCGGCCCGAGCCCGTCGAGGGCGGCGGCGATCTGCCCGGGCGCCATGCCCGCGGCGTGGGCCGCCGCCGCGGCCGCCAGGAGGTTGTGGGCGTGGTGCACGCCGGTGAGGCCGGACACCACGCGGTGCCGCGGGGCGTCCAGGTCCGTGCCGATCTGCAGGTCCAGGACGGGGTGCTCGTCGGCGTCGGCGGCGAGCCCGCGCGCCAGGACCACCCCGGCGGCGCGGCCGGCCGCGACGTCCGCGGCCGCCTCCACCGCCGTGGCCTCGTCCGCGGAGAACCACGTGACGGGCGCCGGGGTGCGGGCCGCCATGGCCGCCACGCGGGGGTCGTCCCGGTTCAGCACGGCGACGCCGTCCGGCCCGAGGGCCTCGACCAGCTCGCCCTTGGTCTTCGCGATGTTGTCCACGCCGCCGAAGCTGCCGGCGTGGGCGGTGCCCACCATGAGCACGACGCCGATGTCCGGCCGCGCGATGTCGCACAGATACTCGATGTTCCCGACGTGGTCCGCACCCATCTCGACGATCAGGTACCGGGTGTCCAGCTCCGCGCGGAAGACCGTCAGCGGGACGCCCACCTCGCCGTTGAACGAACCCACGGGGGCGACCGTCGGCCCCTGCGTGGACAGCAGGGCGGCCAGCAGGTCCTTGGTCGTCGTCTTGCCGGCCGAGCCCGTGATCCCGACGACCGTGGTCGGCGAGTGCTCGCGCACGCGGCGCACGACCTCGCGCGCCAGGGCGCCCATGGCCAGGACGGCGTCCTCGACCACCACGGCCGGGTGCTCGGCGCCGTCCGGCGCGTGGGTCACGCGCTCGGCCAGCACGGCGGAGGCCCCCGCGGCCAGGGCCGCGTCGATGAAGTCGTGACCGTCGGCGCGCTCGCCGGGCTTGGCGACGTAGAGCGTGCCCCCCGCCGCGACCTCCCGGGAGTCGGGGGTGACGTGGGTCAGCACGGTCTGCGGATCGAGTGTCGGGGAGAGCGTGCCGGAGACGACCTCGGCGACCTGGGAAGCGGTGAGAGCGATCATGACCCGTGCACCTTACCCCCGCTGACCCGGTTCGACCCGGCACGGCCCGCCTCGGCGAGGGCCTCGCGCAGGGCCACCCGGTCGTCGAGCGGCACCGGTGTCCCGTCGTAGTCCATCTCCGTCTCATGGCCGCGGCCGGCCACGAGGATCCCGTCCTCGGGCCGGGCGAGCTCCACGGCCCGGCGGATGGCTGCCGCGCGGTCGTCGTGCTCCTCGACCACGACGTGCCGCCCGGACTCGGCGGCCCGGTCCGCCTCGGCCCGGGCGCCCTCGAGGACCTGGGCGCGGATGGGGGCCGGGTCCTCCGAGTGGGGCGTGTCGTCCGTGATGAGCACCACGTCCGCATGCTCGGCGGCGATGCGCCCCATCACGGGGCGCTTGGCGGCGTCGCGGTCCCCCGCCGCGCCGACGACGATGAGGGTTCGGCCGGTCCGCCCGGCCGCGGCACGCGCCTCGGCGAGGGAGCGCAGGGCCTGCACCATGCCGTCGGGGTTGTGGGCGAAGTCGACGACGGCGTCCGGCTCCCGGCCGACGACCTCCATGCGGCCCGGCACGGCGGCGGCCAGGGGGCCTTCCCCGGCGGGCACGTCGAGGAGGGCGGCGAGCTCGTCGCGGCGCTCCTCCCCCACGGCGGCGAGCACCAGGAGGACGGCCAGCGCGGCGTTGGCCACGTTGAACCGGCCCGGCAGGCCCACCGACGCGCGCAGCGTCCGACCGGTGGCGGTCTCGGTCAGCGTGAAGCGGTGGCCGAGGCCGTCCGGCACCATCTCCGTCACGGCCCAGTCGGGCCGGACGTCCGGCGCCTCGCGCTCGAGGGCGCCCGGGTGCGGTGCGGCCGGGCCCAGGGCGAGCGTGGTCACGGGCGCCTGGGCCCGGGAGGCGGCCGCGACACCCCACCGGGGACCCTCGCCGCCGTCGAGGGTGATCACCGCGCGGTCGCAGCGCTCCGTGTGGAAGAGCCCCAGCTTGGCCTCGAGGTACGCGTCCATGGACCCGTGCAGGTCCAGGTGGTCCTGGGTCAGGTTGGTGAACCCCGCCGCTGCGTAGCGCAGGCCGGCGATCCGCCGGTACTCGACGGCGTGCGAGGAGACCTCCATGACGGCCGTGTCCACCCCCTCCTCCCGCATGAGGGCCATGAGGGCGTGCAGCTGCGTGGACTCCGGGGTGGTGAGCGTGGAGGGCACCTCCCGCTCCCCGGCGCGGGTGAGGATGGTCCCGATGATCCCCGAACGCCGGCCCAGGGCCTCCACGATCGAGGCGACCAGGAAGCTCGTGGTGGTCTTCCCGTTGGTGCCGGTCACGCCGAGCAGCACGGGGCCGGCCGCCACGCCGCCCCCGTACACGCGGGCGGCCGCCACACCCGCCGCGGCGCGCGCCGAGTCGACCTCGAGGGCCGGGACGTCCCCCAGGCCCAGGTCCGCGAGGATGCGCACGCCTCCGGCGTCGGTCAGCACGCCCGCCGCCCCCGCGTCCACCGCGGCGCGCGCGAAGCTCGCGCCGTGCGCACGGGCGCCCGGCAGGGCAACGTACAGATCCCCCTCGCGCACCACCCGGGAGTCCAGCGCGGCGCCCGTCACCGGACGGTCGGGCTCGCCACCGCGGACCCGCACGGCCTGACCGGCGGCCTCCAGCGCTTCGGCGATCACGGACCAGTCCACGGGCACCACCGCGGACGGGCGGAAGGCGAGGTCCTGCTCGGCCGGGGACGGCGTCCCGCTCGAAGCGGTGGTCTGGGGCATGGGGTCCTCCTGGGGGCCGGATGGGGTCGGTGCGGTTGCCGCGTGAGTCACCACGGACGCTCCTGCGGGTCGTCCACGAACACGTGGTAGTCCTGCGGGCCGTCGCCGGTGGCGGGCACGCCCGCCTGTCCGAGCAGATGGGCCATGATGCGGGACGCCGTCGCGGCCACCACCGCCGAGCTGCCGCCCGAGGCCGGGCGGTTCATGGAGACGGAGACCACGAACCGCGGGTCGTCGAGGGGCGCCACGGCGGTGAAGCCGTAGTTGAACCCGTCGTAGGTGCCGGTGCGGCCCGCCACCTGCGCGGTGGAGGACTTGCCGCCCACCCGGTAGCCGGGGATCGCGGCGGTCCCGCTGGTGCCCTGGGTCACCACCGTCTCCATCATCCCGAGCATCTGCCGGGCGGTGTCCTCGGAGACCACCCGGCGGGGCTCGGCCGCGGCCGGCCAGCGGTGCTCGGCGCCGTCGGCGTCCACCGTGGACCGGATCAGGCGGGCCGGCTCCAGGACGCCGCCGTTGGCCAGGGCCTGGAACTGCTGGGCGGTGTGCACGGTGGTCACGGTGTAGCCCTGCCCGAACGCGTTCACCAGGCGCTGCCGCCCGTCCCAGTCCTCCGGCTCCTGCAGGACGCTGGTGGCGGGGTAGGGCAGGCCGAGCTCGATCGGTCCACCGATGCCGAAGGCCCGCATGTACTCGTGGCGCCGCTCATCCGACAGCCTCTCGGCGATCTGCACGGTGCCCGTGTTGTAGGAGCGGGCGAAGATGCCCGCCACGGTCATCTCGAAGGTGGCATGCGAGGAGGCATCGCGGATCGGGGGCTGCCCCGGGAACTCGAGCCGGTCCGGCACCTCGAACCCGGAGTGCGCGGTGAGGTCCGTCGCGTCGATCGCCGCGGCCATCGTCACGGCCTTGCCCGTCGAGCCGGGCTCGTACGGGGTGCGCACCACCGTGGCCGTGCGGAACTCCGCCGGGGTCGCCGAGGGGTCGCCCGGGTCCACGGTGGTGGAGTCGGCCAGCACCAGCAGCTCCCCGGTGCGCACGTCCATCACCACGGCGTTCGCCCACTCCGCATCGTGCTTCTCCGCGAGCGCCGCCACCGCCTCCTGGGCGTACCACTGGGCGTCCTTGTCCAGGGTGAGCCGCAGGTCGGCGCCGTCGACGGCGGGGGTGACCTCCTGCTCGGCGATGGGGATCCGGATCCCGTCCGCACCCACCTCGAAGCTCCGCTCGCCGGGCGTGCCGGAGAGGACCTCGTCCTGGCTCTTCTCCAGGCCCTCCAGCGGCACGCCGTCCCGGCCCATGAACCCCAGGACGCCGCCGGCCACGGCGCCGTTGGGGTAGGTGCGCCGGTCGACGGCCTCCGCGAGGACCCCCGGCAGGTTCAGCGCCATGACGCGGTCGCGGACCTCCGGGGTCACCGAGGCCTTCACCACCGAGTAGGGGCTCGAGCCGAGGGTCCGAGCACGGACCTCCTCCTCCGGCATGTCCAGCACGTCGGCCAGGGTCGCCAGGCGGGAGCCGACGTCCACGAGCACCTGCTCGCGGCGCTCCACGTCGTACTCCTTGAAGTCCTTGACGATCCGCTGGTCGGCCACGATGTCGTAGCGTCTCACGCTCTCGGCCAGGATGTGCCCGTCACGGTCCGTGATCGCGCCGCGCTCGGGGCGGATCTCCTGCGTGGTGAGCCGCTCGTCCATGGCCGCGGCGGCCTGGCCGGTGGGGTCGACGCCCTGCACCCAGACGAGGCGCAGCCCGAGGAGCAGGAGCAGCGCCACGAGGGCCAGCATGGCGGCGCGGCTGCGGAGGCCGAGGTCTCCGGGGGCGGGGACGGTGGTCGAGCCGCGGGGGTCCGGACCTGCCATCAGTGCTCGTCGGACCCGTCGGTCGGCTCGGCGGGGCCCGGCGTGCCTGCGCCCCCCTCGACGGCGGGGGCGGCGGACCCGGACGCGGCCGCCGCGGCCTCCTCCGGGGTCAGGGTGCGGGGGCCGGCGAGCTCGGCCTGGGCGGCCGCGGAGGCGGCCAGCCCCTGGCGGGCCTCGTCCGCGTCGGCCGGCGGCCCCACGTGCGCGGTGACCAGGCCGGCCGCCTCGCCACGCGCGGTGGCCGGGGCGATCTGCCCGGAGGAGGCGTCCACGATGCCCGCGCCGGCGGCGGGGACCATCCCGAGGGCGTCGGCGCGGGCCGCGAGGTTCTGTGGCGCGTCGAGGTACCCGACCTGCTCCGCCAGGCGCTCGTTGGCCTCGGTGACCTCCACCTGGCGGTCGCGCAGGTCGATCAGAGCGTACTGGCGGTTGGACATGCTGATGTTCATGACGAGCACCAGGGCCAGCGCCACGAGGAGGACGACGGCGCACAGCACCGCCACGCCGGAGCCCGACCGGGGCAGGGGCGCGGGGACCACGGCCAGCGGGGTGCGCTGGGAGGGGCGTCGCCCGGGGGCGGCCTCTGCCTGCTGCCACGCCGCCGGGGCCCCGTCCATCCGCGCCTGTGCGCTCATCCCAGCCTCCTCATACGCCGTCATGCTGAAGTCCTCGACGCCTTGATCTTCTCAACCGCACGCACCTTCGCGGAGGAGGCGCGGCGATTCTCTTCGACTTCTTCCTCCGTGGGCCTCTCCGTGCCCCGCGTCAGGACCCTCACCACGGGCCGGTGCTCCGGCAGCTCCACCGGGAACCCGGGCGGCGCGGTGGACGCGGCCCACGCCTGGAGGTGGCGCTTGGCGATCCGGTCCTCGAGCGAGTGGTAGCTCATCACCACCAGGCGCCCGCCGACCGCCAGGCCCTCGAGCGCGGCCGGGACGGCGCGGTCGAGGATGTCGAGCTCCTCGTTGACCGCGATCCGCAGCGCCTGGAAGGTGCGCTTGGCCGGGTGGCCGCCCTTCGCGCCGGCCGCCACGGGCACGGCGCCGCGGATGACCTCGACGAGTCGCCCGGTGGTGAGGATCGGCGCCTCCTGCCGGGCGCGCACCACCGCGCGCGCGATGGGGCCCGCGAACCGCTCCTCGCCGTCGCGGCGGAGGATGCGCTTCAGCTCGGACTCGTCGAGCTCGGCCACCAGGTCGGCCGCGGTCCGGCCGGCGGTGGTGTCCATGCGCATGTCCAGCGGGGCGTCGTAGGAGTACGCGAAGCCGCGCTCCCGCGCGTCGAGCTGGTAGGAGGAGACACCGAGGTCGTAGAGCGCGGCGTCCATGCGCTCCACGCCGGCGGCCGCGAGCGCCTCGGGCACCCGGTCGTAGGTCCCGTGGAAGGGCACGAGGCGGTCGGCGAGGGCGCCGAGCCGCTCGGCGGCCATGGCCAGGGCGTTCGGGTCGCGGTCGACGCCGACGACACGCAGCTCGGGATAGCGGGTGAGGAGGGCCTCGGTGTGCCCGCCCATGCCCAGGGTGCCGTCGAGCGCCACGGGCGCGCGTCCCGCGTCCAGCGCGGCCTGCACCCCGGGGGCGAGCAGGTCCACCACGCGGTCCCGCATCACGGGGGCGTGGCGGTCCTCGGGGCGCTGTCGGTGCGTGTCCATCATCCCACCTCCCTGGTCGCGTTCGTGGTGGTGCCGCCATCGGGACGGGATCCCCGTCGACCGTCGTCGCGCCTGGCCCAGGGGAAGTCGGGTCAGGTGCGCCGGCGCCGGCGGGAGGTCTCGCGCGGTGGTGGTCAGAGGATGCCGCCCAGGACGTCCTCGTCCGTCTCGGAGAAGGCCGCCTCCTGCGCGGCCAGGTACTCGGTCCAGGCCGCGGTGTCCCAGATCTCCGCGCGGCTGCCCGCGCCGATCACCGTGACGTCCCGGTCCAGCCCCGCGTACTGGCGCAGCGGCGCGGGGACCGTGACGCGGCCCTGCTTGTCCGGGACCTCGTCCGAGGCGCCGGAGAGGAAGACGCGGATGTAGTCCCGCGCCTGCCGCGAGGAGAGCGGAGCCGCACGCAGCTGCTCGTGCACCCGGCCGAACTCGGCGGCGCTGAACACGTACACGCACCGCTCCTGCCCACGGGTGAGCACGAGCCCGTCGGCGAGCTCCTCGCGGAACTTCGCCGGCAGGATCAGCCGGTGCTTCTCGTCCAGCCGGGGGGTGTAGGTGCCCAGGAACACCGTGCACCCCCCTGCTCCACGAGGGCCCGCCCGACCAGGTCGGAGCCCACTCTCTTCTGCCCTCCACTTTACCCCACTTTCCTCCCCACACCACCCTGCGGCGAGACCCGGTGAGAACAGGCGGCTACGTCCAGGTGACGCGGAGGAAGGCGGAGGGAAACGGCGCGCCTCGACCCCGCGCCCTCCCCGCCCCGCGCGGCCACCGGGGCGGGATCGGAGCGCTGCGTCCGCAGGGGTGGAGGGAGGTGGAGGGCCCGCGGGGCCGCCTGCACGGCGAGGGCCCCCGCTCCGCGGTGCGGAACGGGGGCCCTGGGGGCGGGCGGGTCAGGGGCGCGGACGCCCGCGCTCGTCCCAGTCGCGCTCCAGGCGCGCCATGATCGAGCCCCGCGAGCGGGACCGCTGCGCGCGGGGACCGGAGGACGTCGCCGGACGCGTGCCCGGGCCCTCCCCGCGGTGCGGCAGGGTGGCCACGAGGATGCCCGCGCCGAGCAGAGCCGTGCCGAGGACGCCCACGAGGACGAGCTGGGTGCTCACGCCGGTGAGGACCACGGCCAGGCCGGCGACGGCCAGCACCGCCCCGAGGACGACGCGCCGCACCGGGATGGCCGAGCCGCCGGTGTCGGCCAGTCGGGTGGCCAGGCGCGGGTCGTCGTCGTTCAGCTGGCGCTCGAGCTGCTCGAGAACACGCTGCTCATGATCCGAGAGGGGCACTCGGTCTCCTTCGATCCGGGGCGGGCCGCGCCTGCCCCCGTGGACGGCGCCGTGGTACGCCGGTGGGACCAGGGTAGTCGCCTCCCCCCGGGCGGCGCCAGGTCAGCGCGGTCCCTCCGGGCCCGTCCGCGGCCGTCGCTCGAGCAGGGTCGCCGGGCGCAGGTCCAGGCCGGGGAAACGGCGGGCGACGGCGTCGGCCGCCTCCTCGGCCCGGGACCAGCCGACCTCGGCGGCAGGGTTCGGGCCGCCCTGCCCGCCCCCCGGCGACTCGAAGAGCGCCTCCTGGCCCTCGCCGCCCTCACCCGGCGCCCCGAGCCGCTCCGCGCGCACGCCCACGAGCCGCACGGGATGGGGCCGCTCCCGCAGCAGCGCGGCCACCAGCGGCCCCGCGTGCTCGTGGAGGACGTGGCCGGCGGCCGAGGGGCGGGGCAGCCGGCCTGTGCGGCTGCGCACCCGCTGCGCGGGGTCCTTGACGCGCACCGTCACCGCCCGGGCCTCGACGCCGGTCGCGCGCAGGCGCGCGGCCACGTGCAGGCTCAGGCGCAGCACCTCGCGGTCCACATCGGCCGGGTCCGTGGCGTCGACGTCGAAGGTGTGGTCCGCGCCGATGGTCTTGGCGTCCGCCCGCGGAGCGACCGGCCGCGGGTCCCGGCCCCAGGCGAGCGCGTGCCACTGCTCGCCCGCGGCGCCGAACCACCCGCGCAGCCGCGTGGGGTCGACGGCGGCCAGGTCGCCGATGGTGGCCACGCCCCGATCCCGCAGCC
The DNA here is from genome assembly GCF_023155805.1 of Micrococcus lacusdianchii. Classification (GTDB taxonomy): domain Bacteria; phylum Actinomycetota; class Actinomycetes; order Actinomycetales; family Micrococcaceae; genus Micrococcus; species Micrococcus lacusdianchii. Next base: position 43,195 of record NZ_JAKNUW010000011.1, on the reverse strand, counting down.
GCCGGGCCGCCTGCGGGCCGACGCCCCAGAGGTGGTCCACGGGGCGCGGGTGGAGGAACTCCAGGGTGCGCTCGGGCGGGACCACGAGCAGTCCCTCCGGCTTGGCGGCGGTGGAGGCCATCTTGGCCACGAACTTCACCCCGGCGGCCCCCACCGTGCACGGCAGGCCGAGCTCGGCCCGCACCCGCTCCCGCACGAGGCGCCCGATCCGCTCGGGCGGACCGAGCCGGCGTCGGGCGCCGGCCACGTCCAGGAAGGCCTCGTCCACACTCAGCTGCTCCCGGACCGCGGTGACCCGGTCGAACAGGGCCATGACCTCGGCGGAGACCTCCCGGTACAGCTGCTGGCGGGGCGGGACCACCACGAGGGGCGGGCAGAGGGCGCGGGCGTGCGCCAGCGGCATCGCTGAGCGCACCCCGTACGCGCGCGCCGCGTAGGAGGCGGAGAGCACCACGGAGCGTCCGTGCGGGGCCGCGACGGCGGCGGGGGCCCCGATCAGCTCGGGCCGCTCACGGAGCTCCACCGAGAGGAAGAAGGCGTCCATGTCCACGTGGAGGATGCTCGCCGCGGCCCGGGCCTGCTCCGACGGGCCGCTCGGCGGGGTCGAGGCACTCATCCCTCGACCCTACCGGCCGGCCGCTAGGGTGGCGGCATGCCGACCGAGCCCGCCACGACCGAGTCCGACTACCGCGCCGCCGTCGCCGCCCGGCTCGAGGAGATCCTCGCCGAGCACAGCGCCCACGCTGCCGGGATCCACCCGGCCGCCGCGCCGGCGGTGGAGGCCCTGGCGCGCCTGACGGGCGCCGGCAAGCGGCTGCGGGCGGTGCTGGTCTGGCTCGGCTGGCGGGCCGCGGGCGGGGCCGCGGACGACCCCCGCCCCGTCACCGCCGGTGCGGCGTTCGAGCTCTTCCAGGCCGCGGCCCTCGTGCACGACGACATCCTGGACCGCTCGGACACGCGCCGGGGCATGCCGAGCGTGCACCGGGCGTTCGAGGCACGCCACCGCGAGCTCGGGTGGCGCCACGACGCGGAGCACTTCGGGGTGGCCGCGGCCATCCTCGCCGGGGACGTGGCGCTGGCACTGAGCGACGCGACCTTCTCCCGCGCCCTCGAGGGCAGCGCCCGGCCGGAGCGTGCACGGGCGGAGATGGAGCGGATGCGCCTGGAGGTCATGCTCGGCCAGTACCTCGACGTGGCCGCGGAGATGGCCCCCGCCGCGGCCGACCCGCGGGGCGCCGAGCGCGCGGCGGCGGCGGTCGTCGAGTACAAGGCCGCGCGGTACTCCGCCGTGCACCCCCTCGCCTTCGGCGGCCTGATCGCCGGGGCGGACGACCCCCTCGTGGCCGCCTTCGAGCGAGTGAGCCTCCCGTTCGGGATCGCCTTCCAGCTGCAGGACGACCTGCTCGGCGTCTTCGGCGACCCGGGGACCACCGGCAAGCCGGCGGGCGACGACCTGCGCGAGGGCAAGCGGACGGTGCTGATCGCGCGCGCCTCGGCCCTGCTGCCCGCGGAGGAGGGGGACCGGCTGGACGCCGAGCTCGGCGAGCCGGACATGACCGCCGATCGGGTCCGCCACTGGCAGGACCGGCTGGACGCCGTGGGCGCACGCGCGTCCGTGGCGGAGGAGGTGGCCCGCCTCTCCCGGCAGGCCGAGGACGCCCTCGACGCCCTGGCGGACCACGGCGTGCCCGCCGCGGTGCGGGACGAGCTCAGTGCCCTGATCCGCGCCTATACGGTGCGTGCGGCCTGAGGTCGGCCCTCCTCCGCCAGCGCGGAGCGCGTCACCAGGCGAGGGCCTGCGCCCGGCGGCGGACCTCCGTCTTGTGGCCTTCACGCAGGGCGTCCACGGGGCGGCCCGGCAGGGACTCGTCCTCGGTGAAGAGCCAGCGCAGGGCCTCCTCGTCGTCGTACCCGGCGTCCTGGAGCAGCACGAGCGTCCCGCGCAGGGACTCCAGGACCCCCGTGCCGGTGAGGAACGCGGCAGGGACGGAGCGCACGGGCGGGGAGGGGCGGCGCACGGCCAGGAGGCGGCGCTCGGAGACCAGGTTGTGCACGCGCGTCACGCGGATGTCCAGGTGCTCGGCCACGTCCGGCAGGGTCACCCAGTCGCCCACGAGGGCGTCCAGGTCGGCGGGGATGGCGTCGGCGGGGATCGCGTCGGCGGTGGTCTCGGGGGCGTTCTCGGTGCTCACGCGGACACTGTACGCGGCCCGCCGCCGGCCCTCCCGGACGACGGCGTCGCCCGCCCGCCCCCTCGGGGGTCGTGCGGCGGGTCCTCTACCCTGGTGGGCATGAGCAGCTCGCGCCGGGACCCGCTGGTGGGCACCACCGTGGAGGACCGGTACGAGGTCCTGGACCGGGTGGCGCGCGGGGGCATGTCCACCGTCTATCGCGCACTGGACCGCCGGCTGGACCGGATGGTGGCCCTCAAGGTCATGCACCCCCACCTCGCAGAGGACCCCGCGCTCGTGGCCCGGTTCGAGCGGGAGGCCAAGACGACGGCCCGCATCTCCCACCCCCACGTCGTCGCCGTCCTCGACCAGGGTCACACCGTGGACGCGTCCGGGGACACGGTCGCCTATCTCGTGATGGAGTTCGTGCCGGGCCGCACCCTGCGCTCGGTGATCCGTGCCGAGGCCCCCCTGACCCCGCGCCGCGCGCTGGACCTGCTCATGCCCACCCTCGCCGGACTCGCCGCCGCCCATCGCGCCGGACTGGTCCACCGGGACGTGAAGCCGGAGAACGTGCTGGTCCGGGAGGACGGCCGCGTGACGGTGGCGGACTTCGGCCTCTCCCGCGCGGCCACGGGCCACACCTCCACCGGCCAGGCGGTGCTGGGCACGCCCGCCTACCTGGCGCCGGAGCACATCTCCGGGGAGCCGGCAGACACCCGGGCGGACGTGTACGCCGCCGGGATCCTCCTGTTCGAGCTCCTCACGGGTCGCCAGCCCTTCACAGCGGCCAGTCCCCTCCAGGTGGCCTACCGGCACCTGCACGAGCGTGTGCCGGTGCCCTCCAGCCTGGTCCCCGGGCTCGCGGAGCGCCTCGACGACCTCGTGCTGTGGTGCACCGAGCCGGATCCCCGGGACCGCCCCCAGGACGCAACGGCCCTGCTCGACGCGCTCGAGCGGGTGCGGGCCGGCCTGTCGGACGTCGAGCTCGACCACAGGCCGCCGCCCGAGGCCCGGGAAGACGAGGGGCCCGGGCCCGAGGACCCTGGCCCCCGGGACGGGACCGGCGGGCAGAAGGCCTCGGAGACCGTACCGGTGCCCCGGCATGCGCTCGCCACCACCGGCGCCCTCGACGACGACGCGACCCGCACCCTGCCCGTCGGGATCGTCGCGGCACCGGTCGCGCCGGCCCCCGGCGCCCCGGCGCCGCGCCGAGCCGGCGTCCCGGCCGCGGACGGTGCCACCGGTCATGCGCCCGACCGCACCGGCGGGGGCCGCCCGCCGAGCGCCCGGGCGCACCGCCGGTCCGCGCGGGAGCCCCTCGAGCGGCTGGGCGCCGGCGTCGGCCGGACGGTGGCGATCGGAGCGGCCGTCACGCTCCTGCTCACCGGCGTGGCCCTGCTCCTGGGGTTCACCCTCGGGGCCGGCGGCCTCGGCGGGCCCGCCGGGACGGTGGTCCCTCCCCTCACCGGACTGGACCAGGCCGATGCCCGCGCCCGCCTCGCCCACGCCGGTCTCACCGCCCAGGTCACCACGCGCCACGACGAACGCCTGTCCGACGGCGTGGTGCTGGCCACCGAGCCCGCGGTCGGCGCCACCGTCGACGGCAGCTCCCCCGTCGCGCTGACGGTGTCCGCCGGTCCGGCGCCCGTCCCGGCCCCGGATCTGACCGGTCTGACGGTGAGGGCGGCCCACCGTGCCGCGGACGAGGCCGGGCTGGACGTCCACGTGCATGAGCGCCGTGCGGACCGCACCACGCCCGCCGGCACCGTGGCGGCCCAGGACACGGCCCCGGGCACGCTCCTGCGGCCGGGCGCCGCGTTGTCCGTGGTCGTCTCCCTGGGGGCGGCGACGCACGCGATGCCGCCCGTCGTCGGACTGACGGCCGCCGAGGCGCGCACCCGCCTGACGGACGCCGGACTCGTGGTGCACGTCGACGGCCCCTCGCACGGCACCGCCCGGGTCACCGCCCAGGGGACCCCCGCGGCTACCCTCCTGCCGGAGGGGTCGCACGTGCGGATCGCCGTGGGCTGACCGGCCCCGCGGACGACGTCGGCCCCGCACCGTACCCGGTGCGGGGCCGACGTCCTGCCCGGCCGAGGGCGGTCAGCCGCGGTGCGGGTGCGCCAGGGCGTCGGTGACCTTGAAGGCCAGCTCGAGCGACTGCTGGTGGTTCAGGCGCGGGTCGCACAGGGTCTCGTAGCGGGCGTCGAAGTCCGCCTCCGCCACGGGGTCTGCGCCGCCGACGCACTCGGCGACGTCGTCGCCGGTGAGCTCCACGTGGATGCCGCCGGGGTGGGTGCCGAGGCCGCGGTGGACCTCGAAGAAGCCGGACACCTCGTCCATGACGTCCTCGAACCGGCGTGTCTTGTAGCCGTTGGCGGCCGTGACGGTGTTGCCGTGCATCGGGTCGGTGACCCACACGGGCTGCAGACCCTCGCCCTGCACGCCCGCGACGATCCCGGGGAGCACGTCCCGGATCTTCGAGGCGCCCATCCGGGCGATGAACGTGAGCCGGCCCGGCTCGCGCTCAGGGTCGAGCCGGTCCGCGAGCGCGCGGACATCGTCCACCGTGGTGCTCGGGCCCAGCTTGACGCCGATCGGGTTGCGCACACGGGAGAGGAAGTCCACGTGGGCGCCGTCGGCCTCGCGGGTGCGCTCACCGATCCAGAGGAAGTGCGCGCTCGTGGCGTAGGGCGTGCCGGTCCGGGAGTCGAGTCGGGTGAGGGCGCGCTCATAGTCGAGCAGCAGGGCCTCGTGCGCGGCATAGAACTCGGTGCGGCGCATGGCCTCGAAGTCCGCCCCGGCGGCGGCCATGAACCGCACGGCCCGATCGATCTCGGCGGCGATCCGCTCGTACTGCTTGTGAGCAGGGTTCTCCATGAAGCCGCGGTTCCACTGGTGGACGCTGCGCAGATCGGCGAAGCCGCCCTGCGTGAAGGCCCGGACGAGGTTCAGCGTGGAGGCGGCCGTGTGGTACGCCGTCACCATCCGCCGGGCGTCGTGCCGGCGGGCCTCCTCCGTGAACTCGAAGCCGTTGACGATCTCCCCGCGGAAGCTCGGCAGCGTCACGCCGTCCCGGGTCTCGGTGTCCGAGGAGCGGGGCTTCGCGTACTGGCCGGCGATCCGGCCCATCTTCACCACGGGCATGGAGGCGCCGTAGGTCAGCACGGCGGCCATCTGCAGGATGGTCTTCACGCGCGCCGAGATGCGGTTGGCGGTGGACCCGGCGAAGGTCTCGGCGCAGTCGCCGCCCTGGAGCAGGAACGCCTCGCCGCGGGCGACGTCGGCCAGGCGGGTGCGCAGCACGTCCACCTCGCCGGCGAACACGAGCGGCGGGACCTGGCTCAGCTCGGCGACGGCGGCGCGGTAGTCGGCCTCATCCGCCCAGGTGGGCGCCTGCCGGACCTCGAGGTCCCGCCAGGTGTCGAGGGCGGGGTCGGGCGCGGCACCCTCGGAGATGGCGGTGCCGAAGGCCAGGATCTGGTCGCGGGGGTCCTCATGCATGGGTCCAGCCTAGGGCCGGCCGGACCGGCGGTCCGGAGCATGACCCCGGCGGTCCGCAGTGTGAGACCGACGTCAGTCCCGGCCGGAGCGCGGCGGCGCGGCCACGCGGCCGGCCTTCACGTCCGCGGCATAGACGTCCACGTACTCCTGACCGGAGAGCCGGCGGATCGCCTCCATGATCTCGTCTGTGACCTCCCGCAGCACCCGGTGGTCGGTCGCGGACTCCGTGCGACCGGAGAAGTCGAGGGGCTCGCCGAAGATCATCCCGAGCCGGCGGGGGGTGGGCAGGGTCCGGCCGATCGGCTGGACGCGGTCCGTGCCGATCATGGCGATCGGCACCACGGGGGCGCCGGAGGCCAGCGCCATCTTCGCGACGCCGATCTTGCCGCGGTACAGGCGCCCGTCAGGGCTGCGGGTGCCCTCCGGGTAGATGCCCAGCAGCTTCCCCTCGCGCAGGCAGCCCAGGCCGGCCTCGAGGGAGCGCAGGGCGGCCTGGCCCCCGGAGCGGTCCATGGGGAGCTGGTTGGTGGCCTGGAAGAACTTCTTGGTCACCCAGCCCTTGGGGCCGGGACCGGTGAAGTACTCCTGCTTGGCCAGGAAGTGCACCTGACGGTCCAGCATGGCCGGCATGAACACGGAGTCGGAGACGGAGAGGTGATTGCTGGCGAGGATCGCCGGCCCCTCGGCGGGGACATGGGCACGGCCCTTCACCCAGGGGCGGAACACGAGCCGGGTGGCGGGGGCCACCACGAACGTCTTGGCGGACCAGTAGAACGTGGACACGGGAAGGGGCCTCTCTCGACGTCGGCGGCGACGCGCCCCATCCTATGCACGGGGCCTAGGCTCATGCGCATGCTTCTCCCCCCGTTCCCTCGCCTCCGTCCCGCCTCCGCCTCCCCCGCCCCCTCCGGGGCTGTGGACGTCCCCGAAGCCCAACGGCCGTTCCGACTGCCCGCCGCCGGACGTCCCGACGTCGCCGTCGTGGTCCTGCACGGCTTCACCTCCGGCCCGGCGTCGGTGCGCGCCTGGGCCGAGGGCATGGCCGAGAGCGGGTGCGCCGTGCGGGTGCCCCTGCTGCCCGGCCACGGCACCCGCTGGGAGGACCTGGCCGCCACGGGCGCGGACCGGATCCGCGCGGCGGTGCGCGCGGAGGTGGACGCCGCGCTCGCCGAGCACCGGCACGTCGTCGTGGCCGGGATCTCGATGGGCGGGGCGCTCGCCCTCGACGCCGCCGCCCACCGGCCCGTGGCCGCGGCCCTCGTGGTCAACCCGGCGCTGCGCTTCCGCAACCCGCTGGCCCACGCCGCCCCTCTGCTGCGCCACGTGGTCCCCACGCTGCCGGCCATCGCCGGTGACATCGCCGACCCCGAGGCACAGGAGATCGCCTATGAGTGCACTCCCGTGGGCGGAGTGGCCGCGCTGGGCCGCATCCAGCGGGCCGCCGAGCGGGGCCTGGGGCGGATCACGTCACCTGTCACCGTCTTCCGCTCGGCGCAGGACGCCGTCGTGCCGGAGGCGAGCCACCGGGCCCTCCTGCGCGGGCTGACCCGGGCGCCCGTGGACGTGGTTCCCCTGCCCCGCAGCCGACACATGGCCACCCTCGACCTCGACCTGCCCCTGCTGATCGCGGGGAGCCGAGACGCGGTCACCCGGGCCGTGCGGCGTGCCTGAGGCCGGGCGCCCCGGCACGGGGGGCACATGTCCCCACGGATGCCGATAGGATGGCGTGACACCGATCACACCCAGCCTCCGGCAGGGCGCGCCGTTCCCGCGCGCCCGTCCTGCCGGGGCACGACCTCCTGGAGTACCCATGCGCCACATCGCCGAGCCGGCCCACCCGACGCTCTCCCCCGACACCGCCCTGACCGATGCCCTCGCCCGTCAGGCCGCCGAGCACCCGGACCGCCCGCTGTTCGCCTCGCCCGTGCCCGGCGGCGAGGGCGAGGCCGCCTGGCGCGATGTGACGGCCGCCGAGGCCTGGGCCCGGGTCCAGGGGTATGCCCGCGGTCTGGTGGCAGCCGGCGTGGGCCCCGGCGACCACGTGGCGATCATGGCCTCCACTCGGCTCGAGTGGACCCTCGTGGACTACGCCATCTGGGCCGCCGGTGCCGTCACGGTGCCGGTCTACGAGACGTCCTCGCCCTCGCAGGTGGCCTGGATCTTCAAGGACGCCGGCGTGTGCGCCGCCGTCGTCGACACCCCGGAGCGCGCCAAGATCGTGGGCGACGCCGTCCACCGCGAGGGCCTGCCTGCCCTGTGCGGCCTGTGGACCATGGACCCCGCCGGTGCCGAGCCCGGCGCGGGCCTGGCCGAGCTGAGCACCGAGGAGGGCGGGGACGAGGTCCTCGCAGAGCGGCGGGCCGGCCTCGCCCTGGACTCCCTGGCCACCGTGATCTACACCTCCGGCACCACGGGCCGGCCCAAGGGCTGCGAGCTGACGCACGCCAACTTCGCGGAGCTCGCCCACCAGACGCTCTCCTCCTCCCTCGGCGAGGTGGTCGGCCCCGACTCGTCGACGGTGCTGTTCATCCCCCTGGCGCACGTGTTCGCCCGCTTCGTGTCCGTCCTGACTGTGGAGGCCGGGGCCCGGTGCGGCCACGTCGCGGACCTCGCGCGCCTCTCCGAGTCGATGGAGAGCTTCCGTCCGACCTTCCTGCTCGCCGTGCCGCGCGTGTTCGAGAAGATCTACAACGCGGCGCTGCTCAAGGCGCAGGCCGGTGGGAAGGGGGCGATCTTCGAGCGCGGTGCGGACGTGGCGGTCCGGTGGTCGAAGGCGCTCGAGGACGGCAGGGTGAGCATGCCGCTGCGGGCCCAGCGCGCGTTCTACTCTGCGCTGATCTACCGTCGGATCCGCGCCGCCATGGGGGGGGCCCTGCAGTACGCGGTCTCCGGTGGCGGCCCCCTCTCCCCCGACCTGGCGCACTTCTTCCGGGGGGTGGGCGTCACGATCCTCGAGGGCTACGGCCTCACCGAGACCACCGCCCCCGTGACCGTCGGCCGCCCGAGGCAGCTCCGCATCGGCACCGTGGGCCGCCCGCTGGGCGGCAACGAGATCCGGATCGACGACGACGGCGAGATCCTCACACGCGGCACCTCGCTGTTCCGCGGCTACCGCAATCGCCCCGAGGCGAACGAGGAGGCCTTCACCGAGGACGGCTGGTTCCGCACCGGCGATCTGGGCTCCCTGGACGAGGAGGGCTTCCTGCGCATCACGGGCCGGAAGAAGGAGATCATCGTCACCGCCGGCGGCAAGAACGTGGCCCCGGGGCAGCTGGAGGACGCGATCCGCTCCGACGCCCTCATCTCGCAGGTGATGGTCGTGGGCGACGCGAAGCCCTTCGTCGCGGCGATCGTCACCCTGGACGCGGACACCCTGCCCGCGTGGCTGGCCGCCCGCGGCCTGGACCGTGACCTCGACGTCGCGGCGGCGGCGCGGGAGCCGAAGGTCCGCGAGCACGTGCAGTCCGTGGTGGACCGGGCCAACGGGACGGTGTCGAAGGCCGAGGGCATCCGTGAGTTCCGCATCCTCGACCGGGACTTCTCCGCGGAGGAGGGTCACATGACGCCCTCTCTGAAGATGCGTCGGGCCGCCATCCTCAAGGACTTCTCCGCCGTCGTGGAGGACATCTACTCGGGCTCGCGGCCGTCCTGATCCGGTCGCCTCGGAGCGGCCCCGTGCCCGGTGACCTCCATGGCCGCCGGGCACGGGGCCGCGGCCTCAGAGGCGTCCGGAGTCCGGGACGTCGAGGCCGAGCAGGGCGTTCTCCACGACCTCGCTCAGGGCCGGGTGCGGCCAGTACTGGCCGCGGGCGAGGGTGTGGGCGTCGATGTCGAAGGACATCGCGGTGACGAACGTCTGGACGAGGTTCGCCGCGTCGTGCCCCATCAGATGGGCGCCCAGGATCCGGCCGGTCGCCCGTTCGGCGACCACCGTGCAGATGCCCTCCGTGTCCTCCATGGCCCACCCATAGGCCACGTCCCCGAAGGCCTGCTCCTTGACCGTGACCGCGTCCTCGCCCAGCCGCGCGACCGCCTGCTCCGCCGTGAGGCCGACGGAGGCGATCTGCGGACGGGTGAACACCGCGGCGGGCACCGGACCCAGGGTGTTCTCCCGGAGGTCGTCCGGGTGCTCGAGGTTGTGCGCCACCACGCGCGCCTCGTGGTTCGCGACGTGCTTGAGCTGCCACGTGTTCGCCACGTCGCCCAGCGCGTACACCCCGGGCACCGGGCGGCCAGCGGACAGGACCCGCTGGGCCGCGTCGACCGCCAGCACGCCGTCCGCCGCGACGTCGTAGCCGGCCTCCGCCGCGGCCAGGCGGTCCGTGTTGGGCACACGGCCCGTGGCCAGGAGCACGGCGTCCGCCTCGACCTCCGGCTCGTCCGCGCCCGTGTGCTCGATGCCGGGTGCCGGGTCCAGGCGCACCGTGACCCACCCCTCGGCGGCCCGGTCCGGGTCCGCGACGGGCTCGATCCCCGCGAGGGTCCACCCCGTCCGCAGGTCCCACCGGCGGGCGGCGATCTCCGTGAACCGGTCCGAGATCGTGGCGTCGTGCTGGCGCAGCAGACGCGGGCTCCGGTTGACCAGCACGACCTCGGTGCCCAGGGCGGAGAAGACGGAGGCGAACTCGGCGGCGATGAATCCGCCCCCGACCACCACGAGGCGGCGCGGCTGACGGGACACGCGCATGATCGTGTCCGAGGTGTGCACGGAGGGCAGGTCCGTGCCGGTCACGTCAGGGACCCAAGGCCGGGACCCGGCCGCGACGACCACCTGCTCGCCACGGAGCACGCGGCCGGACGCGGTGGTCAGCTCCTTCGGGCCGGTGAAGCGGGCCTCCTCGGCCACCACCTCGGTGTGGGCCAGCACGTCCCGCCGGTACCGGAGACCGGCGTCGCTGATGGCGTCCACCCGGCCGAAGATGCGGTCGCGGATGCCCACGAAGTCGGCGCCCTCGAACCGCAGGTCCACCCCGAGGCGCTCGCCCTCGGCGGGGGCGTCCGCCAGCTGGGCGGGGTAGGCGTACATCTTCGTGGGGATGCAGCCCCGGTTCAGACAGGTGCCCCCGAACGGTCCCGCGTCCACGATGGCCACCCGCCGCCCCTCCCAGTGCTCGGTGACGAGTGAGTTCCCGGAGCCGGAGCCGATGATGATCAGGTCGAAGTCCTCTGCAGTGGCCATGGGCCCAGCATAGGAGACGGCCCGGACGCCTCAGGCGTCCGGGCCGTCTCCGGGCGGGCGCGGGTCAGCCGAGCTCGAGGAGCAGGTCGCCTCCCTGGACCGGGGTGACGCCCTGCACCACCACGCGGCGGACCATGCCCGCGACGGGGGCGGTGATGGCCGCCTCCATCTTCATGGCCTCGATGGTGGCCACGGGCTGGCCGGCGTCGACCGTGTCGCCCTCAGCGACCTGGACGGTCACCGAGCCCGCGAAGGGGGCGGGGACCTGGCCCGCGACGCCGGGGTCGGCCTTCTCCGCCTGGCGGACCGTGGACTCGACGGAGCGGTCGCGCACCTGCACCTGGCGGAGCTGGCCGTTCAGGGCGATCATCGCGGTGCGCACGCCCTTCTCGTCCGGTTCGGACACCGACTGCAGCGCGGCGATCAGGCGCACGCCTCGCCCCAGGGACACGATGTGCTCGCGGCCCGGCACCAGCCCGTACAGGAAGTCGCGGGTGTGCAGCGTCGAGGTGTCGCCGAACTCCTCGCGGTGCGCGTGGAACTCCCGGGTCGGGCCGGGGAAGAGCAGCCGGTTCAGCGCGTCCCGGCGGGGCGCGCCGGGCTCGGCGAGGGCGGCGGCGTCCGCCGTGGAGACCTCGGCCATGCCGGCACCCTCCCGGCGGCCCTGCAGGGCGCGCGTGCGGAAGGGCTCGGGCCAGCCGCCGGGCGGGTCGCCCAGTTCGCCGCGCAGGAACCCGATCACCGAGTCCGGGAGGTCGAAGTCCTGCGGGCGCTCCTGGAACTCCGCCGGGTCCACCCCGGCGCCCACGAGCTGCAGGGCCAGGTCGCCCACCACCTTGGACGACGGGGTCACCTTCACGAGGTGGCCCAGCATGTCGTCCGCGGCGGCGTACATGGACTCGATCTGCTCGAACCGCTCCCCCAGGCCGAGCGCGATCGCCTGCGTGCGCAGGTTGGACAGCTGCCCACCGGGGATCTCGTGGTGGTAGACCCTGCCCGTGGGGGCCTTCAGCCCCGCCTCGAAGGGGGCGTAGATCGAACGCACGGACTCCCAGTACGGCTCCATCGCGGTGGCCGCCTCGAGGGAGAGGCCGGTGTCCCGCTCGGTGTGCTCGAGGGCGGCGACGAGCGCCGACAGCGGCACCTGGCTCGTGGTGCCGGCCATCGAGGCGGCGGCGGCGTCCACCGCGTCCACGCCCGCCTCAGCGGCCGCAAGCAGGGTGGCCAGCTGGCCGCCGGCGGTGTCGTGCGTGTGCAGGTGCACGGGCAGGTCGAACTCGGCGCGCAGGGCGGTGACGAGCTCGCGCGCGGCGGCGGGCCGCAGCAGGCCGGCCATGTCCTTGATCGCCAGGACGTGGGCGCCGGCGTCGACCATCCGGCGGGCGAGGCCCAGGTAGTAGTCGAGCGTGTAGAGCGTCTCCTGGGGATCCGTCATGTTGCCCGTGTAGCACAGGGCCGCCTCGGCGACCGCGGTCCCCGTGGCACGCACGGCGGCGATGGCGGGAATGATCTGGTCGACGTCGTTGAGGGCGTCGAAGATGCGGAACACGTCCACGCCCGTGGCCGCGGCCTCGGCGACGAACGCGTCCGTCACCTCGGTGGGATACGGCGTGTAGCCCACCGTGTTGCGCCCGCGCAGCAGCATCTGGATCGGGATGTTCGGCAGCTCGGCGCGCAGCAGGGCGAGGCGCTCCCAGGGGTCCTCGTGGAGGAATCGCAGGGCGACGTCGTACGTGGCGCCGCCCCAGGCCTCCACGGACAGCAGGTCCGGCAGGGTGTGGGCGACGGCGGGTGCGGCCGCCAGCAGGTCGCGGGTGCGGACACGGGTGGCCAGGAGCGACTGGTGGGCGTCGCGGAAGGTGGTGTCCGTGACGGCCAGAGCGGTCTGTTCGCGCAGGGCTGCGGCGAACCCCTCCGGGCCCTTCTGGAGGAGCACCTGACGCCAGCCGTCCGGCGGCGTGGCAGCGGGGTTGCGGCTCGGGCCGTCGAAGGGCGATCGGTCCGGCTCGTGGCGCTTGTCCCCGGGGTGGCCGGGCAGGCGGTCACGGGGGTCGATGCCCTCGACGCGCGGGCCGTGCGGCTGGTTGACGGTCACATCCGCGAGGTACTGCAGGGCCTTGGAGCCCCGGTCCTGGGAGCGGTTCACCGCCGCCAGCTCGGGGTGCGCGTCGATGAAGTCCGTGGCCACGTCGCCCGCCAGGAACTGCGGGTCGTCCAGCACGTTCATGAGGAACGGGATGTTGGTTGTCACGCCGCGCACGCGGAACTCGGCGAGAGCGCGGCGGGCGCGGCGGACGGCCGTCTCGTAGTCGCGCCCGCGGCACGTGAGCTTCACGAGCATGGAGTCGAAGTGGGGGCTGATCTCGGCGCCCGCGTAGATGGTGCCGCCGTCCAGACGGACGCCGGAGCCGCCCGCGGAGCGGTAGGCGGTGATGGTGCCGGTGTCCGGGCGGAACCCGTTGGCGGGGTCCTCGGTGGTGATGCGGCACTGCATCGCGAAGCCGCGCACCTGCAGGGTGTCCTGCGTGATGCCCAGGTCGGCGAGAGTCGCCCCGGCGGCGATGCGCAGCTGCGCCGAGACGAGGTCCACGTCCGTGACCTCCTCGGTCACGGTGTGCTCCACCTGGATCCGGGGGTTCATCTCGATGAACACGTGCTGGCCCGCACGCTCGCCCGCGGTGTCCACGAGGAACTCCACCGTGCCCGCGTTGACGTAGCCCATCTCCTTGGCGAACGCGACGGCGTCCCGGTGCAGGGCCTGGCGGATCCCCTCGTCCAGGTGCGGGGCGGGGGCCATCTCGATGACCTTCTGGTGGCGGCGCTGCAGCGAGCAGTCGCGCTCGAACAGGTGCACCACGTTCCCCTCGGCGTCCGCGAGGATCTGCACCTCGATGTGGCGCGGACGGAGCACGGCCTGCTCGAGGAAGACGGTGGGGTCACCGAAGGCGGTGTCCGCCTCGCGCATGGCGGCCTCGAGGGAGTCGCGCAGGTCCTCGCGGCGCTCGACGCGGCGCATGCCACGCCCGCCGCCGCCGGCCACCGCCTTGACGAAGATCGGGAAGCCGATGGCCTCGGCCTGCCCCATCAGCCAGTCGACGTCCGCGCTGGGTTCGGAGGAGTCCAGGGTGGGGATCCCGGCCCGCTTGGCCGCGCGCAGGGCCTCCACCTTGTTGCCGGTGAGCTCCAGGACGTCGGCCGGCGGGCCGACGAAGGTGATGCCGTTCTCCGCGGCCGCGCGGGCGAGGTCCGCGTTCTCGGAGAGGAAGCCGTAGCCGGGGTAGATGGCGTCGGCGCCGACGTCCTTGGCCACCCGGATGACCTCGTCCACGTCCAGGTACGCCCGGACGGGGTGCCCCTCCTCACCGATCCGGTAGGCCTCGTCGGCCTTCTGACGGTGGATGGAGTTGCGGTCCTCGTAGGGGAACACGGCCACGGTGCGGGCACCGAGCTCGTTGCAGGCACGGAAGGCGCGCACGGCGATCTCACCGCGGTTGGCCACCAGGACCTTGGAGAAGACGGGAGCCGTGCCGGTCGCGGCCGGACGACCCGCGTCGTTGCGGGGGGTGTCGGGATCCAAGGGGAGACTCATGCTACAAGTCTGGCACATCCCCTGCTGAGCGCCGGAGAGCGGCGTCACATGGACGATCCGGGTCCGCCTCCCCGCCCACGCTCCACAGGCACCGACGGCGCCGCCCGGCCAGGGCGGCGCCGTCGTGATGGGTGCGGGCTCAGGAGGCCGCGCGCGCCGCCTGACGGCCGCGGCGGGCGGAGAGCTCGTCCTCGGCGGCGGAGGGGCCCAGCAGCTCGCTGGGCAGCTCAGCGAGGCTGCCCTCGACCTCGCGCCACACGCGGCCCACGGCGATGCCGAAGACGCCCTGGCCGCCCTGGACCAGGTCCACGACCTCGTCGGCAGACGTGCACTCGTACACCGAGGCCCCGTCGCTCATCAGGGTGATCTGGGCGAGGTCCTCGACCCCCCGCTCGCGCAGGTGCGCCACGGCGGCGCGGATCTGCTGAAGGGAGACGCCGGTGTCCAGCAGGCGCTTGACCACCTTGAGGACCAGGATGTCCCGGAAGGAGTACAACCGCTGGGTGCCGGAGCCGGCGGCGCCACGGACCGTCGGCACCACGAGGTCCGTGCGCGCCCAGTAGTCCAGCTGACGGTAGGTGATCCCGGCGGCCTTGCACGCGGTCGGGCCGCGGTAGCCGACGTCGCCGTCCGGGGTGGTGGTGTCGTCGTCGAAGAGACGTCCCTGTCTGCCGTCGATGCCGAGGGGCAGACCAGGTCCTGCATGCGGTGTCACTGAGGAGACCTCCTGGTCGGTGGCCCCATGGGGGTGACCGTCTCCGCCCGTCCTCCTCCGGTGACCGTGGAGGGGCGGTGGCGGGCACGGCCGGGGCCTTCTGGTCGACGGTACGGGCCGCAGGGGGCCGGGTCAACGACGTCGGCCGCCCCGGCCCCCGGCGTGTCGCGCCGGGCGTCCCGGGACGGCGGGCCGGCTCAGGCGAAGTCTTCGGGGGCCACGCCGTCCAGGAACGCCCGGAAGTCGTCGAGCGCTGTCTCCTCGTCCTCCTCGGGGCTCCCGTCCGCGCCCCGGGCGGGCAGGCCTGCCTCGGCGAGGACCTCCGGGGCGCACAGCACCGGGGCCTGCGCCCGCAGGGCCAGGACCACGGCATCCGAGGCCCGCGCGTCCACGTGCGTTCCGCCCCGCAGCTCGAGGGACGCGTGGACCACCCCGTCCACCACTGCCGTGAGGCGCACCGCCTCCAGGCGCCCCCCGAGCGCCGCCACCGTCTCGAGCAGCAGGGCGTGGGTCAGGGGGCGCGGGCTCGGCAGCCCCTCGAGGGCCAGGGCCGCCGCGGCAGCCTCCGGGGCTCCGACCCACAGGGGGACGACGGTGTCCCCCGGCGGGTCCAGGAGCAGCACCACATGCTGCTGGGCGGGAAGCTCCACGCGCACGCCCAGCACCGTCAGGGGGACGTCCGCCGGGGTCCCGGGGCCGGTCGCCTCAGTCATCCCACTGCTCCAGGCCCCCGTGCACGAGGGCGGAGTGCAGGCGAAGGCAGGCGTCGGCGATCCCGCGCGCCGTCTGCGCCGTGCGCTCCCGGGTTCCGGCGTCCCGGCGCGAGGCCAGGGTCGCCACGGCGCGCTCCACGAGGCTGAGCTCCCGGTCGGCGGCCGCACGGAAGGGCCGCAGGTGGCGGGGCTCGATCCCGTGGTCCGCCAGGGCGACGGCGGCCCGGGCCACCGCGAGCGCGGCCGCCGGGTGCAGGCCCTCGGCGTCGCGGGGCAGCAGCGCGTACTGGTCGAGCTCGCCGATCAGCCCCTCGGAGGCGCCGGACTCCTGGGCCAGCTCGGCACGGGTCCATCGGCGTGCGGGGTCCGTCATCCTCCGGCCCAGGCGCTCGGCCTCGACGTGGGACGGGGCGGCCTCGAGGACGGCGGGACGCTCCCCGCGGTCCAGTGCCTCCAGGTGCTCACGGATCACCCGCAGCGGCAGGAACCGGTCCCGTTGGAGCGTCAGGACCAGACGCATGCGGTCCACGTCCGCGGCGCGGTAGCGCCGGTAGCCGGCCGACGTGCGCTGCGGGGTCACCAGTCCGCGGTCCTCGAGGAACCGCACCTTGGACGCGCTCACGCCCGGGAACGCCGGCTCCAGGGCGGCGACCACCTCCCCGATGCCGAGGGTCCGGACGGTGTCCTCGGCCGCGCGCGGCCCGTGCCCGGCGGGGTCCACGGTCCCTCTCAGGCCTGCGCGGCCGCGTGGTAGGAGAGGCGGTAGCGCCCGATGCGCAGCTCCATGCCGGAGCGGAGCCGGACGTCGTCGACCCGGTCCCCGTTGACGTAGGTCCCGTTGAGGGATCCCAGGTCCACGAGGTGGTGGCCGCCTTCCACGGCACGCAGCTCGACATGACGGCGGGAGACGGTCACATCGTCGAGCAGGATGTCCGCGTCCGGATGGCGCCCCACGCTCACCACGGGGGTGTCGAGGAGGAACCGGGCGCCGGCGTCGGGGCCGGCGTGGACCACCAGCAGCGCCGCGCCGGCCGGCAGGGCACGGATGGCCGCGAGGGCCTCCGGGCCGAGGGCGGTCTCGCCGGCCGGGGCGAGGTCGGTGAGGCTGATCGAGGAGGTGTGGAGGCCTGGCTCGTGTCCGGGGTGCGTCATGGGGTGGACTCCTGTGGAGATGCGGACACGCGCCCGGTCCCACCGGGCGCGCGCCTGAGACGGCACCGCCCCGCCGACGGTCGACGAGGCGGTGGGAGTGGTGGTTCAGCTGACGTGCGAGGCGTAGCCCTCGGCGTCCATCAGGGAGTCGAGCTCGGACTCGTCCGAGAGGGTGACCTCGAACAGCCAGCCGCCCTCGTAGGGGGCGGAGTTGACCAGGCCGGGCTCGCCGTCGAGGTCCTCGTTCACGGCGGCCACGGTGCCGGAGACCGGGGAGATGACGTCCGAGACGGACTTGGTGGACTCCACCTCGCCGACGGCGGCACCGGCCGCGACCTCCGAGCCGACCTCGGGGAGGTCGACGTAGACCACGTCGCCCAGGGCGTCCTGGGCGAAGTCGGTGATGCCCACGCGGACGACGCCGTCGGCGTCGGCCTTCTGCAGCCACTCGTGGTCGGCGGAGTACTTCAGGCCATCAGGGATGCTGCTCATGGGTGGGTCCCCTTCTCGGTGGTCGGACTGGTGGTGTCGGTCTGCAGGCTACCGAGCGGGCCGCATGCGGCGCCAGCGCCCGGGCGTCGCGCCGTCACAGCACGCCGCGCATGCCGCGGCGCACCGGGCGGGCGATCGCCAGCATCACGAGTCCGACGCCCACGGTGACGGCGCCGATGGTGCCGAAGTAGCCCACCTCGTTCTGCTCCGAGTAGGAGCCGGCCAGGGAGCCTGCCAGGGCCGTGCCCAGGGCGACGGACAGGTTGTACAGCGACACCATCATCACCGGGAAGCTGCGCGGGGCGACCTTGGTGGCCAGGGAGAGGCCCACCGGGGAGACGAGCAGCTCGCCCATGGTGCAGACGAAGAGGATCAGCGTCAGCCACAGCAGCGGCACGGCGACGACGTCGGCCACCGGGATGAACAGCAGGAAGGCGATGCCGATCAGGACGATGCCGATGCCGAACTTCACCGGGGTGACGGGCTGGCGGGTGCCCAGCTTGGTCCACAGCGCGGCGAACACCGGGGCGAACACGATGATGAAGATCGGGTTGATGGAGTTGACCCACTCCATGGGCATGAGCCAGCCGAACAGGTTCCGGTCGAGGCGGTGCTCGGAGTACAGCGCGATCACGGTGAACTGCTGCTGGAACAGGGCGAAGAACACGGACGTGCCGATGAACAGCGGGATGAACGCCTTCACGCGGGAGCGCTCCTCCTCCGAGACCTTCGTCGAGGTCAGCAGGACGGCGAAGATCGTGATGGCCGCGACGGCGGCGAGCACGACGACGGCGTCGGAGAGGTTGTCCAGGGTGATGACGCCCGTGAGGAACAGGACCACGACGACGGCGACCAGCCCCAGGCCGATCAGGCCCCAGCGGCCGTACTGCGACCGCGGCAGCGGGTCCGGGACCCGGTGCACGTCCGTGGGCAGGTTCTTGCGGGTCAGGGCGTACTGCGCCAGGCCGATGGCCATGCCGGCGGCGGCGAGGCCGAAGCCGACGTGGAAGCCCAGCGTGTCGCGAGCCAGGCCGGTGAGCAGCGGGCCGAAGAGGGCGCCGATGTTCACGCCCATGTAGAAGATGGAGAAGCCGGCGTCGCGCTTGGGGTCCTCGCGGGAGTACAGGGAGCCGACGAGGTTCGTGGCGTTGGCCTTGAGGCCGCCCGAGCCGACGGCGACGAGCACGAGGCCGAGGGCCAGCCCCGGGACGCCCGGGACGAGGGCCAGCGCGATGTGGCCGAACATGATCCCGACGGCGCTGACGAACATGGTGCGCTCGGAGCCGAGCAGGCGGTCGGCGACCCAGCCGCCGAGGATGCAGAACACGTACACCATGCCGCCGTAGGCGCCGACGATGCCCGTGGCCACGGCCGGATCGATCCCGAGGCCGCCCTCCGCGGCGGTCCAGGACATGTAGTACACGAGCATGGCCTGCATGCCGTAGAAGGAGAAGCGCTCCCACAGCTCCACGGAGAACAGGTTCGCCAGCGGGCCGGGCTGGCCGAGGAACGGGCGGCCGCGCCAGTCGGGGGTGGCGTCGTCGGGACGGGTGGCCGTCGACGCCGCCACGCGGGCGGGCGGCTCGACGTCGGGCACGCGGCCCGCGAGAGGATTCTGGGGATTTTCCACCGACCTACTGTCCTCCTCCGAGGGAGTCAGGGCAAACTCCCTGCCCGATGACGTCGATCACATCCGCTGCCCGGGCGTGGCCTTCCAGGACATCACGCCCCTGCTCGCCGACGCCCGCGCCCTGAGGGCGTGCGTCGAGGCGCTGGTGGCGCCGTTCGAGGGGTGCTGCGACCTCGTGGCCGGCCTCGAGGCCCGCGGGTTCCTGCTCGACGACGTCCTCGCCACGGGCGGCACCCGCGCCGCCGGCCGACGGCTCATCGAGGCGCGGGGCGCGGAGGTGGTGGGCGCGGCCTGCCTGCTGGAGCTCACGACCCTCGGCGGCCGGGCCGTCGTGCCGGACGCGCACGTGCTGTTCGCAGCCTGAACCGCCCCGCCTCACCCGATGGGGAGCGGTGGCAGAGGCAGCCCGGGCCCCGGGTACGACGAAGCCGGAGCCCTGCGCTGCAGGACTCCGGCTTCGTCGACGTGGTCGGGCTAGCGGGATTTGAACCCACGACCTCTTGACCCCCAGTCAAGCGCGCTACCAACCTGCGCCATAGCCCGTGATCGGACGCGGGTGACCGCGTCTTTCGCACCAGATGAGTGTAGCGCATGAGCGCCGTCTCGGACGAATCGACGTCGGCGCCGACGGGGCGGAGACGGGACCCCGCTCTCCCTGGACCTGCACCCGGGCACGAACAAGGGGCCCACGTCCTCTTCGTGGACATGAACCCCTCATCCCTGTTCCGGGGACGACCCGACCGAGAGTCCCCCGGCTTCCACCCCGGCCTCACTTGGAGCGCCGGAGCGGGAGGTCTGCCGCCATCCGTCGATCGCCACCTCAGAGGCGCCCGCCGACGGACAGTCACGCGTACAGCAGAAAGCTATCACGCCGCGACAGGCCGCGGACACCCCCTCAGGGATGCGACCGCGGCGCGCGTCTCGCCCTTCGGCTCAGAAGGTGAAGGAGCGGTCCCCCACGCGGAACTCGACGTCCTCCAGATCCGGGACGCTGTCCCGCACGCGGTCTGCGGCCTCCTCCAGCCGGCGCTCGAGCTCGGCGGGGTCCTGGGGCAGTGCCCCCTCCGCCAGGTCCACGACCATGTCCCGGCCCTCCCGGCCGGTCTGCTCGACCTGCTCGGCGGAGGGGATGTCCGGCAGCGAGTCCACGGCCTCGCGCGCCGCCTCCTCAGCCCCGGAACCAAGGGAGGACACCGCCTCCTCGGCACGCCCCACCGCGCTGGACACGGCCGCGCCGGCCTGGCTGCGCAGCTCCTCGGTGTCCGGGATCCGGTCCACCTCGTCCTGGAGGGTGTCGATCCGCGCCTCGGCACTCGAGAGGCGCTCCTCGGCGCTGCTGAGGGACTCGCGCAGCTCGGCCGTCTCCTCGTCCGCGCCGCAGCCGGTGAGCAGCAGGGCGGCGGCGGCCAGGGCGCCGAGGGAGGCGAGGGTGCGGGGGCGGTGCGTCGTCGTCATGGCCCCCAGGGTAGGGGCCCGGCCTGGATGGCGCCTGGACCGGGCCCCCGCTTCCGCGCTCAGCGCCGGCGGGCGCGCTTCTCCCGGATGCGCATGCCGATCTCGATGGGCGTCCCCTCGAAGCCGAAGGTCTCGCGCAGGCGTCGCACGATGAACCGGCGGTAGCCCGGGTCCAGGAAGCCGGTCGTGAACAGCACGAACGTGGGCGGGCGGGTGGAGGCCTGGGTCGCGAACAGGATGCGCGGCTGCTTGCCGCCCCGCAGCGGATGCGGGTGCGCCGCGACCAGCTCGCCCAGGAACGCGTTCAGCTTGCCGGTGGGGATGCGCCGGTCCCAGGACTCCAGGGCCGTGTCCAGCGCGGGCACGAGGCGGTCCTTGTGCCAGCCGGTGAGCGCGGAGATGTTCACGCGCGGCGCCCACGCCACGTGGGCGAGGTCCCGGTCGATCTCCTTCTCCAGCTGGTGACGGCGCTCCTCGTCCATCTGGTCCCACTTGTTGTAGGCCAGCACGAGGGCGCGGCCGGATTCCAGGGCGAGCTGGATGATGCGCACGTCCTGCTCGGAGACCACATGGGGTGCCTCCAGCAGCACGACGGCCACCTCGGCGCGGTCCATGGCCGCGGCGGTGCGCAGGGACGCGTAGTAGTCCGCGCCGTGCGCCATGTGCTGACGGCGCCGGATGCCGGCGGTGTCTACGAAGCGCCACAGCCGCCCGCCCAGCTCCACGAGCTCGTCCACGGGGTCGCGCGTGGTGCCGGCCAGGTCGTCCACCACCACGCGGTCCGCCCCGGCGAGCTTGTTCAGCAGCGAGGACTTGCCGACGTTCGGCCGGCCCACGAGGGCCACCCGCCGAGGACCGCCGCGCGGGACGAGCCCGCCGAACGCGGACTCCTCGGGCAGCTCCGCCAGCACGGCGTCCAGCAGGTCGGCCACGCCGCGCCCGTGCACACCGGAGACCGGGTACGGGTAGCCGAAGCCCAGGGACCACAGGGCGGCGGCGTCGGCCTCCTGGACCGCGTCGTCGACCTTGTTGGCGGCCACGATCACGGGGCGGCCCTTGCGGCGCAGCATGGACACCACGGCCTCGTCCGTGGCCGTCATGCCCACGGTGGAGTCCACCACGAACAGCACGACGTCGGCCACGTCCACGGCCAGCTCGGCCTGGTCGGCCACCCGGCGGTGGATGCCCTTGGCGTCGTGCTCCCAGCCGCCGGTGTCCACCACCGTGAACGTCCGGCCGTTCCACTCCGCCTCGTAGGAAACGCGGTCGCGGGTCACGCCCGGCACGTCCTCCACGACGGCCTCGCGCCGGCCGATGATGCGGTTCACCAGCGTGGACTTGCCCACGTTGGGCCGGCCCACCACGGCGAGCACGGGCGGGGCGGGGGCGTCGGCACCGGGGCCGTCCTCGTCCTCCCAGTCCTCGAGGAGGGCGGTGTCGTCCTCCTCGAGGTCGTAGTCGCCGAGGCCGGCGCGCAGCGAGGCCGCCCGGGCCTCCGCCTCCTCGTCGGTCATGGCGGCCAGGCGCTCGGCGACCTGGTCCTCCCCCGCGGGGGTGTAGTCCTCGTCCTCGGGGCGGTGCGTCGTCTCGCTCATCGTCCCTGTCCCTTCACGGCCGGGAGCCCGGCCTGGTCCTCGACGGCGGCCAGGACGGCCGCCACGGTCTGCTCGAAGTCGAGCTCGGTGGAGTCCACGAGCGCCACGCCCTCGGCGGGGCGGTCGAACGTGGACACGGTGGAGTCCTGTGCGTCGCGGCCCGCCACCTGGCGGTGCAGGGTCCCGGCGTCGCGCTCCCCCGCGCCGGCCCGGCGCAGCTGGCCCGAGCGCCGCGCCAGGCGCGCCTCCTCGGAGGCGGTGAGCAGGACGCGCGCGTGGGCGTCCGGGGCCACCACGGTGGTGATGTCCCGGCCCTCGGCCACCATGCGGCCGGCCGCGGCGATCGCCTCGCGCTGCCGGCGCCGGAGCTCCTCGCGCACGGGGATGACGACGGCGACCGTGGAGACGGTCTCGGTGACGCGGTCCTCACGGATCGCCGCCGTGACGTCCACGCCGCCGACGGCGACGCGCTCGACGTCCGGGTCCGTGGACTGGTCCAGGTCCATGGCGCGGGCCGCGGCCGCGATCGCGTCGACGTCGTGCAGGTCCACTCCCTCCTGGAGCACGGACCACGCCACGGCGCGGTACATGGCGCCCGTGTCCAGGTACGCGGCGCCCAGGCGGCGCGCCACGGCCTTGGACACGGACGACTTCCCGGACCCGGAGGGCCCGTCCACGGCCACCACGAGGGCGGCCGGCTGCGCGGTGTTCTCGGTCATCTCTCAGACCACCTTCCATCCGGCGTCGGTCAGGGCCGACACGAGTTCGTCTCTGCGTCCCGGCAGCACCGAGACGTCCACCATGCCCACGCGGTACCCGGAGGCGTGGTCCAGCCTCATGTCCTCCACGTTCACGCCCGCGCGGCCGATCTGCTCGAAGAGCGCGGCGAGCTGCCCCGGGGTGTCGTCCACGATCACCGTGACGAGCGCGAAGGCCTGCGGCGGGGCGCCGTGCTTGCCCGGGATGCGGGCCCGTCCGGCGTTGCCCTCGGCCATGAGCTGCGCCACGTCCAGGCGCGCCCCCGGGGCGGTCGGCGCCTCGAGCGTGGCGATCAGCCGCTCCACGTCCGCCCGCAGGCCGTGGAGGGCGGGCACGATGTGCTCCGCGTTGCCCGCCAGGATCTGCACCCACAGCTGTGGGTCGGAGCCCGCGATGCGGGTCGTGTCCCGCAGGCCGTTGCCGGCCAGGGCCAGGGAGGCGTCCGGCGCGTCCTGCAGCCGCGAGGCCACGAGGGAGGCGGCGATCTGCGGCAGGTGCGAGATCAGCGCCACGGACGCGTCGTGGGCGGCCACGTCCATGCGGTGCACCGTGGCCTGCAGGGCGCGGGCCACGTCCTCACCGGCGGCGAGGGCCTCGGGCCGGGTCTCCGGGCTCGGGCACAGCACCCACGGGCTGGCCGTGAACAGCGTCCCGCGCGCGGCGACGGGCCCGGAGCGCTCCGAGCCGGCCATCGGGTGCGTGGGCAGGTAGCGGGCGACGTCGTCGTCCTCGATGACGCCCCGGGCGGCGGCGTCCCGCACCTGCGTCAGGATCCGCCCCTTGATCGAGGCGATGTCCAGCACGAGCGCAACGGGCCACCGGCGCAGGGAGTCCACCACGACGTCCGCGGTCACGTCCGGCGGCGCCGCGACCACCACGAGACCCGGGGCCAGCGAGGGGTCCTCCGGGTCCACGGCCCGGCCGGCCCCGATGTCCTCGGCCACGGCCCGCGCCGAGGGCGAGGGGTCCGTGAGCAGCACCTCCGCGCCCGCCGCGCGCAGGCCGAGGCCGATCGAGGTGCCGAGCAGGCCCGTGCCGCGCACGAGCACCGGCTGCGGCACCCCGGCCGCGCCGACGCCCGCCCCGGGTCCGGTCACAGCCCGACCAGGGCCTTGAGGTGGCCCAGCTCCTGGGCGCTGAGCGCGCGCACAGTGCCCTGCTTCTGGTCGCCCAGGAGGATGGGGCCGACCTTGACGCGCACGAGACGCTCCACGGGGTGGCCGATCTCCCGGAACATGCGGCGCACGATCCGGTTGCGGCCCGAGTGCAGGACGACCTCCACCAGGACGTGGCCCGGTGTCGAGTCCACGAGCTTGAACGAGTCCACCCTCGCGACGCCGTCCTCCAGCTCCACGCCCTCACGCAGCAGGTTGGACACGCCCTTCGCGAGGGGACCGCGGGTCTGCACCAGGTAGGTCTTGGGCACCTCCCAGCTGGGGTGGGTGAGACGGTTGGCGAGCTCGCCGTCGTTGGTGAGGATCAGCAGTCCCTCGGTCTCGTTGTCCAGGCGGCCCACATGGAACAGGTTCTCCTGCCCCGGCTTGAGGTACGTGGCGATCGAGGGGCGGCCCTCGGGGTCGATCATCGTGGAGATGACGCCCCGCGGCTTGTTGAACACGAAGTACTGCTTGGTGACGTCCGTCTGGACGGAGATGCCGTCCACGTGGATGCGCGCGGTGGCGGGGTCCACGCGCACGCCGGGCTCGGTGACGACGACGCCGTCCACCTCCACGCGCCCCTCGGCGATCAGGTCCTCGCACACGCGGCGCGAGGCGACGCCGGCGGCGGCCAGCACCTTCTGCAGGCGCTCGCCGTCCGCCACGTGGATCTCGTCGAGGTTCTTGGCCTTGGCGCGGGCCTCCCCCGCGCCCCGGCCGCGGCGGCCCCGCGGACCGGAGTCGACCGCGGCGTCGTCGAACGCGGGCTCGTCCCGCTCGCGGCGGGGACGGCGGCGGGGGCCGAGGTTGCGCTGGAAGTCTCGCTCCGCGAACGGTCCCCCGCGGCGTCCTGCGGCGGGGGTGCGTCCGGAGCCTCGCGGCTTGCGGCTGTCCATGGTGACGGGGTCCTTCCGGTCTCCTCCCCGCCGGGCGCGCGTCAGCATGCCGAAGGGGGCGGTGTGATGGGATCGTGGCGGCGGCCTGGTGGCGCCGCGTCCGGGCGGCGGTGCGCTCGCCCATCGGCCCATTCTCGCAGATCCCGGCCCGGGATGCTCAGGCGGGGCCGGTCACGGGGCGCCGCCGCGGCTGATCAGCTCGCGCGCGAGCTGCCGGTATGCCTTCGCGCCGTCGTGGTTCTCCGCGAAGATCGTGATGGGCGTGGCCGCCACCGTGGCGTCGGCGAACTTGATGGAGCGCTTGATCACGGTTTCGAAGACGCGGTCGCCGAACCCGTCCACCAGCGATCCCACGACCTCCTTCGAGTGGAGGGTGCGCTGGTCGAACATGGTGGCCAGGACGCCGTCGATCTCCAGGTCCGGGTTCAAGCGGTCCTGGACCTTCTCGATGGTCTCCACGAGCAGGGCGACGGCGCGCAGGGCGAAGAACTCCGCGGTGAGCGGGATGATCACCCCGTCGGACGCGGTCAGCGCGTTGACCGTCAGCAGGCCCAAGGAGGGCTGGCAGTCGATCAGCACGACGTCGTAGTCGTCCTTCACCTGCCGGAGCGCTCGCTCGAGGACCTGCTCGCGGGCCACCTCGTTCACCAGCTGCACCTCCGCGGCGGAGAGGTCGATGTTGGCCGGCAGCAGGTCCATGTCCTCGAACTCGGTGGCCATGATCGCGTCCCGCGCGGTGACCTTGCGCTCCATGAGCACGTTGTAGACCGTGGTGTCCAGCTCGTACGGGTCCGCGCCCAGCCCGGCGGACAGCGCCCCCTGGGGGTCGAAGTCCACCATGAGCACGCGGCGGCCGTAGCCCGCGAGCGCGGCGCCCAGGTTGATGGTGGAGGTGGTCTTCCCGACGCCGCCCTTCTGGTTCACCATCGAGATGATCCGGGCCGGGCCGTGCGTGGTCAGCGGCGCGGGCTCGGGGAAGTCGTGCTTCGGGCGGCCCGTGGGGCCGAGCACGGGCTCGCCGTGGATCGTCATCACGGGGATCGGGTCCTGGGGGGTCACGGCGGCGCCGGCTCCTTCCACGGTCGGGTCTCGCGCCCGGCGCGGCGGGCCGGACCCCGTTCCGGGGCGGCCGCCGCGGGCGTCCTGCTCGCGCTCCACCCTAGTGCCTGCGCGCCTCCTGACGGCGGAGGGGCCCCGCACGACGGCGGCCATCGCCACGTTCGGGCTCGAGCCGGGGGGCCCTCGAAGGCCTGCGCGGGCGCGGTCGCCGTCGAACTCGCCGACCCACGTGCCGTTCAGGAGCGTGGCCACCGCGTTGCCGGTGAAGTTGGTGAGCGCACGAGCCTCGGACATGAACCTGTCGATGCCCACGATCACTCCCATGCCGCCGAGCAGCTCGGGGCGGTGCGCCTGCAGGCCCGCGGCGCGGGGTTCACGGGGGCGGTCGCGGCCGACCGGAACACGAGTATCGGCGGCGCGAGGACGGAGCCGAGCGCTCAGCTCTCGGGACGCAGCAGCGGCTGCAGCTGCTCCAGGACCGAGGCATCCTCGATGGTGGACGGGACGGTGTAGTCCTCGCCGTCGGCCATCTGACGCAGGGTCTTGCGCAGGATCTTGCCCGAGCGGGTCTTGGGCAGGGCCTCCACCACGACGACGTCACGGAAGTCCGCCACCGGGCCGACCTCGCGGCGGACCGCCTGCCGCAGCGCGTCCAGCAGCTCCGCCTCGGCCTCCGAGCCCGGCTCGGGCACCGCGACGCCCGACGTGAGCACCACGTACCCGGAGGGGCGCTGGCCCTTGATCGGGTCCACCAGACCGATCACGGCGCACTCCGCCACCGCCGGGTGGGCTGCGAGGGCCGCCTCGAGCACGCCGGTGGAGAGACGGTGGCCCGAGACGTTGATGACGTCGTCGGTGCGGCCGAGGACGAACACATAGCCGTCCTGGTCCACCACGCCGGAGTCGCCGGTGGCGTAGTGTCCGGGGAAGGCGGAGAGGTAGGAGTCGACGTACCGCTGGTCGGCGCCCCACAGGGTGGGCAGGGTGCCCGGGGGCAGGGGAAGGCGGACGGCGATGTTGCCCTCGGTGCCCGCCGGCACCTCCTCGCCGAGGCCGTCCAGGACCACGAGGTCGAAGCCCGGGCTGGGCACCGAGGCGGAGCCGACCTTGACCGGCAGCTCCTGCAGCCCCACCGGGTTGGCGGCGATCGCCCAGCACGTCTCCGTCTGCCACCAGTGGTCGATCACCGGCATCTCGAGCAGGCCCTCGATCCACCGCTGCGTCTCCGGGTCCAGGCGCTCGCCGGCGGCGAAGAAGTGCGTCAGCGAGGACAGGTCGTGGGCCTTGAGCATCTCGCCCTCGGGGTCGACCTTGCGGATCGCGCGCAGCGCGGTGGGGGCGGTGAAGAAGGAGCGCACCCCGTGGTCCTCGATCAGGCGCCAGAAGGCGCCGGCGTCCGGAGTGCCGACCGGCTTGCCCTCATACATCACGGTGGTGGCGCCAGCCAGCAGCGGACCGTACACGATATACGAGTGGCCGACCACCCAGCCCACGTCCGAGGCCGTGCACATGGCCTGGTCCGGGCCGACGTCGTAGATGTTCTCCATGGTCCAGCGCAGGGCCACCGCGTGCCCGCCGTTGTCCCGCACCACCCCCTTGGGCCTGCCGGTGGTCCCCGACGTGTAGAGCACGTACAGCGGGTCGGTGGCGGCGACGTCCACACACGCGGCGGGCTCGGCGCCGGCGACGGCGGCCCCCCAGTCCTCCCACGCGGCGCCGCCGCGAGCGGACACGTCCTCGAGCGCGGTCTCGAAGCCCTCGCGCGCGTGGACCAGCACGGTGCGCACCGGGCGGGAGGCGAGCTCCAGGGCCTCGGCCACGGCGGGCAGGTACTCGACCCGGCGCTTGGGCTCGATGCCACCAGTGCAGGTCAGCACGACGTCCGGGGTGGCGTCGTCGATCCGTGCAGCGAGCTCGCGGGGGGCGAACCCGCCGAAGACCACGGAGTGCACCGCGCCCAGGCGGGCGCAGGCGAGCATCGCGATCGGGGCCTGCGGGATCATCGGCAGGTAGACCAGCACCCGGTCCCCCTTGCCCACGCCGCGGGCGGCCAGCGCTCCGGCGAGGGCCGCCACCTCGTCCCTCAGCTGCGCGTAGGTGAAGCGGGTGACCTGGCCGGTCATGGCGGAGTCGTGCACGAGGGCGGGCTCGTCCCCGCGCCCGGCGTCCACGTGCCGGTCCAGGCAGTTGTGGGCCGTGTTGAGCACGCCGTCGGGGAACCAGCGGTAGAGGGGGGCGTCCGCGTCGTCCAGGGCGCGGGTCGGTGCGACGGTCCAGTCGATCGCCCGGGCGGCGTCGAGCCAGAACCCCTCTGGGTCCACCAGCGAACGGGCGTGGACGTCGGAGTAGGGGCCGATGGTGGTGGGTGCGTCGTGAGTCGCCATGGGCCGAACATAGTGGCCTCCATCACAATGGACAAGAGGTGTGTATACATGACGTCCACATCTTGGACGCAGTCCGGCAGGAAACTTCCTCCATCGCCCCGACGTGTATACAGTGAAGGCATGCGAGCCAGTGAACGCGCCTATGAGGTGCTGCGCGGGGAGATCCTCGAGTGGGACCTGCCCCCGGGAGCCGTGCTCGGCGAGGTCGAGCTCGCCGAACGCCTGGGCATCTCGCGGACGCCGGTGCGCGAGGCCCTGTCCCGCCTCGTCTCGGACGGCCTCGCGGAGCAGGCGCCCGGGCGGGGGGTCGTGGTCTCGGACCTGTCGCTCGAGCAGGCCGAGCACCTCTTCGACCTGCGCATCGCACTGGAGTCGCTGCTGGCCCGCCGCGCCGCCCAGCGCGCCACCGCCGAGCAGGCGGCCGCCATGGCCGATCTGGCGGACCGGTTCACCGGAGCGGTCGGTCACCTCGAGGCCGGCGGGGACCCCCGCGACTACTACCGCCTCACCACGGCGCTCGACGCCGGGCTGGACGAGGCCGCGGACAATCCCTACCTCGTGTCCACGCTGCGCACCCTGCGGCTGCACCTGGCCCGCCTGCGCCGGCTCGCCGCGCACGACCCTGAGCGTCTGGCCACCTCGGCCGCCGAGCATGCGGACATCGCCGCCGCCGTGGCCGCCGGCGCGGCCGACCTGGCCGACGCCACCACGCGGGTGCACCTGCACCACGCCTTCAGCCACCTCACCCGGCACGGCCGGGCCGAGGACCCCACCGCACTGCTCACCACCTCCGAAGGAGACCGTCCGTGAAGAACCACGACGTCCGCGTCCACCCCTCCGCCGACGAGCTGGCCCGCGAGGACCAGCTCGCCTGGAAGATCGCCGAGGTCGCGGTCGACCCGGTGGAGGTCCTGCCCGAGGTCGAGGAGATGATCGTCAACCGCATCATCGACAACGCCTCCGTGGCTGTGGCCTCCCTCAAGCGCGGCCCGATCGTGGCCGCCCGCGCCCAGGCGCTGTCCCACCCCGTCTCCACCGGTGGCGTCGGTGCCACCGTGTTCGGCGTGGACCGCAAGGTCTCCCCCGAGTGGGCCGCGTGGGCCAACGGCGTGGCCGTGCGCGAGCTGGACTACCACGACACGTTCCTGTCCGAGGAGTACTCGCACCCCGGCGACAACATCCCGCCGATCCTCGCCGTCGCCCAGCACGCCAGCCGCTCCGGCCGCGACCTCATCCGCGGCATCGCCACCGGCTACGAGGTCCAGGTGGACCTCGTGAAGTCCATCTGCCTGCACAAGCACAAGATCGACCACGTGGCCCACATCGGCCCGTCCGCCTCGGCCGGCATCGGCACCCTCCTAGGCCTCGACTCCGAGACCGTGTTCCAGGCCGTCGGCCAGGGCCTGCACACGACGACGGCTACACGCCAGTCCCGCAAGGGCGAGATCTCCACCTGGAAGGCCCACGCCCCGGCCTTCGCCGGCAAGATGGCCGTGGAGGCCGCGGACCGCGCGATGCGCGGCCAGACCTCCCCCGTGCCGATCTACGAGGGCGAGGACGGCGTGATCGCCTGGATGCTCGACGGCAAGGACGCCCACTACGTGGTCCCGCTGCCCGAGCAGGGCGAGCCCAAGCGCGGCATCCTGGACACCTACACCAAGGAGCACTCCGCGGAGTACCAGGCCCAGGCCTGGATCGACCTGGCCCGCAGGCTCCACAACGAGCACCCGGAGGCCACCGACCCGGCGAACGTCGAGTCGGTGCTGATCAAGACCTCGCACCACACCCACTACGTGATCGGCTCCGGCGCCAACGACCCGCAGAAGTACGACCCCACCGCCTCGCGCGAGACCCTCGACCACTCGATCCCCTACATCTTCACCGTGGCCCTCCAGGACGGCGCATGGCACCACGTGGACTCGTACTCCCCCGAGCGTGCGGGCCGGGAGGACACCGTCGCCCTGTGGCACAAGGTGACCACGGTGGAGGACCCGGAGTGGACCCGCCGCTACCACTCGAACGACCTCACCGAGAAGGCGTTCGGCGGCGCGGTGGAGATCACCCTGACGGACGGCACCGTGATCACGGACGAGATCGCGGTGGCCGACGCCCACCCGCTGGGGGCCCGGCCGTTCTCCCGCGAGCAGTACATCCAGAAGTTCCGCACCCTTGCCGACGGCATCGTGACCGCCGAGGAGCAGGACCGCTTCCTCGAGGCCGTGCAGCGCCTCGCCGAGCTCGGCCCGGGTGAGCTGGACCAGCTCAACGTCCAGGCCGACCCGGCCTTCCTCTCCGAGGCCGATCTCGCCGCCGCGCCGAAGGGCCTGTTCTGATGCTGTACGCCAAGAGAACCGCCGCGCAGAAGCGCCTCGACCTGCGGGAGACCCTGAAGAAGGGCGGAGCGCAGCAGTTCCCCGGCGCCTTCACGCCGCTGTCGGCCAAGCTGATCGAGGAGAAGGGCTTCCCCGGGGTCTACATCTCCGGCGCGGTCCTGGCCAACGAGCTCGGCCTGCCCGACGTCGGCCTGACCACGCTGACCGAGGTCGCCGCCCGCGGCGGGCAGATCGCGCGCCTGACGGAGCTGCCGTGCATCATCGACGCGGACACGGGCTTCGGCGAGCCGATGAACGTGGCCCGCACGATCCAGGAGCTCGAGGACGCCGGCCTGGCCGGCTGCCACATCGAGGACCAGTTCAACCCGAAGCGGTGCGGCCACCTCGACGGCAAGAACATGGTGGACCTGGACACCGCGGTCAAGCGCATCGCCGCCGCGGTGGAGGCCCGCCGGGACCCGAACTTCCTGATCATGGCGCGCACCGACCTGCGCGCCGTGGAGGGCCTGGAGGCCGCGATCGCCCGCATGAAGGCCCTCGTGGAGGCCGGGGCGGACGCGATCTTCCCGGAGGCCCTCAAGGACCTCGGCGAGTTCGAGACCGTGTGCCGCGCGCTCGAGCCCCTGGGCGTGCCGGTGCTGGCCAACATGACCGAGTTCGGCAAGTCCGAGCTGTTCACCCGAGACCAGCTGGCCGAGGCCGGCGTGTCCATGGTGATCTACCCGGTCACCCTGCTGCGCGCCTCCCTGGGCGCCTCCGAGCGGGTGCTCGACGCCATCAGGGAGGAGGGCACCCAGCAGTCCCAGGTGGAGCAGATGCTCACCCGGGTGCGACTCTACGAGCTCGTGGACTACGAGGCGTACAACACGTTCGACACCGGCATCTTCAACTTCGACGTGCCGACCCTGGACATCGACTCCAACAACGCCAACCTCTGACCCCGCCACCGCGGCCCGCCCTCACCGGGCGGGCCGCCTCCCCCTCGAGGAGGGACATCATGACCGACACCGAGATCAAGAAGGGCCTGGCCGGCGTCGTGGTGGACACCACCGCGATCTCCAAGGTCAACCCGGAGACCAACTCCCTGCTGTACCGCGGCTACCCGGTGCAGGACCTGGCGGCGCACCTGCCGTTCGAGGCCGTCGCCCTGCTGCTGTGGACCGGCGAGCTGCCGACCGAGTCGGAGCTCAAGGAGTTCCAGGAGTTCGAGCGCGGGCACCGCACCCTCGACCCGAAGGTCAAGCAGGCCGTCGACCTGTTGCCCATCGACTGCCACCCGATGGACGTGGGCCGCACCGCCGTGTCCGTGCTGGGCGCGAACCACCCGAAGGCGGAGGACTCCTCCCCCGAGGCCGAGCTGGAGAAGGCCAAGGCCCTCTTCGCCGCGTTCCCGGCCGTCGTGGCCTACGACCAGCGCCGCCGCCGCGGCCAGGACGTCGTGGAGCCGAACCCGGAGCTGGACTACTCCGCCAACTTCCTCTGGATGACCTTCGGCGAGGAGCAGCCGGAGGAGGTCGTGGACGCGTTCCGCGTCTCGATGGTCCTCTACGCCGAGCACTCCTTCAACGCCTCCACCTTCACGGCGCGCGTGATCACCTCGACGCTCTCCGACCTCCACTCGGCCGTGACCGGCGCCATCGGCGCCCTCAAGGGCCCGCTGCACGGCGGCGCGAACGAGGCCGTGATGCACACCTTCGACGAGATCGGCATTCGCAAGGAGGAGTCCCGCGAGGATGCCGCCGCCCGCTCGAAGGCCTGGATGGAGGACGCCCTGGCCCAGAAGAAGAAGGTCATGGGCTTCGGCCACCGCGTGTACAAGAACGGCGACTCCCGCGTGCCCACCATGAAGGCCGCGCTGGACCGCATGATCGAGCACTATGGCCGCCACGAATTGCTGGGCCTGTACGACGGCCTCGAGCAGGCCATGGACGAGGCCAAGCGGATCAAGCCGAACCTCGACTACCCGGCCGGCCCGACGTACCACCTGATGGGCTTCGACACCGAGATGTTCACGCCGATCTTCATCGCCGCCCGCATCACCGGCTGGACCGCGCACATCATGGAGCAGCGCGCCGCCAACGCCCTGATCCGCCCGCTGTCCGCCTACGACGGCCCGGACCAGCGCGAGCTGCCGGCCGCCTGAGCCACCCGGCCCGGCGCTTCGGGGGCGATTCCCGTCGGAATGGCGTGTCCATGCCGACGGGAATCGCCCCCGTTTGCGTGGGTGCGGGGTGGGGTGGGGTGGTGCGGGGCGCGGACGACGACGGCGACGCCTCAGCGGTCCGCCCACCGGGCCCGCGGGTGGGCCTGGGCGTAGACCTCGCGCAGGGCCTCGGCCGTGACGCGCGTGTACACCTGCGTGGTGGTCACCGAGGCGTGGCCGAGCAGCTCCTGCACCACGCGCACGTCCGCGCCTCCCTGCATCAGGTGCGTGGCGAAGGAGTGGCGCAGCGTGTGCGGGGAGACCTCCTCCGCCAGCCCCGCGCGGTCCGCGGCCGCCGTGATCACGGACCACGCCGACTGCCGAGACAGCCGTCCGCCGCGCAGGTTGAGGAACAGGGCCGGGGTGCCGCGCGCGGGACGGGCGCCCGCCACCAGGGCCGGGCGGCCGCGCACCAGCCAGGCCGCGAGCGCCTCGGCGGCATACGACCCCACGGGCACGATCCGCTCCTTCGAGCCCTTGCCGAACAGGCGCACCACGGGGACGTCGTCCCCGTGCTCCCCGGTGACCCCGACGACGTCGTCCACGTCCAGGCCGACGGCCTCGGACACGCGCGCGCCGGTGCCGTAGAGGAACTCCAGCAGCGCCCGGTCCCGCAGGCCCGCGGGACTGTCCACGGGGACGGCCTCCAGCAGGCGGGTGACCGCGTCCACGCTCAAGGCCCGGGGGAGCCGTTCGGGGGCCGCCGGCGGGGCGACGTCGGCGGCGGGGTCCGTCGGCGTGAGGCCCTCGAGCGCCCAGAACCGGTGGAGGCCCCGCACGGCGGCCAGGACGCGCGCGACGGACCGAGGGGCCAGCGGACGGCCGCCGTCCCCGCCGGTGCCCAGGGCCGCGACGAACCCGGTGACGTGGCCGGCGTCGACCTCCTCGGGCGCCCCGACCCCGGACGCGGCCAGCCACGCCGCGTAGCGGGCCAGGTCCCGCCGGTACGCGGCGAGGGTGTTCTCCGCCAGGCCGCGCTCCACGGCCAGGTGGTCGAGGTGGCGCCGGACCGCCCCCTCCAGGGCCGGGGCGGTCACCGCGGCGGGTCCGCCGCGGGCGCCTGCCGGTCGGGCACGAAGGGGGCGTCCACGGGACGCAGGCGACGCCAGCCCTGCGCGCGGTGCGCATGCAGGGCGAGGATCGCCATCGCGGTGGACGGGTTGTGCACGCGCCCGTCCAGGACGGCGTCGAGCACCTCGTCCACCGCGATCCACGCCAGCGGCATGGCCGCCTCCTCCCCCGTGCGGACGTGGCGCTCCGCCTCGGGCACCTGGCGGACCTGCCGGGCGAGGAACACCCGGATCGCCTCGGTGGACCCGCCCGGGGTGGTGAAGAAGTCCACCAGGGTGTGCCACTCCGTGGCGGCCAGGTCGGCCTCCTCGTGCAGCTCGCGACGGGCGGTCTCGTGCAGGGGCTCCGCGTCCACGTCCCGCAGGCCCGCGGGGATCTCCCACAGCTCCATGCCCACGGGGTGCCGGTACTGGCGGACGAGAGCGACCTCGTCCCGGGGACCCACCGTGGTCAGCTGCGTGCGCAGCGCGAGCACCGCCACGGCGCCGGGGTGGACCATGAGCTCACGCGTGAGCGGCTCCTGACCCTTGTCCTGCGGGTCCAGGCGGAACGTCTCCCGGGCCACGTCCCACACCCGCCCCTCGAAGACGGTCTTGGCCTTCTTGACCCTCCGGGGCCGGTGCAGGTCCCGCAGCGGGGAGCGGCCCTCTCGGGGCGAGGCCTCAGCCACGGGAGGCCTGCCCGTGCCCGACGACGCCGGCCGTGTCGGCCTGGCTCGCAGGGCCCGCGCCGTGGACCGCGAGCGCGGCCCCGACCAGTCCGGCGAACAGCGGGTGGGCCTGGGTGGGGCGCGACTTGAACTCGGGGTGGGCCTGCGTGGCCACGTAGTACGGGTGGACGTCCCGCGGCAGCTCGACGAACTCGACCAGGGTGCCCTCCGGGGAGGTGCCGGAGATCACCAGTCCGGCGGCCTCGAGGTCCGCGCGGACGTCGTTGGCGACCTCGTAGCGGTGCCGGTGGCGCTCCGTCACCTCGGTGGTCCCGTAGGCCTCGGCGGTCACGGAGCCGGGGGCCAGCACGGCCGGGTAGGAGCCCAGGCGCATGGTGCCGCCCAAGTCCCCCTCTCCGGAGACGATGTCCCGCTGCTCGGCCATGGTGGCGACCACCGGGTGCGCCGTGTCCGGGTCGAACTCGGTGGAGTGCGCGTCGGCCCAGCCCAGGACGTTCCGGGCGAACTCGATGACCATGGACTGCATGCCCAGGCACAGGCCGAGCGTCGGGATCCCGTGCTCGCGGGCGTGGCGCAGCGCTCCCACCTTGCCGTCCACGCCGCGCACGCCGAACCCGCCGGGCACGCAGACCGCATCGACGCCGTCGAGGGCGCGGGCGGCGCCCTCCGGGGTCTCACAGTCGTCCGAGGGGACCCAACGCAGGTTCACCTTCGCGCGGTGCGCGAAGCCGCCGGCCCGCAGGGCCTCCGTCACCGAGAGGTACGCGTCGGGGAGGTCGATGTACTTGCCCACGAGCGCCACCTCGACCTCGTGGCGGGGATGGTGCACGGCCTCGGTGACGACGTCCCAGCGGGACCAGTCGACGTCGTTGAACTTCAGGCCCAGGGCCTGGACCGCGTAGGCGTCGAGGCGCTGGGCGTGGATGACGCGAGGGATGTCGTAGATCGAGGGCGCGTCGGCGCAGTTGACCACGGCGTCCTCGTCCACGTCGCACATGCGGGCGATCTTGGAGCGCACGTCCTGGGGGACCTCTCGGTCGGAGCGGACGACGATCGCGTCCGGCTGGATGCCGATCGAGCGCAGCGTGGCCACCGAGTGCTGGGTGGGCTTGGTCTTCAGCTCGTGCGAGGGCCCGATGTACGGGACCAGGGACACGTGCAGGAAGAAGACGTTGTCGCGGCCGATGTCCTGGCGCACCTGACGGGCCGCCTCGAGGAACGGCTGGGACTCGATGTCGCCGACCGTGCCGCCGATCTCGGTGATGATCACGTCCGGGGTCGGCTGGCCCTCGGCCGGGGTGGCGGGCAGCCGCATGCGGCGGCCGATCTCATCCGTGATGTGCGGGATGACCTGGACGGTGTCCCCGAGGTACTCGCCGCGCCGCTCCCGGGCGATCACGGAGGAGTACACCTGGCCGGTGGTCACGTTGTTGACGCCGTCGAGGTCCTCGTCGAGGAACCGCTCGTAGTGGCCGATGTCCAAGTCCGTCTCGGCCCCGTCCTCGGTGACGAAGACCTCGCCGTGCTGGAACGGGTTCATGGTCCCGGGGTCCACGTTGAGGTAGGGGTCGAGCTTCTGCATCACCACGTGCAGGCCGCGAGCCCGAAGCAGGTGGCCGAGGGAGGAGGCCGTGAGCCCCTTGCCGAGGGAGGAGGCGACGCCACCCGTCACGAAGATCTGACGGGTGGCCGTGCCGGAGGACTGGAGTCGAGAGTCGCGTTGCACCACGGAGTTCGATCGTACACACGCGCCACCGGGTTCCGCGCGAGTCGGTGACCGGTCCGCCTCAGGAGCGTGCGTCGCGGGAGGCGTGCAGCAGCTCGCGGGCGTGGGCGCGCGCGGCCTCGGAGTCCCCGTGTCCGGCGAGCATCCGGGCCAGCTCCTCGACGCGCTCCTCGGAGCTGAGCGTGACGACGTCGGAGGTGGTCACCCCCGCCGCGGGGTCCGAGTTCTTCTCCACCCGCACGTGCCGGTCGGCGTAGGCCGCCACCTGCGGGAGGTGCGTCACCGCGACCACCTGGACGTGGCGGGCCAGCCGGGCGAGACGCGCGCCGATGCTCACGGCGGCCTCCCCGCCGACACCGGCGTCCACCTCGTCGAAGACGAAGGTCGGCACCGGGTCGGTCTCCGCGAGGACGACCTCCAGAGCCAGCATCACGCGGGAGAGCTCTCCCCCGGACGCACCCCGGCCGAGCGGGCGGGGCTCGGCACCCGCGTGCGGCCGGAGGGCCAGCGAGACCTCCTCGGCGCCGTGGGGCCCCAGGGCGCCGTCCGGCAGCGGGGTCAGGGCGACGTGGAACGAGGCGTCCGGCATGAACAGGGCGTGCAGCTCGGCGGTGACCGCGGCCTCGAGCCGCCGCGCCGCCGCCGTGCGCAGCGCGGTCAGCTCGGCTGCCCGCTCGCGGCGGGTCCCCTCGAGCCGGGTCAGCTCGGCCTCCAGCTCCTCGACGCGGCCGGAGTCGCCCTGCAGCTCCTCGAGCCGCGGACGCTGCGTCTGCGCCCATGCCACGACGTCGCTCAGCTCGGGGCCGTAGAGGCGCTGCAGGCGGGTCAGCTCGGCCAGGCGTGACTGTGCCGCGTCGAGGTCTCCCGCCGCGTCGGCGTCGAGGTCCGCCCCGTACCGGGCGAGGTCCGCGGCGATGTCGTTGAGGACCACGGCCGCCTCGGCGAGGCGGCCGGCGGCGGCCTCGAGGTCCTCGTCCCGCCCGGGCGCGGCCAGCACCGCGGCCCGAGCGGACTCCACCAGGGTGACTGCTCCGGGGGTGTCGTCCCCGGTCTCCACGTCCGGGCCGGCGAGCAGCGCGTGCCCCCCTCCGGCGGCTGCGCGCAGCTCCTCCACGTCCTCGAGGCGGCGGATGCGCGTGCGCAGCTCCTCGTCCTCGCCGTCGTGCGGGTCCGCCTCGTCGATCTCCTCGAGCCCGCGCTGCAGGGCCTCGGCCTCGCGGGCGCGCTCCTGCTGGCGCTCCACGAGCATGTCCCGCTCGCGCCGGGCCCGCGTGTACGCCTCATGCTCGTCCCGGTGGGCGCGCAGGGCGGCCTGCAGGTCGGGGCCGCCGAACGCGTCGAGGGCGCGACGCTGGGCGGCGGGGCTCTGGAGGCGGACCTGGTCGTTCTGCCCATGCACGGCCACCAGGGCCGCGCCGACCTCCGAGAGCACGCCCACGGGCACGGCCCGGCCCCCGACGCCGGCCCGCGACCGGGTCCCCTCCCCCGCGGCGGTCACGGAGCGGGTCAGCAGCAGGTCGCGGGCGCCGTCGCTGTCCGCCTCGTCGACGACGGCGCCGGCCTCCTCGGCCAGGGCCACGGCCCGGTGCCCGGCAGGCAGTCGGACGCCGGCGTCCACGGATGCCCGGCGGGCGCCGCGGCGCACCACGCCGGCGTCGGCGCGCCGGCCCAGCAGCAGGCCGAGGGCGGTCACCACCATCGTCTTGCCCGCGCCGGTCTCGCCGGTGACCACGGTGAAGCCCGGGTCCAGGTCCACGGTGGCCGCACCGATCACGCCGAGCCCCGAGATCTGCAGGTACTCGATCATGAGGTGCGGTCCCCTCCCCGGCCGTCGCGGCGGCGGTAGCGCTCGAGGTCCTCGGGGGTGAGCACCGGCAGGGACGTGGTGGGAGGCGGCACGACGTCCGGCCGGGGGCCCGCGTGCCGCGGCTCGACGGTCTCCACCTCGGCCACGGTGGTGGCCTCCCGCGCGCGGACGTCCTCGTCCGTCACGGGGCCGCGCCAGCCCTCGGTGGGCAGGCGGAACTTGCGCACCAGGCGGTCGGCGAACGGGATGGGGCTCAGGCGGGCCAGGCGGACCGGCTCGGCCGAGCGGGTGACCTCGACGCGGGCGTTCGGCGGCAGGTCCACCGTGCGGCGCCCGTCGCACCACAGCACGCCCGTCTCGCGCGTGCGGGTCATGATGTCCACCGCGATCGTGGAGTGGGGTCCCACCACGAGGGGGCGGGCGAACAGGGCGTGGGCGCTGATCGGGACGAACAGCAGGGCCTCGACGCCGGGCCACACCACGGGCCCGCCCGCGGAGAACGCGTAGGCGGTGGACCCCGTGGGGGTGCCCAGCACCACCCCGTCGCAGCCGAAGGCGGTGAGCGGCGAGTCGTCCACGGAGACCACGACCTCGAGCATGCGCTCGCGGTTGGACTTCTCCACGGAGGCCTCGTTCAGAGCCCACGTCCGGGCCGCCTCCCGGCCGTCCACGCGCACGACGACGTCGAGCGCCATCCGCTCGATGACCACGTAGGCCTCGTCCGCGATCGCCTGGACGGTGCGGTGCAGGTCCGTGCGCTCGGACTCGGCCAGGAAGCCGACGTGGCCGAGGTTGACCGCCAAGAGCGGGATGCCGTGGCCGCGCACCAGGTCAGCGGCGCGCAGCACGGAGCCGTCCCCGCCGAGGACGAGGCCGAGGCTCACGTCGGCCAGCGTGCAGTCCTCGCCGAGCGAGAGGGGGCGGAAGCCGGGGTCCTCCCCCACGGCGGCGCGCACGGCCGCCACGTCCGCGGCGGGCACGACGCTGTCCAGGCCCTCCTCGTCGAGGATGCGGATGGCCTGGAGTGCCGCCTCGATGGCGTCCTGCCGCCCCGTGTGGGCGAGCACGAGGACGCGGCGTGCGGGGGTCTCGGGCATGGTTCCTTCCGCGGTGGGGTGGGCTCCCGTGACGGGACCTCCCCCAGGATAGCGACGGCTCGGACACGACAGCGGCGTGGTCCCCCGCCGGAGGTCAGGCCCAGTCGACGTCTGCGCCCGCCACCAGGTCCGCGGCCCGGGTCGCGGGGTCGGCGGCGCCGTCGGCCGCCGCCCTCGTCCCGGACTCCGGGGCACGCAGGTGCAGGAAGAACTCCACATTGCCGTCCTGGCCGGGCAGGCCCGACCGGGCCAGGCCCGTCACCGCAAGACCCGTCTCCAGCGCGGCCTGCGCCACCCCCGCCACGGCGGCGGCCCGGGCCTGGGGGTCCGTGACGACGCCGGTGCGCGGCAGGGCGGACCGGCCCACCTCGAACTGGGGCTTGACCATGAGCAGCAGGTCCGCCCCGGGGCGGCACACGGCGGCCAGGGGGCCGACCACGAGCCGCAGGGAGATGAAGGAGAGGTCCGACACGACCAGGTCCACGGGGCCGCCGACGTCCTCGGCCCCGAGCCCGCGGACGTTCAGCCCCTCGCGCACGAGCACGCGGGGGTCCTCCCGGATCCGCGGTGCCAGCTGGTCGTGGCCGACGTCGACCGCGGCCACCTGCTCGGCCCCCCGCTCGAGGAGCACCTGGGTGAAGCCTCCCGTGGAGGCGCCGGCATCGAGCGCGCGCCGGCCCGCGACCGGCACGGGGAAGGCATCGAGGGCGCTCACCAGCTTGTGCGCGGCGCGGGACACGTAGCGCGGACCGGCGTCCGCGAGCTCGAGGCGGGCGCCGTCGGGGACCGGCTGGGACGGACGGCGCACCACGGCGCCGTCCAGCAGGACGGACCCGGCCCGGACGAGGGCCGCCCCCTCCGTGCGGGAGCGGGCCAGGCCGCGCGCGGCCAGAGCGACGTCGGCGCGCACCCCCTCAGCCACGCGAGTCGTCCTCGCGGGCCGGGGCGTCGGCCAGGAGGGCGGTGAGGTCTGCGACGATCCAGGCCGGGCGGTCGGCGGCCGGGGCCCGACGGGCGCTGTCGCGGGTGTCCACGCCGGTGAGCACGAGGACGGCGTCGATGCCCGCGGAGTTGGCGCCGCGGATGTCGGTGTCGAGCCGGTCGCCGACCATGAGCGGCCGGGCCAGGCCCAGAGCGCCCGCGGCGAGGCGGAACAGATGCGGCTCGGGCTTGCCGGCCGCGGCCGGCATGGTGCCCGTGGCCTGCCCGACGGCGGCCACGAGAGCGCCGTTGCCCGGCGCCACGCCCTCGGCCCGCGGGATGGACAGGTCCAGATTGGTGGCCACCCACGCCGCTCCCGCGTTCACCGCGTACGCCGCCTCCGCCAGCTGCGCCCATCCGATGCCCGGGTCGAAGCCCTGCAGGACGGCGTCCGGGCGCTCGACGGCCGAGGAGACCACCGTGTGGCCGCGCTCGGCCACGAGGCCGCGGAGGTAGTCCGAGCCCACGACCAGCACACGGCCCGTCGAGCGGCCCAGCCGTTCCTGCAGGGTCTCCTCCAGCAGTGCCGCCCCGGCGGGGGCGGACCCGAAGACCTCCTGGGGATCGGCCTGGACGCCCAGGTCCCGGAGGTGCTCGGCGACCGCCTCCGGCGGACGGGACGCGTTGTTCGTCACGAAGCCCACCGGCACCCCGCGATCGCGCAGGGCGGCGAGAGCCTCCACGGCCCCGGGCAGCGGGCCGGCGCCGGCGTACACCACGCCGTCGAGGTCGCAGAGCAGGCCGTCGTGCCCACCGAACAAGGCCGCCCGGCTCACGGCTCCTCCCGGCGACGCTCCGCATCCGCCACGTCCGCATCGGCCATGCCGTCGAACAGCGACATCTGGTTCGGGTCCACCTGCGGATCGGCCTCGGCGGCCGCGCCCTCCTCCGGCGAGGCATCCGGGGCCGCCTCGGCCGCGGCGTCGTCCTCGGCCGGCGCCAGGGTGTCGTCGCCGAGCGCCTCTGCGGCGTCGGGGGCGTCCGTGGCGTCGGGGGCGTCCGTGGCGTCGGGGGCGTCCGTGGCGTCGGAGGACTCGGGCGTGCGGGCCTCCGGCGCAGGCTCGGCGTCAGGCGCCCGGTGGTCATGGCGAGGGGCCGCGCCGCGATCTCGTGCTCCCCGCGGGCCGGGGGCCTCCTCCTCCGGCTCGACGTCGACGTCCACGATCTCCGGCTCGGCGAATCCGCCGATGCCGAGCGCCCGCTCGGCCACGCGGACGGAGCGGCGCCACTGCGCGGCCTCGTCGTCCCGGCCCAAGGCGGCCAGCACGTCGGCCTGACGCTGGAAGAGTCGGGGGGAGAACGGATAGCCGCGGCGGCGGTCCAGTTCCGGGATCTGCAGGGCGTGGTGGGCCCCGGCCAGGTCCCCCAGGTCCTCGCGGACGCCGGAGATGACCATGGCCAACTCGACACGCGCGGCCCGGTCCAGACGCTCCTGGTCCACCTCGTCCGCCAGCAGCAGGGCCTTCTCGAGGCGGCCGAGGGCGCGCTCGCAGTCGACCTGGGCGGCGATGTGGGTGTCATCGCCGGTCATCCGCCGGTAGGTGCGGAACTCCCGCAGCGCATCCTGATACTCCCCCGCCGCATAGGCGGTGAGGGCCACGGCCTCCCGCACGCGCGCCAGCCGGCCACCCTTCCGGGAGGCCGCAAGAGCATGCTGGAAGGCAAGAGCGGGGTCCTCGTCCAGGTAGCGCCCCGCCATGACCAGGTGCTTGGCGACCCACGTGCCGGGACGCTCATCCAGGCCGCCGATCTCCTTGAGGGTGCCGCGGTCCAGCTCCTTGCCCGTGACGTCCGCGTCGATGTCCGGGGAACGCTCCTGGTCTGCACGGTTGGCCGCGCGCAGGTCCGCCGGGTTGTGCGCGGGTCGCTCGCGTTCCGAGGCGCCGGAGCGCGGTCCGCGCGGCGCCGAGTCGGGACGCGCTCGTTGGGTCGCACGATCACCGTGGCGCGGGCCCCCCGAGTCGCCATGACGGCCCCGTCCCCCTGCGGCGCCCTCGCGACCAGCGGATCGACCTTGGCGCGTCCCCTCCCGGGGCCCCCGCGCGCCGGAGTCGGCGCCCTCGTCCGTCCGATCACGACGGCGGAGCTCACCCTGGCCACCTCGGCTGCCTCGGGGATCGCCGTCCCCACGGGAGCGGTCGCGACGGGACTTGTCGCGGTGCGGACCGGAGCGGGCACCACCGGCACCGAAGGACTTCCGGGGTCCCCCGCGTCGATCGTCGCGACGGTCTCGAGAAGAGTCCTCTGCCATGGTGTCCTTCCATCGGGAACGGGGCGCGGTCGCCCCCTGCTGCGGCCTGGGGCGCGCATGGGATATGTGCCGTTCAGCCTACCGGGCCGTCGGCGGGGGTTCACTGAGCAGAGAACACCCTGGAAACGCGGGGAGGCCCCACACCAGAACGGTGTGGGGCCTCAACCCATATCAAAGAATGTCCGGCGGCGACCTACTCTCCCACAACCTCCCGGCTGCAGTACCATCGGCGCTGTGGGCCTTAGCTTCCGGGTTCGGAATGGAACCGGGCGTTTCCCCCACGCTATGACCGCCGTAACCCTCACCCCAACCACACCCGACAACACCAGGCGCGTGGGAAACCTACAAGAGCCACAACAAGTAGCACACTCATTCACTTATCAACCACACCAACACTACCACAACAGTAACCCGGTGCAGGGCTGCAATCAGACAACCGCACAGTGGACGCGAACACCCCAAACCCTCCCCACCACAAACAGCAGGAAGAAAAGTGTGTAAAAGTCATCGGCCTATTAGTACTGGTCAGCTCCACACGTCTTCAGTCCGTGCTTCCACATCCAGCCTATCAACCCAGTAATCTCGCTGGGGGCCTCACACCCT
>NZ_JAKNUW010000010.1 GCF_023155805.1 Micrococcus lacusdianchii | reverse complement strand
CCGGCGCGGCCGTCGCCCCGGCCGCCTCGGCGCCGTCGGGCGGTGCGGGGACGCCCTCGCCCTGCGGGCGCGCGTCCTCCTCGCGCGCGGCGGCGGTGCCGGTGGGCGGGGCGGTCTGGTCGGCGTCGTCGGGCGGCAGGGTGGTGCGCTCGGTCATGGCCCCATCCCACCACGCACCGGGGCGCGCGGGCACGGCCGGACGCGCGGACCGCCACCCGCGTCAGCAGAAGCGGGGGGCGGGTTCAGGCGACGCGCCAGGGCTCGGTGCCGTGCTCGTGCCGGAACACCAGGGAAGTGCGGGTCGAGGCCACCGCGGGGTCCGCCGAGAGGTTCTCCAGGACGAACCGGGAGACCTCCGCGGTGTCGGCCACCGCCACGTGCAGGAGGAAGTCCTCCTCGCCGGCGAGGAAGAACACCTGCAGGACCCCGGGCATGGCCTGCATGCGGTCGAACAGCTCCCCCATGCGGTCCCGCGCGCCGGGGCGGATCCGCACGGAGATCAGCGCCACGAGGCCGCGGCCGAGCACCGCCGGGTCCACCTCCACCGTGAAGCGCCGGATCGCCCCGGCCTCCCGCAGCGCGCGCAGCCGGGCCAGGCACGTGGACGGGGCGATGCCCAGTTCCTCGGCCAGGGAGGCGTTCGTGCGCCGGGCGTCGGCGGCGAGCATCCGGACGAGCCGGCGGTCGATGGCGTCCCAGGCGTGAAGATGCTTCATCTCGCGGGCCCTTCTGTGAGGTGAGTCGCGACGATCCTGTCCAGTTTGACCGATACCACCGAAGATCCTGCGGAACATCCCCGGCGTCATCGTCGGAACCCATAGATTCCTGGCCATGCTGATCGGAGTCCCCACAGAGATCAAGAACAACGAGCGCCGCGTCGGCCTGACCGCCGCCGGCGTCGCCGAGCTCACCGGCCGCGGCCACGAGGTGCTGGTCCAGTTCGGCGCCGGCGTCGGATCCGGCGTCCCGGACGAGGCCTACCGCGCCGCGGGCGCCGAGCTGGTCCCCGGAGCGGACGAGCTCTGGGAGCGCGCCGAGACGGTGGTGAAGGTGAAGGAGCCGGTGGGCCCCGAGCTCGCCCGCCTGCGCGGCGACCAGCTGCTGTTCACCTACCTCCACCTCGCCGCCGAGCCGGAGCTCACCTCCGCCCTGCTGACCGCCGGCACCACCGCCATCGCCTACGAGACGGTCACCGCCCCCGGCGGCCGGGGCCTGCCCCTGCTGGCCCCGATGTCCCGCGTGGCCGGGCGCCTCGCGCCCCTGGCCGGCGCCCAGCAGCTGGCCTCCCCGGACGGCTCCGGCGTGCTCCTCGGCGGGGTGCCGGGCACGCGCAAGGCGCGCGTCGTCGTCGTGGGCGGCGGCGTGGCCGGCGAGAACGCGGCCGTGGTGGCCGCGGGCATGGGCGGGCGGGTGACCGTGCTGGACGTGGACCTGGAGCGCCTGGCGCAGATCGACGCCGTGCACCAGGGCCGGATCGACACCCTCGCCTCCAACGCCCTGACCCTGGCCGAGCAGATCGCGGACGCGGACCTCGTGATCGGCTCCGTGCTGATCCCGGGCGCCGCGGCCCCGAAGCTCGTGACCCGAGAGATGGCGCAGGCCATGCGGCCGGGGTCGGTGCTCGTGGACATCGCGATCGACCAGGGCGGCTGCTTCGAGGGCTCGAAGCCCACCACGCACCAGGACCCG
Organism: Micrococcus lacusdianchii; assembly: GCF_023155805.1. Classification (GTDB taxonomy): domain Bacteria; phylum Actinomycetota; class Actinomycetes; order Actinomycetales; family Micrococcaceae; genus Micrococcus; species Micrococcus lacusdianchii. The sequence continues at coordinate 107,999 of NZ_JAKNUW010000010.1, read as the reverse complement.
ACGTACGTCGAGGACGAGAAGGTCTACTACTGCGTGACCAACATGCCCGGCGCCGTCCCGCAGACCTCCACCGCCGCGCTCATCAACGCCACGCTGCCCTACCTGCTGCGCCTCGCGGACAAGGGCTGGCAGGAGGCCCTGCGCGCCGACGCCGGGTTCGCCCGCGGCCTGTCCGCGCACGCCGGCGTGCTGACCCAGCCCGCCGTCGCCGAGGCGCTGCGCGGCGAGCTCGGGGACGTCACCGTGCGCGGGGTGGATGAGGTCCTCGCCGGCTGACGGCAACGCCCCCGGAGTGACCGTTTCCCGAACGACAACAGCGGCGGGGCGGGGGTCAGGCCCAGCCGCCCCACCACGCTTCGAGGTCCACGTCCGCGGGCACCGGGGCCCACCCCAGGCGCGACGCCGGGACGCGCCACACGCGTCCCGGCCCGCCGCCGCGGCGGGCCCGCCAGCGGGCGCGGGAGGAGGTCAGCGTCGCCAGGACGGGGCGCGCGGCCGCGTCGCCTTCCCCGTTCGGCCGGGCCGCGCGCTCCCCCGGCTCGCCGAGCACCTCGACCCGCTCCACCCCGGCCCGCTCGATCCGCAGCAGCCAGCCCGCGGCGCGAGCCGGATCGGGGCGCTCGCCGCGGCCGGCCGGGCGCAGCGGCACGCGCAGGTCCACGGCCCAGTCGGGCACGCCGCGCACGCCGGCGAGGTCCCCGCGCGCGGGCGGGGCGGGCAGGACGCCCCCCGAAGCCCGGGCCCCGGCGGCCTCGCCGTCGCACGCCGCCACCCGCGGGTCGGCGAACGCGGCCCGGGCGGCGTCGGAGGCCACCCCGGTCACGGTCACCCGGGCGCCGGGGAACGCCTGCAGGGCGGCGTCCACGCCGACCACCGCTGCGGCCTCGGAGTCCTCCCCCGGCGCATCCTCCGCCCGCACGCGCACCGCCACCCGCTGCGGGCCGGCCAGGGCCAGGCCGTGGCCGCGGGCCGTCGTCGCGGTGATGCGGGAGGCGAGCACGAGGGCCTCGCGCTGCTTCACCGCGCGGGCGGCAGCCGGGTCCTCGCGGCCGCCGAAGTCCTCCCCGGCCTGCCACGCCACGGCGGCGGGCTCGTGCCGCAACGTCCCGCCCACACGCCAGAGCCGGTATGCCAGCTCCCAGTCCTCCCCGCCGTAGCCCACGAAGGCCGGGTCGAAGCCGCCGGCGTCCTCGTAGACCTCGCGCGCCACGGTCAGCACCGCGGAGATCACGAACCGGTAGGAGGTCGCGTCCGTCACCGCCAGGTCCCCGGAAGCGGCGTAGGCCTGGCGCAGCCAGGCCGGCTCCTCGAGCAGGTCCCCCTCCGGCACGGGCTCACCGGGCCGCCAGCCCGCGGCCACGGCCTCGGGCCGCAGGTGACGACGCCGGCCCACCACCACCGCGTCCGCGCTCACCGCGGGCAGGGCGCACGCCGCGCTCAGGTAGCCGGGCTCGGGGAGCATGTCCCCGTCGAGGAAGGCCAGCACCCGGCCCTCCGCGGCGCGCACGCCGAGCGCGCGGGCGGCGGAGGCGCGGAAGCCGCGGTCCTCCTGCCGCACCACCACGGACGCGAACGGCAGGTCGCCCGGCAGGACCGGAGGCTCGGGCGAGCCGTCGTCGGCGACCACCAGCTGCAGGCGGGAGGCGGGGTGGTCCTGCACCGCGAGCGCGGCCACGAGCCGGTCGAGGTCCACCTGGGCGCGGTAGTAGGGCACCACCACGGACACCTCGGGGGCGTCGGCGGCGGCCCCGGCGTCGTGACGGACGCCGCTCAATGCCAGCCGTGGATCTCGCCGAGGGCGCGGGCCAGGAGCCAGGCGCACGCGGCCGGGCCGGGCTCGAGGCTGGTGCCGGGGGCCTGCCAGGTCCGGGCGGGCAGCTCACGGGCCTCGGCGATCGCCTCGGCGAGGGCGAACCCGACCCCGGAGCGGCCCACGGGGACTATGCGCAGGGTGCCCGGGCGCAGGCGCGCCAGCTCCTCGTTGTAGCGCCCGGCCGGGACGATCGGCCGGCGTCCCACGGACATCCAGGACGCCAGGGAGCCGGAGGCGGAGACGTTGCGGTGCGCGGCCAGGGGGACGGCGGCAGCGCACAGCAGCCGGTCGACGAGCTCATCGGGGACGAACCCCGTGACGCGGAAGTCGAGGTCCGCAGCGCGGGCGCGCTCGGTCAGCTCCGCGACGAGGTCCTCGTGCCGCGCCGCCACGGGGCCGAGCGCGGTCACCCGCCGCGGGTGTCCGGCGCCGGGGCCCCACTGGCGGTCCAGCTCGGCGAGGGCGTCGATGGCCTCGGCGTGGCCCTTGCCGGGGTAGAGGTGGCCGAAGATCACCACGTCGTCCTCGATCCCGGCGCAGGCCTCCGGGAAGGGCTCGGAGGTGTCGGGGCCGTCGGTGCGGCGGTCCTCCACGGGCAGCGGCACCACATGGGCGGGCACGTCCACGATGTCCTGCAGCAGGGCGCGCTCGTGCTCGGAGGAGACGACGACGCCGGCCACGTCCCGCGCGAGCCGCGCGTAGGCCTCGGCGCGGGTCTCGAAGCGGGCCTGGCCCTCGGCCGGCTGGGGGACGTCGTGCAGGGTGACGGTGGCGCAGTCCGGCAGCGTCCGGGTGAGCACGTCCGCGGCGGCGGCGGGAGTGGGGCCGAACAGGGCGTCCGTGACGTCCAGGTGCAGTGCCCGGCCCTCGTCGCACGCCCGCTGCAGGGCGGGGGCGAGGCTGAGGAACGCGCTGGCGTCCTCGGCGTGCAGCGGCTCCACCGCGAGGCCCACGTCCTCGAGCGCCTGCGCCGTCTGCCAGCCGTGCCGGACCACTCCGTGTGACCGCGGCCCGACGTTCAGGTAGAGCACCCGTCCCTGCTCGAGTGGCGGCATGCCGGCCCGTCCTTCCCTCGCCTCCGGTGCGCGGCACGGGCGTGGCCTCGTGCTACGCGTCATTCCCTGTCAGCCTAGACGTCCGCGGCCCATGCGCGCGCGTCAGCGGCCCGCGTCCGGGCGGTCGCGGACCGCACGAGGGGACGGGTCCGTGGGATCCTGTCCGGACGGGTCGTGCCGGCCCGTGTCCTCGCCCTCCCCGTCCCCTCCCGAGAGGCCCGCACCGCCTGTGAGCATCACCGTCCAGCACGTCCCCGCCGGCCACCCGTACCCGCGCTCGGTCCGTCCCCTCGAGGAGCAGGCGGCCGGCGACGTCGTCTTCTGGCCCGACCCGCCCGTGCCCGGCGCGCCCGCGCACCAGTGGTGGCCGCCGCAGGCGCTGACGGCGGACTGGCTGCGGGAGCACCGCCCGGACGTGCTGCACGTGCACTTCGGATTCGAGCACTTCACAGCCGCCGAGCTGGCCGAGGCCCTCGAGACCCAGCACGCGCACGGCGGCGCCGTGGCGGTGACGGTGCACGACCTGGAGAACCCGCACCTGACGGACCAGGGTCCGCACCGGGAGCGGCTGCGGGTGCTCCTGGCGCACGCGGACGCGGTGTTCACCCTGACCCCCGGCGCCGCCGAGGCCGTGGCCCGCGACTACGGCGTCCGCGCCCTCGTGGTGCCGCACCCGCACATCGTGCCCCTGGACCGGATCGCCGCCCTCGACGTCGACCCCGCCGAGGCCCCGGAGAGCGACGTCGCCGTCGAGGCCGCGCCCGCCCGCGCGCCGGAGCCGGTGCCCGGCGTCGACCGTCCGGCGCGGATCCTGGTGCACGCCAAGGACCTGCGCGCGCAGGTGGACCCGGTGGGCCTGCTGCCGGCGCTCGCGGCCGCGGTCGAGGAGCTGGACGCGGCGGGGACGGACGTGGAGATCGTGATCGACGTCCAGCACGACGTCCGGGACGCGGCCGCGCTGGCGGCCCTCGAGGCCGGCGCGGACGAGCACGGCTTCACGCTGTGGCGTCACGCCCGGCTCACGGACGAGCAGCTGCACGAGGCGCTGCGCGCCGCGGACGTGTCCGTGCTGCCGTACCGGATCGGCACCCACTCGGGCTGGGTGGAGATGTGCCGGGACCTCGGCGTGCCGGTGGCCGTGGCGGACGTGGGGCACATCGCAGACCAGGCGCGCGCATGGCGCCGGCCGGAGGTGCTGGCTGTGTTCGACCCGGCCGAGCCCTCATCCCTGGCCGCCGCCCTGTCCGGGCTCGTGGCCGCGCGGTCCGGGCTGCGCTCGGCGCCCGCCGCCCACCGGGCCGCGCAGCGCCGCCGGGTGGCGGCCTCCCACGTGGCCGCCTACCGGACCGCCCTGGCCCGCCGCCGGGGCCACGCCGCCACCGTGTCCGTGCTGGTCATCACCGGGAACCGGGACGCGCACCTGGCGCGGGTGCTGCAGGGGCTCGAGCGCTCCTTCCGCCGCCCGGACCAGGTGGTGGTGGTGTTCATGGGTCAGTCCGACGGCGCGGTCCCCGCCACGGACCTGCCCGTCACGGTGGGCCACGTGCCCGCCGGACACGGCCTGCCCCTGGCCGCGGCCCGCAACACGGCCTCCCGCCTGGCCACGGGGGACGTCCTCGTGTTCCTGGACGTGGACTGCATCCCGTCCGCCGACGCCGTCGGGATCCTCGCCGCGGAGACGGCAGCGCACCCCGGCGCGCTCGTGATGGGCACGCCCCGCTACCTGGCCCCCGACTGGCGGGCCACCCTCGCCGCGGCGGGCGTGGCTGCGGACCCGTGCCTGCCCGGCCGCGGCCCCACGGACGGGGACCTGCGCACCCGCTCCGTGCCGCATGCCGGCCGCGCCCACCTGCGCCCGGGCCCCTCGGACGAGTGGCACCTCGTGTGGACCCTGGTGATGGCCGTGGGCCGGGAGGACCTGGCGCGGATCGGCGGGTTCGACGAGGGCTTCTCCGGCTACGGCGCCGAGGACACGGACCTGGCCTTCCGCGCCCGCGACGCCGGCCTGCACCTGCGCATCAGCCCCGCCGAGGCCTTCCACCAGCACCACGGCGTGCACCGTCCGCCGCTGCACCACGTGGCGGACATCGTGGTGAACGCCCGGCGCTTCCGTGAGCTGCACGGGGCGTGGCCCATGGAGGGCTGGCTCGGCGCGTTCGCCGAGCGCGGCCTGATCCGCTGGACCCCGGCCGGGGACGAGCTCGAGCTGCTGCGCGAGCCCACCGAGGACGAGGTGGCCGCGGCCCGCGTGGCCGACGCTGCCTACTGAGCCCCGGCCAGGGCCGCGGGATGACCGGCCGCAGCGGGCTCCTGGCCTGTCAGGCCCGCTCGGCCCCAGCGGCGGTCTCGAGCACGCGCCGCCACGCGCGGGCGTGCTCCGCCGGAGGGGTGAGCAGTGCCGCGGCCATCCGGTCCGCGGCGGCCGGGTCGCCCAGGGCCCGGCCGAGCGCGCCGGCCCAGTCCGCCTCCGGGTCCTCCCACGCGCACCACGGCACGCCCGCGGCCCGCTCCACGGCCTCGGCGAACCGGTGCTGCTCCGCGAAGGGCCGCGGCTCGGGGGCCAGCACCACGGGCCGCCCGCACCGCGCGGCGTCCACCGCGGCGTTGTGCCCGGCCGAGACCACCACCGCGTCCGCGCCGGCGAGGGCCGCGGCCACGTCGTCGGTCCACCCGCGCAGCGCGAGGTTCGCCGGGAGCGCGGGGGCGCGGTCGGCGCCGGGCTCCGGCGCGCCCTGCACCGGGCCGATCACATGCCAGTCCGCGCCGGGGGTCTGCCGGGCGGCGCGAGTCAGGTCCGCGAGGGCCACCCCTCCGCCGCCCGTGCCGGTGACGGCCACCACCTGCGGGACCGCACCCGAGGACGCCGTCCCGTCCGAGGCCAGGCCCGCGCCCTCCCGGGCGGGCCGCGCAGGACGGCCGAGCCGGCCGGTGAGGTCCGGCACGCCCAAGTGCACAGTGCGGTCGCCGAACTCCGCCTGCCACGCCGGGTCCTCGAGGGGCTCGCGGTAGTGCGCGAACAGCGCGTCCGCCTCGGCGTACACCAGCCGGTGCGCGGCGTCCGTCCGGTCCCCGTGCATGCGCCGGTGCGCCATCGGGAACCCGGCCAGCCGCAGGAACAGTGCCGCCTCCACGGACACGTCCACCACGCACACGTCCGGGCGCACGCGCAGGGCGGCCGCGTGCAGGACGGCGAAGCGCTCACGGATCGCGGGGCCCACCGGCGTCCAGTGCAGGGGCGAACGCGCCGGCTGGGCATGCCCCGCCACGAGGTCCGGGGGCAGGGCCACGGTGTCCGTGCCCGTCGGCAGCAGCGCCGCGGCGTCCGGATGGGCGGTGGCCACGGTGACGTCCGCGACGCCGGCCCGCACCAGGTTCGCGGCGTGGCGGACGTGCCCCGAGCCGTGCTGGTGCGCGTAGTGCAGGACGCGCGGGCGCGCGCCCCCGCTCACGCGGCGGTCCCGGGGGCCGCCGTCCCGTGCGCCGCGGCGCCCTCGGTCGACTCTTCACGGTCCTCGCAGGCCTGCTCCAGCAGGGCGAGGTAGCCCTCCACCATGGTGTCCGCGCTGAAGCGGCGGGCCCAGGCGGCCACGCGGGAGCGGTCCCGGCGGCGGGCGTGGCGGATGGACTCGGCGAGCGCCTCGGCGGAGTGGTGCACGGCGAGGTCGCCGGCCTGCGGGGCCACGATCTCCCCCATGGACCCGGTCAGCAGCGCCGCCACCGGCACGCCCAGGGCCATGGCCTCCACCGTGGCCAGCCCGAACGGCTCGGCCCACAGCGGGGTGGCCAGGAACACCTCGCCCGTGGCGAGCAGGTCCGGCAGAGTGTCGTGCCCGAGGTGGCCGTGGTACACCACGTCGTCGCCCAGACGCGGGCGGATCGTGTCCGCCATGTAGGACGGGTCGGAGACCGGGCCGGCCACGTGCAGCTCCATGCCGGCCTGCCGGGCGGCGTCGATGGCCACGTGCAGGCCCTTCTCCCGGGTGATCCGCCCGGACCACACCGCGCGGCCCCGCACGGGGCGCTCGTCGGAGACCCACTGGTCCAGGTCGATCCCGTTGGGCACCACCTCGACGCGCGGCAGGCGGTGCCGCCACGCGATCGCGTTGGACATGGACACCGAGGCCCAGCGGTGGTGCACGGGCGGGTGCCAGTCCGGAGCATCGGTCACGGCCAGGACGGGGCCCAGGGTGGCGGGCGTGTGCAGGACCGTCAGCATGGGCAGCGGACCGAGCATCTGCAGCGGCGCGGGTGAGAGCGAGTTGTTGAGCACGGCGTCCACGTCCGAGACGAGGATGCGCTCGCACGCGTCCGCGATGGCCCGCTCCCGCAGGGCGAACCCGGCCTCGTCCAGGCCGGCGCCCTCGGGCGGCAGGATCGGCACGACCTCGGCACCCGGCATGTCCGTCCCCTCGCGCCCGTACACCGAGACCTCGTGGCCCTGGCGCACGAGGTGCTCCACGGTCATGGCGGTGTGCATCTCGAGACCGCCCTCGTACGGCGATCGGATCGGATGCAGCGGATGGGTGACGACGGCGAGGCGCACGGTGACTCCTTTCTGGCCCCTGCGGGCGTCGGAGGCCGGACTGGAGCATGAGCCGGCCAGGGCTGCGGTACCCAGGGCGTGACCTGGGGCGACCGCGTTCTGCGGTACCCGCCGACTGTACGCCGGGGGCGGGGGGCCGGGAAGCCGCCGGACGCGGTGGCCGACCCCCCCTCCCCCGCGGCCTTCCGACGTTCCGCGACATTCCCGGCGCGGTCCGCGTCGGAGATGTCGCCGAACGTGGGAGGACCGCGAAGCGGTGCGGTGCAGACACGACGAAGGCCCGGGCGGAGCCGCCCGGACCTTCTGTGCTGTGGAGCTAAGGGGAATTGAACCCCTGACCTTTTCATTGCGAACGAAACGCTCTACCAACTGAGCTATAGCCCCAGACGTCGGATCGCTCCGACGGCACCCCAGGATCATACGCGCTCCCCGCGCCCAGGTTCAAATGCCCCCGGCCCGGCCCGGGGCGGGACGGCGGGCGGGTCCGGCCCCGGCGCGCCAGGACCAGGGCGATCCCCGTCCCGAGCGCCACCCCGACGACGTCGGCCGCCACGTCCGCCGGGTCCCCCGACCGCCCCTGGGCGAGGGCGGCCTGCAGCACCTCGCTGACGGGCGCGTGGACCAGGAGCACGAGCGCCGGCCACAGCCGACGGATCAGCAGGACCGCCAGCAGCGCAGGGACGCCGAAGGCGGCCACGTGGACCAGCTTGTCCAGGCCGGGGACCTCGAACGCCGGCGCCGGGACGTCGTCGCCGGGGAGGTAGAGGACCAGCAGGTGGGCGAGCAGGCACAGGGCGAGCAGGATGGCGGTCAGGGGGCGGGGCAGGGGTCCGATCAGCGGCCGCGATCCAGGAGGATCACGTCCAGGCGGCGCGGTCCGTGCACGCCCTCGACGCGCTCGAGCTCGATGTCACTGGTGGCGGACGGGCCCGAGATCATGGTGATCGCGGCGGTGGGCTCGAGCCGGGCCAGGGCCTCCGGGACCAGCTCCACCACGGTGTCCAACGGCACGATGCACACGTGGTGGTCCGGTACGAGGGAGATCGCCCGGCGGCCCTCGTCCGGCCGTCCGGAGAGGAAGATCGTGCCCGTCTCCGAGCAGGACACCGTGGAGGAGGTGACCACGGCGTCGACGGCGTTCAGCACCCGCACCTCGAGGGCGCCGCGGTCTCCGGTCGTGGGCTCGGTGATCCTCCACCGGCCCTCCCGCTCGGGGAGTGCGGCCTCCCGGGGGGACTCCCCCGCGTCCTCGGACACGAGCTCCGACGCCGCGCTCACGCAGGCGTCCCCGGGCAGCCAGGCCTCGTCCAGCCCCGGCGGCACCACGTACGCGCGGGCCTGCCGGAGGAGGGCGTCCACCCGGTCGGCCACGGTGGCCAGGTCCTCGCGGAACACGGCCGCCTTGTAGTCCTCCAGCCGGTCGACGAGCTGTTCGACGACCGCGTCGCTGTCCCGGAGGGACTCACGTCGGTAGCCCCGGGCGACCGGCTCGGGGACCGGTCGGTCCTGGAGCGCCTCGCGCACCCGGCTCAGGATCGCGTCCTTGGCCTCGCTCACTTGTCCTCCTCCTCGCGCTCGGACACGTCGGCCGGCTCGACGGATCGGGCGGCCGGGGCGGCGGTGGCGTCGGCTCCGCGGTTGCGGGTCCACCAGTTCCGGAAGGACTCCCGGGGCGGAGCGGGGACGTCCCGCTGGTCCGTCCATCCGCCCGCGATGCCGGGCAGCCAACCGAGCACACGGTCCGGCCCCGCGGCCGCGCGGCCGGCGGGCAGGCCGCGCTCGACGGCGGCCATGCGCGCCCCGGAGGACATCACGGTCCGCGCCCCCGCCATCATGAGGTCCATCTGGGACGGGACCGCGGCCCGGACGGCGGCCCGCGCCGTGGCGACGGGACCCTCGGCCTCCCGGATGGCCGTACGCTTCGCGGCGTGCGCGGCCTGGACCTCCTCGTCCCGGAGGTGCACGAGGATCGAGGGGATGTCGATGGCCACCGGGCAGACGTCGTAGCACGCCCCGCACAGGGAGGACGCGTACGGCAGAGTGCCGTTCGCCCCCTCCTCGACACCGGTCAGCTGCGGGGAGAGGATCGCGCCGATCGGCCCCGGGTAGACGGAGCCATAGGCGTGGCCGCCGGTCTGTTCGTAGACCGGGCACACGTTCATGCAGGCCGAGCAGCGGATGCAGTGGAGTGCCGAGCGGCCCTCCGGATCGGACAGCACCGCGGACCGGCCGTTGTCCAGGAGGACGAGGTGGAACTCCTGGGGGCCGTCGCCCTCCGTGACCCCCGTCCACATCGAGGTGTAGGGGTTCATGCGCTCACCCGTGGAGGAGCGCGGCAGCAGCTGCAGGAACACTTCGAGGTCCTGGAAGGTCGGCACCAGCTTCTCGATGCCCATCACGGTGATGAGCGTCTCCGGCAGCGTCAGGCACATGCGGCCGTTGCCCTCGGACTCGACGACGGCGAGGGTGCCGGTCTCCGCGACCCCGAAGTTGGCGCCCGAGATCGCCACGGAGGTGGAGAGGAACTTCTCCCGCAGGTGGCGCCGGGCGGCCTCGGCGAGGTCGCGGGGCTCGGAGGTCAGGGTCTCGTCCGTCTCCGCCATCTCCCGCACGAAGATCTCGCGGATCTGCTCGCGGTTCTTGTGGATGGCGGGGACGAGGATGTGGGACGGCCTGTCATGGCCCAGCTGCACGATGAGCTCGGCGAGGTCGGTCTCGACGGCGGCGACGCCCTCCGCCTTGAGCGCCTCCTCCAGCTCGATCTCCTGGGTGGCCATGGACTTCACCTTGATGACCTCGTCCACCCCCTTGGCCTTCACCAGCTCCGTGATGATCCGGTTGGCCTCGGAGGCGTCCCGCGCCCAGTGGACCACGCCGCCGCGGGCGGTGACGTTGGCCTCGAGCTGCTCGAGCAGGGCGGGCAGGTCGGCCATGACCTGCTGCTTCAGCGCCGACCCCGCCCGGCGCAGCTCCTGCCAGTCGGGCAGCTCCTCGACCACTCTGGCGCGCTTGCCCCGGATGGTGTGGGTGGCGTGGCGGATGTTGGCGCGCATCTGCGCGTTGCCCAGCTGCTCCTGCGCGGACTGCCGGAACGGCTGGTCCAGGGCGATCGCGCCGTGGCCGTGCACGGGGCGGACGGTGGGGATCCCCAGGGCGGTGCGGGTCATCGGGCGGCCTCCTCGGCGGCGCAGGCGGCAGGGCGGCGACGCCCCCCGGGGATGCTGAGCTCCACGGGCCCGTCCACGTCGAGCGGTCGCTCCCGGGTGGAGGCCAGGAGCTCGGCGAAGTGGACGGTCCGCACCGGTCGGCCCTCGTCGGTCACCGTGCCCCGGCGGGAGAGGGCGCCGCCGAGGTGCAGCAGGCATGAGGCGTCGCCCCCGGTGAGCACCTCGGCCCCGGTCCTCCGGACGTTGTCGATCTTCTCGTCCGCCATGGCACCGGAGACGTCGGGGAGCTTCATCGAGAAGGTCCCGCCGAAGCCGCAGCACTCCTCGGCGTCAGGCAGTTCGCGGTAGTCGATCCCCCCGATGGTGCGCACGAGGTCCCGCTGCCGGTCGCCCAGACGGAGCAGGCGCATGCCGTGGCAGGAGGGGTGGTACGTGACGGTGTGCGGGAACCAGGAGCCCAGCTGAGCCGCGGCGTCGGTCACACCGAGGACGTCGGTGAGCAGCTGGGAGAGCTCGTGGGTGCGGCCGGCCACGGTCTCGGCGTCCCGGGCCAGGGCCTCGTCTCCCGCGCGTCGGGCGACCATCGGCTGCTGGTGCCCCAGCGAGGCGACGCAGGAGCCGGAGGGGGCGACGGCGACGTCGTAGTCGGCCGCCATGAAGGTCTCCACGTGATTGCGGACCACGGGGACCGCGTCGTCGAGGTAGCCGGAGTTGATGTGCATCTGCGAGCAGCAGGCCTGCCCCGAGGGGAAGACCACCTCGTGGCCGAGGCGCTCCAGGACCTCCACGGTGGCCAGGGCCACCCGGGGGTACATCGCGTCCACGATGCACGTGGCGAACAGGGCGATCCGCATGAGTCCTCCTCTGGGGACGGCGGGGTGGTGTGTGGTCAGACCATACCATGCGCGTGGCGGCCGTCACAGCCCACGTCATGACGGAGTTCCGCCGGAGTCGCCCTCGCGCCTCCTTGCGCAGTGACCGGCCTCACAGTATCCTGTGTGGTCTGACCACTGTGGACTGACCACATGCCGGCCCGGGCGAGCCCGAGCCGGAACGACACCGCCCCGCACCGGCACCCGCCGCCGACCCTCCCGGAGGATCCGTGCAGACCTACTCCGCCGTCCCCGACGCCGCCGGCAGCCTCGGGCTGTCCGCCGCGCTGGGGGCCCTGCCCCTGCTGACGTTCTTCATCACCCTCATGCTCCTCAAGCTCAAGGCGTGGCAGTCCGGCCTGGCCGCCCTGGCGGTCGCCCTCGGCGTGGCCGTGTTCGGCTTCGGCATGCCCGCCGAGCTCGCGCTGCTGTCCGCCGCCCAGGGTGCCGCCTTCGGGCTGTTCCCGATCGTGTGGATCGTGGTGATGGCGCTGTGGTTCTACCAGGTGACGGTGCTGTCCGGGCGGTTCGAGGACATGCGGGCCATCTTCGACTCGATCGGCGGCGGGGACATCCGCATCCAGGCGGTGCTCATCGCCTTCTGCTTCGGCGGCCTGCTCGAGGCGCTCGCCGGGTTCGGCGCGCCCGTGGCCATCACGGCGACGATGATCCTGGCGCTCGGCATTCCGCCGCTGCGCGCGGCCACGGCCGTGCTGCTGGCCAACACCGCGCCCGTGGCGTTCGGCGCCGTCGGCATCCCGATCACCACCGCGGGCACCCTCACGGGCATCCCCGCCGAGCACATCGGCGCCATCGTCGGCCACCAGGCCCCGTTCGTGGCCGTCCTCGTCCCGTTCCTGCTCGTGCTGATCATCGACGGCGCCCGCGGCGTCCGTCAGACCTGGCCGGCACTGCTGGTCATCGGCGCCGCCTTCGCCCTGTCCATCTGGTTCGCCTCCACCTACTTCTCCTACGAGCTCACCGACGTGGTCGCGGCCCTGGTCTCCATGGGCACGGCCGTCGTCATGCTGCGCTTCTGGCGGCCCAAGGGCGCGGCCGAGGCGCGCGCCCGGCTGGGTGTGACCGACGCCCCGGCCGCCTCCACCCTCACCCCCGTCCGCGTGTGGATGGCCCTGTTGCCCTACATCGTCGTGGTGACCGTCTTCGGCCTGGCCAAGCTGGTCCCGCCGATCACGGCCGCTCTGTCCTCCGCCACCACGAAGACGCCCTGGCCGGGCCTGGACGGCCGTCTGGTCGACACCGCGGGAGCCCCGATCGCCAACACCGTGTTCAAGGCGGAGTGGCTCGCCTCCCCCGGCACCCTGCTGCTGTTCGCCGGCCTGGTGATGACCGTGGTCTACTCCGTGTTCGACGACGGCGGCCGCTACCGGCTGGGCATGGGGGACGCGGTGGCCGAGATCGGCCGCAGCTTCTGGCGCATGCGCTGGTCCGCCCTGACCATCATGACCGTGCTCTCCCTGGCCTACGTGATGAACTTCTCGAGCCAGACCATCGCCATGGGCACGTGGGTGGCCGGCCTGGGCACGGCCTTCGTGTTCCTCTCCCCGGTGCTGGGATGGCTCGGCACGGCCGTCACCGGCTCGGACACCTCCGCGAACGCCCTCTTCGCCAAGCTCCAGCAGACCGCCGCCCACAACATCGGCGCCGATCCGGCCCTGCTCGTGGCCGCGAACACCTCCGGCGGCGTGGTGGGCAAGATGATCTCCCCGCAGTCCCTGGCCATCGCCGCGACCGCGGTGTCCCTGGAGGGCCGGGAGAGTGAGATCCTGCGCCGGGTGGTCGGCTGGTCCGTGGGCCTGCTGCTGCTCGTGTGCGTGATCGTCTACCTGCAGTCCACGGTCCTGTCCTGGATGCTGCCGGCCGCCCCGTGACGCACGGCTCCTCCGAGGCGGAGTCCGAGGATGGGCAGTCCACGCCGCCATCCGCCTCGGAGGAGACACCCGTGCCCGACACAGCCCCGCGCGCCCACACCGTGATCCTCGACTGGCTCGAGGACGAGCTGCGCGGCGGCCGGGTGCGGGTGGGCGCCAAGCTGCCCGGCGAGCGTGCCCTGGCGGAACGCTTCGGCATCTCCCGGGCCTCCGTGCGGGAGGCCACCCGCATCCTGGACGCGATGGGGCTCGTCCGCTCGAGCACCGGCTCCGGCCCCACCGCCGGTGCCGTGGTGGTCTCCGAGCCCTCGGCCGCCCTCGGATGGGCGCTGCGGATGCATGTGGCCACGCAGGCCCTTCCGGTCTCGGACATCGTCGCCACCCGCGTGCTCCTCGAGACCGAGGCGGCCCGCTTCGCCGCGAGCCGGCACGGCGACGCCGCGCTCGGCGACGACCCCCGACGGGCCGCCATGGCCCAGGCGGCCACCTTGCTGAAACGCATGGACGACCCCGCCCTGCCACGAGACGTCTTCCATGAGCTTGACGCTCAGTTCCACATCACCCTCGCCGCCCTGAGCGGCAACGTCGTCACGGAGACCATCATGGCGTCGCTGAGGCAGGCCGTCGTCGGCTACGTCCACGAGGCGGTGGGTGCCCTGGCCGACTGGGACGCCGTGCGCCGACGGCTGCAGGACGAGCACCGCGGCATCCTCGCGGCGGTCGACGCGCGCGACGGCGAGCTGGCCGCCGCCTCTCTGCGCGAGCACATCCTGGGCTTCTACGCACTCGCGACGGGTGACCTCGCGGACTGAGATCCGCGGGAGCCGTGCACGCCGCTGACACCGGCCCGCCAGGCCAGGACCATCCCGAGGAGGGCGAGGACCAGGGCGAAGGCCGACTCCGCGAGCACGACGGTCCCCGCCCGTGAGGCCAGGACGGCGCCGGCGCCCGCGGCCAGGACCGCGGCCGCGGCGGCGGTCCACCCGGGCGCGCTCCGCTCCAGCAGGGCGTGCAGCAGCGCGAGCGCCGCTGCGGCCGCGAGCAGGACGAGACCTGCGCCGAGGGCGACCTCCGGCTGCGGGGTCACCTCAGGCCAGCGCTCGCGTTCCAGCGGGGCCCGTGCGGCGGCCGCTGCGGCGGGGGCGCACCCGGTCGTGGAGGATCCGGGCTCGAGGCAGTCCCGCCAGAGGATCGCCCCCGCCGCGGCCCAGCCGCCGGCGGCCAGCAGCGCGGTGACGCCGGCGAGCGTCGCCAGCAGTGCCCGCCTGTTCCACCGGTGGGAGGCGCGGACCGCGGCGGCCGTCAGGAGGCCGACCAGGACCAGCGTGACGAGCCCCGGAAGGAGGAAGAGGCCGGGCGGGTCGTCGTGGGAGCCCGAGACGCCGATCAGCACCACGATCGGGACGATGCCGTGGGCGAGACCCACGGCGGCCAAGGTCCCCCCGGTCCACCGGGCGGTCAGGCGGCCGGGGGTGTCGTCCCGGCCGAGGGTCACCAATGCCGCGCCGGTGACGCTCAGCACGGGCACCATCAGGACGAGAAGGGAGCTCGCCTGCCCGAGCGCCGACGCCGGCTCCCCAGGCCCTCCCGGCTCCCCCGGTTCCCCCGGCTCGAGCGTCCCCACAGCGAAGGCCACGTGCACCAGGAGCGTGAGGAGGCCGAGCGCGGGCAGCGCCCACCGTCCGCGGGCGCCCCGACCCGGCCGCAGCCCGAACGACGCGGGCAGCGCCGCCGCGCCGACGAGCGCGTAGCCGGCCGCCACCGGGAGGTCGATGCCGGGCAGCTCGCCGAACGCGTCGTCGTGCATGGGGCATGCCACGGCCCAGACGTCGGGGGTGAGGCACCCGAGCCAGCGGACCGCCCCGCCCATCACGAGGGCCAGCCCGCCCAGCAGCAGGAGGGCGGCGCTCAGGAGCAGGGCCGAGGTCGTGCCGCGGCGGTAGGGGGCGGGGGACGGGAGCATGACGCCTCGATTCCGGGACGGCCGCGGGGGGGGGCCGGCTCCAGCCTGACCGGAGTGGGCGTGCGGCTCACCCCCGCCGGGGTGACGGGCCGGTGAACATCGCGGGCCGGCGTCGCCGTCCTCCCGGGTCAGGCCGTGGCGAAGTGCACCAGGATGCCGGTGCCCACCGAGGCCAGGGCCGCCATGGCGCACACGAACTCCACGAGCATGCCCAGGCCCATGGCCTTGACGGCGCCCCACGAGGAGGCCAGCGCGGCACGGGCGTCCCTGCGGCGGCGCCACTCGGCGGCGAACAGGCCCACAGCGAAGCCGAGGAACAGGCCCACGATCGGCACGACGAAGAAGCCGATCACCGCGCCGGCGACGCCGGCCAGGATCGGGCCGCGGGGGACGCGCTCGCGCACGAGGCGCCGACCGGTCAGGGCCGCGGAGGCGCTCACGCCGGCGATCGACAGGCCTGCGGCCACCAGGCCGAACGTCCAGGAGGCGGTGGAGCCGAGGATCCACGCCCACGTCACGGAGACGACCACGTTGAGGAGCGAGCCGGGCAGGATCGGGTAGACGGTGCCGACCAGACCGACGATCAGCAGCAGGACGGCGAGGACGGAGACGAGCACGGCGAGGGTCACGGTCCCAGTATGGGCGACGCCGACGCCCCCTCGGCGCGGAGGGAGCGGCGGCGCCGCAGGTGGGCCGGTCAGCCCAGGTCGGTCAGGAGGCGCTCCGCCAGCGCCGCCGAGGACGCCGGGTTCTGGCCGGTGTAGACCGGGCCGTCCACCACCACGTGGGGGGCCCACGGCTCGGCGGCCTTCTCGTACTCGGCGCCGATCTCCTTGAGGCGGTCCTCCAGCAGCCACGGGGCCTTGTCGGCCAGGCCCGCCTGCTGCTCCTCGACGTTGGAGAAGCCCGTCATGCGGCGGCCGTGGAAGGGGCCGGGGCCGGCGTCGTCGTCGAGCTCGGCCGCGAGCGCCGCCGCCGGGGCGTGGCACAGCAGGGCGACCGGCCTGCCCGCGGCCACGCGCTCACGCAGGAGGGCACCGGAGCCGGCGTCCACGGCGAGGTCCTCCATCGGGCCGTGGCCGCCGGGGTAGAAGACGACGTCGTAGGCCTGGCCGTCCACCTCGTGCAGGTCCTGCGGGGCGGAGAGCACGGGGGCGAGCTCGTCGAGGCGGGCGCGCAGCGCAGCGGTCTCCTCCTCGGAGCCGCCCATCTCGCCGAGGCTGCCCTCGTCCACCACGGGCACGACGGCGCCCGGCGTGGCGACGGCGATCTCCCAGCCCGCCTGCTCGAAGCGGTCGTACGGGGCCACGAGCTCCTCGGCCCAGAAGCCGGTGGGGTGCTCGCTCCCGTCCTGCAGGGTCCAATGGCGGGCTCCGGTGAGCACGAACAGCACGGAAGGCATGGGGATGGTCCTCTCGACGTCGGGGATGTCCTCCGCGAGGCCGGTCCGGCCCCGCGCGGTGCCGTCCACCGTAGGAGCGCAGCGGCGCCGGACGGAACGCCCGAGGGGCGGGGGCGTCGTGCGGCACGGCCCGCGCCCGCCGCCACCCCGTCAGGCCGCCCCCGACCCCTCCGGGGGCCATCGGCTCTCCTGCGTCTGGAGGAACTCGAACACCTGCACCTCCTCCACGCCCGGGAACGCCCCGCTGGGCATGGCCGCCAGCAGGTGCGCGTTGGCGCGGGCCGCCGGCCAGGCCTGCCCGCCCCACGCGGCCTCCAGGTCCGCCGAGGGCAGCCGGCAGCACTCCGGGTCCGGGCAGGTGCTGCGGGTCCGCGCGGAGGTCTCCCGGCCGCGGAACCACTTGGCGTCGTCGAAGGGCACGCCCACCGTGAGAGAGTAGAAGCCGGTGGAGGTCGGCTCGACCACCGCCGCCGACCAGAACGTCCCGGCGGGGGTGTCCGTGTACTGCGGGAACGCACCGAGGTGGTCGGCCACGGAGAACACCTGCCGGCTGGTCCAGTACCTGCAGGCCGTCTGCCCCTCGATCGCTCCGATGTGGTCCCGGGGGAACGGAATGCCGTCGTTCTCGTATGCCTTGTGGAACACCCCGGACTCGTGGACCTTCGCGAAGTGGCAGGTCAGACCCAGGTGCTCGGTGGCCAGGTTGGTGAACCGGTGCGCGGCGGACTCCCACGAGACGCCGAACCGGTCCCGCAGGTCGTCCACCGAGAGGTCGCGGCGCTCCTTCGCCTCGCGCAGCGCGCGCACGGTGCCGCGCTCCGGCATCATCATCGCCGCGGCCAGGTAGTTCGTGTACACGCGCTGGCGGAGGAACTCCGCGTAGTCGGCGGGCTCGCCGTGGCCCAGCACCGAGGAGCACACCGCCTGCAGGAGCACCGCGCGCGGGTCATGGTCCGGGCGGCGGGACCGCGACAGGTAGATGCGGCGGTTCTTCAGATCCGTGACGGAGCGCGTCGAGTGCGGCAGATCGGGCACGAACCGCACCGCGAACCCCAGGTGCTCGGCCAGTGCGGACACGTGATGGTGCGTCAGCGGACCGTCCGCGACGTCCACCGCCTCCCGCAGCTCCTGGGCCCGGCGCTCCAGGTCCGCGTAGTGGTTGCCGCAGGCCCGCATCTCCTCCCGCAGGGCGCTGTTCGCCCGGCGCGCCTCCTCCGGGGTGGACACGCGTTCGGCCATCTGCCGGTCCAGCTCGGCCTGCAGCCCCGCGATCACCTCGAGGACCTCGTCCGGGGTGCGCGGGCCGATCTTCAGGGCGGGCAGGCCGAGCCGCTGGAACAGCGGGCCGCGCTGCGCCCGCTCCACGGCCACCTCGAGGGCCGCGCGCCGGCTTGGCGCCTCCGGCGTCAGCAGGTCCTCCACCTCGACGCCGAACGCCCCGGCCAGGGCGGTGAGCAGGGTCAGCCGCGGCTCCCGGTGTCCGTTCTCCACGAGGGAGAGGTGGGATGCGGTCACGCCCACCTTCCCGGCGACGTCGGACAGCGTCGCGCCGGACGTCCGGCGCAGGTGGCGCAGCCGCCGGCCGAGCACGAGGGGGTCGACGCGCGGGGGCTCGTGGGCGGGATTCGTGGAGGTGGCCATGCCGTCGAGGGTAACGACCGTCACCTGCGAGGCCGTCCATGAAGTCAACATTTACTCCTCTGCGCCATCATTTCTGCAGATCCCCGCTACTGCAGCGCCCCGGATGCGAAGGACGCACTTTCTTGACGTGTTGGCAAGAACATCGCGAACTTTCCTGCGACTGCGGGGCCCAGGCAGGTGCGCGTCGGGCCAGAGTGGTTCCACACCCCCCGGGGAGACGCCGCCGCAGCACCGCGGAGGCCCACCCCGCCCCCCACCCGAGAGGACCAGGACCATGACCGAGCAGACCGTGCAGCAGATCGCCCAGGAGATCCAGCAGGACTGGGACACCAACGACCGCTGGGCCCACATCGAGCGCACCTACACCGCCGAGGACGTGGCCAAGCTCCGCGGCCGCATCCAGGAGGAGCACACCCTCGCCCGCCGCGGCTCCGAGAAGCTCTGGGAGCAGCTGACCTCCGAGCACGCCAAGGGCGAGTTCACCAACGCCCTGGGCGCCCTCACCGGCAACCAGGCCGTGCAGCAGGTCAAGGCCGGCCTCCGCGCCATCTACCTGTCCGGCTGGCAGGTCGCCGCGGACGCCAACCTCTCCGGCCACACCTACCCGGACCAGTCCCTCTACCCGGCCAACTCCGTGCCGGCTGTGGTCCGCCGCATCAACAACGCGCTGCTGCGCGCCGATCAGATCGAGTGGTCCGAGGGCATCAAGACCGTCGAGGACTACCTCGTGCCGATCGTCGCCGATGCCGAGGCCGGCTTCGGCGGCCCGCTCAACGCCTACGAGCTCATGAAGGGCATGATCGCCTCCGGCGCCTCCGGCGTGCACTGGGAGGACCAGCTGGCCTCCGAGAAGAAGTGCGGCCACCTCGGCGGCAAGGTGCTCATCCCCACCGGCCAGCACGTCCGCACCCTGAACGCCGCCCGCCTGGCCGCCGACGTCGCCGGGGTGCCCTCCGTGATCATCGCCCGCACCGACGCCGAGGCCGCCACCCTGATCACCTCCGACGTCGACGAGCGCGACGCCGAGTTCATCACCGGTGAGCGCACCGCCGAGGGCTTCTACAAGGTCCGCAACGGCATCGAGCCCTGCATCGCCCGCGCCAAGGCCTACGCCCCGTACTCCGACCTGATCTGGATGGAGACCGGCACCCCGGACCTCGAGCTGGCCAAGAAGTTCGCCGAGGCCGTCAAGTCCGAGTTCCCGGACCAGATGCTCTCCTACAACTGCTCGCCGTCGTTCAACTGGAAGAAGAACCTCGACGACGCCACGATCGCCAAGTTCCAGCGCGAGCTCGGTGCCATGGGCTACACCTTCCAGTTCATCACCCTCGCCGGCTTCCACGCCCTCAACCACTCCATGTTCGACCTGGCCAAGGGCTACAACGAGCGCCAGATGTCCGCGTACGTGGAGCTGCAGGAGCGCGAGTTCGCCGACGAGGCCCGCGGCTACACCGCCACCAAGCACCAGCGTGAGGTCGGCACCGGCTACTTCGACGCCGTGTCCACCGCCATCAACCCCGAGTCCTCCACCGTGGCCCTCAAGGAGTCCACCGAGGCCGGCCAGTTCCACTGAGCCGCAGGCCCAACAGACCGCAGAGACTGAGAGGGAATCCGTCATGATGACCCTGCAGACCACCCATTCCGACACCACCGTCAACGGCGTGCGCATCCTCGGCGAGCCGGTCCCCGGTCAGGACCGCGTCCTGACCTCGGCCGCCCTGGAGTTCCTCGCCGCGCTGCACCGCGGCGTCGAGGGACGCCGTCAGGAGCTGATGGAGGAGCGCACCGCCCGTCGGCGTCGCATCGCCGAGGGGGAGACCCTCGACTTCCTCCCGGCCACCCGCAAGGTCCGTGAGGACACCTCCTGGCGGGTCGCGGCGCTGGCCCCGGGCCTGCGCGACCGGCGCGTGGAGATCACGGGCCCGGTGGACCGGAAGATGACCATCAACGCCATGAACTCGGGCGCCAAGTGCTGGCTCGCGGACTTCGAGGACTCCTCCACCCCGTCCTGGGAGAACGTGATCGCGGGTCAGGTGAACCTGCAGGACGCCATCCGGAGGACCATCTCCCTGACCACCCCGGAGGGCAAGGAGTACACCCTCGGCGGCGTGCAGCTCGTGGACCGGCCCACCATCATCGTGCGGCCCCGCGGCCTGCACCTGATGGAGGACCGCATCCTCGTGGACGGCCAGCCGGTCTCCGGCGCGCTCACCGACTTCGCGCTGTACTTCTTCCACAACGCGAAGGAGCTGCTGCGCCGCGGCCGCGGCCCGTACTTCTACCTGCCGAAGACCGAGTCGCACCTCGAGGCGCGGTGGTGGAACTGCGTGTTCGTCCGGGCACAGGACCTGCTCGAGATCCCCCAGGGGACCATCCGGGCCACCGTGCTGATCGAGACGATCACCGCGGCATTCGAGATGGAGGAGATCCTCTACCAGCTGCGCAACCACGCCGCCGGCCTCAACGCGGGGCGCTGGGACTACATCTTCAGCGTCATCAAGACCTTCCGCGAGCGGGGCGAGGACTTCGTGCTCCCCGACCGCTCCGAGGTGACGATGACCCAGCCGATGATGCGGGCCTACACCGAGCTGCTCGTGCGCACGTGCCACCGGCGCGGCGCGTCGGCGATCGGCGGCATGGCCGCGCAGATCCCGAACCGCAAGGACCCGGAGGCCAACGCGGCCGCCCTGGAGAAGGTCCGCGCGGACAAGACCCGCGAGGCCGAGGACGGGTTCGACGGCTCGTGGGTGGCCCACCCGGACCTGGTGCCGGTGGCCATGGAGGTGTTCGACTCCGTCCTGAAGGACCTGCCCAACCAGATCCGCGCCCGCCGCCGGGAGGACGTCGTCCCCGACGCCGCCGCCCTGGTGGACGTGAAGTCCACCACCGGCTCCATCACGGAGCAGGGGCTGCGGATGAACATCGAGGTGGGCATCCGGTACGTGGAGTCCTGGCTGCGGGGCAACGGCGCCGCCGCCATCCACAACCTGATGGAGGACGCCGCCACCGCCGAGATCTCCCGCTCCCAGATCTGGCAGTGGATCCGCACCGGCTCCACCGCCCGTCTGACCGACGGCGGGGAGCGCACCGTGACCCGTGAGTGGGTGGAGCAGGTGACCGAGGAGGAGTTCGGCCGGATCGAGCGCACCCAGGGCGACCGGTTCGACGACGCCCGGGAGATCTTCACCTCGGTGGCCCTCGCCGAGGACTTCCCGGACTTCCTCACCCTGCCGGCGTACGAGCGGTTCCTCTCCGCCGAGGCCCGCGCTCGGGCCGGCCACGCCGCCTGAGCCACCGCGCCTGCCGGCTCCCCGGCGCGCGCCTCCGGAATCGACTGCGGTTCTGCCCCTTCTGGGGCCCCGAAAGGGGCTGTGGAGGGTCAGAACCGCAGTCGATTCTCACGTTGGGGGGGGTCAGAGGCCGGCGAGGAACGCGCGGTGGAAGGACCAGTCCCCCGTGACCTCCGGGTGGAAGCTCGTGGCGCTCACGTGCCCCGCGCGCACGGCGACGGGCAGGTCGGCGGCGGCGCCGTCGTCGGCCTCGGAGGTGGACGCGCCGACGGCCCGGGCGGCCGGCACGGAGGCGAGCACCTCGACCCCCTCCCCCACGCGCACCACCGCGGGGGCGCGGATGAACACAGCGTGCACCGGGTCCGCGGCGGCCGCCGGCACCTCCAGGTCCGCCTCGAAGGAGTCCACCTGGGAGCCGAAGGCGTTGCGGCGCACCGTGACGTCGAGGACGCCGAGGCTCCCCTGGTCCGGGGCGGGGTTCTCGATCCCGGCGGCCAGCAGGATCATCCCCGCACACGTGCCGTAGGCGGGCAGGCCGTCCCGGATCGCCTCGGCGAGGGGGTCCCTCAGGCCCATGATCCGGGCCAGCCGGTCCATCACGGAGGACTCCCCGCCGGGCAGCACGATCCCGTCGAGACCCGCGAGGTCGGCGGGCCGGCGGATGGGGCGGGTGCGGGCGCCGAGCGCCTCGAGGACGTGCACGTGCTCGCGCACGTCCCCCTGCAGGGCGAACACGCCGACGGTGGGCGCCGCCGGGCTCACCAGCCGCGCTCGGCCAGGCGGTGCGGGGCGGGGAGGTCGCCCACGTTGATGCCCACCATGGCCTCGCCCAGGCCGCGGGAGGCCTCGGCGATCGCGGCGGGGTCGTCGAACTGGGCGGTCGCCTTCACGATCGCCTTCGCCCGCGCGGCCGGGTCGCCGGACTTGAAGATGCCGGAGCCCACGAACACGCCGTCGGCGCCCATCTGCATCATCAGGGCCGCGTCGGCCGGGGTGGCCACACCGCCGGCCACGAACATCACCACGGGCAGGGAGCCGGTCTCGGCCACCTCGCGGACCAGCTCGTACGGGGCCTGCAGCTCCTTCGCGGCCACGTACAGCTCGTCCTTCGCCAGGCCGCGCAGCTGCGCGATCTCCTTGCGGATGGTGCGGATGTGCTTCATGGCCTCGGAGACGTCGCCGGTGCCGGCCTCGCCCTTGGACCGGATCATGGCCGCGCCCTCGGTGATGCGGCGCAGCGCCTCGCCCAGGTTCGTGGCGCCGCAGACGAACGGCACGTCGAAGCCCCACTTGTCGATGTGGTTCACGTAGTCCGCGGGGGAGAGCACCTCGGACTCGTCGATGAAGTCCACCTTCAGCGCCTGCAGCACCTGGGCCTCCACGAAGTGGCCGATGCGCGCCTTCGCCATCACCGGGATGGACACGGCCTCCACGATCCCGTCGATCAGGTCCGGATCGGACATCCGGGCCACGCCGCCCTGGGCGCGGATGTCGGCCGGCACGCGCTCGAGCGCCATCACGGCGACCGCGCCGGCATCCTCGGCGATCCGGGCCTGCTCCGGGGTCACGACGTCCATGATGACGCCGCCCTTGAGCATGTCGGCCAGGCCGCGCTTGACGCGGGTGGTGCCGGTGCCGCGCGCGCCGTCGTCGGCGGCATCGGCGGTGGAGGCGGAGAAGGACTGCGTGGGGGTCTCGCCCATGGGTGTACCTCGTCTTCTGGGGGGAGGACGACGCCGGCCGGGCGGCGCGCGAGGCGCGCCCGGGGCGTCGACGGGATGGGTTCTATGGTGCCACGCCGGTCAGGCGTTCCAGAGGCCGTACGAGTCGGCGAGATCCGCGATCTTCTGAGCGCGCAGCAGGCGCGGGAGGTAGGAGCCGTCGCCCACCGTGGCCCCGGCGGCGTGCTCGTCCAGCAGGCCGTGCGCCCAGCGCACCTCGTCCTCGGACGGGGCCAGGCCCCGGTTGATCCACTCGACCTGACCGCGGTTGAGGCAGAGCCGGCCCGTCATGCCCATGGAGTTCGTCACGCGGGAGGACTCCTGCACGGCGGCCTCGTCGTCGCCCGCGCCGGGTGGTCCGTCCACCGCGCCGGGCAGCCGGCCCACGCGGGAGGCGATCACCATGCGGGAGCGCGCGTAGGCCATGGCCAGCGGGTCCTCCCCCACGCCGACGTCCTTGCGGAAGTCGTTGACGCCGAACGCCAGGCGGAAGGTGCCGGGTGCCTTGGCCACCGCGGTGGCGTTCTCGATGCCCAGGGCGGACTCGAGCAGTGCGATCACGGGCGTGCCGGCGCGCAGGCGCATCGCGGTGAAGGCCACCTGCTCCGGCTCCTCCGTCTCCGCGAGCACCACGCCGCGCACGCCCTCGAGCCCCTGCAGCGCCTCGAGGTCCCGGGCCCAGTGGTCCGTCGAGGTCGCCCCGATGCGCACCCATGCGGTCATGCCGCCGGAGAGGGCGTCCACGACGTTCTGACGCGCCTCGTCCTTCTTCTCCTCGGGCACGGCGGCCTCGAGGTCGAAGATCACGGAGTCCGCCTCCGATGCGAGCCCGGGCGCGAAGTCCTCGGGGTTCGCCGCGTTGACGAGCAGCCACGAGCGGCTCAGCTTGGCGGGCAGTGCGGCGGCACGGCGGTTTCTCAAGGGCATGGCCTCATGGTATCCGGGGGCCCCTCTGGAGCGGGCGGACCGTAGCATGGGGCCATCACACGGCCCTCGCGCGGCCGCTCTCCCGCCGCGTCCGTCCCGCCCCCTGAGAGGTCCCCATGCGCCGCTCCGCGTCCTCCGCTCTGACGACGGCGGCCGCCCTCGCCGCCACCGGCGTCCTGCTGGGCGGCTGCGGCCTGCTCCCCTCCGGCGGGGAGCCGTCCGCCGGGCGCTCGGAGGGCCCCGTGGACCTGCTGGGCCACGACACCTCGGACATGGCACCGCTGACCGTGCACCTCGTGGTGCCGGAGGACGCGGCGGACCCGTCCTTCGCGGGCCGCGCGTTCGGCTGCGGCGACCTGCTGGTGCCCGTGCAGACCGTGCCCTCCGGCGGGGTGGACCGGGCGGACGCCGCCCTCGACTTCCTCTTCGACGAGGACCAGGGCGCGCACGGCGATCCGACCCTCCTGAACGAGGTCGAGTCCACCGCCGAGACCCTCACCCCCACCGGGCACCGGCGCGACGGCGACACGGAGGTGTTCACGTTCTCCGGCACCCTCACCGCCGACGGCGCGTGCGCGGCCGAGCGCATCCGTGCCCAGCTGGCCGAGACGGCCCGCTCCCAGACCGACGCCCCGGACGTGCGCCTCGAGGTGGACGGGCGGGATCTCGACGACGTCCTCGGCCTGGCGCCGCTGGCACTCGGCGAGCCGACCGCCGGGGGCGGGGCTGAGCCCACCCAGGGCGGTGGGGACGCCGGCGAGGGGCGGGTCACCACCCCACCCGAGCCGCCCACGGACGCCTCCACCGGCTGGAACGGGGCGGACGCCACCGCCACCACCGCGCCCCTCGACGCCGTCCCGGACACGGACGGGATCGACGTCGGCACGTCGGACGCCGCGGACGTCGGGACCGGCATCCCGGGCACGGCCGGCGCGTCCACCGCCGGCCCCTGACCGGACGGCGTCGGCCCCTTCCCGCGCCGGGGCGGATCGTATATGATCCGCGGCATGACGCAGAGCACATCGCCCGCCACGCCCACGGTCACCGAGCAGGATTTCACCGCCCGCGAGAACCGCCCCGGCAAGGTCGTGGCGCTGCACCTGAACTACCCCTCCCGGATCGCCCAGCGCGGCCGCTCCCCGAAGTTCCCCGGCTGGTTCCTCAAAGCCGGCACCTCGATCGCCCGCTCCGGGGACGCCGTCGAGCGTCCCGCCGGCACCGAGCTGTTGGCCTATGAGGGCGAGATCGCGCTGATCATCGGCCGCACGGCACGCCGCGTGCGCCCCGAGGAGGGCTGGTCCTTCGTCTCCGGGATCACCGCCGCCAACGACTGGGGCCTCTACGACCTGCGCCACGCGGACAAGGGCTCGAACGTCAAGAACAAGTCCGGCGACGGCTACACCCCGCTCGGCCCCGCCGTGATCGCGGCCGCGAACCTGGACCCGGCCGCCCTGCGCGTGCGCACGTGGGTCAACGGCGAGCTCGTCCAGGAGGACACCACCGAGGGGCTCGTCTTCCCGTTCGGCCAGCTCGTGGCCGACCTCTCCCAGCTGATGACGCTCGAGGAGGGGGACGTGATCCTCACCGGCACCCCGGCCGGATCCTCCGTGGCCCAGCCGGGCGACGTCGTCGAGGTGGAGGTGGACGCTCCGACCGCCCCCGGCGCCCCGTCCACGGGCCGCCTGGTGACGCACGTGACCGAGTCCGCGCACCCGATGGCCGACTACGGCCACGGCCCGCAGGTGGACGACACCCAGCGCGAGGAGGCCTGGGGGTCGCGTGAGGCCGCGGGCCTGCCCCCGGCCGGCGAGAGGGCCGACGACGGCGCCGCGCCGGCTGCGGACGCCGCCGCCTCCTCGGCGGTGGATGAGGACGGCCACTGGGTGCCCTCCGCCCCGCGGCCGGACCGGACCCTGCTCACCCCGGAGCTGCGCGCGAAGATCGAGGCGACCGCCGTCGCCACCCTCACCGCGCAGCTGCAGAAGCGCGGCATCCACAACGCCACCATCGACGGCCCGCGCCCCTACCACCCGGGCAAGCGTCTCCTGGGCTACGCCAAGACCTTGCGCTACGTCCCCAAGCGCGAGGACCTCTTCCAGGCGTTCGGCGGCGGCTTCAACGCGCAGAAGCGCGCGATGGACTCGGTCCAGCCGGACGACGTGGTGGTCATGGAGGCTCGCGGCGAGCACGGCACCGGCACCCTCGGCGACGTCCTGGCCCTGCGCGCCCAGGTGAACGGCGCGGCCGGGGTGATCACGGACGGCGGCGTGCGCGACTCCGAGGCCGTCCGCGAGGTCGGCATCCAGGTCTACGCCAACGCCGCGCACCCCGCCGTCCTGGGCCGCCGCCACATCCCGTGGGAGGTCGGGGGCACCATCGCGTGCGGCGGCACCACCGTCCAGCACGGGGACGTGATCGTGGGCGACGACGACGGCGTCGTCGTCATCCCGCCCTCGCTGCTCCAGGAAGTCGTGGATGACGCCTACGA
Organism: Micrococcus lacusdianchii; assembly: GCF_023155805.1. Classification (GTDB taxonomy): domain Bacteria; phylum Actinomycetota; class Actinomycetes; order Actinomycetales; family Micrococcaceae; genus Micrococcus; species Micrococcus lacusdianchii. The sequence goes on along the minus strand of NZ_JAKNUW010000010.1, from coordinate 81,225 downwards.
GCAGGAGCTGCAGGACGCCTGGGTGTACGAGCAGGTGAAGGCCGGCCACCCCGTGGACGGGCTGTTCCCGCCGGACGCCGAGTGGAAGGCCGCGTTCGCCGAGCACCGGGCCACGCTGCCGCAGGCCCCGCAGCCGGAGGGCGACGGGCGAGCATGATCCGCACGAACACGGGGCAGGCGAGCCCGGGCGACGCCACCGCCTCCAAGGCGGACCGCGCCTACCACGCGATCCTCGCGGGGATCCGGGACCAACGCCACGAGCCGGGTGACCGGCTGGTGCTGTCTCAGATCGCCGCGGAGCTCGACATGTCCGTGGTCCCGGTGCGCGAGGCCATCCGCCGCCTGCAGTCCGAGAACCTCGTGGCCTATGAGCGCAACGTGGGCGCCACGGTGGTGGGGATCGACCCCGTGGAGTACCGCCACACCATGGAGACGCTCGCGCTGGTGGAGGGCTTCTCCACCGCCCAGTGCGCCCCGCACGTGACCGCCCAGGACATCGCCGCCGCCCGCGCGGTGAACGCGGAGATGCGCGCGCGGGCCGCTTCGGAGGAGACGTGGGACCCGGTGGCGTTCACCGAGCTCAACCGCCGCTTCCACTCGATCCTGTTCGAGCACCACCAGAACGAGCACGTGCACGACCTGGTGCACCGCGGCTGGACCCGCCTGGCGGCGTTGCGCTCCTCCACGTTCGCGTACGTGCCCGGCCGGGCCCGTGCCTCCGTGGAGGAGCACGAGCAGCTGCTCCGGCTCATCGAGTCGGGGGCCCCGTTCGCAGAGATCGAGGCCGCGGCCCGCGCCCACCGACTCAACACCCTGCACGCCTACCTCAACCACCAGAACTGAGAAGAGGACTCCGTGACCGAGAAGACCAGCATCGAGGCCCGCACGCCCGAGGGCCTGCCCGACGTCCTCCGCCACTACATCGACGGCGAGCTCGTCGACTCGATCGACGGCGACACCTTCGAGGTGCTCGACCCGGTGACCAACCAGCCGTACATCCGGGCCGCCTCCGGCAAGTCCGCGGACATCGACCGCGCCGTCGCCGCCGCCAAGGCCGCCTTCGAGTCCGGCGAGTGGTCCCAGGCCCTGCCGCGCCAGCGCTCCCGGGTGCTGCACAGGATCGCGGACATCATGGAGACCCGCGGCGACCAGCTCGCCGAGATGGAGTGCTTCGACACCGGCCTGCCGATCACGCAGGCGAGGGGCCAGGCCGCCCGCGCCGCCGAGAACTTCCGCTTCTTCGCGGACCTGATCGTGGCCCAGCACGACGACGCCTTCAAGGTGCCCGGCCGCCAGGCGAACTACGTGAACCGCAAGCCGATCGGCGTCGCGGGCCTGATCACGCCGTGGAACACCCCGTTCATGCTGGAGTCCTGGAAGCTGGCCCCGGCCCTGGCCACCGGCAACTCCGTGGTGCTGAAGCCGGCCGAGTTCACCCCGCTCTCCGCGTCCCTCTGGCCGGAGATCTTCGAGGAGGCGGGCCTGCCGACGGGCGTGTTCAACATGGTGCACGGCTTCGGCGAGGAGGGCTACGCGGGCGACCCGCTCGTGAAGCACCCGGACGTGCCGCTGATCTCCTTCACGGGCGAGTCGCGGACCGGCCAGATCATCTTCGCCAACGCCGCGCCGCACCTGAAGGGCCTGTCCATGGAGCTCGGCGGCAAGTCCCCCGCCGTGGTCTTCGCGGACGCGGACCTGGACACCGCGATCGACGCCACAATCTTCGGCGTGTTCTCCCTCAACGGCGAGCGCTGCACCGCCGGCTCGCGCATCCTCGTGGAGCGCTCGATCTACGACGAGTTCGTGGAGCGCTACGCCGCCCAGGCGGACCGCGTGAAGGTCGGCCTGCCGAACGACGAGACCACCGAGGTCGGCGCCATCGTGCACCCCGAGCACTACGAGAAGGTCATGTCCTACGTGGAGATCGGCAAGTCCGAGGCCCGCCTCGTGGCCGGCGGCGGCCGCCCGGAGGAGTTCCCGGAGGGCAACTTCGTGCGCCCCACCGTGTTCGCGGACGTCAAGTCCGACGCGCGGATCTTCCAGGAGGAGGTCTTCGGTCCGGTCGTGGCGATCACCCCGTTCGACACGGACGAGGAGGCCCTGCAGCTGGCGAACAACACCACGTACGGCCTGGCCGCGTACATCTGGACGAACGACCTCAAGCGCGCCCACACCTTCGCTCAGGACGTCGAGGCCGGCATGGTGTGGCTGAACTCCAACAACGTGCGCGACCTGCGCACGCCGTTCGGCGGCGTGAAGGCCTCCGGCCTGGGCCACGAGGGCGGCTACCGCTCGATCGACTTCTACACCGACCAACAGGCCGTGCACATCAACCTCGGCGAGGTTCACAACCCGGTGTTCGGCAAGCAGGAGCAGGCCGCGGCGAAGATCGACGGCTGACCCGCCCCCCGCGCTTCCGCTGACGCACCACGCGCCCCCGCAGCGCTTTCGCCGACGCGCCGGGCCCGGCGACCCCGACGGCGCACCCGGGGACAGGACGCCCGCTCGGGACGGACTTCCCCCGGGCCGGAGGATCGTATACGATCACTGGCAGTGACCATGTCCCAGGCCACATCGACCGCCCTGGCGCGGCCGCCCATCACCAAGGAGCATCGATGAGCAACCTCGAGAACCGCCAGAAGACCTCCTCCGGCTTCTGCGTGGGGCAGGAGGGCCCCGTGAAGGCGGAGAACCCCCTCCCCACCCCTACGGCGGAGGCCCCGGACGTGCTGCGCTGCGCGTCCATGGAGCTCGTGGTCACCGACCTCGAGGCCTCGCGCCGGTTCTACGTGGACGTCCTGGATCTCGTGGTCACGGAGGAGGACGAGGACACCGTCTACCTCCGCTCCATGGAGGAGTTCATCCACCACAACCTGATCCTCCGGAAGGGCGAGACCGCCGCCGTGGCCGCGTTCTCCTACCGCGTGCGCACCCCCGAGGACCTGGACAAGGCGGTCGCCTTCTACGAGGAGCTGGGCTGCCGCGTCGAGCGCCGAAAGGACGGCTTCGTCAAGGGCGTCGGCGACTCCGTGCGCGTCGAGGACCCGCTGGGCTTCCCCTACGAGTTCTTCCACGAGGTGGCGCACGTGGAGCGCCTGGCCTGGCGCTACGACCTCTACACCCCGGGCGCGCTCGTGCGCCTGGACCACTTCAACCAGGTCACCCCGGACGTCCCCCGCGCCGCCCGGTACATGCAGGACCTGGGCTTCCGCGTCACCGAGGACATCCAGGACGAGAACGGCACCGTGTACGCCGCGTGGATGCGCCGCAAGCCCACCGTCCACGACACCGCCATGACCGGCGGCGACGGCCCCCGCATGCACCATGTCGCCTTCGCCACGCACGAGAAGCACAACATCCTGGCGATCTGCGACAAGCTCGGCGCGCTGCGCATGTCCGACCGCATCGAGCGCGGCCCGGGCCGCCACGGCGTCTCCAACGCGTTCTACCTCTACCTGCGGGACCCGGACGGCCACCGCGTGGAGGTCTACACGCAGGACTACTACACCGGTGACCCGGACAACCCCGTGGTCACGTGGGACGTGCACGACAACCAGCGCCGCGACTGGTGGGGCACCCCGGTCGTGCCGTCCTGGTACACCGACGCCTCGCTCGTGCTGGACCTCGACGGCAACCCGCAGCCCGTCGTCGCCCGCACGGACGACTCGGAGATGGCCGTGACCATCGGCGCCGACGGCTTCTCCTACACGCGCCGGGACGAGGGCGAGGAGTCCCTGCCCGACTACAAGAAGGGCGAGTACAAGCTCGGCAACCAGCTCTGAGACGTACTCCCCCGAGCCGCATCAGACAGGGCCCGTCGCTCAGTCGACGGGCGCCCCCGCGAGCGCCTCGCGCATCCCGGCAGCGTCGAACCGACCGCCGAACACGGGCGCCCCCGGCTCGAGCAGGCTCGCCGCCCCGGCCGGGGCGGGGACGGCGTCGAACCCGAGGGAGTCCACGAACGCGGCCACGCGGTCCACGGCGTCCGCGTCGGACCCCGCCACCGCCACGGCCCTGCGCCCCGGGGCGCCCGCCGGGCGGGCGTCGGTGAGCAGCTCCGCGTAGGCGGCGTGATTGAGCGTCTTCACCACGGGCGTCCCGGGCAGCCGCCGCGCCCACCAGTCGGCGTCCACGCCCTCGTCCTCGGCCGGCACCGCGTCCCACGCGTTGGTCGCGTCCACGACGTCGCCGCGCACGCCCGAGAGGTCCAGGCCTGCGAGCGCGGGCTGGGGCACCGCGAGGACCACGACGTCGGCCCGCGCCAGCAGCTCGGCCAGGGGGACGGTCCGCGCGGACGGAAGGATCGAGCCGACGACCAGCTCGAACATCGGGTTCCCCGGCCGCTCCGCCACGAGCAGCTCGTGGCCGGCCTCCGCGGCCAGCCGGCCGATCACGGCGCCGAGCTTGCCCACCCCCACCAGGCCGACCGCCAGGCGTGCGGGGGCGGGAGCGGGGTGGGCGTCGTCATCGAGGGCGGGGACGTTCGGGGTGCTGGCGAGGTGGTTCTTCATGTTTGAAATAACTCAGGCGCGCCCGGCGTTGTTCCCGGTGACACGATCCACCCCCCACCCCTCGGAGGACTCCATGGACCTGGAATTCGGCATCGACACCTTCGGCGACCGGACCGCGGATGCCGACGGCGAGCTCGAGACCCACGCCGCGGGCGTGCGGCACGTCGTCGACCTCGGCGTGACGGCCGAGCAGGCCGGCCTCGACGCGTTCAACGTCGGCGAGCACCACCGCGACGACTACACCGTCTCCGCGCCCGAGATGGTGCTGGCCGCCATCGCCGCCCGGACCCAGCGGATCCGGCTCGGCACCGCCGTCACCGTGCTCTCCTCGGACGACCCCGTGCGCGTGCACGAGCGTTTCGCCACCCTCGACGCCCTCTCCTCCGGCCGCGCCGAGGCCGTGCTCGGCCGCGGCTCGTTCACCGAGTCCTTCCCGCTGTTCGGCTACTCGCTGCACGACTACGAGGACCTGTTCGAGGAGAAGCTCGAGCTCTTCGCGCAGCTGCGCACGCAGCAGCCGCTGACGTGGTCGGGCCGGCACACCCAGGACCTCGACGACGTCACCCTCTACCCGCCGCTCGAGGGCGGCGAGCCGCTGCGGACGTGGGTGGCGGTCGGCGGCTCGCCGCAGTCCGTGGTGCGCGCCGCGCGGCACGATCTGCCGCTCATGCTGGCCATCATCGGCGGCCCGTCCTCCCGCTTCGCGCCCTTCGCGCAGCTCTACCGCGACGCGCGGGAGAAGTTCGGCCATGAGGGTGAGTCCCGCGTCGGCTTCCACATGATCGGGCATGTGGCCGAGACGGACCACGCGGCGTTCCAGCAGTTCGCCCAGCCGTACCTGTCCCACCACGCGCGGCTCGGCGCCGAGCGCGGCTGGCCGCGCATGACCCCCCAGGCGCTGCGGGGCGAGCTGGACCACGGGCTCATGGCCGTCGGCTCCCCCGAGACCGTGGCCCGGAAGGTGGCCCGGGGCGTGAAGGACCTCGGGGCCTCCCGGGTGAGCTTTAAGGTGCAGCACGGCCCCATCCCGCACGTGCACAACACCCGTTCGGTGGAGCTGTTCGGGGAGAAGGTCGTCCCGCTGGTCAAGGACATGCTCGCCGGATCCTGACGGGGGCGCCGGCGCCGGCCGCCACCGGGCCCCGGCCTGCCGGACCGTATACGATTCGGGGTGACCGGCCTCACGACGTCGAAGGGACCGCCATGCTGGACCAGGCAACGCACCAGAAGATCGCCGACGAGCTGCACGAGGCCGGGCAGACCGGCACCCCCGTGCCGCTGCTCACCGCCCGCTACGAGGGCATGGGGGTCGAGGACTCCTACGCGGTGCAGCGCATCTGGGCGCGGCGCCAGGTGGAGGCGGGCCGCCGCGTCGTCGGGCACAAGATCGGCCTGACCTCGAAGACCATGCAGGCCGCCACGGGCATCACCGAGCCGGACTACGGCGTGATCTTCGACGACCAGGTGGCCGAGTCCGGCCACGAGTTCGAGACCGCGCGGATCACCAACCCGCGCATCGAGATGGAGCTGGCCTTCGTGCTCAAGGACGAGCTCCGCGGCCCCGGCGTCACCCTGGTCGACGTCCTGCGGGCCACCGAGTACGTGGTGCCGGCACTCGAGGTGCTCGACGCGCACGTCGAGCTGGCCGGCCGGACCATCGTGGACACCATCGCGGACAACGCCGCTCTGGGGTACATGGTGCTCGGCGGCCGCCCCGTGGCCCCGGACGCGGTGGACCTGCGGTGGGTGGCCGGCACGCTCTCCCGCAACCAGACCATCGAGGAGACCGGCGTGGCCGCCGGCGTCCTGAACCATCCCGGCAACGGCGTGCACTGGCTCGCCAACCGGCTGGCCGGGCACGGCGACGCCCTGGCGGCCGGCGAGGTGGTCCTGGCCGGCTCCTTCACGCGCCCCATGCACGTGTCCGCGGGGGACACCGTCACCGCCGACTACGGGCCACTGGGCACCGTCACCTGCTTCTTCGCCTGACCGCCCGAGAGGATCCGCCGTGCCCGTCCGCCACAACACCCAGCCGATGTTCCGTGACCTGTTCACCGCCGAGGCCCGCGCGGCCCGCGGCGGCCGCCCCGCCGCCGGCATGTTCCTCAGCTCCGGGGACTGCACCGCCGCGGAGATCTGCGCCGGTTCGGGCTTGGACTACCTCCTGATCGACGGCGAGCACGCTCCGCTCTCCCTCGAGACCGTCCTGGCGCAGCTGCGCACGGTGGCCGGCTACGGCGTGCCCGTCATGACGCGCGTCCCCGCCCTCGACGCCATCCTGATCAAGCAGTACCTGGACCTCGGCGCGCAGACGCTGCTGGTGCCCATGGTCGACGACGCCGACCAGGCACCCCGGGCCGTCGAAGCCGTCCGCTACCCGCCGCACGGCGTCCGCGGAGTCGGCTCGTCGCTGGCCCGCTCGGGCCGGTGGAACCGCGTGCCGGGCTACCTCAACGACGACGCCGACCACGTCAGCCTGTTCGTGCAGATCGAGACGCGGGCCGGGGTGGAGAACGCCCGCGCCATCGCCGAGACGGACGGCGTGGACGGGATCTTCGTGGGCCCCTCCGACCTCTCCGCCTCGATGGGCCTGCTCGGCCAGCAGTCCCACCCGGAGGTGGTGGCCGCCGTGGAGTCGGTCATCCGCGCGGCGAACGAGGCCGGGACCGTGGTGGGCGTCAACGCATTCGTCCAGGCGCAGGCGCAGGCCTACGCCGAGGCCGGCGCGGACTTCGTCAACGTGGGCGCCGACGTCGCACTGTTGGCCCGCGCCGCCGAGGCCCTCGCGGACGAGTGGTGCCCCGCGCCCGAGGGCGGCGACGACGGCGGACGCGCCTCGTACTGAGGGCGGCGTGCCCCGTACCGTGGGCGCATGAGCTCCCCCGTCCCCGCCCTGACCTCGCACTTCGCCGACGCGTTCCCGGAGCTGTCCGCCCCGTCCCGCGCATGGCAGACCCCCGAGCCGCGCCTGCTGCACCTCAACGCGGCGCTCGCCGCGGAGCTCGGCCTCGACGAGGACTGGCTGCGCTCGGCGGACGGCGTCCGGTTCCTCACCGGTGAGGCCCCCGGCCCGGACGCCCGGCCCGTGGCCCAGGGGTACGCCGGCCACCAGTTCGGCGGCTACTCGCCCCGGCTCGGCGACGGGCGTGCCCTCCTGCTCGGCGAGCTCACCGCGCCCGTCGGCGGCGCCGCCCCCGCGCCCGGCCTCCCCGCCCTGCGCGATCTCCACCTGAAGGGCTCCGGATTGACCCCGTTCTCGCGGCAGGGCTCGGACGGGCTCGCGGCGGTCGGCCCGATGCTGCGCGAGCTCGTGGTCTCCGAGGCGCTCCACGCCCTCGGGATCCCCACCACGCGCGCGCTCGCCGTCGTCGCCACGGGGCGGACGGTCCGCCGGCAGCGGCCGCTGCCGGGCGCGGTGCTGGCGCGCGTCGCCGACTCCCACCTGCGCGTGGGCACGTTCCAGTACGCCGCCGCACTGGTCGAGGGCGGGCACGCGCCGGAGGATCTCGTGCCGCGCCTGGTCGCCGAGTCCCTGGCCCGCCACCACGCCGACCGCGTCGACGCCGACGTCCCCGCCCTGGCCCTGCTCGAGGCCGTGGTCGCCGCGCAGGCGGACCTCACAGCCCGCTGGATGCTCGTGGGCTTCGTGCACGGCGTGATGAACACGGACAACGTGACGATCTCCGGCCAGAGCATCGACTTCGGCCCGTGCGCCTTCCTCGACGCCTTCGATCCGCGCGCGGTGTTCTCCTCGATCGACCGCCAGGGCCGCTACGCGTACGGTGCCCAGCCGCAGATCGCCCTGTGGAACCTCAACCGGCTCGCCGAGACCCTCCTGCCGCACCTGGCAACGGAGCCGAACGACGCCGTCGCCGCCGCCACCGCAGCGCTCGAGGGGTTCGCGCCCGCGTTCGACGCCACGTGGCAGTCCGGCCTGGCCGCGAAGCTCGGCGTGCCCCGCACCGAGGCCTCGGACGACGTCGCCGCGCGCCTGCTCGGGCTGCTCGCCGAGGCACGGGCCGACTGGACGGCGTCCTGGACGGACCTGGCGGACGTCGTGCCCGGGCCGAGCCCCACGCCGGGGACGTCGGCCGGGCTTCCGGACTCCGCGGGGGTCAGGGCGTGGCGGGAGGACTGGCTCGCCCTCGCGCCGGACCCGGAGCGGATGCGGGCCGCCAATCCGCGTCACATCCCGCGCAACCGCCCGCTCCAGGAGGCCCTGGACGCCGCCGAGGACGGCGACATCGCCCCCGTGGAGCGCATCCTCGCCGCCGTGCGGGACCCGTTCACGCCGCGTCCCGACGCCACCGACCTCGCTGTCCCCTCCGGCGCTGACGAGGGCGGGTTCGTGACCTTCTGCGGCACCTGAACCGCACAGGCCGGAGGGTGATCCGTCCCAGAAGATGAACATCCGGAGACCATCGGTTGAACCGACCATCGACGCCGGGAAGCACCTCCCGGTGCAGCGCTGATCACGATACGATCACGGACGGCGCCCACGCGGCGCCCACGCGGTGCCCCCCTCGGGCTCCCGTGCCGCACCGGGCACCGGGCGCCGCGTCACCCCCTCGCACTCCACCCCCGGCCCGTCCGTCGGAAGGCTTCCCATGCACCTGTCCTCGCCGCTCCCCGGTGCGCGCCCGCACCGCGCCCTGACCCCCGCCCTCGCGGTGGCCGTCCTCTCCGCCGCCGTCGGCGGCCTGCTGCCGTACGCCCCGACCCCGCAGGACCCCGCCGCCCCCGCGCCCGAGCGGACCGGCCGCACCGCGGCGGACGCGGCGGCGTGGACCGGCGCCGCGGACGCGCCCGTCGAGGCCGCGAAGGTCCGCGGCGAGGGCACCCGGCAGATCGCCCTCTCCGGCGTGGACGCGGACGCCCTCGGCGAGGACGCCCTGGCCGGCTTGGACGCGGACCAGCGCGACCGGCTGGCCGTTCTGAGCGCCCCGGTCACGGACACCCCGTTCACCGTGGTCGCCGCGGCGTGGGAGGCCGGCTCCGGCGAGGGCATCGAGTCCATGCAGGTCCGCCTGCACCAGGACGGCGCCTGGACGGGCTGGCAGGAGCTCGAGCGCACCGTGTGGACCGAGGACGTGCCGAGCGAGCGCACCGGCACGGACCCGCTCGTGGCGTTCGGCGCCACCGGGGCGCAGGTCCGCGTGGTGACCGCCGACGGCGCCGCCCCCGCGGGCTTCGAGCTCTCCCTGATCGACCCGGGCACCTCCGCCACGGACGAGGCCGTCGCCTCCCAGCCCACCCCCACCCTGGACAAGGTCGCCGAGACCGCCGCCCTCCCCCACGGGGTGAAGGCCGCCGCGCGCCCGGGCGCCGCGCAGGATGGGGCGGGGGCGCCGTCGTCGTCCGTGCCGCAGGCCACCATGGCGGCGAGCGCCGCCGACGCCCGCGCGAAGATTCTCCCGGACCTCATCACGCGCGCCCAGTGGGGCGCCGACGAGTCCTGGGCGCGCGACTCGACGCAGTTCTCCAGCGTCACGGCGCTGACCATCCACCACACGGCCGGCACCAACGGGTACACCCGCGCGCAGGCCGTGGAGCAGATGCGCGGCATCTACGCGTACTACACGAAGACCCTGAACTGGGGCGACTTCCCGTACCACCTGATCACGGACCGGTTCGGCAACATCTACGAGGGCCGACGCGGCGCGCTGACCTCGAACCCGTTGGGCACCCATGCCGGCGGCTTCAACACGGGCACCATGGGCATCTCCACGCTCGGCAACTACGACGTCGTGGCCCCCTCGCAGGAGGCCGTGGACGCGATGGCCCGGGCCGCCGCCTACTACGTGTACCGGGACGGCCTCGACGCGCACGGCACCGTCACCCTCACCACCGGCGGCACCGACATGTGGCCGGCTGGGTCCCGGGTCACGCTGGACACGATCTTCCCGCACCGGGCCACCAAGTACACCGCGTGCCCCGGGCAGTACCTGATGCCGCGCCTGGACGAGATCCGCGACGGCGCCGCGCGGATCGCCGCCGCGGCCGAGGGCACGACGACGCCGGCTCCCTCCCCGGTGCCGTACACCGGGGACACCTACACGGTGCAGCCGGGGGACGGCTGGTGGATCATCGCCCAGCGCACGGGGGTGTCCATGGCCGAGCTGCAGCGCCTCAACGGCATGACCGCCGACACGGAGCTGCACCCCGGCATGGTGCTCAGGACCTCGTCGGCGGCGTCCGACCCCGCGCCCGCCCCGGCGCCTGCGCCGGCCGACACGTACACGGTCCAGCCGAACGACGGCTGGTGGATCATCGCCCAGCGCACGGGGGTGTCCATGGCCGAGCTGCAGCGCCTCAACGGGATGACCGCCAGCACCGAGCTGCACCCGGGGATGATCCTGGTGACCGTCGAGAGCGGGCCCGCCCCCGCGCCCGCCCCGGCGCCTGCGCCGGCCGACACCTACACGGTCCAGCCGAACGACGGCTGGTGGATCATCTCCCAGCGCACCGGCGTGTCCATGACCGAGCTGCAGCGCCTCAACGGCATGACGGCCTCCACGCTGCTGCACCCGGGCATGGTCCTGCGCATCCGCTGACCGGTCGGCGCCTCCCCGCCCGTCCGACGACGTCGGCCCCCTCCGCGCGGAGGGGGCCGACGTCGTCGTGGGGCCGGCTCAGCCCCGCAGCAGCGCCCTGACCGGCACGTCCGGGTCGGCGAGGCGCGCCGGGTCCACGACGATGCCGCGGTCGATGATCCGGCGGGCCGCCTTGACGGCCGTCGGGTCGTCCACCGCGGCGGCGCCGGTCATGCGGCCGTCCGCGTCGAGGGCGAAGCCCGCCACCACGGTGCCGCGCACGGCGCGGTCCACGATCCGCCCGCCGGGGACGGGGAGCATCGACCCGGCGCCCTCCACGTGCACGCCGTGCCGGTCGGACCAGAACCAGGGCGTCCCGCGCGCGGGGACCTCCTCGCCGAGGATCGCCGCGGCGACGTCCTGACCGGAGTGCAGCGCCGGCTCCCAGTGGCGGGCGGCGGGGGGCGACGTCCCCTCAGTGCCCCGGCGGCGCACGGCGTCGCCGGCGGCGTACACCGCTCGGTGGGACGTGCGGCCTGCCGCGTCCACCAGGATCCCGCCGTCCACCTCGAGCCCGGCCGCCTCCGCCAGGGCGGTGTCCGGGGCGATCCCGACGGCGGCCACCACGAGGTCCGCCACCACGGAGGCCTCGGAGCCGTCCAGGCGGCGGACGTGCACCCGGTGGGGGGCCTCGGTGTCGTCGTGGTCGATCCGCGTGACCAGGCCCTCGAGCACGTCCACGCCGCGCTCGGCGTGCATGACGTGCAGGCGCGCGGCGAGCGCCGGGCCCACCGCGGTCAGGGCGGGCGCGGCGGTCGCGCTGACCAGCGTCACCTCCGCGAGGGCCTCCCGCGCGGCCGAGGCCACCTCGGCCCCCGTGAACCCGCCGCCGATCACGGTCACGCGCGTTCCGAAGTGCACGCGCGCGGCGATCCGCTCGGCGTCGGCCCGGGTGCGCAGCACGGCCACGTCGGGGTGGTCCCCGCCCGGCACGGCCAGGGGCCGGGGGCGGCCGCCGGGGGCCAGCACCACGGCGTCGGCGGTGAGCACGGCGCCGTCGTCGAGGACCACGCGGGGGCGGGCGGCGCCGTCGTCGTCGAGCTCGAGGCGCTCGGCGCGGCGGGCCACGAGCGCCACGCGGTGCTCGGCGAACCAGGGCGGCGGGGCGAGGAGCAGGCGGTGGGCGTCCGCGTCCCCGGTGAGGAACTCCTTGAACAGCGGCGGGCGATCATAGGGCAGGCCCTGCGGGTCCACGAGGGTCAGCTCGCCCTCGAACCCCCGACGGCGCAGCTCGCGCACCGCGGCGAACCCGGCCACCCCTCCGCCCACCACGAGGACGGAGCCCGGGCGGGCGGCGTCGGTCACGCGTCGTCCTGCACGGTGAGCCAGAGGTCGCCGTCGCGGACCTCCACGACGTGGGTGCCCACGGGCGTGGTGGCGGGCAGGGTCAGGGCCTCGCCGGTGCGCAGGTCGAAGCTCGCACCGTGCAGCGGGCACTCGATGCAGGCGCCCTCCACGAACCCCTCGGACAGCGCGTAGTCCTGGTGGGAGCAGGTGTCGTCGATGGCGTAGAACTCCCCGTCCTCCGCGTGGACGACGGCGATGTGGTCCTTGGTGCCGGTGGTCTCCTTCGGGACCACGAGGGACTCGCCCTCGGGGACGGCCGACGCCGGGCCGACGTTGATCTCGCGTGCCATGGGGGTGACCTCTCTTCCGCGGCGCGCGCCGTCGCCGTTCTCGGGTGCCGTGTCGGGGCCGGGGCGCCCGGCCCCGACCAGTCAATCAGAGATCCGGATGCGGACGGCAATGCCGCCGGCCCACGAATCGACTGCAGTTCTGACCCTTCTGACGGCCGTTCCGGACCTCAGAAGGGTCAGAACTGCAGTGGATTCGGAAGGGAGCGAGGCGAGGTCAGGACGGGAAGCGGCGCAGGTACTCCTCGAGGGAGTCGTCCGGGCGGCCCATCCAGGGCACCGGGTGCGGCGCGGCCAGCGTGCCGGTGACCGTCGAGCGGTGCCGGCGGTCACGGAACGTCCGGACGTCCGCGATCCGGGCGTCCCGCATCTCGAGGAACGTGCGCGCCACGGCCTCCACGTCCACCTCCGGGCAGTCCGTGCGCGAGGACAGGTCCCGGATGTACTCCCCCTGGTACGCCAGCGCCGCAGGCGGCCCGTCGATCCGCGTCATCCGCTCGAACCAGGCGTCCATGTCGGCCTGACGCTCGTCCGCGGCCGGCACCGGGACGCGGCCGAGCAGCACGTCGCGGGCGAAGAAGGCCTGCGCGTCCAGGAGCGTCAGGGTGAACAGCTGCTGGGTGGCGCCCAGGTAGAGCACGCGCGGGTCGGCGTGCCAGACCACGCCCTTCCACAGCCCGAGCGGGGCCAGCAGGTTCGGGCCGGCCAGCGCCAGCTCGCGCGGCAGGAAGGGGTAGTGGTGGCGGTAGCCGGTGCACAGCAGCACGGCGTCGTACTCGGCGGTGGAGCCGTCCGCGAAGGTGACCTCCGCACCGTCGAACCCCTGCACCTCGGGGGCCTCGTCCATGCCGGCCGGCCACGCGATGTCCTGCGGGCGGGCACGGTAGGCGGTGGTCACGTGGGCGGCGCCGGCGCGGTGCAGCTGCAGGGCCAGGTCCTGCCCGGAGTAGGAGGAGCCCACCACGAGCACGCGACGGCCCGTGTACGGCTCCGGGCTTCGGTAGTCGTGGGCGTGCTGGACCTGCCCGGGGAAGGTCTCCACGCCGGGCCAGGACGGCAGGTGCGGGGTGTGGAAGTGCCCGGTGGCCACCACGACGCGGTCGAACCGCTCGGTGACGGCCTCGCGCGTGACCAGGTCCTCCGAGGTCACCCCGAACCCGCCGTCGTCGAGCGGCTGCACCCAGCGGACGGCCGTGGCGAACCGGATCTGCGGGCGGATGCGCCCGGCCACCTCGGCCACCCGGCCCACGATGTAGTCCCGCATGGCCTCCCGCGGGAGGTACGAGGACACGGCGCGGCCGAAATGCGCATCGAACGGGTGGTCCGGGTACTCCATGCACTCCTTGGGCCCGTTGATCCACAGGTCCCGGTACATGGCGGAGTGCACGGGCTCGCCATACGCATCCGCACCGGTGCGCCAGTCCAGGTTCCACTGCCCGCCCCAGTCGTCCTGCCGCTCGAACGCCACGACCTCGGGGACCTCCGCGCCCGCGTCCTCGGCCAGGGCGAGGGCCCGCAGCAGGGACATGCCGGAGGGCCCGGCTCCGATCAGGGCGACGCGCTCACGCATGGGGTGCTCCTTTGGAGAGGGGATGGGGCGGCTCGGCCCGACCGTAGCACCCGAGCCCCACCCCGCCCCCGCGTCAGACCCCGAAGGCCCGCGCCACCTCGAGGAAGCGGTCATTCGCCTCGCGCTCGCCGATGCTCACGCGCACCCCCTCGCCCGCGAAGGCGCGCACGGAGAGCGCCTGCTCGCCGGCCGCGGCGGCGAACTCCGCCGCCCGCTCGCCCAGGGGCAGCCACACGAAGTTCGCATGGGTCTCGGGGACGTCCCAGCCGGCCTCGGCCAGGGTGGCGACCACGCGCTCGCGCTCGTCCACCACCGTCTGCACGCCCGCGAGCACCTCGTCCAGGTGGTCGAGCGAGGCGATCGCGGCCTGCTCCGCCACGGTGGACACCGCGAACGGCACGGCCACGGTGCGCAGGGCGGCGGTGATCTCCGGGCGGGACACCGAGTAGCCGACGCGCAGGTTGGCCAGGCCGTGGGCCTTGGAGAAGGTGCGCAGCACCACCACGTTGGCATGACGGCGGTACATGTCCAGGCCGCTCACGGCCCGCGGGTGGCGCACGAACTCCACGTACGCCTCGTCGATCACCACGAGCACGTGCGGCGGGACCTTGCCGAGGAAGTCCTCCACCTCGTCCGTGGTCAGGACGGGGCCGGTGGGGTTGTTCGGCGTGCACAGCAGCACCACGCGCGTGCGGTCGGTGATCGCGTCCAGCATGGCGGGCAGGTCGTGGCGGTGGTCCTCCGTCAGAGGCACCTGGACGTCCTTCGCCCCCGCGGAGCGGACCACGATCGGGTACGCCTCGAAGCTGCGCCACGCGAAGACGACCTCCTCCGGGGCGCCGGTCTCGCCGCCGTCGCCGGCGAACGCGGTGATCAGCTGGGAGAGCGCGCCCAGGGAGCCGGCGCCCGTGACGACGTCGTCCGCGGGCACCTCGAGGTGCGCGGCCAGGCGCTCGCGCAGGGCGGTGGAGAGCGGGTCCGGGTACCGGCACACCGGGCTCGCCGCGCCGGGGGCGCCCGTGACGACCTCGTGGATGCGCTCGAGGACCGCCGGCACGGGCGCGTGCGGGTTCTCGTTCGAGGACAGCTTGAACGGGGCCAGGCCCGGCACGGCGACCGGGGGCTTGCCCGCAGCGTAGGGCGGCAGCAGGCCCACCTTGGCGTGGGGGCGGACCTCGGCGGGGACGGCGGCGGCATCAGTCATGGGCCCGATGTTACGTGAGTGTGACAGCGCTCTCAGATCTCCCCGAGGGCGGCCGAGAGCCGCTGCGCGGCGGCCCCGAGCCGATCGCCGACGGCGGCCTGCTCCACCGAGGGCGCGGTGAACACGACGGCGAGCGCGGCCGGCATGCGCCCCGGCGCCGAGATGGGAGCGGCCACCGAGCCGACGCCGGTGATCACCTCGTCGCGTGACTGCGCCCAGCCGCGCGTGCGGGCCTCCTCGATCCTCGGGCCGGTGAGCGGGCCGGCCGCCCCACCGGCCTCGCGCCCCAGCCGGTCCCGCTCCTCCGGGGACAGCGCCGCCGCGATCGCGACGCCGGGCGCTCCGACCCCCAGCGGATGGCGCGTGCCGGGGCGCTGGGTCACGAGGTTGCCGCGCGGCGGCTCCACCGTGACGAGGGTCAGGCAGTCCCGGCCGTCCCACACCACCAGGAACGCGGTCATGCCGAGGTCCACGGAGACGGCCGTGAGCTCCGGCAGGGCGGCCGCCCGCAGATCCTGCTCCACGCCCCCGGCCAGGGTCACCAGTCCGGGGGCCCCGTGCACCAGGCCGGCCGCATCGCGCCGCAGCAGCCCGTGGATCTCGAAGGTGCGCAGCATCCGGTAGGCCACCGAGCGATGGACGTCCAGCGCCTCGGCGAGCTCGGCGATGCTCGGCGGCGTCGCGCGCTCGGCCACCGCCTCGAGCATCGTGAGCGCCCGGGAGAGCGTCTGGGAGGGGGCGTCGGGGCGGACGCCGACGGGCCGGGCGGGCGGGGCGTCCTGCGGGTCGGGCTGCACGTTCCTCCTCGGCGGCACTGTTGTGAACGGGATCACGTCCACGTACAGTCTGGCACGCGCGCGTTCCCTCTGCGAACGCCCTGTTCCGTGAGAGAACACTCCCCGCGCCCGCCGCCCCGGGCCGGAAAGGATCCCCGATGCTCTTCCATCACCACGGCTACGTCTCCACCGATCCCCGCATCCATCCGGCCGCGGGCGTCGGGCTCGACCGCCCCGCCGAGCTGCCGGACGAGATGGACGTGCTGATCGTCGGCTCGGGCCCGGCCGGCATGATCGCCGCCGCCCAGCTCGCGATGTTCCCGGACGTGCACACCCGCATCATCGAGCGCCGCCCCCGCCGCCTCGAGATCGGCCAGGCGGACGGCATCCAGGCGCGCTCCGTGGAGACCTTCCAGGCGTTCGGCTTCGCGAGCCAGATCATCGACGAGGCCTTCGACCTCACCTCCATGGCGTTCTGGAACCCGGACCCGGAGAACCCGGAGAACATCGTCCGCACGCAGCTCGCCGAGGACGATCCGGAGGGCGTCTCCGAGTTCCCCCACCTGATCGTGAACCAGGCCCGCATCCTGGACTGGTTCGCCGAGTACATGCAGAACTCCCCCTCCCGCATGGCCCCCGACTACGGCTGGGCCTTCGAGGGTCTCGACGACTCCGGCGAGGGCGAGCACCCGGTGACCGTCACCCTGCGCCGCACCGTGGACGTCGAGGGCAACCCCTTCGAGGACCCGGAGCAGGGCGAGCTACGCCGGGTGCGCGCCCGGTACGTGGTGGGCGCGGACGGCGCGGGCTCCCGGGTGCGCAAGGCGATCGGCCACTCACTCTCCGGCGACGCCGCCAACCACGCCTGGGGCGTGATGGACACCCTGGCTGTGACCGACTTCCCGGACATCCGCACCAAGTGCGCCATCCACTCGAGCCACGGCTCGATCCTGCACATCCCTCGCGAGGGCGGCCACCTGTTCCGCCTCTACGTGGACCTCGGCGTGGTGCCCGAGGACGACGGCGGCCGGGTGCGGCAGACGCCGCTCGAGGAGGTCATCCGCCGGGCGCAGCAGATCCTCCACCCCTACACCCTGGATGTGAAGGACGTGGCCTGGCACTCGGTGTACGAGGTGGGCCATCGGCTCACCTCCGGGTTCGACAACCGCGAGCGCGTCGGCACACCGAACGTGTTCCTGCTCGGCGATGCCTGCCACACCCACTCCGCCAAGGCCGGGCAGGGCATGAACGTGTCCATGCAGGACGGCTGGAACCTGGGGTGGAAGCTGGGCCAGGTGCTCTCCGGCATCGCGCCGGCCGAGCTGGTCCCGACCTACGGCGACGAGCGCAAGGACATCGCCAAGAACCTGATCGACTTCGACAAGGAGTGGTCGACGCTCATGGCGAAGCCCACCTCGGAGCTGGGCGACCCCAACGAGGTGGCGGAGTTCTACACCAAGACCGCCGAGTTCCCCGCGGGCTTAATGACCGAGTACCAGCCGTCCCTCCTCACCACGGACGGCACCGGCCAGGAGCTGGCCACGGGCTTCCCGATCGGCAAGCGGTTCACGTCCGCGCTCGTGGAGCGCTCGTGCGACACCAACGTGAAGCACCTCGGCCACCTGCACCGCGCGGACGGCCGCTGGCGCGTCTACGTGTTCGCCGACGCCGCCGCCCCGCAGGACGCGGAATCGAAGGTCGCCGCGTGGGCGCGGGCGGTCGAGGAGGACCCGCAGTCCTTCCGCAACCGCCACACCCCGTCCGACGGGCCGCAGGACGCGCGGTTCGACGTCAAGGTGGTCTACCAGCAGAAGCAGACCGAGTTCGCCCACCCGGACGTCCCGGCCGTGTTCCGCCCAACCACCGGACCCCTGGGGCTGATCGATGTGAACAACATCTTCGCCACGTGCCGGGCCAAGCACGGCCCGGACATCTTCGAGGTCCGCGGCATCAGCCGGGACGGCGCCGTCGTCGTGGTCCGCCCGGACCACTACGTGTCCGGCGTCTTCGGCCTGGACGAGGTGGAGCGCCTCAACGCGTTCTTCGCCGGCGTGCTGCTCGACGCCCGCTGAGCGCGCGCCCGCGCCTCGGGGCCGGCTCACGGATACAGGCGCTCCGGGGGCACCACGTCCGCGCGGGTGGCCCGCCGCCGGCGCCGCAGGGTGACCTGGGTGGCGGACTCGACCCGCCCGGCGGTCAGCCCGGCGAGCGCGGCCAGGATGCCCTGCTCCTGGACGCGCAGGGCCGGGTCGGCGGCCTCGTACTCGGCCGCGGCGGCGCGGTAGGCCTCGAGGGAGTGCTCGCTCCCGCCGCCGGCGACCGCGTCCACCCAGCGGCCCGGCGCGGCGAGCAGCTCCCGCACCTGCCCCGCGGGGTCCTCGGCCATCGCGTGCCACAGCGACTCCGCGGCCCCCTCCCGCACCGCGTCGGGCCGGGTGTCCGCCATGGTCACCGTGGCCCAGTCCGTCGAGGCCGCGTTGGGCCCGCCGTCCAGTCCCGTCATCACGTCCGTCTCCCGCTGCAGGCTGAGCACGGGCGTGCCGGGACGCGGGGTCAGGGAGCCGCCGGGCGCGCCGACCGTCACCGCTCCCCCGGCCCGCCACCGGGACGTGACGTCCGGGTGGCCCGTCATGTTCACCGCGTGCATGCCGCCGGCCGAGTAGCCGACGAACACCACCGTGGCCCCCTCCGGCACGCCCGCCAGCTCGAGCGCCTGCGCGAGCCCCTCGCCCGCGCGGGCGGAGCCGCCGGCGTACGCGTCCGCGACGCCGTAGACATCCATCCAGTTGGTGGAGCCGTCTTCAGCGGTCTCCCGCTCCTGCGTGCCGGGCAGCCCGACCACCCAGGTCCGTTCCCCGGTGTCCGATGCCACCACGGCCGTGACCGTGACGGCGCCGGCCGGGGCGTCGTCGCCGGGCACCAGGGAGAGCAGGTCCGTCACGCTCCCATCGAGGCGCGCGGGCGCGGGGGCCGGCTCAGCCGCCACGGGCAGCACGGCCGCGTTCTCGGCCGCGTCCACCACGCGCGCCGCGAGGCCGGAGAGCGTGGCATGGTCGACCAGCTCCCCCGCTGACGTGTCCAGCACGACGTCGGCCGTCGCCTCGAGTGTGGTCCCCAACGCATTGTCGAGCACCCTGTCCACCCACGGGATGCGCTGGGCCACCGCGACGAGCGGGCCGATGAAGGGGGCCTTCGACAGGGCCGCCTCGGCCGGGCCTGCCAGCTTCTCGCCCGCGAGCCGCTCCAGGAGGGCGTCCGGCGCCTGACGCAGCACGAACTCCACGTCCGAGGCCGTGACCCCGTTCCGGCCAGCGTTGAACATCCACGCGGTCAGCGCCTCGACGCCGAGGTCCTGGGTGTCCATGACGCCGGCGGCGCCCCGCTCGGCGGCTCGGTACCCCTCAGCGGCGTGGGCCAGGGCGTTCCCCGCCTCCTCGAGCCGGCCTGCCAGCGCGCGGCAGGCCCGGTCGCCCTCGGTCAGGCGCACCGACAGCCGCGCGGCGGACGGGGCCACGGCCACGGCCAGCGCGAGCCCGTCGAGCATCCGGCGGACGTCCGCGGCGATCCGCAGTGCCGTGCCCGCCTGGTCGCGGCGGCGGGCGGCGAGCGCCTCGAGGGCGTCCAGGTCGGCGAAGACCGACGCCGGGCCGCCGACGGTGCGGAAGGGAGGAGCAGGTGCCACGGCGGGCGCCGGGGAGGGGACGGACGCGGCGGTCATGCGGCGACCGCCAGCGCGCGCAGGGTGATCGTGGCCGTCTCCTCCGCCTGCCGGACGCGGTGCTCCGCGTCGAGCCGGGCCTGCCCGGCCTCATGCAGGGCACCCTGGAGCAGGGCGAGCCACTCCAGGGCCTCGTCCACGCGGGCTTCGGCGGCGCCGTGGAGGGCCCGGGCCGTGTCCGCGTGGCGCCGTCCGGCTTCCGAGCGCCACGCCACATCCACGCTGGCGCGCACTCCCGCCGCCAGGGACTGGGCCTCGGCGAAGATCGCCCGCAGCTGAGCCTGCAGGTCGGTCAGCGCACCCTCGGCGTGCCGCGCCGCGGTCAGGTCCGTGTGGGCGGAGGTGAGGCGGACGCCGAGGCGCGCGGCGTCGTCGTGCAGACCGGCGGCCACCAGGCCGCGCAACAGGGCCGCAATCGGAGGAGGAAGGCTCATGGCCGCAACGCTAGGCCGCGCCTGAGACCAGGGTGAGGGACCTCCGAGGGGGTCGTGGACGACATCCGGCAGGAGGGGCCCTGTGCAGGAGCGGACGCCCGTCCCTGCCCGGCGGTGCCCGCCCAGGGGAGTGTTGACGCGCGTCACACCAGTCCCTATCCTGAACGAGCGGTCAGTAATTCGCCGCCCCGGCGGCACGGCCCCTGGCCCCGCAAGCCCTGTATCCGCACTCAGCGTGAGGTGAACCCCATGACGCAGACCACCAGCTCCCCGAGCCCGGCGTCCGTGCCGTCCCCCGAGGATGCGGCCGGCCAGGAGAACTTCGACCGCCTGATCGCGCAGGACTCGCGCATCGAGCCCCGCGACTGGATGCCGCAGGCCTACCGCAAGTCCCTGACCCGCCAGGTCTCCCAGCACGCGCACTCCGAGATCATCGGCATGCAGCCGGAGGCCAACTGGATCACCCGCGCCCCCTCCCTGAAGCGCAAGGCGATCCTCATGGCCAAGGTCCAGGACGAGGCCGGCCACGGCCTGTACCTGTACTCCGCCGCCGAGACCCTCGGCACCCCGCGGGACGAGTTGAACGAGCAGCTGCTCTCCGGCCGCGCGAAGTACTCCTCGATCTTCAACTACCCGGCCCGCACCTGGGCGGACATGGGCGCGATCGGCTGGCTCGTCGACGGCGCCGCCATCTGCAACCAGGTGCCGCTGTGCCGCGCCTCCTACGGCCCGTACGGCCGCGCCATGGTGCGCATCTGCAAGGAGGAGTCGTTCCATCAGCGCCAGGGCTGGGAGATCCTCTTCGAGCTCTCCCACGGCACCCCGGAGCAGAAGCAGATGGCCCAGGACGCGGTGGACCGCACGTACGGCCCGGCCCTGCAGATGTTCGGACCGCCGGACGCCGACTCCCCGAACTCCCAGCAGTCCATGGCCTGGAAGGTCAAGCGCTTCTCCAACGACGAGCTGCGCCAGCGCTTCGTGGACATGATCGTCCCGCAGGCCGAGGCCCTGGGCCTGACCCTGCCGGACCCGGACCTGAAGTGGAACGAGGAGCGCGGCCACTACGACTTCGGCCCGCTGGACTGGGACGAGTTCACGGACGTCATCAAGGGCAACGGCCCGATGAACGCCCAGCGCATGGCCCGCCGCATCCAGGCCCACGAGGAGGGCGCCTGGGTCCGTGAGGCCGCCGCCGCCTACGCCCGCCGCCAGGCCGAGCAGAACGCGCCGGCCGACACCCAGCTGATCGGAGCCTGAGCCATGTCCGAGATCGAGAACCAGGCGGCTCAGATGCCGGCCAAGGACGACACCGCCGCGAACAACGAGTGGCCGCTCTGGGAGGTCTTCGTCCGCGCGAACCGCGGCCTCTCCCACGTGCACGCCGGCTCGCTGCACGCCCCGGACGCCACCATGGCGCTGCGCAACGCGCGCGACCTGTACACGCGCCGCAACGAGGGCACCTCCGTGTGGGTTGTCCCCGCGGACGCCGTGGCCGCGTCCGACCCCGACTCCAAGGGCGGCTTCTTCGAGTCGCCGCAGGGCAAGTCCTACCGCCACGCGACCTACTACCAGAAGTCCGAGGGGGTGCCGCACCTGTGAGCTTCGCGACCAACGACACGGCCACCAAGCACTCCGCCGGCGTCGCCATCACCGCCGAGGAGATCGCCGCGGGCGAGCAGCGGGCCCCGGAGGACGTGGCCCGCTACGCCCTCGCCCTCGGCGACGACGCCCTGATGCTCGGCCAGCGCCTGTCCTGGTGGATCTCGCGCGCCCCGGAGCTCGAGGAGGACATCGCCCTGGGCAACATCGCCCTGGACCTCGTGGGCCACGCCCGCTTCCTCCTCTCCTACGCCGGCACCGCGTGGGGCAGGACCGAGGACGAGCTCGCGTACTTCCGCGACGAGGAGGAGTTCCGCTCCGTCCGCCTCGTGGAGGCCGAGAACGGCGACTTCGGCAGGACGATCGCCCGTCAGCTCTACTACTCGTTCTACGCGTACGAGCTGTACTCCCGGCTGCGCGAGTCCACGGACGCCACGCTCGCCGCGATCGCGGACAAGGCCCTCAAGGAGGTCCTGTACCACCAGGACCACGCCGAGCAGTGGCTCAACCGCCTGGGCCTGGGCACCGAGGAGTCGGCGCGCCGCATGCAGCGCGGCCTGGACGAGCTGTGGCCCTACGTGCCCGAGCTCTTCCACGACGACGACGTCACCCGCCCCCTCGCGGAGCAGGGCGTGGCCGTCCTGCCGTCCTCGCTCGAGGAGCCCACGATGACCCGCATCCGCGCGGCCATCGAGGAGGCCGGCCTGACCGTGCCGACGACGGGCACCGCCCGCGG
Source organism: Micrococcus lacusdianchii (assembly GCF_023155805.1). Classification (GTDB taxonomy): domain Bacteria; phylum Actinomycetota; class Actinomycetes; order Actinomycetales; family Micrococcaceae; genus Micrococcus; species Micrococcus lacusdianchii. The sequence continues at coordinate 58,450 of NZ_JAKNUW010000010.1, read as the reverse complement.
CGGCGACCGCTCCGGTGAGATGAGCGAGTACCGCGGCTACATCCTCGCGGAGATGCAGTCCCTGGCCCGCCGTCACCCGGGGGCCTCCTGGTGACCACAGCCAGCGAGCTGCGCCCCGCCGATCCCGCGGACGCGCGGGTCTGGGATGCGGCCTCCACCGTGCACGACCCGGAGATCCCCGTCTTGTCCATCGCGGACCTGGGGATCCTCCGGGACGCGCGCGCCGAGGGCGAGACGGCCGTCGTCGTCATCACCCCCACGTACTCCGGGTGCCCCGCCATGGACACCATCACCAGGGACGTCTCCCGCGCCCTCAGGAGCGCCGGGTTCGAGGACGCCGAGGTGCGTCTGGTGCTCCAGCCGGCGTGGACCACGGACTGGATGACGGACGAGGGCAAGGCCAAGCTGGCCGAGTACGGGATCGCCCCGCCCGCGGCCCGCACCGTGGACGGACCCGTGCGGATCGGCCTGGCCGTGAAGTGCCCGCGCTGCCACTCCCTCGACACCCGTGAGATCACCCGCTTCGGCTCCACGTCCTGCAAGGCGCTGTACACCTGCCGGGACTGCCTGGAGCCCTTCGACTACTTCAAGGTGCACTGATGACCGAGACCACCGCCGCCCCCGCCAAGCGCCGCGCGACGTTCAACACCCTCGAGGTGTCCGAGCTGCGCCGGCTCACCGACGACTCCGTGGAGGTGACCTTCGCGGTCCCCGAGGAGCTCGCGGACGACTACGACTACCTGCCGGGCCAGTACGTGGCCCTGCGCAAGGAGATCGACGGCGCCGAGCTGCGCCGCTCGTACTCGATCTGCGCCGTGCCGCAGCGCGGCGAGATCCGTGTGGCGGTGAAGAAGGACATCGGCGGCACGTTCTCCACGTGGGCGAACGAGCGCCTCGAGGTGGGCGAGGAGATCGACGTGATGAACCCGCAGGGCGCGTTCACCTCCCGCACGGGCATCACCTCCATGAACAACCCGGACGCCGTGGCGGCGCAGGCCGTGAAGGACGGCCAGGTCGACCTGGTGGCCCTGGCCGCCGGCTCGGGCATTACCCCGATCATGGCGATCGCCAAGTCGGTGCTGGCCGCGTCCGAGACCGCCCGCTTCAGCCTCATCTACGCGAACCGCTCCGCCATGGACGTGATGTTCGCGGAGGAGATCGGCGACCTCAAGGACAAGCACCCGTCCCGCTTCGCCGTCTACCACGTGCTCTCCCGCGAGCAGCGGGTGGCCCCGCTGCTGTCCGGGCGCATCGACGCCGAGAAGCTCGAGACGCTGCTGGACCGCGTGATCGACGTGGAGAACACGGACGAGTGGTTCCTGTGCGGCCCGTTCGAGCTCGTCCAGATGGCCCGGGACACGCTCTCCGAGCGCGGCGTGGCCGACGACGACGTCCGCTTCGAGCTGTTCACCACCGGCCGTCCGGAGCGCCCGCAGGGCGACGCGGGCCGCCCGATCGAGGCCGACCCCTCGGGCGACAACGTGACCATCGAGTTCACCCTCGACGGCACCACCGGCAGGGTGGAGTCCCCGAAGTCCGCGCACGAGACGATCCTCAACGCTGCCCTCCGCGTGCGCTCCGACGTCCCGTTCGCGTGCGCCGGCGGCGTGTGCGGCACCTGTCGCGCCAAGGTCACCGAGGGCGAGTTCACGATGGAGGAGAACTACGCGCTCGAGAAGGACGAGGTGGACAACGGGTACATCCTGACCTGCCAGACCCGTCCCACCGGCGACGCCATCACCGTCGACTTCGACGCGTGAGCGGCCAGGAGCACCCGATGAGCATGGTCGAGCTGACCGTGGCCGGCGGCGTCGCCGAGGTGACGCTGAACGCCCCGAAGAAGATGAACTCCCTGGACGAGCAGGCCCTGGCCGACCTCGGCGCCGCGTACGCCGAGATCGCGGACAGGGCCGAGACCGGCGAGGTCCGCGCGGTGCTGCTGCGCGGCGAGGGCCGCGGCTTCTGCGCGGGCCGCGACATCTCCGGCGTGACCCCTGCCGACGACGACGCCACCGCCTATCTGCGGGACCGGGTCACCCCCGTGCTGCGCGCCCTGTCCGAGTGCCCCGTGCCGACCTTCGCGGCCGTGCAAGGCGCATGCCTGGGCGTCGGGCTCGGCCTGGCGATCGCCACGGACGTGGTCTACGTGGCAGAGGACGCGAAGATCGGCTCGCCGTTCGCGAACCTCGGCGCCACCTTGGACTCGGGCGGCCACTGGCTCTTCACCGAGCGCCTGGGCGCGCACCGCACCCTGGACCTGATCTACACCGCCGAGCTGATCTCCGGCGCGGAGGCCGTCCAGGCCGGGCTGTTCTCCCGGGCCCTGCCCGCGGACGAGCTGCTCGAGTTCACCCGCGCGAAGGTCGCCCAGGTGGCCTCCGGGGCGACCCTCGCGTTCCGCGCGTCGAAGGAGCTCGTGGCCCAGGTCCGCGACCGGCGCGTGGGCCTGTGGGAGTCCCTCGATGCCGAGAACATCGCCCAGGGCGAGCTCTGCGGCACCGCCGACTACGCCGAGGGGTTCCGGGCCTTCCAGGAGAAGCGGACGCCCGCGTTCACCGGCCGCGGCTGAGCCGCCGCACCCCGCCACCGACGACGGCGCCGCACCCTTCGCGCGAGGGGCGCGGCGCCGTCGTCGTCCCGGCCCGGCCGCGTCACATTCCCGTCATCAGCCCTGATCGTGGCGTGAGTCACAGAGGATCGTATACGGTGACGGGTGTCACTTTTCGACCGATCGGTCGGGAACCACACCGTCCCGCCGCCGTCTCACGGTCGGCCGCCGCCCCGCATCCCAGAAGCACCCATGAGCCACACCGTCGCATCCCCCGTGGCGCCCGCCCCCGCGCGCGATCGCCGCGAGGAGCGAAAGGTCATCGCCGGCACCGTCGTCGGCACCACCATCGAGTGGTACGACTTCTTCATCTTCGCCCAGGCCACCGCCCTGGTCTTCGCCACCCTCTTCTTCCAGCCGATGGGCGAGAGCGGCTCCCAGATCGCCGCGTGGGTCACCCTCGGCATCTCCTTCCTCGTCCGCCCGCTCGGCGCGATCATCGCCGGCCACCTCGGCGACCGCTTCGGCCGCAAGCTCGTCCTGTCCCTCACGCTGATCGGCATGGGCCTGGCCACCACCCTCATCGGCCTGCTGCCCACCTACGCCCAGATCGGCGTGTGGGCCCCGATCCTCCTCGTCCTGCTCCGCCTGCTGCAGGGCTTCTCCGCCGGCGGCGAGTGGGGCGGCGCCGCCCTCCTCTCCGTGGAGCACGCCCCGCACGGCAAGCGCGGCCTCTTCGGCTCCGCCCCGCAGGTGGGCGTGCCGCTCGGCATGCTGATGGCCACGGGCGTCCTGTTCGCCGTCCGCACGTCCATGAGCCCGGAGGCCTTCCTCGAGTGGGGCTGGCGTGTGCCCTTCCTGCTCTCCGTGGTCCTGATCTTCGTGGGCCACATCATCCGCAAGGCCGTCGAGGAGTCCCCGGTCTTCAAGGAGATGCAGCAGCTGAAGAAGGACGAGTCGGCCCCGCTCGGCGAGCTGTTCCGCACCAACACCAAGAACGTGATCCTCGCCGCGCTGATCTTCGCCGCCAACAACGCGGTGGGATACCTCGTGATCGCCTGGTTCGCCAAGTACGGCCAGAAGAACCTGGGCATGGCGCCCACCGACACCCTGACCGCGGCCCTCGTGGGCGGCGCGGGCTGGTTCCTCTTCACCCTCTTCGGCGGGTGGATCTCCGACAAGATCGGCCGCCGCCTGACCTTCCAGCTCGGCTACGCGTTCCTGATCATCTGGTCCATCCCGATGTTCCTGATGATGAACACCGCCTCGCTGCCGCTGTTCGCCGCCGCCCTGTTCGTCCTCACCATCGGCCTCGGCCCGTCCTACGGCCCGCAGTCGGCCATGTACGCCGAGATGTTCCCGGCCAAGGTCCGTTTCTCCGGCGTGTCGATCGGCTACGCGATCGGCGCCATCATCGGCGGCGCGTTCGCCCCGCTGATCGCCGACCTGCTCCTCCCGAACGGCTGGGCCTGGGTAGCCGGCTACATGATCGTCATCTCCCTGATCTCCCTGGTGGCCGTCTCCATGGTCCCCAAGGGCATCCAGGACCGGAACCTGCACGACGCCCGCCTCGACGCCACCGCCTCGGTCGACGTCCTCGACGCCGCGAAGGGCACCCACTGACCCGTGCGGGGTGAGCGGCCGCACGGCCCCTCCCACCCCCGGACGACGGCATCGTCCCCGGCAGACGGGGGCGGCGCCGTCGCGCTGTGCCGCCCCGGGCCGCCCCGGTCCCCTGACTTTCGAACGTCGTTTCGGGCGAATGGAGTCTTTCGAGCGTGGAACAGGACCTATACGGCGTTCGAAAGCATGGGGTTCAGCAGGGAGGCCCCCGGGCAGTTCACGGTGTCGCTCGTGGACCGGGCCCTCGCCGAGGCCCGCAACACCACGTCCGCCCCGGTCGGCCCCGGGGTGGACGAGTTCGTCCTGGCGGGCCTGGAGAAGGAGCCGAGCGCCGTCGTCGCGCCGCCCCGGGTGGCTGCGAGCCCCGCCGTCCTGGAATGCACGCTCGAGCGCGTGGCCCCCGCGGGCGACGGCCACTGCATGTTCGGCCGGGTGGTGCACGTAGCGGTCCGGGGGGACACGCTGGTGACGGACGCGCCGGGTCGGACCCTGCCCGCCCCGGACCGACTGGGCCCGGTGCCCGGCTCGGGCGGGACGAGTGGGCGGGCCTCGGCGAGGTGTTCACGCAGGGGCGGCCGCACGCCTGAGCCCGCACGGACCCTCGGGCACGCCCCGCCCTTGCAGTCCGGCGGCCCTGAACCCGGCGCACCCTCATGTTTGACCCGCGTCACACCCGGGCCGGATACTGAACTCCGAACGCACGGTCGGTAATTCGCCGCGCCCGCCCCGCCCCGTCGTCGGTCACTCAAGGAGTCTCCATGTCCGCACAGTCCCAGGCCCTGCTCGTCGGCGGTCGCCGCACGCCCGTCGGCAAGTACGGCGGCGCCCTCTCCTCCGTCCGCCCCGACGACCTCGCCGCCCTGACCATCAAGGCCGTGATCGAGGACGCCGGCATCGACCCATCGGTCGTGGATGAGGTCATCCTCGGCAACGCCAACGGCGCCGGCGAGGAGAACCGCAACGTCGCCCGCATGGCCTGGCTGCTGGCCGGCTTCCCGGACACCGTCCCGGGCATCACCGTGAACCGCCTCTGCGCGTCCGGCATGTCCGCGATCGGCATCGCCACCGCGATGGTGCGCTCCGGGATGGCCGACGTCGTCGTGGCCGGCGGCGTGGAGTCGATGTCCCGCGCCCCCTGGGTGATGGAGAAGCCGACGACGGCGTTCGCCAAGCCCGGCGCGGCCTTCGACACCGCGATCGGCTGGCGCTTCGTGAACCCGCGCTTCGCGGACGGCGAGTTCGGGGAGAAGTTCACCTTCTCCATGCCGGAGACCGCCGAGGAGGTCGGCGAGGTGGACGGCATCACCCGCGAGGACGCCGACGCCTTCGCCGCCCGCTCGCATGCGCGTGCGCTGGCCGCCATCGAGGCCGGCCGCTTCGCGGACGAGATCGTGCCCGTCGTCGTCACGGGCCGCAAGGGCACGGAGACGATCGTGGACACGGACGAGGGCCCCCGCCCCGGCTCCACCCCCGAGGTGCTCGCCGGCCTGCGCCCGATCATCAAGAAGGACGGCGTGGTCACCGCCGGCAACTCCTCCTCCCTCAACGACGGCGCCTCGGCGATCCTCGTCGTCTCCGAGCGGGCCGCGCAGAAGTACGGCCTGACCCCGCGGGCCCGCGTCGTGGAGTCCACCTCGGCGGGCCTGGCCCCCGAGATCATGGGCCTGGGCCCCGTCCCGGCCACCGAAAAAGCCCTGGAGCGCTCCGGCTGGTCCGTGGCGGATCTGGGCGCCGTCGAGCTCAACGAGGCCTTCGCCACGCAGTCCCTGGCCTCGATGCGGCGCCTCGGCCTGGACCCGGAGACCGTCAACGCCGACGGCGGCGCGATCGCCCTGGGCCATCCGCTGGGCTCCTCGGGCTCGCGCCTCGTGGTCACGCTGCTCGGTCGGATGGAGCGCGAGGGCGCGGACAGGGGCCTGGCCACGATGTGCGTGGGCGTGGGCCAGGGCTCCGCGATGCTCGTCGAGAAGGTCTGAGCGCATGGACGACTTCAGCCACTTCACGGCACTGCGCGTCGAGGAGCGTGTGGACCGCGTCCACGCGCGCATGGACCGCCCGGGCGTGCGCAACGCGATCGACCAGACCATGGTCGACGAGTTCCACGAGCTCTGCGCCCACCTCGAACGCGAGCCGAAGATCCTGATCATCTCGGGCACGCAGGTGGAGTCGACGCGCGAGCCGGGGACGTTCTCCGGCATCTTCGCCTCCGGCGCGGACATCGGACAGCTGCGCGAGCGCCGCCGCGACGACGCCCTGCGCGGTGTGAACTCGCAGGTCTTCGACCGCATCCACCGGCTGCCCATGCCCGTGATCGCCGCGATCGACGGCTTCGCCCTCGGCGGCGGCGCGGAACTGGCCTACGCGGCCGACTTCCGCATCGCCACCCCGGCGCTGAAGATGGGCCAGCCCGAGACGAGTCTGGGGATCACCGCCGCGGCGGGCGCCCAGTGGCGGCTCAAGGAGCTGGTGGGTGAGCCGGTGGCCCTCGAGCTGCTGCTCGCCGGACGGATCCTGGACGCTCAGGAGGCCCTCGAGCTCACGCTCGTCACCGAGCTGCACGAGCCGGACGCCCTGCTCGACGCCGCCGACGCCCTCGCCGACCGCATCGCGCAGCAGGACCCGCTGGCGGTGCGGCTGTCCAAGCGCGTCTTCCACCTCCCTCGCGAGGCCCACCCCCACGTGGACGAGATCGCGCAGGCCATCCTGTTCGAGTCCGAGGCCAAGTTCGAGCGCATGCAGGCGTTCCTGGACCGCAAGAACAAGTGAGGACTGACATGACCGAGGACCAGACCACCCCCGCCGCCGGCACCGGCTCCGTGCCCGCCGTCGTCGGCGTGCTCGGCGGCGGCCGCATGGGCGCGGGCATCGCCCACGCGTTCCTCGTCTCCGGCTCGTCCGAGGTGGTCGTCGTCGAGCGCGACCCGCAGTCGGCCGAGGCCGCCCAGGGGCGCATCGAGGCCGACCTGGCCGCCTCCCTCGAGCGCGGCAAGATCGACGGCGACCTGGACGTGTGGGAGCAGCGCCTGACCGTCTCCGTGGACCGGGCCGACTTCGCCCGCTGCGACCTCGTGGTCGAGGCCGTGTTCGAGGACATGCAGGTGAAGATCGAGGCGCTCACCGACGTCGAGACCCACCTGCGCGAGGACGCCTGGCTGGCCAGCAACACCTCCTCCCTGTCCATCGACGAGATCGCCACGCATCTGCAGCGCCCCGAGCGCTTCTGCGGCCTGCACTACTTCAACCCGGTGCCCGCCTCGAAGCTCGTGGAGGTCGTGATCGGCGAGCAGACCGGTGCGGAGCTCCAGGCCCTGTCCACCGAGTGGGTCCGCGGGCTCGGCAAGACCCCCGTCGTCGTCAAGGACGCCCCGGGGTTCGCCTCGTCGCGCCTGGGCGTGGCCATCGCGCTCGAGGCCATCCGCATGGTCGAGGAGGGTGTGGCCTCCCCCGAGGACATCGACGCCGCCATGGTGCTGGGCTACAAGTTCCCGGTCGGCCCGCTGGCCCTGACCGACATCGTGGGCCTGGACGTGCGCCTGGGCATCGCGGAGTACCTCGAGTCCCAGCTGGGTGAGCGCTTCGCCCCGCCGCAGCTCATGCGGGACATGGTGGCCCGCGGCGAGCTCGGCCGGAAGTCCGGCAAGGGCTTCTTCGACTACGCCGACCGGGCCTGAGCCTCCCGGGGACAGCACGACGGCGGCCGGTCACCTCGGAGCGTCACCGGCCGCCGTCGTGCGCGCGGGGCACCACAATGGGCGCATGCCCCACTCCCGCCGCGCCGACCGACCGTTCGTCTTCCGCCACCGCTGGGCCGTGCCGCGCCCGGCCGAGGAGGTCATGGAGCTGCTGGGGAACCCGCTGCGGTACCCCGAGTGGTGGCCGGCCATCCCCCGGGCCGTGCACCTGCCCCGGGAGGGCGCGGGCGACGGCGGGGCCGACGAGGCGGCCTCCGATGAGCAGGCCGGGATCCGCCTGGTGGGGCTGGTCCCCGTGCGGCTGGTCATGGAGCGGGTCATCGACGACCGTGAGCGCGGCGTCCTGGTGGCCGCCCTCCACGGGGACCTGGAGGGGACGGTGCAGGTGGACGTGCGCGGGTCGGCGCCCGGCCACTGCCTCGTGACGTGGACCCAGGAGGTGGCGCTCGGGACCCGGTGGATGCGTGCCGTCGCCGCGGCCCCCGGCGGGCGCGCGGCCATGGGCCTGAGCCATGCGGTGGCCATGCGCGCCGGACGGCGCGCCCTGCGCGCGTCGGCCCTGCCCTCCCGCTGAGGGGGGCCGGTCCGGACCGGGACACGACGACGGCGGCCGGTCACCTCCGAAGGTGACCGGCCGCCGTCGTGCGCTGCAGCAGGCCGTGCGGGGCGCGGCTCAGGCGGCCTGCGCGTGGTCGCACGTGGCGCAGGTGCAGTCCGCGCAGGTGCAGGTGGCGCAGGAGCACTCGCCGTCGGCGGCGCAGGAGCCGCACGAGCAGGTGTCGCACTCCTCCACGTGGTCGCCGTGGAGGTGGTGCAGATGGCCGTCATGCTTGTAGTCCACGTGGTCGCCGTGCTGGACGGCCTCATGGCCGCAGTCCGAGCCGTGCTGGTGGTCGTGCTCGGCGTGGATCGGGTGGGTGCTGTGGTCAACGGTCATGATGGACCTCCTCCGCGGCGTGCTGCACCGCGTCTCGGACGATGTGGGCGACGTGGTCGTCGATCAGGGAGTAGGCGCGGCTCCGACCCTCGTGCTCGGAGCGCACCAGCCCGCTCATGCGCAGCACCCGCAAGTGCTGGGACATGAGCGTGTGCGTGACCCCCACGTAGTCGGCCAGGTCGCCCACGCCCACGGGGCCGTCCGCCATGCGCAGCAGCGCGGCCACGCGGACGGGCGAGGCGAGGACCTTGAAGAGCTCGGCGGCCTGCTCGACGTCGGGGGTCATGAGATGAGCATACCTGAAGAGGTGTGCAGATGAAACGGCGTGTGGGAGTGGGCCGGAGGCGCGGCGGGAAGGGCTCAGGCCAGCTGGAGGCGGAGGCCCCGCACGGCGTACCCGGCGATGATGTCCTCCCACTCGATCCGCGGCGTCGAGACCAGCCGCACGTCCTTCCCGAGGAGCCGCTCGAGGAACGGCTCGGTCTCCACGAGGGCGAGGGTGTTGCCCGGGCAGCGATGCGCGCCGTCGCCGAAGCTCATCACTTCGGGGCGCACGTCCGCGAGGTGGAACCGCAGCAGGTCGAGGACCCCGGGGATCGAGACCACGAACGCGGTGAGACGTCGCCAGCCGGTGGCCGGATCGCCGAGGACGGCGCCCGGCTGGTCAGAGGACGCCACGAGGCGCCGGGCCAGTCCCTCCTGGTCCGACTCGGTCAGGCCGACCACGCGAGCGGCGACCCGGGTGGAGAAGTGCAGGGCGAGGTTGGAGAGGTCTGGATGCGGCCGTCCTCGAGGCTGCCGACGAGCGCGTCCGCCTCCGCGCCGAAGCCGGCCTGCCGGGTGGCCTCCGCGGGGCGGAGCACCTCCCGGACCAGCCGTTGGGAGCGGATGTGCCAGACGCCGTCCACGTGCTCCACGTCCGGGCGGGCCGGCTCCCCCACCCGGGTGCTGCGGCGGTCGCCGGTGCCGGACGCGGGGCCGTGGGGCACGGGGCAGGAGCCGGTCATGGCGTCACAGCTCCGCCTGCGCGTCCTCCAGGCGACGTGACTGCGGTGGGCGGGCGACGCCGTCGAGAAGGCCCTCCGCCGGGTCCGAGCCCAGCTCCACGATCCGGTTCCGCCCGTCCACGTGGACGACCGTGGGCTGGAAGGCGCGGGCCTCGGCGTCGTCCATCTGGGCGTAGGCGATGAGGATGACCGTGTCCCCCGGCTGGATGAGGCGGGCCGCGGCGCCGTTGATGCCGAGCACGCCCGAGCCGCGCTCGCCGGCGATCGTGTAGGTCTCGAGGCGGGCGCCGTTGGTGACGTCCACGATGCTCACGAGCTCGCCGGGGAGGATGCCGGCGGCGTCGAGGAGGTCCTGGTCCACGGTCACGGACCCCACGTAGTGCAGGTCCGCCTGGGTGACCGTGGCCCGGTGGATCTTGGCGTGGAACATGGTGCGCAGCATGCGGCGTGGCTCTCCGGGTGGGGTTCGGGATCGTCCGAGCGGACGCTCGCGATTCTACGCACCCCGTCGGGGACCCGCCCGGCGCGGGCCGGTCCGCCTCCCCACGGCGCGGCCCGGTCCGCTGCGCCCCGGCCCGCCCCGCTGCGCCCCGGCCCAGCCGTGAGTGTTGGGGTGCGCCGGCTTCGCGTCTGGAGAGCCCGCCCACCCCAACACTCGCCTCCTCGGTCGGCGGCTGAGCGGCCGGCGGGGGCGACGAGCGCCCTCGACCTCTCCTGCACAGCGCGCCTCCCGCACCGCCCCCTCCACACAACGTCGACGTCGCCGCCCCCGGGCTGCCGCGGCACCCCAGGCTGGACCCCATGCCGCGTCGCCCCTCCCCCCTGCCTCCCATGCCCACCGGCCTGGACCGCCGGCTCCGCGACGCGACCGTCTTCTCCACACTCGCCGCGCGTCGGGCAGGGGTCTCGCGCGGACGCCTCGCGGCCTCCGACCTGGAGAGCGCCGGCCGTGGCCTGTGGCGCGTCCGCGATCGCCCTCCGCAGCTCCTCGACCGGTTGCGGGCGCTGCAGGACATCCACCCGGACGCGGCATTCAGCCACGAGACGGCCGCCGCCGCCCTCGGCCTCTGGCTCCCCCGGCGCCGACGGGCGGACGCCCCGGTCCACCTCGCCGTCCCCTCGTCGCGCAGCACGCGCCTCGAACGCTCCGGGCTCGTGCTCCATCGTCTCGTCCCCACGACGCCGACCACCGTGCACGAGGGCATCCGCGTCGTGGACCCGGTGTGGACCTTCGTCGATCTGGCGGCGGGGCTGTCGAGGGTCGAAGACGCAGCGGTGATCGGCGACTCCCTGGTGCGCACGGCACCCACCGCACGCCGTCGCGCAGACCTGCCGCCCGGCGTCGTGGGCTGGGACCGGGTGCGGGCGGGGGTGGCCGCCCGCACCGGAGCGCGAGGGGTGCGGCTGGCGCGGGCCGCGCTGGAGGTCATGCGCTCCGGGTCCGACTCCGCACAGGAGACCCGCACCCGCCTGCGCCTGGTGCAGGCCGGACTCCCCGAGCCCGAGGTGAACCCGGCGGTGCGGCTGGACACGGGGCAGACGCTGCGGGTGGACCTCGTCTGGCGGGCGTGGAAGGTGGCTGTGGAGTACGACGGCCCGCAGCACTTCACCGATCCCCGGCAGATCCGCGAGGACGCCGCCCGAGAGCGGTCCCTGCGCGCGGAGGGCTGGGAGGTGGTCCGGGTGCGGAGCGAGGATCTCGCCGACGGGCGTTGGGACCTGGTCGTGTGGCAGATCCGCGAGATCCTCCGGCGGCGCGGGGCACCCGTGTGAGGGGTGGCCTGGGTGCCGCCGGGCCGGTGCGCGAGTGTTGGGGTTCACATGGATTCCGGCCCGGAGCCCAGCCCGGCCCAACACTCGGCAGGAGGGAGCAGGGGCCAGGGGTCAGGTGGGCCGGGGAAGGGGTCAGGTGGGCCGGGGCAGGAGGACACACGCGGGACGCAGGGAGCACCCATGACCCCGCCCGCCGCGGGCACCCCTCGCCCTCGGCCGTGATCCGGGTTACCCTGGCAATAACCGAACGATCGGTCAGTCGTCTCCGCCTGCGCCTCCGCGCGTGCCGGGCCGACCCGCGCCGACGCCCTCGAGTCCCGAAGGAGCACCGCATGACCGCCACCGCGGACAAGACCCAGACCGAGATCCTCCCGAGCTTCGTCGCCGGCTCCTGGTGGACGCCCTCGTCCCCGCAGAAGGTCACCGACATCCTCGACGCCACCACCGGCGCGCGCCTGACCGGCGTCTCCACCGACGGCCTCGACACGGCCGCCGCCATCGAGCACGCCCGCACCGTCGGCCAGCAGGCCCTGGGCGAGCTGACCATCCACGAGCGCGCCCTCCAGCTCAAGGAGCTCGCGCTCTACCTGAACTCCCGCGTCCAGGAGCTCTACGACGTCTCCTTCGCCACCGGCGCCACACAGCGCGACCACGCCTTCGACGTCGACGGCGGCATCGGCACCCTCTTCACGTTCTCCGGCAAGGGCCGCCGCGAGCTGCCGAACTCCCACGTGATCATCGACGGCGACGTGGAGCCCCTCTCCCGCGACGGCTCCTTCATCGGCGAGCACATCTACCAGCGCATCCCGGGCGTGGCCGTGCAGATCAACGCGTTCAACTTCCCCGTGTGGGGCATGCTGGAGAAGTTCGCCCCGGCCTTCGTGGCCGGCGTGCCCACCGTGGTCAAGCCGGCCACCCCCACCGGCTACGTCACGCAGAAGTGCGTCGAGCTGATGCTCGAGTCCGGCGTGCTGCCCGAGGGCTCGATCCAGCTGATCTCCGGCTCCGCCCGCGACCTGCTGGACCACCTGGACTACCGCGACCACGTCGCGTTCACCGGCTCCGCCGCCACCGCGGCCACGCTGAAGAAGCACCCGAACGTGCAGGAGGGCGGCGTCCGCTTCACCGCGGAGACCGACTCCCTCAACGCCGCCATCCTCGGCCCGGACGCGGACCCGGAGTCCCCCGAGTTCGAGGCGTTCGTGAAGGTCGTCTTCCAGGAGATGACGGTCAAGGCCGGCCAGAAGTGCACCGCCATCCGCCGGGTGATCGTCCCGCAGGACCGGGTTGAGGCCGTGACCGCCGCCCTCACCGAGCGCCTGGCCGCGAAGGTCGTCCTGGGCGACCCGCGCGTCGAGGGCACCACCATGGGAGCCCTGGCCTCGAAGGAGCAGCAGGGCGAGGTCCGCGGCGCGGTGCAGCGCCTGGTCGACGCCGGCGGTCAGGTCCGCCTCGGCGGCCCCGAGGGCTCGACCGGCGACGCCGACGCCGAGTCCGGCGCGTTCTTCGCCCCCACGGTGCTCACCTTCGAGGACGCGCGCACCCCCGAGGTGCACAGCGTCGAGGCGTTCGGCCCGGTCACCTCGGTGATCGGCTACACGGACGTGGCCGACGCCGTGGCCCTGGCCGCCCTGGGCTCGGGGTCGCTCGTGGCCACGGTCGCCACGAACGACGGTGAGACCGCCCGCGCGTTCGCCGCCGGGATCGGCGCCCACCACGGCCGCGTGCACGTCCTGAACCGCCAGACCGCCGCGACCACCACGGGCCATGGCGCCCCCGTGCCGGTGCTGATCCACGGCGGCCCCGGCCGCGCCGGCGGCGGCGAAGAGCTCGGCGGGGTCCGCGCCGTGAAGCACTACATGCAGCGCACGGCGATCCAGGGCTCCCCGGACATGCTCACGGCCATCACCGGCGTGTGGCATCAGGGCGCCGCGGCCCACACGGTGACCCGCGAGGACGTGGAGGCCGGCACGGCCGTGCACCCGTTCTACAAGTCCCTGGCCGAGCTGACGGTGGGCGACCAGTTCGCCTCCGGCCTGCGCACCGTCACCCTGGAGGACATCACCGCCTTCGCGGAGGAGACCGGGGACAGGTTCTACGCCCACACGGACGAGGAGGCCGCCATGGCCAACCCGTTCTTCCCGCGCCGGGTGGCCCACGGCTACCTGCTGGTCTCGTGGGCCGCGGGGCTGTTCGTGGCCCCGGATCCGGGCCCGGTGCTGGCCAACTACGGCCTGGAGAACCTGCGCTTCATCACGCCGGTGACCTACGACGACGCCATCCGCGTGACCCTGACCGCCAAGCGCATCACCCCGCGCGTGAGCGACGAGTACGGCGAGGTGGCCTGGGACTGCCGGATCCACAACCAGAAGGACGAGCTCTGCGCCCAGTACGACGTGCTGACGCTCGTGGCCAAGACCTGGCCGATGGCCCCGCCTGAGACCTCCCAGGGCTGAGCCTCCCCGCCCCGACGGGCCGTCCCGTGCGCTCCCGCGCACCGGGCGGCCCGTCGTCGTCCCCGGGAACAAGGAGCGTGCCCGGGACGTTCACCTGGGCGTCCCATTCGGACCGCGAGAGAAGAAGGTCGACATACATGTCCGAGTTCACCCGTTTCGATCAGGTCACCGTGCTGGGCACCGGTGTGCTGGGTTCGCAGATCATCATGCAGGCGGCGTACCACGGCAAGAAGGTGGTGGCCTACGACGCCGTCCCCGCCGCCCTCGAGGGGATCGAGCGCCGCTGGGCGTGGATCCGCCAGGGTTACGAAGCAGACCTCGGGGAGGGCTACGACCCGCAGCGCTTCGACGAGGCCCTCGCCCGCATCACGCCGACCTCGGACCTCGGCGAGGCCCTGGCAGATGCGGACATCGTGGTCGAGGCCGTCCCGGAGAACCTGGAGCTCAAGCGCAAGGTGTGGGCCCAGGTGGGCGAGCTCGCCCCCGCCACGACCCTGTTCGCCACGAACACCTCCTCCCTGCTGCCCTCGGACTTCGCCGACGCCAGCGGCCATCCGGAGCGCTTCCTGGCCCTGCACTACGCCAACCGCATCTGGGCGCAGAACACCGCCGAGGTCATGGGCACCGCCGCGACCTCGCCGGAGGCCGTCGCGGGAGCCCTGCAGTTCGCCGAGGAGACCGGCATGGTCCCCGTGCACGTGCGCAAGGAGATCCCGGGCTACTTCCTCAACTCCCTGCTCATCCCGTGGCTGCAGGCCGGCTCCAAGCTGTACATGCACGGAGTGGGCAACCCGGCGGACATCGACCGCACCTGGCGCGTGGCCACCGGCAACGAGCGCGGCCCGTTCCAGACCTATGACATCGTGGGCTTCCACGTGGCCGCCAACGTCTCCCGCAACACGGGCGTCGACTGGCAGCTCGGCTTCGCTGAGCTGCTCGAGAAGAGCATCGCCGAGGGCCACAGCGGCGTGGCCGACGGCCAGGGGTTCTACCGCTACGGGCCGGACGGGGAGAACCTCGGCCCGGTGGAGGACTGGAACCTGGGCGACAAGGACACCCCGCTCGGCTGACCTCCTCCGCTGACGGATCAGGGGCCGTCCGGTGCGCACCCCGCACCGGGCGGCCCCGACGCATGTCCCCGCCGCTTCCTTGTGGCATCCGTCACAGCGCCCGTAGAGTCGGGCCATGATGACCCCCCGACTCCCCCTGCTCGGCGCCCTCGCCGTGGGCGCACTCGCCCTCGCCGGGTGCGCGGGCGGCGGCGGGGAGCCCTCCTCCCCCGCCCCCTCGTCGGCGTCATCGGCGTCGTCCACGACGACGGCGGCCTCGTCCGCGTCCACGTCGCCCGCGGCCTCGTCCGCGTCCACGTCGCCCGCGGCCAGCAGCTCCACGGAGAGCACGGCCAGCGCCTCCGCCTCGGGCAGCCTGTCCCTCGAGATGCCCCCCGCGCTGGACGGGCAGCGGACCCTGGCGGTGCAGGCCGCCGTGCAGCGGGCCGCGGGGCCGGGGTCCGAGGTGGGGCTGAGCGCCGCCTCGCCGCTGGAGCGGCAGACGGAGCTGCGCCAGCGGGCCGCCGGCCTGGAGCAGACGGTCGACGCCGGCGCGAGCCCGGCTTCCACCCGCAGCGCGGAACAGCAGGCCTGCCTGGACGCCACACGCTCCGACCTGGAGCGGGACGCCGAGGCCGGGGCGGCGGATCTGGGGCTCACGGCCCAGCCGGAGACGGCCGCCACGACCGGCGGCGGGCCCACCTCGACGCCGGTGCCCTCCTTGACGACGTCCCCCGACGCCGAGGTCACTCCGCTCGGCGTGCGCGTCACCGTGTACCCCACGGAGGAGGCCGCCCGCGCCGCCCTGGAGGACGCCCGGGCGGCGGCGCAGGCCTGCACCGGGGTGGACCTGGCCGGGCTCGTCGTGGAGAGCGTGACGCGGACCGAGCACGAGGGCGGCACCGCGTACACGGCGCTCCCGGCCCCCGGGGGATCCGTCTACTCCCACCTGACGGCCGTGCAGGACGGCGCCCGCACCGTGGCCGTGGCCCAGGCCGACGCGGACGGCGGGGTGCCCGCGGACGCCGAGGACCGTGCGGCCTCGATCGTCGCCGACGTGCTCACCGCGCTCGACGGCCAGGGCTGAGGACAGCGGGCCCTCAGCCCTGCAGACCCCCGAGCACCACGCCCGTGACGGCGTCGATCATCTGGCCCGGTCCCTGCTGGCCGGGGACGCCGCGATCCGGCCGGTACCAGTCGACGATCGAGTTGATCATGCCGAGCGCCAGGCGCGCGAGGTTGCGCGGGGTCACGTCGGAGCGCACCGCACCCGCGGCCTGGGCGGCCTCGAGCAGGTCGCCCAGACGCCGGGTGATCTCGCGTCGGCGCTCGACGGCGGCCACCTCGACCGCCGAGTTCCCGCGCAGGCGCAGCAGCAGGGTCACCTCGGGCTGCTTCTCCGCCAGCACCCCGAGCGTGCCGCGGATGGCCGCCTCGACCTGCGCGCCGGCGTCGGCCCCGCTGGCCACCACATCGTCCAGGCACGCCTCGAGGGCGTCGAGCGCCTCCGTGACCGCGTGGTCGAGGATCGCCTCCTTGGACTCCACGTGGTGGTAGATCGCGGACTTGGAGATGCCCAGGTGGGTGGCGAGCATGCCCATGGACGTCGCCTCGTAGCCGTGCCGGTTGAAGAGCTCGACGCACTCGGCCAGCAGCGTCTGCCGGTCATAGCCGGGCCGGCCGCGGCGCGGGGTGGGGCTGCTCTGGGGCACGGGGCTCCTTCGGGGGCGGGCGGACGCCGACGACGACGGCGCACCGGTCCACTGTACCGGGCACGCCGGCGTCGGGGTCGGCCGCGGGGACGGGATCAGGCCGGGTCGCGCAGGTCGTAGATCCGCTTGAGCTTGCCGGAGGAGCGGGCCAGGGACTCCGGCTCCACCACGTTGATCACGCACGAGGGGCCGATCTTCGTCTTGATCTCCATGCGCAGGTGCGCTGCGCAGGCCTGGGCCTCCTCGAGGGTCGCATGATCGCGGCGCTCGATGATCACGGCCATCTGGTCCATGCGGTCCGGGCGGGTGATCTCGAGGGTGAAGTGCGGCGACAGGGCCGGCTCCTTGAGGGCCAGCTCCTCGATCTGCGACGGGAACAGGTTCACGCCGCGCAGGATGATCATGTCGTCCGAGCGGCCCGTGATGCGGCCCATGCGGCGGTGGCCCGGGTGCGTGGTGCCCGGCAGCAGGCGGGTGAGGTCGTGGGTGCGGTACCGGATGATCGGCAGCGCCTGCTTGGTGAGCGAGGTGAAGACGAGCTCGCCGTGGCGGCCGGTCTCGAGGACCTCGTCCGTGAGCGGGTCGATGATCTCGGGGCGGAAGTGGTCCTCCCAGATATGGGAGCCGTCCTTGATGGCCGCGGACTCGCCGGCCACGCCCGGGCCCATGACCTCCGAGAGGCCGTAGATGTCCAGGGCGTCGAGGTCGAAGGTCTGCTCGATCTCGCGGCGCATCTCCTCGGTCCACGGCTCCGCGCCGAGGATCGCGACCTCGAGGGAGGACTCGCGGGGGTCCAGGCCGAGCTTCTTGAAGCCGTCCGCGATGGTCAGCAGGTAGGTGGGCGTGGAGAGGATGGCGCGCGGCTGGAAGTCGGTGATCAGCTGCACCTGCTTCTCCGTCTGCCCGCCGGACATCGGGATCACGGCCGCCCCGACGCGCTCGGCGCCGTAGTGGGCGCCGAGGCCGCCGGTGAACAGGCCGTAGCCGTACGCGTTGTGCACGCGGTCACCGGGGCGGATGCCGCCGGCGCGGAAGCAGCGGGCGACGAGGGTGGCCCACGTGGCCAGGTCGTCGTCGGTGTAGCCGACCACGGTGGGCTGGCCGGTGGTGCCGGAGGAGGCGTGGATGCGACGCAGCTCGGGGCCCGTGGCGGCGAACGCGCCGAACGGGTAGCTCTTCCGCAGGAACTCCTTGTCCGTGTACGGGAACTTGGCGAGGTCCCCGAGCTCCGTGAAGTCCGAGGGGTGGACGCCGTGCGCGTCGAAGTGCTCCCGATACGCGGGCACGTTCTCGTAGGCGTGGTGCAGGGTCCAGCGGAGGCGTTCGAACTGGAGCGCCTCGATCTGGTCCCGGCTCATCGTCTCCTCGGGGTCCGGGGCCCCGCGGTCGGCGGGGGCGGGCAGGGGTGCCGGCGTGTACGGGTTGGGGATCGAGGCCTCGAGCATGGCGTTCTCCTGGGGATGCGGGGTCGGGCGGCGGTCGACGACGGCGCACCGGCGGGTGCGCCCGCCGGTCAGCGTCCGGGGGCGGGGATGGTGCGGGAGCGGCCGCGGAAGGCGGCCACCGGGGTGCCGTCGTCGGTGGTGACGGTGATGTCATAGACGGCCGAGCGGCCGGCGGCGGCGACCAGGCGGCCCTCCGCGACGAGGGTCTGCCCGGCGCGGGTGGCCGCAAGGAAGTTGACGTCCACGCCGGAGGCCACGGTGAGGGTGGAGCCGTCCGAGGCGGGGTCGTTGCAGGTCAGCGCGAAGCACGTGTCCGCGAACGCGAAGACGGCGCCGCCGTGGGCCAGGCCGAAGCCGTTGTGCTGGTCCTCGGTGAGCGTCATCCGGATGCGCGCGTGCTCCTTCTCGGCGGCCTCGAGGGTGACGCCGAGCCACCGTGCCACGCGGTCCTCCGCGAGCATGGGGTGGTGGGCGGTCTCGGTCATGGGCGGGCCTCCCTGCCGGCACGGGCGCGCCGGCGCGGCGGCGCAGAGAATTACTGAACGATCATTAGGTAACTCTCTGGATGTGACCCACGTCAAGTCCGGTCCGGTGTGTGACGCTCGCCGACCCCGCCCTGCCGCCGCCGGGGCGAGGCGCGCCGGGACCGTGTGCGCGGGCCCTGCCCATCGCGTCCGCGGCTCCTGTCTAGGGTGACGGCATGGTGACCTTCGCGCCGGACCGCGCCTCCTTCATGCTCAGCCCCTCGGACATCACCGCCGCCGCGACGTGCACGTACGGGTGGCTGCGCGGGACGGTGGACCCCGCGCTCGGGCGCGCCCCGCGGATCGGCGTGGCGGATGCGTTCCTCGAGCGGGTCTCCCGCCTCGGGGACGAGCACGAGTCCCGCGTGCTCGCGCGACTCGAGGCGGAGCACGGCGCAGACCAGGTGGTCCGGCTCGCCCGCCCGGAGCGCTACACGCCCGAGGGTGTGCAGGCCGCCCGCGAGCGCACCGCGGCGGCGTTGGCCGCGCGCCCCGCCGTCGTGTTCCAGGGGATGCTGCACGACGGCGCGTTCGGCGGTCTGGCCGACTTCCTCGTGCTCCGCACGGACGAGGAGCACCCCGAGGGCGCGTACGAGGTGGTGGACACGAAGCTGGCCCGGCATGCACGGGTGACGGCGCTGCTGCAGATCGCCGCGTACGCAGACCTGCTGGACGGCATGGACGTGCCGCGGGCGCGGCAGGGCAGCCTGTGGCTCGGGGACGGTTCCCGGCACGTCGCGGACCTGGACGAGGTGATCCCGGTGTACCGGCACCAGCGCGCCCGGCTGGAGGCGCTGCTGCAGGATCACGTGGCCGCCGGGGAGCCCGCCCGCTGGGGCGACGACCGCCTGAGCGTCTGCGGCGCATGCGAGGCGTGCGAGGAGGCCGTCGCCGAGCACCGGGACGTGCTGCTCACGGCGGGGGCCACGCGGTTGCAGCGCACCCGGCTGCGCGAGGCCGGCATCACGACCATCGAGCAACTCGCGGCGTCCGTCGCACCGCCGGAGGGCATGGCCCGCCGCACGTGGGAGGCACTGCGGGAACAGGCGGCGATCCAGCTGGAGCCGGCCGGGGCGGACGGGCTGCCGCCGCATCGGATCGTGGACCCGCGCGCCGTGGCGGGGCTGCCCGTGCCGGACGCCGGAGACGTCTTCTTCGACTTCGAGGGGGACCCGCTGTGGGTCTCCGCGGACGGGAGCATGGAGGGCCTCGAGTACCTGTGGGGCTGGGTCGAGGCGCCGGGTGGGGACACCGCGCGCACCGCCTCGGCCGACTTCCGGTTCACGGGTCTGTGGGCGGACACCCGTGCCGCCGAGCGGGCGGCGCTCGAGCAGTTCGTGGCGTTCGTGGAGGCGCGACGCGCGGCCCACCCGGGGATGCGGATCTACCACTACGCCCCGTACGAGGTCACCGCGCTGAAACGCCTGACCGTGCGCCACGGTGTAGGCGAGCGCGAGCTGGACGACTGGCTGCGCGCGGGGCTGTTCGTGGACCTGTACTCCACGGTCCGCGCCGCCCTGCGGGCCGGTGTGCCGAGCTACTCCATCAAGAAGCTGGAGCCCCTCTACATGGGGGCGGAGCACCGGGCGGAGGACGGCGTCACGACGGCGGCGGACAGCGTCACCGAGTACCACCGGTACGTCGCCGCGATGGAGGCCGGGGACACCGAGGTCGCGAGGGCGATCCGCGCCGACATCGAGGACTACAACCGGTACGACTGCGTCTCCACGGCGCGGCTGCGGGACTGGCTGCTGGCGCAGGTCGAGCCCGAGGAGGCCGCCGTCGCGGACCGTCCCGTCGACGACGCCGCGACCGGGGACGAGCCGCTGGTCGAGGCCGCGCCGTCGCTCCAGGAGCAGGACGCGGCCCTCGCCGCCTCGCTGCAGGCGCTGGCGGGCGCCGAGAGGGACGAGGCGGGAGGGACGGGGGCCCCGGAGGCGGAGCTCGACGGCGGGCGGCGCGGTATCGCCCTGCTGGCCGCGGGGCTGGGCTACTTCGCCCGGGAGAACAAGCCGCTGTGGTGGGCCATGTTCGATCGGGCCGTGTCCGCCCCGGACGAGTGGCAGGAGCCACGCGCGAA
This sequence comes from Micrococcus lacusdianchii, assembly GCF_023155805.1. Lineage (GTDB taxonomy): Bacteria > Actinomycetota > Actinomycetes > Actinomycetales > Micrococcaceae > Micrococcus > Micrococcus lacusdianchii. The sequence goes on along the minus strand of NZ_JAKNUW010000010.1, from coordinate 37,604 downwards.
CCTGGTGTTCGACACCGTCGAGTCGGTGGGTGCGTGGGAACGCCCCACCCCGCGGAGCAACCCCGCCCGGACGCTGACCGTGACTGGGCGCCTCGAGCCGGGCACCGAGGTCCGGCCGCGTCGGAACAGCCAGGAGAGGTTCAAGCTCAACGCCCTGTACGAGCAGCCGCCGCGCGGGGCGGAGCTGGCCCCCAACGCCGTCCGCTGGCAGAGCCGATCGCCCGTGGACGTGACCGAGGTGGAGGAGATCGCACCGGGCCGGTTCCGCGTCAGCCTGCTGCAGCGCCTCAGCACCAAGTACGAGCCGGAACCGCACGCGGAGGTGCCCATGGCGGTGTTCCACCTCAACTACGTCCGGCCCGGCGGCCTCCTCGAACGCATCCGGGAGCAGGCCGCCGAGGCCGCCCGCCGCGGCCGGCTGCCGGACGGAGCGGTGTTCGACATCCTGGCGCGCCGTGCCCCGCGCACCACGGACCGGACCCTCGCCGCGATCGGGGCGGACGTACGAGACGGCCGGCGGGACGGCGTCGGGGGCCTGGTCGAGGCGGTCGAATCCGCACGCGGCTCCTACGTGGCCGTGCAGGGCCCTCCCGGCACCGGCAAGACGTACGTGGGCAGCCGCGCGGTGAAGGAACTCCTGGACCGGGGCTGGACGGTCGGCGTCACCGCCCAGTCCCACGCGGTGGTGGAGAACTTCCTCGACCAGCTGATCGGCGTCGGTGTGGACCCCGACCGCGTGGGCAAGGAGCCCAAGGACCCGGACGGACCGCACCGCTGGACGACCCTGGGCTCATCGGAGGTCCATGCCTTCCTGGCACCGGGCCGGGTCCTGGGCGGCACCGCGTGGACCTTCGCGAACGCCGCGGCCCAGCCGGTCGACCTCCTGGTGGTGGACGAGGCCGGGCAGCTCTCCCTCGCGCACCTCCTGGGCGCGAGCGCCCTGGCCGAGACGGTGCTGCTGCTGGGTGACCCGCAGCAGCTCCCCCAGGTCAGCAAGGGCGAGCACCCCCAGCCCATCGGCGACGCGGCCCTGACCTGGATCGCGGAGGGCGCCCCCGTGCTCCGCGCCGACCGCGGCTTCTTCCTGGACACCTCGTGGCGCATGCATTCGGCGCTCACCCGCGCGGTCTCCGAGCTCTCCTACGCCGGCCGGCTCGGCGCGCGGGAGGAGGTCACGGACGCCCGCCGGCTCGACGGCGTGGAGCCCGGGCTGCACCCGTGGCCGGTCTCCCACACGGGCAACGCGGTGTCCTCGCCGGAGGAGGCCGCGGCCGTCGTCGAGATCGTCCGGTCACTGCTCGGCCGCACCTGGTCCACCGGCCCGGACGATCCCGGCCGGCCGCTCGAGCCGTCCGACGTGATCGTGGTGGCCCCGTACAACGCGCAGGTCGCCACGGTCCGGGGGGGTGCTCGACGCCGCCGGTCTCGAAGGCACCACCGTCGGCACTGTGGACAAGTTCCAGGGCCGGGAGGCCGCCGTCGCGATCCTGACGATGGCGGCGTCCTCACCGCAGGAGGTGCCGCGCGGGCTGGACTTCCTCCTGAACCGGAACCGGCTCAACGTGTCGATCTCGCGCGGGCAGTGGGCCGCCTACCTCGTCCACTCCCCCGCCCTCGCGGACGCGCTGCCCACCCGCCCCGAGGACCTGCCGATGATCGGCGCGTTCCTGCGGCTCGTGCACCGCTGACTCAGTCGGCGGCGCCCTGGCGCAACAGGAACCGCTGCAGCTTGCCGGAGGGGGTCTTGGGCAGCCGGTCCACGAAGTGCACCCGGCGCGGGTAGGCGTGCTTGGAGTACTCGTCGCGGACCTTCGCCTGCAGCTCGGCCGCCAGGGCGTCCGGGTCCGCGACGGCCCCGGCGGGCACCACGAACGCCACGACCTCCTCGCCCCGCACCCCCTCCGGGTCCGGCAGGCCGACGACGGCGACCTCCTGCACCCGCGGGTGGTCGATGAGCACGGACTCCACGTCGAACGGGCCGATCCGGTACCCGGCGGCGAGGATCACGTCGTCGTCCCGGGAGGAGAAGAAGAACCAGCCGTCGTCGTCCTGCCGGGCGGTGTCCCCGGTCAGATACCAGCGCCCGTCCGGGGCGAAGCGCTCCGCGGTCTTCTCCGGCTCCCCGAGGTAGCCGGGGAACCAGAACAGGGGCGAGGCCGCGTCGATCGCGATCTGCCCGTCCCGGATCTCCGCGGCGATCCCCGGCAGGGGCACACCCATCGAACCCGGGCGGGGCGGCGCGGCCAGCTCGGGGTGCGCGGGGGTGCAGATGACCATGCCCAGCTCGGTCTGGCCGTAGTGGTCGCGGATCTCCGTGCCGAGGGCCGACCGGCCCCACTCGAGCACGGACGGCGGCAGCGGCTCCCCCGCCGTGGACACACGCCGCAGCCGCAGCGGGGCGTCCTCGGTGACCTCCCCGGCCTTGGCCAGCGCGCGGAACATCGTGGGGGCGCCGGCGAGGTTCGTGACGTCCTGCGAGCGGATCACCTCGACCATGGTCGCCGGGGAGAAGGCGCCGCGGTACTGCACCGAGGTCGCCCCGAGCACCAGCGTGCCGACGATCCCGTAGTACAGCCCGTACGCCCAGCCGTGGTCGGCCGCGTTCCAGAACAGGTCCTCGGGGCGCAGGTCCACCGCGCACGTGAGGTAGACGGCGAACGCGGCGGCCGCGCGCAGCGGCACGGGCACCCCCTTGGGGCGGCCGGTGGTGCCGGAGGTGAACAGCAGGGCGATCGGCCCGTCCCCGCCGACGGCGACGTCCTCGGCCAGCGGCGCGGAGTCCGCGAGCGCGTCCCACTCGGCTCCGGTGCGGATGATCTCGATGCCGGGGATGTCCGTGAGCTTCTCGGCCTGGCGGGGTTCGGCGACGACGAGCCGCGCCGCCGCGCCCTCGATGCGCATCCGGGCGGCGCCCGCGGCGAACGCGGTGAACAGCGGCACGTGCACGGCACCGAGCCGCCACAGGGCCAGCAGCGTGATGACGAGCTCCTCCCGTTTGGACATCATCACGGGCACGCGGTCGCCGCGCGTGACACCGCGGGCGGCGAGGCCGGTGGCGAGGCGGCGGGAGCGGTCGGCCAGCTCGCCGAAGGTGAGGTCGACGGCGGACATGTCCTCCGCCACGAACCGGAACGCCACGGCGTCGGCCGGCCAGCGGTCGCAGAGCAGGTGGGCGGTGCAGGCGTCCGGGGTCTCGACGTCGGCGACCCACCCGGCCATCAGCCGGTCGATCGTCCCGGCCTCGTGGGCCTGCCCGGTCCGTTCCGTCATCTCGGTCTCCTCATCCCTCGCGGCACGCCGACGCCGGGCGACGGCGACGTCAGCCACGGTAGGTCCACCGCGCCTCGGGCCACCAGGCGCGTCCGCATGTTGCACTCGCCACCCCGTCGCGGTCGAGGACGGACCCTGCCCTCGCCTTCATCGGGCGTCCGCGGCGCCTGCCAGAATGGGGGCCATGACCTCGCAGCCCGCGCTCGCGTCCACCGCCCACCGTCGTTCCCTCGCCGAGGCCGGCATCGCCCTCGGCCCGCTGGACGGCCGCTACCGCGCCGCCGTCGAGCCGCTCGTGGACCACCTGTCCGAGGCCGCGCTGAACCGCAACCGCGTGCACGTGGAGGTCGAGTGGTTCATCCACCTCGCCGAGCACGCCGTGCTGCCCGGCCTCGAGCCGCTCACGGACGAGCAGAAGGCCGGCCTGCGGGCGATCGTCACGGACTTCGACGCCGATTCGGTGGCCGAGCTCGCCGCCACCGAGAAGGTCACGGTGCACGACGTGAAGGCGGTGGAGTACTTCATCGCCGACCGCCTCGAGGGCCTCGGCCTCGGCCGCCTCACGCCGCTCGTGCACTTCGCTTGCACCTCGGAGGACATCAACAACCTGGCCTACGCCGTGGGCGCCCGCGACGCGATCCAGCAGGTCTGGCTGCCGGCCGCGCGCACCGCCGTCGTCGCCCTCTCCGAGCTGGCCGTGGCCGCCGCGGACACGCCCATGCTCTCCCGCACCCACGGCCAGCCGGCCACGCCCACCACCCTGGGCAAGGAGATGGCCGTGTTCGTGCACCGCCTCACCCGCCAGACCGACCGCGTGGCCGCCCAGGAGTACCTGGGCAAGATCAACGGCGCCACCGGCACCTACGCCGCGCACCTGACCGCCGTCCCCGAGGCGGACTGGCCGGGGATCGCCCGGTCCTTCGTGGAGCACCTCGGCCTCACCTGGAACCCGCTGACCACCCAGATCGAGTCCCACGACTGGCAGGCGGAGCTGTACGCCGACGTCGCGCGCTTCAACCGGATCCTCCACGGCTTCTGCGTGGACGTGTGGAGCTACATCTCCATCGGCTACTTCGCGCAGATCCCCGTGGCCGGCGCGACCGGCTCCTCCACCATGCCGCACAAGGTGAACCCGATCCGCTTCGAGAACGCGGAGGCCAACCTCGAGCTCTCCTGCGCCCTGCTCGACTCGCTGGGCGCCACCCTCGTGGAGTCCCGTTGGCAGCGCGACCTCACGGACTCGACGTCGCAGCGCAACATCGGCGTGGCACTCGGCCACTCGGTGCTCGCTCTGTCCAACGTCACCAAGGGCATGGGCCAGCTGCAGGTCGCCGAGCCGGTGCTTGCGCAGGACCTCGACACGAACTGGGAGGTCCTCGGCGAGGCGATCCAGACCGTCATGCGCGCCGAGGCGATCGCCGGTGTGCCGGGCATGGACAATCCCTACGAGCGCCTGAAGGACCTCACCCGCGGCCAGCGCGTGGACGCCGCCCGCATGCGCGAGTTCGTGCAGGGCCTGGGCCTGTCCGACGACGCCGAGGCGCGCCTCCTCGCGCTCACCCCGGCCGCGTACACGGGCATCGCCGCCCGCCTGGCCGCCGAGTTCGGCGGGCGCTGACGGGTCTGCCGAACAAAAAAAACAAATACGATGTGAGCATGCGCGATCCCGTGCCCTGCCCAGACCAGCCGAACAGCCCCTTCACGCCGGGGTACGGGCGGCGTCCCCTCGTGTTCGGCGGCCACGAAGACCTGCTCCGCGACATGGGCAGAGTCTTCCAAGACCATGACTTCGGCGAGAACCAGTCCGTCCTCCTGTCCGGGCTGAGGGGCGCCGGAAAGACCTCCATGCTGCAGCGGATCGAAGACCTCGCCCGGGATGCTGGTTGGCTCGTGATCAGCGAGGATGCCAGCGCGGGCCTCCAACGCCGGCTGGTGGAGAGCACGTTGCCAGACGTCGTGAATTCCCTACCCCGGCAGACCAAACGTGAGCTCAAGGAACTGGGACTCTGGCACTTCTCCGCCGCGTGGGAGGTCACAGAGCGTCCCTCTCGTCCCCTCATGCGCAATGATCTGGTGACCGTTGCCCAACATGCCGGGGTGCGCGGAATCCTCATCACGATCGACGAGGTCTCCTCGGGCAAGACGCGCCTGCGAGAGGTCAGCGCCGTCGCACGGGAGATCTCCCATGCCATCAGCCGCGGAGCAGACATCGTCGTGGCATTCGCCGGCATCAAGGTCGACCTCGACGAACTCGTACGGCAGGAGCACACGACCTTTCTCCGCCGCTCCCGGACCGCCGACTTCCACCGACTTTCCCCGGGGGAGACCCGCCACGTCCTCGCGGAGACGGCACGCCTCGGCGGCCGGGAGTTCACCGCAGAAGCTCTGGAGATGCTGATCACCACGGCCCAGGGCTACCCCTACCTCGTCCAGCTGCTGGGCGACTACGCGTGGCGACACCGGCCGGACCAGCCCCGGATCGACCTGTCCACCGCCGAGGCGGCCCGCGACCGGGGGCTGCAGGCGGTGATGGACCGTGTGCTGTCGAAGGTCTTCAACGACCTCTCCGCCAAGGATCAGGAGTTCCTCCGCGCCATGGCTGTCGACGAGGAGCGATCCCGCATCGGCGACATCACCGCGCGCCTCGGCTCCTACAGCCAGTATGTGAATCAGTATCGGAACCGACTCATCGACAGCGGCTACGTGCAACCGGACGGACACGGGTACCTCCGCTTCGCCCTTCCCTACCTCGGCGCCTATATCCGCTCTCTGACCGACAGGGGCCCGGCGTCGGCTCCGGACGACGACTGGAGCGCCTACCCGCCTCCCCTGACATGACGGGCGCCGCCCCGGGCTGCGCGGACACCACAGGAGCGTCCCCGCTACCGTGACCCCATGCTGACCTCCTCCGTCGCCGTCTGGCTACTGACCACGACCCCCAAGAACCCGGAAGAGCTCCAGCGCGACCTGCCCTCCGCCATCGACGAGACCGGCCAGGTGGCCCAGGCCGTGACCCAGATCGTCACGACGGTGGACCTGGTGGGCGTGTTCTTCTTCGCGATCTCCGGCGCCATCCTGGCCGTCCGGAAGGGGTACGACATCGTCGGCTCGCTGCTGCTGGCGCTCATGGTGGGCACCGGCGGCGGCGTGATCCGCGACCTGATCGTCAACCAGGACGTCCCGGCCGCGTTCCGCAACCCGTGGTACCTGATCCTGCCCGTGCTGGCGTCCCTTGCCGTGTTCTTCAAGGTGTTCGACGGGGAGCGCGGCAAGCACGCCGTGATGCTCGTGGACGCGGTGGGCCTGGCCGTGTACTGCGTGGTCGGCACCCGGATCGCGCTGCTCGGGGGGCTCTCCCCCGTCTCGGCCGCGGTGCTCGGTCTCGTCACGGCGGTGGGCGGCGGCCTGCTGCGGGACGTGGTGGCGGGCGAGCCTCCGGCCGTGTTCGGCGGGCGCGGCTGGTACGCCGTGCCTGCGCTGATCGGCGCCGCCGCCACCTCCGCGCTGGGCCAGGCCGAGTGGCTGAGCATCTACACGATGCTCGCGGTGATGCTCGTGGTCCTGGCGCTGCGCGTGGTCTCCCTGCGCCGGGAGTGGATGGCCCCGGGCGCGGAGATCACCGGGGAGACCCAGCGCCAGCGCATGGACCCGGACGACGCCCCGCCCGTGCCGGACGTCCGGGACCAGGGCAGCCCCGACGACCCGCCGCGCGAGAGCGGCCAGGAGCCCACCACTCCCACCCCGCAGGTCGAGGAGAATGGCATGGACCGCGCCGTCGAGGGCGACGACGCCGCCTCCCGCCGCTGACCCCTCCCCCTGGAAAGGAGCCGCCGTGGCCCTGCCGCAGCTGTTCGCCGAGCTGGCCGACGTCCCCTGGCTGCTGACCGCCCTGGACCTGGTGGGGGTGTTCTTCTTCGCGGTCTCCGGCGCCCTGCTGGCCGCACGCAAGGACTTCGACCTGGTGGGCTCCGTGGCGCTGGCCCTGCTGGCGGGCCTGGGCGGCGGCATCACCCGGGACATCGTCCTGGACCGGGGCCTGCCGGCGTCGCTGCAGGACCCGATCTACCTGGCCCCGCCCGTGCTGGTGTCCCTGCTGGTGTACGTCAAGGCGATCCACCCGAACCGCCTGAACCTGACGATCACGCTGTTCGACGCGGCGGGCCTGGCCCTGTTCACGGTCTCCGGTGTGATGATCGCCCACACGATGGGCGTGCACCCGGTGTCCGTGGTGGTGGTGGCCACCGTGGGCGCCCTCGGCGGCGGCGTGCTGCGGGACATCGTGGCCAACGAGGTGCCGTCCATCTTCGACCCCCGCGGCGTGTACGTGATGCCCGCCGTGGTGGGAGCGGCCGTGGCGGAGCTCGTGGCGCAGCGCGGCGCCCTGAACGCGTTCACGGGCTTCCTGATCGCGCTGCTCATCTTCACGGTGCGCATGCTGGCGTACCGCTACCAGTGGCGCCTGCCCGGCGCGGACGTCAGCCAGGACAGGGACCAGCTGGACCGCCTGCGCCGGCTCGCGGAGCAGGCGCACGCGCGGGCCGTCCGACGCGCGGCCCGCGCGCGGGAGCGCATGCCGCTGCCGGTGTTCGGCCCCGCCGAGGAGGACGAGGGCCGGGTGCGCGTGGCGGACTTCGACCCGGACACACAGGCCATCACGGTGGTGGACCAGGCCTCCCACCAGTCGGTCCGGTACCACCCGGAGACGGGCGTCATGGACGTCACGGACCTGCGCACCGGCCGCACCCGCTCCTACGACGACCCGGAGACGGACTGGGTGGCGGACACCGGCTCGGCCGATGAGACGGGCTATGCTGGAGGTCCATGACCGGCACCGCTGACAGCGTCCCCACCATGGCCACCGCCGCCTCCGGCCCCCTCCACCGCGTCGGATTCGACCGCGCGGAATACATCGAGCTCCAGTCCCAGCACATCCAGGAACGCCGCCGCCAGATCGGCGGGAAGCTGTACCTGGAGATGGGCGGCAAGCTCTTCGACGACCTGCACGCCTCCCGCGTCCTGCCCGGCTTCACCCCGGACAACAAGATCGCGATGCTCGACCGCATCAAGGACGAGACCGAGATCCTGGTGTGCTTCAACGCCAAGGACCTCGAGCGGAACAAGGTCCGCGCGGACCTGGGCATCACGTACGAGGACGACGTCCTGCGCCTCGTGGACGTGTTCCGGGAGCGCGGGTTCCTGGTGGAGCACGTGGTGGTCACGCAGCTGGAGGACGCCAACCACCGCGCGCTGGCGTTCCTCGAGAAGCTCGAGCGCCTCGGCCTGAAGGTGGCCCGCCACCGCGTGATCCCCGGCTACCCGCACGCCATGTCCACGATCGTCTCGGAGCAGGGCTTCGGCGCCAACGAGTGGTCCGAGACCACGCGGGACCTCGTCGTCGTGACGGCCCCCGGCCCGGGCTCCGGCAAGCTCGCCACGTGCCTGAGCCAGGTGTACCACGACCGGCAGCGGGGCATCCCGGCCGGCTACGCGAAGTTCGAGACGTTCCCCATCTGGAACCTGCCGCTCGAGCACCCGGTGAACGCCGCCTACGAGGCCGCCACCGTGGACCTGGACGACATCAACCTGATCGACCCGTTCCACCTGGCCGAGTACGGCGAGCGGGTAACGAGCTACAACCGCGACGTCGAGGTGTTCCCGCTGCTGTCCGCGCTGCTGGAGAAGGTCACGGGCACCACCCCGTACAAGTCCCCCACGGACATGGGCGTGAACATGGCCGGCGCGGCGATCGTGGACGACGAGGTGTGCCGGGAGGCCGCGAAGCAGGAGATCATCCGGCGCTACTACAAGGCCCAGGTCAACGAGGCCCTGGAGGGCGCGGACGACACCGAGTCCGAGCGCGTGGCCCTGGTGATGTCCAAGCTGGGCCTGAGCTCGGAGGACCGCCCGGTGGTGGGTGCCGCGCAGTTGGTGGCCGAGCGCACCGGCGAGCCCGGCGCGGCCGTGCAGCTGGCGGACGGCACCCTGGTGACCGGCAAGACCTCGGAGCTGCTGGGCTGCTCCGCCGCGGTGCTGCTCAACGCCCTCAAGGTGCTGGCCGGCATCGAGGACGACGTGCACCTGCTCTCCCCCGCCTCGATCGAGCCGATTCAGACGCTTAAGACCGTGCACCTGGGCTCCAAGAACCCGCGGCTGCACACGGACGAGGTGCTGATCGCGCTGTCCGTGTCCGCGGCGACCGACGAGAACGCGAAGGCGGCCGTCGAGCAGCTGGCCAGCCTCGAGGGCTGCGACGTGCACACGACGACGATCCTCGGCTCCGTGGACGAGGGCATCTTCCGGTCCCTGGGGATGCTCGTGACGAGCGAGCCGAAGTTCCAGAAGAAGGGGCTGTACCGGAAGCGGTGAGGCGGGGCGGAGGCGCTTTCGCTGACGCAACACGCCGACATATTGTCCCAGCCAGACTTTGAGGAATACACCCACAGTGATGAAGCAAAATCCCCACCCTCTTGAGCATTTGCAAACCAAGTACCCAGCCACGAGTCGCCATTCAATGATGCAGCTCAACCCTTTCGAAGACTTGGGTTACTACGCATTTAATTACAAGGAAGCGGCGGAGATGCTTTTCTCTCAATGGGAGGGTCGCCCTGAGCAGGATGCATTCCTAATGCCGCTTTTAGCCCTATACCGGCAGGCATTTGAACTGGAACTCAAGTCCTTGGCCCTCGCAATCGCTTCACACCAAGTTCGCCTCGGGGGGGATCCAGAGAAATACTCTCGTAGCGCAATGGAAAGTACTATTGGTCAAAAAGGATTCGGCCATAGTATCGAAAGGTCGAAGACATGGATCAATGAGGAGCTAAAATTGCTAGGATTTGCAGGCGAGGCCTGCACGCCCAAGCTTGATGAAATAGCGACCATGATTCATAATCTTGACCCCAGGGGTACTGATTTTAGATACCCCGCAAAAATCACTGATAGCATTTCTATTAACCCAACTGGGCTTTTAGAAGACCTTCGAGACTCCTTTAAGGAGCTCCAAGGACTACATGCGCTTATCGAAGCCCACCTCGAGGCAGTGCCCGGCATTAAGGATCTAGTGTGAGTTAGGCGACGTCAGCGACGGTGGCCGCCTGGAACCGGTCATAGGCCCACACGAGCTTGTCGCGGTCGGGCCGGTTCGCACGCAACTTGGGCATCATCATGAGCGGCTGTCCGTGCAGGTCCTGCAGGCCGTGCCGCAGCATGGGCCCGTCCACCTCGTCCAGAAGGTCCTGCCGGATCTGCACCGTGTAGTCCGGCCGGATCCCCAGGAAGCGCCGATCGAACGCTGCATGGTGGATCTTGCACAGAGCCATGCCGTTACCAATGGTCGGGGTACCGAGTTCATGGCTGTCGTCCACGATGTGTGCGGCATCTAGCAGCTCGGGGTGGGCAAGGTTGCATACCGCGCAGTGGTTTTCGTACGCCATGAGCACCGTCGATCGGAAAACAGGCTGGTGCAGGCGTACTTTTGTCTCCCGCATGAGATAGCGCTTGAGCGCAGGCACTGCGAACCCCTCGTCAAGCTCCTCCACGGCGAAGTCTTCTTCAGCGAGCGGAGCCATGACGAACTGCTGCAGCTCCGGCTCCTCCCGGACGAGGTAGACCGGGGCCACGACTTGATATTCCGGGGGCTTTCCCCCAATGCCGATGAACCAGATAATTGGCTGCCGCAACTGCATAGCCCGGCGTAGCCCGACGTTCTCAGGGTGCTGCGGGTTGTCTCCGCGCCACTTGTATCGGATGAGACCATCTGCGCCGACCTCATCCTCGTAGGGGCGCTTCTGGCCTGGCGAGCGGTACGTGGTCACGATGGAGAGGGTCGCTTCGAACCCTCGTGGTTTCCAGATGCCTTGCTGGGAGGGGATCAGTCGAAACGGCTGGCCGTTCCACTCGAAGTCAGCGATCTCGTCACGACTCAGGGGAATCTGCCGGTCGAAGGTGCGCTGCTCAAGCCAGGCAATCGCAGCATGGCGCAGACCTTCTGGTTCGGCCATGGGAAACCCCCTCATCTGTGGGGCCTCATTACCGGCCACCGTCTGAGCCGCAGGCTACCAACTGGCTCACCCGAACTCCGCCCACGCCCGCCTCTGGTCCCCGTCCACGGTCATCACCCCGCCGTGCGGCAGGATCCACTGCGGCCGGGTGTGGCCGAACGGCACGCCCACGCACACCACCGCGTCCGGGTTGTACGTCGCCACGGTCTCCACGATGACGTCCGCCTGCTCCGCGCGCAGCCGCGCCCGCTCGTCCGCCTCGCGCGGGACCTCGAAGGAGCTCGTCGGCGGGCGGGCCGCCAACACGGCGTCCACGGCACCGAGCACGCCCCGCTCACCCAGGATGCGCAGCAGTCGACGCACCTGGCCGGCCGAGGGCAGCTCCTCGCTCGTCTCGAGCAGCAGCACACCGCCCTCCAGCGCCGCCACATCCGCAGGGCCGCGCCCGGCCGCCATCACCCACGGCAGTACCTCGAGGCACCCACCCCACGTCCGGCCGGTCACCGCACGCTGCGGCCCGGCCCACCGCCACGGCGAGGCGCCCTCGCCGAGGCGGCCCGCGCCGTCGTCGTCCTGCGGGCCCGGCACCGGCTCCCGCTCGCCGAACTCACTCAGCGCCCGCGGGTCCAGCCAGTCGACGCCGTGGTCCTCCGACTCCCCCGGCTCCGTGATCTCCAGCCGCTCCCCCGTGAGCAGGGCCGCCCCCAGGGACGCCGCGTGCACCTCATCCACAGCCGGTCCCGGCCCCAGGTGCACCTGCGTGGACCCGCCGTAGTAGCTCTGCACGCCGTGGGCCCACAGCCACTGGTGCAGGTTGGTGTTGTCGCTGTAGCCCAGGAACGGCTTCGGGTCCCGTCGGACGGCGTCGGCATCCAGGTGGCCGATCACCGTGATCTGGTCCTCCCCGCCCACGCTGGCCAGCACCGCCCGGATCTCCGGGTCCGCGAACGCCGTGTTCAGGTCCCGCGCGCGGTCCTCGGGGCTCGCCCCGAGCTGCCGGGTGGTCGGGTACTCAACCGGCACCAGGCCGGTCACCTCGGCCAGTCGATGCATCGCCTGCTCGTGCACGGCGGGGGCGAAGCCGGGCGCCGCGAACGACGGCGACACCACCGCGACCCGGTCACCGGGCCGGGCCTTGGGCGGGGAGATGAGGGGGTGCGTCATGCGGGGAGCGTAGCCGGGTATGCCGTCGTCATCGTCGGCTCTGAGGCCGCCGGCTGCGACCGCCCTGACCCGCTCACCCTGGGTGAGGCGACACTGCCCGCCGGTGCATCCGCCACATCCGCCATGCGATCAGCGGCATGAGCACCGCGCCGGCCACCGTCCACCAGTCCAGCGGGGCGGCGCGGTCGGCCAGCTGCGCCCACAGCTTCCCGACCCAGTACACGGCCACCGCGGTGAGCAGGATCGCCTCCCACCGCAGCCGCCGGCCGCGGTCCGGGCGGAACCGCGCGGCGTAGTCCTGCGGGTTGCCGAACTCCTCGGCCATCGGACGGCCGGACGCCGCCGCGTGCGCACGGGCCTCGTCCACCACTTCCCGCACGCGCGCGTCCGAGTAGGCGAGCTTCGAGCGCAGGACGCCACCGAGCACGAGGGCCCAGGCGTCGTCGTCAGGGGTCTGTGCGGGAGTGGCGTCCGGGACGTCGTCCCTGGGCAGCAGCCAGAAGCCCAGGGCGCCCAAGCCCAGATAGCCGGCCACGATCGCCGCATGCCACCCCACGGAGCCCGTGAACAGGGGCTGCTCCGAGAGCCAGGGCAGCAGGAACCCCGCCCCGACCACCAGCGGCACCGCGCCTGCCGCCACGGTGCCCACCGTCGCCGAGAAGGAGCGCCGCAGGATGGTCTGGGACCACAGGGTGATGACCACTGTCATCACCACGGCGAGCACCAGCGAGAACAGGACATGCCCCCACGAGTAGTCGACGGTGAGGCCGTCCCGGAACGCGAACACGACGGCGAACGGCACGGAGAACAGTGCGGCGATGATCAGCGCGTTGCACGGTGCCGCCCGCCACGTCAGCGACGGGTCCGTGTCGAGCACGGACTCCCCGGCCGCGCTCGCCTCCGCCGCGCGCTCCCGGGCCCAGTCCGCAGCCGGGCCGAAGAGCTCCTCCGGCCCCTGCCCCGACTCCTCGACGGCGGCCAGCGCCTCCGTCAGCTCCCGCAGGACGATCTCCTCCCGGACGTCGTCGGGCAGGAAGCGGCCCGCGGCCGCGGCGGCCCAGTCCTGGTCCGCCGGCACGCCGCGCGCGGCGGCGAAGCGGTCCAGCAGGGCCGGCAGGGGTGGTTCGTGGCGGGTCATCGGGCGGCCTCCTGCGGAACGGGAGCGGGGACGGATTCGGCGGTACCGCCGTCGGCGCCGGCCTCCCCCTCAGCGCCCAGGGCCGCGAGCGCGGCGCCGAGGGCCTGGAAGGAGGCGACGGCGTCGGCGTACTCGGCGCGGCCGGCGGCGGTGAGGGCGTAGTCCTTGCGGCCGGGGCCGCCCTGGCCCTCCACCCAGCGGGTGCTGACGTGTCCGGCCTCCTCGAGGCGGGCGAGCACGGGGTAGAGCGAACCGCCGCGGAGCCTGCCGAAGCCGCGGGCGGCAAGCGCCTGGGCGATCCCGTAGCCGTGCAGCGGTCCGCCCATGAGTGCGCCGAGGATCGCTGGCTCCAGCGCGGCGCGCACCCAGGCCGAGGGCCAGGGGCGGGCGGCTGCGGAGGCGGGGGCAGCGGGGTCGGACTGTGTAGGCATGTATCTAAGTACAGATCGTATCTATAGATGTCGTCAAGCTGTGGGGCGGATGGGGTTCTCCCGGGTTCCGGCATTGTCGCGTCCGCAGCCCGTGACAGAATCGTGTAGGACGTGACCCCCGACGCGCGGACCCACCTCCGACGCTCGGCAGCGCCGCGGCCCGTGTCCCGGGCCCGTCGTCGCCGTTGCCTCCGGCCTGTGCTTTCGAACGTGGAATGGGGCGAATGGTGGCTTTCGAGCGCGGAAGAGGGGCTGTTCCGCGTTCGAAGACGCCTGGGGTGGGGTTGACACCCGTACGCTCACCCCATGGACACCACCCCGCACGACGACGCCGCTCCGCGCATCGACGAGCACGGCCGCCCCGAGCCGCCATTCCACGGTTCCGAGACCGCCACCCTCCTCGGCTTCCTCGATTTCCAGCGCACAACGCTAGCCTGGCGCACGGACGGCCTCGACGACGCCGCCCTCGCCCGCCGCCTCGACGGTCACCCCTCGGAGATGACCCTGGGCGGGCTGCTCAAGCACCTGGCCTTCGTGGAATTCTTCTGGTTCGAGGTCACCGCCCACGGGACCCCGGCCTCCGAGCCGTGGGTGTCTGTGGACTGGGACGCGGACCCGGACTGGGACTGGCATTCCGCCGCCGAGGACTCCGCCGAGGACCTGCGCGCGCTGTGGCGGGAGTCCGTGGAGCGCTCGCGCGCCGTCGTCGAGCGCCTGCTGGAGGCCGGCCCGGCCGCCCTGGACGCCACACACCCCGCCTGGGGCGGGCGTGAGCAGGTGAGCCTGCGGTGGATCCTGACGCACATGATCGAGGAGTACGCCCGGCACAACGGGCATGCGGACCCGCTGCGGGAGCAGATCGACGGGCAGGTCGGCGAGTGACCGCGCACCCCGGGCCGCGGCCCGGTCCTCGCCCCGTCACGTCCTCGGAAGGCCCCCACCGTCAGTTGGACCAGCAAGCCCCGCCCGCCCTGTGGGGTGAGCTGGTGGCCCGAGCCCGGACCCTCGAGGGCGTGGAGGAGGGGCACAGCCAGGTCTCCCCCGCCGATTCACGGGCCCTGTTCGTCACCGATCTGCCCACGGAGCGCTCCCCGGAGACCAACCTCGCCCCAGGGCGCCGGCTGGAGCCCGTCCACCTGCACGGGGTGGCCGACACCTCCGTCCACCTCGTCCTGCCCGCCGAACGCGGCGCCCGTCTCACCGCCCTGGGATGGGCCGAGCCGCACGGTCACGCCGAGCACGGCACCGAATGGATGGTCTACGGCCCCCGTGACGACGCCGAGCTCGACGTCGTGGTGCAGATCATCGAGGAGGCCCTGGACTTCGCCCGCGGCCCGGCGGCCGCTCACCCCTGGGATGATCCGCACCCCGGCACCTACCGTTGACGGCACAGCCCCCGGCCTCCACCAGAGGGAGCACCCGACCGTGACCGCGCCCCGCCTCCTGCCCGCCGAGCCGCCCGCCCCGGGTCGGCGTCGACGTGCGCGACGCACCGGCGTGCTGCTCGCGGCGGGTGCGCTGGGCCTCACCGGCTGCGGCCTGCTCTCCCCCGACGACGCCGGAGTCGGCACCACGACGCCGCCTGTCGCCTCCGCGACGTCCGCCGCCCCGGACCCGGGGCAGGCCCCACCCGCCGGACCCGCCGCCCCGGGGACCGGTGCCGTAGCTGGGGATGCGTCGACGTCGTCGTCCGCGAACCCGGCCACGCCGCCTGCGACCAGGGCCGGCTACCCGGGCCACGAGCGCGTGGAGCGCGCCCTGCGCACCGAGCTGGGCGAGGACGCGCAGATCAGCAGCCACGACGCCGAGGCCACCGGGCGGATCCTGGCCTCCCGCGACGTGGACACGTTCGGGCCGGTGACGGCGGGGGTGGTCGAGCCGTGCCGCAGCCTCCGGGAGGAGGCCACCCGGGAGATCCTCGACGGGATGGTGGGCGCGACGTTCGGCCAGGCCGCGGACCGCGCCACGGGTGCATTCCACATGATGAACGTGGTGGTCATGCGGGACGAGGCCACGTGGCGGGCCGTGGACGAGGAGCACCACCGCGTGCGCAAGGAGTGCCTGGGCGGGGATGGCCGCGAGCGGACCACCGTGCCGGTCGGAGCCGGGGACGCGACCGTCACCCAGAAGGTCCTGCGGGGCTACCCCACGTCCGCCTCGGACCAGGTGATGCGCACGGCCTACGTGCCCGGTGGCCGGATCAACGTGAACGAGATGACCCGCGAGCCCCTCGACCGGCCGTCGCCCGTCCCCCTCGAGGAGTTCGCCGCCGAACGCGTCCCCCAGCTGGAGGCCTTCATCGCCGAGGTGACCGGCTGACCCGGTCAGGGGGTCCGGTCGGCCTCGTCCGCGGCGGGGGCGGCGGTGCTCCCGTGCACCTCGGCCGTCGGACCGGAGCCCGGCGCCTCGACGACCGGCACGGGGGCCGTGTCGAAGGCGGCGCCGCCGTCGCCGTCGTCGTCGACCTGCTCCTGCTCCTGCTCCTGCTCCTGCGACCCGACCACGGCCTCGACCTCCGCCGCGGACGGGATGTGCAGGAACCGGCCCGCGGCGACCGCCGCGACGATGCCCAGCAGCGGTCCCACGAAAGGCGCACCGCCGGTGATGAGCCCGACCAGCAGCGCCACCAGGCCGCCGCCGGCCACCTGCGTGGTCTTGGGGCCCTCGTACTCGGGCCGCCACGGGGCGCGCGGCGTTCCGCCCATGGTGCCCTCGGCGCGGGCCAGCGGCGCGAACCACGCGCCGGCCACGAGGAGGACGGCGCCGAGCAGCGCCACCAGGAGGGCGCCGGCGAACGAGCCGTCGTCGGCGCGCAGCGGGGTCAGGACGATCGTGAGCACGAGGGCGACGGCGAGGGAGGCGATGCGTGCGGGGGTCATGGGGCCAGGCTAGCGGGCGCCCCTCGCGCCCATCCGGACGTTCCGACCGGTATCGGGGCCTCATAGCGGTCCGAACATCCGGATGGCGGGGACCACCGGGCCGCGGGGACCACCTGGCCACGGCCCTGGCCCGCACATGGCCGGGGCCTACTCGATGCCACGGGCGGCGAGGGCGTCGCCGACGTCGTCGGCGTGCTTGAGCGAGAGGACCAGCAGCGGCAGCACCCACGCCCACGGCGCCAGCCGCACCCCGCGGGCGGCCTGGGCATGGCGGATCTGCTCGGCGAGGGCGCGCAGGTGCCCGATCGAGGCGAGCACCAGGCCCATCGCCAGGCCCACGCGGTCCGGGCGGACGCCCGCGCGCGCCAGGGCCGGCCCGATCCATGGCAGGTGCGGCACCGGGGTGAGCAGCGCCTCGGCGACGCCGGCCATGTCCGCGATCCGGGTGGTGCGTGTCATCACCTGGGCCGTGAGGACCACGCCGAGCACGCGCGCGGTGGTGAGGACCGCCGTCGTGAGGTCGAGGAAGAGCCACTGCGCCGCGAAGAGGACGGCGTAGAAGATCCACAGGCCACGCAGGTCGGCGGCGAGCATCCCCGCTCCCCGCCGCACTCCGAAGCCCACCAGGTACGCCACCACGGCCCCGATGACGGCGGCGCCCGCCGTTCCCACGGACGCCGGCAGCAGCGTCAGGGCCAGCACCCACACGGCGAAGACGCCCATCTTCCACCCGGCCGGGCAGCGGTGCAGGGGCGAGTCGCCGTCCACGTAGAGGGAGAGCATCAGGCGAGCTCCTCGGCCACGGCGCGGTCCAGGAAGGCCTCGTAGGCGGCCACCACGTCCGCGGCGGGACCGGTGCGCTCGATGCGGCCGGCATGGACCCACACGGCCTCGTCGCACGCGCGGGCGAGCTCGAGGTCGTGGGTGACGAGCAGCAGTTGGAAGCCGCCCGGGGCGGACGGGTCCGCGGCGAGGAGTCGGTCCGCGATGATCCGCCGGTGCCGGCCGTCCAGGAGGGAGGTGGGCTCGTCCGCGATCACGAGGGAGGGCGCGGCGGTCATTACGGAGCACACGGCCAGGCGCTGGGCCTGCCCCGAGGACAGGGAAAGGCACGCACGGTCCGCGAGCGCGGTGAGCCGGTGCCCGGCCAGGGCGGCGTCGGTGCGGCGGGCGACCTCCTCCGTGGGCAGGCGGCGCCCGTCGGGCCCGCGCAGGGCCTTGACCGTGAGCTCGACGTCCTCCCGGACGGTGGGCATGACCATCTGCGCGGCGGGGTTGGCGAACACCATGCCCACGGTCCGGCGCAGGCCCTTCACGTCCCGTACGGCGTCCACGCCGTGCACGATCACCTCGCCGGCGGTCACGTCCGCCAGGCCCGCCACGGCCCGGGCCAGCGTGGACTTGCCCGAGCCGTTCTCCCCCACCACGGCGACGCGCGGGGCGGTCAGCTCCAGGTCCACGTCCTCCAGCAGGACGGCGGACGACGTCGGCCCGGCCGCCTCCACGCGCACCCCGCGCAGGCGCACGGTGCGGTCCGCTCCGGAGGCCGCGGGCACGGGCACGGGGCGACGCAGGAATCCCATCAGCCCACCTCCAGCAGGGCCGCGACGCCCATGCCGCCCGCGACGGCGCACGCGACGAGGCCCCGCGCGCCCGGCGGCTGCTCCTGGAGGCGGTGCACGGCCCGGACCAGGGCGATCGCGGCGGAGGCGCCCCATGGGTGGCCCAGGGCCAGCGCACCCCCGGCGGCGTTCACGCGCGGATCGACGCCGGCGTCCCCGTCGGTCAGGCCCAGGTCGTCCAGCGTGGCGAGGGCCTGGGCGGCGTAGGCCTCCACGACCTCCACGACGGCCAGGTCCTCGAGTGCCCAGCCGACCTCGTCGAGGGCCGCGCGGACGGCCGCGACCGGGGCGATCCCCGGTAGGGCGGGGTCGCCGCCCGTGATCGTCCCGCCGGCGAGCCGCACGGGCCGGGCCAGGGCGGCGGTGTCCGGCACTCCCGGCTCCAGCAGCACGGCCGCCGCCCCGTCCGCGATGCGGGCGGCGGTCCCCCCGGTCACGGCGGTGTCCGGGTCGGCGCCGGGGGTCACCCCGGTGAACCGCGCGAGGGCGGCGGGGGTGAGGCGGCGGGGGCCGTCGTCGTCGGGGGCGGGCGCGCCCTCCGGCCCCGGGGCACGCTCGGCGGCGCGCAGGTCCGCAGCAGCCAGGGCGAGGGCGTGGGACCGGGCTGCGAAGGCCTCCTGCCGCGCGCGGGGGATCCCCCGGGCGGCGGCGAGGGCGTCCGCGGCGGCGGTCATCCCAGGGTCCGGCCGGCCGCGCGGCACCATGGGGGCCTGCGTGTACGGCACCCCGTCCCGGAGGCGTTCCGGGGCGGTGGACGCGGACTCGACGCCGCCGCCCACCACGGCCCGTCCCGTGGGGGCGGCGTGCCCGGCCGCCTGGAGCACGGCCAGCAGCCCTGAACCGCACTGGGCGTCCACGGTCCAGCCGGGCACGGCGTCGCCGAGGCCCGCCCCGAGGGCGGCCACGCGCGCCGGGTTGCCCCCCGGACCCCAGCAGTTGCCCAGCACGACGCCGGCCACCTCCGCCCCGTCCCGGCCTCCGGTCACAGCGGCGACGACGTCCGCCCCGAGCTCCCCCGCGTCCCGGTGGGCCTGCGCGCGGGAGCGGCCGGTGACCGCCGTGCGGGCGGCGGCGGTGATCCAGACGTCGGCGGCGGGGGTCATGCGCCCGAGTCCATCACGGATCCCGGCGGCACGCGGCGCACCTTGCCCGAGGGCGTGCGGGGCAGCCGGTCCACCGCGTGCCAGCGTCGCGGGCGGGCCGCCGGGGTCAGGCGGTCGCGGGCCGCCGTCCGGAGCGCGGCGATCACGTCCTCCGGGTCCCGTCCCGGCGCGGGCTCCACCCAGGCGACGACGCGCCGGCCCAGGCGCGCATCCGGCTCCCCCGCGATGAGCACGGCGGAGGTGAGCGGCCGGCCCGCCGTATCCCGGACGCCGGCGAGGACCTCCTCCACCGCGGAGGCGTGGACGGTGGCCCCGGCGGTGAGGATCACGCCGTCCGCCCGGCCGTGGAGGATGAGGCGGCCGCCGTCCAGGGCGGCGGCGTCGCCGGTGCGGAGGAACCCGTCCGGGCGCCAGCGGGGCACGGCGGTCGCGGCGCCGTCCGGGCCGGTCAGGTGCAGGGACGAGCCGTCCGGCTCGGCCAGCTGGTCCGAGCGGACCAGCAGCAGGCCGTCCTCGGTCTCCGCCTCGACGCCGGGCAGCAGGCGCAGCCCGGTCCCGTCCGGGTCCACGGCCACGAAGCTGGCCTCGGCGGCGCCGTAGTAGTGGACGAGACGGAGCCCGTGGGCCTTGGCACGTGCGCGCAGCCCTGCGGTCAGCCGGTCCCCGCCCACCAGGGCGACGCGGAGGGCCGGGGCCGGGGCGGCGTCGTCGAGGAGGTCGAGGACGTCCGCCAGCTGGGCGGGCGTGCCGTGGAGGGCGGCCGGAGCGGGGGCGTGCGGCGCACCCGTGAGGTCCTCGGTCCGCACGCGGGCGCGCGCGGGCACGCGCAGTCGGGCGCCGGTGGCCGCGCAGAACGCGGCGGCGTTGAGGGCCATGGAGGACGTCGGGTGCACGGGCACCAGCAGCCCCTCCCCGGGCTCGAGACCGAGCCACGCGCGGACGTGGGCGTGGCCGACGGACCACGAGCGGTCCGTGCGCAGCACCACGCGGGGCGCGCCCGTGGAGCCGGACGTTGCGGCGGTCCACGCCACCTGCGCCGCCCGCTCCGGGGCGCGGGCGGCGAGGTCGTCGAGGGCGTGGACGGCGGCGTCGACCTGGGCGGCGGCCGCCTCCGGGGCGACGCGTTCGTCCAGGACGAGCGGCACCCGCCCCGCCGCGCGCAGCTCGAGGGCGCGGGTCAGGACGGCCGCGTGGTCCGCGCCCCGCACGGGCGCGATCCGCTCCCCCGCGCGCACGCTCAGGCGAAGGCGCGCGGGTAGGCCTTCCACAGGCCCGCCGCGAGGAGGGAGGCGACGACGGCCTTGACCAGGTCGCCCGGGATGAAGGCGAGCGAGCCGATCGCCGCCCCCTGGAGCGGCACGCCGCCGAGCAGGTGCATGCCGGGAATGCCGAACGCGTAGATCACGGCGATGCCGCCGACCACGCAGGCGAGCAGCGCGGAGCCGATCAGGCCTCCGGTGCCCGTCCCGGGACGGCGACGGCGCAGGTAGGCGCGGAAGATCAGGCCGACGACGAGCGCCCCCGGGATCCAGCCCCACAGGAAGCCGCCGGAGGGGCCCACGAACACCGCGGCGCCGCCGCGACCGCCCGCGAGCAGGGGCAGGCCGAGCGCCACGAGCCCGTGGAACAGGGCCAGGCACGCGGCCCCGCGCCACGGCCCGAGCACCAGACCGGCCAGCATCACGCCGAGGGTCTGCAGGGTGATGGGGGCCGGGATGCCGGGGACCGGGATGCCGGGCATGGCGCCCATGACGGCGATCAGCGCGGCCATCACGGCGATCTTCGCCAGGGACGCGCCGGGCGAGGCGGTGCGGCGGCGGGCGTCGGCGGGGTGGGTGTCGGGGGCGTGGGCGTCGGGGGCGGTGCGGGACATGGTGCTCCTGGGTGCGAGGCGGGGTGACGCGATGAACGCTGTTCAATGAACGGTGTTCAGGAGTGTAGCCCCCTCGTTTCCATTCGGGAAACGGCGGCCGTCGGGGGAACTTTTGTCGAGATGCTGTCGAGATGCAGCGAAGAGTTCCAAAACGCGCCAATTTGATTCATACGCCATGGAGCGCCTGGAACCTTGACATGCACGGAGGTGACGGTTCGGCCCTGTAAGGAATGGGCGCTCCGCCGACGGCGGTTGTCGAGATGCAGCGAATATTTCACAAACGCGCAAATATGTTTCATACGACCACGAGTCACTTAGGTATTGACAGTTGAACCCTGTCCGGGTGCAGCTCGTGGTTCTCCAGTCAGCCCGTGTGCGACGCTGACGCCATGAACCAGCCCTCCATGGCCACCCTGTCTTCGGGAAAAATCACCCTGCGTGACGCCCGTCGCGGGACCACACGGGATGTGGAACTGGAGCCCTTCGAGATGGCCGTGCACCCCCTCCGTGACCGGAGCACCGGACGCCCGCTCACGCCTCTGACATGGTTCGAGACCATCAACCTCTGCAACGAGCTATCCAATGCTGAAGAGCTGCAGCCGGCCTACACGCATGCTGGGGACGGACGCTCCGTCACCTGGAACACGGGCGCTGACGGGTACCGATTGCCCACCGAGGCCGAGTGGGAGTACGCCTGCCGCGCCGGAACGACCTCGCCCACCTACGGGCCGCTTGAAGACATCGCCTGGACCAGCCTCGACCACCTTGAGGGCCCCCAGCCCGTCGGCATGAAGAAAGCCAACCCGCACGGTCTGCACGACATGCTCGGCAACATCTGGGAATGGTGCTGGGACTACGCCGATCCCGCCCGCTACGGCGACTACCGCAGTCTGCGCGGGGGTGGCTGGGCGGATGAACCCTGGAGCGTGCGCGCCTCAGTGCGCCGGGGCAGCGCCCCGGACGCCGTCCTGGAGGACGTGGGACTCCGCCTGGCCCGGGGTCTGGTCGGCAGCCCGGGACAAGCTCAGGGCTGGTCCCATGAGGCAGACAGGCAACGAGCCGCCATCTGCGGGCCGCTTCCCGTGGGGTGGACACCCTTGCGGGAGATCTTCGCCTGAGAAGGGAACCGCCCAGCCTCATTCGGCGGAACGGAGCCGATCCGTAGGCAACGACAACATCACCGTCGCGGTGAGATCCGGCGCCTTGGCCACCGCCCTGTCATCGAGCCGCGGCGCCACTGTGACGGCCTCTCGTGAGAACTCCTGGATGCCCACGGGCACCCATGCGTCACCCTCGGTGCGAAGCAGCCATTGTTCGCCCAACGCCTGCAAACCGACGGTGTCAAGCAGTTCTTCGGCCTCGGTCGACTCCATGGGTTCACCGCATCGCCGACGCAGGAGGTCGTAGGGGATGAAGAGGCCTTCGTCGGTCATCTCGATGTACCCGACGTGCTCGCGGTCATCAGCGCGGAGGTGATCTAAAACAGTGGTCACGGTGACAGCCTAGAGTTGTCGACTCGATACCCCAGCCTGCTCCCCGCCCCAGCACGGCAGGGGCGTCCGGCCAGGCTCCCTCACACACCGGATCCCGCCCCCTCTCCGAACGGTTCACGGCGAGTCGCGTGCAGTCTTTGCTGCATCTCGACAACCCCGAGGGTGACGACGTCCTCCACGGGATCGGCCCGGCCACTGACTGTCCCCGTGCTGCTGCGCCCGCGCGCCTTCACCAGGGTCACCGTCAGAGACCCCTGCCTGGGGTCTCCGGCACCGCGCTTCCCGAGCGTTGACCCCACTCACTGACGGGTCTGGGCGCGAGTCGGTTTCGTACCAGTCTTCGCTGCCTTCGTCGATGCGGCAAGGCAGTCCACGGTTCTGATGAGCCGAGGGGTCACTACTCTCCGACGCGCAGCGCCAGAACCCAGCGGATCGCCCCGCAGCATCGGTGCACCACAAGGCACACCTCGGACGCTCCAACCATTGTTTGCAGCACTTGCGCAATGCAGCTCACACGATCGCCTCCCTCCTTGCGGAATACCTGACATGGGTATACGTTTGACTAGTACACGTACCCGGTAGGGGTACTCCCGACGTACAACCCGACATACAAGGAGGACACCTGATGGCTTCGAACGATTACCAGGTGACGGGCATGACCTGCGGCCACTGCGAGATGTCGATCCGCGAGGAGGTCAGCGAGATCCCCGGCGTCCAGGACATCCAAGTCAGCGCGCAGACCGGCAAGCTCAACGTCACCGCCGAGGGCGAGATCGACGACGCCAAGGTCCTCGCGGCGGTCGAGGAGGCCGGCTACTCGGCGGTGCGCGTCTGATGAAGGCCGGAGGACGGCTCGCGCTCTACGGGGCCGGGTTGGTGGTGGCGTTCGGCGGGGCCTTCGGCCTCGCCGGCGCTGTCATTCCCGATAGCTTCGTAGCAGCATGGGCAGAAGGAAGTGACGTGAACGCACACGGTGAAGGGCACGGCGACGCTGCGCAGGAAACCGCGGAGCCCGCTCTGAACGGGGTCTCCGCAAGCGCGGACGGCTTCGTGCTCTCTCCGGTCCAGGCCCCCACGGCCGCAGGCGAGGATGGAGACCTGAGCTTCCAGATCCTCGACGAGTCCGGCGAACCGGTGACCGAATACACCACCGCGCACGAGAAGGACCTGCATCTGATCGCCGTGCGCACCGATGGCGCCGGTTTCCAGCACGTGCACCCCGAACTCGACACGAGCACAGGCACCTGGTCAGTGCCGTGGACCTGGGACGAGGCGGGCACCTACCGGGTGTACGCCGACTTCACACCCGCGGGCGAGGAAGCCGAAGGCATCACTCTCACCCGCGCGGTCGAGGTGGCTGGCGACTTCACCCCTGTCGAGACCGAGGCGCAGACCACCGACGAGGTCGACGGATACACCGTCTCCCTCAACGGCGATCTCACTGCGGGCACCTCAAGCGAGCTCACCATCTCGGTCGAGCGTGACGGTCAGCCGGTGACCACGCTGGAGCCTTACCTGGGCGCGTTCGGCCACCTGGTGGCGCTGCGCGAGGGTGACCTCGCCTACCTGCACGTCCACGCCGAGGGCGACGAGCCCCAGGCCGGGGACACGGCCGGACCCGAGATCGGATTCGCAGCGGAGGCCCCGACCGCCGACCGTTACCTGCTCTACCTGGACTTCCAGGTCGACGGGCAGGTGCACACCGCCGAGTTCGTGATCGACGCCGAGCATGGTGACGGCTCGAAGACAGACGATTCGCATTCCGACGGCCACTGACCCGCAGGGCCTGGCGTCGCACGAGAGCTGAGAAAGAAGGAAGAGGATGAGCACATCAGCGCCCCCAACGGGTGGGCCGGACATCGAGTTGGAGATCGGCGGGATGACCTGCGCCTCCTGCGCGAACCGGATCGAGAAGAAGCTGAACAAGCTCGATGGCGTCGCGGCCACCGTCAACTACGCCACTGAGAAGGCTAAGGTCACCGTGCCTGCCGGCTACGATCCGTCACTGCTGGTCGCCGAGGTCGAGAAGACCGGGTACACGGCCGCACTGCCCAAGCCCAAGGACACTAC
This sequence comes from Micrococcus lacusdianchii, assembly GCF_023155805.1. Lineage (GTDB taxonomy): Bacteria > Actinomycetota > Actinomycetes > Actinomycetales > Micrococcaceae > Micrococcus > Micrococcus lacusdianchii. The sequence continues at coordinate 12,564 of NZ_JAKNUW010000010.1, read as the reverse complement.
GGCGAACACGTCGGAGACCGAGGCCGGGGAGGAGGAAGACAGTGAGCTCACCTCGCTGCGGCATCGGCTGATCGGCGCGATTGTGCTCACTGTTCCCGTGATCGCGATGGCGATGATCCCCGCGCTGCAGTTCACGTATTGGCAGTGGGCCTCACTCGCCCTGGCCGCACCGGTGATCATCTGGGGAGCTTGGCCGTTCCACAAGGCGGCGTGGACGAACCTCAAGCACGGTGCGGCGACGATGGACACGCTCATCTCGATGGGTACCTCCGTCGCACTGCTCTGGTCGCTCTATGCGCTCTTCCTCGGCACTGCCGGCACTCCCGGCATGACGCACCCCTTCGAGTTCACGATCGCTCCGTCGGATGGCGCGGCGAACATCTACCTCGAAGTCGGCGCGGGCGTGACGATGTTCATCCTCGCCGGCCGCTACTTCGAGAAGCGATCCAAGCGCCAGGCCGGGGCCGCGCTGCGCGCCCTCCTGGAGCTGGGCGCGAAGGAAGTCGCCGTACTCCGCGACGGCGTAGAGGTGAAGATCCCCACCTCTGAGCTGGCGGTCGGCGACGAGTTCATCGTCCGTCCAGGCGAGAAGATCGCCACCGACGGTCTCGTGACCTCCGGCTCCTCCGCGGTGGACGCCTCGATGCTCACCGGCGAGTCCGTGCCGGTCGAGGTCCGCGAGGGCGACTCGGTCACCGGTGCCACCGTCAACGCCGGAGGCCGCCTGGTCGTGCGGGCGACTCGTGTGGGTTCGGACACACAGCTCGCACAGATGGCGAAGCTCGTCGAGGACGCGCAGACCGGCAAGGCCGAGGTGCAGCGTCTGGCCGATCGCATCTCCGGCATCTTCGTGCCGATCGTCATCGTCGTCGCGTTCATCACCCTCGGCGCCTGGCTGGGAGGCGGGTTCCCCGTCGCCGCCGCGTTCACCGCAGCGGTCGCCGTGCTCGTCATCGCCTGCCCCTGCGCGCTGGGTCTCGCGACCCCGACTGCGCTGCTCGTCGGCACTGGCCGCGGTGCGCAGATGGGCGTCCTTATCAAGGGCCCGGAGGTGCTGGAGTCCACGCGCAAGGTCGACACTGTGGTGCTCGATAAGACCGGCACCGTCACCAGCGGCAAGATGACTCTGACCGACGTGATCACCGAGCCCGGTGTGGATCGTGCGGAGCTGCTGCGTTTCGCCGGCGCACTGGAAGACTCTTCGGAGCATCCGATTGCGCAGGCGATCGCCAAGGGCGCGACCCAGGAAGTCGGCCAGCTGCCTACTCCAGAGGACTTTGCCAATGTCGAGGGCAAGGGCGTGCAGGGCATCGTCGAGGGGACCCCGGTCGTCGTCGGCCGCGAGTCTCTGCTGGCGGACTGGTCGCAGAAGCTCTCTCCGGAGATCGCACAGGCGAAGGCCCAGGCCGAGGGCGAGGGCAAGACGGTCGTCGCGATCGGCTGGGACGGTGCTGCGCGCGGCATCCTCGTCGTCGCCGACACCGTCAAGCCCACGAGCGCCGAGGCGATCCGCGGGCTCAAGGAGATTGGCCTGACCCCGGTACTGCTCACCGGTGACAACGAGGCCGTGGCCCGCCAGATCGCGGCCGAGGTCGGCATCGACGAGGTCATCGCCGAGGTGCTGCCTAAGGACAAGGTCGACGTCGTCACCCGCCTCCAGGGAGAGGGCAAGATCGTCGCGATGGTCGGCGACGGCGTCAACGACGCCCCCGCGCTCGCGCAGGCTGATCTGGGCCTGGCGATGGGCACCGGCACGGACGTCGCGATCGAGGCCTCCGACATCACGCTCGTGCGCGGTGACCTGCGGGCCGCCGTCGACGCGATCCGCCTGTCCAGGAAGACCCTGTCGACGATCAAGACCAACCTGTTCTGGGCATTCGCCTACAACACCGCCGCGATCCCGGTCGCTGCGCTCGGCATGCTCAACCCCATGCTCGCAGGTGCGGCGATGGCGTTCTCCAGCGTCTTCGTCGTCGGCAACAGCCTCCGCCTGCGCGGGTTCACGAGTGTCGCCGCGAAGTGACGTACGAGAACCCACCCATCCACACGAATCCAATAACGAAGGAACACCAGAGAATGAGCAGCTGCTGCAGCACGAACGAGACCAACCCCGCCGTGGAGAACGGTGGACGCGAGAACCTTCTTGGCGGGGGCGCCGATGACATGACCACCTGCCCGGTCATGGTCGGCACCCCGGTCAGCAAGAAGACCGCCGAGGCCGCCGGCCTCTACCGCGACTTCGAGGGTGAGCGCTACTACTTCTGCTGCGCTGGCTGTGGGCCCGCGTTCGATTCGGACCCGGCCAAGTACGCCGCCAACATGGCGTAATCCACCAGCGTGCGGGGTGCCGCGGCACCGCTGCGGCACCCCGCCACCTGATCGGAGCGAACCGACATGACCACTACGACCCCCACCACCGAAACCCACCTCGACACCTGCCCCGCAGGAGGCGACGGCGACGCGTCCGTCCACGGATACATCAGCGATAAGACGAAGTACCGCAATCGTCTGCGGCGCCTCGAAGGCCAAATCCGCGGCATCGATCGGATGGTCGACGAGGACCGCTACTGCATCGACATCCTCACTCAGATCTCCGCAGTCACCAGGGCACTCGAAAATGTCGCCCTCGGCCTGCTGGACGATCACCTCAAGCATTGTGTCCTCGACGCCGCACTCGCCGGCGGACCAGTGAGCGAGCAGAGGCTCGGCGAGGCGTCCGAGGCCATCGCCCGCCTCGTGCGCTCCTGACGCCGGCGCATCAGTTCGATCACGACCAGCAGTTCAGGAGTTCTTCTATGACCACACAGCACGTTCTCATCCTCGGCTCGGGAGCAGCCGGGGCCGCAGCCGCCCGCACTCTCGCCTCACGCGACGATGTCCGGGTGACGCTGGTGACCCGCACCGGGGAGACGCCCTATACGCGGATGCTCATCAAGGGAATCGCGTTCGGTCCGACACCGCCGGAGATGATCAAGCTCCCGCTGCCTCAGATCGAGGTCATCGCCGACACCGTGCTCAAAGTCGATACCTCGGCGAAGCAGGTCCAGCTGACCTCCGGCGCACAGGTCTCCTACGACGCGCTCATCGTCGCGACCGGGAGTATGCCTCGCTCCCTGCCCGCTGACGTGTTCGGCGGCGAAGACGCCGGACAAGGGCGGGTCACCGCTCTTCACTCCGTGGAGGATGCCCTGGGCATCCGAAAGCTGCTGACCGGACTGGGGCGACCCGCGCGGGTAGCGATCTACGGCGGTGGAATCATCGCAGCCGAGACAGCCTCGTCTCTGCAAGCCGACGGACACATGGTCACGCTGGTCTCCCGCAGTTCCATTCCCGGTGTCGGAGCGTTTGGGGCGCCCGTGGCTGAGCGCCTCGCCGCCGACCATGCCGCCAAGGTGCAGGCCCGATTCGGTCGCACTCTCCAGCATGTCGACGAAACAGAATCCGGTGTCACCATCACCCTCAACGACGGAAATCCCGTCGTGGCTGACTTCCTTCTCCTCGCGCTCGGCACGACGCCCGCAGCCCCGTTACCGTGGACGAACGGTATCGACGTCGACGATCACCTCCGCGCCGCGGCAGACCACGTCTACGCGGCCGGAGGTGTGGCCACGCACCACGACGAGGCACTGGGCGCCTGGCGCATCGACCATTGGGAAGACGCCGCCGCACAGGGTGCGCATGCCGCGCAGGCCGCATTGCACGACCTCGGCATTAGCGACGATCCGGGCGCCTACCTGCCACGCAGCCCTTACATGGCAATGGTCTACGGTCAGATGATCTCCGGAGTCGGGTACACAGCCGGCGCAGACGCCCACCTGGAAGCCGGTGAGGAGTTCATCGTCCGCCACGAGACCGACGGCATCGTCGTCGGCGTCACTGGCATCGACGCAGTCGGCACCGTCTACCAGTGGGGGCAGCAGCTCCACGGCGTGCGGGCATAGGCGATGGCGGGAGACTGTATTAGGCAGATCCCACGGCGGGGCTTCGTGCTCTCGCTGGCAGCGACCATTCTCATGATGGCCGCTGCCAGCGCGCCGTCCTTGTTCTACCCCCAGATCGCCGATCGGCTCGGACTCATCCCCGTCGCCACCACACTCGTGTTCGCGGTCTACACCTTCACCCTCCTGGCCGCGCTGCTCTACCTCGGACCACTCTCCGACCACGTCGGCCGACGTCCGGTCGTGGCCGCCGGTTCTTTGGCGCTGGCGCTGAGCGTGGCCATGTTCTGGTTCGCCGGTAGCCTCGCGGCGCTCCTGGTCGCCCGAGCCTTGCAAGGGCTCGCAGCGGGTCTGCTGATCCCGGCGCTGTCGGCGATGATGATCGATTTCGAGTTCCCGTCGCATCGGAACATCGCAGCCCTGTGGAACACGATCGGCCCGATGATTGGCCTTGGGGCCGGGGCTCTTGGTGCTGCGCTTCTCCTCGATCTCACCTCCGAACCGACAACTGCCGTCTTCGGGTCGCTCGTGCTTGCCTTCCTCATCGTGGCAACGGTCGTGTGGAGCACACCGGAACTGGTCCCGAAGACCCGGATACGACGTGGCGACCTCCGTCCGCGGTTCACCGTGCCACCGCACCTGCGCCGCATGTTCACCGCCGGCGTGCCCGTGATCATCGCCGGGTGGGCGACCAACGGGCTCTTCCTCGCGCTCGGGGCCGACCTCGTCGGCAGTGAGCTTGGGGGCTCCACGCACACCCAAGCTGGGATCGTCATCTTCGCACTGGCGATCTCCGGAGTCACCGCCTCGTCCGTCCTACAGCGGCGTTCCGCCCGCACCATCAGCCTGTATGCGACCAGTGCCCTGGCGTTCGGCACCGCGGTGAGCATCGGCGCCCTCGCACTCGGTTCCTACTCAGCCTATGTCGCCTCGGTCGCGATCGTCGGTTCCGGGTTCGGCACAGCGTTCCTCGGGGTACTGCGCACACTCATGCCCCACACGGCATCGTCGGAACGCGCCGCCGTGATGGCTGTGATCTACACAGTTGCCTACCTGGCATTCGGCCTGCCCACCATCGTCGCCGGATTGCTCGTGCCGGTGCTCACCCTGTCGGGGACGATGACGATCCTCGGTGCGATCATCATCGCCCTCAGCCTCGTCGCCACCGTCCTGCGCCTGCGCATCCCGCACCCGGCCGCAGGCCCGGCAGAGACTGACGACTTCCCCGAGCCTCCCACCGGCTCTCACCGCCGATCCGCACCCGACCGAGAGGAGCAGCCATGACCTACGTGATCGCGCTTCCCTGCGTGGACGTCAAGGACCGCGCCTGCATCGACGAATGTCCTGTCGACTGCATCTACGAGGGCGAACGCTCGCTCTACATCCACCCCGACGAATGCGTCGACTGCGGAGCCTGCGAACCGGTCTGCCCCGTCGAGGCCATCTACTACGAAGACGACCTGCCGGACGAATGGTCTGACTACTACAGGGCCAACGTCGAGTTCTTCGACGAGTTGGGTTCTCCCGGGGGAGCCGCGAAGATCGGACCGACGGGCTTCGACCATCCCCTCATCGCCGCATTGCCCATCCAACACGAGCAGACCCTCTGAGAAGGGGCTTCCGATTGATCCATACCGACACAACACACAAGCCTTGACTAGTACCCCCTAGGGGTATAGGGTAGGCATATTGATGAAAGGAAATGACATGCAGAGGAGACTGCGAACAGGACTGGCAGCGGGAGCGCTCGGAGTGGCGCTCGTGCTCGCCGGTTGCGCCAGCGGAGCAGACGACGACCAGCAGACCGACCCTTCGGCTACTGAGGAGCATCAGGGCCACGGCGGCAACAACGCAGAAAGCGGTGATGAGGAGATGGAGCACCCGATGGACGGCGGACCGGCACCCGAGGGTATCGCCGAAGCCAGTGAGCCCACCTACCCTGTCGGTACCGAGGTGCAGCTCACGGCCGACCACATGGAAGGCATGGAAGGGGCTACAGCAACGATTTCCGGTGCATTCGACACGTACACGTACTCCGTGAACTACACGCCCGCAGGTGGCGGCGACCCCGTCACTGATCACAAGTGGGTCGTGCAGGAAGAAATTGAGGATGCCGGCGACGAGCGTCTGGCCGACGGCACAGAGGTGACTCTGCTCGCCGAGCACATGGAAGGCATGGAAGGCGTAGAGGCCACCATCGCTTCGTCCACCGATGAGACGGTCTACATGGTCGACTACGAGACGGACGGCATGAAGATGACGAACCACAAGTGGGTCGTTGAGAGCGAGATCCAACCAGCGTCCTGAGCCGACGTTCGCTTGCCCGGTCACCGGGTGAGCGGCAATCGGCCTGGCTCGATGACGGAGGAGAGGAATTATGACGGACCCGAACTCACACCAGCACCACGGTCACGGAACCGATACACCCGCCCACGGCGAGCATCACCACGGGTCTGTGTCCGCGCACGCCTCGGCGGATGTGCACGGCACGCTCGAGGGTCAGCACACCGGGCATCAGGGCCACGCCATGGACCGCGGGGAGCACTCAGGCCACAGGGGCCTCGACGAGCATGGCGGCCACGATGAGCATGCCCAGCACGGTGGGCACGGAGATCACAGTGGCCATGGCGGGCACGGGGACCACGTTGGTCAGTTCCGCCGGCTGTTTTGGATCAATCTCGTCATCGCCATCCCCGCGGTTGCCCTCTCGCCGATGTTCGCCATGCTGCTGGGCTACGAGGTCCCCGGCTGGGCGGGCTGGGTCGCCGCGGCGCTGGGCACCGTCATGTACGTCTGGGGCGGCAGGCCCTTCCTCACCGGTGCCGTCAGCGAGTTGAAGTCCCGCAAGCCCGGGATGATGCTGCTCATCGCTCTGGCGATCACGGTGGCCTTCTTCGCCTCCTGGGCCGCCACGCTCGGGCTCGTCCATCACGAGCTCGAATTCTGGTGGGAGCTGGCGCTGCTGATCGTCATCATGCTGCTGGGCCATTGGATCGAGATGCGCTCCCTGGCCCAGACCACCTCGGCGCTCGACTCGTTGGCGGCACTGCTGCCAGACGAGGCCGAGCGCGTCGAGGGCGAGAACGTCGTCAAGGTGGCCCCAGCCGACCTCGACGTGGGCGACGTGGTCATCGTGCGCCCCGGCGGCAGCGTCCCGGCCGACGGAACCATCGTCGACGGCCGCGCCGAGATGGACGAGTCCATGATCACCGGCGAGTCCCGCCCGGTCTCTCGCGGCGAGGGCCAGACCGTCACCGCCGGCACCGTGGCCACCGACTCCGGCCTGCGGGTGGAGATTACCGCCACCGGTGACGACACCGCCCTGGCCGGCATCAATCGGCTCGTCGCCGAGGCGCAGAACTCATCCTCCCGCGCCCAGCGGATCGCCGACAAGGCCGCGGCCTGGCTGTTTTGGTTCGCTCTTGGCGCGGCGCTGGTCACTGCGGTCGTCTGGACGCTCATCGGCATGCCCGACGAGGCCGTCGTGCGCACCATCACCGTGCTCGTCATCGCCTGCCCCCACGCGCTCGGCCTGGCGATCCCGCTGGTCGTCTCCATCGCCACCGAGCGGGCCGCCCGCGGAGGCGTCCTGGTGAAGGACCGCCTGGCGCTGGAGTCGATGCGGCAGGTCGACGCGGTGCTGTTCGACAAGACCGGCACGCTGACCAAGGGGGAGCCCACCGTCACCGGCGTCGAGCCGACCGGGGAACTCGACGCGGACCAGGTCCTCGCCCTCGCTGCCTCGGCCGAGGCCGACAGCGAGCACCCGCTTGCCAAGGCTATCGTCACCGCCGCCAAGGACAAGGGCCTTGCCCTCCAGCAGGCCAGCGGCTTCTCATCCTCGCCCGCTGTCGGCGTCACCGCGACCGTCTCCGGCCAGGAGGTCCGCGTCGGCGGGCCCCGGCTGCTCGAGGAGACCGGTCAGCACGAGGTCGGCACGGCCGAGGCATGGCGCTCCGAGGGCGCGATCATTTTGCACGTTCTCCGCGGCGGCCAGGTGGTCGGCGGGCTGAGGCTCGCCGATGAGGTCCGGCCAGAATCCCGCGACGCCGTCGACGCCCTCCACGCCCTCGGTGTCGAGGTCGTCATGATCACCGGCGATGCCGAGGCGGTGGCGAACGAGGTGGGACGGGAGCTCGGCATCGACCGCGTCTTCGCCGGCGTGCGCCCGGAGGACAAGTCCGCGAAGGTCTCCCAGCTGCAGGAAGAGGGCAAGAGGGTCGCGATGGTCGGCGACGGCGTCAACGACGCCCCGGCTCTGGCGCAGGCCGATGTCGGCATCGCGATCGGCGCGGGCACCGATGTCGCCATCGCCTCGGCCGGGGTGATCCTGGCCAGTTCCGACCCGCGCAGCGTGCTCTCGATCATCCAGCTGTCGCGACGCGCATACGGCAAGATGAAGCAGAACCTGTGGTGGGCCGCTGGCTACAACCTTCTTTCGGTGCCGTTGGCGGCCGGTATTCTGGCACCGGTGGGATTCGTCCTGCCAATGTCGATCGGCGCGATCCTGATGTCGGCCTCCACCGTGGTTGTCGCGCTCAACGCCCAGCTGCTGCGGCGCATTGACCTCACACCCGAAGCCAGCACGCGTTCCGTCCTGGAGCGCCAGAAGTAAGGACATGCCCATGTCTGTCGATACCGATTCCCACCAGCACGGCTACATCAGCGACAAGGAGCGCTATCTCGGCCGCATGAAGCGCATCGAAGGACAGGCGCGTGGGATCGCGAAGATGATCGATGAGGAGAAGTACTGCATCGACATCCTCACCCAGGTCTCCGCTCTGACCCGTGCCCTCCAGGGGGTTGCGACTGGTCTGCTCGACGACCATCTCAAGCACTGCGTGCTTGATGCCGCCAAGCTCAGCGACGAGGCGGCCGTCGAGAAGATCCAGGAAGCCACTGACGCCATCAACCGGCTCGTTCGCTCCTGAACCCGGACCCCGATCACCGCGTTCCAGGACACGGCGGGCACAAACCCTCAGGATGCCAGCGCGCTTGATCCTTGCCGACGCGCCGTCCGCCCGCGACGCGCTCACCTTCGCTAAGCGGGCCGCGCGGGCCGGCGCCCGCGGCGTGCGCTTGCAGGCCGCGGCCGGGCTGCTGCGCATGAGCGCAGCCGCGCTAACGCCCCGTGGTGCGCTCGACCGCACTCCTACGATCCTCGTCCTTCGCACGCTCCGCTCCGACCCCGAGCTGCAGTGCGACGTCACCGTCGAAACCCTGACCGCGACCGCCGACCCTCTGACCCTGGCGTTGCCGGAAACCGCGCTGGCACCCGCCTGGACCAGCGTCGAACCCCCGCAACACGGGTGGAGACTTATTGCGGATGTGTCCAGCCTGACGCTGATGCGCAGCGCCCGTGCCGGCATCGAGGCCGTCGCCCAAGCACTTCCCGACAAACCCGGCGACGATGTCGTCCGCAAGATCCGGGGCACGGTTTGGGGCACCCCGGACACGGCACTCGCATCGCTGCCACAAGGCGTTGCGTTCGCCGCCTACGTCTGCGGGTTCCTCAGCCGAGGAAACGGGGCCACGATCTCAACCGCCGGCCGTTGGACGCGGTTGACCCTCCCGACTGGACACGTGCTCCTGCGCGGACCCGTCGTCTCTGGCCTCACCCCGATCCGCCGCACCCGGCCACGCGTTTCCGAGTCCGTCACATCGATTGAATAACCCTTGATACCCTATAGGGGTATGGGGTAGTATTGATGACTATGAAAGAGGTTGAGCACGTGCACGCCACGTATGACACACCGCATCTGGATGCGGCGGTCGGAGTCTTCGCGTTGCTGGCGAATCCGGTGAGTGTGAAGATGATCCTCGCCATTCGCGACATCGAGGTCTCTGCCAATCATCTGGCGGACATCGTCGACCTTCCCGTCGACCAGACCTCCCACGAGCTTCACCGCCTGGAGTCGGCCGGGTTCGTGAGTCGGCAGCGACGCGAGTCCGGCGACTTCTACCTATTGAACGGTGTGCCTGCCGGGGCGCTGGCTGAGGCTGCGATCTTCCATGCCGAACATCAGCAGCAGGGACGCACTCGTGCGGGTTCTCCCACCTCGAACTCGCGACCGAACTGACAGAGGAGGCATCATGCCCCGTTTTTCCCGATTGACCCCTGAGACTGCAGTGGGGGCCTCACGAGACTTGCTCGGCGATCTCGTCGAGCGGCACGGCCAGGTCGGAGACATGGTCTCGACGATGGCGCACTCCCCGGCGGTGCTCGGCGGCTATCTGCAGCTGAGCAAAGCCATGCGTCGCGCCAAGCTCGACCGTAAGGTCAGCGAGCTCGTTTCGATCGCCGTGCAGTCGAAGCAGGGATGCGGAATGTGCCTGGCCTCGCACATCAGCGCGGCACGATCGCTCGGGGTCAGCGATGACGAGATCGCACTCGCCCAGCAGGGTACGGCGATGACCGGCCCGGTCGCGGCGATGATCGCGCTCGGCGTCCAGGTCTACCGTGAGCCTGCCTCGATCACCGACGAGCAGATTGACGAGCTTCGGGGATACGGGTACAGCGACCGTGAGATCTCTGATGTCGTCGGGGTCGTGTCGCTGAACATTCTCACCGGCGCCTTCAACTTGGTTGCTGGCCTCACGCCGGGCGACTGAAGCGCCCTGGGTTTCGTTCCGATCCAACTGAAGGAGAATCGGAACATGCCCAAGAAGTACAGCCCCGAGCTGCGTGAGCGCGCGATCAGGATGGTCCTCGAACGCCAAGCCACGCAAGGAGGGCCACGTTCGCATTCCATCCGGGCGGTAGCCCCTCAGCTCGATGTCAGCGAAGAGACCTTGCGGATGTGGTGCCAACGCCACGGCCACGAAGTAGCCCAGGCACCCGCCTCAGAGACCCCTGCGGAGGAGATCCGCAGGCTCAAACGCGAGCTGGCCGAGGCACGGCGCGCGAACGAGATCCTCAAGGCGGCCTCGGCTTTTTTCGCAGCGGAGCTCGACCGCCCCACGACGAGATGATCCGGTTCATCGACGAACACCGCGATCAGTTCGGGGTCGAGGCCATCTGCCGCACCCTTCGTGCGACGGAATGTGGGTTCATCACCTCCCGCGGCTACCGCGCCGCCAAGACACGACCAGCCTCCGCGCGGGCCCTGCGAGACGTCCTGCTCCTGGAGGAGGTCAAGCGGATCCACGCTGAGAACTACAGCGTCTACGGCATCAGGAAGATGCACCACGCCATGGTCCGGGCCGGCTGGCAGGTCGGCCGTGACCAGGTCGCCCGGCTCATGAGGGAAGCCGGCCTGCAGGGGGTTCGGCGCGGCCGTAAGCCGATCACGACCCGCCCTGCTGGCGTGCCGGATGCCCGGCCGGATCTCGTGGAACGCCGCTTCGCCGCGGATCGTCCTCATCAGCTGTGGGTCGCTGACATCACCTACGTGCGCACGATCTCGGGGTTCTGCTACGTCGCGTTCATCACCGATGTCTACTCCCGGCGCATCGTGGGATGGGCGGTCTCGGGCAGCCTTCGCACCGCAGGGCTGCCGTTGCTCGCTCTCGAGCACGCACTGGTCTCCACCGGCGCTACCCGCGGCCGGCAGGGCCTTGTGCACCACAGCGACAGGGGTGCTCAGGGTGGATTCAATCGGTCGTCGCAACACCCTCTCAGAATCACTGGAGGTATGGGCGATGGCAAGCAAGGACTGGGCGAGGAAGATCAGTGACGTGCCCGAGGGGACACGTCGGCAGTGGAGAGCGGATCGGGCCTTGCGGGCCCCGATGCGCTCTCCTGGCAGGCCGCAGCCCTCACGGGAGGTCCAACGCCAGTTCTGGCGGGTGATCGCCACCGGCGTCACCACAGTCGAGGCGTCCCTGAGTGTGGGCGTGTCCTGGCCCGTCGGGGCGCGCTGGTTCCGTCACGCTGGCGGGATGACCCCGCTGTCCCTGGCCGAGCCCACCGGCCGGTACCTGTCCTTCGCTGAGCGTGAGGAGATCGCAATCCTCCACGCCCAGGGCCACGGGGTCCGTCAGATCGCACGCACGCTGGGACGTGACCCGGGCACGATCAGCCGTGAACTGCGCCGTAACTGCGCCACCCGTTCCGGGAAGCAGGAGTACCGGGCCACGGTGGCGCAGTGGAAGGCCCAGGAGGCGGCCAGGCGGCCCAAGCCGGCGAAGCTGGCCACGAACCAGCGACTGCACGACTACATCCAGGCACGCCTGAACGGGGTGGTCCTGGGCCCCGATGGCGTGGCCGTGCCAGGACCAGTCGGGCCCGGTTTCAAGGGGCGGAAGATGAAACCGCGCCGGGCGGACCGGCGATGGTCCACGGCGTGGAGCCCTGAGCAGATCAGCCACCGGCTGCGCCTGGAGTTCCCGGATGATGAGTCCATGCGGATCTCTCACGAAGCGATCTATCAGTCCCTGTTCATCCAGGGGCGTGGGGCGCTCACGCGTGAACTCGTCGCGTGCCTGCGTACCGGGCGGGCTCTGCGCGAGCCGCGGGAACGTACCCGGAACAAGCCCCAGGGCCACGTCACCGAGGACGTGGTGTTCAGCAAGCGCCCACCCGAGGCCGCTGATCGTGCTGTGCCCGGGCACTGGGAAGGGGACCTGATCATCGGGACCGAGCGTTCAGCGATCGGGACTCTGGCCGAGCGCAAGAGCCGGGCCA
>NZ_JAKNUW010000001.1 GCF_023155805.1 Micrococcus lacusdianchii | reverse complement strand
CACTCCACGATCGGCCAGGTGAGCCCAAATAGCTACGAGAACGCCTACGACGCCGCGAGGTCAGCTACCCTCACGGAAGCGGCATAACCGAACCGACACCGTGTCCACGATCAAGGGTCAAGGCCCGGTATGCTCTGCATCCTTCCGTTGGATCAGAGCCTCCACCAGACCCGGGGCGATTCACCTTGTGGCCTGAGGTCATCCGACGCCACTGCCCACCACGCATCGCTCACGACAGGCAGTCCCGCCGCCTGGAGTTCGGCCAGCAGTTCGGTGTACTCCTGAGTCAGCGTCTTTCGCAACGGCGCGGGCCATTTCCCGGGCTCAAGCCCCTCACCGTGATGTCGATAGTCGAAGGCGTCACCCATCCTGCTGTCCCAGGCGTGGATCCTCGCCTGCAGGTCTGGAGGGACCGCAGCGATGACCTGCGCTGCCCTAGTCGGGCCATCCGCGTCTGATTCACACACGTCTATGAAATTCTCACCTCCATGGAGGTATGTGAATCGAACTGACTCCGAGTGCGGGCCCGGGTTCTTCGACATCAGCACGATGGGGTGGACGTCGGGTACGACGTCACGACGACCTTGTTGTTCATGGAGACGGCGACGCGTGGGCATCGGGTCTTCACGTACTGGGGCTTTCCATTGACGACCCGATAGAGCTTGATGGGGGTCTTGTAGCACCGGGTGTTCTTCTCCCGGTTGGCTTTGGTGCTCGACGGGGCTTTCATAGCCTCACGGGAGGCATAAACCATGAAGTCGTCCCAAAGGCCGGGGCCAGTCATGGTGTTCTGCCAATCTTGCTGGTGCCGTGCACGGATGTGGACGTATCCACCGCCACTGTGGCCACAGCGCAGGGAGACGGTTCCATCGTGCTTCGTCGTGAACTTCTCAATCACGTGGGTGGTCCGACCAGCATTGCAGAGGCCGATGGAGATGGGATTGAGAAGGGGTTGTGCGGTCACTTCATCACCCCGCGACGGCGCTGTCGTCGACGAGCCCCCATCCAAATCGATCTTATCTTCCAGTATGACTGTCTCCGTGGGACCAACTGCGTACCAATCACCCTCTCGTGCACCTGCCGGTGGAGCCGGCACTCGCTGGGTTCCTGCCCTAGCGACAGTCTCCACCGAGGAGAACTCGTCGCCGGCTGGAGAGTCGGCAGGGGGCAGGCCAGCTACGAGGAGAACGGACAGGGCTGCGGCAGCGAAGGTCTTCATGTCTGACACTATCGTGAGAAGGGCGAGCGGTGCCGAGGATGTGATGCCCATCATAAACCGAGGTGGCCTGGGTGTCGCCTCAAGGTCAGAGCGCAACGAGTGCTGAAGGGCATGGCGCACATCCTTCCCTGTGGTGTAGGAGCACCACAGATCGTGTGACACCTATCCATGCACCAGCCCGCTCCTCCACAACCACTACGCCAATGTCGGGCGGGGCTCCTTCCGGGTCCGGGGAACGAATCGAACCGGGGTCCTGGCCGCGTTCGTGCTGGCCGCGGTGAACGTCACCACTCTGGCTGTCCGCTACGGGTACGACGTAGCCAACCCTCCGTCTCTGGACCCCACGGTTGTTCTGCTCCCCTTGCCACAGCACCGCCCCACGAGGGCCCTCCACAGGGAGTTCAGCCGCCCCGCCGAGACTAAAGGTCGTAGCACTGACCCGCCTCCTGACAAGGTACGGCTCGAACCGATCTTCCTCCCGGTTCTTCGAGCACCTTCGGCCTCGGCTTCCTGAGTGCCGCAGGGCCATACGCCCCTGCCCGGATTCCTCCGGGTGGGGGCATTTTCGTACCCCGGGGCCCCGGTTCAGAGCGGTCTGGCCGGTCTGAGCCGCCACAGGACCCGTAGTGAGGGCCGTCGGCGGCGGTGAGAGGGCATGACAAAGGGGCCCGGGCCACATCTGATGTGGCCCGGGCCCCTTGGCGCTTCATTTCCTGGGTTCGTCGCTCCCATTTCCTGAAACATCCCGTGTGGAGGCAAGGGGACTCGAACCCCTAACCCCCTGCTTGCAAAGCAGGTGCGCTACCAATTGCGCCATGCCCCCGTGGGATCAGCCCTGCGGCGTCTCCTCCGGATCCACGTGTGCGTCCTCGGCGGACTCCCGCGGCGCCTCCGGTCCGGGCAGGCCGTCCGTGGCGTCAGCCCAGACCTGCCTGCCCTCGCGGTTGCGCTGCCAGGCGCGGAGCCCGTACGCGGCCGCGGCGCCGGCCACCAGGGTGGCGGCTCGTGCCAGACGCATGGGGTCTCCTCCCCGTCAGACGACTCGAGCCCCAGTCGGACCGGGGCTCGTGCGTGGAGTGGGCGTACCAAGACTTGAACTTGGGACCTCTTCGTTATCAGCGAAGCGCTCTAACCGCCTGAGCTATACGCCCTCACCATTGCGCACGGACCAGGATCCGTCCACAACAGGAGACGACTCTACAGGCACGGCGACGCCCCGCGCAAATCCGCGCGGGGCGTCGTCGTCGGTCGCATCGAGAGGCCGGGTCAGTCGTCGGTCAGGGTGACCCCGAGGCCGCCCACGAGCGCGGCGCACACGTTGTACAGCATCGCCAGGACCGTGGCCAGGGCGGTCAGCAGGATCACGTTCAGCACGGCCGCCACCGTGGCCAGGGAGACCACGGTGCTCAGCGGGGCCAGCGACTCCACGGTGTAGGTACCGGCGTCCGCGCCGAGGATGGTGCCCAGGACGTCGTTGATCAGCCCGAACACGCCGGTGAGCTCGCCCAGCGTGTAGATGGCGATGGCGGCCACCACGGTCAGCACGCCGAGGGCCACGGAGAGCAGGAAGGCCAGCTTCAGGACGGACCACGGGTCGATCCGGCTCAGCTGCAGCCGGGCACGGCGCACCTTGGCCTTGGGCACGGCGCGGACCAGGTCCTCCTGCGCGTCACGGGTGCTGGAGCGGCGCACCGGACGGGAGGTCGTGGCCCCCTTCGTGCCGCCGGACGGGCGCGGCGATGCGGACGTGCTCACTGGTCTCCTCCGTCTGCATCCTCACCGGGGGCGTCGGCCTCCGGAGCTGCTGCGGGGTCGTGCGGGTCGTGGACTGCGTCCAAGGGTACCCCCGGCGCGGGGACGGCTCCGGCGTCCGCCTGGGCCTCGATCTCGTCCTCGTTGTTGAGGGTGACCGCCACGATCCGGTCGCGCTTGTCCGGCTTCGCGAAGATCACGCCCATCGTGTCGCGGCCCTTGGCCGGCACGCCGGCGACGGCGGAGCGCACCACCTTGCCGGAGGCCATCACCACGAGGACCTCCTGGCCCTCGCCCACCACGAGCCCGCCGGCGAGCTCGCCGCGGTCGTCCACGAGGCGGGCGACCTTGATGCCGAGGCCGCCACGGCCCTGCGTGCGGTACTCGCCCACGTGCGTGCGCTTGGCCCACCCGCCGTCGGTCACCGTGAACACGGAGGAGTCCTCGTCCCCGGCGCGGATGACGTCCATGGACAGCAGCGCGTCGTCTCCGCGGAACTTCATGCCCGTCACGCCCGAGGTGGCCCGGCCCATGGGGCGCAGCGCCTCGTCCGTGGCGGTGAAGCGCACGGACTGACCCTGACGGGAGATCAGCAGAAGGTCGTCTTCGGCGGAGATCACCTGCGCGGAGACCAGCTCGTCGCCCTCGCGCAGCTTGACGGCGATCAGGCCGGCGGTGCGGTTCGTGTCGTAGTCCTCGAGCGGGGTCTTCTTCACGAGGCCGTTGCGGGTGGCCAGCACCAGGTACGGGTAGCGCTCGTAGTCCGTGAGCGGCTGGATCTGCGCGATCCGCTCGTCCGGCTGGAACGCGAGGAGGTTGGCCACGTGCTGGCCCTTCGCATCACGGCCGGCCTCCATCAGCTCGTACGTCTTGACCCGGTACACGCGGCCGAAGTTCGTGAAGAACAGCAGCCACTGATGCGTGGACACCGTGAGGAAGTGCTCCACCACGTCGTCCCCGCGCAGCGCCGCCCCGCGCACGCCCTTGCCGCCGCGCGCCTGCGAACGGTAGTGGTCGATCCGGGTGCGCTTGACGTACCCGCCGCGGGTGATGGTGACGACCATCTCCTCCTCCGGGATCAGGTCCTCCATGGACATGTCCCCGTCGAAGCCCGCCACGATCTCGGTGCGGCGGTCGTCCCCGTGCCGGTCCACGAGCGCGGTCAGCTCCTCGGAGACCACCTCGCGCTGTCGCTGCGGGGACTCGAGGATCGCGTTGTACTCGGCGATCTTCGCCATCAGCTCGTCGTACTCGTCCTGGATCTTCCGGGACTCGAGGGCGGCCAATTGGCGCAGCTGCATGGCGAGGATGGCGCTGGCCTGGTCGTCGTCGATGTCCAGGAGGGACGTCAGGGCGGCCTTCGCGACGTCGGCGGAGGCCGAGCGGCGGATGGTCGCGATGACCTCGTCCAGCGCGTCCAGCGCCTTGAGCAGGCCCTGCAGGATGTGGGCGCGGGCCTCGGCCTTCTTCTTCCGGAACGCGGTGCGCCGGACGATGACCTCGATCTGGTGGCGCACCCAGTGGTGCACGAACCCGTCGAGGGACAGGGTGCGCGGCACGCCGTCCACGAGGGCCAGCATGTTGGCGGAGAAGTTCGTCTGCAGGTCCGTGTGCTTGTACAGGTTGTTCAGCACGACCTTCGGCACGGCGTCCCGCTTGAGCACGATCACGAGGCGCTGGCCGGTGCGGCCGGAGGTCTCGTCGCGCATGTCCGCGATGCCGGAGATCTTGCCGTCCCTCACCATTTCCGCGATCTTCGCGGCGAGGTTGTCCGGGTTGACCATGTACGGCAGCTCCGTGACCACCAGGCACGTGCGGCCCTGCATCTCCTCCACGCTCACCACGGCGCGCATGGTGATCGGGCCGCGGCCGGTCCGGTACACCTCCTCCACGCCCCGACGCCCCAGGATCTGGGCGCCGCTGGGGAAGTCAGGCCCCTGGATGCGGCGCAGCAGCGCCTCGAGGAGCTCCTCGCGGGTGGCCTCCGGGTTCTCCAGGTACCACTGCACGCCCGCGGCCACCTCGCGCATGTTGTGCGGCGGGATGTTGGTGGCCATGCCGACGGCGATGCCCGAGGAGCCGTTGACCAGCAGGTTCGGGAAACGCGCCGGCAGCACGGTGGGCTCCTGCTGCTTGCCGTCGTAGTTCTCCTGCATGTCGACGGTGTCCTCGTCGATGTCCCGGACCATCTCCATGGCCAGCGGGGCCATCTTGGTCTCGGTGTACCGCTGGGCGGCCGCGCCGTCGTTGCCCGGGGAGCCGAAGTTGCCCTGGCCGAGGGCCAGCGGGTACCGCATGACCCAGTCCTGGATCAGGCGGACGAGGGCGTCGTAGATCGCCGTGTCGCCGTGCGGGTGGTAGTTGCCCATCACCTCGCCGACCACGCGGGCCGACTTGTTGAAGGAGCGGTCCGGGCGGTAGCCGCCGTCGTACATCGCGTAGAGCACGCGGCGGTGCACCGGCTTCAGGCCGTCGCGCACGTCCGGCAGCGCGCGGCCGACGATCACGGCCATCGCGTAGTCGAGGTAGGAGCGCTTCATCTCCGACTCGAGGTCGACCGGCTCCACCTTGTCCGCGGCGCCCTCCGGCAGCACGTAGTGCTCGACGGCGATGTCCTGGCCGGTCTGCGGGGTCTGCTCGGCGCCGTCCTGCGGCTGGTCGGGCTCGGCGCCCGGGGTGGTCTCGTCGCTCAAGGCGACTCCTCTCCTGCGTGGGAAGTCTCGGGAAGGTCAGGCGGCCCGGATCAGATGTCCAGGAAGCGGATGTCCTTGGCGTTCTGCTGGATGAAGCTGCGGCGGGACTCGACGTCCTCGCCCATCAGCATGGAGAAGACCTGGTCGGCGGCGGCGGCGTCCTCCATGGTCACCTGCAGCAGGGTGCGGTGCTCGGGGTCCATGGTGGTGTCCCACAGCTCCTGGTAGTTCATCTCGCCCAGGCCCTTGTAGCGCTGCACGCCGTTGTCCTTGGGGTAGCGCCAGCCCTTGGCTAGACCGGCCTGGATGGCGGCGTCGCGCTCCTCGTCCGAGAACACGTAGTCGTGCGGGGCGTTGGTCCACTTGATGCGGTACAGCGGCGGCTGCGCAAGGAACACGTGGCCGGCCTCGATCAGGGGGCGCATGTACCGGAACAGCACCGTCAGCAGCAGCGTGGTGATGTGCTGGCCGTCCACGTCCGCGTCGGCCATGAGCACGATCTTGTGGTACCGCAGCTTGGCGATGTCGAACTCCTCGCCGATGTTCGTGCCGAAGGCCGTGATCATCGACTGGATCTCCGCGTTGCCGAGGGCCTTGTCCAGGCGGGCGCGCTCCACGTTCAGGATCTTGCCGCGCAGCGGCAGGATCGCCTGGGTGTCCGGGTTGCGGCCCTGTTTCGCGGAGCCGCCGGCGGAGTCGCCCTCCACGATGTACACCTCGCAGCGGGCCGGGTCCTTCGAGGAGCAGTCCGCGAGCTTGCCGGGCATGCCGAAGGACTCCAGCGGGGACTTCCGCCGCGCGTTGTCCCGGGCCTTGCGGGCGGCCAGACGGGCGTGCGAGGCCTGGACGGCCTTGCGGATGATGTCCTTCGCGGTGCCCGGATTGCGCTCGAGCCAGTCGCCGAGGTGCTCGGTGACCACCTTGGACACGAAGCCGCGTGCCTCCGAATTGCCCAGCTTCGTCTTGGTCTGACCCTCGAACTGCGGCTCGGAGAGCTTCACGGAGATCACCGCGGTCAGCCCTTCACGGATGTCCTCGCCCGTGAGGTTGTCCTCCTTGGGCTTGAGGATCTCCTTCTCGCGGGCGTACCGGTTGATCAGCGCGGTCAGCGCGGAGCGGAAGCCCTCCTCATGGGTGCCGCCCTCGTGGGTGTTGATGGTGTTGGCGTAGGTGTGCACGGACTCCGAGTAGGCGGTGGTCCACTGCATGGCCACCTCCACGGCCATGTTGCGCCCGCCGTCCTCGGCCTCGAACGCGATCACGTCCTCGTGCACCACCTCGGACTTCTTCGAGGAGTTCAGGTGCTTCACGTAGTCGAGCAGGCCGTCCTCGTAGAGGTAGGTGACGCTGCGGCGCTGCGGCTCCTGCTCGGCGTCGTCCGTCAGGCCGTTCTCCGCGACGTCCTCCCCCGCGGTGCCCTCGCCCACGATCTCGTCGTCCTGGACCTCGTTGTCCTCCTGGACGCGCTCGTCCGTGAGCGTGATGCGCAGGCCCTTGTTCAGGAACGCCATCTGCTGGAAGCGGGCGCGGAGGGTCTCGTAGTCGAACTCGACCGTGTCGAAGATCGTGGGATCCGGCCAGAAGACCTGGGTGGTGCCCGTGGCGTCCGTGGCCTCGCCCTTGACCAGCTCGCCCTGGGGGTGGCCGCCGTCCGCGAAGGACATGCGCCACGCGTGGCCCTGGCGACGGATCTCGGTCTCGACGCGCGTGGAGAGGGCGTTGACCACGGAGATACCCACGCCGTGCAGGCCGCCGGAGACGGCGTAGCCGCCGCCGCCGAACTTGCCGCCGGCGTGGAGGATGGTCATGACGACCTCCACGGTGGGCCTGCCCTCGGTCGGGTGCACGTCCACGGGGATGCCGCGGCCGTTGTCCTCCACCCGCACACCGCCGTCGGCCTGGAGCGTGACGTCGATGCCGTCCGCGTACCCGGCCAGGGCCTCGTCCACGGAGTTGTCCACGACCTCGTAGACCAGGTGGTGGAGGCCGCGCGGGCCGGTGGAGCCGATGTACATGCCGGGACGCTTGCGCACGGCCTCGAGGCCCTCGAGCACCGTGATGGCGCTGGCCCCGTAGTCGCCGGGGACGCGGCGGTCCTCGGCGGACCGGGCGGGGGCCACGGCCTGGTCCGGCGCCGCCGCGGAGGACTCGGGGGCCGATGCGGCCGCCGCCTCCCCGTCGCTCACCGGCTGCTGCTCGGGGTTCTCGGATGGGGCGTCAACCACGGGCGGGTCACTTCCTCAGGACGGGACGGTCAGGGGCGCCCCGCTCGGCCCCGCGCGCACGCGCGCGAGACCCGCCGTTCCGGGAGACGCGCCGACGACGTCTGCCGGGGCGGTCCGCGAGGGGCGCGGGGCGGGCCGCCGGCCGGGGACCGGCGGCGCCTGTTCCCCGCCATCCTACGGCGTGGTGGCCTCTCCCGCCGCATCGGGGGGTGCTGCGCGACCGGATCATGCCGTGGACGGGCTCAGAGGCCGCTCAGGACCGCCGGGGCACCCTGCCCAGGGCTCCAGGCACGCCCCGGCCCCTCCGGACGCGCCAGAGGGGCGTCCACGGTCTCGGGCCCTCAGCCGTAGGTGTCCCGGGGTCCGCGCCCGCCGCGCACCGTGCGCGGCCCGTGCCGCCAGCTCGGGGCCGCCGGTCCGGCCACGTCGATCCTCGTCACGACGCCGGGCCCGAGGGCCTCGTCGAACCGCTGCAGCAGCACCGGGCTCATCAGCCGCAGCTGGGTGGCCCACGCCGTGGAGCTGGTGCGCACCCGCACCACCGAGTTCTCGAAGCTCTCCGGACGGCAGTGCAGCGCGATCTCCGGCCCCACGAGCTCAGCCCAGCGGGTGAGCACCGAGCCCACCGCCACCGGCGTGGACCAGCCGCGGTCCCGGATCAGGCGCCCGAACACGGTGGACACGGCGGCCGGGTCCCGGTCCGTGGGGGTGCCGGTCCGGCGTCGTGCCCCGCCCCCCGCCCCCGCGGGGCCGCCGGCGGCACCGCCCGGGGACCCGGTGCCCGCCATCTGCGTGGCCAGGCCGGCGGCGGTGCCCCGCGCGCGCAGGGGGGCCTCCCCCCGCTCCCGGGCGGCGTCCCGGACCCGGCGCAGCTGCACGAGCGCCAGGTCCGGCCGGTCCGGGGGCAGCTCCGCGAGCGCGTCCGGCTCCGGGGACCGCTCACGCATCGGGCGGCTCCGGGGACGGGGCGCCGTCGTCGGGGGCGGCGTCCGGGGACGCGACGCGCGGGGCGCGGATGTCCCCCTCCACCGGGGCGGCGGCGGGCACGGCCTCCGAGCCCTCCGCGTCCTGGCGGATCAGCACGCGCGGGCCGGCGAGCTCGGCGGGGACGTCGGCGATCGCCGCGGCCGTCACCACCACCTGCTCCGCGCGGCCCACCAGCCCGGCCAGCCGGGTGCGGCGGGCGGCGTCGAGCTCGGCGAACACGTCGTCGAGGATCAGGACGGGGCGGGCGTCCGGGTCCGGCTCGTCCGCCACCAGGACGTCGTACGCGGCCAGGCGCAGCGCCAGGGCCAGGGACCACGTCTCCCCGTGAGAGGCGTAGCCCCGGGCCGGCGCGGGGCCGAGGAAGAGGGCCAGCTCGTCCCGGTGCGGGCCGACGAGCGTGAGCGCCCGGGCGCGCTCCTCGTCCCGCTGGGCGCGCAGCGCCGTGGCCATGTCCGCGGCCAGGTCCGCGACGGCCGGCACCTCCGCATGCGCGCCCCGGGCGAGCGGCACGGTGGACTCGTACGAGTACGCGGCGGCCTTGGAGCCGTTGGTCAGCGCCGCGTAGTCCTGCTCGAGGGGGTGTGCCAACAGCCGCAGGACGTGCAGCCGGCCGTGCAGCAGCCGGGCGCCGGCGGCGGCCAGGTGCTGGTCCCACACCTCGAGGGTCGACTCCTCCTCGGCGCTCCAGCGGTGAGAGCGGCGGGCGGACTTGAGCAGTGCGTTGCGCTGGCGCAGGACCCGCTCGTAGTCCGCCGCGGCCTGGCCCAGGGACGGCCGCAGCTGCACCATGAGCTGGTCCAGGAACCGGCGCCGACCCCCCGGCTCTCCCGTCACCAGCCCGAGGTCCTCGGGCGCGAACACCACGGTCCGCAGGATCCCCAGGCCCTCCCGGGCACGGACGAGGGCGCCGCGGTTGATGGCCACCCGGTTCGAGCGGCCCGGGAGGATCTCCAGCTCGAGGGCCACGGTGCGCCGGCCGCGGTGCACGCGGCCGGCGATCCGGGCGCGGTCCTGACCGAACCGCACCAGCTGGGCGTCCTGGCTCACGCGGTGGGACTGGTGGGAGCCGAGGTAGCCGATGGCCTCCACCAGGTTGGTCTTGCCCACCCCGTTGGCGCCCAGCAGCACGGTGGACCCCGCACTCAGCTCCAGGTCCGCCCAGCGGTAGGAGCGGAAGTCCGAGACGGTGAGGTGGGACAGGTACACGGGTGCGGTCAGCCCCCGGCCGTCAGGTCAGGCGGACCGGCATCACGAGGTACCGATGGTCCGAGACGCTCCCGGACTCCTCGGAGACGCCCGTGAGCAGGGCCGGCTTGGGGGCCGAGGTGAAGGAGAAGCGCACCTGGGGCTGGTCGACGACGGCCAGGCCCTCGGACAGGTAGGCCGGGTTGAAGGCGACGGTGATGTCGTCCCCCTCCAGGGTGCAGGGCACGGACTCGTTGGCGGAGGCGTCGTCCCCGGTGCCGGCGTCCAGGGACACCTGGCCCTGGGTGAACACCATGCGCAGCGCGGTGTTGCGTTCGGCCACGAGGGCCACACGCCGGGAGGCCTCCACGAGGGCGGCGGTGTCTACCACGGCCTCGATGGGACTGGACTCCGGGAACAGGGAGCGGATCTTGGGGTACTCGCCGTCCACCAGGACGGAGGTGGTGCGCCGGCCGCCCGAGGAGAACCCCACGAGGTCGGCGTTCTCGCCGAACATGATCTCCAGCTGTCCGCCGCCGCCGAGGGACTTGGCCACCTCGGTCAGGGTGCGGGCCTTGATCAGCAGTGACGTGGACACGGACGGGTCCGCGGGGGTCCAGCGGATCTCCTTCATGGCCAGCCGGTAGCGGTCCGTGGCGAGGAACGTCATGGTGTCGCCTTCGATCTCGACCTTGACCGCGGTGAGGATCGGGAGGGTGTCGTCCCGGGAGGCGGCCACGGTCACCTGGGTCACCGCGTGGGCGAACGCCGCGCCGTCCACGGTGCCGGCGGCCGTCGGCAGCGCGGGTAGGGCGGGGTAGTCCCCCACGGGCATGGTGGCCAGCGAGAAGCGCGAGGAGCGGCACGAGACGAGCACCTTGCCGCCGTCGAGCTCCACCGTGACCGGGGCGGCGGGCAGCGACCGGACGATGTCGTTCAGCAGCCGGCCGGAGACGAGGACCTGGCCCTCGGTCTCCACGTCCGCCTCGATCTCCAGGCGGGCCGAGGTCTCGTAGTCGAAGCTGGCGATCGAGATGAGCCCGTCCTCGGCGGTGACCAGCAGCCCGGAGAGGACCGGCACCGGCGGCCGCGGGGACAGGGAGCGGGCCGCCCAGGAGACGGCGTCGCTGAGGATGTCGCGTGCCACGGTGAACTTCACGGTCTCTGCACTGCCTCTCTGGCGGGATCTTGCGGTCGGGAGGCCGGAGACGGGGCTCACGGTCCACGGGACGGCGTCTGCCGGTGAATCACAAGGATCTCTGTGGTTCAAGGAGGCGCGCCCAGTCAGCATAGGCGGTCTGAGAGCGCGGTGTCAGGTCGCTCGAGCGCCCTGTGGGCGCTCCGGTTCTTGTGATTCGTCGGCCGGGAAGCCGAGGCGGGTTGATGTTGCTTGGCGGGATCTTCGGGAAGGGATCAGGAGTGGTGGTAGCAGGTGTGGAATCTGTGGAGATCCGCTCCGGAGCGCGTCGTTCCGTCGATTCCGCTGGGGGAACCGTGTGGATCCCGTCCCGTTCGGGGTGTGCACGGCCGGTGGACGACGTCGCTGCTGGCCCGGCAGGGATCCACAGCGTCCGGCCGCGTTGTCCCGAGGATCGGCCCCACCGTCCCGCGCTTGTCCACAGCGTTGTGCACAGTACGTGTCCACATCGGCTAGAAACACCGGAATCATGCCGATCGACCCTGTGGACAACTGTGGACAGCGGTGGATGGTCGAATCACATCGGTGTGGTTCCCCCGGATGTGGACCGTTCGTGTCCCCAAGGATGTGGAGAGGGCTGGGGACACGGAGTGGTGCAGGATCCCGCCGTCCACACGGCGCCGTGTCATCCACAGGCGACGACGTTGTCCACCGGGTTGTCCACAGCGGTGGACAATGTGGACGGACCGTCGACCGGTGGTCGAGGGTCCGGGCGGCCCGTCAGCCGCCGCGCTGCTTGCGCTTGATCTCGTTGGTGAGCTCCGTCACCTGGTTGAAGATCGTCCGGCGCTCCGCCATGAGCTCGCGGATCTTGCGGTCCGCATGCATCACCGTGGTGTGGTCGCGACCGCCGAGCTCCTGCCCGATCTTCGGCAGGGACATCTCCGTGAGCTCGCGCAGCAGGTACATCGCGATCTGCCGGGCGGTCACGAGCGTTCGGGTCCGCGACTTGCTGGTCAGCTCGTCCATCGTGAGGTTGAAGTACTCGGCCGTCGTGTGGACGATCAGCTCCGGCGTGATCTCATGCCCGGCGTCGTCCGTGATCAGGTCCTTGAGCACCTGCTCCGCCAGCTCGATGTCCACCGTCTGACGGTTGAGGGACGCGAACGCCGTCACCCGGATCAGCGCGCCCTCGAGCTCTCGGATGTTCGTGGAGATCCGGGAGGCGATGTACTCCAGGGCCTCCGGCGGGGCCACCAGGCCCTCCGCCTCCGCCTTCTTGCGGAGGATCGCGATGCGGGTCTCCAGGTCCGGCGGCTGGATGTCCGTGATCAGGCCCCACTCGAAGCGGGAGCGCAGCCGGTCCTCGAACCCGGAGAGCTGCTTGGGCGGCAGGTCCGAGGTGATCACGACCTGCTTGTTGTTGTTGTAGAGCGTGTTGAAGGTGTGGAAGAACTCCTCGACCGTCGCCTCCTTGTCCGCCAGGAACTGGATGTCGTCGATCAGCAGGATGTCCACGTTGCGGTAGACCTGCTTGAACGAGGCGCCCTCGTCATGGCGGATGGAGTTGATGAAGTCGTTGGTGAACTCCTCCGAGTTCACGTACCGCACCCGCAGGCCCGGGTAGAGCCGCCGGGCGTAGTGCCCGATCGCGTGCAGCAGGTGGGTCTTGCCGAGGCCGGACTCGCCGTAGATGAACAACGGGTTGTACGCCTTGGCCGGGGCCTCCGCCACGGCGTTGGCCGCGGCGTGCGCGAACCGGTTCGAGGAGCCGATCACGAACGTGTCGAAGTGATACCTGTCGTTGAGCCGGCTCGTCTCCGAGGACGTCGACGGCGGCGCCGGGGTGGGCGCGCCCGGGGCGCCGGGCGCGGGGGCGGGTGCCTCCTGCGGGCGCGGGCGGGCCAGGCCGGGCAGCTCCTCCGCGATCCCCCGATGGGTGCCGGCGGCAGGGGGCACGGGGGCGGAGACGGGGGGCTCGGCGTCGGCCGCGGTCGGCGCGGCAGGGACCTCCGCGCGGCGGTCGTCCGCCGAGGGGGTGCGCGGCGGCTGGAGGCTCGCGTCGATCGAGATGGCCAGGAGCATCTCCGCGCCGAACACCGCGGTGAGGGCGTCCGTGAGGGCGTCCGCCACCTGCGCGCCCTGCAGGGTCTCGCGCGTCGTCTCGTTGGGCACGGCCAGCAGCAGGGTGTTGCCGATCTGACCCTGCGGCTGGGCGAGGTAGACGTACCCCATGAGCCGGGCGGTGACCCGCGCGTCGTCCTCCAGGGAGGAGACGACCCTGCGCCATCGCTCCAGCACGGCCTGCTCTGCCGTCATGGCGGACGTCCTCTCCCCGGGCGACGGGCCCGGGCGGCCCGCTGCGGTGTGCCTTCGATCTGCGTCAGCCTACCTGTTGTCCACAGGGTTGTGCACAAGGAGTGGACAACCCGTATCCTCCTGTGGACAGCCCGGACGGATCTCCTCCGCCCAGGGCCGATGTCGCGCACCCCGCTTGACCCCTGGGCCGGCGGACGACTAGAGTCGCCTGGTCCCCCGGGGCGGTGCCGTGCCCTCTGTGCACACCGCTGCGCCCGCCGGGGATTTCATGTCAGAGCCTCCCCGGTCCTTCCCCCTGGTTCATGTCCTCAGGTCGACGATCGAAGGCACACCTACACGTCGTGGAGTGATCACAGTGAGCAAGCGCACCTTCCAGCCGAACAACCGTCGCCGCGCCAAGAAGCACGGCTTCCGCTCCCGCATGCGCACCCGCGCCGGCCGCGCCATCCTGGCCGCGCGCCGTGGCAAGGGTCGCACCGAGCTCTCGGCCTGATCCGGCTCCCCGGGCCGACACGGCGCTCGTGCTGCCCCGTGACCGCCGCGTCCGTCGGCCCGAGGAGTTCCGCCACATCCGCCGCACCGGTTCCCGGGCCGGACGGACCGCCGTCGTGGTGAGCGTGGCATCGGACCCGGCCCCCGCCCGGTCCTCGGCGTCGAGCCAGACTCGTCAGCCGAGGGCCGGGTTCGTCGTGTCCAAGGCCGTGGGCAACGCCGTCGTCCGCAACCGCGTGACGCGGCGGCTGCGCGCGATCCTGCGCGAGGAGCTGGAATCGGACGCCCTGCGCGGCCGCCCGCTGCTGGTGCAGGTCCGAGCCCTGCCGCCGGCCGCCGAGGCCGACCATGCCACCCTGCGCCGTGAGGTGCACGGGGCCCTCTCCACAGCCCTGCGCCGCCACACGCCTCGGGCTCAGGAGGGGTGAGATGACCGCCTCCTCCCCGTACGTCGTGCTGGAGCCTGCGCAGGAGTGGGGCCCGCTCCGCGCCCTGCCGGCCACCCTGCTGGCCTGGCTGCTCACCGCCTACCGCGCGGTGGTCTCGCCCCTCTACGGCCCCGTCTGCCGATTCTTCCCCAGCTGCTCCGCCTACGGGCTGGAGGCCGTGCACGTGCACGGCGCGGTGAAGGGCTCGGCGCTGGCCGCCGCCCGCGTGGCCCGCTGCCACCCCTGGAACGACGGCGGCGTGGACCCCGTCCCCCCGGGACGCCGGCGCTGGCCCCCGGGACGCGAGCCGCGGATCATCGCCCTCAACCACCCGCCCATCCCACCTGACCCCTCGCAGGAGGACTGAGACCGATGTTCGAAGCCATCCTCGCCCCGTTCCGCTGGATTATGTCCTGGCTGCTCGGCGCGTTCCACACCGTCCTGGAGATGGCGGGCATGTCCCCCGACTCCGGCTGGACCTGGGCGCTGTCCATCCTCCTGCTGGTGGTGCTCATCCGCACCCTGCTGATCCCGCTGTTCGTGAAGCAGATCAACGCGCAGCGCTCCATGCAGGCCATCCAGCCCGAGCTGCAGAAGCTGCAGGCCAAGTACAAGGGCAAGAAGGACTCGCTCTCCCGCCAGGCCATGGCGCTCGAGCAGCAGGCCCTGATGAAGGAGCACAAGGCGAACCCGTTCGCCGCGTGCCTCCCGCTGCTCATCCAGATGCCGTTCTTCTTCGCCCTCTACCAGGTGCTGATCGGCGCCCGCGGCGCGGCCGAGCGCGGTGAGGGCATGGACGCCCTGTCCGCGGACCAGATCCGCTCCTTCGAGGGCTCCACGATCTTCGGCGCGCGCATGTCCGACACGCTCCTGCGCTCGTTCGACCAGGCCAACACGGTGGCCGTGGTGATCGTGGCCCTGATCCTGATCGTGCTGATGTCCGGGTCCATGTTCTTCATGCAGAAGATGCTGATGACCAAGAACATGACCCAGACGGCCCTCACGGGCCCGATGATGCAGACGCAGCAGATCATGCTCTACGCGATGCCCCTGATCTTCGGCATCGGCGGCATCAACTTCCCCATCGGCGTGCTCCTCTACTGGACCTACTCGAACTTCTGGGCCGTGGGCCAGCAGTGGTGGATCATCCGCCGCAACCCCACCCCCGGCTCCCTCGCGGAGCAGGAGCTCAACGAGCGCCGCGCCGCCAAGGGCCTGCCGCCCGTCGGCCAGAAGGTGACCTCCGCCCCGGCCCCGCAGGCCGCCGCAGCCTCCACCTCCTCCCCCGCCGCGGGTGAGCTCGTGCGCACCGACGCCGCCCCCCGGCGGACCTCGAACCAGCGGCAGCAGCCGCAGCGCAAGAACCGGAGGAAGAAGTGACCGAGCCCGAGGAGACCGCCGCCCCGACCCCCGTCGACGAGGCCGCGGGTGTGCCCGCGGAGACCGCCGCGCAGGCCCCCGCCGAGGACGAGCGCGCCGAGGCGGCGCGGCGCCTCGAGGAGGAGGGCGACGCGGCCGCCGACTACGTCGAGGAGCTGCTCGACATCGCGGACCTGGACGGGGACATCGACATCGAGGTCCGGGACGGCCGCACCTACGTCTCCGTGGTCCCCGGCGAGGACGACGAGGACGACCGTCTCGCCGACCTCGTGGGCCCCGATGGCAGGACCCTCGAGGCCCTGCAGGAACTCGTGCGCCTGGCCGTGCTCGCCGCCACCGGCCACCGCTCCCGCCTCATCCTGGACATCGCCGGCCACCGTGCGCGCCGCGACGCCGAGCTGCGCCGCGTCGCGGCCGAAGCGGTGGACCGCGTGCGCGAGGGCGCCGGCACTGTCCACCTCGACCCGATGGGCGCGTACGAGCGCAAGATCGTGCACGACGTCGTCGCCGAGGCCGGCCTCGCCTCCGAGTCCGAGGGCGAGGGCCCGCGGCGCCACGTGGTGATCAGTGCCGATGGCTGATCCCCGCGACCCCCAGGCCCCCGGGGCCGCCGAGGCGGAGGCGCCGGCGCCGGCGTCGGCAGCCGCCCCCGCCCTGACCGAGGAGCTGCGCCCCGCTGCCGCGAGCGTGTTCGGAGAGGCTCTGCCCCTCGCGGAGCGCTACGTGGGGCACCTGGCCACCACGGGCACCGAGTGGGGGCTGCTGGGCCCCCGCGAGGTGCCCCGACTGTGGGAGCGCCACGTCCTCAACTGCGCCGTGGTGGCCGAGCTGCTGCCGGACGGCGCGCTCGTGGCGGACGTGGGCTCCGGCGCGGGCCTGCCCGGCCTGTGCCTGGCGCTGGCGCGCCCGGACTGCCGCATCACGCTGATCGAGCCCCTCGAGCGCCGCGTGTCGTGGCTCGAGATGGTGGTGGCGGACCTAGGCCTGACGAACGTGGAGGTCGTCCGGGCCCGCTCCGAGCAGGTGGCGGACGAGGTCCAGGTGGACGTGGTGACCGCGCGAGCCGTCTCCGCCCTCAAGACGCTCCTGCCGCTGACCATGCCCCTCCTGCGGAGCTCCGGCGAGCTGCTGGCCATCAAGGGCCGCTCCGTGGCCGAGGAGATCACCGCCGCCCGGAAGCCGCTGCGCAAGTATGGTGGTGCCGAACCGGAGATCGTCACCGTGGGCGAGGGCCTGCTGCCCGAGCCCACCACCGTGGTGCGTGTGCCCGCACGCCGCTCCCGCTGACCCCTCCCCTCCCCCGAGGGGCGGTCGCACGGTCTCCCCGGACCATGCCGGCGTGCCCGGCGAGGAGGAGGACGCATGGCCAAGGACGAGGACGGCCGCGGGGGCACCTGGAAGGCCCTCAAGCAGAGATGGTCCGGCCGCACGGCGGACCGGGGCTCCGCGTCGGAGGACGCCGCGCGCCTGCGCAGCCGGCGCCCCACGGCTCCCGAGCGGCCCCGGGTCTTCACGACGTCGAACCAGAAGGGCGGCGTCGGCAAGACGACCACCACCGTGAACCTGGCCGCCGCGCTGGCGCGCACCGGGATGCGGGTGCTCGTGATCGACATGGATCCGCAGGGCAACGCCTCCACAGCGCTCAACGTCCCGCACGGTGCCGAGGTGGCCTCCGTGTACGACGTGCTGCTCGACGAGATGGAGATGCGGGAGGTCGTCCAGGACTCCCCGGACGTGGACGGCCTGCAGGTGGTCCCCTCGACCACTGAGCTCGCCGGCGCCGAGATCGAGCTGGTCTCCCTCGTGGCCCGCGAGCAGCGGCTGTCCCGGGCGCTCGAGCGGTACATGGCCTGGCGTGAGGAGCAGGGACAGGAGCGCCTGGACTACGTGTTCATCGACTGCCCGCCCTCTCTGGGCCTGTTGACCGTGAACGCGTTCGTGGCGGCCGAGGAGGTCCTCATCCCCATCCAGGCGGAGTACTACGCGCTCGAGGGACTCTCGCAGCTGTTGAACAGCGTCCAGATGATCCAGAAGCACCTGAACCCGCGTCTGCAGGTGACCACCATCCTCCTGACGATGTTCGACGCGCGGATGAACCTGGCCGTGCAGGTGGCCGAGGAGGTGCGGTCCCATTTCCCGGACCAGCTGCTGGACATCGCCATCCCCCGCAACGTGCGCATCTCCGAGGCCCCGAGCTACCAGCAGACCGTGCTGACCTATGATCCGGCGTCCGCCGGCGCCGTGGCGTACCGGGAGGCGGCCGCAGAGATCGCCCGCCGTGGGGCACCTGCCCTCCGCTCGGCCCGCTGAGTCTCCTCCCGCGCCGCCGTCATGCCGGCATCGGCCCCCACCTCTGCGGTGGGGGCCGATGCCGTCTGCGGGTGACGGCAGTCGCACGTGTCGAGGTCGTAAGCGAAGCAAGGGGATGCGGTTGTATCCCGTACCGATGTTCCACGTGGAACGTGGGGGGTCATGAGTGGGACGGTCCGATTTCCGCGACCTGCGGGGGACGCTTGCGGTCGGCCCGAGGCCGTGTGACGCTGCTGGCGGCACTCGCGATCGGCGAGGGCCACTCGGAGACCTCCCGCGGACCGTGAGGTCAGGTGGACACGCAGATGCGCGAACTCGGCACATGGGGTTGCGTGGCGTGGTGGCGGCCGCCGCGAACCCCGTGGTTTATGTATACACACGTGCGGCGGGCCATCCGCCGAGGAGCTTGAATCGTCCATCAGTTGGGGCTGCTGATGGTCCTGCCAGGGCGGCAGCGGTCGACTGGGTTCCTGTTGATATGTGGACAGGACCTGGGGATGGGTCGGATGCTGAGCAATGCAGCCCAGAGGTGACTGCCTCGGCGGGACCCTCTCGCGGGTACCGATGACACGAGACTCCGGCACCCCCACGGCGCATGGAAGAAGCCCGAACTGTTCCACCCATCGTCGAGGCCGGTGCTGCTTGCCTCCCTCGCGCAAGCCCCGGCCCGTATCAGGTTTCACGTGAAACCACCACGAAGCTGTTCCCGTGCCACACCCGGAGCGATCGCCTAGGGCAGCGAATCGCGGACGGAGTAGGCGCGGCGGACATGGGCGTAGGGATCGTCCACACAGGGCCGGGGACCTCCCCTGTCAGTGCGATCTGGCACGGGCTACGATTGGCGCTTCAGCGCAACCCTCGGCCGAGGGAATCCTCGGTGCGAGGATCGCAGCGCAGACTGGCTGACGGCAGACGAGCCTGGAGGCCGACACAGTGCGTTGGCGTCGCTGTGGAGGACTGTCCATGTTCCACGTGAAACCACACCTGCCGCGACGCTCGAACGCTGCTTCCCAGAACCTCGTTCACGTGCTCGCCGGCTCAAAGCTCCCGCGCATTGAATCGATATGAAGCGTGATGCCTCCTGCAGATGTGTCCGCGTGACCGCGCCGTGATGAGTCGAATAGACCATTCTGCGTGTACTGCCTTGGGCACGCCGCGCCAATGACACTTCCGCTGGGCCAACGGCAGCACGCCTTGTCACGGCGTGGTCCACGCGGTGACACGGCAGTGGCTGGCGGAGCATGCGCCCCTGGTTTCACGTGGAACACCCTCGGCGAGTCGTTGTGCGCTTACGTCTTGGAAGTGGCGCATCCGGAACTGAGCAATTGAACCCACGTCCTCCACCGCTGCCCGGTCATTCAGCCCGTGGTCGGCCGGGCAGGGCAGGACAGGTCGTGGCCTTCACTGTTTGTCGAGCGGACGGTTGCCTGCAGCGTTGTCGGACCTCCAGGTTGCACACGGATGGGAGCAATGAGAGGCCGTCCTCGCTGATGCGTTTCATGTGAAACCCTCCGCTGACGCTGATGACATCACGGACAGGGACACTGACACGGGGCACTGAGTCCTGGAACGGCTCCCGGTCAGAGTGGATGAGTGTGCAGGCATAGGTGCACCGGGAGGGCCCTGGCAACTGGTACGCCTTCAAATCGAATGCAGAGGCCCCGATCACACGGATCATCCGAGCGCGAAGGTCTTACACGGTAACAGCCGGGCATGGCGCCGGCCCCAAGCGCACCACCACGCAGAATCCTGGAGACGTAACCGAGTGCGGCATGTCCCGGTGGAGTGGCGAGTTCGGCCGAGCCGAGTGGGCACCTGTTGCAGGATGACGGAAGAATCCCGGAGGAGACGCGGGGCGACGAACGTCGGCAAGGCCAATTTCCCCATGGCCCAACGTGTCCAAGAACGATCACAGTGCCCTCAATCGCGCTGTTCCACGTGAAACGGCGCCCATGATCGCGCGAACGGGCCGTCCCCACCCACGACTGAACCCGCGCCGAACCGTAGAATAGCGCACGAATACCCTGAACAAGGAGGAGACAGTGGTCAAGACGAGTCGCCGAGGGGGACTGGGCCGAGGCCTGGGTGCCTTGATCCAGAACACCACCGAGCCGGATGGGGCTGGAGCGTCGTCCACCGATACGCCCATCGCGGCCGAGGACTCGGCCTCCGACACGAAAGTGCCCACGTCGGAGCGTCGTCCGCGCGGCGCAAGCGAGAAGGCGGGCGGGACGCCTCGGCCCTCGGTCGCAGAAGTTTCTCCTGATCGCAAGCCTTCGTCGAAGACTTCCAACGCAGAGGCCCCCGATGCGGTTCCTGGGCGTCCTGCCGACATCTTCTTCACGCGCACCGAGGATCCTGACGCGGAGCGCACACGCCGTCCCAGCAGGTCCGGGTCCGGCCGACCGTCCATGCCCACAGTGAAGGCGCCGGGGCGGCGCCCCGCGGCCACGTCGCGTCCAGACACGGGAGACGCAGCTGCCCCGGAGCCCGTGGACGGCACCGTCTCCCCGGACATCGCCGTGCTGAGGGACATCCCGGTGGGGGACATCCACCCCAACCCGCGCCAGCCCCGCGAGGTGTTCGATGAGGAGCACATGGCAGAGCTCGTCACCTCGATCACCGAGGTGGGCATCCTCCAGCCGATCATCGTTCGCCAGGTCAGCGACGCCGACACCCCCTATGAGCTGATCATGGGTGAGCGCCGGTGGCGCGCCACCCAGAAGGCCGGCCTGGAGACCATCCCGGCGATCATCCGCCAGACGCCGGACCAGGACCTGCTGCGCGACGCTCTCCTCGAGAATCTCCACCGATCCCAGTTGAATCCCCTGGAAGAGGCAGCCGCGTACCAGCAGCTCCTGGAGGACTTCTCCTGCACCCAGGAAGAGCTCTCGCAGCGCATCGGCCGGTCGCGTCCTCAGATCTCCAACACCATGCGACTGCTGCGCCTGCCCCCGCTGGTGCAGCGACGGGTGGCCGTGGGCACCCTGTCCGCCGGGCACGCCCGGGCGCTGCTGGGACTGGAGGACCCGGCGGAGATGGAACGGCTGGCTCAGCGGATCGTCTCGGAGGGGCTCTCCGTCCGCGCCACCGAGGACGCCGTCGCCCAGCTGCAGGGCTCGGTGCGTCCTGCGCCGAAGGCCAGTCGGGGCAGGGAGGATGGCACTCGGCATGAGCGCCTGGACTACTTCGCCACCGCCCTGACCTCCCGGCTGGACACCCAGGTGAAGATCACCCTCGGGGCTCGCAAGGGCAGGATCGCGATCGACTTCACCTCCGTGGAGGACCTCAACCGCATCATGGACCTGATCCAGGGCGAGGCCCCCGCGGGGAAAGACCTGGAGCGCTGACCCCAGCGACGCCGTCGGCCGGGCCCGACGGGCGACGTCCACAGAAGCACGAGGGCCCCTCCACCCTGACGGTGGAGGGGCACTCCTGCACCCCCGCGGTGGGGGAGGGGCGGCTCAGCCGAGCAGCGCGGAGAACTCCTTCTCCAGCTGCTGCTTGGGCTTGGCCCCCACGGACTCGGCCACCTTCTCGCCGTTCTGGAACCCCAGGACCAGCGGGATGGACGTGACGCCGAACGTCGCGGCCGACGCCGGGTTCTCATCCACGTTCAGCTTCGCGATGACGACCTTGCCCTCGTGTTCGGCGGCCATCTCCTCGAGGACCGGGCCCAGCATGCGGCACGGGCCGCACCACTCGGCCCAGAAGTCCACGAGGACGGGCAGCTCGGAGTCGAGGACCTTCTCCTGGAAATCGGCGTCGGTGACGTTGATGGTGCTCATGGTGTTCCTCCTGGTCGGGCGGGGGTGGAATGGCAGGCTGTCAGGGTCATCATCGGGTTCACCCTTGACCGTGGTCAGGAGTGAACCCGGTGGCGGTCATGCGGGGTTGCTGTCGGAGTCCGGTGCGGCAGGGGCGGCCTCCTCGACGTCGGCGACCTCCGCGAGGTAATGCTCCACGTCCTGCGCGGCTACACAGCCGGACCCGGCGGCCGTGATGGCCTGACGGTAGGTGTGGTCGGTGACGTCACCGGCGGCGAAGACGCCGGGCATCGAGGTCCGGGATGAGGGGTGGTCGATGCGGATGGTGCCGTGCTCGGTCAGCTCCAGCTGGCCCCGCACCAGGTCGGTGCGGGGGTCGTGGCCGATGGCCACGAACAGTCCCGTCACCGCCAGGTCGGACTCCTCACCCGTCCGCGTGTCCCGCAGGGTCAGGCCCTGCAGCTTGTCGCCGCCGTTCACGGCGGCGACCTCGGTGTTCCAGTGGAACTCGATCTTCGGCTCCTCCCTGGCGCGGCGGGCCATGATCTTGGAGGCGCGCAGCTGGTCCCGGCGCACGAGCACGTGCACCTTGGAGGCGAACTTGGTCAGGAAGAGCGCCTCCTCCATGGCGGAGTCCCCGCCGCCGGCCACCGCGATCTCCTGCTCACGGAAGAAGAAGCCATCGCACGTGGCGCACCAGCTCACACCGTGGCCGGAAAGCCGCTTCTCACCCTCGACGCCGAGCTCGCGGTAGGCGGAGCCGGTGGTCATGATCACCGCGTGGGCGCGGATCTGGGAGCCGTCGCCCAGGGTGAGCACCTTGGGGGAGGAGGTCAGATCGGCCGTGACGACGTCGTCGAAGACGATCTCGGCGTCGAACCGGCGCGCCTGGGCCTCCAGGTTCGCCATCAGCTCCGGACCCTGCACGCCCTCGGGGAAGCCCGGGAAGTTCTCCACCTCGGTGGTGTTCATCAGCTCGCCGCCCGCCGTGACCGCACCGGCGACCACCACGGGGGCCAGGCTGGCCCGGGCCGTGTAGATGGCAGCCGTGTACCCGGCGGGGCCGGAGCCGATGATGACGACGTTGCGGATCTGTCGGTCCTGCTCGGGGGTGCTCACATGGTCCTCCAGGGATCGGGGATGTCTCTCGCGCTCCCAGGGCAACCGTGGGCGGGGGACGCGTATTCCGTGCCGCACCCGCCCGGGAAGGGCGTCAGCGGACCCCGATCTCCGTCAGCTGCAGGCCGTACGGGTGCTCGGCATCGCCGTCGACCTGGGGGAGGGAGGTCACGCTCAGGATGACGTACCCGGCGGTGCGGTCCTCTCCCTCCACGGGGACCGTGATGGTCTCCTCGTCGAAGGTGCCCTGGCCGATCTGCCGGGCGTCGTCCTGTCCGCCCTCGGGGCTGTCCGCGAGGTAGGCGATCCAGCTGCCCCCGGTGCCGCCCGCGTGCCGCAGCACCACGTCGTCGATCTCCGCGGGCTGCTCGAGCTCGACCACGAGGTTCATGCTGTCCACGTAGCCGCCGAAGTTGGGGCGGTTGTAGGCGTAGCTCTGCCACGCGGTGCCCGGGTCGCCGTCGATCAGGGCGCCCAGGGTGGCGTCGTTCTCCTCCTCGAGGGCAGGCAGCTCCGGCACGCGGCGCTCGACGGCCGTTGGACGGGGCTCGGCGCCCGCCGGGACGGCGGTGGTCGTCTCCTCCTCGGGGGTGGCCTCCGACGACGGCGACGCGGACGTCGTGCCTTCGGCGCCCGGGGCCTCCGACGACGGCTCGGGGGACGCGGCCGGGACGGCCGGCGCCACGGAGTCCCGGTTCTGCGCGAGCAGGAACAGGCCGGCGACGCCGGCCAGGACCAGCGCCCCGACGAGCAGGAGGGCGAGCAGCCAGGACCGGCCGCTCGAGGAGCGCGCCGGCTCCTCGGTGGGGACCGCCGTGGCGGCGGAGGATCCGCCCGCGCCCGCGCCCGCGCCCGCGCCCGCGCCCGTGTCCGCGCCCGTCGGCTCGGAGGCGAGAGCCTCATCGTCGGACACGCCGGCCGTGGCGGGCTCCTCGGAGGCCGGTCGGACCGCCTCCACGGGCGGGGTGGCCGCGGCGGCGGTGCCCGCGGCGCCCACCGCGCCCGCGGTGGCGGCGGCCGCCCCGGTGCCGGCGCCCAGGCCGGCACGCCACTCGGCGGCCTCGTCCCGGAGCGCGCGCCGCGGGGCGGGGCGGAGACGACGCACGGGGGCCGTCTCCGCCACGACGGGTGTGGCCTGGGTGGCGGGGGCGTCGTCGGACTGGTCGGCGGGACTCGGGTCGGCAGGGGCGGGCTCGGCGGTGGCGGGGGCGTCGCCCTCGGCCTCGGTCTCCACGACCGGGACGGCCTGGGTGGCGGGCTCGGGCTCGTGGTCCTCGCGGTCCACGGCGGCGCCCGCCGCAGCGTCATCACGCTCTGCCTCGGCTGCCTCGGCTGCCTCGGCCTCCTCCCGACGGGCATCCTCCGCCTCCTGGCGCTCCCGCTCGCGCTCCTCCCGCTCGCGCTCCTCCCGCTCGCGCTCCTCTTGCTCGCGCTCCTCCTGCTGGGCTCGCGTGGCGGCGTCGGCGGCGGCCAGGGCGGAGGCGCCCGCGGCGGCCTTGGCGGCGGTGCCGTCGGCGGGGCGGACGCGCTCGGTGATGCGCTCGGAGATGCGGTTCAGGAAGCCGGGGCGGCGCTGGGACTTCGCCTCGTCGGCGCGCAGGCGGCGGTCGAGGTCCGCGTAGTAGGCGTCGTCGTCGTCGTAGCTGTGGGCCTCCTCCGTGCGGGACTGGCCGAAGATCTCCGAGCCCAGGGTGTCCGTCTGGAAGGGCTCCACATGGAGCTCCTGCGGGTAGGCCAGGCCGAGCAGCACGTCCGGGTCGGGGTCGCCTCCGGCGATCAGGTAGGTGCGTCCCTCGCTGAGTCCCAGGTCGAGGACCTGGACGTCGTCCTGCCGCTCGCCCGTGGCCAGCTCGCGCGCCGAGGAGGCCACCTGGGTGGCGTTCTCGGGGGAGGCCACCAGGACGGTGACGCGGCGGTTGAGCACCTGGTCCGCCCCGTGGAAGACCATGTCCTGGTCAGCGGACGTCACCACGTGGTCGGTGATGCGGTAGCGGCCGCCCAGGACGGTACCGACGGGGAGGGACTGGGGCACGGAGGTCTCCTGACGAACGGGGGTTCGGTCCCCGATGATACGTGCGCCGGGGCGGGGCCCGGCAGGGCGGGGTCCGTGACGTGTCGCGGGGGGCCGCTCAGCCTGTGCCGAGCACCCGGCCCAGCGCGGGCACCCGGCGCACGAGCGGGCGCAGCGCGGCGTCCAGCTCGGGGAAGCGCAGCAACCGCAGTGCCGCCACGTACACGGGCGCCATGACCGTGCCCACCACGGCGCAGGTCAGCAACGCGGACAGGATGGTGCTCCACGCGAAGCCGCCGGAGTACGCGCCCAGCAGGCCGGCGACGACGGCGCCTGCCGCCCCCGCCACGGCCGCCGCCACGCCGGTCTGGGCGTAGGCGTTCAGCACGTGGCCGAAGCCGTAGTCCCCGAACCGCCGTACGGCCAGGACGTGCACCAGCACGAACTGGTAGGCGTGGGCGAGCACGGACGCCACCACGGCCCAGTAGGTGATGGCCCACAGCGGCAGCAGGAATGCGCCCGCCGCGGTGAGCGCGAGGGTCACGAAGGATGTGCTCACCTGCACGAGCATGGGGATCCTGGCGTCCTCGGCGGCGTAGAACACGCGCAGCAGGTAGAAGCTGCCGGAGCGGAACGGCATGGACAGGCTCATCACCAGGATGAGAGCGCCCACGGCCATGCCCGTGACCTGGGCGGTGTCCGCCGTCGAGCCGAACAGGCGGCCCAGCGGGCCGGCGAGGACGAGCACCGCGGCCAGGCAGAACATCAGAGGAGCGGCGAACGTGCGCAGGCCGCTGGCGGTGGTGCGCCGGACCTCGGCGTGGTCCCCCTCGCCCATGGAGCGTGCCAGCCGGTTGAACAGCACGGTGGCCAGGGACAGCACGAACACCGAGTGCGGGAGCACGGAGATCAGCATCGCCTGGTTGTAGGCCGTCAGTCCGGGGATGGCCGCCTCGGCCAGGTCCGCGCTCCAGCCCTCCGTGCCGGGGACCCGGATGGCCGGATCCTCACGGGCGGCGGAGGCGCCGTTGATGTAGCGGTGGGAGAGCAGCAGCACGATGTTGCTGACCGCCATGGTGACCAGCGTGTACCCGGCGATCCGCCCGGTGTGCCGCAGGCCCATGCCGCGCCAGCCGAACCGCGGGCGCAGCCTCAGGCCCAGGCCACGCAGCGGCAGGAACAGGATGAGGGCCTGCAGCACCACCCCCAGGGTGTGGCCGCCGGCGAGCACGAGGGTTTGGGTCGCCGTCCACTCCCCGAGCAGGTCGCCGCCGTCGTACGCGCCGAACATCACGAGGTACAGGCCGATCGCCGCGATCGCCACCACGTTGTTGAGCACGGGCGCCCACATGTAGGCCCCGAAGCGGCCGTGGGCGTTGAGGATCTGCCCCACCAGCGCGTACATGCCGTAGAAGAAGACCTGCGGCAGGCACCACAGCGCGAACACCGTGCCCAGCTGCAGCATCTGCGGGGTCCACTCGCGGGTGAGCACGTGCATCAGGGGCGCGGCGGCCATGGTCACGAGCACCGTGGCCGCGAGCATCACCAGGATGGACAGCGTCATGAGCCGGGACGTGTAGTCCGCGCCGCGGTCCGCGTCCTTGGCGTGCTTGATCAGCTGCGGGACGAGCACCACGTTGAACACGCCGCCCACCAGGAGCAGGTAGATCACGTTGGGCAGGGAGTTGGCCACCTCGAAGATGTCCGCCACGGTGCCCACCGTGGTCCCGATCGCGATGGTCAGCAGCGCCGCCCGGACGAACCCGAGCACGCGGGAGACCATGGTGCCCGCCGCCATGATGGCGGTGGAGCGGCCCGCGCGTCGCTCGCCCTCGGGGACGTCGTCCGCGGTGCGGGCGGGGGCGGCGTCGGGCCTGTTCGGTGCCGCGCGGCGCGGGGCGGTGCTGCTGCTCAAGGCTCACCCATCGTGAGGAGGGACCCGCGGCCGGGGACACCGGGGCGGGTCGGGGAGGACAGGGTCAGATGCGCCCGGGGGCGTGGTCCCCGGGGAAGTGCTGGGGAAGGATCCGGCGGGCCAGGTCCACGATTCGGCGCTCGTTGGCGAAGGAGAGGCGGCGGGCGACGTCGTCGATGCCCACCCACGCCACGTCCACGGCCTCGTGGTCCGGGTCGTTCTCCGTGGTGAGCTCGCCGCCGACGGCGCGCAGCAGGAAGTGGTGGACCGTCTTGTGCACGCGGTGCCGGGAGACGGTGAACCAGTAGTCGATGGACCCGAGGGGCTCGAGGATGTCCCCGGCGATCCCGGTCTCCTCCTCCACCTCGCGCACGGCCGCCTGACGGTGGTCCTCCCGGCCCTCCGGGTGGCCCTTCGGCAGGCACCACTCGAGGCGTCCGCCGCGGTTGTAGCGGGCGATCACGGCCACCTGCAGCTCGCCCTGGTGCTCGCGGATCACGATGCCCCCCGCGGAGACCTCCTCCACCGTGGGCAGGCCGGAGTCGGCCGGCGGGCGGGGCCCTGCGGGGGCGGGCGCGGCGGGCCGCGGCTGCTGCGGAGGACGGCGCCGGGCGCCCAGCGCGGAGGGCAGGGGGGCGCCCCGGTGCGCGGAGGGATCGGGGCTGGACATGGCCTCCACTCTAACGCGGGGGCAGAGCCCCCCGTCCGGGCCGCCCGGCCCCGCCGATCTGGCACCCTGGTACCCATCATGGAATCGTCCTCCGAGCACCTCGCGCTGCCCGCCGCCTTCCCCGCGGACGCCACCCTGCCCGCCGTCGTCGTGGAGCTCGGCCGCCGGTTCGAGGCCGCGGGGCACGCGCTGTCCCTGGTGGGCGGGCCGGTGCGGGACCTGTTCCTGGGCAGGCCCGTGGTGGACCTGGACTTCACCACGGACGCGGATCCGGCCGCCACCGAGCGCGTGGGCACCGGCTGGGCGGATGCCGTGTGGGACGTGGGCCGGCGCTTCGGGACCATCGGCTTCCAGAGGGGCGGCTGGCAGCTGGAGGTCACCACGTACCGCGCCGAGCAGTACGACCCGGCCTCCCGCAAGCCGCAGGTGGCGTTCGGGCACAGTCTCGAGGACGACCTGCTGCGCCGGGACTTCACCGTCAACGCGATGGCCCTGCGCCTGCCCGGGATGGAGCTCGTGGACCCGCACGGCGGCATGCGGGACCTGGCCGCGGGCGTGCTGCGCACCCCCGGCGCGCCCGAGGACTCCTTCTCCGACGACCCGCTGCGCATGATGCGTGCCGCCCGGTTCGCCGCCCAGCTGGGGTTCGCGGTGGCCGATGAGGTGGAACAGGCCATGACGGACATGGCCGAGCGCATCACGATCATCTCCGCCGAGCGCGTTCGGGACGAGCTGGTCAAGCTGGTCTCCGGGCGGCACCCGC
Organism: Micrococcus lacusdianchii; assembly: GCF_023155805.1. GTDB lineage: Bacteria > Actinomycetota > Actinomycetes > Actinomycetales > Micrococcaceae > Micrococcus > Micrococcus lacusdianchii. Next base: position 242,366 of record NZ_JAKNUW010000001.1, on the reverse strand, counting down.
GCCGCGGCCTGGACCTGCTGGTCCGCACGGGGCTGGCCGAGCACGTCCTGCCGGAGCTGCCCGCCCTGCAGCTGGAGACGGACGAGCACCACCGGCACAAGGACGTCTACGCCCACTCCCTCACCGTGCTCGAGCAGGCCGTGGAGCAGGAGGCGCAGTACTCGAAGGCCTCCCCGGACGTGGTGCTGCGCCTGGCGGCGCTGCTGCACGACGTCGGCAAGCCCGCCACGCGCCGCTTCGAGCCCTCGGGTGCGGTGAGCTTCCGGCACCACGAGAACGTGGGCGCGAAGCTGGTGCGGAAGCGTCTGAAGGCCCTGCGCTTCGACAACGAGACGGTCAAGGCCGTGGCCCGTCTGGTGGAGCTGCACATGCGCTTCTACGGGTACGGGGACGCCGGGTGGACCGACTCGGCGGTGCGCCGGTACGTGCACGACGCCGGGGACCTCCTGCCGCGGCTGCACGCGCTGACCCGCTCGGACGTGACCACCCGCAACCGCCGCAAGGCCGAGCGCCTGGCCCACGCCTACGACGACCTCGAGCGGCGCATCGAGGAGATCGCCGAGGCCGAGGAGATGGCCGCCGTCCGCCCCGACCTGGACGGCGAGCAGATCATGGCGCTGCTGGGCATCCGCCCCGGCCCTGTGGTGGGGCGGGCCTATAAGCACCTGCTCGAGTGGCGCCTCGACGAGGGCCCCCACGAGCGAGACGCGGCCGAGGCCGAGCTGCGCCGCTGGTGGGCGGAGCAGCCGGAGGCTCAGCAGGACTGAGGCGGCGCGGCGGGCCTTCCACCCGTCGTCGGGCCGGGACCACACTGGCCGCATGGCTGAGAAGAAGACCGAGAAGAACGGCGCCCCCATGGGCCCCGGCACGTCCAGCATCAAGGACCCCGAGGTCTACGAGGCGCTGCGCCGCGAGGGCGCGAGCGAGGAGAAGGCCGCGCGGATCGCCAACGCGTCCGCCCGGGACGGCCGGGACGAGGTCGCCGAGCGCGGCGGCGAGGCCGGCTCCTACGCGGACTGGACCAAGGACGAGCTCGCGAAGCGGGCCCGCGAGCTCGACATCGAGGGCCGCTCCACGATGACCAAGGATGAGCTCATCGAGGCGCTGCGGAACCACTGACCGGCGCCCGCACCCCGCTTCCGGGGCGGAACCCGGTGCTTTGGGAGCGGAATACCGCCGGAAACCGCCCCCAACGCGGTGGGGCCTGCGGGGGATAGCCGGAGGCTTTGGCCCATCCAGGTCCGGATGGGATGATCGACCGCTGTGAGTTCCGACCAGCGCACCGCGCCCGTGCCCCGCCACGCCCTGCCACCCCAGGACGGCGCGCCCGCCGTCAAGGTCGGCACGCGGGTCAGCCGCGGCCCCGGCCGGGTGACCGCCCTCGACGGGCTGCGGGGGATCGCGGTGCTCGCCGTGCTCGTCTTCCACGCCTGGCCCACCTTCCTGCGCGGCGGGTTCGTGGGCGTGGACATGTTCTTCGTGCTCTCCGGCTTCCTCATCACCACCGGCCTGGTCCGCGGCGTGGACGCGGGCCGGGGCGTGGCCCTGGGCACCTTCTGGATGAAGCGCGTCCGACGACTCATCCCGGCCATGCTGATGGCGCTTGTGGGCACCACCGCGCTCGCGTGGCTGGCGGTGGACGAGTTCCCCGCGGGCCTGGGCCGCCAATGGTTCGGCGCCCTGACCTACACCAGCAACTGGGTGATGATCCTGCAGGGCGGGGACTACTTCAACCGCGCCTCGCCGCCCCTGTTCGAGCACCTGTGGTCCCTGGCGATCGAGGAGCAGTTCTACATCCTCTGGCCCCTGCTCCTCTGGGGGCTGCTCCTGCTCACCTGGCCGCCGCGCAGCACGGTGAACCCGGGGCGGGTGGCGGACCGACGCCGCATCCTCGCGGTCGCGGTCGCGGCCGTGGCCTCCGCGGCGTGGATGGCCTGGGGCTCGTGGCACGGGTTCGAGCAGGCCCGCCTCTACTTCGGCACGGACACCCACGCCTTCGGCCTGCTGTTCGGCGCGTGCGTGGCGATCGGCCTGGCCCACGTGCCCCGGCCCGAGCACGGCGGCCCCGAGCCGCGGACCTCGGCCACGCGGGTGGCTGTCGCGTGGGGCGCCGTCGCGGTGCTCGCGGCGGGCTTCGCCCTGGTCGACGGCGGCCACGCGAGCACGTACCGCGGAGTGCTGGCGGGCCTGTCCGCCGTCGTCGCGTTCATCGTCTGGCACGTGGTGCAGGGCGACCGGCGCGACTCGCTCTCGCGCGTGCTGGGCAACGGGTTCCTGCGCTGGTGGGGGCGCCGCTCCTACGCCGCATACCTGTGGCACTGGCCGCTGCTCGTGATCATGCGCGTGATGGTGCCCGTGGACGCCCCCGGGTGGGTCGAGCCCGTGGCCGCCGGCGCGATCCTGCTGCTGACCGCCCTGATCGCCGACCTGAGCACCCGGCTGATCGAGGAGCCCATCCTCCACGAGGGGTTCAGGGGCGCCTTCGGCCGCTGGGGTGCGGCCGCGCGGCGGGCGTTCACGGGCGGGGCCGGGCCGATCGGCCGGCTCGCGGCCGCCGCCACGGCGCTGGGGCTCGTGGCCGTGCCCGCGGCGGCCGTGGCCGCCGTGGTGCACTCGCCCGCGCAGACCCAGCTCGAGCAGGACATCGCCCAGGCGGAGGAGTCCCTCAAGGCCGCCGAGGCGGCGCAGCAGGCGGCCCGCGAGTCCCGCGCGGCGGAGCAGTCGAAGCGGGCCGAGGCGTCGGCCTCGGCCTCGCCCGGCTCGGCCGCCCCCGGGGACGCGGAGGGCTCCGCCGGCGCGACGTCCTCGCCCGGGTCGTCCGCCGAGCCGTCCGGGCTCGGGCTCGGCGACCCGGCCGTCACGCGCCCCACGTACTCCAAGGAGCAGCTCACCGCGGCCCTGCCGCCGTCCGAGCTCGGCCCGGACGTCACCCTGATCGGCGACTCCGTCTCGCTCTCGGCCGCGCCCACGCTCATGGAGCAGCTGCCGGGGATGCTGCTCGAGGCGGAGGTGGGCTACCAGATCTGGGACGCCGCGGACGAGCTCGAGAAGCTCAAGGCGGACGGCCAGCTGAGCGACGTCGTCGTGGTGGCCCTGGGCGCCAACGGCACCACCCATCGGGGCGACTGGGAGAAGATCCTGGCGGCCGTCGGCGAGGACCGGCTGCTCGTGCTCGTCGTCCCGCACGGCCCGATGGACTGGATCGCGGACGTGCAGGTGCAGATGGAGGCGCAGGCCACGGCGCATCCGGACCGGATCGTCCTGGCGGACTGGGACGCCGCGGCGAAGCAGCACGTCACGGACTTCTCCGCCGACGGCGTGCACCCCCGCGCCGACGGCCAGGCCATGTACGCCCAGCTCGTCCGGCTCACCATCGAGGACCGGCTCGGCGCGCGGCGCTGAGCGCGGTGGCCGGGGCGGCGCGCGCCCCCACGACGACGCCGGCCCGTCACCTCCACGGGGAGGGTGACGGGCCGGCGTCGTGCGCGGTCCGCGGGGACCGGGCGGGTCAGCGCTCGATCTCGCCGCGGATGAAGGCCTCCACGAGCTCGCGGGCCTCCTCGTCGTGGTGCTGCACGGGCGGGGACTTCATGAAGTAGGACGAGGCCGAGAGGATCGGGCCGCCCACGCCGCGGTCCAGGGCGATCTTGGCCGCGCGGACGGCGTCGATAATCACGCCGGCCGAGTTGGGGGAGTCCCACACCTCGAGCTTGTACTCCAGGTTCACGGGCGCGTCGCCGAAGTTGCGGCCCTCGAGGCGCACGAACGCCCACTTGCGGTCGTCCAGCCACGCCACGTAGTCCGACGGGCCGATGTGCACGTCCTTCTCGCCGAGAGCGGCCGAGGTGTTGGAGGTTACGGCCTGCGTCTTGGAGATCTTCTTGGACTCCAGGCGCTCGCGCTCGAGCATGTTCTTGAAGTCCATGTTGCCGCCCACGTTGAGCTGGTACGTGCGGTCCAGATGCACGCCGCGCTCCTCGAACAGGCGGGCCATCACGCGGTGGGTGATGGTGGCGCCGATCTGGGACTTGATGTCGTCGCCCACGATCGGCACGCCGGCCTCGGTGAACTTGTCCGCCCACTCCTTCGTGCCCGCGATGAACACGGGCAGCGCGTTGACGAAGGCGACGCCGGCGTCGATCGCGGCCTGAGCGTAGAACTCGGTGGCCTGCTGCGAGCCGACCGGCAGGTAGCAGACCAGGACGTCCACCTGGGCGTCCTTGAGCACCTGCACCACGTCCACGGGCTCGGCGGAGGACTCCTCGATGGTCTCCTTGTAGTACTTGCCGAGGCCGTCCAGGGTGGGGCCGCGCTGCACCTCGACGCCCGCGTGCGGGACGTCGGCGAGCTTGATGGTGTTGTTCTCCGAGGCCAGGATCGCCTCGGACAGGTCCAGGCCGACCTTCTTGGCGTCCACGTCGAACGCGGCCACGAAGTCGAGGTCGGAGACGTGGTAGTCGCCGAACTGCACGTGCATCAGGCCCGGCACGGCATCGGACGCCGTCGCGTCCCGGTAGTACTCGACGCCCTGGATCAGGGACGTCGCACAGTTGCCCACGCCGGCGATGGCGACGCGGATGGGGTTCTCAGCCACGGTCTGGTTCTCTCCTCAGGGTCCGGGGCGGGCGCTCGCGTGCCCGTCAGGCACGCGCGGGGGCTCCTCGTGCGGAGCTCTCGCCCGGGGGTTGATCCAGTCCAGCTTACGCCGGGCGACGTGCGCCCGCCCGGGACGTCACGGCTCCGCCCCGTCCAGGGCTTTCTAGGATGGGGGGCATGTCCCCGGCTCCGGCGCACCGCGTCCCCCCCGACGATCCGCCCGCCCGCGCCCAGGACGACGGCGGCCCGCGTTCCGCGGCTCGGCGCGCGCGGCCCCGCCGCGCCCTCCTCCCCGCCCGCCCCCGTTCCGCTGAGGGCGCACACCCGGCCCCCTCCGCGCAGGGCCCCGCGTGGGCGGCTCCCCCCGGCCGGCGGGGCGGCCGACACGGCCTCCCGGGCGGTCTCGCGGCGAACGGCCGCGGTCGGGGCACCGGCGCGTGGGCGAGCCCGCTGGCGCTGACCGCGGTGCTGGTGGCGCTGGCCGCCGTCGTCACCGTGCTGCAGAAGACGCCGTGCCTGCTGCACGGCTGGGGCGCCCCGAATGTGTACTACGCCGGCTGCTACTCGGACTGGGCGGCGCTGTACGGCGGGCGGGGGTTCGCGCAGGACCCGTGGGCCCCGTTCCGCGCGGACTCTACGTTCGAGTACCCCGTGCTGATGTCCGCGGCGGCGTCCCTGGCGGCGTGGATCACGCAGGTGCTGCCGTTCCCGCCGGCCCTGGGCACGGCCGCCTTCTGGAGCGTGAACCTGGTGTTCGCCGTCGGGCTGTGGGCCGCCACCGCGGTGCTCACCGTGCGCACCGCGGGCCGGCGCTGGACCGACGGGCTCATGGTGGCCGTGGCGCCGGGGGTCATCCTGGCCGGCACCATCAACTGGGACCTGTGGGCCGTGGCCCTGCTCGCGTGGGGCATGTGGACGTGGTCCCGCGGCCGCCCCGCCCTCGCCGGCGTGCTGTTCGGCCTGGGCGCGGCCATGAAGCTCTACCCCCTGCTGATCCTGGGGCCGCTGCTCATCCTGGCGGTGCGCTCGCGGCGGTTCGGCCCGTTCCTGACGGCCGCGGCCGGGGCCGTGGCCGCGTGGCTGGCGGTGAACCTGCCGCTGATGCTCACGAACTGGGACGCGTGGGCCGTGTTCTTCACCTTCTCCTCCGAGCGCGGGCCGGGCCTGTCCAGTGTGTGGCATGCGTGGGACGTGACGGCGGCCCAGGCGGGCTGGCCCCGGGTGCCGGAGGACTCCCTGTCCCTGCTCGCGTACGGGGCGTTCGCGGTGTGCTGCCTCGGGGTGTTCGTGCTCGGGGTGACCGCGACGGCCACGCCGCGGCTGGCGCAGCTGACGTTCCTGGTGGTGGCCGCGTTCGTGCTGACCAACAAGGTGTACTCGCCGCAGTTCGTGATCTGGCTGATCCCGCTCATGGCGCTCGCCGTGCCCCGGTGGCGCGAGTTCTGGGTGTGGCAGGTGATCGAGGTCCTGCACTTCTTCGCGGTGTGGATGTACCTGGCCAAGGGAGCCTCGGGCTCCATGCCGCAGCACTCCATGGACGACTCCGTCTACGTCGCCGCGATCCTCGCCCACATGGCCGCCGTCCTGTGGCTGTGCGCCCGCGTGGTGCGGGAGATCCTGCACCCGGAGGAGGACCTGGTCCGCGGTCCCGACGGCGACCCCGCCCGGGATCCTGACGACCCGCGCGTCGGCCTCACCGACCCCGGCATGACGGGGCGGCGGCCGGCGGCGCGGTACCGTCGGGAGGCATGACCACGCAGAGCCCCGCCCCCGCGCCGACCCCCGTGCCCGGCGCACCCGCCCTGTCCGCGCACCTGCAGGACCTGGCCGCGTTCGTGCAGGCCTCCCCGTCCAGCTTCCACGCCGCCGCCGAGGTGGCCCGCCGCCTCGAGGCCGTGGGCTTCACCCGCCTGTCCGAGGCGGACGAGTTCCCCGCGACCCCCGGTGGGTACGTGGTGGTCCGGGACGGCGCCGTGGTCGCCTGGCTCGTGCCGGACCCCGTGCACTCCGACGACGCCGGCGAGGCCCCCGCCGTGCCGGTGTTCCGCGTCCTCGGGGCCCACACGGACTCGCCCGGCTTCAAGCTCAAGCCGAGCCACGTCACCGTGACCGCCGACGGGTGGGTGCAGGCCGGCGTGGAGGTGTACGGCGGGCCGCTGCTGAACTCGTGGCTGGACCGCGAGCTCCGCTTCGCCGGACGCCTCGTGCTCGCGGACGGTCGTCAGGTCCTCGCCGCCACCGGCCCCGTGGGCCGCATCCCGCAGCTGGCCGTCCACCTGGACCGCGGCGTCAACGAGGAGGGGCTGAAGGTGGGCCGCCAGCGGCACACCCAGCCGATCGTCGCGTCCGTGGGCGGCGCGTCCGACGCTGAGGCGGGTGGGGACGCGGAGGCCGTGACCGGCGTCGTGCGCAGGAGTGGCGACGTCCTCGAGCTGCTGGCCGCGCAGGCCAGCGTGGACGTGGCGGACGTGCGCGGGGCGGACGTGGTGGTCGCCGACGCGCAGGCTCCCGCCGCGTTCGGCGCCAACGGCGAGTTCTTCGCGTCCGGCCGACTGGACAACCTCTCCTCCGTGCACGCCGGGCTCGTGGCACTCGAGGCCCTCGCCGCCGGACGCCCCCAGCCGGGCGCCGCGGACGGCGACGACGACGCGCCGGGGTGGACCGGCGTCGTCGCCGACGGCGTGGCCGGGGAGGCCGCGGGTGCCCCGGTGATCCCGGTGCTCGCCGCGTTCGACCACGAGGAGGTCGGCTCGGCGACCCGCACCGGCGCGGGCGGGCCCCTGCTCGAGGACGTCATGGACCGCGTGCTGGACGCCGTGGGCGTGCGCGGGCAGGGCGTGGCGCGCTCGCGGGCCGGATCGTGGCTGCTGTCCGCGGACGCCGGCCACCTGGTGCACCCGAACTACGCCGAGCGGCACGACCCCGTGAACCACCCGCGCGTGGACGCCGGGCCGCTGCTGAAGATCAACGCCAACCAGCGCTACGCCACCGACGCCGAGGGCGAGGCCGCCTTCGCGCGCTGGTGCGGTGTGGCCGGAGTGCCGTTCCAGCGGTTCGTCTCGAACAACGACATGCCGTGCGGCTCCACGATCGGCCCGATCTCCGCGACTCGCCTGGGCGTGCGGACCGTGGACGTGGGCATCGGCCTGCTGTCCATGCACTCGGCCCGGGAGATGTGCGGCGCGGGCGACCCGGCCCGGCTGGCCGCGGCGGTGGGGGCGTTCTTCTCGGGGGTCTGAGGGTGGGACCCAGGCGGGCGACCGGAAGGCCCCGCGGCCTCCCGCCCGGGCGCAGTACTGCCAGGTAGACCGGCGGATACGCGGCAGTACTGCGCCCGGGCCGACGCGGGGCGGGGCCGGGTGCCGCCGGTGGCCTGACCCTGGGGGCCGCCGTCGCCTCCTGCACACCGGACGACGACGGCGCGCCCCTCCCCAGGTCGGGGCGACTCCCTGCCGTGGAGCAACCACGCGGGCTGGACTCGGCCCATGACCGACCCCCTCAACGCCGTCCCCGAGCCCGTCTTCCCCGTGCGCCGCGCCGTCGAGGCCGGGCTGGTCACCAGCCGTGCACGCCGACCGGACCTGGTGGCCGCCGGCCGCGGGCTGCGGCGTCGACGCGATGCGCCGGTGACGTCCGTCCAGATGGCCGTGGCGCACGCCCAGGGCGACCGGAGCCTGATCGTCAGCCACGCGTCCGCGGCGGCACTGTGGGGACTGTGGCTGCCGCCCGGCAGGCAGGCCCCGCCGCAGCTCTCCCGCCTCCGGCCCGCGGCCCAGCCGCGCGTGGCCGGGGTCGAGGGGCACCGCCTGCGTCTCGACCCTGCGGTGGACCTCGTGGTCCTGGGCGCCGCGGGGAACGCCCACACGGTGACCTCCCCGGTGCGCACGTGGCTCGACCTGGCCGCGGCCGGACTGCGCGGGGAGGACCTCGTCGTCGCCGGGGACGCCCTGCTGCGGCGGGCCGACGGGCCACGCGGTCGGCTTCCCCCGGGCTGGGGGCACCCCCTCGCGCGGCCGGACGAGCTGCGGGCCGCCGTCGACGTTGTGGCCGGCCGCCCCGCAAGCCGGGCCCTGCAGGAGGCGCTGCCGCACCTGCGCGCGGGGTCGGACTCGCCCCAGGAGAGCCGGCTGCGGCTCCGACTGGTCCGGGCCGGCCTGCCCGAGCCGCAGGTGAACCCCCGGATCCCCCTGGCCCGGGACGCGCGGGGACGGGTGCTGCGGTCGACCCCCGTGGACCTGTACTTCGAGGCCGCGCGCGTGGCCGTGCAGTACGAGGGCGAGCACCACTTCAGCCGCGCGGACCAGTACCGGCGGGACATGCGCCGGGATCAGGAGCTGCGGGACGCGGGGGTGGAGACCCTGAGGGTGGACCTCGCGGTGTTCGGACTCGCGGAGTGGCCTCGGTTCGTCGAGCGGGTGCGACGGCTGCTGCGGGCGCGCGGCGGCGGGTGAGGGGCGGCACGAGGACGCGGGTGCGGGGGTCGGTGGGGTGTCCGGCGTGGCCCGGGCGCAGTACTGCCAGGTAGACCGGCGGATACGCGGCAGTACTGCGCCCGGGCGGGGGCGTGGCCGCCCGGGTTGTCCACAGACGACGCCGACCCGCCCCGCACGGAGCGCGGCTGGGGTTGACTGGGGATCGGGATCGAGGCCGCGGCCGACCGGGGTCCGTGCGGGGGGTGCGGACCCCGGGACCCGATGCCCCTGGGCTCCCCGGCCCGGGGCCCGGGCCGCGCTGACGGCCCACCGGGCCATGGCCCGGTGCTCGACCCGGATGATAGGATCGTCAGGATTCTCCGCGTGCCGCCAAGAGTGTGGACCGACGCGCGGGGGACGAGCACAGAACCTCCTGCCACGGAGAGGCCGTGGCCGCAAGCCCAGAGGAGGTGGGTTCTCATGCGTGCTTATGAGCTGATGGTGCTGATCGACCCTGAGGTCGACGAGCGCACCGTGGAGCCGACCCTGAAGAAGTACCTCGAGGTCGTCACCAACGCCGGCGGCACCGTCGACAGCATCGACGTGTGGGGTCGCCGCAAGACCGCCTACGAGATCCAGAAGAAGTCCGAGGCCATCTACGTGGTCGTGAACTTCCAGGCCGAGCCGGCCGCCACCCAGGAGCTGGATCGTGTCCTGAACATCAACGAGACGATCATGCGCACCAAGATCATCCGTCCGGAGGAGCAGAAGATCTCCGCCGAGTGATCTTCGCCGCCGGGAGCGTCCGGCGGTCGGCCCGGCCGATCCGCCCCGCACCCGGCGACACCACCGGGGAATTCCGTCCCCGCCCGCTGACCGATTTCGCGAACACAGGAGTGACCATGGCCGGAGAGACCGTCATCACCGTGGTCGGCAACCTCACCGCCGACCCCGAGCTGCGCTTCACCCCGAACGGTGCGGCCGTGGCGAACTTCACCGTCGCCTCGACCCCCCGCACCTTCGACCGCCAGTCCAACGAGTGGAAGGACGGGGAGACCCTGTTCCTGCGCTGCTCGATCTGGCGCGAGGCCGCGGAGAACGTGGCGGAGTCGCTGACCAAGGGCATGCGCGTCGTCGCGCAGGGACGCCTGAAGTCCCGCTCCTACCAGGACCGTGAGGGCAACAACCGCACGTCCTGGGAGATGGACGTGGACGAGGTCGGCCCCTCACTGAAGTACGCCACGGCCAAGGTCACGCGCTCGCAGCGCGGTGGCGGCGGTGGTGGCTTCGGCGGCGGGCAGCAGCCCGGCGGCGGCTCCTCCGGGGGCGGCCAGCAGGGCGGCGGGTTCAACGACGGCGGCTTCGGCGGCGGACAGCAGTCCGGCGGCTGGGGCCAGCCCTCGGGCGGCCAGCAGTCCGCTCCGGCGCAGGACCCCTGGTCCGGCGGCAGCGCGGGCGGCGGCTGGGACACCCCCGCCGGTGGTGAGCCGCCGTTCTGATCGGCGGCCGGCCGGCGTCGTGCCCCGCACGGCGGTCCGGCCCTCCGGTCCCCTCAGGACCCCCGTCCGGGCGTGCGTCGCCCGGAGGCCCGTCACACCGGGCCACCCCCGCACCGCGGCACCGCCGCGGCGCACTCCACGCGGCACACCGCGTGGATCCCATCCCGCAGAACCGTTCTGCGGGCTCCAGAGAAGAAGGAGCACCACGATGGCGAAGGCTGAACTCCGCAAGCCCAAACCGAAGTCCAACCCGCTCAAGGCCGCCAAGATCACCGAGATCGACTACAAGGACGTGGCCCTGCTGCGCAAGTTCATCTCCGACCGCGGGAAGATCCGCGCCCGTCGGGTGACCGGCGTGACCGTCCAGGAGCAGCGCAAGATCGCCCAGGCCGTCAAGAACGCCCGCGAGGTGGCCCTGCTGCCCTACGCCGGCGCCGGCCGCGGCTGATCGAGCGAGCAGAGGAGAGGAACGACAATGGCAAAGCTCATCCTGACCCAGGAGGTCGCCGGCCTCGGCACCGACGGTGACGTCGTCGAGGTCAAGAACGGGTACGCCCGCAACTACCTGCTCCCGCGCGGTTTCGCCACCGTGTGGACCAAGGGCGGGGAGAAGCAGGTCGAGTCCCTGCAGGCCGCCCGCGCCGCGCGCGCCGCGGCCTCGCTCGAGGACGCCCAGGCCCAGGCTGCGAAGCTGCAGTCGGCCACCGTCCGCATCGACCGCAAGGCCGGTGAGGAGGGCCGCCTGTTCGGCGCCGTCCAGGCCGCGGACGTGGCCGAGGCGATCGAGGCCGCCGGCCTCGGCACCGTCTCGAAGCGCCAGGTGACCCTCCCGGCCCACATCAAGACCGTGGGCAACCACGAGGCCCAGGTGCGCCTGCACGACGAGGTCGTCGCGACCGTCGCCCTGCAGGTCGTGGCCGCCAAGGGCTCCAAGAAGTGATCATCCGCTTCTGAGGGCGGCCGGCCCCGCGCCGGACGCCGTCCGGCCTCTCCGGGAGACCGACGACGACGCCCTGCCCGTTCCGCTGGAACGGGCGGGGCGTCGTCGTGCGTGGGACCGCCCGCGGACCGGGGACAATGGCGGACATGGCCGACCTCCCCCACCCCGTGCCCGCCGATGCGCCGCCGCAGCGCCTGTGGACGCGGCAGTTCGTGCTGGTGGGGGTCACGTACTTCTTCGTGGCCATGATCTTCTACTCCCTCATGACCGCGATGGCCGCGTACGCGGTCCTGCGGTTCGGCGCGGCCGACGCGTAGGCCGGCCTGGTGGTGGGGGCGTTCGTGCTCGGGGCGGTGGTCACCCGCGTGACCACCGCCCCGGCCGCCACTGCCTGGGGCCGGGGGCATGTGCTTCGGGGCCGCGGGCACCGTCCTCGCCACGACGGTGCAGTCGATCGTCCCGCCGGCGCGGCGCTCCGAGGGGACCGGCTGGTTCTCCACCGCCATGACCATCGCGGGCGCGGTGGGGCCGGTCCTGGCGTTCCAGCTGGCCGGCGGCCCCGGGCACGACGCCCTGTTCCTCGCCTGCACGGGCCTCACGACGGCGGCCCTGCTGGTCTCGCTGCTGCTGCGCGTCCCGGAGGGGCAGCGGATGGGCCGGTTCCGCCTGCACCGCGCGGCGGTGTTCTCCCTGGAGGCGGCCCCGGTGGCCGTGGTGGCCATGGCGACCGGCTTCGCCTACGGCGGGATCCTGACGTTCGTGGGTGTCTACGCCTCCGGCCAGGGGCTGGCCCCGACGCTGCCGGGCCTGTTCTTCGTGCTCTTCGCGGCCGGGACCATCGTTGGCCGTGCGGTGCTGGGACTGAGCTACGGGCCGGGGATCAGCGTGTTCCAGACGATCGCGGCGCAGGTGGTGCCGCCGTCGTCGGTGGGGGTGGCGATGGGCACGTACTTCCTGCTGCTGGACCTGGGCACCGGGCTGGGTCCGGTGATGCTGGGCGTGCTGGTGGCCGCGGCGGGCATCCCCGTCATGTTCCTGACGTGTGCGGGGCTGGTGGCGGCCCTGGCCGGGTACTACGCCCTCGTGCACGGCCGTCGCGAGATCGCCCGGCGGCCCTCGGCCTAGGGCTCCGGGACACGGGACGGCCCCGCGCCGTCGGCTCTCGCCGGGCGGCACGGGACCGTGGAGTCCGTGGAGCCGCCGTGCCGGCGGTCCCACGGGTCAGCGGGTCACTTGGTCAGCGAGCGCGCGTTCTGCTCCTCGAGCTTGAGCGCGGTGCCGAGGGCGATGAAGGTGGGCGCCCACTCGCCGGTGAACAGGCCCCAGCGGTCGGCCTGGGGCTTGGGCTCGTCGGCGCCGAAGCGGGAGACGGCCCAGGCGACCCAGGTCAGGCCGACGGAGGCCAGGCCGGCGGCGTACATGTGATCGGACTTGATGCCCATGGAGGAGATGGCCTTCAGCATGATGATGCCTTTCGGAGGCGGGGTGGAACGATCGGCCGTCGGGCGGCTCCGCATGCCCGCCTGACGACACCTCCCATTGGACCGCCACGACACCCCCGGTGTCCAGGGATCAGCCGCCACTAAGCGAGGACTTTTTCCTCTCGCATCCCGGGCGCGCCCCAGGGGTGGGCACAGCGGCGGATCAGTGATGCGCTGGCGACCACCGCGGACCCCGGGCCTCCCGCCCCGGGCCGCCCGAACCCCAGGAGGAACCCATGACCGCCGAGACCCGCACCGACCGCTTCGTCGAGGCCCTGCACCGCATGGACGAGGGCGAGGCCGCCCCGCTGCTGGAGCTGTTCGCCGAGGGCGCCACCCTCCAGCGCCCCGAGAAGGACGCCTCCGGCGCCGACCAGGGACCCGAGGAGTTTTGGCGGCAGTACCGCGAGGTCTTCTCCAGCCTTTCCACCGAGTTCGTCTCCGTGCGCGAGGAGGGCGACCTCGGCGTCCTCGAGTGGACCTCCACCGGCACCCTCACCACGGGCCGCGAGGTCTCCTACGCGGGGGTATCCCTGCTGGAGTTCTCCGGGGACCTGGTGCAGCGCTTCGCCACGTACTACGACACCGCGGCGTTCGTCTCGCCGGAGGTCTGAGTCGCGCGCAGGACGCCGCGTGCCGCTCAGGGCAGGTGCTCGGCCCGCTCCTCGTAGTGGGAGGGCCGGCCTCCGCGCACGCCGGAGCGCACGGGCTCGGCCACCGGCAGCGTGGTGGTCGGCCGGCCGTCGAGCTCGCCGATGTGCACGAGCGCGTCCCCGCGGTGCACCAGCGGGGCCTCGGCGCGGCCGACCACCACGCCGCTGAGCTCCGCGCTCACGTGGGCCAGGCGGCGGCCGAAGGAGTTGTAGAGCGCGCCGATCCGCTCGCCCGCGCGCACGGTCTGCCCGAGCGCCACGTCCAGGTGTAGCAGGCCGTCGGCGCGGGCGCGCACCCACCCGGAGCGCCACACCACGTGGGTGCCGGGGTCCGTCTCCACGGACTCGGCGTTCTCGCCGGTGGCGTCGACGGCGGGGGGCACCTCGTCGTCGCCGGGGGTCAGCCCGACGTCGGCGGCGCGCACCATGCCCAGGTGCGCCAGGACGCGCAGCACGCCGTCCACGCCGGGGGCGATCGCGTACTCGTCGAACCGCCAGGCCTCGCCGGCCTCGTAGAGCAGCACGCGCGCGCCGGTCTCGCGGGCCGCGGCGCGCAGGGAGCCGTCCCGCAGGCGGGCGTGGAAGAGCACGGGCGCGCCGAACGCCTCGGCGAGCGCGCGGGTCTGGGGGTCCTCCAGGTCGCACCGGATCTGCGGCAGGTTGGAGCGGCGGTCCGCGCCGGTGTGCAGGTCGATGCCCACGGTGCAGCGGCCGATCACCTCGGTCATCATCAGGTGCGCGATGCGCGAGGCCAGCGAGCCCCGGGCGGAGCCGGGGAAGGAGCGGTTCAGGTCGCGGCGGTCCGGCAGGTAGCGGTCCCCGGCCATCACGCCGAGCACGTTGACGATGGGCACGGCCAGCAGGGTGCCGCGCAGGTGTTTGGGCTGCAGGCGCTCCAGGACGCGGCGGACGATCTCGACGCCGGCCACCTCGTCCCCGTGGATCGCGGCGGAGACCCACACGGTGGGCCCGTCCTCGCGGCCGTGGAGCACGTGCACGGGCAGGGTGACGTCCGCGCCGGTGACGAGCTGGGAGATCGGCAGGGACAGCTCGTGGCGGCGGCCGGCCGGCACCTCGACCCCGCCGAACGCGAAGGGGGCGCGGGCGGGGCGACGGCTCATGCGCGTCCTCGGTTCCGGCGGCGCACGCCGCGCGGCGGCTGCCCGCCCACGTACGAGGCGGCGGGGTCCACGAGGAGGCCGCCGGCGGCCAGCGCGGTGCGCCCCACGAGCATGCGGAAGCCCATCTCGTCCCGGTGGGTCAGGGTCACCTCGGCCTCGATCGTGCGGCCGGCCAGGGTCAGCGGCATCACGACGACGACGCGCTCCTGCGCCTTGCCGTTCGAGGAGCGGACCGTGCGCAGGTCGGCCACCGGCAGCTCGGCCGTCCGCGCGTCCGCGGCCGAGGTCTGCCACGGGTGCACCTCGAACCGGACCCACGCGGCGCCGTCGCGGGTGAACCGCTCGATGCCGAAGGCGTGGAGCGCCGAGGTGCGGGCGCCGGTGTCGATCTTGGCCTTGATCCAGGGGGTGTGGGCGGCGGGCAGGCCGACCCATTCGCGCCAGCCCACCAGCCCCGGGCGAGCGGCGCCGTCGTCGGTGGGGGGCACGCCGTGGGGGGCCGGGGCCGTGTGCTTAGATTCAGACACGCCCCTCATCCTCCCAGGAAAGCGGTCATGAAGCTCGCCATCCTCTCCCGTTCCCTGCGCGCCTACTCGACGCAGCGCCTCAAGACCGCGGCGCTCGAGCGCGGCCACCAGGTGAAGGTCCTGGACACCCTGCGCTTCGGCATCGACCTCAGCTCGGACGAGCCCGATCTGATGTTCCGCGGCCGCCCCCTCTCCGGCTACGACGCCGTGCTGCCGCGCATCGGCAACTCGGTGACCTACTTCGGCACCGCCGTGGTGCGCCAGTTCGAGCAGATGGACGTCTACACGCCCAACACGGCCGCCGGGATCATGAACTCGCGGGACAAGCTGCGGGCCACCCAGATCCTCTCCCGCCACGAGATCGACATGCCCGCCACCGTGTTCGTGCGCAACCGCGGTGAGGTCTCCACGGCGATCGACATGGTGGGCGGGGCGCCCGTGGTGATCAAGCTGCTCGAGGGCACCCAGGGCATCGGCGTGATCCTGGCGCCGACCAAGAAGGTGGCCGAGGCGATCATCGAGACGCTGCACGGCACCAACCAGCAGGTGCTCATCCAGCGGTTCGTGGAGGAGTCCAAGGGCACGGACATCCGCGCGCTCGTGGTGGGGGACCGCGTGGTGGCCGCGATGCGCCGCCGCGCCCAGGGGGACGAGTTCCGCTCCAACGTGCACCGCGGCGGCACCGTGGAGCGCGTCGAGCTCTCGCCCGAGTACGCGGAGACCGCCGTGCGCGCCGCCCACATCATGGGCCTGCGCGTGGCCGGCGTGGACATGCTCGAGGGCGAGCACGGCCCGCTGGTCATGGAGGTGAACTCCTCCCCGGGGCTGCAGGGCATCGAGGCCGCCACGGACCTGGACGTGGCCGGCGCGATCATCGACTACGTGGCGGACCAGGCCGGCTTCCCGGACATCGACGTGCGCCAGCGCTTGGCCGTCTCCACCGGGTACGGCGTCGGTGAGATCACCGTGCACGCCGGCTCCGGCTGGGTGGGCCAGTCCATCGAGGACTCCGGGCTGCTCGCGAAGGACCTGCAGGTGCTCACCCTGCACCGCGGCACCTCCGTGTTCCCCAACCCCGCGGACACCAAGGTCCTCGAGGAGGGCGACCGGCTGCTCTGCTTCGGCAAGACCGAGAACATGCGCGCCCTCATCCCTGCCCGCGCCCGCCGCCCCAAGCGCGTGCGGAAGCTGCCGGCCACCCCGATCCTCGCGTCCGTCGCCGAGGAGGCCCCGGCGCCCGAGGCCCCCGCCGACGACGACGCCTGAGTCCGGCGGGCGCGGCTCAGCGGGCCGGGGCGAACGCGCCGATGCCCGTGAGGTGCCGGCCGAGCGTGAGCTGGTGGACCTCGTCCGTGCCCTCGTAGGTGCGCACGGACTCGAGGTTGTTCGCGTGCCGCAGCGGCGAGTGCTCCAGGGTGATGCCGTTGCCGCCGAGCATCTCGCGGGCCTCCCGGGCGATGCCGATGGCCACGCGGCAGTTGTCCAGCTTGCCCGCCGAGATCATGGCGGGGGTGAGCGGGCCGGCGTCCTTGGCGCGGCCGATCTGGTGCGCCAGCAGGTAGCCCTTGCCGATGGCCACGGCCATGTCCGCGAGCTTGGCCTGCGTCAGCTGGTGGGAGGCCAGCGGCACCCCGAACTGCTGCCGCTGCATCGCGTAGTCGAGGACGGCGTCGAAGGAGTCGCGGGCCGCGCCCATCGCGCCCCAGATGATCCCGTAGCGGGCCTCGTTGAGGCACTGGAAGGGGCCCCTAAGCCCGACGGCGGAGTCCGCCGGGAGGATCGCGTCCGCAGGCAGGCGGACGTCCTCCAGGTGCAGCTCCGTCTGGATCGAGGCGCGCATGGAGAGCTTGCCCGTGATGGCCTCGGCGGTGAAGCCGGGGGTGTCCGTGGGCACCACGAAGCCGCGGACCCCGCGGCCGTCCCCGATCTCCCCGGTCTGGGCCCAGACGATCGCGACGTCGGCGATGGTCCCCAGCCCGATCCACCGCTTGGTCCCGTTGAGGACCCAGTCCCCGCCGGCCTCCTGGCGGGCCGTGGTGGTCATGGACGCCGGATCGGAGCCGGCGCCGGGCTCGGTGAGGCCGAAGCAGCCCACCGCCTCGCCCGCCGTCATCCGCGGCAGCCAGTGCTCCTTCTGCTCCTCGGAGCCGTGCTTGTGGATCGCGCCCATGGCCAGGGAGCCCTGGACGGAGACGAAGGTGCGCAGGCCGGAGTCTCCGGCCTCGAGCTCCTGGGCGGCGAGGCCGTACTCCACCGCCGAGCGACCGGGCATGCCGTGGCCCTCGTAGGGCATCCCGAGCACGCCGAGGCGGCCCAGCTCGGGGACGATCTCGTGCGGGAACACCGCGTCGTCGTACCAGCGGGCGATGTGCGGGCGGATGTGCTCGTCCACGAAGCCGCGCACCTGCAGTGCGACGGCCTTCTCCTCGGCGGAGAACAGGGAGTCCAGGCCGACGACGTCGGCGCGGCCGAGGAAGGAATCGGTGTCGGAATGGAAGGCGGTGCTCATGATCGGTGTCCTCTCGGGGGTGCAGCGGTCAGCGGTGCTTGCGGGTGAAGGCGGAGATGCCGGTGATCTCGCGTCCCACGATGAGGGCCTGCATCGAGTCGGTGCCCTCGTAGGTGGAGACGACCTCCATGTCGGTCATGTGGCGGGCGATGTGCTTCTCCAGGAGCAGTCCCTGGCCGCCGAGCAGGTCACGGGCCTCGCGGCACATGGCCAGTGCCTTGCGCGAGGTGGTCATCTTGACCAGGGAGGCCATCGGGTCGGTGAGTCGGTCGTCCTCGGCGAGCTCGGCCATGCGCCGACACATCAGCTGCATCGAGACGAGGTCGGAGAGCATCGTGGCCAGCTTCTCCTGCACGAGCTGGTAGGAGCCGATCGGCGCGGAGAACTGCTCGCGCTCCAGGGAGTACCGGGCGGCGATCTCGAAGGCCGCCATGCCGTGGCCCAGCGCCTCCCACGAGGCGCCGCCGCGGGTCGCCTTGAGGACCCGGTTGACGCCCGCGAAGGACTCGCAGTTCGCCAGGCGGTTCTCCTCCGGCACGCGCAGGCCCTCGATCCGGATGTCGGCCTGGTGGATGGCCCGCTTGGCGACCTTGCCGGTGATCACCTCGGGGGAGTAGCCCTCCGGGTAGCGGCCGTCGTCGTCCTTCTCGACCACGAACGCCTTGACCTGGCCGTCCGCCTCATCCCGGGCATAGAGGACGATCACGTCGCCGGCGGCGCCGTTGCCGATCCAGCGCTTGTGGCCGTCGATGATCCACGAGTCCCCGTCCCGCCGGGCCGACGTCTCGAGGGACACGGAGTCGGACCCGTGCGCGGGCTCGGTTAGGGCGAACGCGCCGGTCTTCTCCAGGCGGGCCATGGCGGGCAGCCAGCGCTGGCGCTGCTCCTCGTCGCCGAGGATGTAGATGGAGCCCATGCCGAGGTTGGCGTGCACGCCCAGGAACGTGTTCACCGAGCCGTCCACGCGGCCCATCTCCCGGGCCACGATCCCGGCCTGCAGCCGCGACATCCCCGGGCAGCCGTAGCCCTGGATGTACGTGCCCACGATCCCGGTCTCGCGCAGGGCCGGGAGGATCCCGTAGGGGAACTCGGCGCGCTCCCAGTGGTCGTTGATCACGGGCTCCACGTGCTCGAGTGCGAAGGACCGCACCCGGTCCCGCAGGGCGAGCGTGTCGGCGTCGAGCTCCTCGTCCAGAAGGAGGAAGTCCGGGTGCTCGATGACGGGGGTGAGGGATGCCATGTCAGGATCTCCTGTCAGCGGGGGGCGGCGGTGCGCCGTGGTCAGTCGGTGGGGAGGTGGTCTGGCGGGCGGCGGCCGTGGCCTCGTCGGCGGCGGTGACCCCGGGCCGGTGGACGGCCCGGCGGAAGTCCACGGTCAGGGTGCGCACCACACGGGGCAGCCCGGAGTCCGGGGTGGAGTCCAGCCATGCCAGGTAGGCCGCGATCCGGATCTCCTCGAGGAGGGTCACCACGCGTGCGTTGTTGACGTGGCCGTTCGCGTCCTGGTCCGACCAGCGGACGGGGACGGGGCACTCGAAGACGCCGCCGCTCACCGGGCCGCCTCCGGGTCGGCCGCCCGATCGCCGTCGTGCCGGCGGGCCGGGGTGGCCTCGAGCCAGGCGCGGACGTCCGCGGCGTCCTCGTCCAGGTGCGGGGGCGCCTTCGGATAGGCCACGGGGGTCCGGCTGAAGGAGACGGGGTTGCGGATCAGCGGGACCTGACGGGTCCCGGGCGCGCCCACCTGGACCACCGGCTCCAGCCCGAGGTCGTCGGCGCGCTGCACGCCCTGGGCGATGTCCAGGATCGGGGCGCAGGGCACGCCCACCGCCTGGAGGCGCCGGAACCAGTGGTCGGCGGTCCCGGCGGCGAGCGCCTCCGCCATCAGGATCCGCAGCTCGTCCCGGTTCTCGTTGCGCAGCAGCACGGACTCGAAGCGCGGGTCGTCGGCCAGCTCCGGCACGCCCAAGGTCTGGACGAGGCGGGCGAACTGGCTGTCGTTGCCCACGCAGATGATGAGGTCCTGGTCCGCCGCGGGGAACGGCCCGTAGGGGTACAGGCTGGGGTGGTCGTTGCCGAGCCGCTGGGGGTTGTCCCCCGCCGCCGCGTAGCCCGTGGTCTGGTTCACGAGCCCGGACAGGGCGGAGGAGAGCAGGTTCAGGGCCACATGCTGCCCAGGGCCGTCCTCGCTGCCCTGCCGCTCCAGCAGGGCGGCCAGGATGCCGACGGCGGCGTGCAGGCCGGTGACGACGTCGAAGATCGCCACGCCGGCCCGCTGGGGGTCCGCGTCCGGGTGGCCGGTGACGTGCATGAACCCCGACATCCCCTGCACGAGCAGGTCGTACCCCGGCATGGACGCGCCCCCTGCCGTGCCGAAGCCGGTGATGCTGGCGTGGATGAGGCGGGGCCAGCGCTCGCGGACGGACTCGGGGTCGAGGCCGAACCGGGCCAGGCCGCCGGGCTTGAAGTTCTCCACGAACACGTCGGCGCGGTCCAGGATCGCGTACGCCGTGCGCAGGTCCTGCTCGTCCGCCAGGTCCAGGGCGATGGAGCTCTTGTTGCGGTTCACCGAGAGGTAGTAGGTCCCGATCCCGTCCCGCTCCGGGGGCATCCACAGGCGGGTGTCGTCCCCGTTCGGCGACTCGACCTTGATGACGGTGGCCCCCATGTCCGCCAGGAGCATGGTGGCGTAGGGCCCGGCGAGCACGCGGGAGAAGTCGGCGACGACGATGCCGTCCAGCGGTCGTCGCGGCGACGCGGCCTGGGATCCGGGCGTGCTCATCGGGGGCTCTCCTCGCTGTGATGTCCGACACGGTGTGGACACCACCAAACCAGGGTGATTAGATCCTGTCTAATACATATTCCGAAGGTCGGCGATGCGCTCTCAGCATCGATCTCCCGGCCCCGGCACGGAGCGAGGAGGACGGTCATGGACGTCCACCACGCCAGGGCCTTCCTGGCCGTCGCCGAGGAGCTGCACTTCGGCCGCGCCGCCGCGCGACTCCGCATGGCCCAACCGGCCCTGAGCCGGCTGATCAAGGCGCTGGAGAAGGACCTGGGCGCCCCGGTGTTCGAGCGCAGCACGCGCCACGTCTCCCTGACCCCGGCCGGTGCGGCCCTCGTGGAGGTGGCGCGGGAGCTGGTGGCTGTCTCCGAGCGCGCCCGGGACACGGTGCGCGGCGCCGTGACGGGGGAGACCGGCGTCGTCCGCCTGGGCTTCGCCGGCGCCTCCATCAACCGCAGCGTGGCACGGCTGGCGCGGGAGGTGCGGGCCCGGTGCCCGGGGGTGCGCCTCGAGCTGCACAGCTCCCAGTTCTCCCCGCAGGGTCTGGAGCGGGTGATCAGCGGGGACCTGGACCTCTCCGTGGGTCGGTGGGACTTCCTTCCCGCGGACGTGCGCTCCTACCTGGTGGGGCGGGAGCGGCTGATCGTGGCGATGCCCAGGACGCACCGGCTGGCCTCGGCGTCCTCGGTGGCCATGGCGGACCTGGCCGAGGAGGAGTGGATCACCCTGCCCGGCGGGTCCATGTCCGCCCTGAGCAACCGCCTCCAGAGCCTGGCCCGCACCGCCGGGTTCGTGCCCCGCGTGCGGGAGCACGCGCCCGACTCGTGGACGCAGACCCTGCTGGTGGACGCCGGCGTCGGGATCGCCCTGAGCCTGGACTCGGTGCGGGACAACATCGGCGCCGACGGCGTCTCGTGGCTGGCCCTCGAGCCCGGCGGCGCCCCGCTGGACGTGCGGCTCATCTGGCGGGAGCACGACCACAACCGGGCGGTCCAGCGCGTCACGCGCATCGCGGCCGCCCTGTTCCCGCCCCGCCTCGCCTCCGCCTGAGCCGTTCACTCGGCCGGGTACTCGTACCAGCCGCGGCCCGTCTTGCGGCCGAAGTCGCCCGCCTCGTACTTCTGGGTGATGGACGGGGCCGGCAGGGAGGCGGGGTCGCCGGTCTGCTCGTACTCGGCGAGGCGGATGAGGTAGACGACGTCGATCCCCACCAGGTCCATCAGCTCGAAGGGGCCCATCGGGTGCCCCAGGGCGGTCTTGGCGGCCAGGTCGATGTCCTTGAAGTCGGCGACGCCGTCCTCGTACAGGTCCACGGCCTCCCGGCGCAGCGCGTTGAGTAGGCGGTTGGCCAGGAAGCCCGGGACCTCCTTCTTCAGCTTCACGGGCGTCTTGCCCAGCGACTCGACGAAGGCCACGGCGGCCTCCACGGTCTCCGGGTCCGTGCCCTCGTGGGGGACGACCTCGACGCACGCCATGACGAGGGCCGGGTTGAAGAAGTGCAGGTTGCACACCTTGCCGGGCCGCTCGGTGGCGTCGGCCACGCGGGAGGAGACGATGTTGGAGGAGTTCGTCACCAGCAGGGCGTCCGGCGGGCACACCGCGTCCAGCTCCGCGAAGATGGACCGCTTGATGGTGAGGTCCTCCACGGCGGCCTCGATGACGAGGTCGGCGTTCGCCGCCACGGCATCGCGGTCGGTCGTCAGGGTGAGTCGCTCCCACGCGGCGTCGACGTCGGCGCGCTCCCGGCGGCCCTTCTCGACGTCGCGGTCCAGGCGCTTCGTCAGCTCGGCGCGGGCGTGGTCCAGCTGCTCCTGCCTGATGTCCACCAGGGCGGTGGTGTAGCCGGCCAGGGCGACCACGGCGGCGATCTGCGAGCCCATGGTGCCGGAGCCGAGGACGACGGCGCGGCGGATGTCGATGGTCATGGGTGTTCCCTTCGTAGCGGTGTCGTGGTGCTGTCAGCGGTACTGCGGGGGGCGCTTCTCGAAGAACGCGGAGGTGCCCTCGTCCCGCTCAGTGTGCGCGTAGAGGACGCTCACGGCCAGCCTCTCCAGCAGCAGGCCGGTCTCGCGGTCCGTGTCGAAGGCGTGCTCGAGCACGGTCTTGGCCAGGCGGTTGGCGAGGGGGCCGCGCGCCGCGATCGCCTGCGCCGTCTCCTTCGCCCGGGCCATCAGCTCCTCCGGGGGGACGACGGCGGTCACCAGGCCCATGCGCAGGGCCTCCTCGGCCGGGACGCGCCGGCCGGTGAGGATCATCTCGGTCGCGTTGCCCACGCCCACGAGGCGCGCCAGGCGCTGCGTGCCCCCGGCCGCCGGGAGGATGCCCAGGCCCGTCTCCGGGAGGGCGAACTGGGCGCGCTGGGAGGCGATGCGCACGTCGCAGGCCAGGGCCAGCTCGCAGCCGCCGCCGAACGCGTAGCCGTTCACGGCCGCCACGGTGGGCGTCTCCATCGCGTGCAGGCGGGAGTAGAGGCCCTGCATGCGCCCGACGAGTCCGTCCACGGGGCCGCGCTCCGCGAGCTCCCGGATGTCCGCGCCGGCGACGAAGGCCTTGTCCCCGGCACCGGTGACGACGAGCACGTGGATGTCCTCGCGCTCCTCCACCTCGTCCAGGACCTCACGGACCGCGGCCTGGACGGCCTGGTTCATCGCGTTGCGCGCCTCGGGGCGGTTGATCGTCATCGTGCCGATCCCGTCCTCGGCGGTGAACAGCACCAGGGG
The DNA here is from genome assembly GCF_023155805.1 of Micrococcus lacusdianchii. GTDB lineage: Bacteria > Actinomycetota > Actinomycetes > Actinomycetales > Micrococcaceae > Micrococcus > Micrococcus lacusdianchii. The sequence continues at coordinate 219,126 of NZ_JAKNUW010000001.1, read as the reverse complement.
CTCGGTGGGGGTCGCGGGGTCGGGGCTCATGGGATCTCCTTCGGGGCAGGTCGGGTCGGGTCGGTGCGGGGAGCCGCGGTGCTCAGGCGTGGGCGGGGGCCGGGCGGTCTGCGCGGTCGGTGAGCCCGTCGGGGTCCACCACCGGCTCCGGGGGCAGGTCGCCGGGGACGGTCAGCCGGACGAGCACCACCACCACGGCGGTGAGGGCCAGGCCGAGCAGCGTCACCCACATCTGCGGCAGGAACATCATGAAGCCGCCGACGACGAGCGCCGCCCGGGCCCACAGGGGCACCCGGCGCTCCACGAAGGCCAGGTGGCCGCCCAAGGCGCCGGCGATGGCGTAGACCGCCACCAGGCTGAAGACGAACGCCACGGCGACCCGCCCGGGGTCGTCCTGGGCCACCAGGGCCGGATTCAGGGCGAAGCCGAACGGCACGATGTACTTCACCGCGCCCAGGCGCATGGCCTCGACGCAGGTCGCCATGGGGGACGCCTTGGAGATGCCGGCCGCCGCGAAGGCGGCCAGGCCCACGGGCGGGGTGATGTAGGAGACCGAGGCCCAGTAGATCACGAACAGGTGCGCGGCGAGGGGGTTCACCCCGAGGGCCACGACGGCCGGGACCATCACGATGGCCAGGAACACGTAGGCCGCGGAGATGGTCAGGCCCATGCCGAGCACGAAGCAGACGGCGGCGCCGGCGATGAGCAGCAGCACCACGTTGTCCCCGACCAGTGCCAGCAGGTCTCGGGAGAGGGACAGGGCGACGCCCGTGGCGGAGAGTCCGCCGAGGATCAGACCGACGCCGGCGATGATGCCGATGATCTGCGCGAGGGTGCGGCCGCAGTCCACCGCCAGGTCCAACCACTGGCGCCTGCCCATGCGCACGCGGGGGCTGAGGACGGCGATCAGCAGCAGGACTCCGGTGATCCAGTAGGGGACCTGCGCCTCGGAGTCCAGGATGAAGAGCAGGACGGTCAGCAGGACCAGCGCGGTCAGGTAGGGCCATCCCTCGACGAGGGACCGGCCGAGGCGCGGAAGGCGGTCCCGGGGGACCCCCCGCAGGCCGTGGACGGCCGAGTAGGCGTCCACCTGCAGGAAGATGCCGAGGAAGTACAGGATCGCCGGGATCGTCGCGGCGACGAGGATGGTGGTGTACGGCACGCCCACGAACGACACCATGAGGAACGCCGCCGTGCCCATGATGGGGGGCGTGATGGAGCCACCCGACGAGGCGGTGGCCTCGACGGCTCCGGCGACGCGCGGGGTGAACCCGGAGCGCACCATCGCCGGGATGGTCATCGGGCCGGTGGTCAGCACGTTGGACACGGCGGATCCGGACATCATGCCCATGGTGGCGGAGGACGCCACGGCCACCTTGGCCGAGCCGCCGCGGTACCGCCCGAAGAGTGCCGTGGAGACGTTGTGGAAGAAGTCGGCTCCGCCGGTGTGCTGCAGGACCGTGCCGAAGAGGAGGAATCCGACGAGGATCGTCCCGGCGGTCTGCAGGGGGAGGCCCAGGATGGACTCGGTTCCCATGGCGTGGATCTGGGCCAGGGTGAGGGCGTCGTAGTCGATGCCCTGGAGGATCCCGATGGGGATCTGACCGGCGATCATGGGGTACAGGGAGAACACCAGGGCCAGCGCCGCGACGATCCACCCCGCCGACCGCCGCAGCACCTCCACGATCAGGAGCCAGAACACGACCGAGAGCACGGTGGCGGTGAGGGGGGCGTTCCACTCCCACCCGTATTCCTGGATGTCCAGGCCGTTCGCCGCGAAGTACAGACAGCAGACCTCCACGAGGAGGATGAGTGCGACGTCGTACCAGGGGACGCCGGTGCGCCGGTCGGTCATCTGATCGGTGGTCTGGTCCGCCTCGACGATCCGCATCGCCCCGGTGCCGGGCGGAGGAGCGGTGCGCCGCTCCTTTCGTCCTCCGCGGCGGTGTGTGGCAGGGGTGACGATGAAGATGATGGGGAGGAAGGTGGCGAGGAGGAGATACAGGAACGTGTTCTCCAGCCGGGTCACACCCCCCAGATTCCAGAAGAACACCTGGTTCATGGTCGCGAGGACGCCCAGTACGGTCAGGACGACCGTGACGACGCTCCAGAACGGCGTGAGCCGGGGGTTGCGGCGGGTGACCGCGATGGCGTCGGCGGGGGTGGTCGTGGTCATGCGTCGTCTCCCTGCGTGTCGGCGGCGGACGCGTCGTCCTCCGGGAGGTCCTCGATGGGGGGCAGGTCCGGAAGGTTCTCCTGCTTCCAGTCGAACCACTTCTGGGCGGCGGCATCGTCCTTGCGGTGCTGCTCGAGGAACGGCGGCCAGGCGTCGAGGAGGAGCCCCTCCCGGTCCAGCAGGGCCTCGTGCCGACGCTGCATGTGCGGCGTCCACACCCCCAGGTCCAGGAACACCGACCGCGCGCCGTCGTGGAACGGGACGACCATCGGGTCGAACATGATCTTGTCCAGGGCGAACATCTTGGCGTCCTGCGTGGCGTCCTTGTAGCGGTCGAAGTTCTCGTGGATCTGGGTGGCCAGCTGCGCGACCTCGTCCGCCGGCCGGGTGGACAGCGTCGTCAGGGGGATCGAGTACTGCATGTTCACCGCGGACTCGCCCTTCGCGAGACCGGCGCCGCCGGTGAACCTGCCCGGGCGGGCGATGGGGGCCAGGCGCTCCCAGGACTCGAAGCGGCTGGGGTCCTCACTGCTCAAGTCGAGCCAGCGGATGGGGTACTGGGAGGCGAGCTCCTCGACGTTGGAGCCCACGACGTTCTGGTAGAGCGCGTCGAGCTGCCCGGTCTTCAGCATCTCGATCTGGCCTGCGTAGGTGGTGTTGACGAGGTTCGTGTCCGCACGGGTGAGACCGCCGTAGTTGAGGAACGCCTCGAGCTTGCGGTTGATGGACGTGGCACCCACGAGGTTGGGGTAGTTGCGCCCCTCGAGATCCTCGACGGTCTCGATGCCGCTGTCCTTCCGGACGAGCACGCCGTAGTTGCCGCGCGGCGTCCACACCTGACGGATGGGCTGAGGGCCCCACGTCGGCGAACAGAACTCGTCGTCGCCCTCGAAGGCGTAGTAGTACTCGTCGCCGGAGCGGGCGAAGTCGGCGGTCCCGTTGATCAGCGGGGCCATGCGGCCCATGCCGGTGGAGGAGGTCATGAGGCGCACCTGGCGGCCGTTGACCTGCGTGAGGGTGTTCGCCACCGCCGCGAGGTCGTTGTACGTGCCGGTGCCCACGCCGTAGGTGGACCACACGCTCTGCTGGGAGCCGTCCGTGGGGGAACACGCCGTCAAGGCGCCGAGGCCCGCGAGCGCGCCGGCGCCGCCGAGGAAGCTGCGGCGAGACAGGGACATGGGGGTTCCAATCGCTGGGGGACGTCGACCGGAGTGGGTCGGGCGTGATGACCATTGATGCACGTCAAACGTGATCCGCGCCACAGAGAGAGGGCACTGATGCGCAAAGAGAATGACTGGACAGAGATGAGAGCAAAACACGGCGGTCGCCAGAAGCGCCGAGGGCGCCTGGAATGGCGACGCAGAGGTGGCGGGGCAGTGAACGCCCGGGCACGGGGGTGCGTCAACTCGGCCGTCCCCAAATGCGGGAGAGTTCTCCACAGAAGTTGTCCACACCTGTGGGGAATGTGGACAGCGGTGTGGACAGATCGGCTTGTTGGGGCCGATTCGAGGGGGAGTTCCATCGGCGTGTGGCCCGGAGTGCGGGCGGCGGCGAGGTGGAGAAGTTCTTCTCCACAGTTCTCCACACCATAAAACCCCAGGTCACAAGCGGATTCTGGAGGTCGGGCCCGCGTTCTCCCCAGCTCTGTCCCCAGAGTGTGCACGCGACACGCCGAGTACTCCACACGTTGTCCCCAAGAGCTGTGGGTAACGCGGTTGCCCGGGTTCCGGGCCGGGCGTAGTGTCCCGTGGTATTCCCAACGCGAGGGCGGGTATTGGCCGCAGGTGACCACTGTTCAGGCGCGCATCCGTCCAGACCGTCGCCCGGGGACCGCCACGCCCCCACCTGCATGGGGGCGGGCGGCCGGGCGGGGATCTTCTTTGTCGAGGTAGAGGCGAGCCGGCGGTGCCGGCCGAGGGCCGGCGTCGTGAGGGCGCGGCCGTGGAAGGGAGCCCCCGCAGTTGACTGAAGGCTACGGAGACTCGGACTCCTACGACTCCGGCCGCGGGGCGGAGCGGTTCCTGCCGCCCCAGGACCTGGAGGCGGAGCGCTCGGTGCTCGGCGGCATGATGCTCTCCAAGGACGCGATCGCGGACGTGGTGGAGCTGCTGCGCGGGCACGACTTCTACCGGCCCAGCCACGAGATGATCTACGAGGCGATCATCGACCTCTACGGCCGCGGCGAGCCCGCCGACGCCGTCACCGTGGCGGACCTGCTGAACAAGCGCCAGGAGCTGAGCCGCGTGGGCGGTCCGGCCGTGCTGCACGAGCTCATCCAGTCCGTGCCCACGGCTGCCAACGCCGGGTTCTACGCTGCGATCGTGGCGGAGAAGGCCGTGCTGCGGCGCCTGGTCACCGCCGGCACCAAGATTACCCAGCTCGGCTACCAGGGCGACGGCGAGGTCGAGGAGATCGTCAACGAGGCGCAGTCCGAGATCTACAAGGTGGCGGAGAACCGCCAGTCCGAGGACTACGTGCGCCTCGCGGAGATCATGGAGCACGCCGTCGACGAGATCGAGGCCGCGGGCAACCAGGGCGAGGGCATGACCGGCGTGCCCACGGACTTCTACGACTTCGACGAGCTGACGCAGGGCCTGCACGGCGGGCAGATGATCGTGATCGCGGCGCGCCCCGCCGTCGGCAAGTCCACGCTCGCGCTGGACTTCGCGCGGGCCGCGGCGATCCACCACAACATGGCCACCGTGTTCTTCAGCCTCGAGATGGGGAAGAACGAGATCGCGATGAGGCTCTTGAGCGCCGAGGCGACGATCGCGTTGCAGGACCTGCGCAAGGGCACCATCCGGGACGACCAGTGGTCCAAGATCGCCGCGACCGTGGGGCGGCTGAACGAGGCGCCGTTCTTCATCGACGACTCCCCGAACATGACCATGATGGAGATCCGCGCCAAGTGCCGGCGGCTCAAGCAGAAGAACAACCTCAAGATGGTGGTGCTGGACTACCTGCAGCTCATGAGCTCCGGCAAGAAGGTCGAGTCCCGCCAGCAGGAGGTCGCCGAGTTCTCTAGGGCGTTGAAGCTGCTGGCCAAGGAGCTCGACGTGCCGGTGATCGCGTTGAGCCAGTTGAACCGTGGGTCTGAGCAGAGGACGGACAAGCGGCCGCAGGTGTCCGACCTGCGCGAGTCGGGCTCGATCGAGCAGGACGCGGACATGGTGATCCTGCTGCACCGCGAGGACGTGTATGACAAGGAGTCCCCGCGCGCGGGCGAGGCCGACCTGATCGTGGCGAAGCACAGGAATGGCCCGACGAAGACCATTGTGGTGGGGTTCCAAGGACATTACAGTCGGTTCAGCAACCTCGCACAGGATGGCGGGGGGAGTGGTGGTTTTTAAGCGTCAAACCCCAGATCCTAGGAGAAGAGTGAAGCTCATAATTTTGGACACAAACATCCTGTTTGGGAACTGGGAAATGGAGGGGGAAGAATTTGCTCTCCTGATTGGGATGGTGTCTGCAGGGATTGCAGAAGTTGGCGTGCCTGAAGTTGTCGTCAAGGAACTTGCGGCGCAAGAGGTTGCGAGTATAAAAGATTCTGCTGATAGTTTGAAAAGCTGGCTGATTTCGGCACATCCGTTCTGGTTGGGGCGCCTTAGGTCTCTCGAAGATGACACAACCCCAGGGCTGGGTAAGTCAAGACGACGTAAGTGGGTTGCCGAGGAGTTACAAAAATCCCAGGACTTCTCAACTACTGCTGTGAAAATTCAGGACTTCTTGTCCTCTAAGGGATTCAAAATCCTATCACATCGGATCTTCGATCATGCAAGGTTAGCAGACGACTACTTTCTCAGGCGGAAGCCTTTGAAAATCGATGGGTCAGGTGTTGCTGATTGGATAATCTGGGATACGGTCGTTAACTCGACTCCTGAGGGGTCTGATGTTGTGTTTGTCTCTAAAAATACGAATGACTTTGCAGCACCATTGGATTCTTCTGCAGAAAAGTCCAGGAGAACCCTTCATTCTGATCTGCTCGACGATGTCGGCAATTTCAATAGCTTTTCGTACGCAACTTCGCTCGAGCAATTACTTGCGGATTATCTGTCTGATGAGGTAGATCGATATATCGCCATCAGTGAAGTTGAGATGAATCCCTTGTTGTCCGTTGATCAGGGGGATGAAGCAATCGCTGAGGTCGAACGCTACTTGATGGCGCTAGAGGGTAAAGAGTTAGATAGCGGGGGTCAGCTGGCTGACATTTTGGCGTCAAACTTTAAAGGTGGTTGGAAGGTTCGAGTGGATGCTGTGGAGGTTTACTCGGGTGATGCGACATGGGAACCGGTTGAATTAATTGAAGACACAGAGTGTGCAGCCGCTATTCGAGGGAAAGTGGAGGTTCCTGTGCAAGTGGAGGCACTACTTGAGGTAAATCCTGAGGATGTCTCCGATTTTATTCTTATCAATCCAAGTGTCATGTCTATGGACTGGAACAAGGGTAGGCCGGTTTTTCGGGTCGGCATTGATAGAAACTTTGAGTTCGAAATTGAGGGAGATTCTAGAAGGCTGTCTGTCTTGGATTACAGGATTGCATGATGGGAGAGCGCAGCCTCTGCTCTATTGTTTAATACCCCTGTGTCGAAAGTCAGTAATTCTTGTTGAAAACCTGAAGAGACTGTGACAAATTTGGTTAAAAATTATCGAGGTGCCGGTATTGGCAAGAATATTAATTCTCGCCACAGCCAGTGCCTGCGTGTACCATATGACCCATGATCACAGGAAATCTTAAGAAGCAGGTCGACCGTGTCTGGGACGCCTTCTGGACGGGTGGCATCAGCAATCCGCTGGAAGTGATCGAGCAGATCACCTACCTGCTCTTCCTCCGTCGCCTGGACGAGAGGCAGACGCAGGCCGAGGCCAAAGCGCGGCACACGAACCAGCCGGTGGAGAATCCCGTCTTCGGCCCTGATCAGCAGCATCTGCGGTGGCAGCAGCTGAAGAACGAGTCCGCGGAGACGATGTTCGCCCGCATGGACCGCGAGGTGTTCCCCTTCCTGCGGCAGCTGGGCCAGCAGGTGGGCGGTGAGGACTCCACGTACGCACATCACATGCGGGATGCCCGGTTCACCATCCCGAACGCACGCATGCTCTCCACCGCGGTGGACCTGATCGACCAGCTGCCGATGGGCAGCCGAGACACGACCGGTGACCTCTACGAGTACCTGCTCTCCAAGATCGCCTCGGCGGGGGTGAACGGCCAGTTCCGCACTCCGCGGCACATCATCGACCTCATGGTGCAGATGACGGCACCCACCCCGGAGGACGTCATCGTGGACCCGGCCTGCGGCACGGCGGGGTTCCTAGTCGGCGCGTCGGAGTATCTGCGGGAGACGCACCCGGACATGTTCTACAACGCCCATGCTCGCCTGCACTTCAACAGGCGGATGTTCCACGGGTACGACTTCGACAGCACCATGCTGCGCATCGCCAGCATGAATATGCTCATGCACGGGGTGGAGTCCCCGGACATCGCCTACCGGGACTCCCTGGCCCAGGGCGCCAGCGACGGCGACGCCGGAAAGCACAGCTTGATCCTCGCCAATCCGCCGTTCGCCGGGTCCCTCGACGCTGACGCCGTGAGTTCCGATCTGCAGCGCGTGGTGAAGACGAGGAAGACGGAACTGCTGTTTCTGGCTCTGTTCCTGCGGCTATTGCAGCCGGGCGGCCGCGCGGCGGTGATCGTGCCGGACGGCGTGTTGTTCGGCTCGTCGAAGGCGCACAAGGACCTGCGAAAGATGCTGGTGGAAGACCATCATCTGGAGGCGGTGGTGAAGCTCCCCTCGGGTGTGTTCAAGCCATATGCGGGGGTCTCGACGGCGATCCTCTTCTTCCGCAATGACGGTCCCGGCAGCACGGACGATGTCTGGTTCTACGACGTTCGTGCCGATGGGTTATCGCTGGATGACAAGCGCACCCCGGTGGAGGCCAACGACCTGCCGGACGTGCTGCGGCGTTGGCAGAACCTGGCGGGTGAGAAGGATCGTCCGCGCACCGCCCAGTCCTTCCTGGTGCCCAAGGCAGACATCGTGGAGCAGGGGTACGACCTCTCGATCAACCGGTACAAGGAGATCGAGGTCGAGGAGGTCGAGCACCGGGACCCGCTCGAGATCCTCGCGGACCTCGAGAAGCTCGACGCGGAGATCGCCGCGGGGACCGCCGAGCTGAAGGCGATGCTGCAGTGAAGACGGTGGGAGATCTGCTCTTTGAAATTTCGGAACGCCCCGGGGGTCATGAGGAAATTCCGGTTCTTACTCTGACGGAGAAGAGGGGGTTCGTTCTTCAGGGTGAGCGTTTCAGCAAAAGGCTTGCGACAGAGGACACCTCAAGATATAAGCTTATCCAGCCTGGGACTTTTGCATTTAATCCATACTTGCTGTGGGCTGGCGCTCTCGCAATGAATGACCTAGGTTTCAGTGGGGTGGCGAGCCCACTCTATCCGACATTTAGGGTGCGAGAGGGGCTGGATGAATCATATGTCTACAGGATTCTCTCTGATCCAGGGATGGTGGCGAGGTATGATTCAGTTGCATTTGGCAGTGTGCCGAGGAGGCGTCGCACATCGGTAAAAGATTTTCTGAGTCTCCACGTTCCCGAACTGCCGTCACTCGATGAGCAGCGGCGCATCGCGGCGATCCTGGACCGGGCCGATGCGCGGCGGTCGCGTCGTCGTGCTCAGGTGGATTACCTGGAAGTTCTCATCCGTTCCAGGCTTGCGGCAGTCGTCGCGCATGCTCCCACTGGACCGGCTCTTGGGGATGTTGCTGGCTTTGTTCGAGGGGTCACCTTCAAGCCGGCTGATGTGTCGAATGAGGGTGTTCCCGTCATGCGGACGAAGAATGTGCAGAAGCGCCTTGACCTGTCTGATGTCATTAGAATCCCTGCGGATCTCGTCAGGAATGAGGACAAATACCTTCGCCCCGGGGACACCTTGGTCTCGAGCGCCAACAGCTACAACCTGGTGGGCAAGTGCTGCTTTGTCGGAGAGCTTCCGGAGCGGTCTGCGATCGGTGGATTCGTTGCGGCGCTCCGTCCCGGCCCGGACGTGGACCCCATGTTCCTCTACCACTGGTTCAACAGTGACCGGATCCAGGAGACGGTGCGCAGTTTCGGCAACCAGACCACCAATATCAGCAACCTGAACATCAAACGAACACTTACCCTGCGTCTCCCCGATGTTCCTCTCTCCGTCCAGCGCGAGTTCGCGGCCGTCGTCGCGAAGGTCGACGCGCAACGGGAGCGGATCGAGCGGGCGCTGGCCCTCGAGGACGAGCTGTTCGCGTCTCTGCAGTACCGGGCGTTCCGCGGAGAGCTGTGAACCCGGCAGGATAGGGCGCAGCCGCAGCGCGGCGGTGCGCATCGAAGGAGGAGCCGATGGCAAGCAACATGGACTGGGTGGAGCGGGCCCTCCCCGCCGTCCATCGGGATGCTGCCCAGGCCGAGGCCTACCTCACCACGGACCCGCGCGCCGCCGCCTTCTACGCCCGACGCTCCGTGGAACGGATCGTCGAGTTCCTCTACGCCACCCGTGGCCTGGACGACCCCTACAGCACTGACCTCGCCGGCCGCATCAACGCCCCCGCCTTCACCACGCTCACCGGGCGGGAGATCGTGGACAAGCTGAACTTCCTCCGCAAGGCGGGGAACAACGCCGTCCACAAGGACCTCGCCCTGGACTCCCGGGCCGCCCTGACGATCCTCCGTGAGCTCTTCCATGTGCTCGTCTGGACGGCCTTCCACCACGGGCCCCACCCTGAGGCCGTCCCCACCAAGGCGCAGTTCGACCCCGCACGGGCCCCGCGCCAGGCAGCCATGCCCGTCGAACAGCTCGACGCGGTCATCGCCCGACTCAAGGCCCAGGACGAGGCCAACGCCCGCCTTCGCGAGGAGAGCGAGCAGCAGGCCGCTGCCTACGAATCGGAGATCGCCGCCCTGCGGGAGCAGATCGCCGCCGCCCAGGCAGCCGCGGCTGCCAGTGACCTCACCGACCTCCATGCCTATGACTACGCCGAGGCCGAGACCCGCACCCTCTACATCGACCTGCTCCTCCACGAGGCCGGGTGGCCCCTCGACCAGAACCGCGACCGCGAATACCCCGTCACCGGACTGCCCACCCCGGGCGGCACCGGCCGGGTGGACTACGTCCTCTGGGGTGCCGACGGCCTGCCCCTTGCCGTCCTCGAGGCCAAGCGCACCACCCGCAGCCCCCACGAAGGCCAGGAGCAGGCCCGCCGCTACGCGGACGCCCTCGAAGCGCAGTACAGCCGCCGTCCGCTGATCTTCTACAGCAACGGCTACGAGCATTGGCTCTGGGATGACGCCGCCTTCGGCCCCGCCGGGGGCTACCCACCCCGCGAGATCGAGGGGTTCCTCACGGCGGACGAACTCGAGCGGCTGATCCAGCGCCGCACCGCTCGCCAGGACCTCGCCACCGTGCTTCCCAAAACCGAGATCGCCGGGCGCCCCTACCAGCTCGAGGCGATCCGCGCCGTCGGCGAGGCCTTCACCGCCCGCCAACGCGACGCCCTGCTCGTTATGGCCACCGGAACCGGCAAGACCCGCACCGCCATCGCCCTCGTCGACCAGCTGCTGCGTGCCAAGTGGGTCAAGCGCGTCCTCGTCCTCGCCGACCGCACCGCCCTGGTGAAACAGGCCGCCAAGAACTTCACGAAGCACCTGCCGAACGAGACCGTCGTCAACCTGCTCAACGACAGGACCGCCGAAGGCCGTATCTACGCCGCCACGTACCCCACCATGCTCAACCTGCTCCAGCGCGACGGGCAGGACGGGCCCCGCCGCTTCGGCGCGGGGCACTTCGACCTCGTGATCATCGACGAGGCCCACCGCTCCATCTACCAGAAGTACGGGGCCATCTTCGACTGGTTCGACTCCCTCCTGATCGGCCTCACCGCCACCCCCAAGGACGAGGTGGACCGCAACACCTACCGCCTCTTCCACCTCGAAGACGGCGTCCCCACCTTCGCCTTCGACCTCGCTGAGGCCGTGGAGCAGGGTTACCTGGTGCCGCCGGAGGGGGTGTCTGCCGGGACCGAGTTCCTCCGCCGGGGCATCCGCTACGACGACCTCTCCGAGGAGGAGAAGGCCGAATGGGATGCCCTCGACTGGGGCGAGGACGGACCTCCGGAGAACGTGGACTCCCAGGAGATCAACCAGTTCCTCTTCAACGACGACACCGTGGACAAGGTGCTCGAGCTGCTCATGGAGCGCGGGCAGAAGGTGGCCGATGGAGACCGGTTGGGGAAGACGATCCTCTTCGCCAAGAACCAGCGGCACGCCGAGTTCATCGAGCGCCGATTCAACGAGCGCTTCCCCGAACTGGGCGGTGGCTTCGCCCGCGTGATCACCAGCAGGACCGCCTACAGCGGCGCCCTGTTGGACGACTTCTCCGACCCGCACAAGATGCCTCAGCTGGCCATCAGCGTGGACATGCTCGACACCGGCGTGGACATCCCCGACGTGGTCAACCTCGTGCTGTTCAAGGTGGTCCACTCCAAGACCAAGTTCTGGCAGATGCTCGGCCGCGGCACCCGCCTGCGCCCGGACCTCTACGGTCCTGGCCGGGACAAGACCTCCTTCACCGTCATCGACGTCGGCGGAAATCTCGAGTACTTCAACCAGGACCTTCCCGAACGGGCGCCATCCCAGCAGAAGCCCCTCACCCAGCAGATCTTCGAGACGCGGGCCGCCGTCGTCGCGGCCCTGGACGCTCAGGCTGAAGCGGGGAGCGAACGGGAGGACAGAGCCGGTGCTGTGCGCCGCAGTCACGCCGACTGGCTGCACTCCTACGTGGCGGCCATGCCCGGGCAGAACCTCCTGGTGCGCAAGCACCGGCGTCAGGTGGAGCGCTGGTCCGACGCCGCAGCCTGGGGGCGCGTGAGCGCCGAGGACGTCCAGGAACTCGCCGAGCACGTGGCAGGACTGCCCTCCGCGGTGCGCGACCCCGACGAGGCCGCCAAACGCTTCGACCTGCTCACCCTGCGCTGGCAGCTCGCCGACCTGGACCAGGACCTCACCACGGCCGAACGGTGCCGCACGGCGATCCAGGACATCGCCGGGGCTCTGTTGAGCCAGGTGCGCATCCCCGCTGTGAAGCAGAAGGAGGACCTGCTGTCCCGCGTGGCCGAAGACCTCTGGTGGGAGGACGCGGGGCTCGCGGACGTCGAGGCCCTGCGCGAGGGCCTGCGTGACCTCGTGGCATTCCTGCCCTGGCGAACCTCGTCCCCCGTCTACACCGACTTCGTGGACACCCTCCTGGACTCCAGTGAAGTGGTGATCGTGCCGTCCAGGCCCGGCATGGACTGGGAGCGCTACCGGCGGAAGGCGAGGGCCTTCCTCCAGGGCGAGCGGGACACCCTGGCTCTGCGGAAGCTCCGCGGCAATCAGCCCTTGACGGAGGCGGACCTGGACGAGCTCGGCCGCATGCTGGTGGAGGCAGGCGGGTCGGAGCGTCCCGAACTGGACTGGGTGCGCGACCAGGCCGGGGACGAACTCGGCGTGTTCGTGCGAAGCCTGGTCGGCCTGGACCGCAGTGCCGCCGAGGAGGCCTTGGCCGGGTTCCTGGATGAGGGGCGGTGGAACGCTGACCAGACCCACTTCACTCGCATGCTCGTGGACGACCTGGTCCGCAACGGTGTGGTGTCTCCTGGGCGCCTCTACGAGGACCCCTATCTGGCGATGGGTGGGGTGGACGCCGTGTATCCGGGGGAGGCGGCCGACGCCGTGGTGGCCGTGTTGGCCGACGTCCGGCGGCGGGCCGAGGTGAGAGCGGGGAGGGTGGCGTGACGAGAGCATGCCCCTACCGCCTTCTACGAGACTGCGGCCATGGTCATAATTTTCCTGGCTGGAAAATTATGGTCCGTGGCATCCTGGGGGCATGACCATCACTTTCGGCCCGGACCCGGTGCGCACGCGGGTGCGAGAACTGCTGAGCCGCCTCGATGCAGGCACCGCCCTCGGCGACCCCGACGAGACGGCACTCGTCGACTTCAAGGAGGATCCCTCGCGTCGTGGTCCGCGGGGCGAGCTGCTCGAGGGCCGGAGGGAGGACGCGGACGCTGCCAAGTTCCTCGCCAAGGAAGCCGCCTGCATGGCCAACACGCCCGGCAGTGGCGCGCTGATCGTCGGGGTCTCCAAGACGGGGGAGCTGATCGGTACCGCCTTGGACGCCGAGTGGCTGCGCTTCCGCATCTTCGAGGTCGCCGGGCGTGCGCTCACGGTGGATGTGCAGGAAGTGGTCGTCCAGGGAACGCGCCTGCTCGTCCTCTACCCGCCGGCTGCCGTCGAGCCGATCCGCATGGAGGGGCGCATCCGCTGGCGCGTCGGGGATCACTGTGCTGAGGTCGACGCCAGCACCTGGCACACGCGCCAGATGTATCGCAGGCAGTACGACTGGTCGGCCGAGGCGTCCGCTGTTCCGGTGGCAGATGTGCGTTCCTCTGCCGTCGATGTCGCCCGTGCGTTCCTCTACGACAGCGGTGACGAGCGCAGTGAGGACCTCGCCAACGCGCCGACCCCGCAGCTGCTGCGCCGGCTGAACGTCGTCACTCCGGAGGGAATGCTGACGAACGCCGGCGTCCTCGCCTTCGTGGGGCGGGCCGAGCCGTCCCTGGACTACACCCACCACGAGGTGGCCGGCGCTGACAGCAGCATCCGCGTCCACCGCGGCGGACGCTCCCTCCTGGAGGAGCTGGCGGACGTCCTTCAGGCGTTCGAGGCCCGGAACACGGTGCGGCATGTGCAGACGGGCCTGGCCGTCGGGCAGCTGCGGGACATCCCTCGGATCGCCGCTCGTGAAGCCCTGGTGAATGGGGTCGCCCATCGCGAATGGGGACAGCCGGAGGCCACCCGCGTGGAGCACATCGGCCGCACCCTGCGGGTGACTAGCCCTGGCGGGTTCTTCGGCGGGGTGGAGCCGGGGAACATCATCACCCACCCCTCGGTCTCACGAAACAGGGCCCTCACTCAGTTGCTGGCGGACCTGCGCGTGGCCGAGCGGCAGGGCATCGGTGTGGACCGCATGGTCCGCGAGATGGTGCGTCTGGGGCATCCGCGCCCGGAGATCGAGGAGATCCCCGGGCCGTATGTCCGCACCACCTTGGTGGGCGAGTCCCTGGATGAACCGTGGATGGCGTGGTTGGGCAAGGTGGAGCCGCGCCATCTCACGCAGGACGTGTCCGCCGTCCTCATTCTGCGGCACCTGGTGGAGCGGGTGTGGATCGATGAGATCAGGGCTGCCCGGCTGACCCAGGTCTCTCCGACGGAGGCGCGATCGGTGCTGGACCGACTCAGGGCGGCGACCGCCGGTGATGCCTTCCTTGTGGAGCTCGCGGCAGGGACGCCGGACGTCGCTCCGCCCGTGTGGAAGCTGAGCGACCGGGCGGAGCAGCTGCTTGCAGCGCTGGACGCTGAGGTCGGCCGCCACCGCGCGGCACCGGCACGGCGTGCCGTGGCCATGGACTTCGCGCGTGAGCGCGGGCGGATCAGCACCACCGAGCTGGCCTCGCTGGTCGGCGGCCACGCCTCCAACATGGGCTCCACCCTGCGAGCGCTGGAGGAAGAAGGACACCTGGAGCCCTCCACTCCGTCGCGTCGAGGGCGAGGCTTCTTCTACCGCTGGGTGCAGGAGAGGGCCGCGGGCGGCCCGGCGGGCGTCGAGGGAGGGGCATAACTTTCTGGACGAGAAAATTATGGCTCGCCGGTGCCGGGGCGTGCAGTCATAAATTTCGGACTCGCCTCTCCCTCGGCAGCCGGCGCGCCGGCGGCGAGCACCTCGTGTGCCGCGATCTCCGGGCTCAGCTCCGGTGCGGTGCAGCGACTACAGCATGGACGCACACGAGCTCCCAGCTAACACTCCAGATCCTGCGGCCGAACATGAGGTCTGCGAAGATCGACGCACGGGGGGGGGGGGGGATGGAAGGCGAGGGCCGGAGAGGAGCGACGGTGAACGCATGGGTGGTCCGCGCGGGACAGCGCGGGGAGAACGAACACTGGAACATCGAACATGGGCGGGTGACCGTCGGGTGGCCGGAGGTCGGGGATCTGACCTCGACCGCCGCGCGGGAGGACGTCCGCGCCCGGGTGGAGAACGCCTTTCCCGGCGACGGCGCTGCGCGCTGGGCCAACTACACCGGCCAGCTCTGGGCATTCCGGGACTCCATCCGCCCGGGTGACCTCGTCATCCTGCCGCTGAAGACCAAGCCCGGCTACGTGCAGTTCGGACGCGTCACCGGCGCATACGCCCACGACGCGGCCGAGGCTGGCTGGCACCGGAGCCACTCCCTGCCGGTGGACTGGCTGGGGGAGCCGGTCTCCAAGACCGTGGTGGGCCAGGACCTCGTCCACACCCTCAATGGCAGCCTCACCGTGTTCCAACCGAGCCGGAACGACGCCGAACGCCGACTCGAGACCATTGCTCGAGGGAAGCCCGACCCCGGGTTCACAGAGGGGCTGTCCCGTCCGGTGGCGACCCCCGCGGACCACGCCACCACCGAGGTGACGGACCCCGAGACGGCACCGACCGTCGTCGCCATCCGGGACCGTATCCGCGCCCATGTGGCCGGGGAGTTCCGCGAGCACGAGCTGACCCACCTGGTCGCGGAGATCCTCACGGTGCTCGGCTTCCGGTGTGAGGTCTCGCCGCCCGGGCCCGACGGCGGCGTGGACATCATCGCGGGCACCGGACCCCTGGGGCTGGACGCGCCGACGCTGATCGTGGAGGTGAAGTCCGAGCCGACCCCGATCGGTTCCCGGGTGTTGCGGGGGCTGCACTCTGCGATGACACAGCACCGGGCGGACCAGGCACTCCTCGTGGCCTGGGGTGGGGTGACTCGACCCGCCGAGCTGGAGTTCAAACGAGACCGCACGACCATGCGCATCTGGGACGCCGACGCGCTGCTCGATCAGCTCTTCCTCACCTACGACCGGCTGCCGGCCTCCACGCGAGCGCGGATCCCGCTGCAGCAGGTGTGGGTGCTGGAGGACGAGGGGTGACGGCGCCGGAGGTGCTGGTGGCCGAGGCGCGGGGGTGCTGCTGAACGGGTCGGTGTTCCGGGTGTGGCGGGCTGGGGCCGCGCCTGGTGGCGTCAAGGCCGTCATAGCGGACGGTGTGGAGTTTCCGAAGGGGCGGGTCTGTATGCGACCCCCGAGGTGACGCCGTCGTGCGGGCATCGGCGAATGGCCGGCCCTCCCGGCCTGTTGGGGGGGGGTGCCTCTATGGTTTTCGTCAAGCCGCGAGAGCGACTGATGATGGTGCTGGCGGGGCGGTCGGATCTTGATACAGGGTGCCATCGCGGAGCATCGCGTAGAGCACGTCGGTGCGGTGCCGGGCCAGCGCAATCAGCGCCTGGTTGTGGCGTTTGCCCTGGGCTCGTTTGCGGTCGTAGTACGCCCTGGAAGGCGGGTGTGACAGCGAAGCGAACGCTGAGAGGAACAGGGCCCGCTTCAGGCGCTTGTTTCCTCCCCGGGCTACGTGCTCTCCGCGGATCGAGGTCCCTGAGCGTCGGGTGACCGGGGCGATCCCGGCGTATGAGGCCAGATGCCCGGCATCGACGAAGTCCTTGCCCACAACTTCAGTGAGGATGCGTGCGGCGGTCCTGATCCCTACTCCGGGCATCGAGATCAGGACCGGGTGAAGAGGGTGGGCCTCCACCACAGCCTCCACCTGGGAGGCCAGTCCGGCCCGCTGACGGGTCAGTCCGGCGAGTTGTTCGGCCAGGATGGGCACCACGGTGGCCGCGGCCTGCGTGCCGGCCACGACCACGGACTGCTCGTCCAGGGCTTGGAAGATCTGCTCCGTGAGCGAGCCCGCCAGTCGTGGGGCGTGCTTGCGCAGCCGGGCACGCACATGCCCCGCCCCGGCGGTCTTCAGCTGCGCCGGGGTGGGGTACCGGCCGAGAAGGTCTGCCACGGCGGGGTGGGTGATCCTGGGCCCGAGCACGCGCTCGAGCGCCGGGTGGATCTGGGTGAGGAGTCCGCGCAGCCGGTTCGAGGTCGCGGTGATCTGCGCGGCGAGGTCGTCATCGAAACCGGCGAGCATGGCCAGCTCTGCGATCTGTTCCTCATCGACTCGGATGGAGCGCAGCGTATGGGGCATCGTGCGGGCTGCTTCAGCGATGATCGCCGCGTCCTTGGCGTCGGTCTTGGCCGAGCCGGGGTGCAGGTCAGCGATCCGTCGCATCGCCAGCCCGGGCAGGTACGCCACCTCAACGCCCTCGCAGGCCTGGGCCACGGCCACGGGCAGGGCCCCAATCGTGGCCGGCTGGTCCACCACGAGCAGCACCGGCCCGTAGGTGGTGGTGAGCTCGGCGAGGATGCCGCGTAGGCGGGTCTCGTCGTTGGGCAGGGCCTTGTCGTAGACCTTCTTCCCGGCCGCGGTGAGGGCCACGGCGTGGTGCTCGGACTTGCCGACGTCAAGGCCGATGAACACGGCTGGGGGCTGGACTGTCATCGCGGTCGTCCTCCTGGGCTTGCGGGGGCCATGAGTGTGCTGGCCAGCTCCAGTGGTGATCACGCTCGGCATCCACGTTACGAAGGGCCCCGGTGAGGGGCTCGCGCCTCTATCAGCGATCCGTGGTCACCAGACCGGTCCTCGGTGACAACACCCCCCGGATCATGCAGTCGACTGGGGGCAACGATCATGCCGAGGACCGGCTGGCCGGCACCTGCTCATCCTGATCGATGGAGGAGCCACGAGAAAGGTAACGGGGGCTGGGAGCATCGGAGCGATCAACTCCCACTGGGCGTCGGAGAGCATCTCGAACCGGGACACGTCTTCGAGGAGGCCAGCCGACCCCTGGATTCATTGTCAGACGCGCCCGGGCCTCAGTACGCCTTGGCCTCCATCCAGGCGAGCACATCGAAGACGCGGAGGGTGGTCACCTCGGCGGGGAGGGCCGCCGCGCACCGGTAGGACTCGAGGTGCTGCCAGATGGTCCGCTCCTGGGCGGAGAACTCCGCATGGAGCAGTGCCCGGCCCACGTAACCGTCCTTTCGGGTCTCATGGAAGACGGTCCGGCGCAGGTCGGAGTCGATGATCGGGAAGAGACGCGGCCGTTTGCGCGCAAGAAGCTTGGAAGCGATGGTCGGACCCACGTCAGCGAGGCCTTCCAGCGCCTCGTAGAGCTCGTACACCGGTGCCATGTCCTTGCCGGACGGGTCCGGGTCGACGTCGATGAAGTCGCGGTCCGGACCGACGGCCTCCAATAGCCCAGCGAAGCGCTCCCTCTGGGTGATGAGCAGATGCACGACCGCATGACCCGGCACTGGCGTGTTCAGCAGGGCGGCGGAGGCGACGTCGTCGGAGGTGAACACGTTCGCAGACGCTGCGCGCGTCCCGCTCGGGTCGAACCCGTCCCATCGGCTGCCGATGAACTTGCAGGGCGTGAAGTAGTGCCCGAGGAGGTCGACGGCACGCTCGGTTTGATCGGAGACGACGGTGCGGGGCAGGTGCAGCTGGGGCGCGGTCATGGCTTCCTTTTCCAATAGAAGGCGTCACGGTGATTGTGGCTGTGGGCTCATCGCAGCGGAAGGGAGATCAGGGGTCCTCGGCAGAATGGGGTCCCATGGAGTCCACCCAGCCCTTCGTCCTCTCCCTCGGGGCCGTCCTAGCGGCCGCCAGCCTCGACCCGCACGACGTCCTGGCCATCCGCCACACCTACAAGGCATCGGGGCTGCCATCGCGGGTGGCAGCCACGCCGGAGCGCGTGCTCGCCTACACGCGGGAGCAGCACCACGTGGGGAAGTTCCCGAAGGAGCCCGCCCACCACTGGCTGATCTTCATGGGGGAGGGCGGGCGTCGTTCTCGCCTCACCGCCGTGTACGAGAACCGCGGGGAAGCCGTGGCTGAGCGCACGGAGCGGCACAATTTCTTCCGACAGATGGCCGAAGCGCTGCCGACAGCACCGGAGCGGCGTGCCGCGTTTGAGGCGGAGGGGTGAATCGCGTGTCAGGTCTGGGCCGTAGGTCCGCGGGCCCCGTCACCACTTCGGACGGCACCTGCCTGCATGTCCTCGACTCCGGCGGCACCGGGCCGGCGGTTCTCTTCCTGCACGGCCTGGCCGGGTACGCGGGGGAGTGGAGGCAGGTCACCGAGCGCCTGGCCGGGTCCTGCCGGGTCGTCGCGTTCGACCAGCGCGGCCACGGCGCCAGCACCCGGCGCCCCGCGGACCTGAGCCGCGCGGCCCACGTGGGCGACGTCGTCGCCGTGGCCGATGCGCTGGGACTGGAGACGTTCACCCTGGTGGGTCAGTCCATGGGCGCGCACACCGCCCTGCTCACCGCGGCCGCCCATCCGGCGCGTGTGGGGCGACTCGTGCTGATCGAGGGCGGTGTCGGCGGGGAGGGGCCCGAGGCCACCGCCGACGTCATCGACTGGTTTCGCGCCTGGCCCGTCCCCTTCGCCACCGCGGACGACGCCGTCGCCCACCTCGGCGGCGGACCCGCCGACCGGGTGTGGGCCGAGGGGCTCGAGGAGACGGACGCGGGCTGGGTGCCGCGCTTCGACGTCGACGTGCTGGAGGCCGCCCTGCGGCCCCTCCACGAGCGGGCCCGGTGGGAGGAATGGGCGCGGATCGCCGCGCCCACGCTGCTGATCACCGGGGAGGACGGGTACGTGCCCGCGGGGGAGCTGGACGAGATGCGGCGGCGGCGCCCGGAGGTGCGGCACGTGCAGGTGCCCGGCGCGGGGCACGACGTGCACCTGGACGCGCCGGAGCGGGTGGCCGAGCTCGTGCGGGGGTTCGCGGCCTGATTGATCTGGGGCAGGATCACCCCATGGACCACAAGCAGATCCTCCACGACGGGCTGCGCCGCCAGCGTGCGGCCCTCCTGCAGAAGCTCGAGGGCCTCAGCGAGCGCGACGCCCGACTGCCGCGCACTCCCACCGGCACCAACCTGCTGGGACTGGTCAAGCACGCCGCCGTCATCGAGCTGGAGTACTTCGGCGAGACGTTCGGCCGCCCCGCCGAGGTGCAGCTGCCCTGGGCGGCGGCGGGGCAGCCGGAGGAGGACAACGTGGACATGTTCGCCGCCGAGGGTGAGTCCCTCGAGGACGTCCTCGAGTTCGCCCGCGGCTGCTTCGCCCACGCGGACGCGACCATCACGGCCCTCGACGCCGACGCCCCCGGGCGGGTGGCGTGGTGGCCCGACGACAAGGCGGAGGTCACGCTCGCGCAGATCATGACGCACGTTGCCCTGGACGAGGCCCGGCACGCCGGCCATGCGGACATCCTGCGGGAGCAGATCGACGGGCAGGCCGGCCTGCGCGCCCCGGGGAACAACCTGCCCCCGTGGGACGCCGACCGCTGGGCCGCCCACGTGGACCGTCTGACCGCCATCGCGGAGGGGGTCGGGACCGGCGGCCTGAAGCGGAATTGATGGCACACGCCGCCCGTCCCGACGCTGGGCCTACGCTGTGGCCATGACGAGTACCCCTGCTGCTGCCGTCCCTTCCGCGCTCCGGCGTTCGTTCGATACGTGGGTTGCCGCCGGCAAGCCCGCCGACGAGCCCACCCGCTGGTCCATCGACCACTGGACGGCCCACGTGCCCGACCTGCCTGCCTGTCTCGAGTGCGAGCCGCTGACCCGCGCCGTTGTCACCGGCTACGCCGCGAAGGTGACCGCCGAGGACCGCGCCGCGCAGCGGGACGCCTTCATCGCCACGATGGTGTGGGGGTACGGGCGGGTCGGCTACGGCCCCTCCCGGGTGGAGCGCATCATGGCGCAGCCCGGGTTCGAGGACCAGCTCGCCGACGTCACCCGCATCGCCCTCGAGCAGGGCGGGCCCGCGGCCTTCGAGCATATCCGCCAGCAGCGCAAGACTGGGGCCGGCTGCCTCAAGCACCTCGGCGCGGCTTTCGGCACCAAGTACCTCTCCTTCCTCACCAAGGCTCACCGGGGGTCCGACATCGCCCCCGTCCTCGACTCGGTTGTGCGCGCCTGGTTCGCCGAGCACGCGAAGGACGTCGACGTCCGGATCGGCGACGGCTGGACCTATCCCGACAGGTATCGGACATACGTCGAGGCCATGCAGGCGTGGGGCAGGGAGCTCGGCGTCGACGCCGACGACGTCGAGCGGCTCATCTTCCTCCAGCAGCAGGACGCCACCCAGGGGTCCTGGCGGGAGAGCTGGAGCGCCGCCGCGGCGGACCCGGAGGCCGGCGAGCTGCTCGACGCTCTCCGCCTCGTGCTGGCCGATCTGGGCGCCGGGGACGACGCCGAACCCCACCTGCGGGCGCTCGAGGACGTCATCGCCGACGCGGAGGACCGGGCGCCCGACGAGGCATGAAGTCGGCCGGCCGACGTTGTGGGGGAGGGCCATGAAGGCGCTTGCTATCATCCAGTGATATCAGTCGGCCTGTCGCTCAGAAGGAGGAGCCCGTCATGGCATCGATCATCGTGCGCGGACTCGATGATGACGTGAAGCGGCGACTCGCCGCCCAGGCCCGGTCTCACGACCGCTCCATGGAGGCGGAGGTGCGCGCCATCCTCACCCGGGAGGTCGGCCGTCCCACGCTCGCCGTCGCGCTCATGGCCGCCGCGGACCAGGTCGGCGGCCTCGACGATCTGGAGATCCCGCCCCGGGGCGACGACGCCCGGGCGGTCGACTTCGGATGATCGTCCTGGACACCAATGTGGTCTCCGAGCTGATGCGCTCCGCCCGCGACCGGCGCGTCGAGGCGTGGGCACGGGGCCTCACCGTGGAGACCGCCATCACGGCCATCACCCTGGGCGAGCTCCTCGCCGGAGTGCGACGCCTGCCCGAGGGGACGCGGAAGGACCGCCTGTGCTCGCTCGTCCGGGATGTCACCGCCCCCTATGAGGCCCAGGGGCTCGTCCTGCCCTTCGATACCGCCGCGGCCGACCAGTACGCCGAGGTCCTGCAGGGGCGGCGCGAGCGCGGCCTCCCGATCGCCACGGCGGACGCCCAGATCGCCGCGATCTGCCGCGCCCACGGGGCGGTCTGCGCCACCCGCAACGTGAGGGACTTCGTGCACACCGGCGTCGAGCTGCTCAATCCCTTCGAGTGATCGGCGCCGCCATGACGCGCCTGCTCCCCGGGGACTCCCTCACGCTCGACCTCGCACCCGAGGATCCGGCCGACCTCCTCGCCCGCCTGCGCGCGGCAGGGGTCGCGATGAACGAGTCCGCTGAGCGCCTGATCGCCGACGCGCGGGTGTGTGCCGCGGTCCCCGAGCGGGTGACCGTCGTCGATCGCACGCTTGCCGAGCTCGGTCTGCCCGACGGCGGCACCCTCCCCGAGCTGCGGCGGGCCGTTGCGGCGGCGGGACTGCGGGAGTGTCCGCCCGCCGTCGCCCCGCTGCTGCGCCTGGCCACCCTGGGCCAGGCGAACGCGCCGGACTCCATGCTCCGGCACGGCTGCGCGCCCGCCGGCTCCGCGCATGTGCTCAGCCCGTCCCTCAGCGACGAGCCCGGCGTGCACCGCGGCCTGTACCTGCGCGTCGTGGACCACGTCCCGTGGCTGCGCGGCTTCGCGTGCGACGACCTCCATGTCTTCGGCCGCGAGGACCGCTGGATCCTGGCGCGGTGAGGGGCGCGGCGATCTGCCCAGACCCTTCCATCGGCCTGGCAGCGACACGGAGTTCTCAGGTGCTACACTGAACTCACTACATCCCCCACGCCTCTCCACGATGCGCACTTGGGGGATTTTTCTTTGCCTGGCGCCGCTTTGTGCCGGAACGGGAGGGTGAAGTGGGACGGACCATGCGGGCACGGGGGTCGGAGACCTTCGCAAAGCCTCCGCTCTCCCACGAGCGGATGCTCGGGCAGCTTGAGAGCCGGGGGCTCGTGGTTCCGGACCGGGATCGCGCTCTCCGATACCTGCGGCACCTCGGGTACTACCGGCTCTCCCCCTACACGATCCCCTTCCAGGGGGAGCGATCCACTCACACCTTCGCCCCCGGTGCCGAGTTCGACGACGTCCTGGACCTGTACGTCTTCGATCGCAAGCTCCGGCTTCACTGCCTCGACGCCCTCGAACGCGTGGAAGTCGGGGTCCGCGCAGCCCTGACCGACCACATGTCCACGACCTATGACGACGCCCACTGGTACATCGACGCCGCGCACTTCCGCGACCGACAGCGGCACGCGGACCTCCTGGACATCGTCCGCCGCCTGGTACGGGGCCGGTTGATGGGGTTGGCCGAGTCCGGTCACGACCGGATCCACCACCCCTCGGCGCTGGAGCACTACCTGATGACGTATCGGAAGCCGGAGCTGCCCCCGTCCTGGCTCATGGTGGAGTCCCTGACCATCGGGCAGCTGGCGGGCCTGTACCGCAACCTCGCGCGTCGCTCAGATCGTGTGGCGGTGGCGGCCAGCGTGGGGTCGACCGACACGGTGCTCACCTCGTGGCTGCAGGTCTACGTGCGCGTGCGGAACATCTGCGCCCACCACGGCCGCCTCTGGAATGTGGGCCTCGGCGTGACCCCCATGATCCCCAAGTCACCCGCCATCTCGTGGCTTTCCGGTGCCGAGGCCGTTCCCGAGGCGTCCCGCCAGCGTCTGTACCCGGTGCTCGTCTCGCTCCAGTCCCTTCTGGACACGGTCTCGCCGCGCAGCCGCTGGGCCGACCGCCTGTACGAGCTCCTGCATGACAGGCCCGAGATGAACCTCCACGGGATGGGCGTTCCGGTGGGCTGGTCCTCGGATCCGTTCTGGTCTCGTCACCTCCGATGAGCGCGGCCGGTGCGGGAGTCCTTCATCCCGGGGAGACGGCCGCGGCCCGCCGCCGTCGTCGGGAGGATCTGTAGGCTGACGGCCCGTGAGGATCGAAATGGAGAGGTTCCGCGTCCGCGCCGGCAAGGAGGAGCGCGCCCGCGAGTGGATCGCGTTCCTGCGGGAGAACCCCGAGGCGTTCCGCGAGACCCTGGAGCCCGAGCGGATGTACGTGGAGACGATCTTCTCCGAGACCGTCGGGGACGCCCTGTACCTGTGGTGGTACACCCTCCAGGGCGAGGACGGCGCCGAGCTCAGCGACTCCACCCACTGGCTCGACGAGCGCCACGCCGCCTACTGGGGCGAGTGCATCGACCCCGACGAGCCCAGCCTGCTGCTCACCCCCGAGGTGCACATGAGCCCCGAGCGCGTCGAGGAGGCCATGCGGCCGCTGGGGGAGTGAGGCGGGCGCGCAGAACCCGGCTGACAGCCGGCCCGTCTCCCCGGCAGAGTGACCTCATGACCCCCTCGCCCTTCACCGCGGTCGCTGGCACGTTCTACCGCGCCGTGGACGCCCGGTTCGTCGATAGCGCCCTTCGCGGCTCCCGCTCCGCCGGTCGGTACTCGCCGCCGGACGCACCCACGCTCTACCTCAGCTCCTCACCGGAGGGAGTGGACGCGGCCATGGTTGCTCACACGGACGCGACCACCCCGCCGCGCGAGCTGCTGACCTTCGACGCCCACGCCGAACGGATCGTGGATCTGCGCGACGCCGAGGCGCTCGCGGCCCTCGGCATCGACCTCGCCGACGCCATGGCCCCGTGGAAGCCGGCCGCGGAAGTGGGGGAGGAGCCGTCGTCGTGGGCGGTCCGCCGCCGCCTGGAGGAGGCCGGCGCGCACGGGCTGATCGACCCGTCCCGCACGGCCCCCGGGCTGTGGCACCTCACCCTGTTCCGCTGGAACGAGGGCGGAGCGCCCCGGGTGACGCGTGCCCCGGGCGGTGTCACTGCTGGCTCTGGAGCATCTCCACGACGTACCCGATGAACAGGGCGAGGGGGAAGCTGACGACAGCCAGCGCGCCGGACAGCAGCGCCAGCAGAACGCGTTTCGCCACAGCGAAGCAGAGCGCGGACAGTGCGTAGCAGCCGATGATCAGGGCGAAGAAGGCCATCGTCTCCCGAAGCGTCTCCGAGCCCGTGATCAGCAGGAGAACCAGGATGCCGGTGGAGACAGCGAAGGCGGCCAGTCCCGCGATGGTGAAGGCTCCCGTTCGCGTCATGGCGTCGATCCTATGTACGCGGTGAGGGTGAGTTGTCCGGGCCTTCACTCGTCTGGCCTCAAGTCCAATCCCCAGCATCACCGTCGGCGCCGTCGGCCGCGCCTCGCTCTCGGACTGGGAGCAGGAATGCAGCGGTGACCCGATCGCCGTGGGGGAAGTCCACGAGCTGATCCTGCTGCCTTCCCGGGGAGTGAGTCAGGCTGGACCCCTGGCCTCTGCAGGCTGGGTCGTCACCTATCACGACGACGGCAGCCCCGCCGGGTCGATCCCGTTGCGTCGTGTGCGGGCCGTGGTGAGGGCGGCACACGAGGTGTGGCCCTCGGGGCGGCTCGCCGAGATCGACCGCGTCCCCGGCCACGCTGACCTGACGATCCTTGAGCCGGAGGAGGCCACCGGCCTCGGCATGGGGGAGGTCGTCTACGTCGGCGCCTACGAGCCGGTGCTCCCCGAGACTCCCCGCCCTGACAAGTGGCTTCTCGACCTGGAGATCCTCGAGGATCTCGGTCCGCACACCTGGTGAGCCTCACGAGTCCATCCCCTCACGGTCTCGAGCTGCATGGGGTGAGCGTCGAAGTCCGTTCGTCGTCATAGATGGCCCCTCACTCCCGGTCGCTCGCGAGCATCGCGTAGACGAGGGTGTCCGTCCACTCGCCCTTGCTCCACAGGTCCTGCCGGTGGTGTGCCTCTCGACGCATCCCGAGCGTCTCGGCCAGTCGGGCGGACGCCGTGTTGCGGGCATCCATCTGTGCCACCACCCGGTGCAGGCCAGACGTCTCGAACCCCAGGTCCAGCAGCGCAGCCGCGGCCTCCCGGGCGAAGCCTTGACCGGCATGCCGCGGATCCAGTGCCCAGCCGATCTCCGCGACACCGCGCTCGCGGTCCGTCAGCCACAGGATCACGTCACCCACGGGGACGCCCGCGTGCTCCACCACCAGGGACACCGCCCCGGACGGGCCGCCGAGGTCGTCCCACGTGATCCGCTTGGCCAGCTTCGCCCGCGCGGTCACCTCGTCCCAGGGCTCGTCCAGCAGGTGGCGCACCACCTCGGGCTGCGTGTACATCTCCTGCAACCAGCCGAGGTCGTCCTCCCGGTGCGGCCGCAGCGTCAGCCGCACGGTGGGCAACGGCCAGTCAGGGGCGCGGCCGCCCGCAGCCGCGCCCTCCTTGCGCCCCGCCGGAGGCGGGGCGTCGACGTCGGCGGGGACCGGCGTCGTCGTGCCGGACGCCCAGTCCTGGCGCAACATTGCGTAGGCCACGGACGCGAGCGGCTCGCCGCCGTCCACGGGCCAGCCGCGCCGGTAGTGCGCCTCCTTGACCCAGCCGGCCCGGCGGAAGGTGCGCAGCATGGGGACGTTGTCCTCGCGGGTCTGGCCCTCGAAGCGGTCCACCGCGGGCATCGTCTCGAAGACGTGCCGGGTGAGCGCGGTGAGGATCTGCGCGCCGAGCCCGCGCCCGCGGAACCGCTCCGCCACGCGCAGGTCGAACAAGGGGGTGGGGTCCGTGAGGTCCTCCAGGCGCACCACGCCGACGCGGCCGTGCTCGGGATGCTCGATCCAGAAGGCGCGGTGGTCCTCATCCTCCCAGGCGCCGCCATCGACGGCCTCCTCCGCCTCCGGCCGGGTGACGCGCGGGCGCGTGTGGAACGGCCACGCGTTCTCGGTGAGCAGGGCGACGAGCGCGTCCCGGTCGGCGCCTGCCGGGTCGAGCGGAGTGAAGGTGACGTCCATGGGGCCAAGAGTAGGGGAGGAGACGTCACCGCCGCCCGTTGCCGTGACCCCATGGCCATGCCCCTCCTCGACCTCGCGGCGCACCGCGCGAGGAAGCCCGGGACGCGCAGGCCGAGATCGGCTGGACCATAGCCCCGGCCCACGCCGGCCGGGGCCACGCCACCGAGCTGGCCTGTGCCCTGCTGGACCTCGCCTTCGCGGGCCTCGGTGTCCGACCCGTGGAGGCTCACGCCTTCGCGGACAACGCGCCCATCCCGCGCGTGATGGAGAAGGTCGGCCTGCGCCACGAGGGCACCTTCAAGGAGGAGTCACTGCACCGCACCCGCTGCTGGGTGGACGGCGTCACTTGCGCGATGCTCGCCTCGGGGCATCGGGCCCGGGGCTGACGGCTTTCCACCTCACGACGCCCAGAGTTACGCAACGCTCTAGACATAACGTTGCGTAAGTTTGTGGCATGAGCAACGATCCGCGCCCGACCCCGTGGGCCGTCGGCTGGGAACAGCGCCCCTGGACTGCGGACCCCGACGACGTCGGCGTCGTCACCCGCCGCGCTCGCGTGCGCGCGTCGGGCCCGTATCGAGCCGCGCTCCCGGCCCGCATCGCCCGACTCGGGCTCGACCTGCCCTCCGATCTGGCGACCGAGGTCGAGGAGGCGACGGCCGCCGTCGTGCGCTTCGACGCCGAGATCAGCCACGCCCTCCCGGGGCTCACCGGCGAGATCGCCCCGATCGACGCGGTGCTCCTGCGCACTGAGTCCGCGTCCTCCTCGCAGATCGAGCACATCTCCGCGGGCGCGCGAGCCCTCGCCCTGGCGACTCTCGGCGAACGCACCCGCCCGAACGCAGCGCTCGTGGCGGCGAACGTGAGGGCCATGGGCGCTGCTTCCCGGCTGGCCGCCGACCTGGACGAGCCCGCCCTGCTGGCCGCCCATCGTGCCCTCATGGACGGTCAGGAGCATGCCCGGCCGGGCGCCTACCGCGATGCGCAGGGGTGGATCGGGGGCGGGGCGCCCACGCCGCACACGGCGCAGTTCGTCCCGCCCCACCCGGAGCGCCTGCGTGCCGGGATGGACGATCTCTTCGCCTACCTGCGACGCACGGACGTACCCGCCCTCGTGCAGACCGCCATCGCGCACGCCCAGTTCGAGACCATCCACCCGTTCGCGGACGGCAACGGCCGCACCGGGCGCGTCCTCGTGCACGCCGTGTTGCACCGGGCCGGCGCGATCACCCGTATGGGGGTGCCCCTCTCCGCGGGACTCCTCACGGACACGGCCGGATACTTCGACGCCCTCACCGCCTACCGCGACGGCGACCCCGCGCCCATCGTGCGCCGCTTCGCACAGGCCGCCCTGGCCGCCGTCGGCAACGGCCGAGAGCTCGTCGCGGACCTGGACGAGGCCCTGACCGGCTGGCGCGAGCGGCTCACCGCCCGGCGGGACGCGGCGGTCTGGCGGGCGCTCGCGGTGATCATCGCGCAACCCGCCGTGACCGTGGACCATCTGGCCCAGGCGCTGGGTGTCTCGCGCCCGGCCGCCCAGCGGGCCGTGGACCAGCTTGTCGAGGCCGGCGCTCTGCAGGCCGTGTCCGCTCAGCGTCGGAACCGGGTGTGGCTGGCCACCGAGGTGCTCGCCTGTCTGGACGAGTTCGCCGCGCGTGCGGGCCGGCGTGGCTGACGGGGGCGGTCTACAGGGTTGACCAGCCTCAGTGCCGTATGTAGTGCCCCGGCCATCCGGGCGGGCATCGGGTTGCGGGCGTCCATCTGCGCCACCACCCGGTGCAGGCCGTACGTCTCGAACCCCAGGTCCAGCTGGGACACCGACCCGGCAAGGACCGACGTCGTCGTGCCGGACGCCCAGTCCTGTCGCAGGACCGCGTACGCCACGGACGCGAGCGGCTCGCCGTGCCTACGGCGAGCGCGCAGGAGCTGCTGGAGCGCCTCGGGACTCAGATCGCGGCTGACAGCCGTCCCGCGTGCCCGCTTCGACAGGCGCCGGCAGCTTGGGCCCCTCCCCACCCGGACCCCTTCCGAGTCCGACACAATGCATACATCCATGCATGCATCTGATTATCCTGGCCCGCATGACTCCACTCTCCGACCCCTTATGGGGCAGTCGTGCCACGGCTGCCGGACGCCTGGCCCACGACGTCGCCTGGCGCATCGTCCGCGGTGAGATCGCCGCGGGGGAGATGCTCACCGAGGTCCAGCTCTCCACGGAGGCCGGCATCTCCCGGACGCCGGCCCGGGAGGCCCTCCTCCAGCTCGAGCGCTGGGGCCTGGTGCGGCTCCTCCCCAAGAAGGGCGCGGCCGTGCAGGCCCTCACGCCGCAGAGCGTGGCCGACCTCACGGCCCTGCGCGGCCTCCTCGAGTCCACCGCCCTCGCCACGGTCGCCGCGCGGCCCGACGCCGTCGGGCCCCTCGTCGCCACGCTCGCCGCCAACCTGGAGCAGCAGCGCGCCGCCCTGGACGCCGGCGACCTCGCGGCGTTCTCCGCGCTGGACGTGCGGTTCCACCGGGACGTGATCGCCACGTGCGGCAACGCCGCCTTCGACGAGGTCGTGCGCACCTTCGCCCCCCGCCTGGCCCGCCTGATCCACGCCGCCACCGGCGGATCCGTCGACGCCGCCCGCCGCCTCCTCGATGGGCACGCCGAGATCTGCGCTCAGCTGGCCGCCGGGCGCGCCGCGGACGCCCAGCGCGCCCTGCAGGCGCACCTCGACGCCGCGGGGAGCGGCGTCGTCCCCGGCCTGCCGCCCGTGGGCCCGTCCGAGGCAGGTGAACCCCGATGATCGAGGGCCTGCTGATCCTGCTGCTCTGCCAGCTGGCGGGCACGCTCGCGGCCGACACGCTGCACCTGCCGATCCCCGGGGCCGTGCTGGGCATGCTTCTGCTGCTCGGCCTGCTTGCGTGGCGCCGGCCGGCCGAGGACGCGCCGGTGATGACGGCGAGCCATCACCTGCTCCAGCACCTGCCGCTGCTGTTCGTCCCGGCGGGCGTCGGCGTCGTCGCGGTGCTGGGCCTCATCGGGGAACACCGGGCGCTGATGCTGGTCGGCTTCGTGGTGCCCTGGCTGCTGGGGCTGGTGGTCACCGCCGGCGTCGCCGCCCCGCTCGCCCGCCGCCTCACGGACAAGGAGGACGCACGGTGAATGCCGCCGAACTCACCGATTCCCTCACCGAGGCCTGGGACGCGCTCCTGCACACACCGCTGTTCGGCGTCGCGCTGACCCTCGCCGTCGCCGTGCTCTCCCGCCGCCTGTGGCTCGCCGCCCGGCAGACCGCCCTGCTCACGCCCGTGCTCGTGACGATCGTGCTGGTGGCCGCGTTCCTGGCCCTGACCGGCATCGACTACGAGACCTACATGATCGGCGGCAGCTACCTCACCTTCCTGCTGGGCCCCGCCACCGTGGCCCTCGCCGTCCCCCTCTACCGGGCCGGCCCTGACATCCGGAAGCTGCTGCTGCCGGTCGCCGTCGGGGTCACCGTCGGCTCGCTGACCGCCATGGTGAGCGCCGTGCTGATCGTGCGGGCGATGGGCGGGGACGCCGCGCTGGCCGCCACGTTCGCCCCCAAGTCCGCGACGACGCCGATCGCCATGGCGGTGGCCGACGCCGGCGGCGGGATCGTCTCCCTCGCCGCCGTGCTCCCCGTGCTCACCGGCGTGCTCGGCGCCGTGTTCGCCCCCTGGGTGCTCGACCGGCTGCGCGTGCGCGACCCCCGCGTGCGCGGTCTGGCCATCGGCGTGAGCTCCCACGGCATCGGCACCGCCCGCGCCCTCGCCGAAGGCCCGAAGACCGGTGCGTTCTCCGCCCTCGCCATGGCCTGCTCCGGTGTGCTCACCGCCCTGCTGGCCCCGCTGGTGCTGGCGATGACGGGGTGAGGGGCCGGGCGGCCGCCCCCCGGCCGGGCAGCCGCCTCGACCCGCTCCGGCTGCGGCGGCCTCCTTACCGTGTCCGCCCCGCCTGCCAGCCTGGTCCTCTTCCTTCCCCGCGGGCCGCCCGCCGGCCCTCGCAGGCGCGGTGACGCGGCCCGGTCCTGCGAACGAGCGGACCTCACCCATGATGGGCCCGTCCCACGCGGCCACCGGCGCCGCGGCCTGGCTGGCGCTCACGCACTGGCAGTCGCCGATCGCCGTGCTGCACCTGCCCGCCGAGCTCCAGCTGCTCGGCGCCGTGACCACCGCCGGCGCGGCCATGATCAGCGACTGGGACCACCCCCGCGCCACCGTCGTCCACGCCCTGCCGCCCCTGACCGAGTGGATGAGCCGCGGCATCCGCCGCGTGGCCGGCGGGCATCGGAGCGGCACACACTCGCTGGTGGGGATCGCGGCGTTCACCGCCATCGCGACGGCGGCCGCCTCCATCCAGGTGCCGATCGCGGGGCACGTCTACACGCCGGGGCAGGGGGTCATCGCCGCGTTCCTGGCGGCCGTGGCCGCCAAGGCCCTCCGACTGCTCCCGAACCGGGGATGAAGGGCCGCGTGGGCGCTCGGCATCCTGGTCGCGGTGTCGGCGACCGTCCTCAGCGACGGGCTGTGGTGGATCCCCGCCTCCGTGGCCGTCGGCGTGAGCGTGCACATCCTCGGCGACGCCCTCACCAACAACGGGGTGGCCCTGCTCTGGCCGCTCAGCCCGGAGCCCCCCGCGCGCCTGTGGTGGTGGCAGTCCTCCGGACGGTTCCGGCTCCCCCTGCTCGGCCGGACCGGGTCCTGGCGGGAGTGGGCGCTCGTCTCGGTGATCACCGCGTTCACCGTGGTGCGGGCCGTGCGGCTCGTCCCGCTCGCCGCTCGGGGGGTGGCGGCACTGTTCTGAGCGACGGCACCCGGCCACCGCCTCGAGCAGCTCGTCCGACCCGGGGTCGCAGGCGTCGCATCCGCAGTCCGGCAGCAGCGCGTGCACCTGCCCCGGGGCGCTGACCGCCACCCGGCGCGACGGCGGCGCCCGCCTCCGCGAGCACCTCGGCCCACACGCGGGCCCGGGCGGTCATCCCGAGATCACTCCGCCGGCGTCAGTTCCCGCTTGAGGATCTTGCCCGTGGCGGTCTTGGGCAGTCCGTCCCGCACGCTCACGGTGCGCGGGTACTTGTAGGGGGCCACCTGGGACTTCACGTGCTGGATCAGCTCCTCCTCCGTGGCGTGCGCGCCGGGGGCGAGCACCACGTGCGCGGCGACCTCCTGGCCGAGCTCCGGGTGGGGCACCCCCACCACGGCGGCCTCCGCGACGGCCGGGTGCTCGTAGAGCACCTCCTCGATCTCGCGCGGGTACACGTTGAGCCCGCCGCGCAGGATCATGTCCTTCGTGCGGTCCACGATGTAGTAGTTGCCCGCGGCATCGCGCCGGGCGAGGTCGCCGGAGCGGAACCAGCCGTCCTCGGTGATGGCCTGGGCAGTGGCCTCCGGCTTGCCCCAGTAGCCCTTCATCACGTTCTCCCCGCGGATCCACACCTCACCCAGGGTCTCCTCGTCGCCCTCGGGCACGACGGCCCCGTCCGGCGTCACCAGCTGCAGTTCGCACCCGCGGACGGCGCGTCCGATCGAGCCCGGCTGATGCGCCTCACCCGGATGGTTGAAGCACGCCACCGGGGAGGTCTCGGACAAGCCGTAGCCCTCGAGGATCTCGCAGTCGAAGGTGGCCTCGAAGCGGCGCAGCAGCTCCACGGGCAGGGCCGATCCGCCGGAGACGCCCAGGCGCAGGCTGGCCAGGTCCTCCGGATGGTCCTTGGCCGCGGCCAGCACGGCCCCGTACATGGTGGGCACGCCGATGAACACGTCCACCGCGCACTCCCGGACGGTCTGCGCGGCCACGGCGGGATCGAAGCGGGGGATCAACGCCAGGCTGGCGCCCATCGTCACGGGCGCCATGAGCGCGCACGTGAGGCCGAAGACGTGGAACAGCGGCAGGCAGCCGAGCACGGTCTCCCCGTGCTGGAGCTGGATCAGCGTCTCCGCCGCGGTGTCCGCGTTGGTGCCCATGTTCCGGTGGGTCAGCTGGGCGCCCTTGGGGCGGCCGGTGGTGCCGGAGGTGTAGAGGATGACGGCGTCGTCCTCGAGGTCCCGCTCGACGGTCTCGGTCACCGGGCCGGGGCTCTCCGCGAGGTGCGGGGCGAGGCCGTCCTCGCCGAGGGTGCGCAGCGGCACACCGCGCTCGCGGGCGCCCTCCACGGCTTCCTCGGACGGCACGGACCACAGCATCGACGCGCCCGAGTCCTCCAGGTAGTACTCGATCTCGCGGCGCTTGAACAGCGGGTTCATCGGGACGACGACGGCGCCCAGCTGCAGGGCCGCGAAGAACACCACCGGGAACGCCGGGATGTTCGGCACCATGAGCGCCACGCGGTCCCCGGGGCCGATGCCCTCCTGCCGCATGAGCCCGGCCAGACGCTGGGACTGGTCCTGCAGCTCCGCGTACGTCATGCGGTTCTCGCCGAGGATCAGGGCGGTGGAGTGCGGATGCTCGGCGGCGGTGCGCCCGAGGCGGGCGGGCAGGGTGAGGGTCACGACGGGCCTCCGAGGGGAATCGGATGTGATGGGAACCACAGCGTAACGCCCGGCGGTGCTCGTTCGCTGTGAGCCGAGCGGGGTGTGTCGGCCGACCTCACGCCAGCGACATCACCGCGGGTCTGCCCGGCGGTGATGTCGCTGGCGCGCGGTCATCCACCGGCCCCGCCCGCGGCGCCGATGTGTCGTCTTCACAGCACAGGGGCGTAAGACTGTTCCCCGCACACCGCCGCCCGGACCGCCGGGCCAGACCGGAGGACAGACCATGACCGCACAGCCCCCCGCCACCCCTGCCATCCCCGAGACGATGAAGGCCGTCGTCATGCGCGCGCCCGGCGACGTCGTCGTCGAGGAGGTGGACACCCCGCGCGTCGCCCAGCCCACGGACGTGGTCCTGAAGCTGGCCGCCGCGTGTGTGTGCGGCTCGGACCTGTGGCCCTACCGCGGCCACAACGAGGTGGACCACCGCCGCATGGGCCACGAGTACGTCGGCACGATCGTGGAGAAGGGCGAAGACGTCGCCACCCTCGAGGTCGGCGACTTCGTGATCGGCTCCTTCATGCTCTCGGACAACACGTGCGAGATCTGCCAGGCCGGCTACCAGTCCCGCTGTGTCAACGCCGGCGAGTACACGGGCAGCCAGGCGCAGTACATGCGCGTCGAGCTCGCCGACGGCTCTCTCGTGAAGGTGCCCGGGGGCGAGCCCGCGGACCCGGAGCGTCTGGCCGACTACCTGGCCGCCTCGGACGTGCTCGGCACCGGGTGGTACGCCGCCGTGGCCGCGCAGGCGGGCCCCGGCAAGACCGTCGCCGTGGTGGGCGACGGCGCCGTCGGCCTCTGCGCGGTGCTGGCCGCCAAGACGCTCGGCGCGGAGCGGGTCATCGTGTTCTCCCGTCACGAGGACCGGGCCGCGCTGGCGCGGGAGTTCGGCGCCGACGTCGTGATCGCCGAGCGCGGCGAGGAGGGCGCCGCGAAGGTCAGGGAGCTGACGAACGGCTACGGCGCGCACGGGGTGTGCGAGGCCGTGGGCACCCAGGAGTCCATGGACCAGGCGCTCGCCTCCGTGCGGCCCGGCGGGTACGTCGGGTTCGTGGGCGTCTCCCACGACCAGACCCTCGACGGCTCCGACCTCTTCGGCCGGCAGATCCACCTCGAGGGCGGACCTGCCCCGGTGCGCCGATTCCTGCCCGAGCTGATCGAGCGCATCCAGGCCTGCGAGATCCAGCCCGGCCGCGTGTTCACGGCGCGCATGCCGATCGACGACGCCGCCGAGGCCTACCGGGCCATGGACGAGCGCCGCGAGATCAAGGTGCTGCTGGAGGTCTGAGCGCGCCGAGGCGCTTACCGTGTCTGCCGCGCCTGGCATCGTGGGCCGGTCATCCCCGACCGATCCGCACCCAGGAGGCCGCACCCCCATGATGGGCCCATCCCACGCCGCCACCGGCGCCGCCGCCTGGCTGGCCCTCACCGGGTGGTTCTCGCCCGTCCAGGTCCTGCACATGCCCCCCGAGATCCAGCTGCTCGGCGCGCTCACCACCGCCGGGGCCGCCCTGATCAGCGACTGGGACCACCCCCGCGCCACCGTCGCCCACGCCCTGCCGCCGGTCACCGAGTGGATGTCCCGCGGCATCAGCCGGGTGGCCGGCGGGCACCGGCGGGGCACCCACTCCTTCCTGGGGATCGCGGCATTCACCGCGATCGCCTCCGCCGCGGCCGCCCTGCAGGTGCCCGTCGGCGAGCGCGTCTACGGCATCGGGCAGGGCGTGATCGCGGCGTTCCTCGTGGCCGTCGCGGCCAAGGCCCTCAAGCTGCTCCCGCGCCGGGGGATGGTCTCCGCGTGGGCGCTGGGCGTCGTCGTCGCGGTGCTGGGCACCGTCCTGGGGGACGGGCTGTGGTGGATCCCCGCCTCGGTGGCGATCGGCGTGACCGTCCACATCCTCGGCGACGCCCTCACGAACAACGGTGTGGCTCTGCTCTGGCCCCTCCGGCCGGATCCGCCGGGCCGCCTGTGGTTCTGGCAGTCCGGCGGACGGTTCCGGTTCCCGCTGCTGGGCACCACCGGGTCCTGGCGGGAGTGGCTGTTCGTCTCCGTGGTCACCGCGTTCACCGTGGTGCGCGCCGTGGAGCTCGCCCCGCCCGCCGCGCGCGCGGTGGCCGCGCTGGTATGAGCGGGGGCCGGGGCGCGGCTCCGGAGGGTCCCGGACCGCTCCGCGCCCCCCACCGCCCCCCGCCTCACTCCTTCGGGGCGAGCTCCCGCTTGAGGATCTTGCCGGTGGCGGTCTTGGGCAGCCCGTCCCGGACGGTCACGGTGCGCGGGTACTTGTACGGAGCCACCTGGGACTTCACGTGCTCGATGAGCTCCTCCTCGGTGGCCTCCGTGCCGGGGGCGAGCACCACGTGGGCGGCGATCTCCTGGCCCAGCTCCGGGTGCGGCACGCCCACCACGGCCGCCTCGGCCACGGCCGGGTGCTCGTAGAGCACCTCCTCGATCTCGCGCGGGTACACGTTGAGCCCGCCGCGCAGGATCATGTCCTTCGTGCGGTCCACGATGTAGTAGTTGCCCCTGGCGTCCCGGCGTGCGATGTCCCCGGAGCGGAACCAGCCGTCCTCGGTGATGGCCTGGGCAGTGGCCTCCGGCTTGCCCCAGTAGCCCTTCATCACGTTCTCCCCGCGGATCCACACCTCACCCAGGGTCTCCTCGTCGCCCTCGGGCACGACGGCCCCGTCCGGCGTCACCAGCTGCAGTTCGCACCCGCGGACGGCGCGTCCGATCGAGCCCGGCTGATGCGCCTCACCCGGATGGTTGAAGCACGCCACCGGGGAGGTCTCGGACAAGCCGTAGCCCTCGAGGATCTCGCAGCCGAACGCGGCCTCGAACCGGCGCAGCAGCTCCACGGGCATGCTCGACCCACCGGACACCGCGAGCCGCAGGCTGGCGAGGGCCTCCGGGCGATCCTTGGCGGCGGCCAGCACGGCGCCGTACATGGTGGGCACGCCCACGAAGAGGTTGACCTTCTGGTCCTCGATGGTCTGCACGGCCTGCTGAGGGTCGAAGCGGGGGATCAGGGACAGCGTGGCGCCGACGGTCACGCAGCTCATGAGCGCGCAGGTGAGGCCGAACACGTGGAACAGCGGCAGGCAGCCCAGGATGGTCTCGTCCTGCTTCAGCATGATCAGCGTCTCCACCGTGGTGTCGGCGTTGGTGCCGATGTTCCGGTGCGTCAGCTGGGCGCCCTTGGGGCGGCCCGTGGTGCCGGAGGTGTAGAGGATCACGGCGTCGTCGTCGAGCTCGCGAGGCGAGATGTCCGAGACCGGGCCGGGGCTCTGCTCCAGGTACGGGGCCACCCCGTCCGCGCCCAGCGGGTACAGGCGCACGCCCTGCGCCTCGGCGGCCTCCTCGGCGTCCGGGGACGTCATGGCCCACAGCTGCGACGCCCCCGAGTCCTGCAGGTAGTACTCGATCTCGCGCCGCTTGAACAGCGGGTTCATCGGCACGACGACGGCGCCCAGCTGCTGGGCGGCGAAGAACACCACCGGGTACGCCAGGACGTTCGGCACCATGAGGGCCACGCGGTCGCCGGGCTTCACGCCGTCCTGGCGCATCAGGCCGGCCAGGCGCTGGACCTGGTCCTGCAGTTCGGCGTAGGTGAGGCGCTCCCCACCGAGGACGAGGGCGGGGGAGTCGGGGTGCTCGTCGGCGGTGCGCTCGAGCCGGGCGGGAAGGTTCAGGGTCACGGCGGGCCTCCAGACGACGGGATGTGACTGATGCCACACTGTATCAGGGACGGTGCGTCCCGGATGGTCCCTGCCGCTGAGGAGGGCCCGGTCCGCGACGACGTCGCGGACCGGGCCGGGGCGGCATTCCTCGCTCAGGAGGCGCCGAGCACCTGGACGCCCCAGGCGGCGGGGAGGAGGGCCACCACCGCGAGGACCACCAGGATCAGCGCGATGATGTTCAGGACGAACCCGACCCTGACCATCTCGCCGATGGTGACCTTGCCGGTGCCGAACAGCACGGCGTTCGGCGGGGTGCCCACCGGCAGCATGAAGGCGCAGTTCGCGGCCATGGCGGCCGGGACCATCAGCGCGAACGGGTGCATGCCCAGGGCCGTGGCGAAGGCCGCCATCACCGGCAGGATCATGGTGGCGGTGGCCGTGTTCGAGGTGATCTCCGTGAGGAACAGCACGAGTGCCGCCGAGATGACGACGACCAGCAGCGTGTTCAGTCCCTCGAGGGTCAGCAGGCGCGAACCGATCCACTCGGACAGGCCGGTGTCCACGAACCCGGCCGCGATGGCCAGGCCGCCGCCGAAGAGCAGGAGGATGCCCCACGGGATCTTGGTCGAGTCGTCCCACTCGAGCAGCCGCGTGGCCCGGTGCCCCTGGACGTCGCGCCCCCGCGCGGGGATCGTGAACAGGGCCACGGTGGCGACGACGGCGATCATGCCGTCCGAGATGCCCGGCAGCAGGTCCGTCCAGATGAAGGTGCGGGTGATCCACAGGAAGGCGGTGAGGGCGAACACGATGCCCACGGCCTTCTCTTCGCGGGACATCCGGCCCAGCCCCGCCCGCTCCTCACGGATGACGGCGGCTCCACCCGGCAGCTCCGTGAAGCCCACACGGAAGGAGACGCGGGTCATGTACACCCACGCGAACGCCAGCATCAGGACCACCACGGGCACGCCGATGACCATCCACTGGGCGAAGCCGACGCTCTCGCCGGCGAGCTCGGCGGCCGAGCCGGCCATGATGGCCAGCGGCGGAGTGCCGATCAGGGTGCCCAGGCCGCCGATGGTGCCCGCGTACGCGACGCCGAACAGCAGTGACTTCTCGAACCGGGAGAGGTCCTGCCGATGCTCCGGGCTCTTCATCGACTGGGTGGCCTGATGGGCCACCGCGAGGGCCACCGGGGTCATCATCATCACGGCCGCGGTGTTGGAGACCCACATGGACAGGAAGGCGGTCGCCACCATGAAGCCGAGCACGATCCGTTTCGGGCTGACGCCGATCGCGCTGACGATGGCCAGCGCGATGCGCCGGTGCAGGTCCCACTTCTCCAGGGCGATGGCCAGGATGAAGCCGCCGAGGAACAGGAAGATGATGTCGTTGCCGTAGGAGGACACGACGTCCGTGCCGGACATGGCGCCGGTCAGGGGCAGCAGCACGATCGGCAGCAGGGACGTCGCGGGGATCGGGATGGCCTCGGTGATCCACCAGGTGGCCACCCACAGGGTGACGGCCAGGACGGAGCGGCCCTCGGGGGAGAGGTCGGCCGGCTGGATCACGTACTGGAACAGGATGAACAGCAGCGGGCCGAGGACCAGGCCGATGAGCTTGGCCGGCGGGTAGCTGCGCTGGTCGCGGTCGTCGCCCTCGGGCAGCAGCGACTCTCCGTCCCCGTCGTCGGCGCGCGGTGCCGGGGGTGTCGCGGTGCGGGCGTCGGCGTCGGCGCGGTTGCCGACGGCATGCGAGCCGCCGGAGGAGTCGCCCGCCGTTCCGCGGCGGAGGACCTTCAGGGTGAGCAGATCCTTGGTCTGGTGGTGGGAGTCCCAGAGTGCGTTCCACGCGGCTGCGGGGGTGAGTGACGTCATGGTGTCCCCTCTCGGGTCGGTGCGAGCATCCGGAACGCCGACCATCGCGCGGATCCGGGGATCCGCGATGCTGCAGGTCCGGCGCCGTGGCCGGGGTCGGGCGAGGATGTGCCCGGAACTATATCGAGGATGTGACACCGATCACGAAGAAGGTCGGGCCCGGGTTGTGCGCCGCCCGCTGTCGAAGCAGGGGGTCGGAGGCTCCGGGGTGTGGCCGGCGCCGCGCGGGGGCCGCCCTAGGTTCGGCCGGCCGGATCGCACCGTCGTCCCACCTCACCCCGTGGTCTAGCGTGGGCTCATGCCCCGCCCTCCGCGGCCCGCGTTCCCCGCCGCCCCTGGCCCTGCCCCCGACTCCACCCCCGCGCGAGTCCTCGGCTCCGCCCTCGGCGGGGTCCTCGCGGTCCTCGCCAACGCCCCGGCGCTCGTCCCGCGCCGGCAGCCGCTCCACGAGCGCGGTGAGACCCGGGACGCCGTGTGGCGCGTGCACACGCCGTGGCCGGAGTCCGGCGTCGAGGTCCTGGCCTCGGCGGGGGAGACCCCCGTGCTGGCGTGCACCTCCCGCGCCATGGGCCTGCCGTCCCCGTGGCCGGACTTCACCGGTCTCGCCCTGCGCTTCCCCGATGACGCCGCCCTCCTCTTCGCCTCGACCGGCACCGGGCCGCACACGCGCCGTCTCCTCGCCCTGCGCACCCCGGACGCGGTCGACCCGCTCACCACGCTGCTGCCCCTGCACACCCGGCTCGGCCGCGTGGAGCTCGGCGCGCAGGTGGACGGCCGCTCGGTCCGCATCCTGACGTCCCTCGAGGGCGGCCCGTGGGCGGACCGGGCCACGGTCCACCTCGGCGAGCGCGCCGGAGCGGTGGTGCGTTTCGACCCGCTCCATCCGCCCCGCGGGCTGGCGTGGAGCGGCTTCTGGGCCGCGGCGCGCGGGCCGGCCTACGCTCTCGCCCGCAGGATCACCCCGGGCGCGGAGTGAGGCCGAGGGCCGCGCCGCCGCACGTCAGGGGTGGGGTTCCTGTGCCGTCCTGATTACCGTCACATGATCATCGCTCTCGACCGGGGGACCCCCATGGAAGCGTTCATCGCACCCGTCAACGAGATCATGTGGAGTCTTCCCATGGTCGTGATCATCCTGCTGATCGGCTCGTACTTCACAATCCGCATGGGCTTTCCGCAGATCCGCCTGATCAAGGACATGGTGGGCCAGCTCGTCCGCGGCAGCCGCACCAGCGCCGGCATCAGCTCCTTCGAGTCCTTCGCCATGGCGCTGGGCGGTCGCATCGGCGTGGGCAACATCGCCGGTGTCGCCGTGGCCATCCACCTGGGCGGACCCGGCGCCCTGTTCTGGATGTGGGTGACCGCATTCCTCGGCGCCCCGGTGGCCGTGGCCGAGTCCTCCCTGGCGCAGCTGTACAAGCACAAGGTCCGCGGCGAGTTCCGCGGCGGCCCCGCGTTCTACATCCTCGAGGGCCTCGGCCGGCACTGGCGCTGGCTCGCCGTGGCCTACGCCGCCGCCACCGTGTTCGCGACCGTCTTCACCGGCCCGCAGATCCAGGCCAACGCCGTCACCGCCGCCACCGCGCAGGCCTGGGGCTGGGACCCGCTGTGGACGGGTCTGGGCATGGCAGCCGTCTTCCTGCTGATCGTGTTCGGCGGCATGCACCGCCTGGGCCGCACCGTGGGCCTCGTGGTCCCCTTCATGGCGGCCGCCTACATCCTGGTGGGCCTCGTCGTCGTCGCGCTGAACTGGGCCGCCGTGCCCGCCATGGTCCAGCTGATCTTCACCACCGCCTTCGCCGCGGACACCGCCTACGCGGGCATGCTCGGTGCCGCGATCTCCTGGGGCGTGCGCCGCGCCATCTACTCCACCGAGATCGGCACCGGCTCCGGCGCGCAGGCTGCCGCCGCGGCCAACGTGACCCACCCCGTCAAGCAGGGCCTGGCCCAGGGCTTCTCCGCGTACGTGGACACCCTGTTCGTGTGCACCATCACCGGCCTGATGATCCTCTCCACGGACCGCTTCAACGTCCTCGGCGCGGACGGGCAGACCCCGATCGTGGAGAACGTGCCCGGCGCCGAGGCGGGCCCGGCCTGGACGCAGCTGGCCATCGACACGGTCATCCCCGCGTTCGGCCCGTCCCTGGTGGCCCTGGCCGTGCTCCTCTTCGCGTTCACCACGCTGCTGTCCTTCGACTTCTACGCCGTGACCAACCTGGCCTACCTGATCAAGAGCACCTCCGTGCAGCGGGCGGCCACCGTGATCGCCCACCTCGTCCTCGCCGCGTCGGTGGTGTTCGGCGCCACCCAGAAGTCCTCCGCGGCCTGGGCGCTCGCGGACTTCGGCGTCGGCCTCTACACGTGGGTGAACATCGTGGCCCTCATCCTGCTCAGCGGCCTCGCCGTCCGCCTGGTCCAGGACTACGACCGCCAGCGCCGCCAGGGCCTGGACCCCGTGTTCGACCCGCGTGCCCTCGGCATCCCCAACGCCCCGCTCTGGGAGCGCCTGGCCGACGAGCACGCCCGCACCGGAGACGTGGACGTCGCCATGCAGCACGTGGCGGACACCGCCCCGGACACCCGGGCCATCGCCCTGGTGGACCCGGGCCGCCGCTGACCGCCGCCCCGCCGCCCCGCCCGCCATCCCTGACGCCCCAGGAGACCCCCGCCCATGCAGCTCGACCTGATCCTCGAGGACGCCGACGTCCTCACCATGGACCCGCGCCGCCCTCGGGCAAGCCGCGTGGGGATCTGGCGGGGCGTCGTCGTCGGTGTGGACGAGGAGCTGGACGGGCTCGCGGCGGCGGAACGCGCGGACATGCACGGGGCGTTCGTGATGCCCGGCTTCAACGACGCGCACGCCCACAGCGTGTGGTTCGGCCAGTCCCGCCTGGACGTGGACCTCGAGGGTGCCACCACCGCCACGGAGGTGTACGCGCGGATCGGCGCGCGGGCCGCCACCCAGGCCCCCGGCGCGTGGATCACATGCACGGGATACGACGCCGGCCACGTCCACGGCCCCCAGCCGGACCGGGACGGCCTGGACGCCGCGGCGGCCGGACGCCCCGTGCTGATCCGGCACAACACCGGCCACTCACTGACCGTGTCCGGCGCGGTGCTCACGTGGGCCGGCGTGGGCGAGTCCGTGGTGGAGCAGCCCGAGGGCGGGCGGATCGCCGTCGACGACGCCGGCCGCCCCACCGGGCTGCTGGACGAGACCGCCCTGCACCTCGTCACCCGGCTCGTGCAGCCGGAATCCCTCGAGCACATCGGGGCCTGCCTCGAGCGTGCGTCCGCCGAGTACGCGGCCGAGGGCATCACCTCCGTGACGGACGCGGGGATCGCCGGCGGGTGGATCGGCCACAGCCCGTTGGAGTTCGCCGCCTACCAGCGAGCCCTCGACGCCGGCCGCCTGCGCACCCGCTTCCAGACGATGGTCACGCTGGACGCCCTCCAGTCCGTGGCCGGCCATCCCGACGACGGCCCGCAGCTCACCCTCGGCGCCGGCGTGCGCAGCGGCGCGGGGGACGAGCGGCTGCAGATCGGTCCCGCCAAGGTGTTCACCGACGGCGCGATGCTGGGCCGCACCGCCGCCATGACCGAGGACTACTGCGGCGGCGCCCACGGGGGCCACGGCCGGGGCTACCTCCAGCAGGACGAGCACGAGATGCGCCGGGCGTGCCTGGCCGCGGCGGGGTCCGGATGGGCGCTGGCCATGCACGCGATCGGCGACGCCGCCCTCGACTTCTCCCTGGACGTGATCGCCGAGGCCCTCGACCGGCACGGCCGCCCCGTGATGCCGCACCGCGTGGAGCACGGCGGCGTGGTGCGGGAGGACCAGGTGGCCCGCATGGCCGCCCTCGGCGTGGTCATGACCACCCAGCCGAACTTCATCAGCGCGTTCGGCGAGTCCGTGCGCGAGCGGATCGGGGAGGACCGGGCCCTGCTGAGCTACCCGGCCGGGCGGCTGCTGCGTGCCGGGCTCGTGCTGCCGGGCAGCTCGGACCGCCCCGTGGCCGGCGGTCGGCCGCTCGAGGTGGTGCGGGACTTCGTGCTGCGCCGCACCGAGCAGGGCCGGGACTACGGCCCCGACGACCGCCTCACCGTGGACGAGGCCCTGCACGCCTACACCGTGGGCTCGGCCGAGGCCACCGGCTGGGGCGCGCGCAAGGGGCGGCTCTCGGCCGGGTGCCTGGCCGACGTCGTGGTGCTGGGCGCGGACCCGCGCGCGGTGCCGGCCGAGGAGATCGGGGAGATCCCCGTGCAGGCGACGCTCGTCGGCGGGGAGCTGGTGCACGGGACGCTCTGAGGGGCCGGGCTGGCCCCGTCGTCCTCCTCCTCGCCCGGGCGCAGTACTGCCACGCAGATCCCGGTCTACGTGGCAGTAGTGCGCCCGAGCCCGGGGCTCACGCCCCCCCAGCCGGCGCGCAGCAGGGCCCTCAGCGGCTCGGGCTCACCAGACGTCACCGGAACAGTGCCGGCACCGCCTCCCGCATCTTCTCCTCGAGGATCGGGGAGGCGGAGGCCGCGA
The DNA here is from genome assembly GCF_023155805.1 of Micrococcus lacusdianchii. Lineage (GTDB taxonomy): Bacteria > Actinomycetota > Actinomycetes > Actinomycetales > Micrococcaceae > Micrococcus > Micrococcus lacusdianchii. The sequence continues at coordinate 175,634 of NZ_JAKNUW010000001.1, read as the reverse complement.
AGTCGTTGGTCAGGTGGTGTCCGTCATGCCAGACGACCACATTGCCCACGACGGCGTCGCATTTCTCCCCGCCCTCGCGCAGCGCGGGGCAGACGTTCTCCAGCAGGTCCACGGCATGCACGCCCTCGGGGAGGTCGGCGAGCTCGAGCGGGTTCTGCTCGGCGATCTGCGCGGTGGAGGGGCCGCACTCCGCGGAGGCTCGGCCCTCGGCCAGGCAGTCGGAGACGTGGCCGAAGCGGCGGGGGGTGCCGCGCAGCAGCAGCACGTCCGTCCCCGTCTCGCTGATCTGCCGCCAGCGCTCCGGCGCCTCGTCCATGATGAACTCCCGCTTGGTGTCCATGCGCGTCCCGGGCGTGATGACGAGGTCGGCGTCGGCCGTCCGGAGCCACTCGACGAAGTTGTCCTGCCACTCCTGGCACTTGGGGTCGTCCTCGCCCTCCAGCCGGCCGAAGGGGCAGCTGGAGCGGTCCACCACCAGGACCTCCCAGTCCTGGCGGTCCGCCACCTGGCGCACCGCGGACACCCAGTGGCCCGCGTGGGAGCCGCCGGCGACGACGACGCGCGCCCGCGGCTCCTCCGGCGGGTTCGGGTCGTCGCACACGAGGACCTCCTCCGTGCCGGGCGTCTGGTGGGCGCTCTGCTTGCAGCCCCACGCGTAGTAGTCCGGACGCACGGAGGGCAGCACGTCGAGGGCGGGCACGGGGTCGACGTCGGCCGGTGCGGCGGCGGCGCCCGCGGTGACCATGGCCCCGGGGTGGAGCGGAGAGGCCTCCGCGACGGCGGACGGATCCGGCCGGGATCCGATCGCCGCCGTCGCCGCTCCGCCGCCGGCCAGCAGCACCAAGAGCCCTGCCGCGATCGAGGTCCGGTTCAGGCGCCGCAGCCTCCGGCTCGAGGCCCCGCGGGGGAGCCGGGTGAGCGGCCCCTCCACGAGCCGGTGGGTGAGCCAGGCGAGCAGGAAGGAGGCGGACAGGATCACGGCGGCGAGCCCCAGGCCCACGGACTCCCGGTCGAGGAGCTCCATGGCGAAGATGAGCAGCGGCCAGTGCCACAGATAGAGGGCGTACGAGTGGTCTCCCACCCAGGAGAACACCCGCCCGGAGAGCAGTCGGGTGGCGGTCCCGGGAGCGTCGGCCGCGCCGCCCTCGGGCCCGCCCGCCGCGAGCACGAGTGCGAGACCGGCCAGCGGCCACAGGGACCACGGGCCCGGGAACAGCTGCGCGCCGTCGAGCACCAGACCACACGAGACGACCAGCAGCACGCCCAGCCACCCGGCCGCACCGCGGACCGGACGCGGCAGGGTCAGCCGTGTACCCAGGAGGGCGAGCAGTCCGCCGAAGGCCAGCTGCCACAGGCGCGTCCCCGTGGCCAGATACGCCTCCGGCTGGTGGACGGATCCCAGATAGAGGGCGTAGGCGAAGGACCCCGCCAGGATGAGGCCCGTCAGCACGGCCATCACCGCTGCGGCGGACCGCCTCAGCCGTCGGGCGATCCCGACGGCGAGCAGCGCCACCAGAGGCCAGACCAGATAGAACTGCCCCTGCACGGAGAGGGACCAGAAGTGCTGGAACGGCGAGGTCTCCGGTCCGGCGGCGCCGTAGGCGAGCTGGGACGAGATCAGCTCGAGGTTCTCGTAGTAGAGCAGGGATGCGCGGGCCTCAGCCCACAGCTGGGCGTGCCGGGTGAAGGGCAGGGCGAGCAGACCCAGCGCCGTCGTCGCGGCCACGACGAGAGCCGCCGGCGCGAGGATGCGGCGGGCGAGGCGGCCGAAGTAGCGCCCCGCGTCGATCCGCCCGCCCCTCTCGGCGGCCTCGCGCAGGAGCATGCCCGTGAACAGGAAGCCGCTGACCGCGAGGAACAGGTCGATGCCGCCGGAGATGCGGCCGTCGCCGAAGAGTGTGGAACAGCACGACGCCGAGGATCGCCAGGCCCCGTAGGCCGTGCAGCTCGGGCCGGAAACGTCGTTCCGGGAGGCCCTGGAGGAGCCGGTCGCCCGGTTCGTCGATGGCCACGTCCGTACGGCGTCCCTGGGATCTCACATCTGCACCCTAATGGAGACGTGGAGCTCGACGAGGCTCGACTGAGCCCCCCGGCCGGGCCGGTCAGTCCGCGGTGAGGAACGCGGTCACGTCCGCCGTGAACCGCTCGGTCTCCTCGTAGGGGAGCATGTGGCCGGAGCGCTCGTAGACCTCGAACCGGGCGCCCGGGATCAGGTCCGCCACCGCGCGGCCGGCCTCCGGCGGGTTCAGGCCGTCCTCGGCGCCGGAGAGCACCAGGGTGCGGGCGGTCACCGTGGGCAGGCCCGGGCGCAGGTCGAACCCCTCGATCGACTCCTCGTTGGTCCGGCGCTCCTCGCGGGAGAGGTTCTCCGCCGCGTTCACCACGTGCAGGATCTCCCGACGCCGGTCCGCGTCCGTCGCCGAGGACCAGATGGCCTCCTGGAGGGCGGCCATCAGGTCGTCCGCGGAGGCCGTCTCCGGGTCGAGACCCGCGCGCTCCGCGGCCGTGACGGTGGACGACGTCCTCCCCGCCGCCTTCGGGCACACCAGCACCAGCCGCTGCACGTGGTCCGGCTCCTGGATCGCGGCGCGCGCCGCGATGTACGAGCCCATCGAGTACCCCACCACGTGGGCCTCCGGGTAGCCGTCGTGCACGATCAGCTGGTTCAGGGCGGTGGCCTGGTCCTCGAGGGTGAACGCGTCCAGGCGCTCCGACTCGCCGTGGCCGAGCATGTCCGGGGCGATCACGTGGAAGCGCTCGGCCAGCCGCTTCGCGAGGGCCTCGTAGGACAGGGTTCCGTGGTCGAGCTCGAGGGAGGGCACCCGGAGAGGCTAGTGCACGGCTCCGGACACGCGCTGGGCGTGGAGGCCGTCAGGCCGGGCGCGGGGCCCGCCCGTGGTCCGCCGCGTACGAGGCCACGGCCTCCTCCACCGAGTCCCCGTCCACCGTGAACCCGGACACGAGTGCCTCCCGCAGCCGTTCGAGCGCCCCGGCCAGGCGCTCGCCGCTCATGCGGACGTCCGGGGAGGCGGCGCGGCGGGCGGCGTCGCGGAGCTCGAGCGCGTACGGCAGCTGCGCGGAGAGCGCGAGGGCCGGGTCCGACTCGCGGAAGTTGTACGTCTCCGAGTGCTGGGTGAGGTCCACCCCGACGCGCAGGACCTGACCCGTGACGTCGTCGAGCACGCGGGAGACCGCCGCGGGGTCCCTCTCGTCGAGGCCCTCGTGCCACCGGGCCGCGGCGAGCCCGTGCAGCTCGGCGGCCAGCGCGCGACGCCGGCTCAGCGGCGGGTGGATCTGCGCGAACCACGTGAGTGCCGCCGTCAGCAGGGCGAAGCCGGTCAGCGCCTCCAAGGGGACCAGGAGCCGGAGGATCGGGTGCGTGGGGACCACGTCCCCCAGGCCCAGGGTGGCCAGGCTCACGAGGGAGGCGTAGACGGCCTCGGCGGGGCGGGTGTAGTCGGACGGGTCGACGCCGGGGGAGTAGGAGAAGCCGTCCGGCAGGTGCGGCAGGTAGACGAGCGCCCACCCGGCCACCTGCAGCAGGACCCACATCAGGATCACGGCCACCATGGCCGCGGGTCCCACGGTCCCGCCCAGCGCGTGGCCCGTGGCCCGGGAGAGCCGCCATGCGCCCGTGAGGACCAGGTCCGTGAGCGTGCCCTGCGAGCGGGGGTGCAGGAGGGCGTGGAACATGTCCCGCAGCCCCACCGCGATCAGCACGACGCCGATCAGCGTCAGCAGCACGTCCATGCGGTCCTCGTCCCTCGAGCCGGGCGGGCCCGGGGTGCGGGCCGCGGCGGTCCGGGCGGGCCGCCGGGCTCCACCCTGCCACGGACCCTGGCGGAGGGTGTCCCGCCGGGGTCCGGCGGGGTCAGGCCTTCTTGACCGTGATGGTCCACTCCGCGGCGCCGCGCTTGATGAAGTCCGTGACCTCGTGGCCGTTCTCCGCGGGCCGGCTCAGCCGATCGGCGTGAGCTTCACGGAGCGGGCCGCCCCGGCGTCCGCCGCCGGGCCCTCGGCCGAGGTGAGGCCGGAGGCGGGGACCGGCGTCGTGCGACCGGAGCACAATGGGCGGCATGACCGCGTTCACAGACCTGACGCCTCCCGTCCCCGCCTTCGCGCCCGTCCTGCACCACCGGACAGAGCACCTCGGCCCGGGGGAGCCGATCGCGGCGCCGCTGGTCGGCGCGAGCACGTTCGCCGTCCCCGGGGACCCGGCCCTCTCCGGCGCGGCCTACCAGTACGGCCGCTGGGACTCGCCCACGTGGACGGTGCTCGAGGAGTCCCTCGCCGCGCTCGAGGGCGCCCCCACGCTCGCGTTCCCCTCCGGCATGGCGGCCATCGCCGCCGTCCTGATGCCCCTGCTCGAGGCCGGCGACCGCGTCCTGCTGCCCTCGGACGGCTACGGCGCCGTCCGGCAGCTCGCGGACGCGTTCCTCGTGCCGCGCGGCATTCGGGTGGAGCACGTCCCGACGCCGGAGGTCGCCTCCCGCGACCTCGCCGGATACCGCATGGTGTACCTCGAGACCCCGTCCAACCCGGGGCTGCGTGTGGCGGACATCGCCGCCGTGGCCGAGCGGGCGCACGCGGCGGGTGCCGTCGTCGTGGTGGACAACACCACCCTGACCCCGCTGGGGCAGCGGCCCCTGGAACTCGGCGCGGACGTCGTGGTCAGCTCGGACACCAAGGCCGTCAACGGGCACTCGGACGCGCTCGGCGGGCACGTCTCCACGCGGGACGAGGCCGTGCTGGAGCGGGTGCGGCGCTGGCGCACGCTGGTGGGTGGGATCCCCGGCGCGCACGAGTCGTGGCTGATCCACCGCGGCCTGGAGACCCTCGAGGTCCGGTTCGCGCGCATGTGCGCCTCGGCACAGGCGCTCGCGGAGCTGTTCGCGGGTCAGGTCGGCGCCGGACGTCCGGTGGGGGCGGTGGCGTACCCGGGGCTGCCGGACCACCCGGACCGCGACGTCGTCGCCCGCCAGATGACCGCCCACGGCCCGCTCATCGGGGTCACCTTCGCGGACGAGGCCACGGCCGAGCGGTTCATCGGCGCCATGCGGTGGATGGTGCCGGCCACGAGCTTCGGCGGCACCCACACCTCGGCGGAGCGCCGAGCCCGCTGGGGCGACGACGTCGCGCCCGGGTTCGTGCGCGTCGCCGTCGGCTGTGAGCCGACCGCGGAGCTGGTCGCCGAGACCCGGCGGGCGCTGGCCGGGCTCGGCGGCTGAGTCCCCGCCCCGGCCCGCCCGTCCCGCCCGCGCGGCCACTCCCCGGCCGGTCGGCCCTGCTTGCAGCCTGGTCCCCCGCGTGGGACCGTGGCGAGAGTCATCCCCGCGCGCCGACCGCGCCCGTCACCCCGGAGGAGCACCATGACCGGCCGCCCGACCCGCCCGTCCCTGCCCGCCACGGCCCTCGCGGAGCAGGTCCCCGAGGACCGCGTGATGGACCCGGGCATCCGCCCGCTGTGGGCCGGCATGCCCGCCGTGACGGGCCCCGTGCACGCCGTGCGCTGCGCCCCCGGGGACAACCTCATGATGCACGCGGCGGTCTACCGGGCGGCCCCGGGCTCGGTGATCGTGGTCGACGCCGGCGGCTCGGCCCCGGCGGTGGCCGGCGGCAACGTGTGCGCGGTGGCCCAGCGCCGCGGGATCGCCGGGTTCGTGGTGGACGGCAACATCCGGGACGTCGCCGAGGCCCGGGAGCTCGGCTTCCCGATCTTCGCGCGGGGCGTCTTCCCCAAGCCGGGCACCAAGAAGGGCGCGGTCTCCCAGGAGGACGTGCGGGTCGGCGGCGTGGCGGTGCGCACCGGGGACGTGATCGTCGCGGACGAGGAGGGGGTCGTCGTCGTGCCGGCGGACGCTGCGGAGGAGGCGTTCGCCGCCGCCCAGGCCAAGGCCGCCGCGGAGGACGCCATGAGCCTGGACGAGTGGGAGGCCGACCACCGCCGCAAGGTGGAGGCGGGTCTCGCCGCGAACGAGGACACCGAGCCCCTGCCGCGCTGACTGCGTGCCCGCTCGGCGGCCGCGCACCTGAGGGCTGGCCCCGGCCGGAGGGGCTTCCTACGCTGGGAGGGCCGGCGCGGCTCGCGCGGCGGCCACACAGACGAAGCGAAGGAGCACGACATGTCCCAGGACGACGCGAACACCACCACCACCGACCAGCTCACCCTGCAGGACCCCACGAAGCGCTACCCCGTGATCAGCCCGCCGGAGCAGTCGCTGCCCGGCACCGGCCTGGACGCGGAGATGACGCCGAAGGCCGACCTGGGTGAGAAGTCCTACCGCGGCACCGGCCGACTCGAGGGCCGCAAGGCGCTCATCACCGGCGGTGACTCCGGCATCGGCGCGGCCACCGCGATCGCGTTCGCGCGCGAGGGCGCCGACGTCGTGATCACCTACCTGCCCGAGGAGGAGAAGGACGCCCAGCACGTCCTCGAGGTCCTGCAGGCGGAGGGGCGCACCGCCGTCGGGATCCCCGGCGACCTCCGCGACAAGACGTTCTGCGCCGACCTCGTGGCCCAGGCGGTCGAGAAGCTCGGCGGGCTGGACGTGCTGGTGAACAACGGCGGCAAGCAGGTGGCGCAGGACTCGATCGAGGACATCGACGACGAGCAGCTCGAGGCCACCTTCGACATCAACATCCTGGCCCAGTTCCGCCTGGTCAAGGCCGCCCTGCCGCACCTGAAGCCGGGCGCCACGATCATCAACACCACCTCCGTGGTCGCCTACATGGCCCCGGAGCAGCTGGTGGACTACTCCGCCACGAAGGCCGCCATCAACACCTTCACGAAGGCCCTGGGCCAGCAGCTGGCCCCGAAGGGCATCCGCGTGAACGCCGTGGCGCCCGGTCCGATCTGGACCCCGCTGCAGCCCTCCGGCGGCCAGAAGCCGGAGGCCCTGCCGGAGTTCGGCCAGTCCACTCCGCTGGGCCGCGCCGGGCAACCCACCGAGCTCGCCCCGGCGTACGTGTTCCTGGCCTCCCCGGAGTCCTCCTACGTGGTGGGCGCGACCATCCCGGTGACCGGGGGCATGCCCACGCCGTGACGCCCCCCGCCCCGGACGTCCACGCCCCCGCATCGCAGGCCCCCGCCGGCGATGCGCGGCGCGTGGACGTCCTGGTCGTCGGCGGGGGACAGGCCGGCCTCGCCGCCGGCTACCACCTGCGCCGCCTGGCCCGGGACGCCGCGCGCGGCCGGGGCGGACCGGCGCCGAGCTTCGCCATCCTCGACACGGCCGAGACCCCGGGCGGGTCCTGGCTCCACTACTGGGACTCGCTCACGCTGTTCTCCCCGGCGGAGACCAGCTCCTTGCCGGGTTGGCGGATGCCCGCGTGGCCCGGGCCCGACACGCCCTCCGCGGATCACGTGGTCGCCTACCTGACCGAGTACGAGCGCCGCTACGAGCTGCCCGTGCACCGGCCCGTCACCGTCCTCGAGGTCGCCGACGCCCCCGACGGCGGCTTCGCCGTGCGCACGGACCGCGGCGACTGGCACGCCCGCGCCGTGATCTCCGCGACCGGCTCGTGGACCCGCCCGTTCCTGCCGCACCTGCCCGGTGCGGAGGACTTCGCCGGCCGTCAGCTGCACACGGCGGACTACCGCCGCGCCGAGGACTTCGCGGGGCAGCGGGTGCTGGTGGTGGGCGGTGGCAACTCCGGCGCGCAGATCGCCGCCGACCTCGCGCCCGGGGCCCGCGCCCTCACGTGGGCCACGCGCCGCCCGCCCCGGTGGATGCCCGATGACGTCGACGGCGCCGCGCTCTTCCGTGTCGCCTCCGCGCGGGTGCGGTCCTCGGCCGACCCGGGTGGGCAGGCTGGTCCGGACGGGCGTGAGAACGGGGAGCACGCCGGCGTCGGAGCCCTGGGGGACATCGTGGTCCTGCCGCCGGTGCGCCGTGCCCGCGAGGCGGGCCTGCTCGTGGCCCGGCCGATGCCCGAGCGGCTCACCGCGGACGGTGCCGTGTGGGCGGACGGCTCGCACGAGCCGCTGGACGCCGTGGTGTGGTGCACCGGCTTCCGTCCTGCACTCGGCCATCTGCGCCCGCTCCGGCTGACCCGCCGCGGGGACGTCCCGGCCATGCGCCAGTACCCTCCCACCGCGTCCGCGGACCGGGCCGGGCTGTTCCTGCTCGGCTACGGGGACTGGTGCGGACCGGCGTCGGCCACCCTCGTGGGGGTGGGCGCCCCCGCCCGGGCGACGGCGGCCGCTGCGGCGGAGCACCTGCGGACCACCGAGGCCTGAGCCGCGGACCTCCCGCGCCGGCGACCCCTCGACGCGTGATCCGGCACACCCCTATCCTGGCTGACCAGGCGTCGGAGCGCGGCCCGGGACCCTCCGTTCGGCCGCGTCTGCTCCCGCAGCGCCCCGCCCGATGCTCCCCGACCCCCTGGAGTACCCCCGCATGATCCGGTTCGAGCACGTGGGCAAGACGTTCCCGGACGGCACCCGCGCCGTCGAGGACTTCAGTCTCGAGGTCCCGTCCCGCACCACCACCGTCCTCCTCGGCTCCTCCGGCTGCGGCAAGACCACGCTCCTGCAGATGGTCAACCGCATGGTGGACCCCAGCTCCGGCCGTGTCCTGATCGACGACGAGGACGCCGCCGCCCTGGACCCGGTGCGGCTGCGCCGCCGGATCGGCTACGTCATGCAGAACGCCGGCCTGCTGCCGCACCGCACCGTGCTGGACAACCTCCTGACCGTGCCGCGCCTGACCGGACGGGTCTCCGCCGCGGACCGGACCCGCGCGCAGGAGCTGCTCGAGCTCGTGGGGCTGTCCCCGGCGCTGGCGCAGCGCTACCCGGCGCAGCTCTCCGGCGGCCAGCGCCAGCGCGTGGGCGTGGCCCGCGCCCTCGCCCCGGATCCCGACGTGCTCCTGATGGACGAGCCGTTCAGCGCCGTCGACCCGGTGGTCCGCGGCGAGCTGCAGGCCGAGATGCGCCGCATCCAGGGCGAGCTCGCCAAGACCGTCCTGTTCGTCACGCACGACGTGGACGAGGCTGTCCTGCTCGGCGACGAGGTCCTCGTGCTCCGCGAGGGCGCCCGGATCGCGCAGCAGGGCCCCGGGGAGGAGATCCTCCTGCACCCGGCCTCGGACTTCGTGCGCTCGTTCGTGGGCGGAGACCGCCGCCGCCTGCACGTGGAGGATCGTGCGGGCACCGCCACCGTGGTGGACGCCGCCGGGCGCGTGGCCGGGACCCTGGAGGCCCGATGACCTGGATCTCCACCAACCTCGACTTCATCCTGTCCCTCGCCTGGCAGCACACCCTGATCGCAGCGCCCGCCGTCCTGCTGAGCCTGCTGATCTCCGTGCCGGTGGCCCGCCTGGCCAACGCCACCGGCTGGGGTCGGAAGCTGATCGTGGGCGGATCCTCCCTGCTCTACGCCATCCCGTCCCTCGCGGTGTTCGTGATCCTCCCGGGCCTGATCGGCACGCGGATCCTGGACCCCGTGAACGTGGTCGTGGCGCTCACCCTCTACGGCGCGGCCCTGCTGGTGCGCAGCTCCTCCGAGGCGTTCGACGCCGTCGACGACGAGCTGCTCACCGCCGCCACCGCCCAGGGCCACAGCGCGTGGCAGCGGTTCTGGCGGGTGGAGCTGCCCCTGGCGGGCGAGTCGATCCTGGCCGGCACGCGCGTGGTCTCCGCGTCCACGATCTCCCTGGTGTCCGTGGGCGCGCTGATCGGGGTGCAGTCCCTGGGCACGCTGTTCACGGAGGGCTACTCCCGCAGCTTCCTCACGGAGATCGCCGTGGGGATCGTGGGCACGGTGATCCTGGCCGTGGTCTTCGACGTGGTCCTCCAGGGGATCGCCGCCCTGCTCATGCCGTGGACCCGCCGCCAGGCCGGCCCCCGCCGGACCCGCCGCTCGGCGGCGCCGGGCACCGCCCGCGCCGACGACGCCGTCCCCACCCCCGACCCGGCCGTCGCCACCGCTGGAGGCACCCGATGATCGCCTCCCTGATCGCGTGGTTCTCGGACCCGGACCACTGGTCCGGCCCCGGCGGGGTGCCCGCTCGGGCCCTCGAGCACCTGGGCTACTCGGCCCTGGCGCTCGTGATCGCGGTGCTGATCGCCGTGCCCGTGGGTGTGTGGATCGGGCACACCGGGAGGGGGCGGCGCGTCGTCGTCGGCCTCTCCAGCGCGCTGCGCGCCCTGCCCACCCTCGGCCTGCTGACGTTCCTGGCGATCGTGCTGCAGATCGGGCTGCGGCAGGCCGTGATCCCCACGACGATCGTGCTGGTGGTGCTGGCGGTCCCGCCGCTGCTGGCCGGCACGTACGCCGGGCTGCAGGCCGTGCCCCGCGAGGTGGTGCACGCCGCCCGCGCCAACGGCCACTCCACGGGCCAGCTGATCGGCCAGGTCGAGCTCCCGCTGGCCCTGCCCATGGTGGTCGGCGGCCTGCGCTCGGCCACACTGCAGGTGCTGGCCACCACGTCGGTGGCCGCGTATCTGGGCCTCGGCGGCCTCGGCCGCTATCTGTTCGACGCGCTCGCGGTGCAGGACTACACCACCATGCTCGCGGGCGCCCTCCTGATCGCCGTCCTGGCCCTGGCCGTGGATGGTCTGCTCCTCCTCCTCCAGCGACTCCTCACCCCCACCGGCCTGCGCGCTGCCCGCGCCCGGGTCTGACCCCGAAAGGACACCGTCATGGCGACTCACCCGTTCCGCCCCGGTCCGCTCTCCGCTCGCCTCCCCGAGGCCGTCACCCCGCGCCGCCGGGCCGTGCTCGGCATGCTCGCGGCCGCGCCCCTGCTGGCCGCCTGCGGCGGCGACCCCCTCTCCTCCGCCTCCTCCACCCCGGCCGCGGACGGCGCGTCCCCGGGCGGGGCCGGCGGCGTGGTGCGCGTGGGCTCGGCCAACTTCCCCGAGTCCGAGATCCTCGGCGAGCTGTACGCGCAGGCCCTCGAGGCGGAGGGCCTGCAGGTGGAGCGCAAGATGCAGATCGGCGCCCGCGAGGTGTACATCGCCGCGCTGCAGGACGGCTCGGTGGACGTGGTCCCCGAGTACAGCGGCAACCTGCTGGGCTACTTCGACAAGGAGGCCACGGCGTCGTCCTCCGAGGAGGTGGCCGCCGCCCTCGAGGGCGCGCTGCCCGAGGGGCTGACGGCCCTCACCCCCGCCGAGGCGGAGAACAAGGATTCCTACAACGTCACCGCCGGCTTCTCGAAGGAGCACGGCATCACCTCGCTCGCAGACCTCGCCGGGTACGCGGGCACCCTGCGGATCGGCGGCCTGCCGGAACTGGCGGGCCGGGACTACGGCGCCGGCCTGTCCGGGCTCACCGAGATCTACGGGGTCCCGCAGGAGAAGATGGCGTTCACCCCCATCAGCGACGGCGGCGGCCCCCTCACGGTGCGCGCCCTCACCGACGGGGACGTGGACGTGGCGAACATCTTCTCCACGACGCCGGCCATCCAGGAGAACGGGTTCGTGGTCCTGGAGGACCCGAAGGGCATGATCACGGCCCAGAACGTGGTGCCCCTGGTGTCCTCGGAGAAGGTCACGGACCGTCTGCGCGCGGCCCTGGACGCCGTCCAGAAGAAGCTCACCACGGACGACCTGCTGGCGATGAACGCCGCCACCATGGGGGCGGAGAAGAAGCAGGCGCGTCAGGTGGCCGCCGACTGGCTCCGCCAGAAGGGCCTCGTCTGAGCCGGGTGTCCGGCTGACGGGCGTCCTCCTTCGGCGGGCGTCGGCGGGACCTCCCGTCTCGGGCCACACTGTGCCAGCGTGGGAGGCCGACGCGGCGCATGCCGCAGGACGAAGGAGGACGGCATGACCGGACCCATCCGTCTGGACATCGCCCCGGGCCGGTCCACGGCCGACCACGCGGGCCCGCGCCTGGCCCTGCGCAAGAGCGGCTTCGCGGACGACGCCGCCGCCGTCCGCTGGGTGGACAGCCTCACCCCGCTCGGGGCGTGCCGCCCGCGGGGCCTGGCCCTGCGGTCCCGGATCCGTCAGGCCCGGCCCACGCTGACGCACGAGGCGGTGGCGCACCTGCAGCGGCTGGCGGAGGACGGGGAGGACTGAGTCCTCCGCCGGGGAGTCTGCCTGCAGGCGGACGCACATCGTTCACATCCGCGCGGGCGAGGATGAGCCCGGCGCGTCGTCAGCGCGCACAAGTGCCCTCGCCGCTGCCGCTCCCCCCTGACCTGGACTTCTCCCCGTTGCCCTTGTTCAACAACGCCAAGGGCAGCTACCGTTCGTTCCTGGCACACAGCGTCGTGGCCAGCCCGGCCGTCCACGCCCGACCCGCACCCGTCCCGACGGGCGGCGAGCCGACGTCGGACGATTCCCCGGTGGTCCATGCGCGCCCTCGCCCAGCGGACCGCCCGGCACCCTCGGACCGGTCCGCACGGTGAGCACATCCCGCTCCACCAGACCCAGAAGAGGACCCCATGACCTCCGCATCGTCCCCGTTGGCCAACGCACTGGCCCAGCTCGAGAGGGCCGTCGAGACCCTCGGCTGCGACGAGGGCACCCACCAGCTCCTCGCCAACCCCCGCCGCGAACTCTCCGTCAGCATCCCGCTGCGTCGTGACTCCGGGGAGGTGGAGGTGTTCCACGGCTACCGCGTGCAGCACAACTTCTCCCGCGGCCCCGCCAAGGGCGGTGTGCGCTTCGCCCCGTCGGTGGACCTGGACGAGGTGCGCGCCCTGGCCATGTGGATGACCTGGAAGTGCGCCCTCGTGGACGTGCCCTACGGCGGCGCCAAGGGCGGCGTGGCCATCGACCCGCGCAACTACTCCCAGGCCGAGCTGGAGCGCGTCACGCGGCGCTACACCACCGAGATCCTGCCGGTCATCGGCCCGGACAAGGACATCCCGGCCCCGGACGTGGGCACGGACGAGAAGACCATGGCCTGGATGATGGACACGTACTCCGTGGCCATGGGCCACACCGTGCAGGGCGTCGTCACCGGCAAGCCCGTCTCCCTGGGCGGCTCCCTGGGCCGCGCCGAGGCCACCTCCCGCGGCGTCGTCCACATCGCGCTCGCCGCTCTGAAGCACAAGGGCATCGACCCGAAGGGCGCCACCGCGTCCGTGCAGGGCTTCGGCAAGGTCGGCGCCGGCACCGTGGAGTTCCTCTCCGACGCCGGCCTGAAGGTCCTGGCCGTGTCTGACCAGTACGGCGCCGTCCGCCGCGCCGAGGGCGTCGACTACGCCGCCCTCGCCGCCCACGTGGCTGAGACCGGCTCCGTGGTCGACTGCCCCGGCACCGAGGCCATGGACCCCGCGGAGCTGCTCACCATGGACGTCGACGTCCTGGTGCCCGCCGCCGTCGAGGGCGTCCTCACCGCGGACAACGCGGCCGACGTCCAGGCGACGATCGTGGTGGAGGGCGCCAACGGCCCCACCACCGGTGCGGCCGACGCGATCCTCAACGAGAAGGGCGTGCTCGTCGCCCCGGACATCCTGGCCAACGCCGGTGGCGTGATCGTGTCCTACTTCGAGTGGGCGCAGGCCAACCAGGCCTACCGCTGGACGCTCCAGGAGGTCAACGACCGCCTCGCCGAGCGCATGCGCACCGCGTGGGACGGCGTCCTGGCCGCCAGCCAGAAGCACGGCGTGTCCCTGCGCGAGGCCGCCACCGTCACCGCGGTGAAGCGCGTCAAGGAGGCGCACGAGATCCGCGGCCTCTACCCGTGATCTGACGCCGGCCCCGGCGCTGACGACGACGCCCCCGCACCTTCCCTCCGGAAGGGCGGGGGCGTCGTCGAGCAGCACGGGCGGCCGGCCCGCCGGCGGGCCGGACTCAGGCGTCCACGACCACCACGGTCACGAGCGGGGCGCGCCGGTAGGTGCGGTCCAGGTGACGGTGCACGGCGTCGCCGATCACGCGCTCGAGCTTGTCGATGTCGTCGATGTCCTGGACGTCGGACTTCGCCAGCGCGGACTTGACCTTCTCCGCGGCGCCCTTGAACACGGCGGCGTCCTGGATGAAGCCCTTGGTCATGAACTCGAGCGGCTCGGCGAGCTGGTTGGTGTCCGGGTCCACGATCGCGACCACGGTGACCACGCCGGCCTCCTGCATGGTGCGGCGCTCCTCGAGGGTGCCCTCGGTGACCTTGCCGATCGTGTCCCCGTCCACGTAGACGAGCCCGGCCTCGACCTTGCCGGCCACGGTGACCTGGCCGTCCACGAGGTCCACCACTTCGCCGTCCTTGACGATGATGACCTTGTCCTCGGGCACGCCCGTCTTCTTGGCGAGCTCGCCGTTGGCCTTCAGGTGCGCGGACTCGCCGTGCACGGGCATCACGTGGGTGGGCTTGACGATGTTGTAGCAGTACACGAGCTCGCCCGCGGAGGCGTGGCCGGAGACGTGCACCTTCGCATTGCCCTTGTGCACCACGTTCACGCCCAGGTCCGTGAGCTTATTGATGATGCCGGTGATGGAGGTCTCGTTGCCGGGCACCACGGAGGAGGCCAGCAGCACCGTGTCGCCCGGGTTGAGCTTGATCTGGTGCGTCTGGTTGGCCATGCGGCCCAGCGCGGCCATCGGCTCGCCCTGGGAGCCGGTGGAGATCAGCGCGATCTTGTCATCCGGCATGTCCTGCAGCTTCTTGAAGTCCACCACGAGGCCCTTGGGGATCTTGAGGTAGCCCAGGTCCCCGGCGATCCCCATGTTGCGCACCATCGAGCGGCCCACGAAGGCGACCTTGCGGCCGGAGGCGTGGGCGGCGTCGAGCACCTGCTGGATGCGGTGCACGTGGGAGGCGAAGGAGGAGACGATGATCCGCTTCGGCGCGGTGCGGAAGACGGTCTCGATCGCGGGGGTGAGCTCGCGCTCGGAGATGGTGAACCCGGGCACCTCCGCGTTGGTGGAGTCGGTGAGGAACACGTCCACGCCCTCCTCGCCGAGGCGGGCGAAGTGGCGCAGGTCCGTGATGCGCCGATCCAGCGGGAACTGGTCCATCTTGAAGTCGCCGGTGTGCAGGACCAGGCCCGCGTCCGTGCGGATGGCCACGGCGAGCGCGTCCGGGATGGAGTGGTTCACGGCCACGAACTCGAGCTCGAACGGGCCGAGCCGGCGCTTGTCCTCGGCCACCACCAGCTCGGTCTTCGGCACGATCCGGTGCTCCTGCAGCTTGGCGGAGATGAACGCGAGCGTGAGCTCGGAGCCGATCAGGGGGATGTCCGGGCGCTCCTTGAGCAGGTACGGCACACCGCCGATGTGGTCCTCGTGGCCGTGCGTCAGCACGATGCCCACGATGTCCTGCAGGCGGTCCCGGATGGAGGTGAAGTCCGGCAGGATCACGTCGATGCCGGGCTGGTGGTCCTCCGGGAAGAGCACGCCGCAGTCCACCACCAGGAGCTTGCCCTGGTGCTCGAACACGGTCATGTTGCGGCCGATCTCGCCCAGGCCGCCGAGCGGCGTGATGCGCAGGCCGCCCTTGGCCAGACGGGTCGGGGCGGCGTTGCCGCTGCGGGGCCGGCGGCCGGTGTTGCCGCCGCGGCGGCGGGAGGAGGTGTTGCGCGAGGAGGAGTTGCGGGAGGAACGGGTCAAGTCAGCATGCTTTCGTCGATCGGACAGGGAGGGGCACGGACTCGGTCTCGAGGCGTGCGGGGCCCCGTCCCGGACACGCGGCCGTCGAGGGCGCGGGCGGGGAACGGGTGAAATCTTCGCCTAGACTACGGGGTTTTCTCCGCGCTCGGGCCCGCGGCTCACCGCGCCCCGCGACGACGTCGACGCAGACCGACGGGCAGCTGCGGCGTGGAGGCGACCACCATCGCCACGAGCGCCCCCAGCGTGCCGGCCACCGTCAGCCAGGTGACGTGTGAGCCCGGGGCGGGCGCGACGACGTCGAGCAGGAGCGAGCCCATCAACTGGCCGCCCACCATCCCCAGGGTGGTCAGGAACGCGCCCACACGCGGGACCAGGAACGCGCCCAGCCCGATGAACACGCAGCCCAGCGGCCCGCCGGCGTACATCCACCACGTCGTCGGGAGCGGCGCCAGGGCCCCGGAGGCGCCCGCCACGACGCCCGTGGCCGCCGCCAGCAGCGCCGTGCCCGCGACGAAGTTCAGGAGCGTGGCCGGGATCGGGTTGCCGTAGTGGGCGGTCTGCTGCCCGTTCATCACCTGCTGGCCGCTGGTCGCCATGCCGGCCGCCATCGGGACCAGGGCCAGCAGCAGCCACGCCCCGGGGCTGCCCGCCTCCTGCAGGCTCGGCCACACCACGGTCACGACGGCGGCGAACGCCAGGGCCGCCCCGCCCAGCCGGCGCGGGCTGATCCGCTGCACGCCCGCCGGGGTCCACCCGAGCCGGTCCAGCGTCATGCCGCCGAGCATCTGCCCCGTCACGACGGCCACGGTGAACACGGCCACGCCGATCACCGGGATGGCCAGCGCCTGCGCGAAGACGAACACCGCACCGATCATGCCGGCGAGCATCTGCCACCAGCGCACGTGCCCGCCGCGCACGGCCGCGGGGATCCGGGCCACCGAGCGACGGCCCGCGGGCAGCAGCAGCCACACCAGGAGCATGACGGCCAGGCCGGAGGAGAAGGAGACCAGGGCCGCGTGCGCCGGCGAGCCCAGTTCGAGCCGCAGCGCCGAGTTCACCCGCCCCTGCAGCGGCATCGCGGCGCCGGCGAGCAGGGCCAGGGTCGCCAACAGGACGGTGGAGGCGCGGGAGGTGGACATGGCATTCAGTATCCCCGTCCTCGCCCCGGGCATTGATGCCGGGATCGGGGAGGATTGATCACCATTCCCTCTGAGGGGTGAAGTGTGATCCGTCTCTCTCTAGAGTCCCGGGGTGGGACCCCTCGTCCGTCGAGGGGGCCTACCCGGAGCCCCCGCCCCGGGGACCCGCGCGAGAGGACCGCACTGCGATGATCGCCAACACCTCCTTCGTCCTGCCCGAGGCCGACACGAAGCAGATCGAGGAGCAGGAGCTCCAGATCGAGGAGCCCACGGGTGCCGGGCTGGTCGTGGACATCACCCACGCCGGCGTCTGCCACACGGACATCCACGTCCGTGAGGGCGGCTACGACATGGGCAGCCTCGGCTTCCGCCGCACGCCGGGGACCGAGTACCCGCTGACCATGGGGCACGAGATCGCCGGCGTCGTCTCGGCGGTGGGGCCCGACGTGACGGAGCGCCAGGTCGGGGACGAGGTCGTCGTCTACCCGTGGCTGGGCTGCGGCGAGTGCGAGGTCTGCGCCACCGGCATGGAGAACCTCTGCATGAACGCCTCCCGGTACATGGGCATCATGCGCCCGGGCGGCTATGCCGCCAAGGTGCCCGTGCCGCACGAGAAGTACGCCGTCCCCCTCGACGGCGTCGACCCGGCCTGGGCGGCCACGCTCGCCTGCTCGGGCCTGACCGCCGTGAACGCCGCCGAGCAGGTCGCCGGCGTGGAGGGCCTCCAGGCCGACGACCCCATCGTCGTGATCGGCGCCGGCGGCGTGGGCCTGATGGTCGTGGCCGCCCTGGCGGCCCAGGGCCAGCGGAACGTGACCGTGTTGGACCGCTCGGACGCCAACTTCGACAAGGCCGTCGAGCTGGGCGCCGTCCGCGGTCTCGTCACCACGGATGAGACGACCTCCCGGGACGTCCTCGCCGAGCTGGGCGCCGCGCCGGCGGCCGCGGTCGACGTCGTGGGCGCCGGCCCCACCATGACCCTGGCCTACGACCTGATCCGCAAGGGCGGCCGCGTCGTGCCGATCGGCCTGTTCGGCGGCGAGCTGGTGCTGCCCACCCCGAGCTTCGCGCTGGGCCAGAAGTCGATCGTCGGCAACTTCGTGGGCGGCCGCCGCCACCTGGACACCGCCCTGGAGCTGGCCCGCGAGGGCAGGCTGCCCCGCGTGCCGATCCACGAAGAGCCGATGTCCGCCGAGTCCGTCCAGACCGCGCTGGACGAACTCGAGGCGGGCCGCTCCCGCGGCCGCACCGTGCTGACCCGCTGAGCCCGACGGAGCGCCGGGCATGAGCCGCTGCACCACCACCACCCACCCCGCCACGGGCCAGACCCGGGCCACCGTCGACGTGCTCACCGACCAGCAGCTCGAGGAGCGGCTGGGCGCCCGCCTCGAGACCGGCATGGTGGGGGTCGACTCCCCGTCGTCCTCGTCCGCGGAGCTGCCGTTCGGCGGCGTCGAGTGCTCCGGCTTCGGCCGCGAGCTGGGCACACTGGGCGTGGACGAGTTCGCCAATCGCAAGCTGATCCGCATCGTCGGCTGACCGCCGGGGACGGACAAGGAAGGACACCATGAGGGAAGCCGTCATCGTCTCCACCGCGCGCACGCCGATCGGCAAGGCGTACCGGGGGGCGTTCCACGACCTGCAGGGCCCGACCCTGGCCTCGCACGCCGTCCGCGCCGCCGTCGAGCGGGCCGGCCTGGAGGGCGGCGAGGTCGAGGACCTCGTCATGGGCTGCGCCATGCCCGAGGGCGCCACCGGGTTCAACGTGGGCCGTCAGGCCGCGCTGCGCTCGGGGCTGCCGGTCACCGTGCCCGGCACCACCGTCGATCGCCAGTGCGCGTCCGGCCTGATGGCCGTGGCCATCGCGGCCAAGCAGATCATCGTGGACGGGATGGACGTGGCCGTCGGCGCCGGCGTCGAGTCCATCTCCCTGGTGCAGAACGAGCACCGCAACCGGTACCGGTTCAAGGACGACTGGCTGGAGGAGAACATCTCCTCCACCTACCTGCCGATGCTGCACACCGCGGAGATCGTGGCCGAGCGCTACGGGATCAGCCGGGAGGTCCAGGACGAGTTCGCCCTCCTCTCCCAGCAGCGCACCGCCGCCGCCCAGGAGAAGGGCGTGTTCCGTGACGAGATCGTCCCCGTGGAGGGCTCCCGCCTGGTGAAGGACAAGGAGACCGGGGAGCTCGCGGAGGAGCGGGTCCGGCTCGAGCTGGACGAGGGCAACCGCCCCTCCACCAGCGCCGAGGGCCTGGCCGGCCTGACGCCCGTGCTGAAGGACGGAGAGGTCACCGCGCACTCCACCGTCACCGCCGGCAACGCCTCCCAGCTCTCCGACGGCGCCGCCGCGCTCGTGCTGATGGAGGCGGAGGAGGCCTCCCGGCGCGGTCTCGAGCCGCTCGGGGCCTACCGCGGCATCGCCGTGGCTGGCTGCGAGCCGGACGAGATGGGCATCGGCCCGGTCTTCGCCGTCCCGACTCTGCTGGAGAGGAACGGGCTGTCGGTGGAGGACATCGACCTCTGGGAGCTCAACGAGGCCTTCGCGTCCCAGGCCGTGTACTGCCGCGACCGGCTGGGCATCGACCCGGAGAAGCTCAACGTCAACGGCGGCGCCATCTCCATTGGCCACCCCTACGGCATGTCGGGGGCGCGCATGACCGGGCACGTCCTGCTCGAGGGCCGCCGCCGCGGCGCGAAGTGGGGCGTCGTGACCATGTGCGTGGGCGGCGGCATGGGCGCCGCTGGCCTGTTCGAGATCTTCTGATCCCCGCCCCGGCGCGACGTCGGCCCGGTCGCCGCGCGGTGACCGGGCCGCCGTCGTGGGGGTGGTGATCCCCGGAGGCCAAGCCGGGAGCGCGGCGCAGCCGGGACGCTGACGCCCTGCGGGCCGCGCCGGTAGCGTCGAAGCAGTCCCCGAACCAAGGAGCACCGTCATGACCTCTGTCCTGTTCGTCGTCAGCGCCGCCGCGGGGTGGACGCTCAAGGACGGCACCGTGCACCCCACCGGCTTCTGGGCCGAGGAGCTCGTGGTGCCGCACCAGGTGTTCACCACGGCCGGGTGGCAGGTGGACATCGCCACCCCGGGCGGCAAGACCCCCACCGTGGATTCCATCAGCCTGGGGATGATGGCGGGCTCGAAGGACCGCCGGGAGAAGATCGAGCGGCGCCTGGAGCGGCTCGCCCCGTGGCTGCAGGCGCCGCTGACGCTGGCCGACGTGGACGAGTCCCGCTACGACCTGGTGTTCTACCCCGGCGGCCACGCCCCCATGGAGGACCTCGCCTACGATCCGGTCTCCGGCGCGCTGATCGCCCGCCGCCTGCTGGAGGACCGGCCGCTCGCCCTGCTCTGCCACGCCCCAGCCGCCGTGTTCGCGGCCAAGCGCGAGGACGGCACGATCGTCCCGGCGGGCCGCCGCATGACCGCCTTTTCCGACCTCGAGGAGAGGCTCAACCTCTTCTCCTGGAAGGCCCGGTGGACGGTGGAGGCGCAGCTGCGCCACGGCGGCGTGCGGTATGAGAAGGCCCGCTTCCCGCTGCAGTCCCACGTGGTGGTGGACGGCGCCCTCTACACGGGCCAGAACCCGCAGTCCTCGGCGGCGCTGGCCGAGCGCCTCGTCCGGGACCTGGGGGCCGCGGCCGTCTCCCGCTGACGACGGCGGGGCCGCTCGGAGGCTGCGGAGGGTCGCCGGTCAGCCCCGCCCGATCCGCTCGGCCAGCTCCGCGGTGCCGTGCTCGTCCAGCACGAGCCCGGGGTGCGGGCCCGCGGCGGCCAGCGCGTCCCGGTCCAGCTCCCGGAGCCCCGGCCCGGCCGCGAGCACCGCGTTGCCCAGCTCGAGCCGCTCCAGCACGGGTGCGGGCCCGAGCGTCCACGGCCCCGGCACGCCCGCCTCGGCGCATGCCGTCTCCAGGGCGGCGAGCTGCGTGCCCAGGTGGGCGAGGCCGTCGTCGTCGCCGACGTTCACCAGCAGCGCCCCGCCGGGGGCCAGCAACGCGAGCAGCTCCGCGTGGAAGCCCGCTCCGGTCAGGTGCGCCACGGCGCCGGCGTCCGTGTCGATGTCCAGCACGACGGCGTCCCACGCGCCCGCGGTGGTCTCGCCGTCCAGGGGGTCCAGCAGGTCGTCGACGGCGGCTCGGGCGTCCGCGACGACGACCTCCACGTCCGCGTCCGCGGGCAGCGGCAGCTCCTGCAGGACCAGGCCCATCAGCTCGCGGTCCAGGTCCACCGCGGTCTGAGGCGAGCCGGGGCGGGTGGCCGCGACGTACCGCGGCAGGGTCAGCGCACCCCCGCCCAGGTGCAGCACGCGCAGGGGTTCCCCGGCCGGGGCGAGGAGGTCGAGGACGTTCGCGATCCGGCGCAGGTACTCGTGGCGGACCTCCGTGGGGCGGGCGAGGTCCACGTGGGACTGCACGTGCCCGCCGACCTCCAGGACGTGCCCGTCCCCGTGCGGGTCGGGCAGGATCCGCGCGTCGACCCCGGAGGCGGCCAGGTGGACGGTGCGGGCTGCGGGGGAGGGGACGTCGTCGTGGGCCATGGGGCCATTCTCCCGCCCCGGCTCACCCCTCGCCCCCTCGCCGTCGCGCCGTCGCCCCGTCGCGAATCCACTGCACTTCTGACCCTTCTGAGCGGCGACATCGGGTCCAGAAGGGTCAGAAGTGCAGTCGATTCGTTGAGGGGGTCACGGCAGGGCGAGCCGGCAGACCTTCTTCCACGCCGAGCCGACCTGCGTCAGCAGGGGGCCTGTGGTGTACGGCAGCCCGTAGCGGCGGCACACGTCCCGCACCTGCGGGGCCACCTCGGCGTACCGGTTGGAGGGCAGGTCCGGGAACAGGTGGTGCTCGATCTGGTGGGAGAGGTTGCCGGTCATGAAGTGCATGAACGGGGAGCCGGAGATGTTCGCCGAGCCCATCATCTGCCGCACGTACCAGTGCCCGCGGGTCTCGCCGGCGGCCATCTCCTCGGAGAACGTCTCCACGCCGTCCGGGAAGTGGCCGCAGAAGATCACGGAGTGAGCCCAGATGTTGCGCAGGAGATTGGCGGTGGTGGTGCCGGCCCACGCGGCCGTGCCCGAGCCGGTCAGCGCCTGCGCCACGAGCGGGGTGGCCACGGTGTCCTTGGCCAGCTGGCGGGCGGCCTTCACGCCCACGGAGCGCAGGTCCCGCCACAGGGCGGCCTTCGGCTTCTCGCCGGACTGCACCTGCGCGAGCTCGAGGTCGTAGATGGCGATGCCCCACTCGAAGAACGGCGCCAGGATCCCGTTGATCACGGGGTTGAGCAGGTGGCGGGGCCTCCACGGCTCGGAGGGGTCCATGCGCAGGACGTTGTAGCCGAGGTCGTGGTCCTTGCCGGAGACGTTCGTCCAGCGGTGGTGCGCGTCGTTGTGGGTGTTCTGCCACGCGCTGGAGGGGGTCACGAAGTCCCACTCCCACGTGGTGGAGTGGATGTCCGGGTCCCGCATCCAGTCCCACTGGCCGTGCAGGACGTTGTGGCCGATCTCCATGTTCTCGATGATCTTGCCCACCGTGAGCATGGTGGTCCCGGCCAGCCACGCGGCGGGGTTCCTCGCGTTCAGCAGGCACACGCGCCCGCCGACCTCGAGGCCGCGCTGCAGGCGGATGACGCGGCGGATGTAGGCCGAGTCCTTCGCCCCGCGCGTGGCCAGGACGGACTCCTGAATCGCGTCCAGCTCGCGGCCGATCTCGGCGATGTCCTCGTCGGACAGGTGGGCGGTGAGCGGGTGGCGGGCCACGGGTCCGCCGGCGGCGGCCAGGGCGTCGCTGCGGCGGGCGCTGCCGGTGGGTGCGGGCGACGACGGCGCGGCGGCCGGGGCGTCGTCGAGGGGGGCCCAGCTCGTGGTGTCGGCGACGTCGTCGGTGAGGACGTGGTGCAGGGGGTTCCGGACCGCGGTGCCGGGCAGCGTGGGCGTGGCGGAGGCGGCGGTGCCGATCGCCATCCGCAGGGGACGGGCCTCGGCGGGCAGGTGCGGGCGGTCGAGGATGCTTGTCATGGTGGCTCCTTCGTCGTGGGGTGGCGGAGATCGTGGGACGGCGCCGGGCGGGTGGGGCCGGCGCGCCGTGGCGGGACTACAGGTCCAGGGAGACGGGGCCGGCCGCGGCGGACACGCATGTCTGGACGAGGTCGCCGGGCTCGCCGTGCACCTCGCCGGAGCGCAGGTCCGTGACCTGCCCGGAGCGCAGCGGGGTCAGGCACGCGTGGCAGATGCCCATGCGGCAGCCGTACGGGGCGGCGATGCCGGCGTCCTCGGCCACGTCCAGCAGCGGGGCGTCGCCGGGGCCGGGGGCCTCCACGTCCGAGCGCTCGAACGTGACAAGCCCGCCCGCACCGGCCTCGCCGCCCACGAGGTCCACGCTGAACCGCTCCAGCAGCAGCTCCTCGGGCGCGTGCTCGGCCCAGAGCGCCTCGGCGGCGTCGAGGAACTCCGTGGGGCCGCACGCGTAGGCGGTGCGGTCGCGCCAGTCGGGGCACAGGGCGTCCATGGCGTCCGGGCCGCTCAGGTCCAGGCGGCCGTCCTGCGCGGTCAGCCGGTGGTGCACGGTGAGCCCCGGGAACTGGTCGGCGAGCTCGGCGAGCTCTTCACGGAACGGGATGTCCTCGAGGGTGCGGGCGGAGTGGACCAGGACCACGTCCGCGTCCTGCCGGCGCGGCACCAGGGTGCGGATCATGGACATCACGGGGGTGAGGCCGGAGCCGGCGGTGAGCATCAGCAGCGGGCGGGGATGGCCCGGGAGGACGAAGTCGCCCTCCGGCGGGGCCAGGAACAGGACGTCGCCGGGCTTGGTGCGGCGCACGAGCGTGCCCGAGACGAGGCCCACGTCCCGCACGGTGATCTCGGGCTGCTCGCCCGCGGCGGCGGAGAGCGAGTAGGAGCGCCAGCGGCGCACGCCGTCCACGTCCACGCCGATCCGGGCCCACTGGCCGGCCTCGTGGGCGTGCCAGCCGGGGCCGGGGCGGAAGCGGACGGTCACGGTCCCGGCAGCGGGGTGCTCGACGGCGGTCACCACCCCGCGCAGCTGGCGCGAGGAGTGGACGGGGTCGAACAGGGCCATCACGTCCTGCGGGGTGAGCGGGTGCAGGAGCGTGGACGCCAGGCGGGACAGCAGGGGGGAGGCGGCCATGGGGCCGAGCGTAGGCATCAGCGGGGTCACGATTCTTCTCCTCCGACGTACGATCGTGCCGAAGAGTTCATCGTCTGGAGATGAAGAATGCCGCGCACCGGTGCCCCCGCCCCGCCCTGGCAGTCCCTGCCTGCCGATCTCGCCGACGCGCTCGCACCGGCGGTGCCCGACGTGGTCGAGCGCATCATCCGCACCGTGCCGGAGCAGATCCCGGCGTACGCCGCGGCCCGGGAGGGCGGCTACGGCAAGAAGATCGCGTTCGGCGTGCGCACGGCCTTCGGGCAGCTGCTCAGCCTGCCGGGCACCTCCCGCCGCACTCTCAACCCGGAGACCCGCGACCTCATGGCCTCCCTCGGCGCCGGCGAGTTCCGGGAGGGCCGCACGATGGACCACCTCCTGGGCGCCTACCGCCTCGCGGCCCGGATCGCCTTCCGCGAGCTCTCCGAGGAGTGCGCCCGCCAGGGGATGGCGATGGGCGTCGTCGTGGACCTGGGGGAGTCCATCTGGGCGTACATCGACGAGCTGTCCGCCGTGAGCGCCCAGGCGTACGCGGCGGAGCAGTCCGCGCGCGCGGGGGCGCTGGAGCGGCACCGGGCGGAGCTGGCCGCGGCGCTCGTGAACGGCACGGCGGGTCCCGCGGAGCTCGAACGGCTCGCCCTGGTGGCGGACTGGCCCGTGCCCGAGCGGCTCTCCGTGGTGGTCCTGCCCGCCGAGGCGCATCCCGCCGTCCGTGCGCGGCTCGCGCAGCGGGGGCTGCTCCTCGAGCGCGGCGGGGAGACCGTGCTCCTGGCGCCGCCGCCGCGCTCGCCGGCTGCCCGGCGTCGCCTGCTGGACGACCTGGCCGGCACGGGGGCCGTGGTGGGACCCGCGGTGATCCCGTCCCGCGTGCCGGCCTCCCACCGGGTGGCCCGGGCGCTCGCGGCCCAGCGGCCGGGCCTGCCGGGCGTGGCGGAGGGTGAGGCGATCCTCGTGGAGGAGCACCTGGGGGCCGTGGTCCTCGGCGCCGCCCCGGAGGTCCTGGGGCAGCTCGCAGACCGCGTGCTGGCCCCCCTCGACGGGCTGACGGACGGGAAGCGGCAGACCATGGAGGCCACCCTGGCCGCCTGGCTGCGCCATTGGGGCCAGCGGGCACCCATGGCGCACGAGCTGAGCGTCCACCCGCAGACCGTGGGGTACCGCGTGGGCCGCCTGCGGGAGCTGTTCGGGGACGTCCTCGAGGACCCCGACGCGCGGTTTGACCTGGAGCTGGCCCTGCGGGGGCGGGCGGTCGTAACCGGTGGACTTTGATGGTGTGCGTCGGATAGGAATAGGTCCGGTGTGGGTCCCGTCACCCGCATCCGTGCGCATTCCCCGTCTCGTCCGCCCGACCCTGAGGACACCATGAAGAAGACCGCCACCGGCCTCACCCTGGCCGCAGCCCTGTCCCTGACCGCCTTCTCCGCCGCCCCGGCCTCCGCGCTGGACCGCAACGGCAACTTCCAGAACTGCGACGAGGTGTACGCTGCCGGGTTCTCCCACATCGGTCCCGAGCACCCGCAGTACGACTCCGGGCTCGACAACAGCGATGACGACCTGATCGGCTGCGAGAACCCGGAGAACGCGGGCTACTACGACACGAAGAAGTGGGCCCCCTCGGCGCCCTCCGTCGATGTCGACTCGGACCTGCCGGATCACGTCACCCAGCCGGACTCGATCGACAACCAGTTCACCTACCCCGACTGCAAGGACGTCTTCGCCGCCGGCCTGGCCAACCTGCCGGAGTCCTCGGAGTACTACCACGCCGATCTCGATGCTGACCTGGACGGCATCGGCTGCGAGGTCAATGGCGACGACGCCGCCGACGTCCCCGCCGAGATCGTGGCCAAGTACACCAGCAAGAAGTCCGAGGACGAGGACGCCTCCGACGACGAGCCGCAGGTCACCGTGGTCCCCGAGGGCACCCCGGACACCGGCGCCGAGGGCACCCCGCTGGCCCCGTTCGCGGCGGGCGCGCTGGCCCTGGCCGCCGTCGCCGGCACGGGCGTGGCCCTGCGCCGTCGCCAGGCCTGACCCAGGGACATCCTCCGGATGAGCCCCGCCGCACCGTGCCGCCGCGGACGCCTCGTCGCGTCCGCGGCGGCGCTGTGTCTGCTCCTGGCCGGCTGCGCCGGGCCGGAGACGACGCCGGTCGCCGCCCCCGCGCCGCAGCCCGCCCCGGGCACGACGTCGGCCCCGGCTCCGGCGAGCCCCTCGCCCTCCGCTGAGCCGACCGCCTCAGCGTCACGGTCCGCCGAGGAGTGGTCCCGCGAGGAGGCGGTGGAGGAGTACTGGGCCGAGGGCGCCGAGACGTCCGAGCCCTCGACGGAGTCCGGACCAGAGCCGGAGCCCGAGCCGACCGAGGACGCGGAGGAGACGACGCCGTCCTCGGAGGGTGCCGCTCCGTCGTCGTCCGACGAGGAGCCGGACGCCGCCGCGCCCGAGGCCGGCGTCCTGCCTGCCGCTGTGCCCACCCGCGTGCGCGTGCCCTCCGTGGACGTCGACTCGCCCCTGCTGGAGCTCGGACTGCAGGAGGACGGCACGGTCGAGGTCCCGCCCACGGGCGAGGGCTCCCCGGCCGGCTGGTACCGCAACTCCCCGACGCCCGGTGAGCGCGGCCCGGCGATCCTCCTGGGCCACGTGGGGAACGCGCACGGTCGGCTCGGCGTCTTCGGCCGGCTGGAGGAGCTGGGGCCGGGCGACGTCGTCGAGGTGGACCGCGAGGACGGCACCACCGCCGTCTTCACCGTGGACCGCGCCGTCTCCTACGAGCGGGCCGACTTCCCGAAGGACGAGGTGTACGGGAACACGGACGACGCCCAGCTGCGCCTGATCACCTGCGAGGACTACAGCGCCTGGACCGGACGCTGGGAGGCCAACCACGTCGTCTACGCGCGCCTGACGGGCTGACCGCCCGCCTGCGCGCCCCGGCGCCCCGCGCGTCCCGCACCCCGGCCCTCGCCGTGCCCGGCTGGACCGGGATACGCTCCGCGCGGCACCCCGCGGATCAGCCCGGGGGCCGACACCCCGGAGGAGACCGCCATGCCGATCAACCACGACCTCGACGAGCAGCTCGCCGACGCCGAGACGTACCTCATCCACGTGCTCACCGAGGCCGTGCCGCCGCAGGACCCCACCAACTTCGAGATCACCGCCGCCGCGCGGGACCACTTCGAGCAGCACGGCGACTACGACGTCCGCTCCCTCGGCGCCGAGGCCGCAGAGGAGCTCCTCGCCCGGCACCGCCGCGCCGTCCGCTGATCCGGCCGCGCCGGCGGCGGGGATCGACTGGGCGGGCGTGGGCGCCGTGATCCTGGACGGCCGGACCGAGCACCACGCCGCGCAGGTGCGGGCGGCGCGAGTTCACCGTTCGCGCCGACTGGACCTCCGGCGCCGGCGTCCCCACGTGGGAGGTGCGCGGCGGCACCCTGTTCCGCGACGGGCGCCACGTGCTGACCGGCCAGGGCCCCGATGCGGCGATCGCCGCCACCGCCTTCCTGGACGCCGTCACGGGGGAGCCGTCCGAGCTGGGCACCACCGACGCCACCGAGGCGCCGGCGGTGCAGGAGCTCGTGGAGGCGCTGCTGAAGCTGGCGTGAGCGTGATCCCCCCTCGGATCAGGCCAGCGGCATCCCCATCATCGTGCGGGAGGTGATCCCGAGCTCCGCGAACGCCTCGGCGGGCATGCCGGAGACGTCGTCGTCCACGTGGGTCATGCCGATCTTCTCGGCCACGCGCCGCGACGCCGTGTTCTCGGGGTGGATGATCGCCACAAGCTGGTCCGCCAGGGCGCGATCGCGGGCGAGGTCGCGGCACGCGGCGGCAGCCTCCGTGGCGTAGCCGCGGCCCTGCTGGTCCGCGCGCACGTGGTACCCCACCTCGAGCCGCCGCTCCCCGTTCACGGACTGCCACGTCAGACCGCAGTCGCCCAGGAACCCGCCCTCGAGGGTCTCGATGATCCACAGCCCGTGCCCGTCCCGCAGGTACCGCGTGCGGTTGCCGGCGATCCACAGGGCCGCCTCCTCGGGCGTCTTGGGGGCCGGGTAGTAGGCCATCACGGCCGGGTCACCGAGCAGCGCGGCCATGGGCACGACGTCGGACTCCGTCATCTCGCGGAAGCGCAGGCGGGCGGTGGGGGCGGGGAGCATGGGGCGAGCGTAGCCCCGGCGCCTCAGGCGACGCGCGTGAGGCGGCCCAGCGCATACGCCATCAGCGGCCGATAGGCCGCCAGCAGCCACCCCGGCCCGGTGACGGTCACGCCGGCGCGGGTGCCGGCGTCGTGGTGGTCCGGAGAGGTCCCGGCGGGCTCCACCGTGTGCTCCAGGGCCATGCGCCACGGCCCGAGGCGGACGTCCCACGCCCACGCGCGGGCGGCCGTGTCCACGGCGGTCACCCGGAACGGGACGGGCACCGCCCACGCCACACGGACCGTGCCCGTGGTGCCGGGGCGGATGACCGCGTCCGCGGTCTCGACGCCGGTCAGGTGCGGCGCCCAGGACGGCCAGCGGTCCGGGTGCAGGTAGGCGGCCCAGACGTCGTCGGGGTGGGACGGGCCGGTGCGGGAGGTGTGGATCCGGCGGGCGCGGAGGAGCATGGCCCCACGATGCCATGGGAGCGGGGCGGCCGGGCAGCCGGGGTGTCCGAGGAGTGGGACCATGTCCACATGCTGGGCACGGATCCATCGGGGGTGATTCGGTGAATCATCATGAACCCATGAGGACCCCGCACCCCGCCTTCACCCCCAGCCCGGCCACGGGCGCCCTGCTCGCGCTGTCCGCCGCCCGGGCGGTGCCCCACGCGGAGTTCGTCGCAGCCGCCCCGGACGTCCCCGGCGTGGTGGGCGTGCACGTGGACCTCGACGGCGCCCGTCGCCTCGGACTGCCGGAGCGCGCCCTGACGGGCGGGCTCGTCTACGTGATCGCGGCGCCGGTGTCCCTGCGGGACCGGGCGGTGCGCGCCCACTTCCAGTCCGGCCGCACGGCCGCGTCCCATCTGCGCGCCGGCGTGGCCGCGCTGCTCTCCGAGGACCTCGAGCTGGACGGCGTGCCCCGCAGCCCCGGCGTGTCCGGCCGGCGCGGGCTGACCTCCGACGCCGAGGAGGAGCTGACCGCCTGGATGCGCGCCCACCTGCGGCTGAGCTGGTGGGAGGCGCCGGAGGGCGTCGACGCCGCCGAGGTGGCCGCCGCCGTGACCCGTGAGCTCTCCCCGGCGCTGCACTCCACCGGCGTGGACCGCCCGTGGGACCGTCTCACCGAGCGCCGCCGGGCGATCGTCGAGCGGGCCCGCCGGTCGGCGACGCTCTGAGCCTCGCCCGCCGTCTTCTCCTCCCGTCCCTCGGGCCGTGACGCCCGTCGCGCTCACCTGAGAGGATGATGCGCGTCACAGGGAAGACACTGCCGCGTGTCACCTGTTCGCCGTCTGCTTCGGAGGTCCCATGACTCGCCCCCGCACCCCCTTGCTCCTGACGACCGGCGCCATGGCAGCGCTCGCCGTGGCGACCGGTTGCGCGGCCGAGGAGGAGGTCCCGGCACCGCCGACGATGACGGCGTCCTCCTCATCCACCATGGCCGCGCCGTCGACCGAATCCAGCACGCCCGGCGCCATCGCCTCGAACTCCGCGGCGGCCTCCTCGGCCTCGACATCGACTGCGGCCTCCTCCGAGGACACCGCCGGCACGGAGTCGGAGGCAGACGCCCCCACGACGTCGGCGACGACCGCGGGTCCGACGGGGGGCGGGGAGTCCCGGCCTGAGGACGACAAGGAGTCCGCCGAGGCCTCGGTGACCGCGGAAGCCGGGACCGGGTCGGATGAGGGCGACGACTCCGACGGAGGATCCGTGACCTCCGGTGACACGGCCGACTCGGGCGAGCTGGCCTCGGCGCGCAGCCAGGCGCGTTCGTACCTCGAATTCACGGGATTCTCGCGCACCGGTCTCATCGACCAGCTTGAATACGAGGGCTACTCGAACGCCGTGGCCACCGAGGCGGTCGACGGGATGGACATCGACTTCGACGCGGAGGCTCTCCAGTCTGCGGAGTCCTACCTCGAGCACACCGCGTTCTCCGAGGAGGGTCTCCAGGGGCAGCTCGAATACGAGGGGTACACCCTGGAACAGGCGGCCGGAGCGGTGGCCGCCGTCGGCGTGGACACCGCGTCCGAGGCCGTGGAGTCCGCGCGGTCGTACCTGAAGCACTCCGGCATGTCCGAGTCCGGCCTGATCGATCAGCTCGAGTACGAGGGCTTCTCCGCTGAGGAGGCCGCGTCCGCCGTCGAAGGTCTGGATGTGGACTGGACCGCCGAAGCGGCGGAGTCGGCGGCGTCGTATCTGAAGCACACGTCCATGTCGCGGTCCGAGCTGATCGATCAGCTCGTCTTCGAGGGCTTCACGACGTCCCAGGCGGAGGCGGGGGTGTCGGCCGCCGGCCTCTGACGCGTCCGCGCCACGACGCCGGGTGCCCCTCAGGGAGCACCCGGCGTCGTCGTCAGCCCTTCACACCGCCGGCGGTGAGGCCGGAGACGATGTACTTCTGCAGGAAGAGGAACAGCGCCATCACCGGGAGCGCGGCCAGGACGGCGCCCGCCGCGAACACGCCCCAGTTCTCCGACCGGGTCTCCGAGACGTACCCGTACAGGCCTACGGCCAGGGTCTGCGCCTGCGGGTCGGTGAGCACCACCGAGGCGATCACGAACTCGGACACCGTGGAGATGAAGGACAGCAGCGCCACCACCGCGAGGATCGGCGTGACCAGGCGCAGGATGATCCGGAAGAAGATCTGCACGTGGGAGGCGCCGTCCAGCTTCGCGGCCTCGTCCAGGGACGTGGGGACCGTGTTGAAGAAGCCGTACATCAGGTAGGTGTTCACGCCCAGCGCGCCGCCGAGGTAGACCATGATCAGGCCCAGGTGCGTGCCGATGCCCAGCGCGGGCACGATGTCCCCGATCCAGTTCAGCAGCAGGAAGATCGCGACGACGGCCAGCAGCTGAGGGAACATCTGCACCAGCAGCAGGGTCAGCAGGCCCACGCGCCGGCCCCGGAAGCGCATCCGGGAGAACGCGTAGGCGGCCAGGGCGCCGAGGAACACGGTGGCCACCGAGGTCACCACACCGATGATCAGGGTGTTCAGGAACCACCGGCCGAACGGGCGCTGCTGGTCCTGGAACAGGTCCACGTAGTTCTGCGTGCTGAACGCGCTGAACAGCGTGTTGGAGCTGGCCATCGTGCCGGTCGGGTCGAAGGACGCCGAGAGCACGTACAGCAGCGGGAAGAGGGAGAACGCGCTCGCCAGCACGCCCACGGCGTGCCGCCAGCCGTCCTCCCTGAGCCAGCGGCCGACGCCGCGCTGGGAGCCGGAGGGGCCGTCGTCCCAGCGGATCGGGTCGGCCTCCTGGGCGGCCAGCGCCGCGGCCATGCCGGTGGCGGCCGGGGCGGGGGCGGCGGACGCCGTGGCGGTGGCCGTGTCCGGCCCGGGGGTCTCCAGGGGTCCGCGCGGGTCCTGGGGTGCGGGGGAGCTGCTCACGAGTTGATCTCCTCGAGGGCCTTGGTGCGGCTGAAGCTGAGGGCGGAGACGGTGGCCACGATCAGGAAGATCACGATCGACAGGGCCGAGGCGAGGCCGAAGTCACGGCCCACCCCGGAGAAGGCCGTCTTGTAGACCACCGTGATCAGGATGTCCGTGGCGCCGATGTTGCCCGAGGCGTCCGGGAACTGCGGGCCGCCGCCGGTCAGCATGTAGATGATGTTGAAGTTGTTGAAGTTGAAGGCGAACGAGGAGATGAGCAGCGGGGCCACCGACACCAACAGAAGGGGCAGCTTGATGGAGCGGAAGATCCGCCACGCGCTCGCGCCGTCCATCTTGGCGGCCTCGTCCACGTCCTCAGGAAGCGACTGCAGGGCGCCGGTGGTCACGAGGAACATGTAGGGGAAGCCGAGCCACAGGTTCACCAGCAGCACGGAGAGCTTGGCAAGCCACGGGTCCGTGAGCCACTGGATGTCCGCCCCGCCGAACAGGGTGGTGTTGACGAAACCGAACTCCGGGTTCAGCAGGCCGGACCACACGAGGCCGGACAGGAACGCCGGGAAGGCGTAGGGGAGGATCATCAGCACGCGGTACACGCGGCGCCCGCGCATGGTGGCCTTGTTGAAGGTGATGGCCAGCAGCAGGCCGAGCACGAAGGTGCTCGCCACGGACAGCAGAGCGAAGGCGAAGGTCCATACCGTCACCCGGATGAGCGGGTCCCGGAGCTGGGGGTCGGTGAAGGCCTTGGTGAAGTTCTCCATGCCCACGAACACCCGCCAGCCGTTCTGCAGGGTGCTCCCGTCCTCCGCCGCGAACTGCCCCTCGCCGTTGTCGCGGTAGACGGTGCCGTCCTGGGTGTCCGTGAAGGTGTCCGTGGCTTCGTCATACCTCAGGGCGGGGGCGTAGGCGTAGGCGACGGAGCCGTCCTGGGTCTTCAGGGAGCCCGCGGCCGGGTCGTCCGTGAGCGGGACGTCCAGCTCGGCGACCTCGCCCTGCCGGCTCAGCAGATCGCCGAAGGTGAGGGAGGTGTACCCGTCCGCGGCGACGGGGCGGTCCCCGGAGACCTGCGCCTCCACGGGCTCCAGGGGGCTCTCCGAGGAGCCGACCAGGGTCTGCCCGTCCTGGACGGTGAGCAGGTGCAGCTCTCCGCCGCGGTCCACCACCGTGACCGGGTAGGCGGGGGAGTCCGGCACGCGCACGCTCGAGGACCGTTGGATGGCCTCGATGGCGGCGGGCTTGTCCGAGTTGTGGCCGTCACCGTAGTTCGTGAAGGCGATGTAGGAGGAGTACAGCACCACGAACACCTGGAACAGCACCAGGAAGAACACGCCCGGAGCCAGGTACTTCGCCGGCAGGCCGCCCCGGCGGAGGTAGATCCAGTTGATCAGCAGGGTCACGGCCATCGTCACCGAGAAGACCACCCAGTCGCCGGCGGCGGCGAGCTGGAACATGACGAAGCCCGCGAAGGCGTCCACGAGTCCCAGCAGGACGATCTTGACCAGAGTGCCCGCCAGTCCGTCGGGGCCGCGCCCGGAGGCTCCGCGACGTTCGGCGGGCGCGTCGTCGTCGGTGGCGCGAGTTCGGTCCGGCGCTGTGGAAGTCGTGCTCATGGTCCCTCATCCGGCCCGGACGGGCCCTCGGTGGTGTGCGGCGGAGTGCGTGTCCGGTGACCGTCATAGCCGCCGGAGGCGAGCGTCCCGCCGCGGGCCCACACCGTGGCCCGTGACGGGACGGGGCGGGTCACGTCCCGAGCTTGCCCTCGATGTCGGACACCATCTTCCGCCAGGCCTCGGCCGGCTGGGCCTCGCCCTTGATGATGCGCAGCTCGGCGGATCCCCAGAACTCGAACACGGCACCCATCTCCGGGGCGGCGGGCATCGGGACGCCCTCCTTGCCGATCTCGCCGAAGGCCTTGACGACCTCGTCCTGCGCCGCCTTGTCGAAGGAGGCCTTCAGGGCGGGAGCGCGCCTGCCCTCCTGGTACAGGGCGTCCTGCGCCTGCTCCGTGGAGAGGTAGTTGATCACGAACTCGTTGGCGGCCAGCTTGTTCTTGGACTCGGCGGAGACGAAGAACGCGTTGACGCCCACGAACGGCTGCGCGGGCTGGTCACCCATGGCCGGAATGGGGTCGACGGCGAACTCGACGCCCGCCTTCTGGGCGTCCTCGACGTTCCAGGGGCCGGTCAGGAAGTACGCGGCCTGGCCCTTGAAGAACTGCTCCTTGGCGATGTCGCCGGTCATGTTGGGGTTGAACATGCCGGTTCCCTCGGGGCCGTGCTCGGCCAGCTTGGCGGCGAAGGCCTCGCCCTCGGGGCCGCCCATGGCCAGGGAGCTGACGTCGTAGGAACCGTCGGCCTTCTGCGCGAAGACGGGGGCGCCCATCGAGGTCTGGAACGGGTACAGGTGGTAGGGGTCGCCCTGCACCGGGTCCAGGCCGACGACGAAGCCGTACTTCGCCCGGCCGCCGTCGACGACCTTCTTGCTCTCGGCGACGAGCTCGTCGAAGGTCTTCGGGGCGGTCTGGGCGAGCGTGGTGTTCCGCAGGAGCGCGATGTTCTCGACCGAGTAGGGAACGCCCCACGTCTTTCCCTGGTAGGTCACGGCCTGCACGGCGGCCTCGGAGAAGGCGCCGGACTTCTCGCCCATCTCGAGGGGCTCGATGACGCCGTTCTGCACGAGTGCGCCGATCCAGTCGTGGGCGCCGACGATCACGTCAGGGCCCTCGCCGGTGGGCGCCTGGGTGATGAAGTCGTCCCGCATGGAGGAGTTGTCCTTCACCACCAGATCGACGGTGATGCCCTTCTCCTCCTTGAACTTCTTGGCCACGGCCTCCAGGGGGCCCTGGCGGTTCTGGTCCACCCACATGGTGATGGTGGTGGCACCGCCCTGGGTCAGGTCCTGGGAGGAGGACGCCGCTCCGGCGGACGCAGAGCCCGCCGAGGAGGACGGTGCGGAGGAGGTGCCGCCCGAGCAGGCGCTCAGAGCCAGCGCGGAGACCGCTCCGGTGAGGGAGAGGGCGAAGGTGCGGCGGGACATGCCGCCGGGGATGTTCGCAGTCATGGCTGCCTTTCGGTGCTGGGCGACCTCGTGGGATCGCCGTACGGCAGAGCCGCGGGCGGTCGCGCAGTCGCGACCGGGGTCGAGGCCGTCCTGGGTCGGACTGGCCGGGCCCGGACGGGATGGATTCAGTGTAAGCGTTTCCAGTGTGGCGGTCCACACATGAGTTGACGTCGCCGCTCGTCCCCCACTTCTTCCGGGCGTCGCGGCCATGGGGGCGGGGCGGGGCCGATGGAAACGTTTCCACTCGGGCGGGGCCCGGGCCTAGGATGTGGACCAGTCCTCCCCGCCTGGCGGCGGCCCGGTTCGAGAGAAGCAGAGACCCCATGGCCGGCATCAAGGACGTCGCGCACATGGCCGGCGTCTCCACCGCGACGGCGTCACGCGCCCTCACCGGCTCCGGCGCGGTGGCGGCGGCGACTCGTGAGCGCGTGCAGGACGCCGCGCGGGTGCTGGGCTACGTGCCGCACGCCTCGGCCGCGTCCCTCGCCTCGGGGCGCACGGGCACGGTGGGCGTGGTGGTCCCGGATGTGAATCGGTGGTTCTTCGCCGCCGCCTTGGAGGGGATCGCCCACGAGCTCATGGAGGGCGGGCTGGACCTGACGCTCTTCAATGCCGGGGTCTCCCCGGGGCATCGCGGCACGATCTTCTCCGAGCTGGTCCACCGGGGGCGCCTCGACGCGCTCGTCACCGTGTCCTTCAAGCTCAGCGGCTTCGAGCTGGCGGGGCTGGCGCGACTGGGCCGGCCCGTCGTCGCACTCGGCGGCCTCGTGGACCCGGGCGTCGCGCTGCCCGACTGGTACACGGCCCTGCAGGTGGACGACGTGGCCGCGGCGACCCTCGCCGCCGAGCACCTGGTCGAGCTCGGGCACCGGGACGTCGCCTTCCTGGGCACCGTGCCCGAGGATGTGGAGTTCCGAGTGAGCACCGAGCGCACGCGCGGGTTCGAGCGCACCATGGCGCGGGCCGGGGTGCTCGTCCCGCCGGAACGGATGATCGAGGCCGACTTCACCCTCGGCGGAGCCTGCCACCGGGTGCGCACCCTGCTGGAGCGGCCCGGCCCGCGGCCGACCGCGATCCTCGCCATCTCGGACGAGATGGCGATGGGCGCCTGGATGGCCGCACTCTCGCTGGGGCTGCGCGTGCCCGAGGACCTGTCCGTGATGGGCGTCGACGGCCATCCGGACGCTGCCCGGCTCGGCCTGACCACCGTGGACCAGACCCCCCGCGAGCAGGGCCGTCGCGCGGCCCGGCTGGTGGCCGAGACCCTGCGCGGCACGCCCGAGCCCCGCCGCATCCTGCACCGGCTGCACCTGCGCCGTCGCGCCAGTACGGCCCCGCCGCCCTAGGCGGCCGGCCCCGACGGCGGTCCCGTCGTCGTCCCCCAGACCCCTTTCCACCCCGGATCGTCGGGCACGTGCCTGCCCGTGAAAGGACCCCCCATGGCCTCCGTGACGTTCAAGTCCGCCACTTGTCAGTACCCCAACGCCCCCCGCCCCTCCGTGGACCGGCTGGACCTGGAGATCGCCGACGGCGAGTTCCTCGTGCTCGTGGGTCCCTCGGGCTGCGGCAAGTCCACCTCGCTGCGCATGCTCGCCGGCCTCGAGCCCCTCACCGGGGGACGGGTGTTCCTGGGCGACCGTGACATCACGGACGTGGAGCCGAAGGACCGGGACATCGCGATGGTGTTCCAGAACTACGCCCTCTACCCGCACATGACCGTGGCGGACAACATGGGCTTCGCCCTGAAGATCGCGGGCGTCCCCGCGGACGAGCGCCGCCGACGTGTGGAGGAGGCGGCCAGGCTCCTCGACCTCGAGCAGTTCCTGGACCGCAAGCCCAAGGCCCTCTCCGGCGGCCAGCGGCAGCGCGTGGCCATGGGCCGCGCGATCGTCCGGAACCCGCAGGTGTTCCTCATGGACGAGCCGCTGTCCAACCTGGACGCCAAGCTGCGCGTGCAGACCCGCGCCCAGATCGCGCAGCTGACCCGCCGGCTGGGGACCACCACCGTCTACGTGACTCATGACCAGACCGAGGCCATGACCATGGGCGACCGGGTGGCCGTGCTCAAGGACGGCCTGCTCCAGCAGGTGGACACGCCGCGCAACCTCTACGAGCGCCCGCGCAACGTCTTCGTTGCCGGCTTCATCGGCTCCCCGGCCATGAACATCCTGCGCCTGCCTCTGGCCGAGGGCGGCGTCCGATTCGGCTCCGCGGTGCTCCCGGTGGAGCGCGAGGTGCTGGCCTCCGCCGGCCGCGAGGTGGACCTGGGCGTTCGCCCGGAGGACCTGGAGATCACCTCGGGCGACGGCCTCGAGGTGGAGGTGGACACCGTGGAGGAGCTCGGCGCCGACGCCTACGTCTACGGCCACACCGTCCTGGACGGGCAGGAGCGCATGATCACCCTCCGCACCGGCGGCTACACCGCTCCGGGCAAGGGCTCCGTTGTCCACGTGGTCCCGCGGCAGGAGCGCGTGCACCTGTTCCATGCCGAGGGCGGCGAGCGCCTCAACGGCTGATGCCGCCCTCCCGCGGCCAGGGCTGCTCGCGGAGGTCCTCCACCGACTCGTTGAACCGCCGCATCAGCGCGGCCAGGGCGGCCACGTCCTCCGCGGGCCACGCGGCCGTCACCCGGGCGGCGGCCGCGCGGCGGGCGGCGAGCTCGTCCTGCAGGGCGGCCCGGCCGGCGTCGGTGGGGCGGAAGCGGCGGGCCTGGCCGCCGTCGGGGTCCCGGATCCGCTCCACGAGGCCGGCCCGGCCGGCGGCGGTGAGCTGACGCTGCAGGGTGGAGACGTCCAGGCCGAAGGCCGCCGCGAGCTCGGCCATGGTCATGGGCCCCTGCGCGTCCAGGCGGGCCAGCAGGATCACCGCGCTGCGGTCCAGCGCGTCGGGACGCCGGTAGGCGCCCAACCCGTGCACCGCGTGGCGCAGCAGCAGCATGTGCTCGTGGACGAGGGCGTCCAGCCCCGGCGTGGAGCCCTCAGCCCCCTCGGCGGGTCGTGCAGGGGGTTCGGCGCGGTCGGGCAGATCGGGCATGGGGGGACTCCGGGGTCGACGTCGGGGCGGGGCCCCGGCCCGGTGGCACACCGGGGCGGCGAGAGGAGTCTAGACTGCCGTGTGCATCATGAACATTGCATGATGCACATCCGGCGGGCGGGCGTGTGGCCCGGCCCGCGCACGTCGTCGCAGAGGACTCCCATGCAGCACCCCGACACCGAGGGCGCCGTCGAGGCCGAGTCACGGGTGGTCACCCCCACCTTCGTCGTGGCCTGGCTGGTGAACTTCGCCCAGTACCTGACCTTCTACCTGCTCACCACCACCATGGCGCTCTACGCGGTGCGCCAGTTCGGGGCGGGGGAGTCCGCGGCGGGCTTCGCGGCCAGCTCCTTCGTGGTCGGGGCCACGGCGGCGCGCGTCGTCGCCGGCCACGTGGTGGACAGCCTGGGCCGGCGCCGCGTGCTGCTGGCCTCGCTCGTCGTGGTCACCCTGGCGTGCCTGGCCTACCTGCCCACCGCGTCCCTCGGTGCCCTCGTGGCGCTGCGGATGGTCCACGGCGCTGCCTACGCCCTGGCCAGCACGGCCGTCATGACGCTCGTGCAGTCCGTGATCCCCCCGTCCCGACGCGCGGAGGGCACGGGGTACTTCGCCCTGGGCACCACCCTGGCCACCGCCCTCGGCCCGGCGCTGGGCCTGCTCATCGTGGACGCCGCGGGCTACCCGGGGATGTTCTGGGCCACCGCGGCCGTCGCCGCCCTGGGCCTCGTGTTCGGCCTGGTCCTGCGGATCCCGGACACGCCCGCGGCCGCGCGGCCGCACCTGCTCCGCGACTTCCGTCTGGGCGGGATCCTGCACCCGGCCGTCCTGCCGATCGGGGTGTTCATGCTGCTGGTGGGCGTCGGCTACGCGGGCGTGATCACGTATCTCAACGGCTACGCGGAGGAGCGGGGGCTCACCGCCGGTGCGGGGCTGTTCTTCCTGGCCTACGCCGCCGTCATGCTCGTGATGCGCTTCGTGCTGGGGCGGCTGCAGGACCGGCGCGGGGACAACATCGTGGTGGGGATCGGCGTCGTGGCCTTCGCCGCGTCCCTCGTGGTGCTCGCGGTGGCCCGGCAGGACGCCGTGGTGGTGCTCGCCGGCGCGCTGGCCGGGCTGGGGTACGGCACCCTGATGCCGGCCGCCCAGGCGATCGCCGTGCGGCTGGTCCCGCCCACCCAGCTCGGCACCGGCATCTCCACGGTGTACCTGGGCGTGGACGTGGGCATCGGCCTGGGCCCGGTGGCGCTGGGCGGACTGCTGGCCGCGGCGGGCTACCTCTGGATGTACCTGGTGCTGGCCGCGGTGGTGGCGGTGGCGGGGGTGCAGTACGCGCTCGTGCACGGGCGCACCCCGGCCGCCCGCCCGGTCGCGGCGGGCTGATCCGTCGCTCCGCCCCTCCCCTCCGTCGTCGGTCGACTTTTCGGGGGTGTTGCGGCCGGACACCCCCGAGAAGTCAACCGAGGACGCTCGGGGAGGGGGCGGGTGGAGCAACCGGGGTTGACGGCACGCCCGCCGTCAACCATGGTTGACGCATGGCATCCCCCGGCATCCCCGATCCGACGACGACGGCGCACCCCGCCGCCGGCACGGACCTCGCCGCCACGGCCGCGGACGTGCAGGACCCCCAGCGGGGTCTGCGCGCCGTGGCCGCCCTGCGCCGTCTCACCGACGAGCTCGAGCTGAAGCAGGTCGAGGCCGCGCTCGCCGCGGGCCTCGGCTGGCCGGAGATCGCCGCCGCGCTCGGCGTGACCCGCCAGGCCGCGCACAAGAAGTTCAGCCGCCGCGTCAGCACCGAGCTGCGCCGCCCCCGACGGACGGAGACCCGATGACCCGCCTGACCGACACCCTCACCGCCCTGCCTGGCCGGCTCGCCGCCAAGCCCGCCGCCGCGCGTCGGACCCTGGCCACCGCCCAGGACCTCGCCGCCGCGGCGTGGCACGAGGCCGACGCCGCCGGCCGCGACGCCGTCACGCTCGACGACCTGCTCGTGGCCTTCGCCCTGGTCGGCGGGCCGGTAGGCCGGACGCTCGCCGCCCACGGCCTGACCGCGGAGGCGCTGCGGGCCGGTGTCCGCGAGCGGGACACCGCCGACCTGGCCGCCTTCGGCATCACCCCGCCGCCGTCGGCCGAGCCGGTCCGCGTGCCGGGCCGGCTGGATCCGCGGCGCTCCTTCCGCATGGACCCCGAGGCCGCCCGGTTCCTGGAGAAGGCCACCGGGTCCCCGGCGGCGCTCCTGATCGGTCTGGCGGACCACCCCTCGGGCCGCCCGGCCGCGGCCCTGCGCGCCGCGGGCGCCGACCTGCCCGGCCTGCGCGCGGCCCTGGCCGACCTCGGCGACGCCCAGGCCGAGGACAACGCCCCCGCCGCCCCGATCCCCGGCCTGCTCGACGGCCTCCGGGAGACCACGCGGCGGGGCCGGCGCTGGGTGCCGGTGTCCGCGGAGGCGGTGGGCGCCGTCGTCGGGGACGCGGAGGCGATGCGGCCCCTGCTGTTCCCCGACGCCGAGACCGCGGGGCAGGACGTGCGGGTCGCCCCGGGCCTGCTGGCGAGCAGCCTGAAGGGCCGGCCCTTCGAGCACCGCCTCGTCCGGGACGGGGAGGTCGACGGCGGCCGCGAGGTGGTCTGGCAGATGTTCTGGCCCGAGGGCGTGCGCCCCCGCGGCGAGGACGGCGACCCGCGCGGCGCCTACCTGCACGCCCGGATCGAGCCCGCCGAGGGCGGGTCCGTCCTCACCCTGACCCGGGGCGTGCGCGGCTTCGGGCGGCTCGGCGGGCTCGTCGCGCCGCTGATGGCGGTCTTCGGCGGCTCCGGCCACCGCGGCATGGTCCGCGGGATCCTGGAGCAGGCGCGCCGGGGCTGAGATGCCCGGCGATCCCCGTTCGCCTACGGTGCTCGCATGAGTGGAACACAGGGCACGCGGTCGTCGTTGGGATCCCGATCAGTCCCCGGGAGGGGGCCAGGGGCCGGGGTGCGGGCCGCCGGCGTGCTGGCGGGCGGAATGCTTGCATTGACCGGCTGCGGGGTCGGCGAGCGCCTGCTGTGGGGCGGGGACGGGTACGCCGTTAAGCAAGCCACGCGCTCGGTGATCGACGCCGCGGCCGCGGGCGAGGCCCCTGCGGTGTGCGACGGCGTCGACGTGGACCTCGGTGAGCCCGACGACTGGCGCGGGGCCGGCGCGGGGGAGCCCGAGCGGATCGACGGGCGGTGGCACATCAACGTGGAGGTGCGCGAGGGTGTGCCCCGAGGGGGGGGGGGGGGAGCCCATGCCGGGCGACCTCGTCTTCGGCGAGACCCCCGGCGGCCTCTGCCTCCAGGAGCACCTGCCGGCCACCCCGATCGAGGTCAGTCCGGGCTGACCCGGCGTCCCACCCCCCAGCCCTTCCCCGGTCGCGGAGACCGAGGAGATGAACCGCCTGCCCTAGGGTGGCCGCCATCTCAGACGCCGCCTCCGCCGCCCCCGGCCACGTCGCGGAGGTGCGGCGCGTCGTCGTCGACCCCCTCACCCGGGCCCAGCTCCGCCAGCTCACCGCGATCGGTCGGCGCATCATGGCCCAGATCGACCCCGCAGACCGCTGCCTGGGGGAGTGAGGCGCGCCCCACCGGCTCAGCCGAACCACGCCCGGCCCACGGTGACCTCCGTGCCTGAGGGCAGATCCGGCTCCTCGCCCCGCATGAGGCGCTCGGCCGCCGCGCCCAGGTCCTCGAACGACACGGGCGCCCGGCCAGACAGGCCGCTTCCCGTCCGCCCCGGCGTCCAGTGGAACGTCCACGTGTCCGGGCGGCGAGGATCGGGTCCCCTCGGCCGCCGAGGACCGCCCCGCAGGCTGACCGCGGGGCCGAGCAGGCGCAGCATCGTCGCGTCGATCGCCTGCAGCAGGTCCTCGGAGCCCTCGTCGCAGGCATCGCAGCCGCAGTCCGGGAGGGCGGCCCACACGTCCTCCGGGGCGGACAGGCTGATGCGGACCACGGGCAGCACCCCCTCCGGAACGGTCACGTCCGCCTCGAGCAACAGGATCGGCAGCGCGCCGGCGGCCCCGGTCGGCGGGTCCAGGCGCACGCCCCGGTCCACCGGACCGGTCCCGACGTCAGCACCGGTCCCGACGTCCGGGGCGACATCGACCGGCGTGACCCTCGCCCCCGCCGCCACGAGCGCATCCCGCCACAGGCGCGCCCGCAGCTGCACGACCCGATACCGCCCCGGATCGCTCACGCGCTCGTACTCCTCCGCCCGCGGCTCGCGGTGGGGATGGGGTGGCGCCCAGGCGGGCGCGTCGAGGCGGCTGTGCGCGAGGGCGACGGCGTCGCGCAGATCGGCGGGCGAGGTCATGGCCTGACCCTAGGAGCCTGCCCCCGTGGCGCGGCGTGTCGCCCCGGCCCGCCGCCCCGCCGCGTCCACGCCCGCAGCGGCGGCCACGCCCACCAGATACAGCAGCAGGTCGGACCACAGGAAGCCCGTGCCGAGCACCAGCCGCGCCGGCGGGAACGCCTGGCCCAGCGCGGCGGGCACGCCGGTGAGCTGGAACAGCTCGATCCCCGCGCAGATCCCGAACGCCGCCGCGGCCACCGTGCCGACCCGCGCCCGCGGCGTGCAGAACGCCACGAGCACGTAGATCAGCACGGCGTACAGCGCGTCGCCGGCCGGGCCGGTCCACCCGGCCGTCCCCTCGACGCCGCGCAGCCCCAGGCGCATCGTCAGCCCGGCGGCCACCGTGGTCACGGCCGCGACGGAGAGGCCCGAGCGGCGGCGGCCGGCCGACCTCGTGGGTGGCGTCGTCGGGACGGGGGAGGGCCCGGAGGCGGGGGAGCGCATGGCACCGAGACTGCCGCCTGGTCCGCGCGGCCGCATCCACCCCGGGGACCATCCCCGCGCCCCCTCCCTCCTCCCGGGGGAGGAGCGGGTCAGGGCGATGGGACACTGGTCCCATGGGCCTGATCGCGGTGGTGCTGCTGTGCACGCTGGTCGGCGGCGCCCTCCAGCGCGTGAGCGGCATGGGCGTGGGCATGATCGCCGCGCCCGCGTTCGCCCTGCTGCTCGGCCCGGCCGCGGGGGTGTCCCTGAGCAACGCCGCCGCGGTGGTGTCCGCGGTGCTGCTCACCCTGGTCCTCCGCCGCGACGTCGACTGGCACCGCTTCCTGCGTCTGGCCCCGCTGCTGGCGGCCGGCTCGCTCGCCGGGGCATGGGCCGTGCGGGTGCTCGACGTCGCCTGGCTCGAGGTGGTGCTGGGCGCCTCGATCCTCGTGGCGATCGCCGCCTCCCTCGGCCTCCAGCGTCGCCTGGCCGTGCGCGGGCCCGGCGCGGCACTCGCCTCCGGAGCCGTGGCCGGGTTCATGAACACCACCGCCGGGGTGGCCGGGCCGGCGCTCGCGGTCTACGCGGTGGCCTCGCGCTGGGACCAGCGGTCCTGGGCCGCCACGCTGCAGCCGATCTTCCTGCTGGCCAACGTCACCTCGCTGGCCACCAAGTCGCTGCTCGGCTCGGCGGGCCTGGATGCGGGCATGCCCGTCGGCGTGGGGGCGGCGGTGCTCGTGGGGGTCTCCTCAGGGATCCTGCTGGGCGGACGGGTGGCCCGGCGCGTGCCGGCCGCGCGGGCCCGCGGGCTGGCGCTGACCCTGGCGGGCGCCGGCGGCGCCGTCACGCTGGTGCGGGGCCTGCTGGCCCTCTGACGGCCCGGGTCAGCAGCCGCGCGGGGCGCGCCAGCCGTCGCCGAGGACCACGCCGCGCGCGGCGAGGAACGGCGCGGGGTCCCGCGGCTCGCCGGCCACGCGCAGCTCCAGGTGCAGATGGGGCGCCGTGGCGGTGCCCGTCTCGCCGACCTCCGCCAGCACGTCACCGGCCGAGACCCGCTGCCCCTCCTCGACGACGGCGCTGCCGGTGCGCGCGTGCGCGTAGAGCCACTGCCGCCCACCAGGCTCGTCCACGAGGATCACGTTGCCGCCGGCCTCCCCGCCGAGGTCCACGCCCGCGACCACGCCGTCCGAGACCGCGCGGAACGGGGTCCCCTCCGGCACGCGGCCCAGGTCGATCCCCCGGTGGTCC
Organism: Micrococcus lacusdianchii; assembly: GCF_023155805.1. Taxonomy (GTDB): domain Bacteria; phylum Actinomycetota; class Actinomycetes; order Actinomycetales; family Micrococcaceae; genus Micrococcus; species Micrococcus lacusdianchii. The sequence continues at coordinate 132,192 of NZ_JAKNUW010000001.1, read as the reverse complement.
GTCAGACGGTCCTCGTCCGTGGCGCCGGGCGGCACGCTGCCCTCGCCGAAGGGGTTGGCGCGCGGGCCGAAGCAGGACGTCACCGGCCCCAGGAACGGCGCGGAGTAGCCGTGGGCGGACAGCGGCGGCACCGCGGTGGGCTCGGGCGCCCGGGAGCGGAGCAGGCCGCGCTCCCACCCGGCGGCCGAGGACTCGCCGCCGCCGTCGGGGGTCCGGCCCTCGGGGCGGGAGCCGGGGCCGGACGCGAGCACCAGGGAGACCACGAGCAGCAGGAAGGCCATGGCGGCCAGGGCGGAGAGCACGGCGGCCGCGGCGGAGGCGCCGCGGGGCGTCGAGCGGGTCATCCGCCCAGTGTGGCACCCCCGCCACATCGGGACGCGGCGCCGCCGTGGGAGGCCCGGCTCGCTACGGTCGTGCCCATGACCGTGCCCTCCGAGACTCCCGCGCCCGTCCGCATCCGGCCCGCCACCCTCGAGGACGTCCCCGCCGTCGCGCTTGTGGCCGCGCTGACCTTCCCGGACGCCTGCCCGCCCACCACGCCCCAGGAGGCCAAGGACGAGCACATCGCGCGGAACCTCAACGAGCAGGTCATCGCCGGCTGGATCACGGGCGCCCGCCACGTGGTGCACGTGGCGGTCCGTCCCGAGGGGCACGACGACGCCGGCGCCGTGCTCGGCTACGTCATGGTGGACCTGGCACCGGAGGAGGAGCCGGACGTGACGGCCGCCGTCGGTCCGGACGCCCGCGTGGGCTGCCTGTCCAAGCTGTACCTGCTGCCCGAGGCGCGGGGCACCGGTGCCGCGGCGGCCCTCCTGGCCGCGGGGCTGGACGCGATGCGGGAGCACAGGCTGACCCACGCGTGGCTCGGCACCTCCGTGGCCAACCATCGCGCCAACGCGTTCTACGAGAAGGTCGGCTTCCGCCGCGTGGGCGCGCGCCGGTTCATGGTGGCCGGCACTCCGGAGGAGGACAACGTCCGTCTCACCGCCCTCTGAGCCCCGCAGGGGGGACGCGATCGTGACGCACCTGTGACGAGGCGGGCGTGGCGGGGGCGGCCTGCCTCCGGTCATCATGGAGGGTCGGCCCCCGACGCGTCCCGGGCCGGCAGAAAGGTGATCCCGTGTCCCCCTCGCGCCGTCACGTGCTCTTCGGCGGATCCGCCCTGTCCCTGACCGCCCTGCTCGCCGCGTGCGCGCCGGGCCGGGAGGGGGCGCCGTCGTCGTCCGCTGCCCCGGACGGGAGCACCGCGGGCACGCCCGCGCCGGCCTCGTCCAGCCCGGCGGGCCCGCCCCCGGCCGGGCCGCCCACGCCCTGGGCGGACGTCACGCGCGTGCCACACCTGTTCTTCCATTCCCTCGTGGTGGACACGGACCGCGCGTTCCACGCGCATGGGAAGGCGGACGGCTACCTCGACTACATGGTCACCCTCGAGGAGTTCCAGCGGATCCTGCCGCAGCTGTGGACCAACGGCTACGTGCTGGTCTCCCCGCACGAGCTCTACGAGGTGGGCGCGGACGACGTCGTGCGTCCCCGTGAGCTGATGGTCCCGGAGGGGCGCACCCCCCTGATCCTGTCCCTCGACGACTGCTCGTACTACGAGTACATGGAGGGGGACGGGTTCGCCTCCCGCCTCGTGGTGGCCGACGACGGGCGCGTGCGCACCGAGTACACGGACGCGGCGGGGAACACGGAGATCGGCGCGCACGACATGGTCCCGGTGCTCGACGACTTCGTGGCCGCGCATCCGGACTTCACGCTCACCGGAGCCAAGGGCGTCCTCGGCCTGACCGGCTACAACGGCGTGCTCGGCTACCGGTCCTCCCCGTCCCAGTACGCGAACAGCCCCACGCTCCAGGAGGACATCGCCGCCGCCCGCCGGGTCAAGGAGGTCATGGCGGCGGACGGCTGGGAGTTCGCGTCCCACTCGTGGAGCCACCGCTCCCTGGGCGCCATGGACCTGGCGGAGCTCAAGGAGGACTGCGAGATGTGGATCGCGGACGTCCAGCCGGTCCTGGGGGAGACGGACATGCTGATCTACCCGTTCGGCGCGGACATCGCGGGCACGGAGACGTACTCCGGCCCCAAGTACGAGTACCTGCGCTCGATCGGCTTCCGCTCGTTCTTCCTCGTGGACGGCTCCGCCAAGGCCTGGGGCCAGCTCGAGCCCGGGTACTACCGGGGCTCCCGCATCAACGTGGACGGGATCAGCCTGGCCGCGGCCCTGGACGGCTCCCGCCCCGTCCTCGACGAGTTCATCGACTCCTCCTCCGTGGTGGACGACGCGCGGCCGGAGACGATCCACAGCCCGAGCTACGTCCCGCCGGGGAAGCGGCCCTCGCCCTCCGCATCGGCATCCCCGTCCGCCTGACGCTGACCCCGATTGGCACCGGCGAGCGGTGGGGGACACAATGGGCGGGCCCGGCGACGGACTGCCCGGCCCGCACCGGATCACCAGGAGGACGCCCATGACCGCCGAGACCGCCATCGAAGGCCGCTGGAAGGACTGCGCCGAGCCCTTCACCCAGCTGGTGCGCTCCGTCGCCGACTGGGAGGCCCCCACCCCGTGCGAGGGCTGGAACGCCCGTGACCTGCTGGACCACGTGATCACCTCTGAGCGGGACTTCGCCGCCCGTCAGGGTCGGGAGATCCCCGTGTTCGACGGCTCCCGCAACGAGCTGTGGACCCAGTGGGTCAAGCACGCCTCCGCCGTCAGCGCCCTGGCCGGGGACCGCACGTTCGTGATGCAGGCGCTGACCACCGCCACCGGGGAGATGACCGTGGGTGAGGCGCTGCTGCACTTCCACGGCTTCGACCTGCTGGTGCATCGCTGGGACCTGGCCCGCTCGCAGGGCCAGGACGTCCGGTTCACCGACGCCGAGCTGGACACGATCGAGCGCGCCCTGGACAGCTTCGGCGAGCAGGCCTACCAGCCCGGCATCCTCGCCGGTCCCCTGCAGGCGCCGGACGGTGCTGACCGCCAGGCGCGCGTGCTCGCGCGCCTGGGCCGCTCCGCCTGAGCGGTCAGCGCGCGCCGGAGACCTCCCGCCAGAACGCGTCCACCCGGTCCTCGATCTCGGCGACGATCTCCTGCAGCCGCTCCCAGTCGGCCTCGGCCGGGTCGCCGACCGGCCAGTCCCGCGCGTCCTGATGCGGGGAGACGGGGCAGTCGTCCCCACAGCCCATCGTGATGACGTAGTCCGCCGCGGCGAGCACCTCGGCCGTGAGCGGCTTGGGGAACGCGTCCGCGGGGTCCGCGCCCATGTCCGAGAGCACCGGGGCCACGTTCTCGTGGATGCGATCGGCGGGCTGGGAGCCGGCCGAGCTGATCCGCAGGGCGTCACCGGCCCGGGCGGCCAGCAGGGCGGCCGCCAGCTGAGAGCGTCCGGCGTTCTGGACGCACACGAACAGCACGTGGGGGGCGGGGCGGGGCTCGAGTCCCCGCGCGTCAGCCAGGGCCTCGAGCCGTTCGGCCGCGAACCGCACCGCGATGGACTCCCGGTGGGCCGGATCCGGGGCCATGGCGAGGAGCTCCTCGTGGGACTCCGCCACCACGCGCTCCACGGTGTCCTCGCCCAGCGTCGGCCCGAAGGTGCGCCGCAGCTCGGCGGTCCCGTGGGCCAGCATGCCCGCGTGCTCGCCGATCCGGGGGAGGGGCCCGGAGAGGGGCGGGGGCTCGGAGGTGCGGCCCTCGGCGTCAGGCCAGGGCGTGGGAGGGGGCACGTCGGTCGTCATCAGGGGACTTCCTCGAGGGCCGATGGGGATGTCTTTGGGCGCACTCCACGGTACGCCAGCGGTCCGGCCCCGCCCAGGTGAGGTGCACGACCTCGGAGGGGCGCGCCGTCCCGGGTCAGCGGCTCGGCGCGGCGGGAGACGCCAGGAAGGCGCGGGCGGCGTCGAGGGCCGAGGGGACCGCGGTGTAATGCGCCCAGCGGCCGCGCTGCTCCCGGGTCACCAGGCCCGCCTCGGTGAGCTTCTTGAGGTGGTGCGACAGGGTCGGCTGGCTGATCCCGAGCGGCTCCGTCAGGTGGCACGCGCACACGGTGCCCTCGGGGGAGGCGGCCACGTGGGCCAGCACCCGGACGCGCGTGGGGTCGCAGAGCGCCTTGAACACCGCGGCCAGGTCTGCGGCGGTCGCGGCCGGCAGCAGTGGGGGGCCCGCGGGGGCACAGCAGGGCCCGGCGGATCCGTCCCCGGGCGCGACGACGTCCACGTCCGTGACGGCGGCGGTGAGGGGGAGGGCGGTCATGGCGGACGAGTCTAGCCCGTTGAATTGACAGTGTTCAATACGAATGTCAGGATCATGCCGTCCCCACGCATCGACGAACGTCGATGTGGCACCCCATCGGCCGGAGAGGTCCGCGTGAGCCACGCACCCCAGTCCCCCGTCTCTGCTCCCACGGCCCCTCCGGCCGATGCGGGCGCGCCCGTCGCCGCCCGCCTCTCCACCCTCGACCGCTGGCTCCCGCTGTGGATCGGCCTGGCCATGGTGGCCGGCCTGGTCCTCGGGCGGCTGGTGCCGGGCCTCGGCGAGGGTCTCGCCGCCGTCGAGGTGGACGGCGTCTCCCTGCCTATCGCGCTCGGCCTGCTCGTGATGATGTACCCGGTCCTGGCCAAGGTGCGCTACGACCGCCTGGACACCGTCACCGGGGACCGCCGCCTGCTCGTGGCCTCGCTCGTGCTCAACTGGGTCCTCGGTCCGCTGCTGATGTTCGCGCTCGCCTGGATCTTCCTGGCGGACCTGCCCGAGTACCGCACCGGCCTGATCATCGTGGGCCTGGCCCGCTGCATCGCCATGGTGATCATCTGGAACGACCTCGCATGCGGGGACCGGGAGGCGGCCGCCGTCCTCGTGGCCCTCAACTCGATCTTCCAGGTCATCGCCTTCGCGGCCCTCGGCTGGTTCTACCTCTCCGTGCTGCCCGGCTGGCTGGGCCTGCCGCAGACCGGCCTGGACGTCTCGCCGTGGGACATCGCCCGCTCCGTGCTGATCTTCCTGGGCATCCCGCTGCTGGCCGGCTTCCTCACCCGCGTGATCGGCGAGCGCCGTTGGGGCCGCGCCGCCTACGAGGGCTCGTTCCTGCCGAGGATCGGCCCGTGGGCGCTCTACGGCCTGCTCTTCACGATCGTGGTGCTCTTCGCCCTCCAGGGCGAGCAGATCGCCGCCCGCCCGTGGGACGTGGCCCGGATCGCCCTGCCGCTGCTCGTGTACTTCGCAGTGATGTGGGGCATCAGCTACGCCGTCGGCCGCGGCCTCAGCATGGGCTACGAGCGCACCACCACGCTCGCCTTCACCGCCGCCGGCAACAACTTCGAGCTGGCCATCGCCGTGGCCATCGCGACGTTCGGGGTCACCTCCGGCCAGGCGCTGGCCGGCGTCGTCGGGCCGCTGATCGAGGTCCCCGTGTTGGTGGGCCTCGTGTACGTCAGCCTCTGGCTGCGCCGCCGCTTCCCCCACACCGCCGACACCCCCTCCGTCCACCACACCCGTCAGGAGACCGCCCGATGACCGCCGACCGCCCCTCCGTCCTGTTCGTCTGCGTCAAGAACGGCGGCAAGTCCCAGATGGCCGCCGCACTGATGCGCCAGGCCGCCGGCGGCGCCGTCGCCGTCCACTCCGCGGGCACGCGCCCCGGCTCCGCGATCAACGAGGGCTCCCGGGCCGCCGTCGAGGAGGTGGGGGCCACCGTCGAGGGCGAGCACCCCAAGCCGATCGACCCGGCTCTGCTGGACTCCGTGGACCGCGTGGTCCTCGTGGGCACCGAGGCGCAGCTCGAGCGGACCGGCGCCGCGCCCGTCGAGGTGTGGGTCACGGACGAGCCCTCCGAGCGCGGCATCGAGGGCGCCGAGCGCATGCGCCTGATCCGCGAGGACCTCGCCGGGCGCGTCCAGGTCCTCCTGGCCGAGCTCACCGGTGATGCCGGGCACGCCGACGGCGCCGCCACCGCGACCGCCGCTCCGTCCGACGACGCCGGGCGCCCCTCCGTCATGTTCGTCTGCGTCCACAACGCGGGACGCTCCCAGATGGCCGCCGCGTATGCCCGTCACCTCTCCGGGGGCGCCGTCGAGGTGCGCTCGGCCGGATCCGCCCCGGCGGACACCATCAACCCGGCGGTGCACGAGGCCATGCTCGAGGAGGGCATCGACCTGACCGGTGAGCGCCCGAAGATCCTCACTCCTGAGGCCGTCCATGCCTCCGACGCCGTGATCACGATGGGCTGCGGCGACGCCTGCCCCTTCTACCCGGGCAAGCGGTACGAGGACTGGAAGCTCGAGGACCCGGCCCGCCAGGGCGTGGACGCCGTGCGTCCGATCCGCGACGAGATCCGGGCCCGCGTGGCCGCGCTCCTCATGGACCTGGGGGTGGACGTCGTCGCGTGAGCGGGCGCCAGCCTGACCTCGGAGCCCGGGCCGGCTGCCCGCCGTCCCGGGCCGCCGGACGCCGTCACCCCACTCCCAGGAGGCCCCTCATGTCCGAGTCCGTCGGCTTCAGCGAGGCCGAGAAGGCCGCCATGGCCGAGCGCGCCGAGGAGCTGCGCGCCCAGCGTGGCGGCAAGAAGAAGGCGGAGGCCCTGCAGGACCTCCTCGACAAGATCGAGGCGATGCCGGAGCAGGACCGCGCGATCGCCGTCGCCCTCCACCAGATCGTCGGCGAGGTGGCCCCGGACCTCGAGCCGCGGACCTGGTACGGCATGCCCGCCTACGCCCGCGGCAAGGACGTGGTGGTGTTCCTGCAGGTGAGCAGCAAGTTCGGGGTCCGGTACACGACGCTCGGCTTCAACGAGTCCGCCGCCCTCGACGACGGCGACATGTGGCCCACCTCCTTCGCCGTCACCGCCCTGACGGACGACGTCCGCGCCCGGATCGCCGACCTCGTGCGACGCGCGGTCGGCTGAGCCCGGCTCAGCCCTCGGCGGGGGCGGCGTCGTCGGCCGGCTCCCGGCGGGCGGCCCGCCACCCGCGTAGCCCCCACACGGTCATGCCCAGGACCACGAGCCACGCCGTGCCCACGATCGCCCCGGTGAGCACGCTGGGCTGCGCGGCGAACGCGCCCACCGCCACCAGGGCGACCTGCCCCGGCAGCGAGCCGAGCGTGGACGCGGAGGCGAACGTGCCGAAGGGCACCCCGAGCGCCCCCGCGCCGTAGTTCACCGGCCAGTACGGCAGGCCGGGGGCCACGCGCAGGGTGAGGACCGCCAGGAACCCGGCGCCCTCCATCTGCTCCTCCACCCGGCCCCGGTGGCGGCCGAGCATGCGCAGGACGGTCTCCTTCCCCAGCAGCCGGGCCAGCCCGTAGGCGGCGGCGGAGCCGAGCATCGCGCCGGCCACCGAGTACAGGGAGCCCTCGACCGCGCCGAAGAGCACCCCGGCCGTGAGTGCCATGACGGTCACGGGGATCGGGGTCACGGCCACCACGGCGTAGAGGGCCGTGAACGCCGCCCCGCTCCAGAAGCCGAACGCCTCCAGGCGGCCGCGCAGCGTGTCCAGGTCCGGCAGGCGCACGTGGAACGCCACCCAGATCAGGGCGATCACCACGACGACGAGCGCCGCGTTGCGCACGAGCGTGCCCCATGCGGGGGTGCTGGGGTCGGCGGGGGAGCTCACCGGGTCAGCCTAGGGCGTGCGGGGGCCGCCCCGCGGCACCGGACCCGGACCGTTGTCCCCAGGTGTGGACAACCGTGTGGACAACCCTGTGCACGAGGGGCCGGCATGTGTGGAGGACGTGTGGACGGCGGCCTCAGGCGTGGCCGTGCCAATCCTCCTCGTCGTCGTGCTCGGGCGGTGAGGCGACGTCGTGCACCTGGTGGTGCAGGTGCTCCATGCGCCCGTCCAGATCCGCGGCCACGCGCGCCGCGGCGGCCAGCTCCGTGGTGATGGACGGGGGCACGTCCCCGGCGAACTTGTAGTTGATCTTGTGCTCCAGCGACGCCCAGAAGTCCATGGCGATGGTCCGGAACTGCATCTCCACGGTCACCGGCAGCGTGCCTGTGGACAGGTGCACGGGCACCTGCACGAGGCAGTGCAGGCTCCGGTAGCCGCTGGGCTTGGGGCGGCGGATGTAGTCCTCCACCTCGAGCACGCGGATGTCCGGCTGGGAGGTGAACAGGCGGAACACCCGGTAGACGTCCTCCGTGAAGCTGACGATCACGCGGGCTCCCGCGATGTCCGTGACGCCGCGGCGCAGGGCCTCCAGGTCCAGGGACAGCCCGCGCTCGGAGGCCTTGCGCAGCAGGGACTCGGGGGACTTCACCCGCGTGGCGATGTGCTCGATGGGGTTGTACTCGTGCAGGTGGGCGAACTCGTCCTGCAGGGTCTCCAGACGGGTCTCCACCTGCAGCAGCGCGGAACGGTACTCGAGGTCGAACCGCTCCACGTCCCCGCGCAAGGTCTCGAGCGCCTCGGCCACGGGCGGCGGCAGGCGGGTCAGGTCTGCCAACGGGGTGGTCTGCAGGGCCTCGAGTGCCGTGGAGGCGGGCACGCGGCGGTCCCCGGGGCCGGTCTCCGGCGCCAACGCGGCGTGTTCCTCATCACCAGCCATGCGCTCGAGACTAGGGGCGGATCCTGAGAGTCGTCTGAGCCGTCCACAGGCTCAGGCGGCACCCCCGGACCCGTCCCCGGCCCCGTCGGGATCCGATCCCCCGTCCTCCGGCGCGATCAGCACGGCCTCCAGAAGGGCGCGCCGCGCGTCGGAGTGGGGGACAGGACGCGTGGTGGCGGCGTCCACCACCACCATGACGGCGTCGCTGGTGAGGCACCGGCGGCCGTCCTGCCACAGCTCGTGGTGCAGCGTGTAGGAGGTCCGGCCGATCGCGCGGACCCACACCCGGGCGGTCAGCGCGGGGCCGTACTGCACGGGGGCCTCGTACTCCGTGGTCATGGAGCGCACGAAGCGCAGCACGCCGTCGTCGGCCTCCTCGCCCCAGGCCTGGGCGGCGCGCACACGCGCCTCCTCCGTGAGGGTCAGCAGGCGCACGTTGTTCACATGGCCGTAGGCGTCCTGGTCGGACCAGCGCAGCTGGATCGGGCCCTCCCAGGGCGTCTCCGGGCGTGGGGCGGGGGTCTGCTCGCTCATGGTCGCCAGGCTACCGCCGTTCCGGCCCGGCCCGGTCAGGGCAGCGGGGTGAACACCTTGCCGGGGTTGAGGATCCCGTGCGGGTCGAACACCGCCGTGTTCCGCTCCTGCAGGGTGTGCTGCGCGTCGCCGAGCTCGTCCCTCAGGAACGCCCGCTTGAGCAGCCCCACGCCGTGCTCGCCCGTCAGCGTGCCGCCCAGCTCGAGGCCCGCGCGGAACAGCATCCCTGCGGCCTCCCACACCTCGGCCGGGATCTCCCCGCCGCCCTCTCCGCCCACCCGGGACGCCTCCCCGAACAGCAGGATGGGGTGCAGGTTGCCGTCCCCGGCGTGCGCGGTGGTGGGGATCCGCAGCCCCGTGGCCCGCTCGATCTCCCGGATCCGCGCGAACATCTCCACCATCCGCGAGCGAGGCGGGGGAGTGCGGCGCGGAGCCGGTCATGCCCCCAGCATCCCACCGCCGTTGCCTAGGGTGGACCCCATGTCAGCCGACGCCCGCCCGCCCCGCCCCCTGGTCACCTCCCTGCGCCCGGACGGGCTGGACGACGACGCCGTCGCCCGGGTGGCCGGCGTCCTCGCCGAGGCGTTCCTCACCGACCCGTACACCGTGTCCTTCCTGCCCCGCAGCCGCCGGCGGGAGCGGCTCGCGGACATGTTCGACCGCGTGGTCCGGGACACCCTGCGGCCGGATCCGGCCCGCGGCGGGCAGGCCCCCGGCGTGGTGGACGTGGCCGTGGACCCCGCGGACGGGACCATGCTCGGCGCCGCGGTCTGGGGCCGCCCCGAGGCGCCCCGGGGCGTGGACCTGTGGGGCACCGCGGCCTCCGCCCCGCGTCTGGTCCGCGTCATGGGCCGGCACACCCTGGACCACGTGCGCACCGTGGCCGCGTGCGAGCGGGCCCGCCCGCGCGTGGCGCACTGGTACCTGCGGGACGTGGGCGCGCGCCCGTCCGCCCGGGGCCGCGGTGTGGCCCGGGCCCTCGTGGGGCGTCGCCAGCGGGACGCGCGGCAGGCCGGCGTCGGCGTCTACCTCGAGTCCTCCACACGCGCCAACGTGCCCCTGTACGAGCGGCTCGGGTTCCGTGAGACCGGGCCCGTCACCGCCCACGGCACCGAGGACCTCACCGGCATGTGGTGGGAGGCCTGACGACGCCCACCCGGCGCGTGGCCGCCGCGTGCATACCCGAGGCCCGAAGGTGACATGGTGGACCTCAGCTCGTGCTGATACCGAATGTCGTGATGTGACATCAGGTATCGTGAGCCACGCCACTACACTGTGCCTCCACCGATAAAGGAGCAACCCCTCCATGCCGACCCTGCGAACCGTCCCCCTCTCGGCCGCCACGCGGGAGGATCACCTCGCCCGCCTCCGGACCACCAGCCCGGAGGCCCCCCTCGACATCCTGATCGTGGGCGGCGGCTCCACCGGCGTGGGCGCCGCGTTCGACGCGGCCACCCGCGGCCTCGACGTCGGCATCGTCGAGGCCCGCGACTGGGCCTCCGGGACCTCGTCCCGCTCCTCCCGCCTCATGCACGGTGGCCTGCGCTACCTCGAGATGCTGGACGTCAAGCTGGTGTACGAAGCGCTGCGTGAGCGCGACCTGCTGCTCACCCAGACCGCACCCCACCTGGTGCGCCCCCTGCGCTTCGTCTTCCCGTTCTTCCACAAGGTGATCGACCGCGGCTTCATCGGCGCCGGCGTCACCATGTACGACGCCATGCAGTCGCTCGGCCGCCGCCGCGCGATGGGCGCGCACCGCCATCTCAGCCGCCGCTCCATGGCCGCGACCTTCCCCTCCCTCGACGACGAGAAGATCGTCGGCGCGGTGGAGTACGCCGACGCCCAGTTCGACGACGCCCGCCTGGCCATGATGCTCGTGCGCTCCGCCGTGGACCACGGCGCCGTGGCCGCCAACTACACCGCCGTCGTCGACTACCTGCGCGGCGATGACGGCCGTGTGCGGGGCGTGCGTGTCCGCGAGGAGACCTCCGGCGAGGAGTTCGACGTGCACGCGCGCGCCGTCATCCTGGCCGGGGGCGTCTGGACCCAGGAGCAGCAGGAGCTGGCCGAGGCCGACGGCGGCCTGGAGGTGCTCGCCTCCAAGGGCGCCCACATCACCGTCCCGCGCGAGCGCATCCGCGCCGACGCCGCCACCGGCGTGATCACCAAGACGGAGAAGTCCGTGCTGTTCCTCATCCCGTGGGACGAGTACTGGGTGATCGGCACCACGGACACCCCGTGGGCGGAGGACGTGGCCCATCCGGCCACCACCGCGGACGACGTCGACTACATCCTCGAACACGCCAATGCGGTGCTGAAGGAGGACCTCACGCGAGACGACGTGATCGCCACGTACGCCGGCCTGCGCCCGCTGCTGCAGCCGGTCACCGGCTCCGACGGCGCCTCCACCAAGATCTCCCGTGAGCACACCGTCACCGAGGTGGCCCCCGGCCTCACCGCCGTGGCCGGCGGCAAGTGGACCACGTACCGGGCCATGGCCGAGGACGTCGTGGACTTCGTGGTGCGCGAGACCCACCCGACCCGTCCCAGCCTCACCGAGCACACCCCCGTGCTCGGCGGCCTCGGCTACTCGGAGATCGAGGCGGAGGCGGACCGCATCGCCGCCGACTACGGCCTGGACGAGGCCCGCGTGGACCGGCTCCTGTTCCGCTACGGCACCGTCCTGCGCCACGTGCTCGACCTGATCGACGCCGACCCGTCCCTGGGCGTCCCGCTCGCCGAGGCGCCGCGCTACCTGCGCGCCGAGATCGTCTACGCGGCCCGGGCCGAAGGCGTCGTCCACCTGGACGACGTCATCGAGCGCCGCACGCGCCTGTCCACCGAGGTCCGCGACCGCGGCGTCGCGGCGGCCGAGGAGATCGCGTCCCTCGTGGCCCCCGAGCTGGGCTGGGACGCTGAGCGCATCGCCGGTGAGATCCGCGCGTACAAGGACCTCGTCGCCGCCCGCCTCCGCGGCGAGACCGCCCACGACGACGTCACCGCCGCCGCCGCGCTCGCAGCCGCCGACGCCGCCCCCGTCCACTGAAAGGAGCCCGTCCATGGGCACGATCTTCCTGCATGAGATCGCGGGCACCGCAATGCTGCTGCTGCTCGGCGTCGGCGTCGTCGCGAACGCGATCCTGACCAAGACCAAGGGCAACGGCGGAGGCTGGCTCCTGATCAACTTCGGCTGGGGCCTGGGCGTCTTCGCGGGCGTCTTCGTGGCCGCCGCCTCGGGCGCCCACCTCAACCCCGCCGTCACCGTCGGCCTGCTGGTCAGCGGCGCCGAGGAGTACGCCCCCGGGATCGCCGTGAACGCCGGCACCACGCTCGCCTACTTCGCGGCGCAGCTGATCGGCGCCTTCCTGGGCGCCGCCCTGGCCTGGCTGGCCTACCGCGACCACTACGCGGCGGAGACGGACCAGGGCGCGATCCTGGGCACCTTCGCCACCGGCCCGGAGATCCGGAACCCGCTGTCGAACATGATCACCGAGATCATCGGCACCTTCGTGCTGGTCCTCGTGGTCCTCATGTTCGGCAACACCCCCTCCGGCCTCGGCCCGCTGGCCGTCGCCCTGCTCGTCGTCGCGATCGGCGCGAGCCTCGGCGGCCCCACCGGCTACGCCATCAACCCGGCGCGTGACCTCGGGCCGCGCCTGTTCCACGCCGTGGCACCGATCCCCCACAAGGGCGGCTCCGACTGGGGCTACGCCTGGGTGCCGGTCGTCGGCCCCCTGATCGGCGCCGTGCTCGCCGGCCTCGCCTCGATGGCGCTCGTCTGAGCACCTCCGAGACACCCGTCCACCGCATCCTCGCTTCAAAGGAGAGGCCCATGTCAGCCCAGAAGTACGTCATGGCGATCGACCAGGGGACCACGTCCACGCGTGCGATCCTGTTCGACCACGAGGGCACCATCGTGTCCACCGGCCAGCTCGAGCACGAGCAGATCTTCCCCCGCGCCGGGTGGGTCGAGCATGACCCCCAGGAGATCTGGCGGAACACCCGCGAGGTCATCGGCCAGGCCCTGTCCCGTGCCGAGATCACCCGTCACGAGATCGTGGCCGTCGGTGTCACGAACCAGCGCGAGACCGCCGTCGTGTGGGACCGCCGCACCGGCAAGCCGGTCTACAACGCGATCGTCTGGCAGGACACCCGCACGCAGAAGATCTGCGACCGGCTGGCGGGGGAGGAGGGCCCGGAGAAGTACAAGGAGCGCGTCGGCCTGCCGCTGGCCACCTACTTCTCCGGCCCCAAGGTGGCCTGGATCCTGGAGAACGTGGAGGGCGCCCGGGAGGCGGCCGAGCGCGGCGACCTGCTGTTCGGCACCACGGACTCGTGGGTCATCTGGAACCTCACGGGCGGCGTGGACTCGGGTGTGCACGTCACGGACGTCACCAACGCGTCCCGCACGATGCTCATGAACATCGACACGCTCGACTGGAACGAGGACATCTGCCGGGACATGGGCATCCCGATGTCCATGCTGCCGCGCATCGCGAGCTCGTCCGAGGAGGTCGGCCGCGCGGCCGGCCACCAGCTGCTCCGCGAGGCCCCGATCACCGGCATCCTGGGCGACCAGCAGGCCGCGACCTTCGGCCAGGCCTGCTTCGAGGTCGGCCAGGCCAAGAACACTTACGGCACCGGCAACTTCGTGCTGATCAACACTGGCGAGGAGCTCGTCCACTCCGAGAACGGCCTGCTCACCACCGTGTGCTACCGGATCGGCGACGAGAAGCCGGTGTACGCGCTCGAGGGCTCCGTGGCCGTGACCGGCTCGCTGGTCCAGTGGGTGCGCGACAACCTGAACCTCATCAGCAGCGCCCCGGAGATCGAGGAGCTCGCCCGCGAGGTGGAGGACAACGGCGGCGTCTACCTGGTGCCGGCGTTCTCCGGCCTGTTCGCCCCGCACTGGGACTCCACGGCGCGCGGCACGATGGTGGGCCTGACCCGCTACGTGACCAAGCACCACATCGCCCGCGCCGTCCTCGAGGCCACCGCCTACCAGTCCCGTGAGGTCGTCGACGCGATGAACGCGGACTCCGGCGTGGACCTCACGGAGCTGAAGGTCGACGGCGGCATGGTCATGAACGAGACCCTCATGCAGTTCCAGGCCGACCTGCTGCGGGTCCCCGTGGTCCGCCCGAAGGTCATCGAGACCACCGCGCTGGGCGCCGCCTACGCGGCTGGCCTCGCGGTGGGCTTCTGGACGTCCACCGAGGACGTCGTCGCCAACTGGCAGGAGGACCGCCGCTGGGAGCCGACCATGGACGAGGAGAAGGCCGAGCGCCTGCTCCGCCTGTGGAAGCGCGCCGTGGAGCGGGCCCGTGAGTGGATCGACGAGGACGTGGAGGCGCTCGAGGGCTGAGCCCGGGCCTCCCTGTCGACCGGCCGGGGCCGGGGGCGTCGTGCCCCCGGCCCCGGCCGCGTCGTGAGGCGCCCCACGTCGGGGCGCCGGCGGGAGGGCGGGTCAGTAGGCTGGTCCGGCCGGTCCCGTGCGCCCCGGGCCGGTCCGTGCCGACCCGGCCCCTCCGGAAGGACCCCATGCAGCACCCCGTGCAGGACTACCTCTCCTCCCTCGTCGACCGCCTGCGCGCGGAGCGGGGCGGCGAGCTCGCCACCTACATCCCCGTGCTGGCCGAGGCGGACCCCGAGCGCCTCGGCGTGGCGATGGCCACCGTCACCGGGCGCGTGCACTGCGCCGGGGACGCGGACACCGAGTTCACCATCCAGTCCGTGTCCAAGCCCTTCGCCTACGCGGCCGCGCTCGTGGACCGCGGCGCGGAGAACGTGGACGCCGCCGTCGGCCTCAACCCCTCCGGTGAGGCGTTCAACGAGCTCTCCCTCGAGGAGCAGTCCAAGCGCCCGGACAACGCGATGATCAATGCGGGCGCGCTCGCGGTCCACCAGCTGCTGGTGGGCCCGTTCGCGGGCAGGCAGGAGCGGATCGACCGGGTGGTGGGGCTGATGTCCCTGCTCGCCGGCCGGCGGCTCACCGTGGACCGGGCCACCTACGAGTCGGAGATGGGGGCCTCGGACCGCAACTTCGCCCTTGCGCACATGCTGCGCAGCCACGGGATCCTGCACGACCGCGCGGAGGACGTGGTGGCCGGCTATGTGGCCCAGTGCTCGGTGCTGGTCACCGTCCGGGACCTGGCGGTCATGGGTGCGTGCCTGGCCTCCGGCGGCGTGCACCCCCTCACCGGGGAGCGGGTCCTGCCGTCCCTCGTCTGCCGGCAGGTGCTCTCCGTGATGTCCTCGGCCGGCATGTACGAGGCTGCCGGCCAGTGGATGGCGCACGTCGGGATCCCCGCGAAGTCCGGCGTGTCCGGGTCGGTGCTCGGCGCCCTGCCCGGCCAGGCGGGGATCGCCGTGTTCTCCCCGCCCCTGGACGCCGCGGGCAACTCGGTGCGCGGCGTGCTGGCGTTCGAGCGCATGTCCGAGGACCTGAACCTGCACGTCATGGAGGCGGACGCCCTCGGTGGCACCGTGGTGCGGTTCGTCCGCCGCGAGGGGGACACCGTGCTCATGCACCTGCAGGGCGTCATCCGCTTCGGCGGCGCCGAGGCCGTGGCCACCGCCATGGCGGACCTGGGCACCGGCGACGAGCCCGTCGCGGGGGACTGGCAGACCCCCGCCTACCCCGAGTGGGAGCACGAGGTGCTCCGCGCGGTCGACGGCGTGGCGGCCGAGCACGGGGACCGCGTGCCCCGCGAGGACGAGGACCCCGCCCTGGCCGTGGCCGCCGCAACCGGCGACGGCTCCGTGCGCGAGGCCACCGCCGCGCGCGAGGAGGAGGGCTCCATCCGCACCGTCGTGCTGAACCTCGAGCGCGTGGACCGGATGACGCGCGTGGGACGGCACCTGGTCTCCGAGGGCATCCGCCGGCTCCAGGGCGACGGCGTGGAGGTCCAGGTCGTCGACCCCGACGGGATGCTCGGCGTCGCCTGACCGCCTCGGTCCAGGGGTCGGGGGGCCGCTCGGCGCCCGGCGCCTCCCTGCACTCGCCACCGCGGAGACGATTTCCGTTCATCGGCTGTTCACCTTAGGCTGGGGTGTCGACCCCCAGCTCATCCCCGAACCGCCGAGGTCCCCCATGCCCGCCTGGCTCCGCCGCATCGCCGAGAGGTCCGCGCCCGTCGCGCGCCGTCGTCGTGCCGTGCCCGCACCGGGACGGGCCGCACGCGTGGGCTGGTGGGCCGCCGGTGCGCTGCCGCTGGTCGGCTGCCTCACCTCGTTCCCGATCGGGGCGTCCAAGCCGACCCTCGTGATCCCCGGGGTGGGGTACCAGGGCGGCTTCCCGGCCGGCTGGCAGCACGCGCTGAACCAGCCCGCCTACTTCACGTGGGTCTCCAACGCGTTGGTGGCCGGCACCTCCCTCACCCTCGCCGCCCGGCGCACCGCGCCCACCTCGGACGCGTTCTGGGCGGTCCGCACCGCGGGCCTGGGCTCCGTGATGGTCACGGGGATCGTCTACAACGGGCTGCTGCGCGGCATGGAGCAGGACACCGTGCTGTACCGGTTCAACGACACGCTCCAGCACATCGTGAACCCCGTTCTGGCGCCCGCCGTGTGGGCGGCGTTCGACCCCCGCGGGCAGATCACCGTCCGTCGTGCCGGCCTGGCCGCCGTCATCCCGCTGGTCTGGGCCGCCGTCACCCTCGCCCGCGGGGCCCGGATCGATTGGTACCCGTACCCGTTCCTCGACGTGCCGCGGATGGGCTACCGGGACGTCGGCGTCGTCCTGTCCGTGGTGCTGGCGGGCTTCTCCGGCCTCCTGGGCGTGCTCGGCCAGGTGGACCGGCGCCTCGCCGTCCGCTGACCCGGGGTCACGGCGACGACGGCGTCGGCCCGGGCGGCCGAGTGCGCCGACCCGGTCAGCAGCAGGGTCTCGCGGTCCTTGAGCAGCTCGTAGAGGTCGGCCGCGTCGGCCGGGCGCAGCGTCACGTCCTCGTCCGCGAGGAGCGCGGGGGAGTAGGGGTGCGCCTGCTCGGGCGTGCGATCCCAGGGCCGGCACTCGGCGGGGACGTCATCGGCGCGGTCCGTCTGCGCGGGCGCCACGGTCAGTCCGCCAGGGCGCCCTGGATGCGCCGCACGGTCGTCAGGTCCTGCCTCATGGACCCCGTGAGAGCACATCGGGGCGCCCGGGGTGGAGGCCCCTCACACGCCGGCGGCGAACACCTCGGGGATCGGGGTCGGCCCGTCGGTGAACTCGACGTGGCGGCCCGCGGCTGCCTCGGCGTCGAGCGCCGCCACGATCATGCGCGCCACGTTGGCCCGCGAGGTGGACTTGTCCTCGTCGTCCGTGAGGCGCGGGTCCACGGCCACGGCCCCGGTGGGCTCGTCCAGGGTGAGGGCGCCGGGGCCGAGGATCGTCCAGTCCAGCGACGATGCACGCAGGTACTCGTCCGCCTCGGCCTTGGCCTGCGCGTACGCGTGGAACGGGTGGTCCTCCGGGACGCCGTGGTCCAGGGAGGCGCCCAGGTAGGACACCATCACGTAGCGCGGCACGCCCGCGGCCTCGGCGGCGTCCATCGAGGCGATCGCGGCGTCCCGGTCCACGGCCTTCGTGCGCGCCGCATCCCCGCCGCCCGCGCCGGCGGCCCAGACGACGGCGTCGCGTCCGCGCAGGGCCTCTTCGAGCTCCTCACGGGAGGCCCGCTCGACGTCCAGCACGAGGGGCTCGGCGCCCGCGGCGCGCACGTCCTCGGCGTGGTCGGGGTTCCGGACGACGGCCGTGACCGTGTGGCCGGCCTCCGTCAGCAGGGGCGTGGCGAGCAGGGCCACCTTGCCGTGTCCGCCGATGATCAGCACGTCCGCCATGGGGGTCTCCTCCCTCTCGGGGTGGTCGTTGGTCCCCGGCACAACGGCTCCGGCGGCGGGGATATTCCGGCTCACCGGGGCGACGACGACGGCGCCGCTCCCGGCGGCCCGGCCCTCAGCACTGCGCCCGCCCCTCAGCCCTCCGCCTGCCCCTGCCGCCAGTAGCCCATGAAGGAGATGTTCCGCTTCGGGATCCCGCCCTCGCCCACCGCGAGCCGCCGCAGGGCCCGCACCATCGCGGACTCGCCGGCCAGGAACACGTAGGTGTCGGGGCGGTCGGCGCCGGATACGGGCTCCGCCAGGGACCACTCGCGCGCCTCGCCCTCGGCCGGAGGCGGCTCCACGGGGTCGGCGTCGCGCAGGCCGAGCAGGGCGGCCAGACGGGCCTGCGCCCAGCTGCCCGTCGCCGCGCCGGGGGACCCGGCGTCGTCGTCCCCGTCCCGGTGGCCGACGTGCAGGCGGACCCGGCCGTGCCGCGCCACGTCCAGCGGGCGGGAGGCGTCCCAGGCGGCGGGCACGCTGAGGCGCTCGGCGATCAGGTCGCCCAGCTCCGCGCCGGCCGGCAGCTCGAGCACCAGGTCGGCCTCGCCGTCGAAACCGCCGAACGGGTCGGCGAGCTCCTCGGCCACGGAGATCAGGGCCGGGGCGGCGGTCTCGTCCCCCACGGCCAGCACGCGGCGGGCCCCGGTGGGGCTCCAGCCGGCCCACGCGGGCGCGTCGGCGGAGGGGACCAGCACGTTGACGTCGTCGCCGGCGGTCACGGTGCGCGCCCAGCGCAGCCCGGGGCCCTGGTGGGGGTCGTCGGCGTCGTCCGGGTCGCCGTGGAGGACGACGTCGATGGTCAGCGCCGGGACGTCGTGCCCGTCCACGCGGGTGCGCCCGGCCGAGCGCACCGTGTAGGTGCGCATCCAGCCGCGCTCGGCCTCGGGGATGGCCAGGAACCCGGCGCGGAAGCCGGCCGAGAGGTCCGGGTCGGCGGACACCCCGCCCGGCGGCGGCACGAGGACCTTCACGTAGGCGTCCCGGCGGGGGCGGGCACCCCGGTACAGCTGGTGCAGGTCCGGCACCCCCGGCGGCAGGGTGCCCAGCAGGTCCGGGCTGGCCCGGCGCAGATCCTCGCCGGCCAGCACGATGCGCCGGAACCCCCGGCAGGGCTGGTCCACCGTCACCACCCGGGTGTGCGCCACGAACATCGACTCCGCGCTCATGCGGCTCCCTCTCGTGCTCCTCGGTCCCCGGCCCCGCGCGGCAGCACCACCGGGTGCCCGAGCAGGGGGTCGGGGACCACGTCCGCGTCCAGTCCGAACACCGTCGCCAGCACCTCGGGCACGAGAACCTCGGCCGGGGTGCCGGCCGCGGCCACGCGCCCGCCGGCCAGGGCCACCATGTGGTCGGCCACGCGGGCGGCGAGGCTCAGCTCGTGCAGGACCGCCACCACGGTGGCCCGCGGCGCCCGGCCGGTGGGGTCCGGCAGGCCCCGCACGAGGTCCAGGAGCTCCACCTGGTGGTTCAGGTCGAGGTAGCTGGTGGGCTCGTCGAGCAGCACCACGGGGGTGGCCTGGGCGAGCACGAGCGCGAGCCACGCGCGCTGGCGCTGCCCGCCGGAGAGCGTGCTCACGTCCCGGTCGGCCAGCCCCAGCAGGTCGGCGCGCTCGAGCGCCGAGGCGACGGCGTCGTCGTCGCCGGGGGCGCGCCCGCCGAGCAGCCCGCGGTGCGGGTTCCGCCCGCGCTCCACGAGCTGGGCCACCGTCATGCCCTCGGGGGCCACGGGGTGCTGCGGCAGCAGGGCCACCGTCCGGGCGTAGGCGCGCGCCGAGAGGGCGGCCGCGTCCCGGTCCAGCACGTCGATCGAGCCCGCGCGCAGCGGCAGCTGGCGGGTGAGCCCGCGCAGCAGGGTGGACTTGCCGCACGCGTTGGCGCCGATCACGGCGGTCACCCGGCCCGCGGGCAGGTCCAGGTCCATGGGTCCCACCACCGGCGGTGCGGAGGCCGGGCCGTAGCCCAGCTCCACGCCGCGCAGCCGCAGGCCCGCCGGGTCCGCCCCGGGGGTCGGGGCAGGGGTCGTCGTCGTCATGGTCCTCCTCAGGCCGGCCTCGCGCCGGCACGGACGGCGCCCTGGCGCAGGAGCAGCCAGAGCATGAGTGGGGCGCCCGCGGCGCCGGTGAGCACTCCGGTGGGCAGGGCGGCGCCGCCGGCCAGCAGGCCCACCGCCTCGGCGGCCACGACGTCGGCCAGGACCACGAGCACGGCCCCCGTCAGCGCCGCGACGGGCAGGGACGGGCGGCCGCCGGCGATCCCGCGGGCCAGGGGCGTGGCCAGCAGTGCCACGAACGCCAGCGGGCCCACCGCGGCGGTCGCGGCGGCGGCGAGCGCCGCGCCCACCGCCAGTGCCGCCGCCCCCGTGGGACCGGGGCGGGCGCCCAGGGCGTGGGCCAGGTCGGGGCCGACGTCGGCCGGGGCCAGCGCCGCGTGCAGGGCCGCGCCGAGGGGCAGCAGCACCGCCAGCGCGGCGGCCATCAGACCGATCCGGCCCCAGGTCACGCCGTTGAGCGAGCCGGCGATCCACACCGTGGCCGACTGCAGGTCGTGCTGTGCCAGGCTGAGCATGGTCCCGGCCACGACGGCCTGCCCCGCGGCCGACACCGCGATGCCGGCCACCACGAAGCGCTCCCCGCCGATCGACCGGGCCGCGAGGAACACGGCCGCGGCGGCCGCCGCCCCGCCAGCCAGGGCGGCCCCGGCGCGGGCGAGGTCCGTGGAGCCGCCGGCCTGCCCCGCCGTGACGGCCAACAGCAGCACGACGCCGGCCGCAGCCCCCGAGGTCACCCCGAGGATGTCGGGGGAGGCCAGGGGGTTGCGCAGGGTGCGGCGGTACAGGGCGCCGGCGGCACCGAGCGCAGCGCCGGACAGCATCGCCGCCACGGCGCGGGGCAGCTTGGACTCCAGCACGATGAAGCTCGCGCCTGGGATCACCTCCCCGCCGAGGATCCGCACGAGGTCCGGGACGGTCACCTGGTAGGTCCCCCACGTGACCCGCAGCAGCACCAGGCCGACCAGCAGCGCCGCCAGCCCGGCCGTGGCGAGTGTGAGGCGGCGGCGGCCCGCGCGGCGCAGGCGCGCGACGGCGTCGCGGGCGTCCGCGGAGGGCCCGGTCGGGGCGGCGGTCAGGGGGAGCGCGGGGCTCATGCGCCCACCCCCGGCCGGCGCAGGAGCGCGAGCAGCACGGGCACGCCGAGGACCACGGTGGTCACCCCGAGGTGGATCTCGGCGGGGGCGAGCACGATCCGGCCGAGCACGTCCGCGAGGACCACGAGCACCGCTCCCCACAGGGCGCAGCCGAGCACGAGCGCGCGGGCGGTGGCCGGGCGCAGGCGCCGCAGCGCGTGCGGGGCCAGCAGGCCCACGAACCCCACGGGGCCGGCCAGGGCCACGGCCGCGCCCGTCAGCAGCACCACCGCCGCCAGCAGCGCGGCGCGCGTGCGGCCGGGCCGCCGGCCGAGGCCGTGGGCGAGGTCGTCGCCGAGGGCGAGCGCGTCGAGCCCGGGCGCCGCCGCCGCCGCCAGCAGGATCCCGACGCCGACCACGGGCGCCAGCAGGACGGCGTCGCCGAGGTCCGCGCGCGCCACCGTGCCGATCGCCCAGAACCGGAACCGGTCCTGCACGGTGGGGGAGAGCACGAGCAGGGCGGTGGTGGCCGCCGTGGCCCCGGCCGTGACGGCCGCGCCGGCGAGCACGAGGGCCACGGGCGAGGGCGCCCCCGGTGCCCCGCCCGCGCGGGCCGCGGCCGCCGCCACCGCGTAGACCGCCACGGCGGCCGCTAGGGTGCCCAGGGCCGCCAGGCCCGCGATCGCGGCGGTGGAGCCGCCCAGTCCCACGGCGATGCCCGCGGCCGTGGCCAGGGAGGCCCCGGCCGAGAGGCCCAGGAGCCCCGGGTCGCCCAGGGGGTTGCGGGTGGCGCCCTGCAGCGCGGCGCCCGCCACGGCGAGCGCGGCCCCCACGAGGGTCGCGGTCACGGTGCGGGGCACGCGCGCGGCGACCGCGGCGGCGTCGATGCCCTCGGGGACGCCTCTCCCCGTGAGCAGGGCGCCGAGGGTGTCCAGGACCACGGCCGGTGGGACCGGCCGGGCGCCCAGGGCGAGGCCGGCCACCGTCGCGGCCGCGAGCAGGGCCAGCGGCAGGAGTCCGAACAGCACGCCCTCGCGCGCCGCGGAGGGGCGCGCCGGGGCGCGGCGGGCGGCCGGGGCGGCGAGGGCGGTCGGCGGCACGGCGGAGTCAGCCCCGCGCGGCCGCGGCGACCTCGGCGATCGGCGGGACGACCTTCTCCAGGGCGAACGGGATGGACAGCGGGGAGATCGCCGAGACGGAGAGGACTTCCTGGTCGTCCGTCTGCAGCACCAGGCCGCCGGCCTGCACCGCGGGGATGGAGCCCAGCAGCGGATCGGACTCGATGGCCTCGCGCACCTCCTCGCTCTGCGCCCAGGAGACCAGGACGTCGGACTCGAGCTCGTCGGCGCGCTCGGGGGACCACGTGATGTAGAAGGCCGTGTCGTCCTCCGCGTTCTCCGCGACCACGGGGGCCTGCTCCATGCCGAGGTCCTCGAGGAAGCGGGGGCGGTTGTCGACGTCGGTGTAGAGGCTGATCTGGTCCGCGGCGGCGGGGTCCACGGTCCCGTAGAGGAACGTGGTCCCGGACAGCGCCTCGTGCTGCGCAGCGGCGTCGGCGATCCGGCCCTCGACGTCGGCCACGAGGTCCTGCGCCTGCTGCTCCCGCCCGAGCACGCGGCCGATGACCTCGGTGGTGGTGCGCCACGGGGTGCCGAATGCCGGGACGTCCTTCGGGTAGGCGACCGTGGGGGCGATCTTGGAGAGGCGGTCGTAGTCCTCCTGGGTGATGCCGGAGTAGACGGCCAGGATGACGTCCGGCTGCACGGCGGCGATCGCCTCGGCGTCGATCCCGTCCGCCTCCGACCAGGTCACCGGCCGCTCCCCGCCGAGCTCCTCCAGCTTCGCGTCGAACCAGTCCGTGGACTGCTGAGCGTTGCCGCCGAACTCCACGGCCGCCATGCCCACGGGGACCACGCCGAGGGCCAGGACCACGTCCTGGTTCACCCAGGAGACGGTGGCCACGCGCGTGGGGGCCTCGGTGATCTCGGTGGTGCCGTAGACATGCTGCACGGTCACGGGGAAGGCGCCGCCCTCGGCCGGGGCGGACGAGGCGGACGACGCCGAGGAGGCCGAGCCGGAGCCGGCGGAGGCGCCGCCGTCGGCCGGGCCCGTGGAGCAGGCGGCGAGCAGCAGGGTCAGGCCGGAGCCGCCTGCGGCGAAGAAGGAGCGGCGGGACAGGGGCGACGGCATGTCGGTCCTCTCGGTCGGGATCCGGCGCGGGACGTCGGGGGACGGCCGACACGCGGGGGAGAATTAGGCGATGCGCTCATGCGCTAATCAGGCAGGTTAGCCGACCCTAAGTTCCAGGTGCAAACGGTCGGGTGGGTCCGCTGCGCCCGTACGATGGGCGGGTGACCGAGAACCCCTCCTCCTCGCTGCCGCGTCCCGCCTCCGCCTCCCCGTCCGTCGATGCCGACCACGGCACGCGCGTGGCCTCGATGTTCGACGGCATCGCCGGCCGGTACGACCTCATGAACGCCGTCATGACGTGGGGCCAGGAGCCGCGCCTGGTGCGCCGGACGGTGGAGCGCGCCAACATCCCCGCGGGCGCCCGCGTGCTCGACCTCGCCACCGGCACGGGGGACCTGGCCCTGGAGATCCTGCGCCGGCATCCGGACGCGCAGGTGGTGGGGGCGGACTTCGCCCCCGAGATGATGGCCGTCGGCAAGGAGCGCGAGGGCGGCGACCGCGTCGAGTGGGTCGAGGCGGACGCCCTGGACCTGCCCTTCGCGGACGAGGAGTTCGACGCGGTCACCCACGGCTACCTGCTGCGCAATGTGGCGGACATCCCCGCCGCGCTCGCCGAGCAGTTCCGCGTCCTGCGCCCCGGCGGCTGGGTGGCCGCTCTGGAGACCTCCCCGGCGCCGGACAACATCATCAAGCCGTTCTCCAGCTTCTACATCCACCGGGTCATGCCGCGCCTGGCGCGCCTGATCGCGGACCGGCCCGAGGCGTACGAGTACCTCTCCTCCTCCACGCAGGCGTTCCGCTCCCCCGAGGAGGTGGCGGGCCTGTTCGCCGATGCCGGGTTCGTGGACGTGGGGCATGAGCTGTTCATGTTCGGCACCCTCGCCGTGCACTGGGCCATGAAGCCCGTGGTGTGATACATCCCACTGAGGCGGTCCCGGTCTGATCCGGGCATGTGACGAGTAGGATGTCGATCCAGTCACGCTCCACGGCCTCGACTTGACCAGGGTCCCGGAGCGGAGCTGGACGGTGCGGAGGACGGACCCATCCCCTCTGAATCCCGGATCGTCCGCGCACCCGCGGGGCACCTCCTCCTCCGCCGCCGCCTACGGCCACAGGCCCTCGGCGTTGACGCTCCGGCAGGGTGCTGGCCCCCGTCAGCGACCACGAAGGGACTCACTCCGTGAGCACTTCCCAGCACACCGTCTCCCCCGCCTCCATGTCCGAGCTGCGGCAGGTCCTCCCGGACCTGGCCCACCCGGACGGCTCCCCGGTCCGCGCCCTCGTGGTGGACGCCGAGCCCCTCGTGGCGGACCTGCTCTCCATGGGCTTCTCCCTCTGCGGCTGGGAGACCCAGGTGGCCCGCGACGGCGCCATGGGCGTCCAGGAGGGCACCCGGCGCCGCCCCGACCTGGTCATCCTCGACACGCAGCTGCCGGACATGGACGGCCTCCAGGTCCTCGCGCGCCTGCGCGCGCACTGGGCCGACCTGCCGGTCCTGGTCCTCACCGCCCAGGCTGAGCCCGCGGACCGCATCCCGGCACTGTCCGCCGGCGCGGACGACGTCGTCGCCAAGCCGTTCGCGGTGGAGGAAGTCCTCCTGCGTGCGCACCGGATCGTGCAGCGCTCCGGCCTGGCCACGGCATCGGGCGAGGAGCTCGTGGTGGGCGACCTCATCATGAACACCCGCACCCACGAGGTGACCCGCGGCGGCGACCTGATCGAGCTCACCGCCACGCAGTTCAACCTGCTGAAGTTCCTCATGGCCAACGTGCGCACCGTGCTCTCCAAGGAGCGCATCCTCAAGGACGTGTGGGGCTACGACTTCGGCGGCCGCGCGAACATCGTGGAGCTGTACATCTCCTACCTGCGCAAGCGGATCGACGCCGGCCGCGAGCCGATGATCCACACCGTGCGGGGCGCCGGCTACGTGATCCGCCCGGTCGAGTCCTGAGCCCCAGCCGGGCGGGGCGCCCGAGTCGCGTGGTCCTCGAGATCACGGAGTGCGCCTGACAAGGGTTTCCTTTGACGGGGGTGGTGCGTAGCGTGGGCCTCGTTGCTTGACGAGCAACGCCCCGGGTGCACTCCGGGGTGCATCACCGAGAGTCGGACGCCGCGACGTCCGCGAAAGGAGCACCATGCAGTTCCGCAAGACCGCCACCGCCCTGACCCTGAGCGCCGCCGTGCTGATGGGTGCCGGCGTCCCCGCCGCCACCGCGTCCACCTCCGCCTCCCCCGCCGCCACCGCGTCCACCGCCGCGCCGGCCTCCTCCTCGGCCCCGGCCGAGCAGCAGGAGACCCGCGACGAGGACAACGGCGACTGGGGCCTGTGGGGCCTGCTGGGCCTCCTCGGCTTGGGCGGCCTCCTGGGCCGCAACAAGAAGCGCGAGACCGTGCGCCACGAGCCCGTGCGCGAGACGCACCGTGTGGACACCACCACCCACCACACCGACGGCCGCGTCACCGACGCCACGGACCGCCTGCGCGGCACCGACGGCACCCGCGGCGACGGCATCCCCGGCAACGGCCGCTGAGTCCCGCCGCACGCAGCATTCTGACGGCCCGCATCCGGGAGGCATCGGCCTCCCGGGGCGGGCCGTCAGCCTGTCTGGGGGCCTTGCGTGTCCCGTCCGTCCCGCGCCGGCGCCGGCCCTCACGCCCCCGGCGCCCAGCGGCGCACCGTCTGCGTGAGCCGGTCCAGGGCGGCGGGCCCGGCGCTCCACCGCTGCCAGTGGAGGGGGATCTCGGCGTCGCCGAGCTCGGGCACCAGCGTGAGGTCCGGGTGCGTGCCCGCGAAGACGGCCGCCGGCACCTGCTCCGTGGGGAGCATGCCCCAGCCCAGGCCGACCCGCACGGCCGTGGCGTAGGCGGCCACCGAGGGGACCTGGTGGTGAGGAGGAGCGGGGCGTCCGGCCGGGGCGTGCGCCCCCTCAGCGCCGGCGCGGGCCAGCACGGCCCGCTGCAGCCCGTCGCGGGGGCCGTAGTCCACCACCGGCAGCGCGCCGACGTCGATCCGCCCCGCCGCGTCCCGGTGCAGGTCCAAGAGGAAGGCCGCCGCCACCGCGTGGTAGCGCATGGTGCCGATCCGCTCCACCGTGCATCCCGTGACGGGCGCCGGGTCGTCCGTCACCGCGGCCACCGCGGTCCCGTCCCGCAGCAGCTCCGTGGTGTGGCCCTGGTCCTCGGCGTGCAGATGGAGGACGACGTCGTCCCACGTCGCCGCCTCGCGGAGCACGGGCCGCCACCACGTGTCCAGGGAGTCGGCGTTGACCGCCACGGACAGCGGGGCGCGCCCGCCCGCCCCTCGGCCGAGGGCGGCCAGGGCCTCGTCCTCGAGGGCGAGGGTCTGCCTGGCCAGGCGGAGCATGCGCTCTCCGGCGGGGGTGGGCCGCACGGGGACGGTGCGGGCGAGCAGCACCTGGCCGGTCTGCCGCTCGAGCGCCCTGATCCGCTGGGAGAAGGCGGAGCCGGAGATGCGCAGGGCCTCCGCACCGGCGTCGAAGGTGCCGTGGTCCACGGCGGCGGCCAGGGCGCGCAGATGGTCCGAGTTCACCGGTCCAGGCTAGCGGCCCGCTGAAGGATCCCTTCAGATCCTGAAGGGAAGCCTCCTGGAGCGGATGCCCCGGCGTGCCTAGCCTCGTCCCCCGTGACCGCCTTCGCCTCCGGATTCCTGACCTACCTCGCCCTCGTCGTCGCCATCGGCGCCCAGACCCTGTTCCTGCTGCGCCAGAGCGTGCGCGGCGACCGGGCGTGGACGGCCATCGGCATCTGCTTCCTCGGGGACGTCGTGCTGCTGAGCGCCGGCACGGCGGGGATCGGCGTGGTGGCCGAGCGCTGGCCGTGGCTGGTCACCGCCCTGACCGTGGCCGGCGTGGTCTACCTCGTGTGGTTCGCCCTCGCCGCGCTCCGCTCGTCCGTGCGCGGGCACCGCACCCTCGAGGAGGCCGCGGCCGAGGTCCGGGACGACGCCTGGGCCCCCTCCGCGGAGGAGGTCGCCGTGATGACCGGGCGGCTGCCCGTGCTGCCCGCCGCCGGGCGGGCGCCGGGAGGGGCCGTGGCAGTCCCGGCGGGGACCTCGGCCGAGGTGTCGGGGGCGGGCGGTGCGGCACCGGTGGCCGTCCGGACGAGGCCGGCCCCCGCGACGGTGCGCCCGTCCGCGGCCCCGCGGACCCCGCTGCGCCGGCTGGTGCTGCTCAGCCTGTCCGTGTCCCTGCTGAACCCGCACGCGATCCTGGACACCGTGGTGATGATGGGCACCTTCGCCCAGTCCTTCGGGACGCTGAAGTGGGCCTACGCCGGCGGGGCCGTCGCCGCCGGCGCCCTGTGGTTCGGCCTCCTGGGCTGGGGCGGGGCGAAGCTGGCCCCCGTGATGAACACGCCCCGCACCTGGCGGGTGGTGGACGCCGTGGTGGCCGTGCTGATGCTGGCCATCGCGGCGAAGGTGGGCCTGACCCTGCTCTGACCCGACGCGACCGGCCCCGCCCTCCACGTCCCCACGAATCGACTGCACTTCTGACCCTTCTGAGCGCCGTACGGGCCCGGAGAAGGGTCAGAAGCGCAGTCGATTCCCGCCGGGGCGGGGGAGGATGGAGGCATGCGCACCCGTCCCGATCTGAACACCCCCGCCGCCCGTCCCGACGCCGAGGCGCCCGCGCAGGTCATCCGGGTGGCCGCCGTCGTGATGGCCCGCCCGGACGGCCGGGTGCTCACCGTGCGCAGGGCAGGGACGGGGATGTTCCTGTTCCCCGGCGGGAAGCACCATGCGGGGGAGCAGCCCGTGGACACCGCCGTCCGGGAGACCGCCGAGGAGACCGGGCTGCGGATCCGCCCGGACGAGCTCGTGCACCTGGGCGCGTGGGACACCCCGGCCGCGAATGAGCCGGGCTCCGCCCTGCACGCCGAGGTCTACGGGCTGTGGCGGCCGATCGCCCGGCACGAGGTCCCCGAGCCCACGGACGAGATCGTGCAGCTGCACTGGATGGACTCGGCCGACCCGCAGGCCCCCGCCGGGTACGCGGTGGCTCCGCTGCTGCTCCCCGTCCTGGCCGCCGTGGCGGCGACGCCCCTGTTCTGACGGGAGCCGACGCCGGGGTGCCCCGCCGCGGGCGCCGCGCCACTGACTACCCTGAACCGGTGACCTCCCTGCTCCGCATCCTCCGCTTTGCGCCCGAGCTGAACCCCCTCTACCTCGGCATCGCCGTCAGCGCGATGCTGCGGGCGATGCTCGCGCTGGCCACGCCGTTCCTGATCGGCGCGGCCACGGACCGGATCGTGGACGCGATCGCGGGCCGCTCCACCGTGGCCGAGGCCGTCACCGCGGTGACGTGGCTGGCGGCGGCGTTCCTCGCCGTCGAGCTGGCGGCCACCGCCGTGGTGTCCGTGGGCGGCTACTGGGGGGACGTGATGGCCGCGCGCATGCGCACCCTCCTCTCCGCCCGGTACTTCGACCACCTGCTGCACCTGCCGCAGCGGTACTTCGACACGGAGATCACCGGCCGCATCACCAACCGGCTCAACCGCTCCATCACCGAGCTCACCCAGTTCCTGAACTTCTTCGCGAACAACGCGTTCACCATGCTCCTCACCACGGTGGCCGTCCTGGTGATCTCGGGGACCTACTGGTGGCCGCTGGCGGTGCTGCTCGCCGTCGTCTTCCCCGTGTACATGTGGCTGACCGCCAAGACCTCCTCCCGCTGGCAGGTGTGGGAGGGAGAGAAGAACACGGAGATCGACATCGCCTCGGGGCGCTTCACCGAGGTCGTCTCCCAGATGCCGGTGGTGCGCGCCTACAACCGGCAGGACACCGAGCTGGCCGGGTTCCACGAGCGGTTCGGGCGGACCATCGGCCTCACACGGGCGCAGTCGCGGTGGTGGCACTCCATGGATGCCGCCCGCCGTGTGGCGCTGAACGTCATCTTCGCCGTGCTCTACCTGCTGGTGTTCGTGCGGACGGCGCAGGGCGAGTTCTCCGTGGGGGACATGGTGATCCTCCTGCAGCTGATGAACATGGCCCGCGAGCCCATCTTCTCCATGAGCTACCTCGTGGACTCCGCCCAGCGCGCCGTGGCCGGCTCCCGCGACTACTTCGCCGTCCTCTCCGAGGAGCGCGAGGAGGACCTGCACGCCCGCCCCGCCGTCGTGCCCGCGGACGCCCGGACCGGCGACGACGCCCCCGCCGTGCGCTTCCGCGACGTGCACTTCGCCTACGGGGACGGCGAGGAGGTGCTCTCCGGGATCGACTTCGCGATCGGCCGGGGAGAGAAGGTGGCGCTCGTGGGGGAGTCCGGCGGCGGCAAGTCCACCATCACGAACCTGCTGATGGGCCTGTACCCCGTCACGTCCGGACGGATCGAGGTGTTCGGGCAGGACGTGGCCGCCCAGGACCTGGCCGAGCTGCGCGCGCGGGTCGCGGCCGTGTTCCAGGAGCCGCACCTGTTCTCCGGGACGGTGCGGGAGAACATCGCGTACGCGGACCCGGACGCCTCCGACGAGCGCGTGCGCGCGGCCGCTCGGGCGGCGTACGCGGACCGGTTCGTCTCCGAGTTCCCCGACGGCTACGAGCAGTTGATCGGCGAGCGCGGCCTGCGCCTGTCCGGCGGGCAGCGCCAGCGGATCGCCGTGGCCCGGGCCGTGCTCAAGGACGCCCCCGTGCTCATCCTGGACGAGGCCACCTCCAGCCTGGACACCAAGTCCGAGCGGCTCGTGCAGACCGCCCTCGATGAGCTCATGGTGGGCCGGTCCTCGCTGATCGTGGCGCATCGGCTCTCCACCATCGCGTCCGTGGACCGGATCGTCACCCTGCGCAAAGGGCGGGTGCAGGAGGTGGGCACGCCCGCCGAGCTCGCGGTGTCCGGGGGCATCTACTCCCAGCTGCTCGAGCTGCAGCAGGCCGGCACCAAGCAGGCCCGGAAGCTGCTCAAGGAGTACGGAATCTCCGGCTGAGCTCCGGCCGGGTGTGGAGCGCTCTGTGGCCGAGCCCCCACGGAGAATCCACTGCACTTGTGACCCTTCTGAGCGGTGACATGGCCGCCAGAAGGGTCAGAACTGCAGCGGATTCGTGGGGGAGCGGTGGGGGGAGCCTCCTGCGCTCAGCGGTCCCGGATCTCTGCGGTGGAGTACCGCACGTCCGCGGGGACGTCCACCGTCACCGCGGTGCCCGCCTCCCCCTCGGCCGCGTCCGGGATCTCCCCGCTGAAGCCGCCGCACCCCTCGGACCACGCCACCGGCACGTAGTGGAGGTCCTGGGGGTCCAGGTAGCCGATCGAGGACGGGCCGGCGTCGGGGTCGTCGCACACCAGCAGCACCCGGTGGGGGCGGACGTCGTTCGGGGCGCCGCTGGAGGTCTCCCTGCCGTCCTCGCCCGTGCCGGTGGTCCCGCCGGCGAGTTCCTCGGCGGTCTCGTCCACGACCGGGGCGTCCTCACCCGCGGCGAGCACGCCGTGCAGGCCGTCGAGGTCGGGCCCGTCCTGAAACGCGAGCACAGACAGGTCCGGCTCCCACAGGTCCGGGAACGCGACCGCGGTGTTCTCCCTGTCCGGAGCACCGATGACGACCCCGGCGTCGGTCAGCAGGACGCGCGGGTCGCGCCGGATCGAGGCGAGCTCGGCCTCCCGGGCCGCGGAGACCTCGGCCTCCTGCGCGGCCGGGGACGACGACGTCGCCCCCGCGGTGCCGTCGGTCGCAGTCGCGGGGGAGGGGCTCGAGATGGAAGGGCTCGAGGTGACGGAGCCGGCCGCCGAGGAGGCCGGAGCCGCGGACGGCTCGGCGGGGGCGGCGCACCCGGCCAGGCCCAGCGCGAGGGCGAGGGCCGCCGTCGTGCGGGAGACGGGGCGGTGCGGGCGGGCGGCGGTGACGGCCATGGCGGACCTCCGAGCGAGGGGGAGGCGGGGCTCCCGGCGCCCGCCCGGCCTGCCGCCGTGCGGTGCGTGAGGCGAGCCTAGGCGTTCAATGTGACCGATGTCACCCCCGTCAGCGGCCCTTCATCACCGCCAGTCGTCCGGCCTCGCCAGCGGCGACGCCGAACTCGTACCGGATGGCCCCGTCCACGATGTGCTCGGCGGCCACGGTGTACCGCACGTCGATCGGGGAGCAGCGCGGCCCGGTGCCGATCACGAGGTAGGTCTGGCCGGCCACGACGTCCACCCCGGAGGTGTCCGACTCCGGGAGGGGCGAGCCGTGCTCGCACAGCAGGACCACCCGGTGGACCTCGCCCGGCCCGGAGACGGGCACGGTGAGCGCTCCGGGCCGGCTCACCGGGTCCCGCTCGGCCGGCACGATTGTCTCCGCGACCACGGGCTCGGCCTCGGGATCCCACTCCTCCGCCTGCCACACGTCGGTGGTCCGCGCCCAGGCCTCGAACGTGAGGCCGCCCTCGCCCTCGGTGAAGAGCGCCGCCGGGACGTCGACCACGGCGTACCGCGGCTCTGCGGTCGCCGCGGACTCCGACGCAGCCCGGATGGACGCGCGCGCCGAGGCCGCGGGATCCTCGCCCTGCGCGGCCGCCCGGGCGTTGGAGAGCGGCTCGCGGCTCTCCTCGGGGGCCGGATCGGCGGCGTCCGCGGACGACGACGGCGCCGGACCGGGCTCGGTCCCCGCGCAGCCGCTCAAGCCCAGCGCCAGGGTGAGGGCCGCCGTCGTGAGGGTCAGGGGGAGCCGGAGGCGGCGCGGGGATTCCATGGGGCCAGCCTATGCGCTGGATGTGCCGAGGGTCACCCGCCGAGTCTGAGCGCCCGGCGGATCGTGCGGGTGACGGACAGGGCCGCCAGCTGCGAGGTGCGCGGATTGTCCGGGGAGGGCGCGGACGCGACGGCCAGCTCGATCCGACCCGCCGGACCCGCGGCGGTGACCTCATGCCGGGTCCACTCCGCGGCGGCGTCCGCCACGAGCTCCACACGCACCCGCTCGAGGGACCGGGCGAGGAGAGCGGCGTCGTCGTCCCCGGGGCGGGCCGGGCGGCCGCGCGTGGCCCAGGCCAGGGCCACCGCCACGTTCACGTTGGCGGGGAAGCGCTCCACGGCCTCGGCGGGGTCTCCCTCCAGCACGACGACGGGCCCGTCCGCCGGCCGCAGGCCCTTCAGCCGGGCGGCCTCCGCGGCGGACATCCACGGGCGGACCAGCCCGCGGGGGTGCTTGACGCTGCGGATCCGCACCTCGTCCAGGCCGTCCGCCTCTGCGGCGGCCCCGAGGACGTCGAACCCGCCGATCGCCCCGTTGCTCACGTGGAGGCGGCCCGGACCGGCCAGCAGTGCCTCCGCCGCCTCACGACGGGCGAGGGCGCCCACGCTGGAGAGCACCAGGTCAGTGCCGCGGGCCACCACGGCCGGCCCGAACCGCCGGGCCGGGACGATCCCGGCGCACTCCACCACCAGGTCCGCGGCGGGCAGGCCGACGGTCGGGCCTTCCGGGTCCGCGAGGGGGACGAGCCGCACGCCGAGGTCTCCGCGGGCCCGGTGCACCGCCACGTCCCGCACGGCGGCCGTGAGCCGCACCCGGTCGGATTCGCGCTCCGGGGCGAGGCCCGCGGCCACGGCCCGGCCGACCGCGCCGAAGCCCAGCAGCAGCACGGAGCGGGGCCGCGCGTCGTCCGTGGAGGCGGGGGCGCCGGTGCGGGCGGGGAAGTGCGGGGTCATGGCGACCATCCTGGCATCCGCCCCGGAGCGTGGGGGCGGGCGGCGCGCCCGTCAGGCGCGGTCGGCGGTCCGGGCGTCCGACCGGCGGAAGAGCAGGGCGAGGACGGCGCCCGAGAGGTTGTGCCACAGGGAGAACACCGCGCCGGGCAGAGCCGCGGCGGGGGAGATGTACTGCGCCGCCAGGCCCGCGGCGAGACCGGAGTTCTGCATGCCCACCTCGATGGACACCGTGCGTGCCGAGCGGACCGGCACGCGGAGGGCACGCGCCACGCCGTAGCCGAGCGCGTACCCGAGGCCGTTGTGCAGGACCACCGCGGCCAGGACGAGCGCGCCCGCGGAGAGCACGGTGGCCGCGGAGTTCCCGACGACGGCGGCCACCACCAGGGCGATGAACACCACCGACACCCACGGCAGGGCGGGCAGGAGGCGGTCCACGAGGCGGTGCAGGAGCAGCCGGACCACCAGGCCGCCGAGCACCGGCAGGAGCACGATCGTGACGATCGAGGCGGCCATGGCGGCGCCGTCGACCGCCATGTACTGGCCCGCGAGCCAGAGCGTGAGCAGGGGGGTCAGCAGCGGGGCGAGCAGCGTGGACACGGAGGTCATGGCCACGGACAGCGCCGTGTCCGCGCGGGCCAGGTAGCTGATCACATTGGAGGACGTGCCGCCCGGCGCCGACCCCACCAGGATCACGCCCGCCGCGAGCTCCGGGGGCAGGCGCAGCAGCAGGGCGACGGCCAGGCCCAGCAGCGGCATGATCGCGTACTGCGCCACCACGCCCAGCAGTACCGGGAGGGGCCGCTTCGCCACCAGGGCGAAGTCCGGGAGGGTCAGGGTCAGTCCCATCCCGAACATGATGATCCCGAGGAAGAGGTTCACCTGCGGCAGCAGGGTCTTCGCCGTCTCCGGGGCCAGGAAGCCCACGAGGGCGGCCGCCAGGATCAGCAGGGGGAAGACGGTGACGGCGATGCGGGCCGAGCGGTCCTCGGCCTGCCGGGAGTCGGGTGCGAGGGAGGCGGTCATGGCGACGAGGGTAGGGGCTCGAGGGCGTGCCGTCCGCATCCCAGACGAACGATGTCCAGCAGGCGGACGGCGGGCGGGGTCCGACCGCTGCCCAGCGGCGGAGGGACACGTGCAGGGGTCAGACGGCCCGGGAGCGGAGAGCCTGGGACCACGTCATCGCCTTGCCGGTGCGCAGGATCGAGCGCTCGTAGATCGTCGCCGCGAACCAGATCGCCAGGCCCGTGGAGAGCACGAGGACACCGAGGGCGGCCACGTGCTCCCACGTCTCGCCCTGGCCCAGGAACACGCGCAGCGGCACGGCCACCGGAGCGCAGAACGGGATGAAGGACATGATCCGCAGCGCCTGCGGGTCGTCGTTGAAGAAGATCACCGCGAAGTACGGGAGCATGATCAGCATCATCACGGGCAGGGACGTGGAGCCGATGTCCTCCTGGCGGGACACGAGGGACGCGGCCGCCGCATACAGAGAGGCGATCATCACGAATCCGATCGCGAACAGCAGGACGAACCAGAGGATCGGTGCGCCCAGCCCGTCCAACGGCAGGACGGTCTCGTTGATCTGCATGCCCAGCAGGAGCACACCGGCGACCAGCGCCACCTGGAACAGGGCCATCGCGGAGTTGCCGATCACCTTGCCGGCCATCATGGCCTTCGCCGGGATCGCGGCGAGCAGGATCTCCACCACGCGCGACTGCTTCTCCTCGATCACCGAGACCGCGATCTGCTGACCGTAGGTGATGGCGATCGTGAAGAACACGATGCCGAAGCCGAAGGCGATCAGGTACTGCAGGCCCGGGGCCGCGGCGTTCGGATCCAGAAGCTCCACGGCCGGGGTTGTGGACAGCGCCTGGACCAGATCGGTCGGTGCGGAGTCCAGGCCAACGACGGCCAGGCCCGCCGGGCCGGCCTCGTCCGGCACCACGGCGGCCTCGACTTCGCCGGCGCGCACGGCCTCCCGGGCGGCGTCCGTCGAGCCCACCGTCCGAAGGTCGTAGGAGTCCCCGAGTGCTCCCACGGCCTGTGCCGTCTCGGCTGTCACGGCCACGTCCGCTCCGGCGGTCCCGCCGAGCCAGTCGGCCAGGCGGGGTCCGACCAGCACGGCCGCCAGGAGCAGGCCCAGCATGATCGCGGTGGTCACCACGAACGCCTTGGAGCTCATCTTGACCTTCATCTCGCGACCGGCCACCAGGCCGACGGCGATCCAGAAGGGGGTGCGAGCAGGGGCAGGCCGGGCCTGGGCGTTCATCGGGTGACCTCCGTGAAGATGTCGTGCAGGGAATGGTGGACGAGGCCGAAGGCGCGGACGGTGCCGCGGCTGCTGGCCTCGCGCAGGACGGCGTTCGCCGCGTCCCCCGACTCCGCATGGAAGCGGACCCAGCCACCGTCGAGGCTGGTGACCCGGACGCCCGGGGCGCAGCGGACCCAGCCGGCGTCCGTGTCGGCGGCCAGCTCCCATTCGGTCTCGGCGTGCCGCTCGAGCAGCTCCTGGCGGGTGCCGTTCGCCACCACGCGGCCGTCGGCGAGGATGACGAGCTCGTCGCAGAGCCGCTCCACCACGTCCAGCTGATGGGAGGAGAACAGCACGGGGACGCCGTTGTCGGCGGTCTCCCGCAGCACCTGAAGGGTGGTGTCCACGGCGTGCGGGTCAAGGCCGGAGAACGGCTCGTCCAGCACGAGGGCAATCGGCTCGTGCACCAGGGCGGCGGCCACCTGGGCGCGCTGCTGGTTGCCGAGGGAGAGCTCCTCGAGCTTGTCCGTGGCGCGCGGGCCGAGGTCCAGGCGCTCCAGGAGGTCCGTGGCGCGGGCCCTCGCGGCCTCGGCGGAGGACCCGTGCAGGCGGGCGAGGTAGACGAGTTGGTCGATCACCGTCATCTTCGGGTAGAGCCCGCGCTCCTCCGGCATGTAGCCGATGCCCGCGCGGTGGTCGGCGGTGATGGGGGAGCCGT
This sequence comes from Micrococcus lacusdianchii, assembly GCF_023155805.1. Classification (GTDB taxonomy): domain Bacteria; phylum Actinomycetota; class Actinomycetes; order Actinomycetales; family Micrococcaceae; genus Micrococcus; species Micrococcus lacusdianchii. The sequence continues at coordinate 96,352 of NZ_JAKNUW010000001.1, read as the reverse complement.
CCACGAGGACCTCTCCCGAGTCAGGGGAGAGAACGCCCAGCAGGATGCGCATGGTGGTGGTCTTCCCAGCGCCGTTGCCGCCTACGAAGCCGGTCATGACGCCGGGCTTGATGTCGAAGGTGAGCCCGTGGAGGACCTGGTGGTCTCCGTAGGACTTGGTGAGGTCTCTGACGCTGATCATGTCCTCGACGCTAGGCGTCGGGCACCTCGCTGCGGATCCTCCGGGCGGGTGAGATCGGCGGATCCGTCTCCCGGGGGGCCTCCTCCTCCCGGGGAGGGAGATGGCGGCGGGTCAGCCGGCCAGGCCGTGCTGGAAGGCCCAGATGACCGCGTGCACGCGGTCCCGGGCCGGCAGCTTCATGAGCACGTTGGACACGTGCGTCTTCACCGTGGACTCACCCACCACGAGCTCCGCCGCGATCTCCGCGTTGGACAGTCCACGCGCCATCAGCCGCAGAATCTCCGTCTCCCGGGCGGTCAGAGCTGCCGTCCCGAGGGCGTCGTCCGCCTCCGCACGCGCCTCGAAGGGTGCCGGGGCCGGGCCCGACGCGCCCGGCGCCAAGCGTGCCAGGACGCGGCGGGTGACCTGCGGGTCGAGGAGCGCGTCGCCACGGCCGAGGACGCGGACGGCCGCCAGGAGCTCCTCGGGGCCGGCGGACTTCAGCAGGAACCCCGAGGCCCCGGCGGTCAGGGTGTCGAAGAGGAAGTCGTCCCGGTCGAAGGTGGTGAGGATCAGGACGGCCGCACGGGCCCCGGACGCGGCCAGCGCCCGGGTGGCCTCGATCCCGTCCATCACGGGCATCTGCACGTCCATGCAGACCACGTCGGGGTCCAGCTCGGCGGCCTTGGCCAGGGCGTCCCGACCGTCCTCAGCCTCGCCGACCACCTCGATGCCGTCCTCGGATCCGAGGATCGCGGCGAAGCCGAGGCGGATCAGGGGCTGGTCGTCCACCAGCAGGACGCGGATGGTCATCGGGTCTCCTCGGGTACGGATGCCGCGGGCACGGTGGCCCGCACGAGCCATCCTCCGGCAGGCTTGGGGCCGGCCTCCAGTGTGCCGCCCACGGAGTCCATCCGTTCGCGCATGCCACGCAGGCCCATGCGGGTGCCGGGCAGGGCGGGACGGCCACGGTCTCCACGGCCGTCGTCCGAGACCTCGAGCTCCACCCTGTCTTGACCGGTGCGCAGCCGTAGGGTCACGGCGGCGCGAGGTCCGGCGTGCTTGCGGGCGTTCGTCAGGCCCTCCTGCGCCACGCGGTACAGGGCGAGCTCGGCGGCCGGGGGGAGCTGCGGTGCCGCACCGATGCGTTCCAGCGCCACCGTCTGCGCGGACGCGGAGCGGGCCTCCGCGGCGAGGGTCTCGAGGTCGGACAGACGGGGGATGGAGGAGATCGGGCCGTCGTCGTCCCGCAAGGTGTGGACCAGGGTCTGGAGCTCCCGCACGGCCTGGCGGGAGGACTCCTCCACCCCCTTCAGGTGGGCCGACGCGGCCTCGAGGTCCGTGCCCTGCAGCAGCCGTGCCGCGCCGGCCTGCACGCCCATGGCCGTGACATGGTGGGCCACCACGTCGTGCAGCTCGCGAGCGATCCGCACCCGTTCCAGGGCGACCGCCTGCTCGGCCAGCCTGACCTGCTGGCCGTGGATCTCCGCGTGGGCGCGCTCGAGCTCCTGACGCTCCATGGCCTGCTGCCACGCGCGGTCGCCGAACGTCCAGGCGCCCGTGAAGTAGGCGGCGTTGATCAGCCACTGGATCAGCAGGAACGCGAAGAAGGCGTTCACGCCGCGCTCGCCGGTCTCCGGGTCGGAGAAGCCGTCCACGGAGACCACCAGCAGCCACACCGCCATGGCCACCACGATGGCGAGCCGGGTCCAGAACGCCCGACGCCGGTCGGGGCACCACGCACCGACCGTGTACATGCCGAGGAACAGCACCACCTGGGAGGCGTAGACCTCGATGCCCACCCAGGTGGCCAGTCCGATGTACCCGGCGGCGTAGACGATCGCCACGGTGAGCGGGGCGATGCGCCGTGCGGCCAGCAGCAGGGCGGCGGCGCCACTGGCCACCGCCACCACGTGGACCGGGGCCTTGTACCCGGCGTCCGTGCCGGCCCACTGGGACAGGTAGGCCATCTCCACGCTGGCGATCGCCAGCACGACGGCGATGATGACATCCGTGCGAAGCCAATGCTCCGGCAAGGCGCGGCCGGTCGGGGACGTGCAGGGCGTCATGGGCATGGGTTCACCCTAGGCAGGAGGGGGCACTGCCACCTCCGTCCGCAGAGGGAGAAGAGGGCGGCCGCCCGCCGGCGTCCAGCCCTCCTCAGCCCTCCGGCGCCTGGATCAGCTGGAACGTCGCGCCGGCGGGGTCCAGCACGGTGGCCACAACGCCGAACGGCGAGTCCATCGGCCCGTCCACCACGCGGCCGCCGTGCTCCTCGAGGGTCCGCACCGAGCCGGCCATCTCCGTGGTGCGGAAGTACACCCGCCAGTGGCTCGGCACGTCGTCGGGCAGCCACCGCGCCGCATCGCACAGGCCCGCGGTGGCCGCCTCGCCCGCCCCGTTCGTGGCGTAGCCGGGGCTCTCGCCGTCGACGGCGGGCTCGTCGCCCGAGCCCGCGCCGTCGTCCTGACCCTCCGCGCCCATCGGCACGACGTCCCAGCCGCACACCGCACGGTAGAACGCCGCGTCCGCCGAGAAGTCCTTGGACATCACCTCGAACCACACGGAGGTCCCCGGCGCCAGCGGCAGGTCGTGACCGCTGAACTCGCCGGGCTGCCAGAACCCCAGGTACTCGCCGCCCGGGGTGACGGCCACCGCCATCCGGCCCAGCGTCCCCACGTCCACCGGCTCCATGTGCACGGTCCCGCCGTGCTCCTGGACCAGGTCCATGGTCGCGTCGATGTCGTCGCTGCGCAGGTACACGGACCACACGGCGGGCCCCTCGGCCGCGGCCCCGTCCGGGCCGGCCGGCATCTGCTCGACGTCCATGGCGCCGGCCACCGTGGCCGCGCCCGCCCGGATCATGCGGTAGTGGCCGAACTCCTCGCCCTGGTCCTCGAAGGTCCAGCCGAAAAGGGCCTCGTAGAACTCCTGCTGCCGGGCGAAGCCCCCGGTCATGAGGTCGATCCAGATCGGGGAGCCGGAGGGGATGGTGTGCTGCTGATCGCTCATGGTGCCCAGCATGCGGGCGGGGTCCCGGATGCGCCAGAGGCCCGGGGGTGAACTCTCGGGGACAATGGCCGGGATGAGCACCGCCGCCTCCGACTCCCCGTCCCCCCTGCCCACCGACGGAGCCGCTGCCCCCACCCGCATCCGCCTCGGCGTGCTCGTGGCGCCGGACGTGGACCCGGCCGCGGCGGCCGCCCTCGACCCCGCCGCCCTGGCGGCCCGCCTCGACGCCGCCTACCCGGGGCTGGCCTGGGACGTCCGGGTGAGCGCAGAGGAGGTGGGCGATGACGACGACGACTCCCTCGACCTCCTCGAGATCACCCGCGACCGCATGCTGGACGAGGACTGGGACGTCGCCGTCGGCTTGACGGGCCACGCCCTGGTGCAGGGGCCGCACACGATCGCCGAGCAGGTCTCGCCCGTCCACTCGACCGGCGTCACGTCCTTGGGGCTCGCGGAGGGGGACGCGCCGGCGACCGTGGAGCGCGTCGTCGCCCGGCTGCTCGGCCTGGACCCGGACGAGGGGGAGCCGCACGCGGACGACGTCCGGGACGCGGTGCGCTGGGCGCGCCAGCTGGCCGACGACGTCGAGCACCGCGCCGGCGAGTCCGGCGCCTCCTTCGCCGGGCGCGTGGCCGGGCGCAACGCCCGCATGATCCTGGGGACCGTGCGGGCGAACCGGCCGTGGATGGTGGCGATCTCCCTGACCCGGTCCATGTCCACCGCGCTCGCCACCGGCGCGCTGACCCTGCTGACCACGGACCTGTGGATGCTCTCCGCCGAGTACTCGGGCGTGCAGATGGCGGTGCTGGGCGCGCTGTCGATCGTGGCGGTCACGCTGTCCCTCGTGGTGGGCGCGAAGCTGTGGGAGCGCCCGCGCCGTGCCGCCGAGCGGGAGCAGGTGACGGTGTTCAACATCGCGACGGTCCTGACGGTGCTGATCGGCGTGCTCGTGCTCCACGCCCTGCTCATGCTCGTCGCCCTGGCCGGGGGCCTGCTGCTCGTGGACGGGGACGTGTTCGAGGAGGTCACGGGCGATCCCGCGACCCTGTGGCAGTACCTGAAGCTCGCGTGGTTCGTGGGCGGGCTGGCCACGATCGGCTCCGCGCTCGGCGCCGGCCTCGAGGAGGCCGACGACGTCCGCGAGGCGATCTTCACGCGCGGCTCGCGCTGAGCCCGGGCCCGCGCGTCACCCGGGCGTGACCGGCGCGTCACTCGGGCGCCACCCGGGCACCACCCGGGCGTCAGGCGCAGGGAGCACCATGCCCTCCATGAGCATCCTCTCCCGCGCACCCCTCGCCCCCGCCCTCACCGGTCTCGCCTCCGCCGCCCTGCTGGCCGCCCTCTGCCCCCCGGCCGCCGTCTCCGCTCCGCCGGCCCACGCCCCCGCCCACGGCGTGGACCGCGGCGCCGCCACTCAGCGTGCCGTCCCCGCCGTCGAGGTCACCACGGACAACGAGACGCCCGTCCTCTACGACTCCGAGGAGGGCGGCAACGCGTCCGGCGACGACCCCGCGATCTGGGTCGACGCGCAGGACTCCGCGAACTCGATCGTCGTGGTGACCGCCAAGGAGGGCGGCCTGCGCGTCTATGACCTGGACTCGAACGAGCTCCAGGCCGTCGCGGCCGCCGAGGCCCCCCGTGAGGACGCCGCCGCGGGCCGGTACAACAACGTGGACATCGCCTACGGCGTGCCGCTGGGCGGCGAGCGCGTCGACGTCGCCGTGGTCTCTGACCGCTACAACGACCAGGTGCGCTTCTTCGCGATCGACCCGGCCGGTGCGCGCGCGCAGACCCCGCTGACCTAGGTCACCGCCGCGGACCTGCCCTTCCTCTTCCACGCCGACCGCGCCGGCGTGGACACCGAGCAGACCGCCTACGGCCTGGCCGTGTGGCAGCCCCGCCAGGGCGGCACCTACGTCGTGGTCACCCAGGAGGGCACCACCGCCCTGACGCTCGTGGAGGTCATGGAGCAGGACGGCGCCCTGGGCTACGTCCCGGTGGACACCGTCTCCATGCCCGCGCAGTTCGACCTGCCGGACGGCACCGTGTGGACCCCGTGCGAGGAGCCGGGCGTGGGCCCGCAGTTCGAGGGCGTGGCCGTGGACCGCCGGACGGGCACCCTGTTCGCGGCCCAGGAGGACGTGGGCCTGTGGGAGATCGGCCTGAGCACCCAGGGGTTCACGGGCAAGCAGGGCCTGATCGACCGCGTGAAGGACTTCGGCGTGCACGACCGCTTCGACCCGGAGACGGAGGAGTGCGAACCGATCGACCCGGCCGACGAGGGCGTCGGCGGGAGCCTGCTCGAGGCCGACGCCGAGGGCGTCGACATCTACTACGGGCGCGGCGCGAACGGCTACGTCGTCGTCTCTTCGCAGGGTGACGACTCCTTCGCCGTCTACGAGCGCAACGGCCGCCACGCCCCCGTCGGCTCCTTCCGCGTGCGCGGGGTGGACGGCGTGGACGACATCCACGGTTCCGACGGGCTGGCGATCGCCTCCGTGCCGGTGGGCGAGTACACCCGCGGCCTGCTGGTGACCCATGACGAGCCGGAGTCCGGCCCGGGCGTCGACGACGAGCAGGACCCGACGAACTTCTCCTACGTGGACGTCGGGGACGTCCTCGACGCGCTGGGGCTGCGCGGCCGCTGACGCGCCGCGTTCCGCTGACGCGCCGCCCCACCCGCCGGCGAGGGCGGGTGGGGCGGGCCCGCGGCACGGTCAGACCGTGGCCAGGCCCTCCACCGGGCTGAGCCGCGCCGCGCGGCGGGCCGGCAGCAACGAGGCCACGAGCCCCGCGAGGGCCGCCACCGCCACGATCAGCAGCAGCTCCACCCACGGCACGGCCGGCCACACGAGCCCGGCCGTGCCCGTCACCTGCGCCACCAGCTCACCGAGGATCAGCTGCGACCCGGCCCAGCCGTAGAACACGCCGAGCGCGCACCCGAGGGCGGCGGCCACGGCCGCGATCAGCACCGCCTCAACGGCGATCATCCCGCGCAGCCCGCGCCGGGTGAGCCCGAGGGCCCGCAGCAGCGCGTTCTCCCGGGTCCGCTCGATCACGGACAGGCTCAGCGTGTTGGCCACGCCGATCAGCGCGATCAGCACGGACACCGCCAGCAGCGCCACCACGATCCCCAGCAGGGCGTCGATCACCTGCGAGTACAGGGCGCGTTCACCGAGCCCTCCCTCGACCACCTGGGCGCCGTCGCCGGCGGCCGCGGTGACGCCCTCGGCGAGGTCCTGCAGGTCGCGGACGGCAGCGTCGCCGCCCGCGTCTACGAGCACCAGCCCCCCGCCCTCGGGACCGGGCCCCGCGCCGGACCCGGCACCGTCCCCGCCGTCCGCACCGACGGCGGGTCGGCCCTCGGCGCGGACCTGCTCGGCGGTCTCCGGGGTGAGGAGCACGGCGGTCTGCAGCCCGGAGCCGCGCACGGAGCGCAGGTCCTGGGTACGCCCGTCCACGGTGACGCCGGTGGTGGGATCGGCCCAGCTGGGCACGTACACGGTGCCGTCGGCGGCGAGGGCGCCGGCGTCCCGTTCGGGCTCACGGGCGACCACGGCGCGCAGGCCGTCGGCGGCCACCGCATAGGCGGGGGTGCCGTTCACGGTGGCCCCCACGGGCACGGAGCCCGCGGCGGCGCTCACCCCCGCCACCTCCGCGACGGCCCGCGCGGCGGCCGCCGGGTCCTGGCCCGGCGCCACGGACACCACGAGGTCCACGGGGAACTCGGTGTCCAGGAGGCGGTCCGTCTCGGCCTGGGCCGTGCGGCCGCCGGTGAGCACGAGCGCCACGAGCGTGGTGCCGATCAGCAGCGCCGCCGCGGTGGCGGCCGTGCGGGAGCGGTGGCGCGTGGCGTTGAGCCCGGCCAGCCGTCCCGGCACGCCCGCGGGCCGGGCCAGCACGGCCGCGCCCCGCACCGCCGTTGGCACGAACAGGCGCGCCAGCAGCAGCATCCCCAGGAAGGACAGGACGCCGCCGCCCACCGCCGGCAGGAACTGCTGCCCCAGCGCGCCGGACCACATGAGCACGGCGCCGCCCACGGCCAGCACCGCCCCGACGACGGCGCGCACCAGCCCGGCTCGGGAGAGCACCTCGGTCTCGGCGGCCGGGCGCAGCGCCTGCAGCGGGGCCACGCGGGTGGCGGCCCGGGCCGGGCCCAGGGCGGCCACCACGGCCACCCCCGTGCCGACGGCCGCCACGGCCGCCAGCTGCAGCGGGTCCCCGCCGAAGCTCAGCGCCGGCACCCCGAGCGCCTGCCGCGCCACTGCCACGACGCCGGCCGTCAGCGCCACGGCCAGCCCGACCCCCAGCAGGGCGCCGAGCAACCCGGTGAGCAGCGCCTCGAGGAGGACGGCACCGCGGATCTGGCGCACGCTCGCGCCCACGGTGCGCAGCAGCGCGAGGTCACGCGTGCGCTGGGCCACGAGCACCTGGAAGGTGTTGGCGATCACCAGCGCGGTCACCACCAGGGCCAGCACCGCGAACCCGCCGAGCACCCAGCCGAACAGGTCCGTGCCGCCGGCCATGCGGCTGAGCTGGTCGCGTGAGGCCTCGTCCGGGGTGGCCACAGCGGCGGCCACGCCCTCGCCGCGCAGCAGCTCCGCCACGTCCGCGCGCACCGACTGCGGGTCCGCGCGGTCCTCCAGCCGCAGCAGGGCCGCGGTGGCGAACGGGGCGGCCTCCGGCATCTGCAGGGCGTCCACGACGCCCGCGCCGCCCCACACCTGGGCCTGCGAGGACAGCATCGGGTCGGGGGAGACGGAGGTCAGGCCGGAGACGACGGCCTCCACGGCGCCCTGCCCGGAGCCGGCGGTCAGCGTCACGGTGTCGCCCACGCCCACGGCGAGCGTCTCGGCGGTGCCCTCGTCGAGGGCCACGGCACGGGCGTCGCCCGGGGCGGGCAGCGTCCCCTCGAGGACCCGCACGCCCGCCAGGGAGGCGTCCTGCGGCAGGGGGACGGCGACGCCAGCCCGCGGCTCCCCGCCGGCGGCCACCTCAGCCCAGGTCAGCGTGGGGGCGAACGCCTCGGCGACGCCGGGCACGCCCGCGAGCGGACCGGGCGCGTCGGCGGTGCCGGCCAGGGACGGGAGGCGGTCCATGGCGGAGGCGGCCGTCTCGCCGGAGGCGTCCCCGCCGTCGTCGGGAAGGACCACGAGGTCCGCGCCGGCGTACGTGGCGCCGAGGGTGGCGCGCAGGGTGGCCTGCGCGGAGGAGGCCACCAGGGAGGCGGCGGCCAGGAACATGGTGCCGATCAGCACCGCCAGAACCACGGAGACGTACCGGCGGGGCTGCGTGCGCAGCTGCGCGAGGGCGACGGTCCACATGCTCAGATCGCCCTCCCCTGCTGCAGCGCGGTGAGGGCCTCGGCCACGCGCTCGGCCGTGGGGGCGTGCAGCTCCCCGGCCAGGGCGCCGTCCGCGAGCAGCACCACGCGGTCCGCGGAGGCGGCGGCCACCGGGTCGTGGGTGACCATGATGACGGTCTGGCCCATCTCCCACGTCGCGCGGCGCAGCAGGCCCAGCACCTCGGCGCCCGTGGCGGTGTCCAGGTTGCCGGTGGGCTCGTCCCCGAACACGACGTCAGGCCGCGTCAGCAGGGCGCGGGCCACGGCCACGCGCTGCTGCTGGCCGCCGGAGAGCTCATGCGGGCGGTGGGTGAGCCGGTCGCTCAGGCCCAGTGCGCCGACGATCTCCTCCAGCCACGCCCGGTCCGGGCTGCGGCCGGCCAGCTCGAGCGGGAGCACGATGTTCTGCTCCGCCGTGAGGGTGGGCACCAGGTTGAAGGCCTGGAACACGAAGCCCACGCGGTCCCGGCGCACGCGGGTCAGGTCGGCGTCCGAGAGGCCGGTGATGACGGTGTCGCCCAGGGTCACGGTGCCGGCGTCCGGGGTGTCCAGGCCGGCGAGGCAGTGCATCAGCGTGGACTTGCCCGAGCCGGAGGGGCCCATGATCGCGGTGAAGCGGCCGGCCTCCACGTCCACGTCCACGCCGCGCAGGGCGTGCACGGCGGTGTCCCCGCGGCCGTAGGTCTTGGTGAGGCCGCGCGCGGCGACGGCGGGCGGCGTCGTCGTGGGGGAGGACGCGGAGGCGAGGTGGTGGGCGCCGACGGCGTGGGAGGCGCCGGGTGCGGGTGAGGCGTTCATGGGACCAGCCTCGCGCCGGGGGCGGGTCGGACGGATCGGAGCGGGGGATGGACCCGGCGGGCCCCGGGGTTCCCCCACGGGATGACCGGCGACCGGCCGCAGGCAGACCGGGGTGGGAGGATGGACGGCATGAGATCGGACGCCCTCGCCAACCGCCGGGACCTCGTGTCCGCCGCCTCCGGGCTGCTCGCGGAGCAGGGCGCGGGGATGTCCCTGCGCGCGGTGGCGCAGGCGGCCGGCGTGGGCGTCGGCACGCTGTACCGGCACTTCCCCTCCCGCGTGGACCTGCTCACCGCGGTGCTCGAGGACGTGGTGGAGCGGCTGACCGCGCATCTGGAGAGGTTCATCGAGGGGGACGAGCCGGCCGCCGAGCGCTGGCTGCGGCTGTCCCGGGCGCTCGCGGACGAGGATCTCGCCAACCTGCTGGCCGCGCGGGACTCCCTGGGGCCGGACGAGGGTCCCCCGCCCGAGCGGATGGCGGAGGCCGAGCGCGTGATCATGGCCCTGACCGACCGCGCGGTGGACCTTGCGCGCCGGGGCGGGCTCGTGGCCGACGGGGTCGGCGGGCACGACTGGTTCACCGGGCTGCTGGTCGTCACCCGGCCGCCGCTGCCCGCCCTCGAGGCGTACGTGAGCGAGCAGCGCGACTGGCTGCTGCGCGTCTACCTGCGCGGCCTCCGGCCCGACTGAGTCCGGTCAGGCCCGCCGCGGCCGCGCCAGGGTGATCGTCACCGCCGCCACCAGGGCCGCGGCGCCGAAGCCGAGCAGCACGCGCGGGATCCCCACCACGTCCGTGGCCAGCGTCAGCCCGGAGGTCACGAGGGCGGCCGTGACCAGCGCCAGGAACAGGGCCAGGCACTCGGCGTCCGCGCATTCGCGCTCGAGGTCGGCCTGGGTGCGGTCGGCGACGGCGGGGGCCGGCTCCACCACGGAGTGGCGGTCCGCCTCCTCCGTGGGAGCGGGGGCGGGAGCGGATGCGACGTCGGCGGTGCGGTGCGGTGCGGTGGCGGTGGCCATGGGGCTCTCCTCGGGTGGGTCGCCGGTCTGGGCGGGCACGGCCCAGCCTCCCGCGCAGTGGGCATGCGGCGGGACCGTCTTGAGGGGGAACTGTGCGCGGCGTGCATCATCCCCAGGGATGACCCACCCCCACGGATCCACTGCACTTCTGACCCTTCTGAGGCGCGGATCGGGCGTCGGAAGGGTCAGAACTGCAGTCGATTGTCCGGGCGCGGGCGCGAGGGCAGGCGGGGCGGGGGTGAGGGACAGGTCTGTCCCCTCCTGCACAGGCGCCCCCGAGCACTCCGGGCTCCCCACCGTCGCCCGCCCACCGGGCGGGAGAGGCCGTCCGCACGCAGGATCCCGGCCATGCGCACCCCTGGAGACTTCCCCGCCCACCTCCGCAACGCCCCCTTCACCCGTGCCGCCGCCCTGGCCGCAGGCCTCTCCGGTTCGCGCCTGCGCAGCCGAGACGTGACCCGGGTCGGCCACGGCGTCTACCGGTGGACCGGCGCGCCAGGCCCGACGACGACGCCCCCCACCCCGACGGCGCCGCCCGCGGAGGCGGCCTCCGCCACTCCGCCCGACGAGGAGCGGAGGGCGAGGGAGGCGCGGAAGGAGTCGGCCCGGCGTCGTGAGGTGGACCGGCTCCAGGAGCTGCTCGCCCGGCACCCGGACCTCGTGGTCACGGGGGCGTCGGCGGCGCGGCTGTGGGGGCTGCCGCTGCCGTCCTGGGCGGAGGCGTCCACCGAGCTGACGGTGCTGCGCGCGGAAGGCCTCCGGGCCTGCCCCGAGGCCGGCGTGCGCACCCGGCTGGCGGACCTCACCCGGATCCGTCTCCACCCGGAGCCGCTGCACGGTCTGCCCGTGACCGCCTACGCCGACACCTGGTTCCACCTGGCGGACGACCTGCCGGTGGACCTGCTCGTCGCGGTGGGGGACCGGCTCGTCCGATCGCGTCCGCAGTGGGGTGAGGAGGCCCTCGCGAGCCGTGCCGCGCTCGCCGAGTGCCTGCAGCGCCAGCGGGGGCGCCGCGGCGTCGTGAAGGCCCGCGCGGCCCACGCGCTCGTGCGCGACGGCGCCGACTCGCCCCAGGAGACCGCGCTCCGGCTGGCGCTGCTGGATGCCGGCCTGCCGGAGCCGGAGCTGCAGATCGAGCTGCGGGACCCAGAGTTCCCGAGCCGGAACCCGGCCACCGCGGATCTCGGGTACCGCCGGTGGAAGATCGCCGTGCAGTACGAGGGCGCCGGCCATGACGACCCCGTGCAGGTCGCACGGGACACGCACCGGGACGCTGTGTTCCAGCGGGCGGGCTGGCTGGTCGTCCGGGTCTCGAACTCGGACCGCAGGGCGGGGTTCGCCGGGACGATCGCGCTGATCCGGCAGGCGATCGCCGCGCATGGTCGCCTCGAGATGGCCGCCCCCGGGGATCCACTGCACTTCTGACCCTTCTCAGCTCCGCATGGGGCGTCAGAAGGGTCAGAAGTGCAGTCGATTCGCCAGGGGAGGTGTGGGGGCGGGGAGGTCAGAAGCGCACGAGCCCGGCGCGGTGGGCGACCAGCACGGCCTGCACGCGGTCCCGTGCCGCGAGCTTGGCCAGCACCCGGCCCACGTGCGTCTTCACGGTGGCCTCGGAGAGCACCAGCTCCGACGCGATCTCCGGGTTCGAGGCGCCGGAGGCCATGGCGGTGAGCACCTCCCGCTCGCGCGGGGTCAGGGACGCCACCGCGGCCACCTCCCGCTCGCACTCGGTTTCCCGCGCGGCGTCCTGGCGCAGCCGCGGCGCCATGTGGGCCATGAGCCGGCGCGTGGTGGACGGGGCGATCACGGCGTCGCCCCGGTGCACGGTGCGGATCGCGGCGAGCAGCTCCTCCGGCGGGGCGTCCTTGAGCAGGAACCCGGACGCGCCGGCCTCGATCGCGTCCATCACGTGCTCGTCCAGGTCGAAGGTGGTCAGCACCACCACCCGCGGGGCGTCCGGGCGGCGCAGCAGCGCGCGGGTCGCCTCGATCCCGTCCATGCCGGGCATCCGCACGTCCATCAGCACGACGTCGGCGCCCGCCACCGCCACGGAGGCCGCCGCCTCGCGGCCGTCGCCGGCCTGGGCCACCACCTCGAGGTCGGGCTGGGAGTCGATCAGCATGGCCAGGCCCGAGCGGATCAGCGCCTGGTCGTCCACGAGGCCCACACGGATGGGGGCGGTGTCCGGGCTTGTCGTCTCGGTCATGGGAGGGACCTCAGATCTCGGTGTAGGGAAGATGCGCGTGCACACGGTAACCGGCGCCGACGCGCGGGCCGGTCTCCACCGTGCAGCCGAACAGCGCCACCCGCTCGGCGATGCCGCGCAGACCCTGGCCCGAGCCCGCGGTGGCGGGATCGGCCGCGGCGCCCCGGCCGTCGTCGTCGACCTGCACGTCCAGGCCGTGCGGCGTCCAGGCGAGGGTGACGAAGGAGCGGGCGTCCGGGCCGGCGTGCCGCAGCGTGTTGGTGAGCGCCTCCTGCACCACGCGGTATGCCGTGAGCTCGCCGCCGCCGGGCAGGGCCCGCCGCGGGGTCCCGTCCTCGAGCAGGGAGACCTCCATGCCGGACAGGCGCATGGTCGCCAGCAGGTCCGGCACGTCCGCGAGGCCCGGCGGGGCGCGGTGGGCGTCCCGGGAGGCGGGGTCGCGGCGGCCGCGATCGGCGCCGGCGTCGGCGGGCCCGCGGAGTACGCCGAGCAGCTGGCGCATGTCCGCGAGCGCCGCCCGCCCGGTCTGCCCGATGGTCTCGAGCGTGGCGACGGCCAGCTCCGGCTTGGCGGCGGCGGCATAGCGGGCGCCGTCGGCCTGGCTGATGATCACCTGCAGGGAGTGCGCCACGATGTCGTGCATCTCGCGGGCGATGTGGCTGCGCTCGTCCGCGGCGGCGAGCTCGCGCTCCTGCCGGGCCTGCGTCTCGAGGCGCCGGGTGCGGTCCTCGAGGGCCTGCACGGCCAGGCGCCGGTTGCGGACCACGTCCCCGAACGCCCACGCGGTGAGGACGGTGAGCCCGCAGCCGACGGTCATGACCACCATGCCGGCGGGGTCCGCGGGGGAGCGGATCATGAGGCCGTCCGGGGTGGTGAACGCGGGCGGGAACAGCCAGACCTTCATCCCGTTGGCGGCGCCGCCGGCCAGGCCGGCCAGCAGCCCCGCGATCGACGCGCGGCGCGGGGCGAGCGCGGCCAGGTTGTAGACGGTGAGCGGCACCATCACCAGGGCGGCGCTGAACTCCGGGCCGAAGGCCAGGTGGACCAGGGCCGCCAGCACGGTCACCCCGGCCGAGGCCATGGGCCAGCGCCGGCGCGCCGCCCACGGCAGGGTCAGGCCGAAGCCGGTGAGCACGGCCACGAGGGCGCGGGTGCCCTCCGGGCTGGGGCTCGGGACGTAGCCGAGGACGAACCACGGCACCACCACGAGGACCAGGGCGAGCACCGCCGCCGTGATCGCGTCCGCGCGCACGGGATGACGGCGCAGCAGGTGGTCGACGCGGCGCAGGGGGTTCACGCGTTCAGCCTAGGAGGACGTCGGGCGGGGGCGCGTCCGACCGCGGGATGACCTTCGATGTGCCCGGTCACTCCCCGGGGGTCAGCGCGGCGAGGACCACCGCCGCGTCCCGCTCCGCGATCCGGTGCGCGCCGGTGCCGGCCCACAGGTGCACGTGCTCGAGGTCACCCCGCTCGGCGGCGACCCGGCGCAGCGGCCCGGTCAGGGCGTTGACCTCGGGATAGGCGGCGGGGGCGTCGGCGAACTCGTCCATGAACGGGGTCACCAGGGACCGTGCCCAGCGCCCCGTGAAGGCGCGGGTCACGGCGGTGGCGGCGCCGCCGTCGTCGGGGTGGGCGAACGCCGCCCCGGCCACGGTCTGGCGCAGGGCCGTGCGGTGCACCGCGGACGTGCCGGCCTCCGGGGTGAGCAGGAACGCCGTGCCCGCGGAGACGGCCGTGGCGCCGGTCGCCAGGAGGCGAGCGACCTGCGCGGCGTCCGTCACGCCGCCCGCGGCGACGAGCGGCACGGAGGCCGCACCGAGGGTGCGGCGCATCTCGGACAGGAGCGTGCGCAGGTCCGTGATGCCCGGCCGTGCGGCGGGGTCCAGCGTGCCCCGGTGCCCGCCCGCCTCGGGGCCCTGGACCACCAGGAACACCGCCCCGTTCCCGACGGCGGCGCGCGCCTCCGCCGCGCTCGTCACCGTGACGCCGGCCGGGATCCCCGCCGCGGCGAGCCGGGCGAAGACGGCGGCCTCCGGCAGTCCGAACGTGAAGGAGACCGCGGGCCACGCCTGCTCCTCGGCTGCGGCGAGGAAGGCCTCGAACCCCTCCCGCTCGGCCGCCGGGTCCGGTGTGACGTCCTCCGCCGCGGGCAGCGGGGCGTCCAGGTCCCGGGCCAGCGCGGTCAGGCGCTCGCGGTGGGCGGCGACGGCCTCGGCCCGCGCGGCGAGGGCGCCGGGGGTGCGAGCGGCGTCGGGGATCGCGGTGTTCACCGCGTCCGGGACGAACAGGTTCACGCCGAACCGGGTGGCGAGGGGCGAGGCCGGGGCGTCTGTGGCGGCGGGGGCGCCGTCGTCGTCGGCGAGGAGGGCGCGGAGCCGGTCCACCTGCTCCCGGACCTCGTCCGGGGTGCGCATGCCGCCGGCCAGGAAGCCGCCGCCGCCGGCGCGGACCACCGCGGCCACGAGCTCCGGGGTGGTCGGACCGCCGGCCATGGGGGCCACCAGCACGGGGACGGGCGGGGCGAGGACGGCGTCGAGGGCGGCCGGGCACGGGGCGGGTCGGGACGGGGGCGGGGTCATGGGGCCAGCGTAGGACGTCCCGCGGAGGCGGACCGGCCTGGTGACCGGCGCCGGAGGGAGGACAATCGGGGGCGGCCCTGCTCGACCCGCTTGACCCGCCCGACTCCGCCCGTTCTCGCGCCCCCTGCCTGAAAGGCTCCGCCCCGCCGTGACCGTCCTCCTGGCCCTTGCGCCGATCCTCGTGACCCTCGCGCTGCTGCTCACCCGGCTGCCCGCGTGGGCGGCTCCCGCGGCCGGCTGCGTCACGGCCGCGGTGCTCGGCGTCGCCGTGTTCGGCACGGACCCGGCGCGGCTGGGCGCCGCGCTCGTCGGCGGCGCGCCCACGCTCCTGGAGGTGGCGGCGATCATCGCCGGCGGCATCACGCTCTCGCGGATCATGGAGCGCTCGGGGGCCAACGGGCGGCTGGGGGAGTGGCTGTCCGCCGGGGCCGGGCCCACGCTGGCCACCGCGCTGCTGATGGTCCACGGCGTGGTCCCGTTCCTGGAGGCGGTCACGGGGTTCGGGGTGTCCCTGATCATCGGCGTGCCGCTGCTGGTGGGGCTCGGCTTCACGCCCTTCCGGGCCGCGGTGCTCAGCCTGTGCGGCCTGGCGATCGCCCCCTGGGGGTCCATGGCGCCCGGCACCCTGCTCGGGGCGCGCCTCACCGGGCTGGACTTCCAGCAGATCGGCGTGGCGGCCGCCCTCTGGAACGTGGTCCCCACCGTGGCCGGGGCGGTGGTCGCGGCGGTCCTGGTGCTGCGCGGCCGGGGCCGGCGCGGGCCCACGGTGCTGCGCGGCACCGCGGTGGCCGTGGGGTCGGCCGTCCTGCAGTCCGGCCTGATCCTGGCGGCCAACATCGCCCTCGGCACCGCCCCGGCCGGAGCCGTCGGCACCGCCTCGATGATCCTTCTCTGGCTCCTCGTGATCCACCGGGGCCGGCTCACCCCCGGCCCGGGCCGGGACGTGGTGCCGTACGCGCTGCTGGTGGCCGGCGTCGTCGCGGGCACCCTGGCGGCCACCGCCGAGCCCGCCCTGAACGCGCTCGGCTCCCCCGCGGTGTGGTCCCTGGCCGCGTGCGCCGCGGCCGTCCCCCTGCTGCGCCTGCCCGCCGCGGACCGGCGCGCCGTGCCGGGGGAGGCTGCCGTGCTGTGGTGGCGCACCGCGGTGCCCACCGCTCTGTACCTGGCGTTCGGGCTGGTGCTCACCGCCGGCGGGATGTCCGGGGCGCTCGCGGACGCCCTGGGTGGCATGGGCCCCGTGTACCTGTTCCTCGCCCCGTTCGTGGGCGGGGCCGGCGGCTTCATCACGGCGTCCAACACGGGCTCCATGGCCATGTTCGGCGCCCTCCAGTTGGACACGGCCCACGCCCTGGGCGTCTCCCCGGTGCTGCTCAACGGGCTGCACAACTCCGCCACGGGCTGGGGGATCGTCACCGGCCCGGTGCGCATCCAGGTGGCCTCGGCCCTCGCCGCGCCGCTGCAGCGTTCGGGCATGCCCGGGCTCACCGCGAGCCCCCGGAACCTGGCGGCCGTGATGCTTCCGGCCGTGGTGATCCCGCTGGCCGTGATGGGTGCGATCGCCGCGGCCGTCCTGCCCCGGGTGGGGTGAGGCCCGCCGTCGGGTGAGGCCGGCTCACACCTTGGGGGCGTTTTCCATCGTCATGGGCGCCCCATGCCGACGGAAAACGCCCCCGAAACGATCCGGCCCGGACCCCGACTTTCGGGGGAGCCGCGCCCCGCACAGCCCCCGTTAGGCTCGGCCGCATGATCCGAGTCCTCGTCGCCGACGACCAGCAGCTGATGCGCACCGCCCTGGAGCACTTCGTGGCCACCGCTCAGGACCTCGAGGTCGCGGGCTCGGCGGCCGACGGCGAGGAGGCGGTGGCCGTCGCCCGCCAGGTGCGTCCCGACGTCGTGCTGATGGACATGCAGATGCCCCGCCTGGACGGGGTGGAGGCCACCGCGCGGATCACGGCCGAGCTGCCGGACACCCGTGTCCTGGCGATCACCACCTTCTCCTCCGAGCAGTACCTCGTGCCCGCGCTGCAGGCCGGCGCCTCGGGCTACCTCGTGAAGGACGCGCCGCCGTCGGAGGTCACCGACGCCATCCGCCGGGTGCACGCCGGCGACGTCGTGTTCTCCCCGGCCGTCGCCCGGGACCTCATCGCCGCCGCCACCTCCGCGGACGCCCGCCGCCCCGAGCACGGCCCGGAGCAGGCCCTGGCGGACCACGAGCGCCTCACCGAGCGCGAGCTGGACGTCGTCCGCGAGCTTGCCCTCGGCTCCTCCAACGCGGAGATCGCCGCGGCGCTGTTCGTCGCCGAGGCCACCGTCAAGACGCACATGGGCAACGTCATGGAGAAGTGGCAGGTCCGGGACCGCGTGCAGGTGCTCATCAAGGCCGCCCGCCACGGGCTGGTGGAGATCGGCGCGTGAGCACGGCCGGCCCCGCCACCGGCACGACGACGGCGTCGCCCGCCCTCCGCGGCCGCCTCGCCGGGGGCTGGGGGCGGCTGCGCCCGCTCGCCCGTCGGCACCGGGGCGAGGATGTCGGGGACGGCTCCGCGCACGGCGGCGACGACGGCCTGCTGCGGCTGCTGCGCACCGACCCCGTCTCCCGGCACACCCGGATCCTGCTGTGGGTGCTGGCGGGGCTCATGCTCGTGTGGGAGGTCGGGTTCTTCTTCCTGGAGCCCGTGGTGAACGAGTGGGCGGTGTCCCAGGCCGGGGTGGACGCGGAGACCGTCAGGGAGCAGGGGATGGCGGACGCCCTCCCGCGCTCCGGCGCCGGGCTCGCCGTGCGGGGGGCGATCGGGCTGTTCGGCGTGCTGGTGACCCTGGCGTTCGCCTGGCAGCCCTCACTGGCGGCCCTCGCGGTCCTCACCGGCAGCGCCGTCCTGCTGACCGGACTGGCCGGACCGGACCACGCGCACTTCACCCCCGTGGGCCTCGGCGGCGGCTGGCTGCTGGGCTCGCTGATGACCGTGCGGTACTCCCACCGCGGGTTCGTGTGGCTGGCCGCCACCGGCCTCCTGGGGATCGTGGTGGCCTCGGAGCTGCTCGCGGACCCGGCGCCCGCTCCGGAGGCGTTCACGTGGCAGGGCGGGGCCACCGCCCTGGGGGTGCTCGCCGTGCTGGCCGCGGTGCCCGCCTACCTGGTGCGCCGGGTCCGGCACCGCGCCCGGGACCGGCTGGCCGCGCTCGCCGCGCAGGAGGAGCGCGTGCGCCAGGCGGCCGAGGCCGAGCGGCAGCGGATCGCGGTGGAGCTGCACGACGTCGTCGCCCACGGGCTCACCGTGATCTCCATGCAGGCGGCCATGCTGCCCACGCTCACGGACGCGGACCGGCGCCGCGGGGCGGAGGAGGCCATCGCGACGGCGGCCCGGCAGTCGCTCGTGGACCTGCGCCGCATGCTGACCGCCCTGCGGGGCACCTCCCGCAACGAGGACACCCAGGACCCCGACGCCGTCGCCGACCTCCCCGGCCGCCTCGCCGAGCTGCAGGCGCGCCTGCGCGGGGCCGGCTACGCGGTGGACGGCGAGTTCGAGGGACTGGACCTGCTGCCGGACTCGATGCGACTGACCGTGCTGCGCATCGCCCAGGAGGCCACCACCAACGTGCTCAAGCACGGGCCCGGGACCGGGCGGGTGTGCCTGTGGACGCGCGTGGACGAGGACGCCCGTGTCACCGTGCGGGTGGAGAGCCCGCTGGCACCGTCGCGGCCCGAGGCCGATCGGGCCCCGGGAGCGCGTGGCCCCGCGACGGCGGCGCAGCTCCCGTTCCCGGCGTCCGGCTTCGGACTGGCGGGCATGGCCGAGCGGGTCAGCCTGTTCGGCGGGACCATCTCCGCCGGCGCCCGGGACGGCCGCTGGGTGGTGGAGGCGGTCCTGCCGACGCGCTGACCGGCGTCACGGATCAGCGCTCCAGCGCCACCGTGACCTCCCCGCCGGGCTCGAGCGTGTGCTCGGCCCCCGCGATCACCATGGGCACGGGGTGCCACATGCCCTCGCCGGCCGTGACCGTCACGTCCTCCTGGGTCATGTGGATCACCACCGGCTGCTGGTGGTACCGGATCACGAAGCGCGCGCCGGGCAGCTGGCGGGGCAGGCGCGGGTCCAGGCGGACGACGTCGTCGCGCGTCTCCAGGCCGGAGTAGCAGCGGATCACGGTGTCCACGGTGCCCGCCATGAGGCCCAGGTGGATGCCCTCGCGGGTGGTGCCGCCCTGCGTGTCGGACAGGTCCGACTCGAGCGCCTCGGTGAACAGGTCCCACGAGCGGTCCGGGTCCGTGCGGGCCGCCACCCACGCGTGCACCAGGCGGGAGAGCGTGGAGCCGTGGGTGGAGCGGGCCTCGTAGTACTCCACGGTGCGCTCGAGCGCCTCCTGCGGCAGCTCGTAGCCCATCCGGCCCAGGATCTCCTCCAGCTCGGCGCCGGAGAACAGGTAGGGGAGCATGAGGGTGTCCGCCTGCTTGGAGAGCTTGTACCGGTTGGTGGCGTCGCCCTCGGACTGCAGGATCAGGTCCATGCGGCCGATGTTCCCGTACTTCGCGCGGTAGCGGCCCCAGTCGAACTCGATCAGGTCCTGATAGCCCTCGAACTGCGCGAGGATGCCCTTCTCCGGGCCCTCCTCGAAGAACGGGACGGTCAGCTTGGCGCTGATGTCCTCCCAGTGCTGGATCTCCTCCTCGTGGACCTCCATGACCTCGGGCAGGCCGTCGTCCAGGGTGTCCAGCCAGCGCAGCAGGCGGGCGGTCTCGGACAGCACCCACGAGGTCAGCACGTTGGTGTACGCGTTGTTGCGCAGCCCCGAGCCGGGGGTCTCCGGGTAGCCGTCGTGGAACTCGTCCGGGCCCATGACGCCGTGGATCTCGTAGCGGCCGGTCTCCTGGTTGAACAGGGTCATGGACGCGAAGAACCGGGAGATCTCCACGAGCATCTCCGCGGCGTAGTCGGAGATGAAGCTCGCGTCCTTGGCGATCTCGATGTACCGCAGCACCGAGTAGGCGATGTCCAGGGACACGTGGCGCTGGTTGTGGGAGTTGTCCGGCATCCACATGCGCGAGCGCGGGTTCCACAGCTCGGTGGGGGTCTCCTCGCGGCCGTCCGAGCCGGACTGCCACGGGTACATGGCGCCGGCCCAGCCCTCGGCCTGCGCGTTGGCGCGGGCCTCGTTGAGGCGGCGGTAGCGGTACATCAGCAGGCCGCGGGTGATCTCGGGGCGGCGCAGCGTCAGCATGGGGTAGACGAAGATCTCGTCCCAGAAGATGTGGCCGCGGTAGCCCTCACCGTGCAGGCCGCGCGCGCCCACGGAGGCGTCCAGGTCGCGGCGCTTGCCGAACGCGGTCTGGAGCACGTGGAACGTGTGCAGGTTCAGGGCCAGCTGCTGGCGCAGGGACGCGCCGTCCTTGCCCTCCGTGGCGGCGACGCCGACAGCGGCGGAGCGGCCGACGTCGAACACGGGCGCCTCGAAGTCCTCGCCCGGGGCGAGGTCCGCGGTGGAGCGGCGCTGGTCCCGGTGCTGCTCGGCCAGGTCGATCCGCACGCTGAACCGGTCCCAGTTCATGCCCCACCGCTGCTCGTGCAGGGTCAGCAGGTTGCGGAAGTTCTGCGCGCGCTGGGCCCGCTTGACGGCCGAGTGGGACACGGAGGCCATCGCGTGGTCGTGGGTGTTGGCCACCGCCGCGGTCTTCTCCAGCACCACGGGCACGTGCTGCTCGATGTGCAGGTGGATGTCCTGGCCCACCAGCAGGTCCGAGCCCTCCACGGGCCGGCGGATGGGCTGGTGGTGGCCCACCGGCGCCATCTGGCGGGTGCGGGTGGCGACGGCCACGTGCACGCGGGACTGGCTCGTGACCGTCTCCAGCAGGACGGTCTCCCCGTCCACCTCGCGGGCGAGGGACGGCTCGAGGTGCTGGTTCGCCAGCGTGCGGTCGTCCGAGACGTTGAGGTTGGCCACGCGCCCGTCGATCTGGCTGCGCACGGTCATCTGGCCGGACCAGTTCTCCGCCTCCACCGTCAGCTCGAGGGCGGCGAGGTGGCGGTCGGCCAGGGACTGGAACTGCCGCGTGTGCAGGGTGGTGATGCGCCCCTGCGCGTCCTCGAACCGCATGGTGCGGGACAGGACGCCGCGGCGCAGGTCCATCTCCTGGTGGTAGTCCAGCATCTCCTCCGAGCCGGGCAGCAGGGGACGGCCTCCCTCGGGCGTGACGACCAGGGGCGTCCAGTCCTGGATGTTGACCATGTGCTCGGTCTCCACGTGGCGGCCCTGCACGGTGGAGGTCAGGCGGTTGAACACGCCGGCCAGGTAGGTGCCGGGGTAGTGCACGTCGGAGATGCGGGTGCCGGGGACGGAGCCGCGGGTGCCCCAGTAGCCGTTGGCCAGGGTGCACAGCACCTCGCGGGTGCCCTCGGACTCGGGGTCGAAGCGGTCCCAGCGCAGCACCCAGGCGGCGTCGAAGGGGGTGGTGGTGCGCTTGTGCAGCTCGAGCGTGCCGTAGTCCTCCACCACGATGTGCGCGCCGGCGTCCTTGAGCCGGCCCTTGCCGTTCTCCGGCTCGCGGTTGACGCCGATCACCAGGCCGAAGCGGCCATCCGAGGCGGCCTTCACGCCGGAGACCGCGTCCTCGAGGACCATGGCGTCCGCGACGTCCACGCCGAGCTCGCGGGCGGCCTCCCAGAACATGGCCGGGTCCGGCTTGCCGGGCAGGCCGCGCTCCACCGCGGTGTGACCGTCCACGATCACGGGGAAGTAGTCGAGGACCCCGCCCGCGGAGAGCACCGCGCGGGAGTTCTTGGAGGAGGTCACCAGCGCCACGGGCACGTCCTTGCGGCGCAGCTCCTCGAGCAGCTCGGCGGCCTCGGGGAACACCCGCACCCCGTCCCGCTCGAGGACCTTCTCGAAGTGCCCCTGCTTGCGCTCGGCCAGCGCGATCACGGTGAGGTCGGGCCGCGAGGCCGCGACGTCGTCGGCGGCCTCCGGCACGTGCAGCCCGCGCGAGGCGAAGAAGGCGCGCACGCCGTCCTCACGGGGGCGGCCGTCCACGTGGTGCAGGTAGTCGGACCGGGCGTCGAAGGGGCGCAGGACGTCCGGGTCCGCGGCGACGGCGTCGCGGTTGGCCTCGAGCTCGCCCACGGCCGGCAGGGCCTCGTCGAACAGCTCCTTCCACGCCGCCGCGTGCACGCCGGCGGTGTCCGTGATGACGCCGTCCATGTCGAAGATCACCGCGCGGTAGCGGCGCAGGCGGTGGCGGCGGGAGTTCCGGTCCTGCTGCTCGGCAGGGGTGAAGGTCTGGGTCACGGGGCGCCTCGGCTCTCGGGGACGTCGGGGTGTGCGGGCATGCCAGGGCCCGCCCGGGAGCTCCCGGGCGGGCCAGCGTTGGTTGGTGCCCAGCCTACGGGCGGCGGAGGGCGGAGGGGAGGGGGTGTCGGCGGGTGCCGGGTGAGTCCGCTCTCGACGCGCGGGCGGCGGGTCCCGGAGCCCGGCTGTCAGGGAATTGCCAGGCGGCGTGGGGCGGGCGCACACGTCGGCTTCCTACAGTGGAACCACTTCATCGAGGTGCGAGCGATGAAGGTGCGAGTGATGACAGGCAAGGGGCCCCGGAGCGATCCGGGGCCCCTTCCCTGTGCGCGGGTCTTCGGGGCGGGTCCGCGTCCGACGCAGTCCCCGCCACGCGGACTTGTGCGGTCACGACTCTGAGAACAGGGAGCGTTCCACTAGTGTGTCTCGCATCACATTCTGCACCCCTGCCCCGCACGCACTTCCCCGAATGAGGTCACACGATGAACTCCCTCGTGCTCGCGCTGGTCGGCGTCGCGATGATCGTCGCCGGCTACCTGCTCTACTCACGGTTCCTGGCCAGGAAGGTGTACCGGCTGGACCCGGACTACATCACGCCCGCCCACCGCTATGAGGACGGGATCGACTTCATCCCCACCAACAAGCTGGTCCTCTGGGGCCACCACTTCACGTCCGTGGCCGGTGCGGCGCCCATCGTGGGCCCGGCGGTGGCCGTGATCTGGGGGTGGGGCCCGGCCTTCCTCTGGGTCACGCTCGGCACCGTCTTCTTCGCCGGCATGCACGACCTCGGGGCCCTGTGGGCCTCGGGTCGCAACAAGGCGCAGTCGATCGGCACGCTCTCGGGCAAGTACATCGGCCGCCACGGCCGCAACCTGTTCCTCGTGGTGATCTTCCTGCTGCTGCTCATGGTGAACGCCGCCTTCGCGGTGGTGATCTCCAACCTGCTGGTCTCCACCCCCACCGCCGTCATCCCCACCTGGGGCGCGATCGTGGTCGCGCTGCTGGTCGGCCAGGCGATCTACCGCCTCAAGTGGAGCCTGCCGCTGGTCTCCGTGGTGGGCGTGGGCGCGCTCTACGGACTCATGCTGCTCGGCGACCGCTTCCCGATCGTCCTGCCGGAGACCATCCTCGGGCTCTCGGCGAACGCCTTCTGGATCGTCGTCCTCTTCGTCTACGCGGGCATCGCCTCCATGCTGCCGGTGTGGATGCTCCTGCAGCCGCGCGACTACATCAACGGCCTGCAGCTGTTCATCGGCCTGGGCATCCTCTACGGCGCCATCCTCATCTCCTCGCCCACCGTGGTGGCCCCGTTCTACAACGAGAACGTCCCGGAGGGCACCCCGGGCATCATTCCGCTGCTGTTCGTGACCATCGCCTGCGGTGCGATCTCCGGCTTCCACGGCATCGTCTCCTCCGGCACCTCCTCGAAGCAGATCGCGAAGGAGACCGACGCCCGGTTCGTCGGCTACTTCGGCGCTGTCGGCGAGGGCCTGCTGTCCCTCGGCACCATCATCGCGGTGACCGCGGGCTTCCGCTCTCTCGCGGACTGGGAGGAGGTCTACTCGGCCTTCGGCCAGGGCGGGGTGCAGGCCTTCGTGACCGCCGGCGGCCAGATCCTCAACACCGGACTGGGCATCCCCACCGGCCTGTCCTCCACGATCCTCGCGACCATGGCCGTGCTCTTCGCCGCGACCACCATGGACACCGGTGTGCGCCTGCAGCGCTTCGTGGTGGCGGAGATCGGCGGGATCCTGGGTCTGAAGCTCGGGACCCTGGTCTCCACGCTGATCGTTCTCGCCGTGACCATGGGCCTGGCGTTCGGCGCCGGTGCGGACGGCTCCGGCGGCATGGTCATCTGGCCCCTGTTCGGCACCACCAACCAGCTCATGGCCGCGCTGACGCTGTCCATCGTGTGCGTCATCCTGCTGCGCCTACGCCGTCCGGTCCTGCCGGTGCTCCTCCCGCTGGTGTTCGTGGCGTTCATGTCCGTGTACGCACTGTTCGTCCAGCTGGGGCAGTTCTGGAACGCGCAGAACTGGCTGCTCCTGGTCCTGGACGTCATCATCCTGGTCAGCGCGCTCTGGGTGCTGGTCACCGCCTTCGGTGCCATGGCCGCCGCCCGCAGGGCCCCGGCCGTCACCCCGGAGGAGGACGAGGCCGTGGACGCCGAGGACGCCTTGGAGCCCTCCGGCGGCCGCCGCGGCTGAACGGCGGAGGAACGCATGGGTGTCGGCGAACGCCTGAGGGCGCTCTCGGAGGGGCTGAACGCGTTCTACGCCGGCCCCTACCGGGCCACCTTCGCCCGGGCCCGCCGGGACGAGGAGGACCTGTTCATGATGATGGTCTTCTCGGACGCCCTCGGCGTGCCCAATCCCGCCACCTACTACACGGTGGAGCTGCTGCCCGTGGTCTACGAGCGGTTCCACGAGTGGCACCGGCGGATGGGCATGGAGCGCTCCCCGCTGGACACTATGAGCTGCTGCTGAGCGGGGTCCTGCACCCCGCCCCGCACCCAGCAGAGGACTCGGCGAAGGAGGAAAGGACATCCGGTGGGCTCCACGACGACGGACACGGGCCTGAGCACGCACCTCGCCTCCCGGCAGGTCGTCTTCTTCGGCGGCAAGGGAGGCGTGGGCAAGACGACGGTCGCCTCCGCCACCGCCGCGGCCCTCGCCGCCGCCGGGCGGCGCGTGCTCGTGGTCTCCACGGACCCGGCGCACAACCTCGGCCACCTGTGGGACACCGAGGTCGGGGACACGGAGACGGACCTGCTGACCGCGGAGGGCGGGGGAGCCGTCGTCGGGGTGGAGGTGGACCCGGACGCGGTGGCGGCGCGGCACCTGGGCGCCGTGAAGGACACGGTGCGCGGCCTGATGCCGGAGCACCTCCACCAGGAGGTCGACCGGTATTTCCGGCTCGCCGCGGCCTCACCCGGCACGCATGAGGCGGCGCTGCTGGAACGGATCTCCCGGATCGCCCTCGAGGCGCAGGAGCGGTTCGACGCGGTCCTGTTCGACACGGCCCCCACCGGTCACACGACGCGGCTGCTCGAGCTGCCCACCCTCATGGGCGCCTGGGCGGACGGGCTGCTGGAACGGCGCGACCGGACCGAGAGGTACGCGGACGCGATGCGCGGCCTGGACGGCAGGCGCGGGCTCGAGGGGCCACGGACCGCGCAGGAGCGGCGGGACCTGCGCATCCGCGAGGTGCTCACCGCACGGCGCCGGATCTTCGCGGACATGGAGGCGTTGCTGACGGACCCGGACCGGTGCACGTTCGTGCCGGTGCTGACGGCCGAGCGGATGCCCGTGCTGGAGACCGTGCAGCTGTGCCGCCGCCTGGCCGAGGACCGGATCGCCGTGGCGGCCCTGGTGGTCAACCGGCGCTCGCCCGAGGACGCGGGCGCGGCGCTCGCCGCGCGGTCGGTGTCCGAGGCGGGGCACATGGCGGATCTGGTGCGCCAGGTGCCGCACGTGCCCGTGGTGCAGGTGCCGTGGGTGGACGGCGAGCCCACCGGCCGGGAGGCCGTGACGGCGATCGGACGGCTGCTGGGCTGAGGGGCGGGCCGGGTCAGCGCCGCCGGAGCAGCACGAGCGTCTCGGTGTGCGCGGTCTGCGGGAACATGTCGAACACCCGGACCCGCTCGGCCCGGTACGAGGGCATCCGCGCGAGGTCCTGCGCGAGGGTGCGCGGATTGCAGCTCGAGTAGAGGACGGTCGGGATCCCCGAGGCCTCGAGCGCCGCCGAGAGGTCGGCGCCGATCCCGCGCCGGGGCGGGTTCACGACGACGGCCTCCGGGAGGCCGGCGGGCGCGTCGCCGTCGTCGGCGGACGGCTCCTGCCCCTCGGGGGACAGCGCTCGGGTGGCGTCGCCGGCCGCGAACCGCACGCGGTCCGCCGCGCCCAGCTCCCGCGCCGTCTCCTGCGCCGCCGCCACGGCCTCCGCGGTGGTCTCCAGGCCCCACACCTCGGGCACGCCCGCGGCCGCCAGGTGGAACGCGAACCCGCCGACGCCGCAGTACAGGTCCCACGCCGCGGCGGGGACGCCGCCGTCGCCCTCCGTGAGCCAGCGGGCCGCCGTCGCGTACAGGCCCTCGGTGACCGCGGTGTTGGTCTGGAAGAAGCCCTGCGGGCGCAGGCGCAGGCCGACCCCGTTCAGGCGCATCGTCAGGGTCTCCGCCCCGGCCAGCAGGATCTCCTCGTCCCCCTCGGGCAGGGCCACGTGCTCGGGCAGGAGGTTGGCGCTCACGACGGCGGCCGGCGTGCCCCGGGCGCCCAGGTCCGCCAGCAGCCCCGGCACCGCGGCGCGCAGCGCCTCGAGCCGCTCGCGCGAGCGCAGCACGAACCGCACCATCGCCTCCCGCTCGGGGGAGAGGGTCACGATCACGTTCTTCAGCTCGCCCGTGCGCGCGGCGACGTCGTAGGGCTCCAGGCCCGCCGCCGTGATCGCGGCCGCGCACGCGTGGAACACGCCCTCCATGCCGTCCAGGTAGAGGCCGCAGTCCCGCAGGTCCACGCCCGTGCCGTCGTGGTGTCTCGGGTGCTGCCGGGGGTCCAGGATGCCCAGCCGCGGGGCCTGCGCCGTGCCCGTCACCACCAGCTTGGCCTTGTTGCGGAACCCGGACTCGGGCCCGGCGAACGGCTCCTCCACCACCGTCCCCGCGTCCAGCACGTCCGCCAGTCCGGCCAGCACCGCGGCCTGCTTGTCCGCGAGCTGCCGCGCGTACGGCACGCCCATCAGGGGGCAGGAGCGGCACTCGCCGGCGTCGAAGTGGGGGCACTGCACGGGTCCGGCGCCTCA
Organism: Micrococcus lacusdianchii; assembly: GCF_023155805.1. Lineage (GTDB taxonomy): Bacteria > Actinomycetota > Actinomycetes > Actinomycetales > Micrococcaceae > Micrococcus > Micrococcus lacusdianchii. The sequence goes on along the minus strand of NZ_JAKNUW010000001.1, from coordinate 69,158 downwards.
GTTCTGCGGGGCCGGGTCGAGGTCCGGGCGGCCGAGGCGCTGCGCCACGTGTGCCAGAGCGAGCTCCGCGGCAGCGGCCAGCTCCGGGTCCAGGTCCATGACCATCGCGGAGAGCGTCGGCTCCACCCTCTCGAGGTCCTCGGCGCGGGCCAGCGCACCCAGGGCCGAGGCCGCGGCCTCGCGCACCTCCGGGTGGGGGTCCCCGGCGGCGTCGCGCACCCGCTCCACGAGGGCCCGGTCCACCAGGGCGTCGGCCCGCAGGGCGTCCGCGCGCACGGCCAGCACCAGCAGCGCGGCGGCGCGCACGTCCGGGGCGTCGGCGTCGAGCGCGTCCGTCAGGGCCGGCACCGCGCGTCGGTGCCACACCGAGCTCAGCGCCAGGGCGCCGGTCGCGGCGGGGGAGAGGGCGCCGTCGTCGCCGGTCAGGGCGCGGGCCGCGCCCGAGGTCACGTCCTCCGGCGTCACGGCCCCGGTGAGCAGACGCACGGCCAGGCCCGCCACGGCGGCCTCGCCCCGGTCGTCGACCACCGCGGCCACGCGCCGCGCCAGGCGGGCGTGGGGGGTCTGGGGCTCGACGGGCAGGGGCAGGGGGTCGCGCGGGGTCATGCCCGCCATTGTCCCGCGCCCGCGGACCCGTCGGCGACCTGACGCCCGCCTGGACGTCCCATGGGTGGAGAGTGAGAGAGATCACCTGGGACGTGGCGTCGGTGATACCTTCGGGGCATGAGACGTCCCGGAGCCCTGTCCCTCGACTTCCGGGCGGAGAGCTTCGACCACCCCTCCGGCCTCGTGGACGCCGGCACCGTGATCGGGTGGATCGACAAGGTCGCGTACGCCGTGGCCGCCTCCTGGTCCGGGATGCACGTCCGGGCGCGCTACATGGGCAACATGCAGTTCCGCCGGCCCATCCCCGTGGACACCCGCGTGACCGTCCAGGGCCGGGTGGTCCGCACCCATGGCCCTGCCGTCCACGTGCAGACGCGGCTGCTGCTGCCCGAGATCCTCGACGACGACGGCCATCCCGTGGTCTCGACCAGCTCCCTGTGCGTGTACGCGGCGGACGAGGGCGGCCCGCCCCAGGATGTGCCTGAGTGGATCCCCGCCACTCCCGGTCAGATCGAGCGGGACGAGCAGGCCCGGACATCGAGCATCGAGCGGCGTGCGGTGGAGCGGGCCATGGCGCGCCTGCCCTTCCCCGAACCGGGCCAGGTCCATGACGAGATGGTCAGCCTGGCGTTCATCGCCCCCGTCGCCGAGGCCTCGGTGGGCGGGACGGTGCGCGGCGGTGCCGTGATGCGCTGGCTGGACGAGGCCGCGGCGGTGTGCGCGGCGCGCTGGACGGGGCATGAGAACGTGGCGGCCGTCTTCGCCGGCGGCGTGCGGTTCGTCCGGCCGGTGCGGGTGGGGGACCTGGTGCGTGTGGACGCCCTGCTCGTGAACACGACCCCCCGGTCGATGTACGTGGCGCTGCGCGTCCACGCCGGGCCGCGCAGTGCCCGGCAGCCCGAGCTGGTGGCGCACTCGATCTCCGTCATGGTGGACGTGGGCGACGACGGACGGGCCCTGCCCGTGCGGCCGTGGCGACCCGAGGGGGAGGCCGCCCGGCACCTGCGCGACTCGGCGGTGGAGCTGGTGCGGCTGCGCTCCGAGGTCGGTGCCGCCTGGACCGAGGCGGCACCCTCGGCGCGGGTCGGCTGAAGGCGCGGGCCGGATGGCCCCCGGGTGGGTGGGGCCCGCAGCGCGTCAGTACACTCGCGCCATGAGCCCGTCTGAGCGTCTCCGTGTCCAGCGCCCGTCCGATATCCTCACCTCGGTGGCCGTGCGCGCCGCGGCCGTCTACGGCCTGGCCTTCGGCGCCGTGCCGGTGGCCGCGGCGCTGGGCGTCACCGTGTACGACATGGCCAAGCGGCAGGGCCGCCTCCGGCGTCCCGCCCAGCGGCCGGGGACGTTCCAGGCGCAGGTCTCCACGTCCGCGCTGACGATCTTCACGTCCGGGCAGGACGTGTTCGACGACATGATCGCCGCCATCGATGGGGCCCAGGAGACCGTCAAGCTCGAGACCTACATCTGGAAGGACGACGCGACCGGCCGGCGCTTCAGGGACGCGGTCAACCGGGCGGCGCAGCGCGGGGTGGACGTCTGGGTGCAGTACGACGGGTTCGGCAACCTCGTGGTGCCGCGGTCCTTCTACCGCGGCTTCCACCCGGACGTGCGGGTGTTCCGGCTGCCGGCGTTCGCGCGCCCGTACTGGCGCGGACCGGTGCGGCACAGTGGCTTCAACCACTCCAAGATCCTGGTGGTGGACGGCAGGGTCGGCTACGTGGGCGGATACAACATCGGCGACGAGTACGCGACCGAGTGGCGGGACACCCATGTGAAGGAGGAGGGGCCGGCCGTCTGGGGGCTGGACCACTCCATCAGCCAGGTGTGGAACGCCGCGCACCCGCAGGAGGAGCAGATGGGGTGGATCACCCCGCTGTCCTGGGAGCCGGTGGTCACGGTGGCGGCGAACATGCCGCTGCGGCTGACCTATCCGATCCGCACCGTGTACCTGGAGGCGATCGACCGCGCCCAGCGGCGCATCTACATCTCCACCCCGTACTTCATCCCGGACCGGCAGGTCCTCGAGGCCCTCGAGGACGCCGCCCGCCGGGGTGTGGACGTGCGCGTGATGATCCCGAAGGACTCCAACCACGTGGTGGCGGACTGGGTGTCCCGGGGGTTCTACGCGGAGATGCTGGACGCCGGCATCACGGTCGTGCTGTACGCGGCGGGCATGATCCACGCCAAGACCGCCACGATCGACGGCGAGTGGTCCACCGTGGGCACCGCGAACATCGACCGGCTGTCCCTCAGCTTCAACTACGAGACGAACCTGTCCGTGGTGGACCGGGACTTCGCCGCGCGCATGGAGGAGATCTTCGCGGCGGACTCCGCGGTCTCCGAGGTGCTCACCGGTGCGCGGTGGAAGGACCGGCACGGGATGGCGCGCGTGGTGGAGACCTTGATGCGCCCGCTGCGCCCCCTGCTCTGACCCCGCGCACCGTGACGACGGCGGGCCGCCCCTTCCGGGCGGCCCGCCGTCGTCGTGCGGGGCCGTCGCCGAAGCCCCTCTTGCATACCCCCGGGGGTACCAGGTACGCTCGATTACATACCCCCGGGGGTATGGCGATGGGCTGACGGCCCGGCGCGCCCCCACCCCGATGCCGGCCCCGCCGGCCCCCGACAGGAGAGCGCATGCTGCTCGAGCGCATCTACGACGAGGACCTCGCCCAGGCCAGCTACGTGATCGGCTGCCAGGCGAAGAACGAGGCGATGGTGGTGGACCCCCGCCGCGACATCCAGGTGTACCTGGACCTGGCCGCCAAGAACGGCATGACCATCACCCACGTGACCGAGACCCACATCCACGCGGACTACCTCTCCGGCACCCGCGAGCTGACCCACGCCACCGGCGCCCAGATCCACCTGTCCGGTGAGGGCGGCGAGGACTGGGCCTACGGCTTCGAGGGCAACCTCCTCAAGGACGGGGACATCGTGAAGCTCGGCAACATCACCGTCGAGGCCGTGCACACCCCGGGTCACACCCCCGAGCACCTGTCCTTCCTGGTCACCGACGGCGCCTTCGCCGACGCCCCGGGCTACATGCTCACCGGCGACTTCGTGTTCTCCGGCGACCTCGGCCGCCCGGACCTGCTGGACGAGGCCGCCGGCGGCGTCGACACCCGCTTCGAGGGCGCCCAGCAGCTCTTCGCCTCCCTCAAGGCGAAGTTCCTGACCCTCCCGGACCACGTGCAGGTGTTCCCGGCCCACGGCGCCGGCTCCGCGTGCGGCAAGGCCCTCGGTGCGCTGCCCTCCACCACGGTCGGCTACGAGCGCGAGTTCGCCTGGTGGTCCGACTACCTGAAGAACGACGACGAGCAGGGCTTCATCGACGAGCTGCTCGACGGCCAGCCCGACGCCCACGCCTACTTCGCCCGCATGAAGCGCCAGAACAAGATCGGCCCGGCCATCCTGGGCGAGCTGCCCGAGCTTGTGGAGCTCGACGCCGAGGGCGTGCAGGCGACGCTCGCCGAGGGCGCCGTGTTCGCGGACACCCGCGCCGTGGACGAGATCCTCGCCGGCACCGTGCCGGGCGCGCTGGCCTTCCCGTCCCGCGGCAAGGTCGCCACGCACGCCGGCTGGGCCTATGACCCGGAGAGTGACGACGCCGCGATCGTGCTGCTCGCCGAGGACCGCGAGGACGCGGACATGATGCGCAACCACATGATCCGCGTGGGCGTCGACGCGGCCGCCGCGTTCACCACCTCCGTGGACGGCCTTACGCTGGAGCCGGTGCCCACCGTGCAGGCCGCCGAGCTGAAGTCCCGCATCGAGGCCGGCGAGGTCGGCGCGGAGCAGGACACCGTGCTGGTGGACGTGCGCAACAAGACCGAGTTCTCCGACGGCACCATCGCGGACGCCCAGCAGCTGAACTCCGGCAAGGTCCTCTTCCACCAGGACGAGCTCCCGAAGGACAAGACGCTGGTGACCTTCTGCCAGTCCGGCCTGCGCAACATCGTGGCCGCCCAGGCGCTGCGCCGCGCCGGGTTCGACGTCGTCGAGCTCGAGGACAGCTACGCCGCCTGGCAGCAGTCCTGACACACCCCCAGACCAACCCCGAGGAGCCCGTCCCATGAACGTCACCCTGTCCCCCGTCACCCCGCGCGACCTGAAGGCCGAGCTGGCCGCCCGCCCCGACGCCGTCGTGCTGGACGTGCGCACCCCCGGCGAGTTCGAGACCGAGCACATCGCCGGCTCCTACAACGTGCCGCTGGACCTGCTCCAGGAGCACGCGGACGAGGTCGCCGCCCGCCTGGACGGCACGGCGGTGCTCGTCTGCCAGTCCGGCAGCCGGGCCGGCACCGCCCAGGACCGTCTGGCCCAGGCCGGCTTCACCTCCGCACGCGTCCTGCAGGGCGGCATCTCCGCCTACGCCGAGGCCGGCGGCGAGGTCGTCCGCAGCGGCAACCGCTGGTCCATGGACCGCCAGGTCCGCATGACCGCCGGGTCCATCGCGCTGGTCGGGGCCGTGGCCTCCCAGGTCGGCTCGAAGCGGTTCGGCCTCATCCCCGCCGCGATCGGCGCGGGCCTGTCCTTCTCCGCCGTGTCCAACACGTGCGCCATGGCGTCCGTGCTGGCCAAGATGCCGTGGAACCGCCCCGCGCGGGAGCGCTCCGCGGGCGACGTGATCGGCCGCATCCCCGCCGGCGCGGGGAAGCGGAGCTGACCCGTGATGTGGATCGTCCTCGCACTGGCCCTCGTGGTCGGCCTGCTGCTCGGCCTCATGGGTGGCGGCGGATCGATCCTCATGGTGCCGCTGCTGACGTACGTGGCCGGCCTCGAGCCGAAGCAGGCCATCGCGGGCTCCCTGTTCGTGGTGGGTGTGACCTCGCTGGTCTCGGTGCTGCTGCGCTCGCGGCACGGCACCGTCCGGTGGCGCACCGGCCTGATCTTCGGCGCGGCCTCGATGGTGGGTGCCCTCCTGGGCGGCGTCGTCGGCGGCTTCCTGCCGGGGACCCTGCTGCTGATCGCCTTCGCGGTGATGATGCTCTTCACGGCGTGGGCCATGATCCGGCCCAAGAAGAAGCAGCCGGCGGCCGCCCCCTCAGTGGAGGCCTCGGCTGACGCCGTGCCCCGCCGCCACCCGCTCGGGAAGATCCTGCTGGAGGGCGTCGTCGTCGGCTTCGTCACGGGCATCGTCGGCGCCGGCGGCGGGTTCCTCGTGGTCCCTGCGCTGGTCCTGCTCGGCGGCCTGCCGATGTCCGCCGCGGTGGGCACGTCCCTGCTGGTGATCGCCATGAAGTCCTTCGCGGGCCTCGGCGGCTACCTGACCAGCGTGACGCTGCCGTGGGACCTGCTGCTGTGGGTCACCGGTGTGGCCCTGGTCGGTGCGCTGATCGGCGTCCCGCTCGTGAAGCGGGTCCCGGAGAAGGCGCTCAAGAAGGGCTTCGGCTGGTTCGTGCTGGCCATGGGCGTGGTGATCCTCGTCCAGGAGCTCATCGGTCTCCTCGTGTGACCTCCGGCGACGCCTCCGGATACCCCCGGGGATATGATTTCCCTTCCCATCCCCGTCAGAAGGAGGCCGCCGTGCGCACCGCCGACGCCGAGACCCAGCGCAAGATCGTCAACCGCCTCAAGCGGGCCCGCGGCCAGCTGGACGCCGTCATCCGCGAGGTCGAGGGCGAGGGCCGCTGCAAGGACGTGGTCACCCAGCTCTCCGCCGTGTCCACCGCGCTGGACCGCGCCGGCTTCGCGATCGTCTCCTCCGCCATGCAGCACTGCCTGGCGGACCCGGCCGAGGCGGCCGAGGGCGAGGAGCAGCTGACCGTGGCCGAGCTCGAGAAGCTCTTCCTGTCCCTCGCCTGACCCGCCCCGTCCCACCCCCCCCGCCCCCGCCCCCCGCGAATCCACTGCGGTTCTGACCCTTCTGAGGGCGGAATCCGGCCCCAGAAGGGTCACGAGTGCAGTGGATCCAGGGAGGGGGCGATTCCCTCCCCATCCCCTACCGAGAGGGCCCTCATCATGTGTCGTGCAGTGACCTGCGACGTCTGCGGCAAGACCACCTGGGCCGGCTGCGGCCAGCACGTGGCCTCCGTGAAGGCCGACGTGCCCGCCGGTCAGTGGTGCGACGGCCGCCACGGCCCCGCCGAGCACGCGGCCGGCGCCGGCGCCGCGGAGCCCCGCGGCGGCTTCCTGTCCCGGCTGTTCGGGCGCTGACGCCGCAGCGGCCGTCCGACGCCGCCGACCGGTCCGCCCACCCGCCCACCTGCGAATTCCCTGCACTTCTGACCCTTCTGAGAGCCTCGTCCGGCCTGAGAAGGGTCAGAAGTGCAGTCGATTCGGCGGGGGTGGGGGAGACCTAGGATGGCCGCATGTCCTCCGAGCAGCCCTCCGCCCCGTCCGACGCCGCCCCTGAGACCCGCGACGGCGACGCCCCCGCCGGCGTCATCACCGACCCCAAGGACGCCCGCCTGGCCAAGGTGCGCGAGCTGCTCAAGGGCAGGAACAAGGGCTCGCGGGCCATCATCATCGACGACGAGGAGCCCCTCGCCGAGGCCCTGCGCCACGGCGTCGCGGTGTTCACCGTGTTCCACGGCGAGGACACCGAGCTGCCGGCGTCCGTGACGGAGCTGCTGCCCGCCGACGCGGACGTGCAGGTGGTCTCCACCCACGCCGCCAAGGAGCTGTTCGGCGTGGAGCGGCGCTCGCGGATCTTCGCGCTGGCCCGCCGCCCCAAGCCGCTCACCGTGGCGGAGCTGCTGGAGCACCCCGGGGACGTCGCCGTGCTGGACGGCGTGAAGCTCATGGGCAACATCGGCGCGGTGACGCGCTCGGCCAAGGCCCTCGGCTTCGCGGGGCTCATCCTCGTGGACTCGGACCTCGCCTCCGTGACGGACCGCCGCCTCGTGCGGGCCTCGCGCGGCATGGTCTTCGCCCTGCCGCTGGCGCTCGCCACGGCCGACGACGTCGTCGCCCACCTGAGCGAGGCCGGCGTCCCCCTGGTCTCGCTGGACCCGGAGGCGCGGGAGCCGCTGTCCGGGATCGCGGGGATCGAGGGGCGCCTCGCTCTGCTGCTGGGCTCGGAGAAGCGCGGGGCGTCCTCGCGGCTCGAGCAGGCGGCGGAGCGCTCGGTGCGGATCGACATCCACCCGGACGTGGAGTCCCTCAACGTCTCCGTCTCCGCCGCGCTGGCCATGTACGAGCGGCGCGGGGCCAACCCGCTGCCGTCCCCCTCGGAGGGCTGAGCGCTCAGCCCTTGAGGGCGCCCGCGAACGCCACGATCAGGCTGTAGAGCGCCTCGCCGGCCCGGCTCGCCTCGTCCGGCCGGGGTGCGGGGTGGACTCGCCAGGCGAGGGGCATGCCGGGGGTGTGGACGGCGTCGGCCAGCGTCCAGGCCTGGTCCGTGCTCCCGTCGACCGCCAGGAACTCCGTGGTCCCCGCGTCCACGTGGTGGGCCACGTGCAGCTCCGTGTGCCACGGGTCCTCGGCGCCGGGCCCCTGCCACGTGGCGGCCAGGCGCTCGACCTCCCCGCCGGGCTCCCGCGTGCGGTGGGCGTGCCACAGCCGGGCCTCCAGCGGAAGCTCCGGCGCGGCGAGTCCCTCCACGACGTCGGTCAGGATCCGGCCCGCGTCCGAGCGCTCCGGTGCGCGGAGCCAGACGGGGGCGCCGCGGTCGTCGGGAAGGAGGGCGAGGCCGGTGGACGCCTCGTCACCGAAGAGGCCGGTGCGCACGAGCTCCACCTCGAGGCCCTCGACGGGGCCTCCCGCTCGGCGGGTGTGCAGGGCGAGTCCGCGCGTGTTCGCGCGGTCCTCGATGGTGAGGCGCCCGGGACCTCCCGCCAGGCGCCCCTCCACCCGGACCACGACGACGGCCCCGTCACCGGTGCGGACGCGGAGACTGGTCCCTGCATGGTGCTGGCGGCCGGCCATCGCCTCCCCCTTCCGCCGAACACGTGACGGCCGTATCGGTCGCGGGTGAATGTTCGGCCACTGTAGACCGAGCCGGGCGGCGCTGCCGTCGTCCCTGTGGGGAGGCTTATGCTGTCCGGAGGTTCGTGGAGAATCGTCCTCGACGGGCCGTGACCCCACGGACGCCCTGCCTCGACACCTCGTTGGGAGCCCCATGCTCTGGACCCTGCTGCGCCGGCACCTGCGCCCGTATGCCGGCGCGGTGCTGGCCGTCGTCGTGCTCCAGCTGGTCAGCACGCTGGCCATGCTGTACCTGCCCAGCCTCAACGCGCGCATCATCGACGAGGGCGTGGCCCGCGGGGACACCGCCCGGATCTGGGACCTCGGGCTCGTCATGCTCGGGGTGGCGCTCGTGCAGGTGGTGGCCGCGATCGCCGCGGTCTGGTTCGGGGCGAAGGCCGCCATGGGCGTGGGCCGGGACCTGCGCCGCGCGGTCTACACGCGCGTGGACGGGTTCTCCGCCGAGGAGCTCGGCCGCTTCGGCGCGCCCACGCTGATCACGCGCGGCACCAACGACGTCAACCAGGTCCAGATGCTCACCCTGATGGGCCTGAACTTCATGGTGGCGGTGCCGATCATGGCGGTGGGCGGCATCCTCATGGCCGTGCAGGAGGACCCCGGGCTGTCCTGGCTCGTGTGGGTCTCCGTGCCGGTGCTGCTGGTGATCGTCGGGGTCATCGTGGCGCGCCTGATGCCGCTGTTCCGGCGCATGCAGGACGAGATCGACGCCGTCAACGGCGTGATGCGCGAACAGGTGACCGGCATCCGCGTGGTCCGGGCGTTCGTGCGCGAGCGCCACGAGGCGGAGCGGTTCACGGACGCCAACGGTGCGCTGGCGCGCACCTCCGTGCTGATCGGCCGGCTCTTCGTGCTGCTGGGCCCGGTGATCACGATGATCCTGCACCTGGCCACGGCGGCGGTGCTGTGGTTCGGGGGCCAGCGGGTCGACGCCGGGCTCGTGGAGGTCGGCTCCCTCACCGCGTTCATGCAGTACCTGCTGCAGATCCTCATGGCTGTCATGATGGGCACCTTCATGATGATGATGCTCCCGCGCGCCGTGGTCTCCGCCGGCCGCATCGGCGAGGTCCTGGACACCGTGCCCACCCTCGCCGAGCCGGTGCACCCCGTGGAGCCCGCGCAGCGGCGCGGGGAGGTCGAGTTCCGGGACGTCACCTTCGCCTACCCCGGCGCCGAGGCGCCGGTGCTGGACGGCGTCAGCTTCACCGTGGCCCCCGGCACCACGACGGCGATCATCGGCTCCACCGGCGCCGGCAAGTCCACGCTGGTGAACCTCATCCCGCGCCTCTACGACGCCACGGACGGGCAGGTGCTGCTCGACGGGGTGCCGGTGACGCAACTGGCGCGGGCGGAGCTGACCCACGCCGTGGCGCTCGTCCCGCAGAAGCCGTTCCTGTTCTCCGGGACGGTGGCCGAGAACATGCGCTTCGGCGCGCCGGGCGCCACCGAGGAGCAGATCTGGGCGGCCCTGAAGACCGCGCAGGCCGCGGACTTCGTGCGGGAGCGGACCACCGGGGAGGGGGAGACGGCGGCCAGCGGGCTGGAGTCCCGTCTCTCCCAGGGCGGCACGGACGTCTCCGGCGGCCAGCGGCAGCGGCTGTCCATCGCGCGTGCGCTCGTGGCAGCGCCGCGGATCCTGGTGTTCGACGACTCGTTCTCCGCCCTGGACGTGACCACGGACGCTCGCCTGCGGGGGGCTCTGGACGCGCGGGCCGCGGGCATCACCCGCATCGTCGTCGCCCAGCGGGTGGCCACCATCACCGAGGCGGACCAGATCGTGGTGCTGGACGAAGGCCGGGTGGTCGGCCGCGGCACCCACGCCGAGCTGCTGGCCGGCAACGAGACCTACCGGCAGATCGTGGACTCCCAGGTGCGCGAGGAGGAGCCGGCATGAGCGAGCAGCTGACGGACGCCGAGCTCGCCGAGCTCCAGGAGGCGGGCGTCACGGACGAGTGGGGCGGTGGACCCGGCCGGAAGGCCAAGGCGTTCTGGCCGTCGGCCCGGCGGCTGCTGGGCCTGTTCCAGGCCGAGCGCACCGGCCTGGTGGTGGTCGCGCTGATGGTGCTGGTCGCCGTCGTGTTCAACGTGTGGGCCCCGCACGTCCTGGGACGGGCGATGGACGTGATCTTCGGCGGCCTCGTCTCCCGGGAGATGCCCGCGGGGATGAGCCGCGAGCAGGTGATCGAGGGCCTGCGAGCCCAGGGTGAGGGCCAGGCCGCGGACATGCTGTCCGGCATGGCGTTCACGCCGGGGCAGGGGATCGACTTCGGCGAGCTGGGGCGGCTGATCCTGATCGTCCTGGCCATGTATGTGGTGGCGCAGACGTTCATGTGGCTGCAGGGGCGCGTGCTGAACGACCTGGTGATGCGGATCGTGTTCCGGCTGCGCCAGGACATCGAGGCGAAGGTCAACCGGCTGCCGCTGAGCTACTTCGACACCCGCCAGCGCGGCGACCTGCTCTCCCGCACCACCAATGACGTGGACAACGTCCAGCAGGCCCTGCAGCAGGCGTTCGCCACCCTCGTGTACTCGGTGCTGACCATCCTCGGCATCGTCGGGATGATGTTCTGGCTGTCCTGGCAGCTCGCCCTGATCGCGCTGATCGCACTGCCGGTGGCGGGCGTCGTCGTCGGCGTGGTGGGCAAGAAGTCCCAGGCGCTGTTCACTGCGCAGTGGCGGGAGACCGGCCGGCTCAACGGGCACATCGAGGAGTCCTTCACCGGGCACGAGCTGGTGACCGTGTTCGGGCGGCAGGCGGACATGGCCGAGCGCTTCGACGAGCGCAACGAGGCCATGTACGAGGCCTCGTTCAAGGCGCAGTTCTACTCCGGGATGATCATGCCGATCATGCAGTGGGTGAACTGGCTGGGATACGTGGGGATCGCCGTGGTGGGCGGGCTGCGGGTGGCCAACGGCCAGATGACCCTGGGCGCGGTGACCGCGTTCATCCAGTACTCGCGCGAGTTCAACCAGCCGTTGGGTCAGGTGGCCGGCATGGCCAACATGCTGATCTCCGGCGTGGCCTCGGCCGAGCGCATCTTCGAGCTCCTCGACGAGCCCGAGCAGGCCCCGGACGGCGACGCCGTCGCGCACCTGCCGCGGCCGGTGCGCGGCCGCGTGGAGTTCGAGCACGTGCGGTTCTCCTATACCCCGGAGAAGCCGCTCATCACGGACCTGGACCTGGTGGCGCAGCCGGGCCAGACCATCGCGATCGTCGGGCCCACCGGCGCGGGCAAGACCACCCTGGTGAACCTCATCATGCGGTTCTACGAGGTGGACGGCGGCCGGATCCTGGTGGACGGCGTGGACATCCGCTCGGTGTCCCGGGCCGAGCTGCGCGCCGTGACCGGCATGGTGCTGCAGGATGCAGTGCTGTTCGGCGGGACCATCCGGGAGAACATCCGCTACGGGCGGCTGGACGCCACGGACGAGGAGGTCGTCGCCGCGGCGAAGGCCACGTTCGTGGACCGCTTCGTGCGCACGCTCCCGGACGGCTACGACACGGTGATCGAGCAGGACGCGGACAACGTCTCGGCCGGCGAGCGGCAGCTGATCACCATCGCGCGGGCGTTCTTGGCGCAGCCGTCCATCCTCATCCTGGACGAGGCCACCTCCTCCGTGGACACCCGCACCGAGGTGCTGGTGCAGGAGGCCATGGCGGCGCTGCGCAGCGACCGGACGAGCTTCGTGATCGCGCACCGCCTCTCCACCATCCGGGACGCGGACGTGATCCTGGTGATGGAGCACGGCGACATCGTGGAGCAGGGCTCCCATGACGAGCTGCTCGCCGCGCGCGGCGCCTATCACCGGCTGTACACGAGTCAGTTCCAGGGCGGGGAGGACGAGCACCACGACGACGGCGGCGCGCCCGCCTCGCGCGAGGACGCCCGGTGACCCCGAGGCGGGGGGACGCCGGCGCCGAAGCGGTGGCCGCCGTCGTCGCCGCGACGCGGGACCACCGCATGACGTTCCCCATCCAGGCGCGGGTGAGCCTCACGAGCCCGCACCAGCCGGAGCCGGAGGTGTACGAGGTCCGGGCGCGCGGCGACGGCGGTTTCGCGGCCCGATCTGCGCGGCGCGATCTCTTCTACGACCCGCGCACGGGACAGGAGCGGCTGGTGGTCCACGCGTCGCCGGGGCAGGAGGGCTTCACCCGGGAACGGGTGTGGCCGTGGTTGTCCCCGTCGCACCGGGTGCTGGCGATGTTCGCCCCCGCCGAGCTGGGGATCTGGGGCGGGACCCATGACCAGCACCGGGTGTGCGCGGCCCGCTGGCTGGGCGAGCGCGCCGTGCGGGTGGACCTGGTGCGCCGAGAGGAGCCGGCGGGGAGCGAGGCAACAGGGTACGCGGAGGTGGATCTCGGCAACGCCGTAGTCACGCGGATGCTCCTGGACGGCGAGGCCTACGTCCTGGAGGCGGCGCGCGTCGTCGACGACGGGGACGTGACCGGGCCGGTCGTTGGGCCGCACCTGCCGGGGTGGCCGCGCTCATTCGTCCCCTGAGATTGCGCATCCGTCACGCGCAGGACCCTCTTGTCTCCCTGGTGGGGCACGTCTGTGGACCGACCGAGAATTCTCTGGACACAGGGCGAGCACCTTCGTATAGTGTGACGTAGCTCACGACTGGGCGTGAACCATAAGGATGAGCGACATGGGTATGAGGCAGCGGATTTCTAAGGTCGGTGCCGGCGTGGCCGTCGCTGGACTGTTGGCCGTCTCCGGTGCGGTGCCAGCGCAGGCGCTGACGGACTCCGGTCGGCAGGACTGCAGCGCAGGAGGCGGGTAGGTGGGAGCACGAGGCGAGCAGCAGCGGTACGGGGATTACCTCACGGTGTCGGTTGGGGGAGTGTCGAGTACCAAAGCCAACTACTACGTGAGGTACTGGGAGCCTGGTCTCCGAGGCACCCAGACCTGGAAGGCCGATTCGGTCTCATTGCTTCTTTCGGGTAGCAATGGCTACTGCTACTACCCCTACTGATATTTTCTCTGCGAGCGCTGGGGTGTCTTGTGCCTGAGGGGCGAATGACAAGCGGTTTCGCTGGTGCCATGGTCGGACTCGTCGGGGCCCTCTTGTTGGCGGGGTGTGCTTCCGGCGCGGACGCAGGAGCGTCGGCGCACGCGGAGACAGGCAGTACCCCCTCAAAGGTGTGGGATGCCGCCACATGGAAACCGACCGAGGTCATCGAACCCGTTCTGGCGACGGAGCCGGAGAAGGAAGCGGCCTACCGAGAACAGATGGACCGCCTGGCAGAGAGCGGGGGAACTCCCGAGATCCTTCAGGTCCAGCGGAAGGACTGGTCCACGACTCCCCTGGAATCAGATCAGAAGGTCGCCTCGTGCATGAGGGCAGACGGATTCCCCGTCGAGGTCTCGCCGACGGGCGGTCTCCGATACTCCACGCCGCCGGCTGCGCAGGCTCGCGCCTGGGCGCTGGCGATGAACACCTGCATCGCCCAGCACCCAGTCGACCCGAGCTATACCCAGGATTGGAGCGAACCGCAGCTTCGCCTTGTCTATGACTACTGGGACCAGTACCTCATCCCTTGCCTCGAGGCTCAGGGCTTGCACGTGGACACGAGTTCCCGTCCATCCAAAGAATCCTTTGTGACCTCCTTCTTCACGCAGGACCGCCACGACTGGTGGCCCTACAGCACCACCATGGTCGGAGTCTCGGAGGAACGGGAGGCCCAGATCGCCCAGACCTGCCCGGAGCTGCCGCCACAGGACGTCTTCTGGGGAACGGCCCCATGACCCGCCCCGCCCGCTGGGCCGCCCTCGTCCTCGCGGTGGTGCTCGTCGCCGCCCTCGCCTTCTGGGCTGGCCGGGCCACGCTCACCCCTCCGGCCCAGGCCGAGCAGCGTCCGTCCGAGGACGCTCTCGTCACCGTCGCCGAGCAGGAGCTCGGCCGCGTCATCACCCTCGGCGTCTCCGTGACGCGCGAGCAGGCGCCCGCCGCCGTGAACGCGCTGTCCGGCGTCGTCACCCGGGCCGGGGAGTCCGGTGAGGTGGCCGCCGGGGACGTGCTGTACGCCGTCGCGCAGCAGCCCGTGATCACCGTGCAGGGCGAGCTGCCCCAGTGGCGGGCGCTCGGCGAGGGCGCCACCGGCAGCGATGTCGCCGCGTTCCAGCGCATGCTCGCCGCCACGGGAGCGAAGGTGGAGGTCACCGGCACCTGGGACGAGGCCACCGCTGTCGCCTGGAACGGCTGGCTCACCGAGCGCGACTACCCGGCCGCGGACACCGTGGAGCTGGGCCAGCTCGTGGTGCTGGAATCACTCCCCGCCGCGCTCAGCGTGGACGCGAAGGCCACGGCCGTCGGCGGCGCGCTCGCGGGAGGCGAGACCATCGTCGCCCGCCCCGGCGACGAGCCCACGTTCGCCATCGAGGTCAACCAGGACCAGGCCGCCATGATCCCGGCCGGCACCGCGGTGACCGTGCCCCACGGTGGGCACACATGGCAGGCCGTGGCCGGCGAGTCCACCGCGGACGACCAAGGGCTGATCCGCATCCCCCTGACCGCCCCCGACGGCGGCGCGGTGTGCGGCGCGGACTGCGACTCCCTGCCCGCCGAGGCCTCCACCTCCCTGCTCTCGAAGGTCAACGTGGTCCCGCCCGTCACCGGGCCCGTGGTCCCCGTGTCCGCGCTGCGCACCCAGCCTGACGGCGCCGCGAGGGTCACCGTGGTTCGCGACGGCGTCCAGGAGGAGCGCACCGTCACCGTCCGCGGCTCCGCGGACGGACTGGCCGTGGTGGACGGCGTGGACGCCGGGGAGACCGTGCGCGTGCTGAACGGCGCCCCGTGAACGCGGAGCTCTCCGTGGCGGACCTGCGCTTCGCGTACACGCGCGGCGCGGAGGAGCTGTTCGACGGCCTGACCCACCGCTTCACCCCTGGCGCCGTCACCGCGCTCACCGGCCCGTCCGGGCGCGGCAAGTCCACGCTGCTGTACGTGCTGGGGCTCATGCTCACGCCCTCGGCGGGCGTGGTGCGCCTGGGCGACGTCGACGCCTCCGCCCTCCCGGACCGGCGCCGGGCGCGGCTGCGGGCCACGTCCGTGGGGTTCGTGTTCCAGGACGCCGAGCTGGACCCGTCCCGGCCCATCCTGGACTCGGTGGTGGAGCCCGGCCTCTACGCCGGCCTGCCCCGCCGCGAGCTCGAAGGCCGGGCCAGGATCCTGCTGGAGCGGTTCGGCCTCGGGCACCGGGCCGAGCACCGGCCGGGCCAGGTCTCCGGCGGGCAGGCCCAGCGCGTGGCGGTCTGCCGGGCACTCGTGAACACCCCTGCGGTGGTGCTGGCCGACGAGCCCACGGGCAACCTCGACCCGGACAACGCCTCCCTCGTGCTCGACGCGCTGGCCGAGGCCGCGGGGGAGGGGCGCACCGTGGTGGTGGCCACGCACGACCCGGCCGTCGTCGCCCGTGCGGACGAGGTGGTGCGACTGTGAACCCGGAGGCCCGCCCGTGAACCTGAGGACCCTGCTGCGCGAGGCCCTCACCGCCGCCCGCACCGCGCCCGTGCCCTCCGCCCTCGTGCTGTTGGTGGTGGCCGCCATGTGCTTCGCGGCCGTCGCCACGGTGGGCCGTCAGGCGGCCACGGAGGCCGCCGTCGCCGCGGAGCTCTCCGGGCCCGCGGCGCGCGTGCTCACCGTGACGGACTCGGGTGGCACCGGCTTCCTCACCGGCGCCACCGTCGCCACCCTCGCCGGTCTCGACTCCGCCGAGGCCGCCCTGGCCCGCGACATGCCCGTGGACACGGTGAACGCCGCGATCGGTGCGGGCGGGACTCGCGTGGCGGTGACCCACGTGGTGGGCACCGTCGACCGCGGCGTCGAACTCACGCGCGGCCGCCTGCCGGGCCCCGGGGAGGTGGTGGTGCCCGAGGCGAAGCTGGCCGAGCTGGGCCTGGCCCAGCCCTCCGGAGCGCTCGAGTCCGGAGACGGACGCCAGTGGGCCGTGGTGGGCGCGTTCGAGGCGCTCACCCCGTTCGAGGACCTCGCGGACTACGCGATTGCCGTGCCCGCCGCGCCGGCCTCCCTCGTGGTCCAGCAGGTCCGTGTCCTGGCCCCGGACACCGCCGGCACCCGCGCCATGCAGGACTCGGCCCTGGCCGTGATCGACCCCGACCCTCGCTCCTCGCAGGTGCAGACCGCGCGGGCGCTGGCCGCCGGGAACGCGACGATCACCGGGGAGCTGGCCGGACTCGGCCGGTCCCTGCTGCTGCTCATCCTCGGGGCGGGCGCCTTCTTCGTGGCGATCGTGGTGCTCGCCGACGTGCTCATCCGTCGCCGCGACCTCGGCCGCCGCCGCACCCTGGGCATCGGCCGCGCGGACCTCGTGCTGCTCGTGGCGGTCCGCACCGCCGCGCCGGCGGTGCTCGGGGCGGTGGTGGGCGCGGGGACGGGCTACGCCGTCGTCGTGGGGCAGGGCGGGGCGCTGGGGCTGGACTTCGTGGCGGGGGTGGCCGTGCTCGCCGCGCTGACCGCCGTGGTGGCGAGCCTGCTCCCGGCGGCCTTCGCGGCCTTCCGGGACCCGGTGCGGGTGATGCGCACCGCCTGACCCCTTCCGCCCGCCGGCCGCGTTCTCGCCCGCCTCGATTCCCGCGCGTCGCCCGCCGCGCGTCGCCCGCCGCGCGTCGGCCGCCGCAGTGCGCGTGCCGCCGGATCAGAAGGTGTAGGGCACGCGCTCCCAGGTCAGCAGCGGCTGATCGGCGTGGCGGCCCCGGCCGGCGTTGTTCGGGGCCACGGAGAAGCGGGTCCACTCGTTGGACGTCGCGGCGCCCTCCACGGTGATGCGCTCGAGGTTCTCCACGGGCGCCACGCCGTACACGTCGAGCCACGGGGAGCCGGCGGTCAGCGGGGCGTCCGCGGTGTACTCGTGGGAGTCGCCGTTGATCAGGTACACCGGGCCGTCGAAGTCGCGGGAGAGCTCCGCGATGAGCTGCACGGTCTCCGTGTAGGCCTGCTGCTGCGCGGCGGCCTCGTCCGAGATCTGCCCGTCCACCACGGCGCCCGGGTAGAACATGTCGGCCTGCATCATCATGACCACGCCGCGGGCGTGCCGGCGCTCGGCGTCGGCGAACAGGTCGCGGATGAGGGCGTGGTTGGCGGCGTCGCGGGCCTCGACCTCGACCAGCTGCTCGGAGGTCGGCGCGGTCAGGCCCAGGCCGGTCCACGGCAGGGTGGAGTTCTCGGAGCCCTGGACGTTCACCACACCGAACTCCACGCGGCGCTCGGTGAACCGGGCGTTCTCCGGCAGGCCGATCTCGTCCTGCGCGTCCACCTTCCTGGGCTCACCCAGGGTGCGGTCCGCCACGGGGTAGAACACCTCCCGGAACGCGTCGAGGCGCTCGAGCGGGTTGTACGTGCCGTTGTTGGTGCGGTGGCAGTCGGTCCAGTCGTTGTCCCCGGGGGTCAGCACGAGCGGGTGCGCCAGGCGGTCGAACTCCCCGCGGATCATGGCGAAGTACTCGTCGGAGCACACGGCGGAACCGGCCTTGATGTCCCCGACGTGGGCCACGAAGGAGAGCTCGTCCTGCGCGGAGAGCTCGTCGATCATCCCGGGGAACGCGGCCACCTGCGCGGCGCCGTAGGGCACGTCGCCGATCACGCCGAAGGTGAAGGACTCCGCCGTCGTCCCCTTGCCGACGGCGGCGGTCGCCTGCTCGTGCGCGGCGGCGTGGGCGGGCGGGGCGGCGACGGCGGGGGCGGCCGCGCCGAGGGAGACGGTCAGGGCCGCAGCGGCGGCGAGGGAGAGGCGGGCGAAGCGGGCCATGGGGCACTCCTGGGGGAGGGGCGTCGGGGACGGCCCGACGCTAGGCCCCGGGGATGACCGCCAGGGCGCGCCCCGGTGACGCGTGGGGCCGACCCGGGTGACGGCGTCGTGAACGGGCCCCGTCCGCTCCGCCCGACCACACCCGGCCACCCCCCGGCGCTTTCGAGCGTGAATCAGGCCCTATTCCACGCTCGAAAACGCCAATTCGCCCGAATCTACGCTCGA
This sequence comes from Micrococcus lacusdianchii, assembly GCF_023155805.1. Classification (GTDB taxonomy): domain Bacteria; phylum Actinomycetota; class Actinomycetes; order Actinomycetales; family Micrococcaceae; genus Micrococcus; species Micrococcus lacusdianchii. Next base: position 50,635 of record NZ_JAKNUW010000001.1, on the reverse strand, counting down.
AAGTAGCGGCGGCGTGGGCGGGCGGCGCCGGGCGGCTCAGGCCGCCATGAACTCCCACTGGTGGCCGTCCGGGTCGATCACCTGGCGGGAGAACACGCCGGAAGCGGACATGTCCTCCTGCAGGTCCTCCGGCAGCTCGACCTCGGTCCCGCCGGCCTCCACCGCCGCCGCCACCAGGCGGTCCACGGCCTGCCGGTCCGGCGCGGTGAGCTGCAGCAGGGCCGAGTTCGTGGTGAGGCAGTCGGCGATCTCACGCTCGCCGATGAAGTCCGTGTAGAACCCGGGGCTCAGGTACATCGCGAAGGTGGAGTCGGTGAGCGCCACGCACACGGAGTTCTCATCCGAGAAGTCCTCGTCGATCCCCGCTCCGACGGCGGTCCAGAAGGAGCGGATGCGCTCGGTGTCCGTGGTGGGGAGGTTGATGTACACCGGCTGGGAGAACAGGGCCATGCCGAGCACCGTAATCCAGCCGGGGCTCGCCGGGCGAACCGCGGGAGACTGTCGTGATCGGTGTCTCTCCGCGCCCTCATCCCGCCCTGGCGTGTCCGGGCCCGTTGGTAGCGTGAGCGCATGAGCCTTCCCCCCTCCGCGCCCGCCGACGGCACCGTCCCCGGGGCCGTCCCCGCCGGCTGGCCGCCGTCCGGCTGGCCGGACCGCTCACCTCGCCGCCGGGCCGACCCCGCGCGCTGGGCCCCCGGCCCGTTCCACTGGGGGGACGCGCTCGTCGTCCTGGCCTACGGCGGGATCATGGTGCTCGGCCTGGGATTCTTCCTGGCCGCGGCGCTGGGCCTGGTCCCGGCGGATCCCGCCGCCCTGTCCGTGCTGGACGGGTTCACGGTGAACCTGCTCTGCTACGCCATCCTCGTGACCCTCGTCCTGCTGGTGGCCTGGCGGCCGCTGGTCACCTCGCTGCGGGTCTTCGCCACCGGGACGTGGTGGAAGGTCCTGCTGCTGCCGGCGCTGTGGTTCACCACCATCCTGGTCAACGCCGTGCTGCTCTCCCTGATCGGGGACGCGCAGACCAGCGCCAACCAGGCCGCGCTCGAGGAGATGACCACGCAGGCCCCGCCGGTGCTCATGATCCTCATGACCGTGGTGGGCGCCCCGCTCGTGGAGGAGTACCTGTTCCGGCATCTGCTGGTGGGCAAGCTCTCCCGCTGGATCAACGTGTGGGTGTGCGCCGCGGTGTCCGTGCTGGCGTTCTCCTTCCTGCACTTCCTGGGCACCGGCGGCGACTTCCGCCTCGTGGAGGTGGTCCCGTACCTCACGCTCGCGGTGACCATCACGGTGACGTACATCCTCATGGGCCGCTCCTTCGGGTACGCGGTGCTGCTGCACATGGTGAACAACGGCATCGCGATCGCCATGCTCTACCTCGTGGCCCCGCTGCTGCCGGAGCTGCCGCAGCCGGTCACCCCCACCACGGCCCTGGCGCCCCTCCTGGCGCTGCTCGGCTGACATGGGGGCGACGGCCGCCCCGCCCCCGGAGTCCGGGCGCGGGCTCTCGCGGCGCATCCTGGGGCTGGCGGTCCCCGCGTTCGGCGCCCTGATCGCCGAGCCGCTGTTCCTGCTGGCGGACACCGCGATCGTCGGGCATCTGGGCACCGCCCAGCTGGCCGGCGTCGGGGTGGGGGCCACGGTGCTGCACACGGCCACGGGCCTGATGATCTTCCTCGCGTACGCCACCACGCCCGCGGTGGCGCGGATGATCGGCGCAGGGAACCTGCCCGGCGCGATGGCCCGCGGCCGGGACGGGATCTGGCTGGGGCTGCTGCTGGGCACGGTGCTGGCGATCGTCGGCTGGGCCGCCGCCCCGGACCTCACGGCGGGGCTCGGCGCGGCGGGGGACACCCACGCCCACGCCACGGCCTACCTGCGGTGGTCCCTGCCGGGGCTGCCCGCGCTGCTGGCGGTGCTGGCCGCCACGGGCGTGCTGCGCGGCCTGCAGGACACCGTCACCCCGCTGGTGGTGGCCGGCGGCGGGTTCGCCGGGAACATCGCCCTCAACGCGCTGCTGGTCTACGGCGCGGGGCTGGGCGTGGCCGGCTCCGCGATCGGCACCTCCGCGGTGCAGTGGGCCATGCTGGCCGTGTACCTGGCGGCCCTGGCGCCCCGGTTCCGCCTCGCCGGGACCGGCCTGGCCCCGCGGGCGTCCGGGATGCGCGCCACCGCGCAGGTGGGCTCATGGCTGCTGCTGCGCACGGCGAGCCTGCGCGCGGCCATCCTCATCACCGTCATGGCCGCCGCGGGGCTGGGCGACGTCACGCTCGCCGCCCACCAGCTCGTCTTCACGCTCTACTCCACGCTCGCGTTCGCGCTCGACGCCCTCGCCATCGCCGCCCAGGCGCTGATCGGCGCCGAGCTCGGGGCGTCCCGGCCGCGGCAGGCACGGCGCCTGACGGAGGTGATGGTGCGCTGGGGGCTGGGCTTCGGCGTCGTGACGGGCGTGCTCCTGGCCGCGCTCGCCTGGGCGCTGCCCCCGCTGTTCACCCCGGACCCGGCCGTGCAGGCCGCCGCCACCGCCGGCCTGCTGGTGCTCGCCCTGTCCCAGCCTGTGGCCGGGTACGTGTTCGTCCTGGACGGCGTGCTGATCGGCGCCGGCGACGCGCGGTACCTGGCGCTGGCCGGCGTCGTGAACCTGGCGGTGTACGCCCCTGCGCTGTGGCTGCTCGCCCAGGCCGCCGCGGGCGGGCTCGGCCCGGTCCTCGCGTCCGACGGCGCCGCCCAGGTCGCGCTGCTGTGGTGCGGGTTCGCGGGGGTGTACCTCGGGGCGCGGGCGCTGACCCTCGGCCATCGCGCGCGGCGGGACGCCTGGATGACCCTCGGCTGAGCCCGGCTCGGCCCGCCTCCCTAGACTGGGGAGGTGACCACGCAGAAGACCCCCCTCGTCATCTCGTCCGAGGTGTTCAAGCCCATCCTGATCCGCGCCGGCGTGGCGCTGTTCTTCGGGCTCTCCACCGTGTTCGTCCAGAACCCGGGGCTGACCTGGATGAAGGTGGCGTTCGCGCTGTTCCTCGTCTTCTCCGGCTCCGCCCTGTGGGAGTACCTGCGCCGGGACTGCGTGCCGGAGGCCATGCGCTCCCCGCTCTCCCTCGCGGCGGCCGCATGGATGCTCGGCACCGTGCTGCTGTTCTTCTTCGGCACCCCCGGCGGTGTAGGCCTGACGGCGGCCGCCGCGCTGATCCTCGGCGGCGTGGCCGAGCTCGTGGCCTGGGCGCGCTTCCGCCGGGCCTTCATCCCCGCCCGGGACCAGCTCTGGACCGGACTCGTCGGCGTGGCCTCCGGCGCGGCGCTCGCGGTGGGGGCCGTGCAGGGGCTGAACCCGCACGGCCAGCTGGGGATCGTGGGCGGCGGGGCCATCATCATCGGTGTGCTGCTGCTGATCTCGGGGCTGGGCTTCCACCACGAGGTCCGCCGGGACCGCGGCACCGCCCAGGGCCTCTGACCCGGCCCGCGGCCGGGTGTGCCGCCCGCGGCGAACGGCCCGGCGTCCGGAGTGACCCCGGCGTAGACTGGCCGGGCCCGACGCGCCCGCATCCCGCGGGCGTCGCCGACGCCCCCGACGTCCACCCGTAGGAGACCCGCTGTGAGCGCACAGTCCCCCCGCCCGTCCGACGACCGCACCCGCCGCGGTGCCGGCCGACCGGCACGCGGCGGCCTGCGCACCACCGTGAAGGGCCCGCTGGTCTTCTCCGCCGTGCTCGGTCTGGTGGGCGGTTCGATCGCCGCGCTCACCGCCTCCGGCGGCACGGACAACCCGCTGCGCATCGACATCGGGCTGATCGCGTTCGGCGTGTTCTTCATGACCTCCCTCGTGGTGGTGGCCATGCTGCAGCTGGCCTCCCGCGAGAATCCCGAGCGCCTCTCCCAGGGCTCCGGTGTCAACCGCTCCTCGGAGGAGGCGTTCCAGCGCCGCGCCGCCGAACGCCGGGCTAAGGCCGCCCGGGAGCGTCGGGCCGACCAGGCCGGTCAGGGACCCGCCACCGACGGCGACGCCCCCCGCGCCTGAGCGCCGGGGTCCCGCCCCGCCGCCCCTCCGGGCTCCGCAGTCAGAACCCGAACTGCGCCGCCACCGTGCGCAGGGTCTCCGCCGAGGCCGCCAGGCGCGCCCGCTCGTCCTCGTCCAGCTCGACCGGCAGCACCCGCTCCACCCCGGCGCGGCCCACCACGGACGGCAGAGACAGGGCCACGTCCGCCAGCCCCATCACCCCGTCCATGACGGTGGAGACCGGCAGGATCGCGTGCTGGTCCCGCAGGATCGCCTCGAGCAGCCGCGTCGTGGCCACGCCGATCGCGTAGTTCGTGGCGCCCTTGCCCTGGATCACCTCGTACGCGGCGTGCGTGACCTCGTGGGCGATCCCGTCGAGCTGTTCCCGCGCGAAGGCGGGGGCGGTGTCGTCGGGCCAGGCGAGCAGCGGCGTCGGGCCGATCCGCGCGGAGCTCCACACGGGGAACTCGGTGTCCCCGTGCTCGCCCAGGATCACGGCGTGCACCGAGGAGGGGTGCACCTGCACTCGGGAGGCCAGCTGCCAGCGCAGCCGTGAGGTGTCCAGGAGGGTGCCGGAGCCGATCACGCGGCCGGCCGGCAGGCCCGTGATGCGCTGCGCCGCGAGCGTGAGCACGTCCACGGGGTTGGAGACCAGCACGATCAGCGCGTCCGGGGCCACGGACTGCACCGTGGGCAGCAGTGTCCGCAGGATCCCGATGTTCGCCTCCGACAGGTCCAGACGGGTCTGGCCGGGCTTCTGCTTGGCGCCGGCGGTGATCACCACCACCTCGGCGTCGGCCAGCACGGCGGGGTCGTCTCCGCCGATCATCTGCGTGATGGAGGTGAAGGCCGTGCCGTGCGCGAGGTCCAGCACCTCGGCGCGCACCTTGGGGCCGTCGATGTCGTACAGGGCCACCTCGCGGGCCACGCCGCGGATCAGCGTGGCGTAGCAGATCGCGGTGCCGACGGCGCCGGCGCCGATCACGCCGACCTTCCGGTGGCGCAGGGTGGAGGAGGCGGGGCGGGCGTCGTCGAGGGGCGTGGGCACGGCGGCGTCGGGGAGGCTCATGCGGCCAGGCTAGGCGTCACCCGCGGGGCGGGGGAGCGGTCAGTCGCCCTTCTTCTTGCCCTTCTTCTTGCCCTTCTTCTTGGACTTCGTGGATTTCTTGCCGTCCTTGTCCTTCTTCTTCGCCTTCTTCTTCGGCTGCTCCTCCGCGACGACGTCGGCCGCCGCGTCCGCGGGCTCGTCCCTGGCCGCGGTGGCCGGCTCGACGGCGGGGGCCGCCGTCTCCTCGTCGGCCTCGGCCTGACGGGCCCGGTAGCTGCGCACGTGCGTGCGGTTGGCGCAGTTGGCGGCGTTGCAGAAGCGCTTGGAGCGGTTGCGGGAGGCGTCCACCAGCGTGTTCTCGCAGTCCTCGCCCGCGCACGTGCGCAGGCGGTCCAGCTCGCCCTCGAGGGCGGCCTCGGCGAGGGCCAGGGCGGCCATCGCGGTGAGGCGCTCGACGGCGTCGGCGGGGGTGGCGGCGGGGGCCAGGTCCACGGCGCCGTCCGCGTCGGCCACCAGGCGCAGGGGGCCGGTCTCGGCGAGCAGGGCGTTCACGGCCTCCAGGGCTGCGGCCTGGTCCTCCGCGGCGAGGGCCCACAGCTCGGTGAGGCGGGCGCGCAGGGCGTGGGCGCGGTCCCGGGTGGCGGCGGCCACCCGCAGGCGCACGTCCCCCTCCTGCAGCTCGGGCACCAGCGTGGGGAGCTGCGTGCCGGTGGTCAGGCGCTCCTCGGCGGGCTGACCCCCGCGCATCCCGGGGGCGGTGTCCAGGAACACGGTGATCGAGGTCAGGCGGCGCAGCGTGGGGGCGGAGAGCATGGGCCCAGCCTACGGCGGGTGGCCACTCGGTGCCGGGGAGTCAGACTGTGGGATGACATCCACTTGTCCGATAGCGCGGTCTGCCTGATTCAATCCAGCACCATTGTGCGGACTCCACCGTCCAGAGGTACCTGCTTAAACAAGACCCTTGCGGATCGCGACCCCCCCCCGCATGATCATGGTGGCCGGACGGGGGCGTTCCCCGCGCAGGCTGTCACCCATGCGCAGCGTCTTCGACGCGTTCGCCAGGAGGAATCCTCATGTCCATCTCCAGAAAGCTTTTCGCCGGTGTCCTGATCGCCGGCGCTCTCGGTGCGGGCGCCGCTCCCGCCTCTGCTGCGCTCTTTGAATGCCCCTCGAACAAGATGTGCCTGTTCAAGGACTCGAACTTCAACGGACTTCTGGGGTATCGCTCCGGTGGTCAGAACACGACGAACATCTCCTACAACAACAACGACGAGATGAGCTCGTGGTCGAACAAGTCCGGATACTTGGGCGCGTGGTACGAGGACGCGAACGGCCGCGGCAACTGCTATGCCATGAATTCTTACACCAACAATTCCTACGTGGGCTACTGGTTCAATGACAAGGCGTCGTCGTGGCGTACGAACGGAGGTTGCTGACCCGCGCCTTCGCGCACCATTCATCTAGTTGATCCGACCCTAAGGACCGCCATGCCCTCCCCTGCCATCGACACCCGTGGTGTCAGTCTCCACTTCACCAGCGGCCCCGATTCGGTGACGGCGCTCGAGGGGGTGACGGTGCTCTTCCGGCACGGGGAGCTTGTCGCGATCATGGGGGCCTCCGGCTCCGGCAAGACGTCGCTGCTGAACGTCGTCGCCGGGTTGGAGGCCCCCGATGAGGGGCAGGTGCTCATCGGCAGCACTGATCTGGCATCCCTCAGTGAGAACGCGCGGGCCGATGTCCGGCTCCAGGAGATCGGCCTGGTCTTCCAGGACGACAATCTGCTGCCCATGCTCACTGCCCGAGAGAACGTCGCCCTGCCGTTGCGCGCGCGTGGATGGACTTCCACAGATGCGGTTGCCGAAGCGGATGTCTGGTTGGACCGGGTGGGCCTGGCCGGGATGGAGGAGCGGCGCCCGGCTGAGATGTCCGGGGGCCAGCGCCAGCGCGTCGGCATCGCCCGCGCGGTGGCCGGCGACCGGCGCATCCTGCTGGCCGACGAGCCGACCGGCGCACTGGACTCCGCCACCACTCGGGACGTGCTCGCGCTCCTGCGCGAGATGGCCGACGGCGGCGTGTGCGTCGTGGTGGTCAGCCATGACGATGTGGTCCGTGACTATGCCGACCGGGTGTGGACGATGAGGGACGGCGTCCTGACGGACTCCACCGCCGTGCGGCACCGCACCGGACGACACGCGGTGCAGGCATGAGGGAGAGCAAGCGTCAGGGCCGCCCGGATGCCGCCGGACTGGGTCCGCTTCTGCCGGTCTTCGCCCGGACCCGGGGCTCATGGTGGACGGGGGGTGCCGCAGGACTTGCGGCGCTCGTGATCGTCCTTCTCCACGCGCTCACGCAGGGCCTCACGCTCAGCGCCGCGCAGCAGACGCGGGGCTATTTCGGGGACTTCGAGGCGGCCCGCACGAGCGCCGCGCAGTACGGGCTCGGATCCGGTCCAGACCGAGAGGCCATCCGGGGCGCCCTCACCCGCGCCGGGGCCACGGACGCGGGCGTGCGGCTCTACGTGATCGACCTCGGCCGCGAGTCCGGAGCGGACCGCGGCGAGATGCGCTACGAGGAGCAGGACCTGGCCGCCACTCCCGCCGGAGCGGTGCGACTCGAATCAGGGCGCGTCCCCGTGAGTGCCGGCGAGGCGTGCCTGTCACCGGCGCTGGCGGAGCGTCTCGACTCGCCGACGTCGGTGTCGTTCTTCGATGACGCGCTGTCCCTGGCCATCACGTGCGTGGCCGTGGACGACCAGGCGCGTGACGCCTCCGCCGTCTACGCCGCTCCGGGCACCTGGGCGGCCGCGGGTGCGGGGCTGAGTCAGGACTCTCTCCGCCGGTGGGGCGTCGAGGCGACGGCGAACGTCTACTGGAGCGGAGGAGACCCCTCCAAGGTGTCCGCGGCCCTCGACGCCGTCGTCCCGCGCGCGGACGGCGGGGACCTCGACGCGGGCATCGGCAGCGCCGAGACCGCAGCGGACATGGCTGCGCGACCGCGGGGTGTGAACGCGGTCGGCAACGTCTGGGTGTTCCTCGTCCCGCTGTTTCTCGTTCCCCTGCTGACCACGGCGGTCGCCTCCTGGGGAGGTGCCCGGCTGATGGTGAGGTCCGCGGACACGCTGTTCGCCCTCGGCCTGCGGCGGCCGCTGACCCGGAGACTGACCGTCCTGCTCCCCGTGGCCCTGAGTCTTGCAGGCGCCGTCTCCGGGCTTGTCGTGGGAGCTGTCGGTGGTCTCGTGCTGCGCTGGCTGCTCGGCATGGTCCTGCCCAGGCCGGTCGGTCCGTGGGTCGACCTCCCCCTGGTGGCGCTCGCCGTGCTCGGCATGAGCGTTCTGGGCGTCCTCCTCGGAAGCGGCCTGGCGCTCCTCCGGCTCTCTCCGCGTGTCCGTGCCGACCTGGCCTGGGCGCGCCGGCGCCGGCTCCCGTGGCCGTCGACGCCTGTCCTGTTGGGCCTCATGGCCCTGTGCGGGATACTCGCCGTCCTGACCGCCGCTGACGCCACCAGCACGAGCCGCCGCGTGGCCGGCGTCGGGCTGATCGGTCTGGCGGTCGTTCTGGCGGTCCCACTGGTCGTCGGTCTGCGGGCCCGGCGCGGGGTGGAGCAGACGCCGTCCGGGCTGCTGCGCTCCCGGATGGTCGTCTCGGCGGGAGGTGCGTGGTTGATCATGCTGCTCTTCGGTGCTCAGGCGGTCCTGACCACGGGTACCGCGACGACGGTGACCAGCGCCGTCCAGACCTTCAACTCATCCCTCGTCTCCTCCGTGCCGGAGGACCAGGCGCGCCTCGACCTGCTGAATGCCGGCGATGCCGGCGTCGCGGAGGGGCTCGTGGTCGAGGTCCGCCAGGCGCTGCAGGCCGAGGGCGACTTTGCCTTCCGGTACCTCCAGACCTCGACCCGCGCCGCGGATGGCCCCGTGGCCGTGGTGGACACCCCCCGCCAGGCGGCGGATGTGCTGGGGCTGCCGACCGTGCCCCGGGAGATGGAGGCCGCACTCGGGGCCGGAGCAGCCGTGCGCGGCGGAGGCCGGTCCGTCGAGCGACTCGTCCTCGTGGACGACACCGAGGCTGACCCTGCGCTCCCCTCTGCGGAGATCGCGGCTCTGCCCGTGGTCACGGTGGAGGGCGCGAGAGGAATGCTCGCCACCGGGGGTGCCGTCGTGCTGTCCTCGACGGCGGCGACGCTGCCCGTGCCGGTGGACCGGGATGTCGCCCACGTGTTCCCCCGCCTCTCGCCGGAGCGACGCGCAACGGCGGCCGAGCTGCCGGAACGCCTCCACTTCAACCCGGACTGGATGGACCTGCCGAAGCCCCCGGACACCATGCCGATCCCGGAGTCGGTGACCTGGGGTGCGGCGGTCCTCTCAGCGATCAGCGTGGTCCTCGCACTGGTCCACGGCCTTCAAGCCGGGGCGGCCGGGCGGCGCGTGCTCGCGGGCGCCCGGGCGATGGGCCTGCGCCAGTCGTGGGTGCGCTCCGTGCTGGCCGGGCAGATCGCCTGGGTCGTGCTCGCGCCCACGGCGGCCGGCGTCGTCGGCAGCGCGCTGGGTGTGCTCGCCGTGACGACGCTGCAGGGCATGCCCATGGACCTCCACATCCCCTGGGCGATCGTGGGGACCATGGCCGCCGGAACTCTGCTCGCCTTCGTCGGGGCCGTCTGGCTCGCCCTGCGCAATCTGACGGTCCGCGAGCGCCTCGGCTGACCCGCCGTCACCGGCGGCACTTCACAGCCCGAGACACAGGTGTCCGGGCTCTGCCCGGTCCGTTACCCTCACTCAGAATCCCGGTGCCATCCATCACGGGGAGATCAGCCGATGGGGGCGCGGGTGCGTCCTCCACACCCAGCACACCAGGAGCCCTCCATGTCGCAGACCTCCGAGGCGGCCGACCGTCTCTCCGCCGGCCACGTGATCGTCAAGACCCTCGAGGCTCACGGGGTCAAGCGCATCTACTCCGTGCCGGGGGAGTCCTACCTGGACGTCCTGGACGGCCTGCACGATTCGCAGATCGAGAACGTGGTGTGCCGCCACGAGGGCGGGGCCACCTACATGGCCGAGGCGGACGGCAAGATGAACCCGGTGCCCGGCGTCGCCATGGTGACCCGTGGCCCCGGTGCGGCGAACGCGCATGTGGGACTGCACACCGCGTGGCAGGACTCCACGGCCATGGTGCTGTTCGTGGGCCTGATCCCGTTCGAGCATCGGGACCGTGAGGCCTTCCAGGAGTTCGACCCGCACGCCTGGTTCGACTCCGGCGCCAAGCGCGTCATGGTCCTGGACCACCCCGAGCGCGCGTCCGAGATCGTGGCCGAGGCCATGTTCGCCGCCGCGTCCGGGCGCCCGGGTCCCGTCGTCGTCGGTCTGCCGGAGGACGTCATCCGCGTGGAGGTGGAGGCCGAGCTGCACCCGCAGATCCCCGTGGCCCCCGGCGGCATGACCGTGGAGGACTGGAAGGCGCTGCACGCCGCGCTCAAGGAGTCCACGAAGCCGCTGTTCATCACCGGCGGCAACGACTGGACGGACGAGGGCGCACAGAACCTCACCTCCTGGCTGGAGGACCACAAGATCCCGGCCGCCGCCGAGTGGCGCACCGAGGGCACCGTGCCGTTCTCCTCCCCGTCCTATGTGGGCCCGATCGGCTACGGCCGACCCAAGCCCACCCACGACCTGCTCGAGGAGACGGACTTGATCGTCTTCGTGGGCACCGTGCCGGGCGACGTCGTCACGGACGGCTTCACCATCCGCCAGAACTGGGAGAAGAAGAACTTCCTCGTCACCATCGACCCCTCCCTGCGCGGCCGTTCCGGCCCCGTCTCCCACCAGATCGTGGCCAAGCCGGACGTGTTCGTCCGGGACCTCGTCCGCATGGACCTCGAGGTCAAGCCGGAGTGGGAGGAGTGGACCTCTCGCATGCGCGGCCAGCAGGAGGAGTTCGCGGCGCTGCCGGCGGCCGAGCCCTCCGAGGGCCAGGCGAGGATGTCCACCCTCATGGCGAACCTCGTGCCGAAGCTGCCGAAGGACTCGATGATCTCCCTCGGCGCCGGTGAGCACACCAACTGGGCACACCGCTACTTCCCCACCGAGGGCTACCGTGCCATGATCTCCGCCCGCAACGGCTCCATGGGCTACTCCGTGCCCGGCGCCGTGGCCGCGTCCCTGAACTTCCCGGACCGGGTGGTCGTCACCATCGCCGGCGACGGCGAGTTCCTGATGAACGGCCAGGAGATGGCCACCGCCGCGCAGTACGGGGCCACGCCCCTGATCGTGGTCATGGACAACCAGGAGTACGGCACCATCCGCACCCACCAGGAGAAGCAGTACCCCGAGCGCGTCTCCGGCACGCAGCTGAAGAACCCGGACTTCGCGAAGATGGCCGAGGCGTTCGGCGGCTTCGGGGTGCGCGTGGAGCGGGACGAGGACGTCCCGGCCGCCGTGGAGCGTGCGCTGAAGGCTGTACAGGAGGAGGGCACCTTCGCACTGCTCCACCTGATCGTGGAGCAGCGCGTCAAGGCGTACTGAGTCGCGAGGTCCCGGGGCCGCCCTCGTCGTCCTCTTCCTCGTCCTCCCCTCTTCTCCTCCGGGCCCCCATCCGGACGTTCGGACCGGAATGCGGGGCGAATTCCTGTCCGAAGGTCCGGATGGCGGCGCGCGTGGTGGAGGGGCGCCGGGTGAGCGGCCGGCAGGGCCCCGATAGGGTGTTCGGGTCCCGAGGAGCGGAGGTCACGGTGAGCAGCCCGGTGATGATGAAGATCGGCGAGGTCGCCGAGGCCACGGGCCTGTCCCTGCGGTCCATCCGCCACTACGACGACGTCGGCCTCGTGCCGCCCTCGGGCCGCAGCGAGGGCGGGTTCCGGCTCTACACCGAGGCCGACGTCCAACGCCTGCTGCGCATCATGCGCATCACCCCGCTCGGGTTCAGCCTCGACGAGACCGCCCGTCTGCTCGAGATCCTGGAGGGACCGGCGGACGAGGCCCCCGCGGACGACGTCGACGCGTTCCTCGAGCGTGCCCGGAAGGGGCGGTCCACGCTGGCCCGCAAGCTGCGCCAGGCGGACGAGCTGCTCGCCGAGCTCGAGGCGCTCGAGCCCTGACGGGCCCGGGGCGGACACGACCGGAACCCGCGCGACGCCGGCTTCCCCGCCGGGCTACGCGGTGATCTTCGCCACCCGGATCCGGCCGCTCGGCAACCCTACCCTCACGTGAGGTTAGGGTTGGGGCATGTCCTCCGCCGTACCCTCCTCCACGCCCGCCGCGGCGTCCCGGCCCGCCGCCGAGCCGACGCCCGAGCGGCTCCAGTCCGTCCGCCGGGCCCTGCGCTCGCCCGGCCGTCTCAAGACCGAGGTCCTCGCGGGCCTCGTGGTGGGGCTCGCCCTGATCCCCGAGGCCATCGCCTTCGCGCTGATCGCCGGCGTGGACCCGCAGGTGGGCCTGTTCGCCGCGGGCACCATGGCCATGACCATCGCGTTCGTGGGCGGCCGACCCGCCATGATCTCGGCGGCCACCGCCGCCACGGCCCTCGTCGTCGCGCCCCTGGTGGCCTCCCACGGGCTGGACCACCTCCTGGCGGCCGTGATCCTGGCCGGCCTGATCCAGGTGGTGCTGGGCCTGCTCGGTGTCGCCCGGCTGATGCGGTTCGTGCCGCGCTCCGTGATGGTGGGCTTCGTCAACGCCCTGGCCATCCTGATCTTCACGGCCCAGCTGCCGGACCTGATGGGCGTGCCGTGGCTCGTCTATCCGCTCACCGCGCTCGGCCTGGCCATCATCCTGCTGCTGCCCCGCCTCACCACGGCCGTCCCGGCCCCGCTCGTGGCCATCGTCGTCGTCACGGCGATCGTGCTGCTGGCCGGCGCGGACGTGCCCACCGTGGGGGACAAGGGCCGGCTGCCGGAGGCCCTGCCCGCGCTGCTGGTCCCGGACGTCCCGTTCACCCTCGAGACGCTGCAGGTGATCGCGCCCTACGCGCTGGCCATGGCCGTCGTCGGGCTGCTGGAGTCCCTCATGACCGCCAAGCTCGTGGACGACATCACGGACACCCGCTCCTCGAAGACCCGCGAGTCCTGGGGCCAGGGCGTGGCCAACGTGGTCAGCGGGTTCTTCGGGGGCATGGGCGGCTGCGCGATGATCGGCCAGACCATGATCAACGTGAAGGCCTCCGGGGCCCGCACCCGCATCTCGACCTTCATGGCGGGCGTGTTCGTGCTCCTGCTCTCCGTGACCCTGGGGGACGTGGTGGCGCTCGTGCCCATGGCCGCGCTCGTGGCCGTCATGGTCTTCGTGTCCCTCGCGACCTTCGACTGGCACTCGATCCAGCCGTCCACGCTGGCGTTCATGCCCAAGTCGGAGACGTTCGTGATGCTCGTGACCGTGGCGGCCACCGTGCTCACCCACAACCTCGCGATCGGTGTGGGCCTCGGCGTGCTCGCCGCCATGGTGATGTTCGCCCAGCGGGTCTCCCGCCTGGCCATGGTGACCCGCACCCTCGAGGGGGAGGGGGCCGACGCCGTCGCGCGCTACCGCGTGCAGGGCGAGCTGTTCTTCGCCTCCTCCAACGACCTCTACACCCAGTTCGACTACGCCGGGGATCCGGCGCGGGTGGAGATCGACTTCCGTGAGGCACACCTGTGGGACGCGTCCACGATCGCGGCGCTCGATGCGATCGAGGAGAAGTACCGCCGGCACGGGGCAACGGTGGAGATCACCGGGCTCAACGTGGCCAGCCGGGCGATGCGCGCCCGGATGTCCGGCCGCCTCGGCGGAGGGCACTGACGGGGGCGGGCCCCCGCCTCCCAGGCTGGCCCCGCGTGTCATCGCGCGTGTTCCTTGGGGGTCGACGTTCTTTCGCGGGGTCGCCCTGAACCGGGGCGACCCCGCGAAAGAACGTCGACCCGAGCGCTGGGCCGCGAGTGGGCACTCCCATCCGTGACTCAGATCACATTGGCGGTCTAGGGTGGGCCGCATGGACACCCCCGCCGGCACCGCCCTCGAAGCTCGCCCCGAGATCGCGGGGGAGGCCGTGTCCCGCGTGGCCATGACGGCCGAAGCGCTGGCGCTCGTCCAGCGACTGCGCGGAATCCACGGGGAGCTGATGTTCCACCAGTCCGGCGGCTGCTGCGACGGCTCCGCGCCCATGTGCTATCCCGCCGGCGACTTCACGACCGGCGCCGCCGACGTCCTGCTGGGCACCTTCGCGCTGCCGGCCGTGGGGGACCAGGCCGCCGGGGAGATCCCGTTCTGGATGTCCGCCGCCCAGTTCGAGTACTGGAAGCACACCCACCTCACCCTGGACGTGGTGGACGGGCGCGGCTCCGGCTTCTCCGTCGAGGCGCCCGAGGGCAAGCGGTTCCTGATCCGTTCGCGGTTGATGGCCGGCTCGGGATGAGCTCGACCCTCGCCACGGGCGCCTACCGACGCGCCGTGGACCGGGCCCACGAGGCCCTCGCCTCGGTCCGCCTGTCGCTCGCGCCGTCGTCGGCCACCGCTCCGACCGGCGCGGACCAGGGCCTGCGCGCCGCCCTCCAGGGGCTGCGGCGAGAGGTCCGCGAGTCCTGGCTGCGCTCCCTCGGCGCCCTCACCCCCGCGGTGCCCGGCCAGACCGACCCGGCCACCCTCGCCGCCGACGACCTCGCCGCCGCCCGCCGCGAGCAGCGCCTCGCCGTGGCCCTGCCGGTGGTCCGCCGCATGCTCATCCAGCCCGCGGCCGAGGCCGGGATGCTCGCCGCGATCGGCAACGCGCGCGGCCACCTGCTGTGGGTCGAGGGCGACCGGACCGCGGTGCGCCACGCCGAGGCCATGGGCTTCGTGGCCGGCGCCGACTGGTCCGAGGCGTCCATGGGCACCTCCGCCCCCGGCATCGTCCTCGCGACCGGCGCCCCCACGCAGGTCAGCCGCGGCGAGCACCTGAGCCCGCGCGTGCACCCGTGGAGCTGTTCGGCCGTCCCGCTCACGGACCCGGCCACCGGGCGGCTCGTCGGGGTCCTGGACCTCACGGGCGGCGAGGACGCCGTCAGCCACCTCGCCCTGCCGCTGCTCCAGGCCACCGTGGACGCCGTGCACGCCGCCTGGCGGGACCTGCCCGCCCCGCCCCGGGGCCGTCTCCGCGGCATCGTCCCGACGCCGGGCCCCTCGGTCCCGCCGTCCGCCTCGCCGGAGCCGGGCCCCGCCGCCGCGCCGCACCGCCACGACGCCGCCGCGGGCCTGCTGCGCGTCACCGGCCACCTGCCGCCAACGCTGGACGGGGTCGAGCTCACCGGCCGGCACGCCGAGATCCTCACCCTCCTCGCGTGGCACGGCCCGGGTCTGACCGGCGCCGAGCTCGAGGTCGCGCTGTATCCGGAGGAGACCGCCGGGCACCGGCCCGCGCCGGGCGACACCCCCGCCCGCGCCATCTCGCTGCGCGCCGAGGTGCATCGACTCCGCCGGGCGCTGCAGGACGTGGGGGCGCCGGTGGAGCTGCTGTCCCGGCCGTACCGGCTCGTGGGGGAGGTGCACGCGGACCTGCTGTGCGCGCGGGAGGCGCTGCGCGCCGGGGATCTGGACCGTGCGCTGCACGCGGCGGCCGGGCCGGTGCTGCCGCGGTCGGTGTCCCCCGGTGTTGCCTCGATCCGGGCGGAGCTGGGGGAGGCGCTGCGCGAGGCCGTCGCCCAGGACGCGGATGTCGAACAGCTCTGGGCCTACCTGGGCCGCCCCGAGGCCCGCGACGACGTCGAGCTCTGGGGCGCCGCCCTGCGACTGCTGCCGACGGACTCGCCGCGACGCGCGCTCGCCGTGGCCACGCTCGAGCGGATCGAGCGGGACCTGGCCTGACCCGGCCCGCCCCTCACCCGCGCCCGGCCGCAACCTTCGTGCAACCTCCTTGTGACTAGCGTCACAGCCACGGCAGGGCGCCACCCGGCGCCGAGGCAACCGCAGGCAAAGGAGCCAGCACCATGACCGTCTACGCATTCCCGGGCACCGAGGGAGCCAAGGTCGAGTTCAAGTCCCGCTACGAGCACTTCATCGGCGGAGAGTGGGCGCCCCCGGTCAAGGGCCAGTACTTCGAGAACGTCACGCCCGTGACGGGCAAGGTGTTCTGCGAGGTCGCCCGCGGCACGGCCGAGGACATCGATGCCGCTCTCGACGCCGCCTGGAAGGCCGCCCCGGCCTGGGGCGCCACCTCGGCGGCCGAGCGGGCGCTCGTGCTGCACCGCATCGCGGACCGCATGGAGGAGAACCTCGAGATGCTGGCGGTCGCGGAGACGTGGGACAACGGCAAGGCCGTCCGGGAGACCCTCAACGCGGACGTCCCGCTGGCCATCGACCACTTCCGGTACTTCGCCGGTGCGATCCGCGCGCAGGAGGGCGGCCTGTCCCAGGTGGACGAGGACACCGTCGCCTACCACTTCCACGAGCCGCTCGGCGTGGTCGGCCAGATCATCCCCTGGAACTTCCCGCTGCTGATGGGGGTGTGGAAGCTGGCACCCGCGCTGGCCGCGGGCAACGCCGTCGTGATCAAGCCCGCCGAGCAGACCCCGGCCTCGATCATGGTGTTCATCGAGCTGATCGCGGACCTGCTGCCGCCCGGCGTCGTCAACGTGGTCAACGGCTTCGGCCTCGAGGCCGGCAAGCCGCTTGCGCAGTCGCCGCGCATCCGCAAGATCGCGTTCACGGGCGAGACGACGACGGGCCGGCTGATCATGCAGTACGCCTCGGAGAACATCATCCCGGTGACCCTGGAGCTGGGCGGCAAGTCGCCCAACGTCTTCTTCGAGGACGTCATGGCGAACGACGACGCCTACTGGGACAAGGCACAGGAGGGCTTCACCCTGTTCGCGCTGAACCAGGGTGAGATCTGCACGTGCCCGTCGCGTGCGCTCGTGCAGGAGTCGATCGCGGAGAAGTTCCTCGACGCCGTCGTGGAGCGGACCTCGCGCATCGTCACCGGCAACCCCCTGGACACGGACGTGATGATGGGCGCCCAGGCCTCCAACGACCAGCTCGAGAAGATCACGTCCTATCTGGACATCGGCCGTCAGGAGGGCGCCGAGGTGCTGATCGGCGGCGCCCGCGCCGAGATGGAGGGCGAGCTGGCCGGCGGCTACTACGTGCAGCCCACGATCTTCCGCGGGGACAACTCGATGCGCATCTTCCAGGAGGAGATCTTCGGGCCGGTGGTCTCGACGACCACGTTCACCGACTTCGACGACGCCATGCGGATCGCCAACGACACGCTCTACGGGCTCGGCGCCGGCGTGTGGTCCCGGAACGGCAACACCGCCTACCGCGCGGGCCGGGCGATCCAGGCCGGCCGCGTGTGGGTGAACAACTACCACGCCTACCCGGCCCACGCCGCGTTCGGCGGGTACAAGTCCTCCGGCATCGGCCGCGAGAACCACCTGATGATGCTCGACCACTACCAGCAGACCAAGAACCTGCTCGTCTCCTACTCCGAGGACAAGCTCGGGTTCTTCTGAGCCGACGCCGGCACCGCACGACCCCCTCCCCATCCCACGAAAGGTGATCCCCCATGACCACGATGAAGGCAGCCGTCGTCACCCAGTTCGGCACAGAGGCCGACGTCCAGGAGGTCGAGCGCCCGACGCCCGGCCAGCACCAAGCGCTCGTGAAGCTCATCTCCTCGGGCGTCTGCCACACGGACCTGCACGCGATGGAGGGCGACTGGCCGGTGAAGCCGACCCCGCCGTTCATCCCGGGCCACGAGGGCGTGGGCATCGTCGAGGAGGTCGGACCCGACGTCGAGAACCTCAAGGTCGGGGACATGGTCGGCAACGCGTGGCTGTGGGGCGCGTGCGGCCACTGCCAGTACTGCCGCACCGGGTGGGAGACCCTGTGCGAGGAGCAGATCAACGGCGGCTATTCCATGAACGGATCCTTCGGCGAGTACATGCTCGTGGACGTCCGCTACGCGCCCCTGATCCCCGAGGGCGCGGACCCGATGGAGGTCGGCCCGATCCTGTGCGCCGGCGTCACGGTGTACAAGGGGCTGAAGCAGACCGAGGTGCGGCCCGGGCAGTGGGTCGTGATCTCCGGCATCGGCGGCCTGGGGCACATCGCGGTGCAGTACGCCGTGGCGATGGGCATGCGCGTGGTGGCCGTGGACGTCGCGGACGACAAGCTGGCGCTCGCCTCCCGGCACGGCGCGGAGCTGACCGTGAACGCGAACGTCGCGGACCCCTCCGTGGAGATCCAGGAGAAGATCGGCGGCGCCCACGGCGTGCTCGTCACGGCCGTGCACCCGCAGGCGTTCGGCCAGGCCATCGCGATGACCCGCCGCGGCGGCACCATCGTGTTCAACGGCCTGCCCCCGGGCGACTTCCCCGCGCCGATCTTCGACATCGTCCTCAAGGGCCTGACCATCCGCGGCTCGATCGTGGGCACCCGGCAGGACATGGTCGAGGCGCTCGAGTTCTATGCGGCCGGGAAGATCCACCCGACGTTCCACACCCGCCCGCTCACCGAGATCAACGACGTGTTCGACGAGATGCGCCACGGCAAGATCGAGGGCCGCGTCGTCATCGACTACGCGATGCAGGACTGACGTGTCGCCTGGGCGTCGGCTGGGCGCGGGGTAGTGATCGACACATCACGCGCACCAGTGCGACGGCGGTCGTCCCGCCCGGAGATCCGGGTCGGGGCGGCCGCCGTCGTCGTCGTGGGGACGGGGCGGGCCGCATCGCGTCCGGGGCGCGAGCCTCAGCGGGCCGCGGCCGGGGCGACGCCGTCGCGCAGCCACTCCAGCGTGGCCGGCCAGAAGGTCGACGCGAACCGCGCGTGGAACAGCCCGAAGTGCCCGATCTGCCCGACACCGAGCTCCTCCGGCCGCACCCGCCAGCGCACCGTCCGCCGGCCCGGCGAGTAGGCGTCCGCGCGGTCGAGGGCGGCGTCGGTGCCGAAGTCGTCGTCGACGGGCGCCACGATCAGCGCGTCCGCCGTGAACGCGGCCAGACGACGGCGCAGCTCGTCCCGGCCGGCGGCGGCGCGGGCGCTCGCGGTGAAGTCGCGCCGACTGCGCGCCCAGTCCAGGGCGACCCCGCGCGGCAGGTTCTCGAGCCAGCCGAGCCGCCGCCCCGGGAAGTGACCGCGGGCCAGCGTGACCACCGGCATCGCCGCGTGCCACCGCGCCCACATCCGCGCCCGCCCCGGCCGCGCCCGGTAGTCCCGCCAGTACGCGTGCTGCCCGCCCACGGCCATGTGCCGGGCCACGTGACGCGCCTCGTCCGCGAGCCCGACGCCGAACCCGCCGAAGCTGTGGCCCACCGTCAGCAGGGGGCCGGGCAGGCGCGTCCGGGCCCAGCCGAGCACGGCGTCCGCGTCGAGGGCGCCCCAGTCCGCCCACCGCGCCCGCCGCGCCACGGCGAACGGCTCACGTGACTCCCCGACGCCCCGGTAGTCGAACGTGACCGCGTGGAACCCGTGGCTGGCCAGGAACTCGGCGTAGCGCCGGTAGTACGTGGCCTTCACCCCGGTCGCCGAGGCGATCACCACGGTGCCGGCAGGCGAGGCCGGGGGCGTCGTCGTCGTGGGGGCGAAGTGGCGGGCCGCGAGCACGAAGCCGTCGCGGGCGCGGAGGCGCACGGGGGTGGAGGTGGTCTGCGTCACGCCGCCACCCTAGGTGCGGGGCGGAGCGGCCTGCGACACAATGGGCCCATGACTGAGACCCTCCAGAGCTCGTCCGGCCAGAGCCGGGACGAGATCCTCGCCCGCCTCGAGGAGATCTACGCGAACGACCCCGCGGTGCGCGAGCACGGCGTCACCCTCGGCGAGGTGGCCGAGGGGCGCGTGGTGCTGCACCGCGACGTCACCGCGGACATGGTGAACTCCCACGAGATCTGCCACGGCGGCTTCCTGTTCCACCTCGCGGACTCGGCGCTGGCGTACTGCGTGGCGACCTTCGGCGCCGCGCCCGTCACCCGGCGCGCCGAGATCACCTACGTGGCGCCCGCCAGGCTCGGCACGCACCTCGTGGCGACCGCCCGCCAGTCGGTGGAGTTCGGCCGAGACCGCATGATCGAGGTCGGCATCGAGGCGGACGGCCAGCTCGTCGCCTGGTTCACCGGCCACTCCACGAGCCCGCGGGTGCACGCGTGAGCGCCGGGGAGGACGCGACGACGGCCGGGCCGGTCGTCGAGTCGGTGGAGCTGCACGTGGCCGCGGGGGCGGAGGCGGCGTTCGAGGCCGCCATCGCCGAGGCCGAGCCGCTGTTCCGGGACGGGGGCGCGACGTCCTTCGCGCTGTCCCGTCAGGTGGAGGACCCGGCGCACTACCGGCTGCTGATCGGCTGGCGCACGCTCGAGGACCACACCGTGGCCTTCCGCGAGTCCGACTCGTTCCTCGCGTGGCGGGCGCTCGTCACCCCGCACCTGGCGCAGCTGCCGGCCGCGACCCACTGGTCCGCCGTCTGACCCCCGCGCCCCCCGCTTTCGTTCGGGAAACGGCGCGAGGGCTGACCGTTACCCGCACGAAAGTGCGCCGACACGCCGCCGTTTCCCGAACGAAAGTGCCGACGGAGGCGCGGTCTGCTCAGAGGTGGCGGCCCGCCAGTCGCGTGAGGCTCGACTGGATGCCCCGCCCGTTGTCCGCCGGCACCCGCAGCAGCTCGTACGCGCGGCGCACGGCCGGCCGGGCCCACGAGTAGTCGAAGGTCTCGGTCACCTCGGTGACGCCCTCGCCGGCGTCGAGGAACTCCCAGCGCCAGCGGTGCCCGGCCGGGTGGCGCCACTCGATCACGCGGCTCGCCTCAGCCTCGGTCACCGTGTTCGTCATCCGGTACGGGACGCCGAACTTCCGCATCGCCACCGTGAACCGGTCGCCCGCGGCCAGCCGGTGGGGACCGACCACCGTCGCCTGCACCGTCCCGGAGCCGTCCACCTCGTGGTGGCGGTGCGGATCGGCCAGCATCGCCCAGAGCTCCTCGGCGGGCGCGGCCACCGTGTGCCGGTAGGCCACGCGGTGCGGACCGGCGTCCACGCGCTCCGGCCAGCCGGCCTGGACGGCGGCGGACGGGCGGACGGCGGCGGGGTCGGAGGGGTGGCGGGCGTCGTCGACGGGGGAGGCGGAGGAGGGGATGTCCATGGGCTCACCCTAGGACTAGCCTCGGCGGTGCGGCACCCCGACGGTGCGCCCGCCCGCGTCCTCCCCGACCGTCTCCTCCTCCAGCCCCTCCCCGCGAAGGAGCTCCATGGCCGCGACACTTTCCGACCGGTCCGCCTCCCGCCCCGCCGATGCCGACGCCGGCCTCCGCTGCGCAGCGGACGCGCCCCGCCGGTCCTGGCAGCTGTCCCTGGACCGCTACGTCCTCACGCCGCCGTCGGTCGTGTGGGACGTCCTCACGGACCTCGAGGGCACCACGGCGCACCTGCCGGGCGTGGTCGCCGCCGAGCGCCGCGCCGCCGTCGGCTGACCGCACCCGATCGGTCCCGCCTCCGCTGGTGCGCCCTGCCGTGGGGCGGGTCTAGGGTGAGGCCATGAGCGCATGGGGAATCCACGTCTTCGAGAACGACGACGCTCAGGACCTGGTGGACCAGATCCTGGATGGGACCTTCCGGCTGGAGGAGCGCCGCGGCACGTTCCGCTCCGAGGAGGACGGCTACATCGACGCGGCCTCGGGCGCGGAGCTGATCGCCCTCGGCGCCGTGGTGCGCGTGGCGCAGGACGCCGCCTCCCCGGCCGCCCCGGCTCTCCACGAGATCGCCGGCACGGACGAGCTGGACCTGGAGGACTTCCTGGCGCAGTTCACGGACGAGGATTTGCAGGCCCTGCGGGAGCTGATCGGGGTGACCGTGCACGACCCGGCCGCCTCCGAGCTCTACGGCCTGTGGAACGAGGCCGGCGAGCGCGAGGAGTGGGCCCGGGTCTCCCAGGAGGAGGGCCTGCCGGGCTGACCGCGCAGGCCGCGGGCGCTCCTCAGCGCGCGTAGCGCGTGAGCCGCAGCGAGTTCAGCACCACGAGCACGGAGGAGGCGGCCATGGCGCCGCCGGCGATCATCGGGTTGAGCAGGCCGGCGGCCGCCACCGGGATGCCGAGCGTGTTGTACGCGAACGCCCAGAACAGGTTCGTGCGGATGATGTGCAGGGTCCGCCGGGACAGGTCGAGCGCCTGCACCACCTGGTCCAGGTCCGAGCCCAGCACGGTGATCTGCGCGGCCTCCCGGGCCACGTCCGTGCCCGAGCCCATCGCGATCCCCACGTCGGCCGCGGCCAGCGCGGGGGCGTCGTTGACGCCGTCGCCCACCATGGCGACGACGGCGCCCTCGCCCTGGAGCCGGCGCACCACGTCCACCTTGTCCTCGGGGCGCACACCGGCGATCACGTCCTCGGGGGCGATCCCGACGGCGGCGCCCACCTGGGCGGCCACCGCGGCGTTGTCCCCGGTCACCAGCAGCGGGCGCAGCCCGAGCTCGCGCAGCCGGGCGATCGCCGCCGCGGAGGAGGGCTTCACGGTGTCCTGCACCGCCAAGATCCCGGCCGGGCGGCCGTCGACGGCCACCCACACGGCGGTGGCGCCGGCGGCCTCGGCGTCCGCGAGGGCGGCGCGGTGGGCGGCCGTCAGGGCGTCGGCGCCGAGCTCGGCCTCCAGGAAGGAGGTCCGCCCGACGGCCACGCGGTGGGCGGCCGGGCCGTCGGTCAGCGCCACCGTGCCGCGCACGCCGCCGCCGGCCGTGGAGGAGAAGGCCTGCACCGCGGGAACGTCGAGCTCGCGCTCGCGGGCGGCGTCCACGACGGCCCTGCCGATCGGGTGCTCCGAGCCCGACTCCACCGCCGCGGCGAGCGCGAGGAGGGCGTCCTCGGGAAGGTGCGGGGCGTCGTCGTCGGCGGAGACCGGGGCGGGCGCCGTCTCCCGCGTGGAAGCGTCCGACGCGCCGGCCGTTCCCCGAACGAAAGCGAGGGGGGTGGCGGCGGCGAGGCGCATCCGGCCCTCGGTGACGGTGCCGGTCTTGTCCAGCACGATCGTGTCCACGGTGCGGGAGTCCTCGAGCACCTCGGGGCCGCGGATGAGGATGCCCAGCTGAGAGGCCCGCCCGGTCCCGGCCAGCAGCCCGACCGGCGTCGCCAGGCCCAGCGCGCACGGGCACGCGATCACCAGGACGGCGACGCCGGCGCGCAGCGCCGTGGGCAAGTCCCCGCCGGTGGCCAGCAGCCACCCGGCGAAGGTGAGCACCGCGATGACGAGGACGATCGGCACGAACACCGCGGAGATTCGGTCCGCGAGGCGGGCCACCCGGGCCTTGCCGGTCTGGGCGTCGGCCACGAGGCGGCCCATCTGCGCGAGCGTGGTGTCCGAGCCCACCCGGGTCGCCCGCGCGATCAGCCGCCCCGAGGTGTTCAGCGTCGCCCCAGTCAGCGCGTCCCCGGGCCCCACGTCCTCCGGGACGGACTCGCCCGTGAGCAGGGAGACGTCCACGGCGGAGCGGCCCTCGAGGACCTCGGCGTCCGTGGGGACCTTCTCGCCGGGGCGGATCACGACGACGTCGCCCACCTGCAACGACGCGGCGGGCACCGTCCGCTCGGCGCGGGTGGCGGGGTCGTGGAGGGTGGCCTGCGCGGCGCCGAGGTCCAGCAGGGCGCGCAGCGCGGCGCCCGCCTCCCGCTTGGCGCGGGCCTCCAGGAAGCGGCCGAGCAGCAGGAACGTGGTGATCACCGCGGCCGTCTCGAAGTACAGGCTGTGCTGCGCCATGCCGGCCATGCCGGCCATGCCGTCGCCCACGTGGGCGGTCATGCCGGGGTCCAGCACCAGCTCGACGGCCGAGTACAGGTACGCCACCAGCACGCCCACGGACACGAGCGTGTCCATCGTGGAGGAGCCGTGCCGGGCCGCCCGGAACGCGGCCGTGTGGAACGGCCATGCCGCCCAGAGCACCACGGGGGTCGCCAGGGCGAACGCCACCCACCCCCAGTGCGGGAACTGCAGGGCCGGGACCATGGAGATCAGCACGAGCGGGACGGTGAGCAGCGCCGCGCCGATCAGGCGGGGCTTCAGCACGTCCTCCTGGGGCCCGTGGGACAGGTGGTCGTGGCCCTCGGCGGGGCCCGCGCCGTGGTGGTCCAGGTCGTGCGCCTCGGGGGCGGCGTCGCCGTCGTGCCCGGGACGCGGGGCGTGTGCGTCGTCGTCGTGGCGGGCCGGGGCGGCGGCCGGGCGGCGCACCGTGGCGCCGTACCCGGCCTTCTCGACGGCGGCCACCAGGTCCTCGTCCGTCACGCCCGCGGGCACGGTGACGGCGGCCTGCTCGAGCGGCAGGTTCACTGAGGCGCTGACGCCCTCGATCCTGCCGAGCTTGCGCTCCACGCGCCCCACGCAGGACGCGCAGGTCATGCCGGTGATGTCGAGGTCCACGCGGCGGGTGGCGTCCGGGGCCACGGGGCCGGCGGACGCCTCGCGTGCGGTGCGGGGGGCGGGCTCGGCCACGGGTCAGCCCTCCACCGTGCGGTAGCCGGCCTCCTCGACGGCGGCGCGCAGCTGCGCGGGGTCGAGCTCGGCCTCGGAGGTGACGGTGGCGGTGGAGACGCCGCCCGCGGTCAGGTCCACGTCCACGGCGGTGACGCCCTCGAGCTCGCCGATCTCCTCCTGCACGGAGGAGACGCAGTGGCCGCAGGTCATGCCGTCGATCTTCAGGGTGGTGGTGGTCATGGTGCCGGTCCTCTCAAATCAAAGGGGCGACGGGGTGCGCGGGCGCGCGCCCCGGGCGGAGCGTCTCAGCGCAGCAGCCGGGCGATCGCGGCGGTGGCCTCGGCCACCTTGGCGTCGACGATCTCCTGGCGGTCCTCCTGGTCGGCCTGCACGGCGGCGTCCGCCACGCAGTGCCGCAGGTGGTCCTCCACGAGGCCGAGGCTCACGGCCTGCAGGGCCTTGGTGGCCGCGGCCACCTGGGTGAGGACGTCGATGCAGTAGACGTCCTCCTCCACCATGCGGTGGATCCCGCGGACCTGACCCTCGACGCGCTTGAGGCGCTTGAGGTAGGCCTCGCGCTGCGGCGCGTAGCCGTGGCCGGCGTGCTGATCGTGCTCCATGCCCCCGATCATATACCCCCAGGGGGTACCCTGTCACCGGGTGTCAGGCGGCGCCCGGCTCCTGCTCCTGCAGCTCGGCGATCAGGCCGCGCACCTGCAGGTCGAGGGCGTCCCGCACGCCCCGCACCTGCTCGATGCCCATGCCGCGGATCGACGGCACGGACCAGCGCTGCACCTCCACGTGCTCGGGGACGTCGAACGGCTCCGCGCCGTCGAGGAGCACCACGGTCTGGGCCGCCCGCAGGATGTCCGGATCCACGGGCTTGGGGACGGCGTGGTGCAGGGGCAGGCCGATCTCGCTCATGGCGTCCAGGGCCAGCGGCAGCACGGAGCCGGCCGGCGAGGTGCCGGCCGAGCGGGCCTTCACCGCTCCGCCGGAGCGGTTCTCCAGCAGGGCGGCCGCCATCTGGGAGCGGCCCGCGTTGCCGTGGCACACGAACAGCACCCGCGGGTTCCGCGACTCGAGCGTGCCCGCGACGATCGCCTTCGCGCGTAGGCGCGCGGCGGCGTCGTTCGCGGCGGTGGACGCCAGCAGCTCCGGGTGACGGCTGGTCCGCGCGAGCCGCGCGTACGAGTCCAGCAGCAGGGCGTGGACGGAGGCGAGGTCGCCGAGCTCCGGGTAGCGGGCGTGCAGGCGCTCCGCCTCGCGCTCCAGGACGTGCGCCGGCATCCCCTCCGGCGCCGCCCGCACCACGGGGATGGCCCCGGTCGGATCGAGGGGGACGTCCCCGGTGGACGAGAGGTCAGCGGGAAGGGGCGCCATGCGGGTCCTTCGGGTCGAGGGCGCGTCGGATCCGCGCCGAGGACCACCACGGTAGCCGCCCCGGTGGGACGGTGGGAGACAATGGGGGCCATGCCCACCCCCTCCCCGAGTGCCGCCGCGCTCGCCGCCCTCGCCGCGGACCGACCCGACGGCACCGCCCCCGCCGTCGCCCGCGCCCTGGTCTGGGCCCGCGAGGGGCACATGCGGGTGGGGGTCGGCGGCTGGACGGTCCTGTTGACGGGGCCGCGCCGCTTGGCACGGCTCTCCGCGATGTGGCGGGCCGCAGTGGCCGCGCGGCCGGACCCGTCCGCGCCCGCGCTGGCCTGGGTGTCCTCGGTGTTCGACGACGCCTCGCCCGCTCCCTCCGTGCTCCGCGTCCCGGCGCGGGTCCTCGAGGCCGATCCGGACGGCGGCGAGCCCGTCGAGGTGCCCGTGGGGATGACGGAGGAGGCCCTGCACGCCGCGGTCTCCCGTGACGCGGACGCCCGCCTGATGCCCGACGACGACGTCCCCCTGACGCCCGAGGACCCCGCCGCCGCCTGGGACGACGCCGGCTACGCCGCCGGCGTGCGCGAGGTCCTGGACCGCATGGCGGCCTCGGGCGGGGCGCTCGGCAAGGTCGTGGTCAGCCGCACGGACACCGTCCCCGCGGACGAGCAGGCCCTGTGGGGCGCCCTCGAGGCCCTGCGCGCGCAGTACCCGCAGACGTGGGTGTTCGCCGTCGGGGGGCTGATCGGCGCCACCCCGGAGATGCTGGCCACGCGCCGGCGCGGCGAGGTGACCTCGCGCGTGCTGGCCGGTTCCGCGCCACGGAGCGCGGACGCGGCCGAGGACGCCCGCCACCGGGAGCACCTGGCCGCCGACCCGCGGCTGGCCGAGGAGCACCGCTGGGCGGCCCGCTCCGTGGTGGAGGCGCTGGCGCCCGTCGTCGAGCTGGAGGACGACGACCCCGCACCCGAGGTCCTCACCCTGCCCAACGTCCACCACCTCTCCACGTCCGTGCGCGGCCGCCTGCGGTCGAGTGAGGGCGCCGTTCTGGACGTGGTGGCGCCCCTGCACCCCACCGCGGCGGTCGGCGGCACGCCGAGGGACGCGGCGCTCGCGGTGATCCGGGACGTGGAGCCCGTGGACCGCGGCCGGTACGCCGGGCCGGTGGGATGGCTGGACGAGACCGGCGACGGAGAGATCGCCCTGGCCCTGCGCTGCGGTCAGCAGGTGCCCGGCGGGGTCCGCCTGCAGGCCGGCGGGGGCATCGTGCCCGGCGCGGTGCCGGCGGAGGAGGTCGCCGAGGTGACGGCGAAGCTCCTGCCCATGCGCCGCGCCCTCGGGCTCGCCTGAGCGGGCGAGCCCGAGGGCGCGGCGGGGAGTGCGGACGGTCAGGCGGCGGAGAGCTGCGTGGCGGGGACCGCCGTGCGGGCCGGAGCCGCGGCGAGGGCCTCGAGGCGGCGGGTGGCCTCGTGCTCGGTCAGGGCCGGCAGGTAGGTGGTGATGCGGGCGTCCGCCTTGAGGTCGGCGAAGGCCTGCTCCACGGTGGCGCGCACCTCGGCCGGGGCCACGGTGCCGTCGAAGCGGCGGACGAGCGTGTCCGTGACGCGGGCCAGCACGTGGCGCTGCATGAGGGGGCTGGGAGTGGTGGGCATGTGGTGGTCGGTCAGGGGGGTGGTCACCGTGATCACCGTGTCCTTCCGAGGCCGGGGCCTCTGTGGTGCTGAGGCGGGCGGGGCCCGCGAGGTCTGTGGGGTCCCCCCTCCGCCCGTTGAGTGAACGGAAGGTGAACAACTTGTTAACCACCATACTCGCTCCGCGGAGAAGTGCAAGAGACGGGCCCCGGGAGGAGCGCGTGACGCGGAGGGAAGGTGAACGAGGGATGAACCGCCGTAGCCCCGTCACGCGGCCGGTAGGGTCCCGGCAGGAGGTCCTGCCATGTCACCCGTCCCCGCCCGCGGTCCCGCCCGCGCCGCCGAGATGGCCCGCGAGGCCGCGATCCTGGCCGGGGCGGGCGCCGCGATCCTGCTCCAGGTGGCGGACCGGCGCGTCGGCGCCGGCGTGGCCGCCCACTCCCGCTTCACCGAGGACCCGCTGCGGCGGCTGCGGCACACCCTCGGGTACATCTGCGCGGTGACCCTCCCCGAGGCCGCGCCTGCGCGCGCGGCCGTCGTGGGGATGGTCGAGGCGCAGCACGCGCGCGTGCGCGGTGTGGACGGCGGCGGGCGGCCCTACCGCGCGGACGACCCCGACGCGCAGCTCTGGGTGGCCGCCACCCTGTACTGGGCCGGGGAGCAGGTGCGCCACCGCCTCTGGGGTGTCCTCGATCCGGCGGACGCCGAGCGCCTCCTGCGGGAGTACGCCGTGCTCGCCACCGCGCTGGGCGTGCCCGCGGGGGCCTGGCCCGCGGACCGGGCCGCGTTCCAGCGGTACTGGGACGCCGCCGTCGCGCGCCTGGAGGTCACGGACGACGCGCGGGCGATCGCCGTCGACCTGTTCTCCGGCCAGGGCCTGCCCGCGCCGCTGCGGGCGGCGCTGCCCCTCGCGCGATTCGTCACCGCCGGGATGCTGCCCCCGCGGGTGCGCGCCGGGTTCGGCTGGTCCTGGACCGGGCGGGACTCCCGCCGCGAGGCCCGCCTCTGGGCGCTCGTGCGCGCGGTCTACCCGCGGCTGCCCCGCCGAGTGCGCGGCGCGGTGGCGGCGTGGACGGTGCGGCGGCTGCCGGCGTCGTCCTGACCGCGCGCCGCGCCGGGGCAGGGCACACGGGTGGGAGAATGGTGTCGATGTCTGACTATCAGCCCCGCCGCCCCGGATCGAAGCCCACCCCGAACCGCCAGAAGGACCGCGCCGGCAAGCCGGCCCTCGGCCGCCCCGAGCGCGGCCTGATCGACGAGTCCGAGGCGCGCCAGCTCGCTGAGGACCGAGAGCGCATGCGCCGCGTCGGCGTCGGCCACCAGCTCTCCGCGCCCAAGCGCCGCGAGGCCGCCACCGCCGAGCGCCCCCAGGTGATGCCGAAGACCGAGGGCTGGACCCAGCCGATGGGCCCGGACGGCCGACCGCAGCTGCAGTTCAAGCAGCCGCGCGTGTCCCAGCCGCCCACGCACCTCGCGGACCTCACGCTGACCGAGCGGCAGGAGAAGGCCAAGGAGATCGGCCTGCCCGCGTTCCGTGCCAAGCAGCTCTCCGTGCACTACTTCGAGCACCACACCACGGACCCCGAGCAGATGACGGACCTGCCCAAGGGGAAGCGGGAGGAGATCGCGGAGGCGTTCTTCCCGCCGCTGCTCACCGAGGTCCGCCGTCTCACCACGGACCGCGGGGACACAGTGAAGTTCCTGTGGCGGCTGTTCGACGGCGCCCTCGTGGAGTCCGTGCTCATGCGCTATCCCGGCCGGGTGACCCTGTGCGTGTCCAGCCAGGCCGGCTGCGGCATGAACTGCCCGTTCTGCGCCACCGGCCAGAACGGCCTGACCCGCAACATGTCCGCCGCGGAGATCGTGGAGCAGGTGGTCCGCGCCAACCAGGCGATCGCCGCCGGCGAGCTCGGCGGCACGCGGAAGGACGGCGGGCACGACGCCGAGCGCGTCACCAACGTGGTGTTCATGGGCATGGGTGAGCCGCTGGCCAACTACAAGCGCGTCATGGCCTCGGTGCACCGCATGGTGGACCCGGCCCCGGAGGGCCTGGGCATGAGCGCCCGCAACATCACGCTCTCCACGGTGGGCCTGGTGCCGGCCATCCGCAAGCTCGCCCAGGAGGGCGTGCCGCTGACCTTCGCGCTGTCCCTGCACGCCCCGGACGATGAGCTCCGCGACGAGCTGATCCCGGTGAACTCGCGGTGGAAGGCGGACGAGGCCATCGACGCCGCCTACGACTACTTCGCCGCCACCGGCCGCCGCGTGTCCATCGAGTACGCGCTCATCAAGGACATGAACGACCACGCCTGGCGCGCGGACCTGCTGGCCAAGAAGCTCAATGCCCGCGGCAAGGGCTGGGTGCACGTCAACCCCATCCCGCTCAACCCGACGCCCGGCTCCATCTGGACCTCCTCCGAGCCGGACGTCACCCGCGAGTTCGTGGACAGGCTCAACGCGGCCGGCATCCCCGCGACCCTCCGCGACACCCGCGGCAAGGAGATCGACGGGGCATGCGGTCAGCTCGCGGCCGAGGACGAGGATCAGGCGTGAGCCCCGACCCGGCCCTTTCGCCGCCCGCCCTCGGCCTCGGAACCTACAGGCTGACCGGCGCCGCGGGACAGGCCGCCATCGAGCACGCCCTCGCCCTCGGCTACCGTCACCTGGACACCGCCCAGGCCTACGGCAACGAGGCCGAGGTGGGGGCCGCGCTGCGGGCCTCCGGCCTGCCGCGGGACGAGGTGTTCGTGACCACCAAGCTCACCGCGGACGCCTTCGGCGGCGTGGATCGGGTGCGCGCCGCCGTCGGGACCTCACTCGAGCGGCTCGGCCTGGACGCCGTGGACCTCGTGCTCCTCCATTGGCCGAACCCGTGGCGCACCCCCGAGGAGGGCACCTACCGGGACGCCGCCGCGTCCTTGGCTGCGCTCGCGGGGGCGGCGGGCTCGCTGCGGGGCTGGGGCGTGTCCAACTTCCTGCCCGAGCACCTGGACGCGCTCGCTGCCGACGGCCTGACCGCCGCCGTCAACCAGATCCAGGTGGACCCGCTCATCCAGCAGCGGGCCGTGCAGGAGGCCACCCGCCGGCACGGGGCCGCCGTGGTGGCGTACACGCCGCTCGGCCGCGGCGGTGACGTCTTCGCTCATCCGGCCGTGCGCGCCGTGGCCCAGGAGGCCGGGGTGAGCCCTGCGCAGGCGGTGCTCGCGTGGCACCGGGCGAGCGGACGCGTGGCCATCCCGCGCTCCGGCTCGCCCGCGCACCTGGCGGAGAACCTCGCCGCGCGGAGCGTGGAGCTCACTGCCGCGCAGGTCGCCGCCCTGGACGCCGCGGACACCGGCGCCCCCGCCCGGCAGGACCCCCTCACCTTCGGCCTCTGACCGGACGCGCCCCGCACGCACGACGACGGCGACGCACCCTGCGTGGGTGCGTCGCCGTCGTCGCGGGTCGGGCGGGTGCTCAGAACTCCACGGTGTCGTGGTCGCCCGGGCGGGCCTCGCCGCCGGTGACCTTGGCCTTCACGAGCTCCACCACGGTGGAGGCGGCGCCGGAGTCCCAGTACTCGGCGGACTCAGCCTGCACGCGCACGAGCACGATCTCCGGGTCCTCGGGCTGGGCGCCCTCGCCGAAGAACGCCTCGGTGGCGGAGTTCCAGTACTCGCGCTTGCGCTCGTCGTCGCGGACGATCGCGCCGTGCCCGGCCACGGAGGCCCAGAAGCCCTTGTCCTGCACGGCCACGTTCACGGGGCGGCCCTCGGCGTCCTGGGCGGCGTCGCCGGAGGCGCGGGTGATGAACCACAGCACGCCCGGCTCCGTCTCCACCTCCTGCACCGCCATGGGGCGGGACTCCAGGGTGCCGTCCGGGTGCGCGGTGGTCAGCATGGCGATGCCGGCCTCCTCGACCTTCTCGAGCAGCTCGATGCGGGGATCCTTGTCAACCATCTCGGTCTCCTTCGTCGGGGACGTCGTGCGGTCCGCGGGCTGTCCGCGGACATCGTGATGCCGACGCTAGGGTCAGGGGGCGATCCCGCGCGAGGCCTGGCGGGCCGGCTCAGGCCCGCACGCGGCGGGCCAGCCACTCCACGGCCAGGGCGTACCCGTCCACGCCCGCGCCCACGATCACCGCATCCGCCACGGCGGACACGTACGAGTGGTGCCGGAACGCCTCGCGGCGGTGGACGTTGCTGATGTGCACCTCCACGATCGGCACCTCCACCGCGGCGAGCGCGTCCCGGATGGCCACGGAGGTGTGGCTGTACGCACCCGGGTTGATCAGGACGCCGCAGTGCCCCGTGCGGGCCTCGTGGATCCAGTCGATCAGCTGGCCCTCGTGGTTGGACTGCCGGACGTCCACCGTGAGGCCGTGCTGGGCCGCGCGCTCCTCGGCGAGGGCGCGGACGTCGTCGAGGGTCTGCGTGCCGTACACCTCCGGCTCGCGCAGGCCCAGCAGGTTGAGGTTGGGCCCGTTGAGGACCAGCAGGGGCAGGGGGGTGCTCATGCCCGCCACCCTACGCACGCCCGGGGGTCGCCGGGGAGGGGCCACGGAATAGCATCTCCAGCGGCGTCGTTGGCCCGGGGGAACGACGCCGCCCCGCGTCCGCGGGGCACGGCGCACCCGATCCCGAAGGAGCCGCCCCATGGCCACCACCGACCTCACGCTCGAGCAGTTCGGCACCACTGTCGCCGAGAACGACACCGTCCTCGTGGACTTCTGGGCCTCCTGGTGCGGTCCGTGCCGGCAGTTCGCCCCCGTGTTCGAGGCCGCCTCGGACAAGCACGAGGACGTGGTCTTCGCGAAGGTGGACACCGAGGACCAGCAGCAGCTGGCCGCGATGGCCGGCATCACGTCGATCCCCACGCTGATGGCGTTCCGTGGTGGCGTCCTGGTGTTCTCCCAGGCCGGCGCGCTGCCGGGCCAGGCGCTGGACCAGCTCCTGGAGCAGGTCAAGGACCTGGACATCGCCGAGGTCCGCCGCGTGGCCGAGGAGCAGGCCGGCGGCGAGGAGCAGGCCGGCGAGGCGCCCGCGCAGGGCGACGCCGGCCGCTGAGCCGCACCCGCCCCCGAGTCCCGACGGGGCCGCCGCAGCGTGCGACGGCCCCGTCGTCGTCTCCGGGAGGGGGCGTCAGGCGGGGTCGAAGGCCCCCTGCTCCCACTGCTGCACGAGCCACGGGCTGAACGCGCGCGGCACAGCCTCCAGGGCCGCGGCCAGGTCGGCGGGCGTCACCCAGCACCACTCGGCCACCTCATCCGCCACCGGGTCCGGGTCTGCGTCCGCCACCGCGCGGAACACCGGGCACACCTCGTTCTCCTCCACGCCGCCGGCGTCCGCGGCGCGGTAGCGGAAGTCCGGCAGGAGCGGGGTCACGTCCCGCACCGCGATGCCCAGCTCCTGCGGGGCCCGGCGCACGACGGCGGCGGCCGGGTCCTCGCCCGGGCCGGGGTGGCCGCAGAACCCGTTGGTCCACACCCCGGCGAACGCCTTCTTGCCCAGGGCGCGGCGGGTGAGCAGGAACCGGCCGTCCGGGGTGTACACGTGGCAGGAGAATGCGAAGTGCAGGGGCGTGCCGCCCTCGGCGGTGCTCCGATGCACCGTGGACTTCGGCGCGGTGCCGGAGGGCTCGCCGTCGGGTCCCAGCAGGACCACGAGCTCGGTGGGCGCGGTCGGGTCGGCGGGCGCGGGGGGCGGTCGGTCCACGGGGGCCTCTCGGATCTGCGTCGTCCGGGCGCGGGTGTCCGCGACGGATGGCGATGTTCGGTTCGACGGCCATACTATTAGACAGTCGAGAGACACAGCAGGGTCGGAGGAGGGGTGCATGGCGGAGATGCCGTCGACGATCACCGGGGTGACCGAGCACGCGCGCGCACTGCGCCGGATCGTCCATCTCCACGGCGAGGTGCGCGCCCAGATGCGCCGCCTCATGGATCTGAACGAGACGGACTACGCCGCGCTTGCGCTGCTGATGCGCGGACCGATGGGGCCCACCGAGCTGGCCCGCGCCCTGCACCTGAGCACCGCCTCCGCCACCGCCGTGGTGGGCCGCCTCGTGGCCACCGGCCACGCCGTCCGCGAGCCCCACCCGGAGGACCGCCGCCGCACCGTGGTGCGTGCCGTCGAGTCCTCGCGGGAGCGGGCCATGGCGGAGGTCCAGCGCATGGTGGGCCTCGTCGGCGAGGTCCTCGCGGACACCTCCGAGGAGGATGCCGCCGCGGTGCTGCGGTTCCTCGAGCGTACCGCCGGCCACATGGAGGCCTGGCGGGACGACCTCGCCGCCCGCGCCGACCGGGAGAAGACCGCCGCATGAGCCCCCGCCACGACGCCGCAGCCGCCGTGCGCGCCGAGCTCGCCGGCGTCTTCGCCCGCCGCCCGCTGGGGGAGGACGCCCCGGCCTCCTTCCACGTGCTGTGGGACCGGCTGAGCGAGCAGACCGAGGGCGGCAAGCTGATCCGCCCGCGCCTCGTGGACCTCGGCTACCGCACCGCCGCCGACCCGGACGCCCCGCGCCCGCGCTCGGTGGCCCGCCTCGGCGCCGCCTTCGAGCTGCTGCACGCCGCGCTGATCGTCCACGACGACGTGATCGACCGGGACAGGGTCCGCCGCGGCCGGCCCACCGTCGCGGAGCTCTACCGCCGGGAGGCGGCGGAGGCGGGGGCGCCGGCGGGGGAGGACGCCCACCTGGGCCGCTCGGCGGGGGTGATCGCCGGGGACGTCCTGCTGACCGAGGCGTTCCGCCTGGCCGTCACGTGCGCCGAGGACCCGGCCCGCGGCGCGGCGGCGTCGTCCGCGGTGTTCCGGGCCGCGACGGCCGCCGCCGCCGGCGAGCTGGAGGACGTGCTCTTCACGCTGCACCGCCACGCCGGGGAGCACCCGCCCACCGAGCGCATCCTCACCATGGAGCGGCTCAAGACCGCCGGCTACACCTTCGAGGAGCCCCTGCGTGCGGGGGCGCTGCTGGCCGGCGCCGCGCCCGCGCACGCGGACGCCCTCGCCGAGGCCGGGGCGCTGCTGGGCATCGCCTACCAGGTGATCGACGACGTCCTCGGCACCACCGGCGACCCCGAGCGCACCGGCAAGGCGGACGACGCCGACCTGCGCGAGGGCAAGGCCACGCTCATCACCGCCCACGGCCGGCGGGACCCTCGGGTGCGGGCGGCCCTGGAGCGCGTGACGCGCGCCGAGCGCGGGGGCGCGGACCTGGCGGAGCTGGCCAAGGCGGTGCACGAGGCCCGTGAGGCGCTCGTGGCGGCCGGCTCGGTGGCCCATGCCACCGACGTCGCCGCGGACCTCGTGGACCGCGCCCGCGCCCTGCTGGACGGGCTCCCGCTGGGGCCCGCCGAGCGCGCCGAGTTCGTGGCCACGTGCCACCACATCCTGCACCGGGAGGCCTGAGCCGTGATCCCCACGCCCCGACCGGACGCCGGCGCGCGTCCCGACGCCCCCGCCGCGGACGGCCAGCTCCCGCCCGGCCGGACCGCCGCCCGGGACACGGACCTGGGGCTGTACACCGCCGCGGCCCTGGACGCCGCGTCCCGCGTGATCGGCCGCTACTCCACGTCCTTCTCCTGGGCCTGCCGGACGCTACCGCCGGCCCAGCGCCGGGACATCGCCGCGATCTACGCGATGGTCCGCGTGGCGGACGAGATCGTGGACGGCACTGCGGGCGAGGCCGGCGTCCCCGCCGAGCGCGTGGCCGCCACGCTGGACGCGTACGAGGCCGCATGCGAGGAGGCCATGGCCACCGGGTTCTCCACGGACCTGGTGCTGCACGCGTTCGCGGACGTGGCCCGCCGCCACGGCATCACCCCCGACCTCACCCGGCCCTTCTTCGCGTCCATGCGCGCGGACCTCACGGTGGCCGAGCACGGCGCCCGCTCCCTCGAGGAGTACATCCACGGCTCGGCGGAGGTGGTGGGGCTGATGTGCCTGCAGGTGTTCCTGTCCCTGCCGGGCACCCGCGCCCGCACCGACGCCGAGCGGGACCGGCTGCGCGCGTGCGCCTCCCGGCTCGGGGCGGCCTTCCAGAAGGTCAACTTCCTGCGCGACATCGCCGCGGACCACGACGCGCTGGGCCGCACCTACTTCGAGGGCGCCACCCCCGAGGCCCTCACCGAGGAGCGCAAGGCCGCGCTGCTGGCGGACCTGGACGCGGACCTCGACGCCGCCCTGCCGGGCATCCTCGCGCTCGACCCGCGCGTGGGCCGGGCCGTCCTGCTGGCCCACGGGCTGTTCGCGGAGCTGGCCCGCCGGATCGAGGCCACCCCCGCCGCCGAGCTCGCCCGCCGTCGCGTGCGGGTGCCCGACCCCGTCAAGGCCGCGATCGCCGCCCGCGTGCTCGCCGCCTCCCCCGTGGGGCTCGGCCGACGCGGCCGACCCCTGCCGCCCGAGACCCCCAGGAGCGTCCCCGCATGAGCACCTCCCCCCGCCCGGACGCGCCCGGACCCACCCCGGGGGCGCGCCGCGTCGTCGTGATCGGCGGCGGCTTCGCCGGCCTGGCCACCGCCGGGCTGCTGGCCCGCGACGGCCACCGCGTCACCCTCCTGGAGCGCAACGCGCAGCTCGGCGGCCGCTCCGGGCGCTGGTCCGCGGAGGGCTTCACGTTCGACACGGGCCCGTCCTGGTACCTCATGCCCGAGGTGATCGACCGCTGGTTCCGCCTCATGGGCTCCTCCGCCGCCGAGGCGCTGGACCTGCGCCGCCTCGAGCCGGGCTACCGCGTGTACTTCGAGGGCCACCTGGACGAGGACCCGGTGGACGTGGTCTCCGACCGCGCGTCCGCCGTGGCCCTGGCCGAGCGCCTCGAGCCCGGCGCCGGCGTCCGCCTGCGCACCTACCTCGACTCGGCGCAGGACGTGTACGCCCTGGCCAAGCGCCGGTTCCTCTACACCGACTTCCGGGACCTCACCGAGCTGGTCCGCCCGGACGTGCTCCGCGCGCTGCCGGCCCTGGTGCCCGGCCTGCTGGGGAACCTGCGGGACCACGTGGCCGCCCGCTTCGAGGACGTGCGCCTGCGCCAGGTGCTGGGCTACCCGGCCGTGTTCCTGGGCACCGCCCCGGGCCGTGCCCCCTCGATGTACCACCTCATGTCCCACCTGGACCTCGAGGACGGCGTCCAGTACCCGATGGGCGGGTTCGCGGCCCTCGTGGACACCATGGCTGACCTCGCCCGGGACGCCGGTGTGGAGATCGTCACCGAGGCCGAGGTGACCGCCGTCGAGGTGCAGGACGCCCCCGCCCCCCGCGGGCGGGTGGCCCGCGCCCTCGAGCGCCTGCCCCGGCCGTGGGAGCCGCGCACCCCGCGCGGCGCCCGCCGCCGCGCCGGGGCCGTGCGCGCCGTCGCCTGGACGGACGGGACCGGGGCGCGCCGGCGCAGCGAGGCGGACGTCGTCGTCGCCGCCGCGGACCTGCACCACGTGCAGACCGCCCTGCTGCCGCATCACCAGCGCGTCACCGAGACGGCGTGGGAGTCCCGCGACCCCGGCCCCTCCGCCGTGCTGGTGTGCGTGGGCGTGCGCGGCAGGCTGCCGCAGCTGCTGCACCACACGCTGCTGTTCACGGAGGACTGGGACGAGAACTTCCGGCGGATCGAGGAGGGGGAGGACCTCGCCGAGGAGACCTCGGTCTACGTCTCCATGACCTCCGCCACGGACCCCTCCACCGCCCCCGAGGGGGACGAGGCCCTGTTCCTGCTGATCCCCGCCCCCGCCGAGACCGACTGGGGCCGCGGCGGCGTCCGCGCCCCCGGCGTGGACGAGCCTGGCGACCCGCAGGTGGAGGCCGTGGCGGACCGCGCGCTCGCCCAGCTGGCCCGCTGGACCGGCGTGGAGGACCTCGCCGAGCGGATCGTGGTGCGCCGCACGTGGGGTCCGGCGGACTTCGCCGCGGACGTCCACGCGTGGCGCGGCTCCCTGCTGGGCCCGGGGCACACCCTGCGGCAGTCGGCGATGTTCCGCCCGCCGGTGCGCGACTCCCGCGTGGCGGGGCTGGTCTACGCCGGGTCCTCGGTGCGCCCGGGCATCGGGGTGCCGATGTGCCTGATCTCCGCGGAGATCGCCCGCGAGCAGGTCTCCGGGGTGCCCGCCGGCTCCGAGACGGCGCTGCACGCGGGCGCCCGGCCGGCCGCCGGGGCCTGATGTACCTCGCCGCGCTGCTCCTGGTCAGCGGCTGCTTCCTCCTCATCGACGTCCGCTGGCGCCTGGTCCTGTTCTCCGGCGCCCCGCGCCGGGCCGCCGCGGTCCTGGCCGCGGGGGTGGCGTTCTTCCTGGCGTGGGACCTGGTGGGGATCGCCGCGGACGTGTTCCGGCACGGCGCCAACGACGTCTCCGTGGGCGTCTTCCTGGCACCGGAGCTGCCGGTGGAGGAGGTCGTCTTCCTGTGGCTGCTCTGCCACCAGACGCTCGTCTACGTGGAGGCCGCCCCCCGGGTGCTGGCACGGGCGAGGCGCCCGCGGGACGGAGTAGGGTCGTGACATACCTGCTGATCAGCCTGCCGTTCCTGGCGGTGGCCGGCCTCGTGCTGGCCGCCGCGGGACGCCGCGGCCGCCTGACCCCGCGGGTGCGCCTCGGTGTCCTGACGGCCCTGGCCCTCCTGACGGTGCTCACGGGCGTCTTCGACTCCGTCATCATCGGGCTGGGGATCGTGGACTACACCGGGGCGAACATCGCCGGCGCCCGCATCGGGCTCGCCCCGGTGGAGGACTTCCTCTACCCGATCGCCGGCACGGCCCTGCTGACCGGGCTCTGGACCCTCGTCCGAGACCCGCGGGCACATGACGACGAGACCGGTCGGGGGGCGCCGGAGGAGCTGGAGGACATCGCGTGATCCGCACCCTGTTCTGGGCGTCCCGCCCGCTGAGCTGGGTCAACACGGCCTACCCGTTCGCGGCCGCCGTGCTGCTGACCGGCAGCCTGCCATGGTGGCTCGTGGCGCTCGGCACGGTGTTCTTCCTGGTGCCGTACAACCTGGCCATGTACGGGATCAACGACGTCTTCGACTTCGCCTCCGACCTGCGCAACCCCCGCAAGGGCGGCGTGGAGGGGTCGGTCCTGGCGGACCCCGCGGTGCGCCGTCGGGTGCTGCTGTGGTCCTGCCTGGTCCCGCTGCCGTTCGTGGCGGTGCTGGTCGGCTGGTCGGTGCTGCGGGACGAGTGGGCGGCCGTCGGGGTGCTGGCGGTCTCCCTCTTCGCGGTGGCCGCGTACTCGTGGGCGGGGCTGCGGTTCAAGGAGCGGCCGTTCCTCGACGCCGTCACCTCGGCCACGCACTTCGTCTCGCCCGCCGTGTACGGGCTGGTGCTGGCCGGCGCCGGGTTCACGGGCGCGCTGTGGGCGCTGCTGGCCGGCTTCTTCCTGTGGGGGATGGCCTCGCAGATGTTCGGTGCGGTGCAGGACGTAGTCCCGGACCGCGAGGGCGGGCTGGCCTCCGTGGCCACCGTGCTCGGCGCCCGGCCCACCGTGTGGACGGCCGCCGCCCTCTACGCCGGGGCGGGTCTGCTGATGCTGGGCACGCAGTGGCCCGGCCCGCTGGCCGCCCTGCTCGCGGTGCCGTACCTCGCCAACACGCTGCGCTTCGCCGGCGTCACGGACGCCACGTCCGGGCACGCGAACCGCGGCTGGCGCACCTTCCTCTGGCTCAACTACCTGACGGGGTTCCTGGTGACCATGCTGCTGATCTGGTGGGCGTTCGAGCGAGGGGTCCTCGGATGACGTACCTGCTCGTGCTGGTGGCCGTGATCGGCTGCATGGCCCTCATGGACGCCCGCTGGCGGCTGTTCCTGTGGCGCCGTCCCCTGGCCGGGGCCGTGGTCCTGGCCACGGGCCTGGCCTACTTCCTCTGGTGGGATGTGTGGGCGATCGCCGAGGGCATCTTCCTGCACCGCGACTCCCCGCTGATGACCGGGATCATGCTGGCCCACCAGCTGCCGCTCGAGGAGGCGTTCTTCCTCCTGTTCCTCAGCTACCTGACCATGGTGCTGTTCACCGGCGCCGTGCGGGTGCTCGAGCACCGCGCCGAGAGGAGGGGCCCGTGACCTTCTGGGAGCTCAACGCCGTGTTCCTCGGCCTCGGGCTGGGGGTGCTGCTCGCGGCGGCCCTGGCCGGGCGGATGCGTGCCCGCCACATGGCCGCGATCCTCCTGGCCACCGCGGCCCTCTGGGTGCTCACCGCCGTGTTCGACAACGTCATGATCGCCTCCGGGCTGTTCGACTATGGCGGCCACGCCCTCGCCGGGGTGCGCATCGGCCTGGCGCCGATCGAGGACTTCGCGTACCCGCTCGGCTCCGCCCTGCTGCTGCCCGCGCTGTGGCTGCTGCTGACGGGGAGTCGGCGGCGTCGTCGTGAGGGGGACCGGGAGCGCGAGCCCGCGGGCCCCGCCCCTGCGCGCTCGAGTGGGACGAAGCGGGCGGAATGAGCCCCGCACACGCGCCCCATTCCACCCGGAAGGGCACACTCGGCGGGAGGGTCCTCTCCGGACTCCTCCCCGCGGACGTGCTGCGCCTGGTCGGGCTCGCGCTGGTGCCCGCGGCCGGGGCCGTGGCCGGCTGGCCGAGTGCCGCCGCCATGTTCCTGGTGTTCGGCGGCCAATGGCTGCTGCGCTGGCTGGCCGGCGGGCGCCTGCTGGACTGGTGCGGGCAGGCCGTGCTGCTCGCCGCGGGGTGGGCCAGCGTGATCGGCCTCTACCACCGTGCCGAGGGCCTGGACCTGGCCATGCACGCCGCGGCCACCGCCGTGGTCACGGGGCTGGTCGCCGTCGTCGTGCGATCCGCTCTGCGCCGGCGCGGACGGGCCGGCGGCCCGGTGAACCCGGCCGAGGCGGTGCGGATGCTGGGCCCCGTGGTCTCCGCGCTCGCGCTGACCTCCGCGGGCGTGGCGCTCGGCGTGGTGTGGGAGGTCGCCGAGTGGTGGGGCCACCACGAGGTCACGGAGGAGATCGGCGTCGGCTACGACGACACCCTCGGCGACCTCACCGCCGACCTCCTTGGCGCATCCATCGCCGCCCTGATCGCGGTGCGCGCGGTGCGCCGGGGGGATGGGTGAGCGGCCGGGACCCGGGGGCGGCCGGCGGGGCGGCGCCGGTGACGGTCTCCGTGGTGGTGCCCGTCCTCGACGACGCCGCCCACCTGCGCGCGTGCCTCGCCCTCCTGGCCCGGCAGACCCGCCGCCCGGACGAGGTGGTCGTGGTCGACAACGGCAGCACGGACGACTCCGCCGTCGTGGCCCGCGCCGCCGGGGCCCGGGTGGTCCACGAGCCCGTCCGCGGCATCCCCTCCGCCGCGGCCGCCGGCTACGACGCCGCCCGCGGGGACCTCATCCTGCGCTGCGACGCGGACTCGCGCGTGCCCGAGGACTGGGTCGAGCGGATCGTCGCGCGCTTCGCCGCCCAGCCGGAGATGCTGGGGCTCACCGGCCCCGGGGTCTTCTACGACCAGCCCCGGCTCCTGAGCCGGGTGCGCTCGGACGCGTACACCGCGGCCTACCGGTGGGTCGGCGGCGCGGCCGTGGCCGGCACCCCGCTGTGGGGCTCCAACTGCGCCCTGCGGGCTGAGGCGTGGCGTGACGTGCGGGACCGCGTCCACCGTCACCGCGCGGACGTCCACGACGACTTCGACCTCAGCTTTCAGCTGCTGCTCCACGCCCCGGGCTGCACCCGGTTCGACGCCGGCCTCCGCGTGGGTGCGGCCGGGCGGCTCTTCTCCTCCCTCGACGCGCGGGTCCGCCAGGGCCGCATGGGCGTCACCACGATCCGCCTCAACTGGGCGGAGCTGTCCCCGGGCCTGCGCTGGGTGCGTCGGGCGCAGGCCGCCGCCCGCCCCTGAGGGCCGGGGACGGGCGGCGGGGTCCCGCGGCGGGGTACGGCCGTGCCGCCGAGCGGCGGCCGCCGGGCTCAGGCGTTCCGGGCGGCCCCCCGCGCCTCCTCCTGGGACGGGCGCACCGGGTTCCGCCGCAGGGGCAGGCGGTCCAGCAGGCCGGCCAGGCCGGGGCGGCGCGAGGGCGTGTCCGAGCCGGTGTGCCGGCGCTCGGCCTCGGCCAGGATGTTCGCGGCCATCTCGGGGAACACGAGGGCGTGGAACGGCAGGATGGCCGTCCAGTACGCACGGCCCAGGGCGCCGTCCGGCATGAAGATCGCCCGCTGGCGGTAGCGCGATCCGGTGTCCGTGGCCTCGGTGCTCAGCTGCAGCCAGGCCCGGCCGCCGGCCTTCATCTCCGCACGCAACGTCAGACGATGCCCCGGTTCGACCTCCTCCACCCGCCACCAGTCCACGTAGTCGCCCGCGCGCAGGTGGTCGGCGTCCCGGCGTCCGCGGGCCAGGCCCGGACCGCCCACGAGCTTGTCCATCAGGCCGCGGATCTTCCACAGCGTCGGCGTCGAGTAGTACCCGTTGTGGCCGCCGATCGACTCGATCACGGGCCACACCGCCTCGGGCGGCAGGGCGGACTCACGCTGGCGGTCGTCCGTGTAGACGGTCTTGCCGGCCCACTCCGGGTCCGAGGGCAGCGGGGCCGCCGGGTCGTTCGAGGCGTAGATGTCCGCGTTGAAGGTGACCTCCAGGGGGCCCCGCTCCTCGTGCTTGAGGGCGCGGCGCACGGCGTCCTTGTACGAGGTGAGGCCGCCCGGCGGGTCCGGGATGATCTGCGCGACGTCGTGGTTCTCGGTGACCGCGTCCTCGGCGAGCGAGGCCGCCAGGGGCATGGCGACCCCCATGGGGATGGGCGTCACGAGGCCGATCCAGAGGCCGGAGAGGCGCTGGGCCGGGATGGGCAGGGTGAGGACGCGGCGCCGGGCGAGTCCGGCCGCCTCGGCGTAGTCGGTGAGCATCTCCTTGAACGGCTGGGCGCGGCCACAGCCGATCTGCGCGCGGGCCTGCACGGGCTCCGCCAGGGCCGAGGCGTGGACCAGGTAGTAGAGGACGTCGCGGATGGCGATCGGCTCCACCTCGTTCTTCAGCCAGCTCGGGCCGGGCATCACGACGAGGCGGTCCGCCAGGTGGCGGATCATCTCGAAGGACGTGGAGCCGGAGCCGATCACGATGCCGGCCTCGAAGGTGAGCGCCGGCGTCGCGGCGGCCTCGAGGCGCTCGGCCACCAGGGCGCGCGAGCGCATGTGGTCCGAGAGCTCCTCCACGGGCTTGTCGTCCGGGTGGAGTCCGGAGAGGTACACGAGCTGGGTGATCCCGGCCTCGTCCGCGGCGGTGGCCACGATGTCCGCGATCTTCTGCTCGCGCTCCACGAAGTCGCCGCCGCCGCCCATCGAGTGCACGAGGTAGAGGGCGGTGTGCACGCCCTCCATGGCGTCCCGCACCTGATCCGGCTCGGACAGGTCGCACTGCACGGCCTCGACCTCGTCGGACCAGGCCCGGCCCGCGAGGTCGCGGGGGTCGCGGGCGGCGGCGCGCACCTGGAAGCCGGCGGCGAGCAGCTCGGGGATGAGGCGCCCGCCCACGTAGCCGGTGGCTCCGGTGACGAGCACCCGGCGGCCGCGGCCCTCGGGGAGGGAGAGTCCGAGCGGGGAGTCGTGGTCCTCGTGGGCGGCGGAAGCCGACGGGTCGTGGGGTGCGGTCGGGTGGGTGCGGTCGAGGGTGTCGGGGGCGGCCGAGGAGCTGCCGTCCTGGGGTGCGTGGCCCGTCTCGTTCTGCGTCATGCCTCCCAGCGTAGGGAGCGGCGCCGCGGAGCGGCATGCCTGGGCGGCGGAGGGGCGCCGGTCCGTGAAAGACTGACCGTTATGGCATCTGGCGTTCCCGGCGACCCGCTCCCGCACCTGCGGACGGAGGCCGTCCGCGCCCTCGTGGGCCCCACCAGCGCGGACCGGGGCTTCGAGATCGCGGCCGCCGGTCAGGTGCTCCGCGTGACCTACGACGCCGCCCGCCTGCGCCTGACCTCCTCCGTGCGCGGCACCGCGCCGCAGCCCTACCGCCAGGCCGTGCGCCTCCAGGAGTCCGGCGAGACCGCCGAGGACGGCACGCCCCTGCTCGAGCCCACCGCCGGCCGCTGCCAGTGCCCCGTGGGCGAGGACTGCAAGCACGTGGCCGCCGCCCTGTACGAGATCAGCCGGCGCCACGCGGACACGGCCCGCGAGGCCGCCCGCCACCAGCTCGCCCGGATGGTCACCACGGCGGACCGGATCGTCGCGCCCGCCGCCCCCGGCGCGCCCGAGGCCGGTGCCGCCGTCGTTGCCGACCCCGCCCGTCCCGAGGGCGGCGCCCTGCCGTGGCGCGGCGTCCTCGAGCCCCTCGCCGGGCTCGACGGCGGCCCGCGCCGGCTGGCCCCGCCGCCGGACCTGGCGATCGGGGTCGAGCTGGTGGCCGAGTCCTCCCACAACGCGTTCCAGCAGTGGGGACCG
This sequence comes from Micrococcus lacusdianchii, assembly GCF_023155805.1. Classification (GTDB taxonomy): domain Bacteria; phylum Actinomycetota; class Actinomycetes; order Actinomycetales; family Micrococcaceae; genus Micrococcus; species Micrococcus lacusdianchii. The sequence continues at coordinate 6,897 of NZ_JAKNUW010000001.1, read as the reverse complement.
GCCCCGGCGGGCGAGGAGCACCTGCGGGAGGACCGTCCGCTGTACGTGATCCTGCGCCCGCTCAAGCGCGGCGCGAAGGGCACGTGGATCAAGGGCGGCCTGACGTGGAAGGCCTTCCAGTTCCCGCGCGCGGAGTACGCCCCGGCGCAGGAGCGCGCCCTGCGCCTGGTGTGGCGCCAGCTGCAGGCGGAGGACTCCTACCCCACGGACGCCTGGTTCGGCCTGCACGCGTTCGACTCCGGCCGCATCTGGCAGCTGCTCGCCGAGGCGCAGGAGGCGGGCGTGCCGCTCGTGGCACAGGGCATCCTGGAGGACGTGGTCCTGGACCCGCCCGTGGAGGTCGGTCTGGACGTCACCGCCGCCCCCGAGGGCGGGCTCGAGGTCACGCCCTCTCTGGTCCCGGCCCGCCGTCCCGCCGCGGACGACGACGACACCCCACCCCGCCCGGAGCCGCTGCGGGGGGTGCGCGTGATCGGCTCGATCGGCTTCTACCGCCCCGTCGAGGAGGCGGACGGCACCTGGACGCTGCACCTGATCCCCGCGCGCCGGCCCGTGCCGGAGCCCGTGCAGCGCATGGTCTTGGACGGCCGGCCCGTGCAGGTGCCCGCCGCGGACCGTGAGGAGTTCCTCGAGCGGATCTATCCCCGCCTGCGCGGGTCCCTGGACGTGGACAGTCACGACTCGTCCGTGGCCCTGCCCGAGTTCGAGCCGCCCGTGCTGCGGCTGCAGGCTGACTTCCGTCCCGACCATCGGCTCGTCCTCCGCTGGTCCTGGCTGTACTTCGACCCGCCGCGGGAGCTGGACCTCGGCGCCGAGGGTCTGCGGGACCCCCGCCACGAGGAGTCCGTGGTGCGGGACGCCGTCGAGGTGTGGCCGCGCGCCGCCCGGACGCAGGAGCAGGAGCTCGAGGGCGTGGGCGCGGCCCGCTTCTCCGAGACCGTGCTGCCGCGGCTGCAGCGGCTGGAGCACGTGCGCGTGGACGTCACCGGGGAGCGCCCCGACTACCGCGAGCTGACCGCGGCGCCGCGCATCGAGGTCTCCACGAGGGCCGCGCGGCACGACTGGTTCGACCTCGGCGTGCAGGTGTCCGTGGACGGGCACGTGCTGCCGTTCGTGGAGCTGTTCACTGCGCTCGTGCAGGGCAAGACCACGCTCATGCTGCCGGACGGGACCTGGCTGGGTCTGGACCACCCCGCGTTCGACCGGCTGCGCGCCCTGCTCTCCGAGGCCGCCACGCTGCAGGAGTGGACGCCGGAGAGCACCGCCGTGTCCCGTCACCAGGTGGGCTTCTGGGAGGACCTCAAGGAGGCCGCGGACGAGGTGCACGAGGACCCGGAGTGGACCGCCGCCGTCGGGCGTCTGGCCTCCGTGGACCGCCTCCCCGAGGCACCCGAGGTGCCGGGGCTGGAGGCGGACCTCCGCCCCTACCAGGAGGACGGGCTGCGCTGGCTGCGCTTCCTGCACGACCAGGACCTCGGCGGGATCCTGGCGGATGACATGGGCCTGGGCAAGACCGTCCAGACCCTCGCGCTGATGGCCTACGCCCGAGCCACGCACACGGACCGGCCGCCGTTCCTGGTGGTGGCGCCGTCGTCGGTGGTGTCCGTGTGGGCGTCGGAGGCCGCGAAGTTCACCCCGGGCCTCGACGTGCGCGTGCTGGACACCACCACCCGCCGCCGCGGCACGGACGTGGCGGCGGAGGCGGACGGCGCCGACGTCGTGGTCACCTCCTACACGCTGCTGCGGATCGACGCCGCCGCGTACAGCGGCGTCAGCTGGGGCGGCGTGGTGCTGGACGAGGCGCAGTTCCTCAAGAACAAGGCGTCCAAGGTGCACCAGGTGGCCCGCGACCTGGACGCGCCGTTCCGGCTGGCGATCACCGGCACACCCATGGAGAACTCCCTCACGGACCTCTGGGCGCTGCTGGAGGTGGTGGTCCCGGGCCTGTTCCCCAGCCACCGCCGGTTCCGCGAGGCCTACGTGACGCCGATCGAGTCCGGCGAGCACCCCGAGCGCATGGCCGCGCTGCGCCGCCGGGTGCGGCCGTTCATGCTGCGGCGCTCCAAGGAGCTCGTGGCCAAGGATCTCCCGCCCAAGCAGGAGCAGGTGCTCTCCGTGGAGCTCGAGGCCGCGCACCGCAAGGTGTACGACCGTGTCCTGGCGCGCGAGCGGCGCAAGGTCCTCGGCCTGCTCGGGGACATGGACGGCAACCGGTTCACGATCTTCAAGTCGCTCACGCTGCTGCGCATGCTGGCGCTGGCCCCGCAGATCGTGGACGACGAGTACACGGCCGTGCCCTCCTCCAAGCTCGAGCGGTTCCTCATGGACCTCGAGGAGGTGCTGGCCGAGGGGCACCGGGTGATCGTGTTCAGCCAGTTCACGTCCTTCCTGCGCGTGGTGGCGGAGGAGCTGGACGCGATGGGCGTGGAGCACGCGTACCTGGACGGCTCCACGCGGCACCGCGCGGACGTGATCCAGGGGTTCCGCGAGGGCGAGGCGCCCGTGTTCCTCATCTCGCTGAAGGCCGGCGGCTTCGGGCTCACCCTCACCGAGGCGGACTACGTGTTCCTCATGGACCCGTGGTGGAACCCGGCCGCGGAGAACCAGGCCGTGGACCGCGCGCACCGGATCGGCCAGGAGCGCACCGTGATGGTCTACCGCATGGTCTCCGAGGGGACGATCGAGGAGAAGGTGCTCGAGCTGCAGCAGCGCAAGGCCGAGCTGTTCGGGGCGCTGATGGACGAGTCCGACGACTCCGGCTCCGGCGCCTTCACCGAGTCCCTCACCGCGGACGACATCCGGGAGCTCCTCTCCGCCGACGCCTGACGCCCTCGCGCTTTCGTGCGAGAAACGGCACGTCCTGGTGCGCTGTCGTTCGAGCGGCGGCAGGGGATTCCGGAGCCTGGCCCCTGCACGAGAGGGGTTCTGGGCCGAGCCGCTGATGCCACTGGCACCGGAGTGCCGTCACCGGCGGGACCTCCTCCTGTCGGCTCATGTCGGGTGGGCGGCACCCTGTGGAAGGCTGGCCGCTCCGCGGTGCGGGGCACCTGGCATCATGAGCAATCAGGGACTGAACCGGGAACGAGGAGCTGCGGATGAAGTGGGGAGCCGTGACCCTGCCGGCGTGGGGCGTCCTCCTGCTGGTGATCGCCTCCGGCGCGGCGGGGGCAGTCGTCGGGCGGATGTTCCCTCCGTTCATCCTGGACGACGGGTTCTGGAGGCAGTTCCTGACCTCTGCGGGTTTCGGCGGGACGGCGGCCGTTGTCGCCGCTGTCATCGCCTACCGGGCGGCTCGCCGCTCTGCCCGGGAAGCGGCCCACCAGGCGACGAAGGACCGAGAGGAGCGCCGTGCCGCGAATCGCAAGGAGCAGTGGTGGGCTAGAGCCGAGTGGGCCCTGAACCAGGTGGCGACCGGCGACCCTCGCTTGGGGTTCGACGTCCTGGCCGCGCTGGCGGAAAGCGAATGGGCGGAGGAGCACGAAGCGGATGTCATCGCCGCCGCCGCGGGGGATGCCGTCCATGCGGACGCGGTGGAGGACCTCGACAGTCGGCCTGGCCCCGGCCACAATGATCACCAGAGAACGGAGGACCCGTCATGAGTGTGCATCGGCCGCAGGCGTCGGCGGAGGGACGGAAGGCATCGTCCGTCTCGTCCAAGGGGAAGATCACGTATCGGTCGGCGGCGACAGGCCGGTACTACTCCGAAGAAGCGCGCAGTGCGGCGGCGCGAGCTCTCGTGGCGGCGGATAAGAAGCGCGGTAGAGCAACGGAGCCGTCGATCGTCAGGCTGGCCGAGCGCGGCGGCAGGGCGGCCTGATTCCGGCGCCGAAGACTGACGCCCTAGCGCTTTCGTGCGAGAAACGGCGCGTCCTGGTGCGCTGTCGTTCGAGCGACGGCGCACATCCCACAATGGAGCCCATGATCCGCGTTGAGCAGGCCCCCGCCGCCCACGAGCGCGACTGGCGCTGGCTCGACGAGCCGGCCCCCGCCGTCGTCAGCGGCCTGGCGCTCGCCGCGCTGCACGTGACCAGCGGCGCCGGCGGCGGGCTCCTGACCGCGGTGCCCGGGGCGACGACGGCGGCCGGGCTCCTCGCACTGCTGGCGGTGGTCCTGGTGGTCGAGTCGGCGGGGCGGGCGCGTCCGTCTGGGCCCACGCTGCCCCGGCGGTCCCTGCTGTGGCTCGCCGCGGTGCCGGGGGTGGCGTTCGTGGGCGGGCTGCTGGCGCCGAACCCCTCCCTGACCCCGCTGCTGGCGTTGCCGGCCGCGGCGGTGGGGGCCGGCGTCGCGGACCGGCTGGACACTCGCTGGCCGCTGGTGCTGTCCGCCCTGGCCGGCGCCGCCGCCCAGCCCACGCTCCTGCGGGCGGTGGACCCCGTGCCCGCCGGCGTCCTGGTGCTCAACGGCCTGATCATGTCGGTGCTGGTGCTGATCCTGCTGACGGTGCTGACGTGGCTGCGCGCGCGCTCGCCCGGGGGTCGGCTGCACCGGCGGGGGGAGTTCGAAGACGACCACGACGACGACGGCGGCCCCGGCCGGGCGTGAGGGTCGAGGCTCAGTCCGCGTCGTCGTGGAGGTGCTCCGAGCCGATGGCGTCCCCCAGGAGGTCGAGGTCGATCGGCTCCCCGGCGCGGATCACGCTGAGGCGACCGCTGGCCTCGAGGATGACCGCCTCGAGCACGGCGAGCGTGGTCAGCCCCACGACGCCCGCGGCCAGCGTGGGCGGGTGGCCCAGGATGACGCGGCCCGCCACGGCGCCGAACATCAGGGCCACCACCGTGTCGAACACCGAGAGCCCCGTGATCAGCCGCGCGCCGAACACCCGGAGCAGCAGGAGCGCCGTCAGGTAGATCCCGAGTGCGCTGATCACCACCACCGGGACCCGCCACAGCTCCATCCCCAGGTGCTCCGTCAGCGCGGCGGGCCACCCCTGCGGCGGTGTCCAGCCCAGCACGGGGGCGACGGCGGAGGCAGGGTGGGCGGCGAGCATGCGCCCCTTCTCCCAGGGGATGTCGTAGGGGCGCGGTCGGGGGCGCTGGGGAGCGGGCGCCCGCCGCGCCGCCTCCACTGTCACCGCCACCCTCGCGGCCGCCACCCTCGCAGCCGCCGCCGTCGCGCTCACCGCGTGCTCGGGCGGCACCGGGTCCGCCAGCCCGACGCCGTTCCTCGCCCCCGCTCCCGGATCCGGCGAGGTGGTGACGGAGCAGGCCCTCTCCGGGTTCAAGCGCCTGGCCAACGCCGGCAACGGCAAGGACGTCATGGTCGTCACTGGCCACGGCTGGGAGGTGTTCAACGCCGGCATCCAGGCGAAGGCCCACGGCGACCACGTCCACAACTACGCATCCGAGCCGGGCATGACCGGCGTGACCTTCCCCGGCGGCCACGCCGGCCACGTGGTGACCCACCACGGCCAGACCACGCTCTTCGCGGACGGCACCGGCAGGATCCAGACCTTCGAGTCCGCCCACCTGGACAAGGCCACGCGGGACCTCATGCCCGTGATGGAGGAGAGCACGACGACGGCCCCGCACCACGGCGTGGCGCTCGAGCTGGCCGACGGGTCGCTGCTGACGACGCAGGGCACCGAGGAGTCCCGGGACACCGTGCAGGTGATCGACCGCGTGTCCGGCGAGGTCATGGCCGAGACCGACGACTGCCCCGGGGTCCACGGGGAGGCCGCCGCACAGCCGACGGAGGCGGGCGACGTCGTCGTGCTCGGCTGCGAGGACGGCCCGGTGATCTACCGGGACGGCGCGTTCCACAAGGTGCTGGCCGAGGGGTACGTGCGCAACGGCAACCTCGCCGGGCTGGAGTCCTCACCCGTGGTGCTGGCCGACCGGAAGGTCGAGGGCACGAAGGCCGAGGGCGACGAGACCGAGCGACCCACCGCCGTCGACCTGATCGACGCCCACACCGGTCGGGTGACCACCCTGGAGCTCGGCTCCTCCTACTGGTTCCGGTCTCTGGGCCGCGCCGAGGACGGCTCCGGTGTCGTGCTCACCTACGACGGCGAGCTCACCGTGATCGACGGGGAGACCGGCGAGATCACCGCCGAACACCCCGTGATCGCACCCTGGAAGGAGAAGGACGAGTGGCAGCAGCCCGGCCCGATCCTCAAGGTTGCCGGGCACACCGCCTACGTCACCGACGCCGAGAACCGGGAGCTCGTGGCCGTGGACCTGGGGACCGGCGAGACGGTCCTCGAGGAGGATCTGGAGTTCGCGCCCGTCGAGATGGCCGTGGTCACCGGCGAGCCCGAGTCCGTGACGCCCGAGGAGGGCGCCGACCACGAGGGTCACGAGGGCGAGGCGCACGACGACGCCGACCACGAGGGCGAGTCCTCGGACGAGCACGAGGGCCACGACCACTGATCGTGCGATGAGACTCCGGCCGTCCCGTGCTCGTGGGGAGCGCAGGACGGCCGGTGCCGGGGATGTCGTGGGGACGTCCCGGGCGGGCGCCGAGGGTGCCGCAGGCGGGGGCCGTGTCGTGGGGACGCGGCCCCCGCCGTCGTGCGTGCGGGGACTAGGGCGTGTTGCTCAAGGGTGGTGGCGGGCCAGTGCAGTGTCGCGGCGAGGCTGAGCCCGGCGTGGTAGTTCCGGGCGTACTTGTCCGAGCGCATCGCGATCCCTCGCCACTGCTTGAGCCGGTTGAAGCACCGCTCCACGACATTGCGTCCCCGGTAGCGCTGGCGCTGGTCTTCACCGACGTCGATCGGTCTTCCTGGGCGGCGGCGCCGGTGCGCGATCTGATCCGCTCGCTCCGGGATCGTTGCCGCGATGCCATGCCGACGCAGCCAGGCCCGGTTCGCCCTCGAGGGATAGCCCTTGTCCGCGATCAGCCGCGCCGGCCGCGTCCGCCGTCGGCCGCGGGCCCCGGCCACGCTGATCTGCTCCAGCG